>JBEONO010000018.1:0-80318 GCA_040544425.1 Oxalobacteraceae bacterium GrIS 1.18
CAATGCGGACAGATTTATTTTTAAAATTAAACTTGTCATCCATACTTAACCTTTCAACTACCTCAAATTGATCGCCAGCCAATTGGTCCGGTTTGTGCCGGTAGTTCCCAGTCGCAGACACACACCTACAGTCTGCTGTCTCCCGCATTGCAGACCTAGACCAATGGACGACCATGAATTAAAAAATCTCAAAAAGCAATTTATTGTTTGTACACTGTCTCTGCCACCACCGAGCATATACCCACATTTAGTTTCTATCTGCTTCGAAAGCATCAGTGACAATACGCTAAAACACAACCTCTGCCGTCGGCTGACTGCCAAACATTTCAGATAGCTGCTTAAACAGAATTTGCTTTGAATGACATGCCAAAATATCGTTTGCGGTAAATGACTGCTGCGATCGCAAGCAACAATACGACGGCAATTTCCAGCATAAACTTGCTACCGCCACTATCGACATATGGCGTCATATTCGAAGGCATGGCCGCTGCGTCATATCCTTGATCTCGCGTCCCAGCAATGACTTGTTCGTAGGTTGCACCAACAACCTGTCCGGCATTATTTATGGAATTGACCACGAACAGACTTTTGCCTGTGCTATGCAAAATTACTTTATTGTCGCGCCAAACAAATGTCATTTGCACGTCACCAGATTTAATGGTTCCAACAACATCGCCACTGTTGTTGATACCTGTGGCGTAACTATCTCCGTGGCCGATAATTGCACCCAGGTCGACCATGTGTTGGCCGTCGGAAGTGAAGGCATGCCATTGACCGGTTTTGGATTGAGAGCTGCCGACGATTATGCCGTTGTCATTGATGGCCATCGCAGAACTGGACAGTCCACCGAGTGTACCAAGATCGACCATGCCCCTCGTTGAATCATAAAGAAAGGCATGTCGCGTTCCATTTGCAAGCATCGCTGCCCCAACAACCTGGCCCTTATTGTTAATTGCGTTCGCGTAACTGATTTTGCCGCCAAGCGTTCCCAGATCATGAAGTTCCTCGCCGTTTTTATACAAGAATGCGTGCCACTCCCCATTGCCTGTATCGGAATAACCAACGGCAGTTCCCTGATTATTGAGGGCCGTTCCCTGACTACTGTTGCCGCCCAGTGTGCCGATGACACGTATTCCGTTTTCCTGGTCAAACAAAAATGCTCGGCGGCTTCCATTTTTTACGGTTGTTGATCCGATGACTTCGCCAAAGTCATTGATTCGCTTTGCGTCGCTTTGATTACCACCCAGCGAGTCGAGCTCTGTCAATTTTCCATTTTCATAAAACACGCCGTGTTGCAATCCACTATCGTCTATGAGAACAGCCGCTACCTGCCCAGCTGAGTTCATGTCGTAGGCTATGGACCCACCTCCCTTGGGTGATGGAATTCCTAATGACTGTGGGGTCGCAGTGGCCACGCTTCCAAACAGAAATAAACTAACAAAGACGGCAGACATAGAACATCGCATGATTTGTCCCTTTGGAAAATAGACTTCTGATACTACTGAAATTAATTGATAAATTTGGCTTTTAAGAAATCACAATTTCAGTGCAAGCGACTTTTGTGTGGTTTGCATTAAACGCTGCTATCGGTATAACCAGACTTCAATCAACGAATTGTGTTTCAGAGAGATCCGCGAAGAGGATTAAATCTCAACAAGCCAATCAAGTTGAGATGTCAGCATCCAGTACGATTAAAAACGGCTTAGATGATCTAAGCCGTTTTGGGAGAGTAGTTTATTCTTCTTGTTCCGCCGGCCAGTCGCGGATATAGGCCTTGAGCATTTTGTTTTCAAAACTCTGCGCTTCGAGAACGGCCTTGGCCACGTCGTAAAATGAAATCACGCCCAATAACATTCTTGCGTCCATGACCGGCAGATAGCGGGCATGTTTTTCCAGCATGACGCGCCGCACTTCATTGATTTCGGTATCGGGGGTGACGGTCAGCGGATGGTCGTCCATATATTTGCGTACCGTGCCCGAACCGAGGGAACCGCCGTTTTTGTGGATGGCTTTGATCACTTCGCGAAACGACAGCATGCCGACCAGTTCTCCAAACTCCATCACCACCAGAGAACCGATATCTTTTTCTTCCATCACGTTGACCGCACTCATCATGGATTCGTCGGGTGTGACGGTGTACAGAATGTTGCCTTTAACCTGCAGGATTTCTGAAACTTTCATGCTTTCCTCCGCCAAGAATTGTTTTACAATTAGCCCCTTATGTAGAATCCAGATTCGGAATCAGGTAGTCAAACATTGGGCTTTACGCGAAACCGGTTGCTCATCTTATACCTATTTAAATATCTAACCAAGTCTAATTCCATACCCGTCCAGTTTTCAGAAAGTCACCATGAGCGTTCCAGATTCAGCAGGTTTTGACACTTTGTCACTACACGCCGGGAGTAGCCCCGACCCGACTACCGGTGCACGTGCCACCCCGATTTATTTCAGTTCTTCGTTTGTCTTTGATGATTCCGACCACGCCGCTTCGCTGTTTAATATGGAGCGCGCCGGTCATGTCTATTCACGCATCTCCAATCCGACCAACGCTGTACTGGAAGAACGCATTGCAGCATTGGAAGGCGGTGTGGCCGGACTGGCAGTAGCCAGCGGTCAGGCCGCCCTGCATGTCGGACTTGCCACGATCGCTGCAGCCGGTTCGCACATCGTTGCCTCGCGCGCGCTGTACGGCGGCTCGCAAAATCTGCTGGCCTACACCTTAAAGCGCTTCGGCATTGAGACCACGTTTGTCGATCCGCGCAATCTCGACGCCTGGCGCGCAGCAATCCGCCCGAACACCAAAGTGTTGTTTGCCGAGACTCTGGGGAACCCGGGTCTCGACGTATTGAATGTCCCGGCAGTAGCGGCACTGGCGCATGAAAATCATTTGCCCTTGATGCTGGACTCGACGTTCACCACGCCGTATTTGCTGCGCCCGTTTGATCATGGCGCTGACCTGCTGTTTCATTCGGCGACCAAATTTTTGTGCGGGCATGGGACGGCAATCGGTGGTTTATTGGTCGACAGCGGTCAGTTCGACTGGCAAAAAGCCTATGACAGCACCGGACGCTTTGCCGAACTGTGCACGCCGTATGACGGATTTCACGGTATGGTGTTCAATGAAGAATCAACTTCCGCCGCGTTCGCCTTGCGCGCCCGGCGCGAAGGGGTGCGTGACTTTGGCGCCTGCATGAGTCCGCACAATGCGTTCGCGATTTTGCAGGGCATGGAGACCCTGTCCTTGCGGATGGATAAGCACATCGCCAATACCCGCAAAGTCATTGAGTTCCTGGTTGCGCATCCGGCGATTGAATCGGTCGCTTATCCTGAACTGGAAAATCATCCGGATTACGAACTGGCCAAGCAGCTGCTGCCAAAAGGTTGCGGTGCGGTGTTTACCTTTGTATTGAAAGGCAATCGTGCCGCCGGTGCGCGACTGGTTGAATCGCTGCAGTTGTTCTCGCATCTGGCCAATGTCGGCGACGCCAAGTCGCTCATTATCCACCCCGCTTCCACAACTCACTTCCGGGTGCCCGCCGATCAGTTGGCTGCTTCAGGTATCAGCGAAGGGACGTTGCGTCTGTCGGTCGGACTGGAAAATGTCGACGACCTGATTGCCGATTTGAGTCAGGGCTTGAAAACCGCCTTGAAGGGAGCCTGACATGATGCTTCAGGTTCTGGGCAATGCGGCCTATTGCTACACCGCAGCACGACCATTCAATCCCGATTTACCCAATCTGGTGTTCATTCACGGTGCACAGAACGACCATTCGGTGTGGAGTTTGCAAAGCCGTTATTTTGCCTACCACGGCTACAATGTCTTCGCATTGGATCTGCCCGGTCATGGTCGCAGCGGCGGTCAGGCATTAACCAGCATCGAAGCCATGTCGGCGTGGCTGACAGCCCTGCTTGATGCGGCCGGTATCAGCCAGGCGACTTTGATCGGACACAGCATGGGCTCGCTGATTGCGCTGGAAACTGCGCGCAGCAATCCGCAACGGGTTGGCAAACTCGCCCTGCTTGGGTTTGCGTATCCGATGAAAGTGGCCGACGCCTTGCTGAATCTGGCGCGCGATGATGAAGCTGCGGCCATCAATATGGTCGTCAGCTGGTCCCATCTGGGTGCAACGCAGCAAACTGCCAATCCCGGCTTTAATTTGCAGAACAGCGCACGAAGGCTGATGCAGCGCATGTCGGCGATCAATCCGTCCCGGTTGTTTTATACCGATTTTGCCGCCTGCAATAATTATCAGCAGGGCGATGCGGCAGCCGCCGTTATCAATCAACAGCAGTGTCCGCTGCTGTTTGTGATGGCGCAGCAGGATCGCATGACACCCGGCAAAGCCAGCGCCAGGATGCGCGCTGCTATTACCGGTGCCAGTGTGGTTGAAATCAAACAATGTGGTCATTCATTGATGACGGAACAACCCGATGCGGTATTTTCTGCATTGGCACAATTTCTTCGGGTTTGACACACGCCTGTCAAACAAGTCGTTCAGAATGCTGCCAACACTGGGTTTAACTACTATGTACAAAAGCGATCAACGACTAATTATTCTCGATGCGGACGGCACCACGATCGATGCCTTTAGCGCCATCACGTCTACGTTTTCTCAGCATGGCATGACGCTGGGGAACGAAGACAATTTCCAGAAACGCCACAATTTATTTAAATACATGGGTGGCTTCAAGGAATTCCCGCGTAATTTCAAAAAGCAGATCAGCCACCGCAAGGGTTTGATCGATACCTTGACTGACGTGTATCGCGACGAAGCGCAGCTGTATCCGGGAATTGCCGAGCTGGTCCAGCGCCTGATCGACGCGCCCGATATTGTGGTTGGGATTGTGACCCGCAATATTACCAATGAACCGCTGGTCACCCTGTCCAAATTATTTCTGCGTCACGGGATCGATGTCGAACACCTCGACTTTCTGCGTCACATCCCGCTCAAGCAAAACAAGATTCAAGCATTTAAGGAAATGCGCGAGCAGTTCGGAGTCAATCCGGCACTGTGTTACGTCTGCGGCGATGAGCATAAGGACTACGACGCAGCCATTGCCACCGGCATGCATCCGTTTATGGTGTCATATGGTTTTGAAGATCATCAGCGGCTGACCGATAAATTCAATGTCCCGGAAGTGTTAATTGCCAGGACCCCGGTTGAATTGAGCGCACGCGTGGGGCATGCGCTGCATCTGAAATAACGCGGTCAGTGGCAATACGAGTACGCCATCATCGCCAGCCCACCGGCAGAGGCACCCCAATACTCAACCGGCGCGCCTAACACCCAGTTCGGATGCCAGGTCACATTTTCGGGCTTGAAGCGCGACAGGCCGAATGCCGGATTCATCACAAACCATAAAAAATCCTCGATCACCCAAAACAGCATGATGCACGAGATCACGCGCGCCTCCAGGTGCCAGCTCAAGCTTCCCATCATGAATAAGGGCAGATGAAAAATTAAGGCGATAAAGGTAAACATCCAGGCGTGATAGCCGGTCATGGCGCGCCCACCCCAAAACAGGGTCAACAACAGGTGTTGCTCAATGCGCCAGGTCGGCAGATTGACCGCCCATCCTTCCGCCCCCTCGATTTGAATCTCGACCTTGGCAAAGAAAAAGCTCAGCAAAAAAACGTACAGCAGCAACAGAAGGCAATGAGTGATATCAATCTGGTTCAACATGTGATTCGGAAAATCCATTCAGCGCTCCAATACTTGGGTTAATACCTGAGTTAATACCTGAGTTAATACATTGTGTGCAGCATGAGGTTTGGCAGTGCGCAGCTGACTGACTCGCATGCCGGCCAGGCGTGCCGGATCAGCCAGCAATTGCCGGATCTTGTAATCGAGTGAGACCAGGTCATGGGCCTTGACAGCCCCGCCATGCTCCATCAGAAAATCGCCATTGCGTTCTTCCTGACCGGGGATCGGGTCGACCAGCAGCATCGGCAATCCCATAATCTGGCATTCCGAGCTGGTTAATCCACCGGGTTTGGTAATGATGATATCGCTGGCTGCCATCAGGTTTTCGACGCACTTGCTGTAGCCAAGTCCGGCCAGCCGACCGGGATATTGCGTTGCCAATTGCTGCAACTCCGCCAGACGGGTCGGACTGGTTCCGGCCACGGCAATCACCTGTAACTGTGGATTGAATTTCAACAGCCGCGCCGCAATTTCGGTGACCGTGCCAATCCGCGCACCGCCGCACAGAATCAAGGCGGTGTTCAGGTCTGGCTGCAATCCCAATTCAACCCGACAGGCAGCTTGATCCTTTTTCTCTGAAAACACCGCAGAAACCGGAATGCCGGTGACATGAATCGCTTCAGGAGCGACCTCACGTTCCTGCAATTTAAATGCAACTTCCTCGTTGGCTGCGAAATATCCGTGCATATGCGGCTGCACCCACAGACTATGCAAATCAAAATCAGTCACCTGCACCCACACCGGGCAGGCCAGTCGTCCCGATTCTTTTTCACGCGCCAGCAGTTCGGCGGGCAGGAAATGGGTGCAGATAATATGGTCGGGATTGAAGTCGAGGATTTTTTTAATCAGCTTCTTGGTGCACATCTGCTCAATTAAACGGCGCAACATCGAGCTGATATCGCCGCGCTGCGCCTCGTCGGTTTTTTTATACAGATAGGCCCACAGTGCCGGAGCGTGGTTGATCAGATGGCGATAGAAATCCGTGTACACCCCACGGAAACTGCGTCCGACATAATCCATGACATCAATGTGTTCGGCGACCACCTGACCGAACTGCCCGGAACTTTCCAGCAAAGCCTGGGCGGCGCGAACGTGACCAGATCCGGCAGAGACACTGATCATTAACACTCGGGTTTCATGCATGCAGGATTTCCTCAACGAGAACAAGCGTGGCCAAGCCAGTCAAATTAACTCGCCAGTGTAGGCATCGGAAGTTACAGCGGTGTGACCAGGCGGCCTGCAGCGATCTCCAGTTCGCGGTCGCACAGATCGGCAACCTTGTGATCATGGGTCACCATGACCAGGGTCGAGCCATGCTCGCGATTTAAGGCAAACATCAGATCCATGACTGCCACGCCGGTTACTGCATCCAGGCTACCGGTCGGTTCATCGGCAAACAGCAAGGGCGGCTGGGTCACGAAAGCGCGTGCCAGCGCGACCCGCTGCTGCTCACCACCCGACAGCAACTTGGGATAATGACGCAGGCGGCTGGCCAGTCCGACCCGGTCCAGCATCTGCGTAGCCAGTTCGCGTGCCTCGGCAGAACTGTACTGATCGCTGCGCAATTCAAGCGGCAACATCACGTTTTCCAGGGCAGTCAAGTGACCGAGCAACTGAAATGACTGAAACACAAAACCCAATTGGTGTTTGCGTAGCGCCGCCCTGCCGTCTTCGTCCAGTTTAAAAATATCGACCCCGTTGATCAGCACCGAACCGCTGCTGGGCACATCGAGACCAGCCAATAATCCCAACAAAGTTGACTTTCCTGACCCGGAAGCTCCCACAACCGCAATTGTTTGTCCGCCCGGTACGGTAAAATTGATGTCATTCAGAATCGTCAGTTCGCCATTTGCATCGAACACACGCTTGGTCAAGTGGCTCACCTCAATCGCAACGGTCGCATTGGGCGCATTGTGGGCATTGGTCAGTTCTGCTGCTGGTGCAATCATGTCATTTTCTTCAGGGTTAAGCATGCATAAAGTTATAAGTCAGTCGGTCAAAAAAATCCGTCATCTGCTGATCGCCACGGTGATGGTCGCCTCTGCAGGGATTGCGTATTCTGCACCAAAAACCGTTCTCGTGGTGGGCGACAGCTTGTCAGCCGAATATGGCCTGGCGCGTGGACAGGGTTGGGTCGCATTGCTGGAACAGCGATTGCAACAGAAAAAAATGGATGTTGTGGTGATCAATGCCAGCATCAGTGGTGAGACCACCAGCGGCGCGGCATCGCGGATTGCGGAGTTACTAAAAAAACACCACCCCGACACGGTCATTATCGAACTCGGTGGCAATGACGGTCTGCGCGGACTGCCGATACCGGCCGCCGAACAAAATCTCCGCAGCCTGATCACCGCCAGCCAGTCCGCGAGGGCGAAGGTCCTGCTGGTCGGCATGCAGATTCCGCCCAATTACGGTCGCACGTATACCGATAAATTTACGGGGATGTATGGCGACATCGCCAAGGAGACGCACGTGCCGCTGGTGCCATTTTTGCTGGAAGGCGTAGCCAGCAAACCGGAGTTATTTCAGGCCGATCACATCCATATGGTGGCCGGGGCGCACCCACAGATCCTGGATAATGTCTGGCCCTATTTGCTGCCACTGCTTTCCAGAACTGGCAAATGAGGCCGGCGTGAACTAGACTGGATCATCGTCCGATGACTATCAGGGAGAACAGTATGGATTTACGCGCAGCCTACGAAGAAGACAAGGGAATCAAGGACAAATTTGTTGCGGCCATCGAATCAAAGTGGCAGCTGGATGCGTCGATCATCTCCAAGGCCGACCGATGTGGATTAGGGAACTGGCTGCATGGCGAAGCTGACCGGAAATTCAAATTCCTCAAATCCTACAAGCCCTGCATGGATGCGCATGACGAATTCCATACCCAGGCTGCCAAGGTCGCCAGACAAATCAATCTCGCCGAATATGATGCCGCGCTTGCGATGCTGCAAAGTGGCACACCGTTCAGCAAATCGGTCATCGCCCTGGGCTCGGCTTTGATCCAGCTTAAGAAAGATGCCAAAATCTAGCGCAGGTTTTCTAGCAGCAGATTCAAAAGCGTCAAATGGGTAATTTACGCAATAGATAAACGATGACGACTTTGTGATGATTCGCCTACATCGCCGCTGTCGCTCTCAGTTCGGGATATCGAACTTTTGAAACTTGGTGACATGAACCATGAACGTCCCGCGTTCATACCGATTCACCAATTTGCCCAATATCCATGCTGACGCCCATTCCACGATCAACTTCGACCAAAGCCGCAGAGTTCGGCACCCCTGTTTCCAATCGACTGGTTGACAGGTCATCATTGACAATCAAAATTCCCCGCGCCGTCCTGCAAGAAATGGCGCAATATTTATCGCCACGAAGTCTGAAATTTTTGGCCGAGGTTTGCAAGGAAATGCGGCAAATTTCAGATTCAACATTCAAAAAATATTTGAACACATCACCGCTGCCGCACAGCATCCATTCCTCCAACTGCCAGAAATTTTTTCATTCCCAAAACCGGATTGCCTGCGCATTAACCTACGACAGACGCGGCCGGGACCATCTCGCCGAAGTTTCCGGAATCAAAAGTGCGGCAAAGTTGAGTCAGATCAGACAGGGGAAATTGGTCGTCGAACGCCTGATCGAAAATAAAACACTGGTGGATATGGTCATGCAAACCATGATCAATCTGGACAATGATCCTGAAAATCCATTTCACCAAAAATTCGTTTGCGAATTAATTTGCAATGAGAAAGCCGACTTGACCGGCGCCGCATTTTTTGATGAATTTGACCTGTACCGGTTGGAAAATCCGGTAATCCAGAAATGCATTTATGACGACCTCTTGTCTGTTGCAGAGGTGTTACACGAGATTGATTTTGAGCTTGAAGAAATATTCAGTGAACCGGTTGTCGAAAAATATCTCTTGAAAAAAATGATCACCCCACGCCAGGTCATTAGCTATTTTGATGAAGATGCCATGGCAGTCCTGAAACAGCCCGGCGTGCAGACAAAAATCGACCGGGGTGAGGTAACGGTCCTCGAAGCAATCCGGTTTTATCGCGAGCAATGGGAAAAAATCGAACGCTAGTTCGGCAGAGATTCACCAATACCGATATGAGAAGGGTCCAATCAGTAATTACTGGCTCAATTCATTCAGTTAAAACCTGCATTTTTTGTGCAGTGGCGCGTTTCATTGCTTAAGGTCAGTATGTCGGGGGAAATCCCGTATTGTATGCAAATAAATTGATTGCCAGAATGTCGCTCGCAGGTGCTTGGCCCAAGTCCTGCTGACTTCCTCGGCGACAGTTTTATTCAGATCAATTAACCCCGAGCTTAACGCAATCTCAATGGACGTTCTCGACTATCCACCTGTCAATGGCAGAGAATTTCGCAAATATCGAACAGGTATCGCAACTACAAGGAGTGTTTAAATGCAAGGTATCTCACAACCATCCACCTCAATTACTGTCAAAATCAGACCACAGCTTAATGCACCGGCCAACTATGACCAAGAACTGAAAAACTGGGCAGGAAACGATCCAGACAGATTACGAGTCGCTGCCCAGATCAGGGATCAGGGCGGAGACAAAGCTACCGTGCTAAGACTGAACGATGTTGACCTCTACACACTCAAAGCTGACGGTGGCCCTCCAGTTCCACCAAAGGTCAATACGCTGATTTTAGGTTTTTCAGACACCAATCCAGCCGCAATTGAAGACGCAGTCAGCGGGCTGCTGGGAGAAGTGCTAAGACACATTCCTGAAACTCGTCCCCTGAACATTTTACTGAGCTTCCATAATTCAATGTCAGAAAGAGATATAGAGCAACTCCTGCACAATATCGTCTCCGGCGTATTGGAACAGAAACCGAATCAAATAAGATTGGAGGTATTCGAAGAACACACTGTCGGCAGCAGCCAATCCGAACATGGCGGACCCGCAAACGTCGATACCACTATGCAAAGCGACGCTGAAGAGACAGCCGCAATGGCAGAGTTGTCGCAGTTAATACACAATTTTGCAGCGATGCTGCAGTACTTTCAATCACTTTCCCGCTTTCCTGTCACACCCAGGGCTGATCACCACAACCGGTCGTCCTCACAACCGCAATCCAGAGTTGGCGCTAATGACCCATATCGCGAGCAGCTTGCGCGGGCACTCAGTAGCTCATTTGCTGAGTCCAGGCCAATATCTGAAACCTTGGAGACAACTTATGCGCAACAAGGAGGGGTCAAAGAAAGTTTTGTAAGTGCAAGACCGACCGACAAGTTAACCCATGACATCAATACCACACTCCAAAAACACTTACCCAAGTTGACGCACGCAAATGGCGCCATCCTGACAACAGGTGAAACGATTAGAGGAATCACTTGCCCAATTACCCTCGATGATTTTGAAGCGCCGCAGGCGCAAACTCCAACCCCTGGACAAGCAATTCCACGTGAAACCGAGTGGGTGTTATATAAACAGGGTAAAGATAGCCAGGGCAAATCGATTTACACATTGATGCAAGCCGAGGCAGCGAAAGATATGTTGAAAGCCGGTAGTCCTCACACAGTTACACGTACGCCGATTACTGAACAAGATTTCGTCAGAGGTGAAGCCATGCTTCTCAAGCTGAATCAAATTAAGACCGAAACCGAACCAAGCAACGGGACGAGTCAAACCTGACCAAACAGCGCAGTTGAATCGGTCATCAGGTTGATCAAAGGGCAAGCCTAAACACCTTGCCTTTTTTTATTGCGTTCTTACACCCACTTGAATCGTTTGCTGGCAAAAACGAACAACAGCAGCGTCCACACTGCCATGATTAAAATCGGTGTGCCCTGGGTAGACAGATGGGCACCGTCATTAAACACCGCACGCAAGGCTTTGAGCAGTGGCGTCAGCGGCGTGTAATCCGACACTTTTTGCAGCCACACCGGCGCGGCATCCAAAGAAAAGTAGACGCCCGACAGCATCATCAGGGGCAGAAAAAACAGATTGGCTAAACCGTTTGCTGCTTCCACCGTGCCCGCGAAACTGGCCAGCAAATAACCCAGACTGGCGAAACAGGCCGTTCCCAGAAACAGTAATGCAAACAGGCTGATATAGCTGCCCTGATTTTGTATGCCGAACATCAGCGCGCCGATACCCATCAATACCGATGCCGCCACGACGACCACCACCAAACGCACCGCCATTTGCGCGCCGAGATAAATCCGGGGCGGCAGCGGCGTGGTCGCCAGACGTTTATAAATTCCTTTGACACGCAAGTCCACGTCAACCATGCCAACCGAAAATACGCCCATCATCAACAGATTCAAACCCAGCAAGCCGGGTAACAGATAGGCGGCATACGGGCCATCATGATGACCGCCCGGGCTTTGCATCAGCAGCGGGATACGCGCCAGTTCGCCAGCGCCCAGGGCACGCGCCTGCACCATCAAAAAGGCCTGTTGAACCAGCGCGACAATCGACATGCCCTGCCCGGCCAGATAAGAATTGACGCGCAGGCTGTAATGATCGTCAGCCTTTTCCAGCATCACCGGCAGCTTGCCGCTCTGCCAGCGCTGCTCGGCCTGCTCAGGCGTCACTTGTTCCAGAGCCACCCCCAGTTCCTTGAGCGACTGTTGCAGCGACAGGTCTTGCGCGGACGCGTCGGCCTGCTGCGACCATACCAACCTGACGATATTGTCTGACGATCCGCTAAACACTGTACCCAGGCCCATCAACATCAGCACCGGAAACGCCATCATCCAGAACATGGCCGCCGGTCTTCTGACATACAGTTTCAGTCCCATCAAAAACTGATTTAAAAATATTTGCACAAGCATCTTATTCCCCTCTGTGTCTATTCGCGCAGACTGCGGCCGGTGCGTTGCAGGAACACGTCTTCCAGACTGGCGCGCCGCACATGCAGCTGTTGCATCGGCAGATCAAGCGACTCCACGCACGCCAGCACATGCTGCAAATCCCGTTTCGGATCGTTCAATGCCACCACCCAGTGCTGCTGCTTGACGTCAACCGGCAAGCTGATCTGATTGGCAAATGCCGTGGCGTCGGGCGCCGCGCCTTGAAACTCGATCTCGGCATAGCTGGGCTGGTTCAGACTGGCGATCAATTCGCGCGGCGAGCCGAGTTGCAGGATCTGTCCATGATCCATGATGCCGATCTGGTCGCACAATGCTTCGGCCTCGTCCATGTAATGGGTGGTGATCAGCACGGTGCGTCCTTCGCTTTTTAGCTGCCGCACCAGATCCCAAAAACTTTGCCGTGCCTGCGGATCGAGCCCGGTGGTTGGCTCATCCAAAAACACTAGTTCAGGATCGTTGACCAGCGCCAGCCCGAGTGCCAGTCGCTGTCGCTGACCGCCGCTGAGTTTGATTTGATAGGCATCGGCCTTTTCTTCCAGCTGCAACAAACTCAGCAATTCATTCACCGGTCTGGGCTTGACATAGTATTTGCTGTACATCTCCAGCACTTCACGGACCTTGATTTTTTCATCCAGCTGGGTGCTTTGAAACTGCACGCCGATCCGGTTGCGAATTTCATTGCCATGTGCCCGCCAGTCCATTCCAAGCAGTTCGATCTGCCCGGAATCGGGCTGCACCAGTCCTTCCAGCATTTCCAGACTGGTGGTCTTGCCGGCACCATTGGGTCCCAGCAAACCAAACACTTCGCCGCGTTGTACGCGCAGGTTCAAACCGCGCACCGCATGCACCTGACCAAAACTTTTATGCAGCTCTTTTGCTTCTATCGCCAAATTTGACATGGTCCCATCCTTTGATGTTGACGCCTACTCAGCGGCCAAGTCAAACGGTCCGCCCTTGCTCAGTGCGCGCTGATAGGCTGGTCTGGCATGAATCTGTTCCAAAAAGCCTGCCAGATGTTTACGGTCTGCCAGGGCAGCGCGAGCCTTGGCCGCTTCAACCGGAAAACTCATCTGGATGTCGGCGGCACTGAATTCATCACCGGCAAACCAGCCGGTTTTGGCGACTTCCGATTCCATGAAATCGAGATGATTTTTTATATTCGGCCCGAGATAACCTTCGTTGACTTTGGCCACGATGGCACGCGCGATCGGCTTGACAAAGAATGGCATCGGCGCGGTTTCCAATTTACGGAAGATCAAAGCCATCACCATCAGCGGCATGATTGATCCTTCCGCATAATGCAGCCAATAGGTGAACTGACGTCCGGCTGGCGTGCCGTGCGTTGGTCGAAGCCTTCCATTGCCGTAGGTGTCCAATAAATATTCAATGATGGCACCGGTCTCAGCGACCGTGATTTCGCCATCGGTAATGACCGGTGACTTCCCCAACGGATGCACCACGCGCAGCTCAGGCGGCGCCAGCATGGTGAGTTTGTCGCGCTGATAGTAACGAATCTCATACTCGACTCCCAACTCTTCAAGCAACCACAGCACGCGCTGCGAACGCGAATTATTCAAATGATGAACGGTAATCATTGGTACTCCTGCAGAGGTCATGGATAAATGCCGCCCATTCTAGCTGATTGGGCAGGCAAGTCCACAAAATGCGCATTTGCCCTGGCAGTTGATCTGTATCAAATCGAATACTGTGCTTAACCGTTAACATGAAGGCTGTTCAACCGTTGGAGTACCTAGCATGAAAAAAATAACTTTAGCAGTCACCCTCGCCGCTCTGTGGATCACAACATCTGGCGCAATCGCACAGGAGAGCCCATGGCTGTTGCGCGTTCGTGCAGTTGATGTGGACACTGCAAACAAATCCAATCCAATCAATGGCACCGGACCCTCCGATTTGATTACGGCGCAGAAAAAAGTAATCCCTGAATTGGACCTCACGTATTTTTTCACGCAAAACTGGTCGACCGAGTTGGTCGTGACTTATCCGCAAAAACACGATGTCTATTTATCGGGCAAACAAATCGGCTCGATCAAACAGTTGCCGCCAACTTTGACGGTCCAATATCATTTTCTGCCGCAGGCGCAATTTAACCCTTATCTGGGCGCGGGGGTGAACTACACCCGGTTTTCCAGTGTCGATCTGGCCGGTGGTGCAATCACTCTCGACAAGGATAGTTTTGGCTACGCACTGGGAGGCGGCGTCGACTACAAGATTGATAAAAACTGGTCGCTCAACGTCGACCTGAAATACGTCGAGATGCGCAGCAATGTGTATGCCGGTGGTCAGACGATCAGCAATATTCAGATCAATCCCTGGTTGATCGGTGTCGGTGTTGGCTATCGCTTCTAAAGCGACTTGTTTTGCCCATCACAGAGCTGCGCGAGCAGCTCTTTTTCATTCCCGCAAGCATTATTTAAGCCTTTTCTGTAGGAATACTCCTACAAGGCGCTCCAATTTCCGACAGGTCGATTCAGCCGTTGCTGATTTCTTTTGCAATTCTTTTGCCCGATACTGCACTCCATCATGCAATCACTCGAAATATCAGAAATCCATCATGAATGTCTGCGTAGTTGAAGATTCAGTCCTGATCCAGGATCGCATTAAACGAATGATCGAGCAGCTCCCGGGTACCACAGTTGTCAGTATCGCGTCCGACAGGAAGAGTGCAGAAAAACTGCTGATGCAGTCGGCAGCAGGCGGATTTCAGGTGCTGATCCTGGATACGCAGCTACCGGACGGAAACGGTTTGGAGTTGGTAAAAAAAGTGAAGCAAATTCACCCAGATATCAAGGTCGTTATTTTTAGTAATCACGCTTCCGATGAATGCCGGTTTTTAGCCGAGCGAGCCGGAGCTGACAGGTTTTTAGATAAGTCTACAGACAGTGAGTTACTGGTTCCCGTACTACAGAATTGGCAATAATCCCCTTGAATCCCTTACTGAAAGTGAGCAAACCATGTTACAAGAATCTACTGCGATGAGTTCCCACAATTCACATCCCGAAACGACTGTTTCGACAGGTTCGCATTGGAATGGCCAGAACAAGTTATGGTCAACACTGGCGGAAGTCGGCGAGTTTCTGCATACTGCCGCGCCACTGGCAATGCAACATGAGAAAGCGATGTTTCAGCATTTGCAGTTTAAAGCCGGGCAACGCATCCATGCGCTGGGCCAGAATTTTGATTCGCTGTATCTGGTCAATTCGGGCTTCATCAAAACGGTCCTGTTTGATGAAAACGGCAACGAGCAGGTGCTGAATTTTCCGATGAAAGGTGATGTCCTGGGGATGGACAGTATTCACACCAACAAATACACCTCAGAAGCGATCGCCCTGTCGGACTGCGACATCATTTTGCTGCCCTTTAAAACCTTTGTCGGCTTAAGCCGCAGCTTCGAACAACTGGAACAGGCGATTTTCAATTTGATGAGCCGCGAACTGGCGCGCCAGCAACTGCGCCTGAGTATGCAGGGCACAACCAGCGCTGAAGCGCGCGTTGCCAAATTTCTGCTGACACTGTCCGAACGGTTTTATGCACTGGGATATTCCAGATCGACCTTCAATTTGCGTATGACCAGAAATGATATGGGCAGTTATTTGGGACTCACCCTTGAAACAGTCAGTCGCACTCTGTCGGCATTGAATGAAATCGGGATGATCTCGGTGTGCCAGCGCAGCATCACTATCAACGATGCCAAAGCATTGGCCACGCTGAGAAAACTGCCGTCGAATAAAATCAAAGCCAAGCTGGCTGAATGTTTTCAGGGAACGCATGTTAACAGCTGGGGCTTGAGCCCTGCCCTGAGCTAATTGAAGCAGTCCAAGTCCACGCACACAACGAAGGAGCGATCATGTCTTATAAAACAATATTGGTACATGTAGACGACACCAGCCGCACGCCTACCCGGATCAAGCTGGCCGCAGAACTGGCCATAAAACTGGAAGCCCATTTGCTGGGGATTGCCGACACCGGCGTGTCGCGCTTTATCTATCAGGATGGCAATATCAATGGTGTCGACCCGAGTCTGCTGTCGCATCTGGAGTACCTGAGAGAACGCGCCACACAAAACATCGCCGACTTTAAAAAACAGGTTGACGGTCTGGGTGTGCATTCCTTCGAAGGCGATATTACTCAGGACGATGCATTTGGCGGTATTGGCATGCGCGCCCGTTATTGTGATCTGGTCGTAGTTGGCCAGACCAATCCGGAAGAATCGTCGCCAGCGGTGATGGATGATTTTCCTGAATATATGATTCTCAATTCAGGCCGCCCGGTGTTAGTCGTGCCTTATGTCGGCACGTTCTCACAAATTGGGCGGCGTCCTTTGGTTGCCTGGGACGGCAGCCGCGCTGCAACCCGCGCCATTACTGACGCCATCCCCTTCTTGCGGGATGCCGATCTGGTGCACGTTGCGATTATCAATCCGAAAGGCGACCAACACGGCGACCAGCCCGGTGCCGATCTGGCCGCGTATCTGGCGCGCCACGGCATCAGGCTGGAAGTATCGGTGCACCGCACCAAGCTTGATATCGGCAATGCGCTGCTGTCGCTGGCGTCGGATTTAAATTCCGACATGATCGTCATGGGTGGTTATGGTCATTCGCGCTTCAAGGAAATGATCATGGGCGGCGCGACCCGGGGTATTTTGGAAAGCATGACCATACCGGTGCTGATGTCGCATTAATCCAACTGAGATTGAAAACAGGGAGTCAGATTTCAGGTCTGACTCCCTGTTTTTTCGTATAGAATCCGCTATCTCAATATCTCCGCTTCACAGACCTATATACAGGCATAGTCAGCAAGTCATGAAAACAAACCGGGAATTCAAGGTCGCGCGCATCAGCGTATTTGTCCTGCTGCTGTCACTCCTGACTGCGATGGCCTACCTGCCGCGCCTGTCATCCGCCCATGACATCCAGGTTGCCCCGTTCCGCATTCTGATCGAGCTGGCCTGTGTCGTGTTATTTTTTTCCATCTTCATTGTGAGCTGGCATGGCTACGGCATACACCGGCAATCACGATCGATTGTGCTGGCAGTGGGTTTTCTGTGCGCGGCGATTTTCAATTTTTTCAGCGTCGTCAGCGAAACTACGGCACCGCACTTCTCAGTGCCGGGCACCTATCAGCAATCGACAATGCTGTTCAGTTTGCTGTGGCGCATCCTGACCGCGCTGATCCTGCTGTTCATCGCCACCGAATCGATACAAAAATCGAAGCTCAGATTGACGGCGCACTGGGCACTCAGAACCGGTCTTGCCGCCGTCTCCGTGATCAGTCTGCTGGTGTTCGTTTACTTTGACCAGATCCCGCCATTGCAAGCCGCCGGCACCTGGTCATTTCAGGTCAAGACCGGTATCGAAACGGGTTTGATCGCGCTGTTTCTGACCGCCAGCGCCCTGTTCTATACGCACATCCGAACCACGACCCATCCGGTAGACATCGCCGAAAAATCCTATTTATTTGTCGCCTGTGCCGCGCTGGGTCTGTCGGAATTTTGTTTTTCGGGCATCCATCATCAATATGTTTTGCAGATCATCCTCGGGCAGCTGTATCAATTCGTTGCGGCATATTGTATTTATTCCAGCCTGGTGACCATCAACCTGCGGGCCCCGTTTGCGCAACTGGCCAACGCCAGGAAGGAAATTCTTAAAAGCCGCAATCGCTTAACCGGAATCATCAAAACCGCAACCGATGGCATTATCACCATCGATTCCCGACACAACATCATTCTGGTCAATCCGGCTGCTGAAAAATTTTTCGGCTATGACGACGGCGAGATGATGGGCATGCAGCTCGATCAATTCATTCCGCTGCGCAATCGCCTGGGACACAGCCATCATGTCGATCAGTTCGGTAAAACCGGGACCACGATCAGGCAAATGGGCGTGCAAAGTGCCGATTTTTCTGTCACTGGCTTAAAGAAAAATGGCGAAGAGTTTCCGATTGAGGCGTCGATATCCAGCCTGACTGAAGGCGACCAACGTTTCTTTACCGTGATTTTCCGCGACATCACCGACCGCAAAATTGCCAAGCAAAAAATGGAACAGGTGCATCGCGAGTTGAGCGAATTGTCGCAATCGCTGCAGACCGTGCGCGAAGAAGAACGCAAACACATTGCGCGCGAACTGCATGACGACTTGGGCCAGTTGCTGGCTGCGCTGCGCATGGATCTGTCGGTACTCGAAAAACGCGCACCAGATACCGAAGCCGTGAAACCGATCCTGCTCAGCATGAACAGCCTGATTTTGAATGCAATTTCAACGCTGCGCCGGATCGCCACCAATCTGCGTCCGCGTGCCCTCGACGAAGGCGGCCTTTATTTCGCCCTGCAGACTTTGCAGAAAGACTTCCAGCAACATCATGAGATCGACTGCGAACTGGCTGCCAAGGAAGAGGATCTGATTCTGAACGACGAGATCAGCACCATGGTCTATCGCGTCATTCAGGAATCGCTCACCAACGTTGCACGGCACGCAAAAGCAACCAGGGTACGCATCGAAATGAACCGCTCCGGGCATCAGTTAAATTTCAAAATTATCGACAATGGCCTGGGCATTTCGGAGCAGGATCTGAAAAAACGGCACTCTTTCGGTCTGGTCGGCATGCGCGAACGGGTGCGCGGCCTGCAGGGTGAATTAACCATCACCGGTGACGGAGCTCATGGCACCTGCATCGAAGTGGCGATACCGATTTCTGGCATTTCTGGGTTAAACTGACGGCTTTGCTTGATGGGAGGCTACCATGCGCCACGTTTATATTTTTGCATCAGTGATCCTGTTCCTGGCAGGACTGTCGGCCTGCAGCAAGACCGAACAACCCGCCGCCAAACCGGCTGATGATGTTTTTTCCACGCAAAAGGAAGAGCTGCAAAAAGCTCGCGATGTACAGAAAGTCGTTGACCAGCAATTCGAAGAGCAACGTAAAGTGATTGAAGTCCAAACCAAATAATAAAGCAGCTTAATGCGCCAGCATCTAAACAAAACCCTGATTCAGCAGTTTTTACGTTTTGCCTTGGTCGGATTGTCCGGCACATCGATTCAGTACCTGACACTGTGGATAGGCCACGGCTACCTGGATTATATGAGTGCGCCATCGGCGTCGGCACTGGGTTATGCACTGGGGTCGCTGATGAATTATTTTCTGAATTACTTTTTCACCTTCGGCAGCAATAAATCGCACAAGGAAGCGGCGATCAAATATTTTTCCATCCTCGCGGTGGGCTGGTGCATTAATCTTGGGATGATGGGATTTTTGGTGAACCGCATGAACTGGTATTACTGGTTTGCGCAATTTCTCGCCACGGGCTTCGTGCTGATCTGGAATTTTTCAGGCAGTAAATGGTGGGCTTTCAGTCACAAGCCCACCTAGGATTCCCTAACTTACATCACACTCATACCGTCATCAGCAGTAACGATCGTGCCGTTCAGGAAGCGCGACTCTTCGGCAGCCAATAACAACAGCAGGCCATCCAGATCCTGCGGCGTACCAACGCGATTGCGTGGCAGACTGGCCATCAATTTTCGGCCTTCATCGGTATCAAAAAATCCCTGATTGATTTCGGTCGAAATATAACCGGGACAGATCGCATTCACATTGATCCCATATTTACCCCATTCGAGTGCCATGGCGCGGGTCATCTGAATCACGGCCGCCTTGCTGATGCAGTAGCTGCCCAAACCGGGGATAACGCGCATTCCTGCCACTGAAGCGATATTGATGATTCTGTGCTGTTTCTTGGGATCGCCCTTGGCACGCGCCACCATCCGCTTGGCGGTTTCCTGGGCTACAAAAAATGCGCCGCGCTGGTTGGTATCCATGATGTAGGCATAGTCGTCCGGTGTGACATCGAGCAGGCGCTGCGAATTGGACACACCCGCATTATTGATCAGGATATCGATCGGTCCGGCTTCGGTTTCGGCATGGGCAATCGCCGATTTGATGCTGGAATAATCGGTAACATCCAGCTCCACCATATGCGCTGCGCCACCTTCGGCTTCGATTTCAGCGCGTAATTCCTTGAGACGGTCAATGCGGCGTGCTGCCAGCACAACCTGGGCACCGGCCTCGGCCAGCACCTTGGCAAAACGCGCACCCAATCCGCTCGAAGCACCGGTGATCAGTGCAATTTTTCCCTCAAAATTTACTTCTATTCCCATCGTCCAACTCCCTAAAAATGGATTCTTATTGCGCTACCGGATTTGATTGCAACTAAAAAATCAATGCGTAATGATGCCATACTTGTTGCATTTTCAGCCGAACAACTTGCAATCACCGTCAGTCATTTGATGCATATTCGAGGCGGCTCTGAGATAATCCCAGAAATTAATTTAAACAAAATTAGCACGATCGTACTAAAAAATTCCCCTTCTCACCTCTAGAGTCCAATAATGAGCACAAACTTCGTAGAACAATTCGGCCCGCGCGACACCATGGAGTACGACGTGGTGGTAGTCGGTGGCGGTCCAGCCGGTTTATCGGCAGCCATCAAACTCAAACAACTGGCACAAGCCAAAAACAGGGAAATCTCCGTCTGTGTGCTCGAAAAAGGCGGCGAACTGGGCGCGCATATTCTGTCTGGCGCGGTGATGGATCCGATCGCCATCTCTGAACTGTTCCCGAACTGGAAAGAACTCGGCGCTCCTTTGAACACGGCTGTTTCTGAAGACCGGTTCCTGATGCTGACCGAACAGGGATCGTTCAAAACACCGAATTGGATGTTGCCGGACTGCTTTCAAAATCATGGCAATTACGTGATCTCGCTGGCCAACGTGGTGCGCTGGCTGGGTCAACAGGCAGAAGCCTTGGGAGTCGAGATTTTCCCGGGCTTTCCGGCCGCTGAAATTCTGTATCACGACAACGGCTCCGTCAAAGGCGTTGCGACCGGGAATATGGGTGTCACGCATGAAGGCACGGCCGGTCCGAATTTCCAGCTCGGCATGGAACTGCACGCCAAATACACGCTGTTTGCCGAAGGCTCACGCGGCCATCTCGGCAAACAATTGATGGCGAAATTTAATCTCAACGAACACGCCGATCCGCAAACCTACGGGATCGGGATTAAAGAATTATGGGAGATCAAGCCCGAAAAGCATCAGGCCGGCCTGGTGATTCACACTGCTGGCTGGCCATTGGCCACCGACACCTACGGTGGTTCGTTTCTGTATCACCTGGAAAACAATCAGGTAGCCGTTGGGCTGGTAGTCGGTCTGAGTTATTCGAATCCTTACCTGTCCCCGTATGAAGAGTTTCAACGCTATAAAACCCATCCGGCTATCCGCGGATTTTTCGAGGGCGGCAAGCGTATTTCGTACGGTGCCCGTGCGATTACTGCGGGCGGCATTCAGTCCCTGCCAAAACTGGTTTTCCCGGGCGGCGCGCTGATTGGTTGCGAGGCCGGATTTTTGAACATGAGCCGTATCAAAGGCAGTCACGCTGCGATCAAGAGCGGCCTGATGGTCGCCGAATCGATTTTCGACGCGCTGGCTGCCGATCGGTCCAGTGACGAGCTGGTCAGCTACCCGGCGGCATTTAAAGATTCCTGGTTACACGCTGAGTTGCACAAGGCACGCAACGTAAAGCCGTGGCTGTCAAAAGGTTTGTATTGGGGTTCATTGATGGTCGGAATCGATCAGGTACTGCTCAAGGGCAAAGCACCATGGACCTTGCATCATCAGCACGCCGATCACGAATGTATGAAACCGGCGGCCGATTGCGCACCGATCCAGTATCCCAAACCGGACGGCAAATTAACCTTTGACCGACTCTCTTCGGTGTTTATTTCCAATACCAATCACGCGGAAGATCAGCCGATTCATCTGACTTTGAAAAATGCCGCCGTGCCGGTCGGCGTGAACCTGGCCAAGTTTGCCGGACCGGAAGCGCGCTATTGTCCGGCCGGGGTGTATGAGTACATCAAGACCGAACAGGGCGCGGACAAGTTGCAGATCAATGCGCAGAACTGCGTGCATTGCAAGACCTGCGATATCAAAGACCCGACGCAAAACATTGTGTGGGTGACGCCGGAAGGTGGCGGCGGACCGAACTATCCAAATATGTAGGCGCGATCAGCCCTGCAGCATATTGATCAGCGACAGTTGTGAGGTCGATGCAAATGCTTTTTGCGCAGCCTGATAAGTGAACTGTTCCAGCGACAGCTGGCTGATCGCCTGCGCATAATTGGTGTCCTGCAAACTGCTGATGGTGGCCTGGTAAGACAGGTTGACCGTTTGCCCCACGCTGGCCAACGAAGAAATCTGGGTCAGTGAATTACCGATCTGATCGCGCGCATCCAGCACATTATTCAACGATGACGAGAGACTGGTGTTGGCCTGCGCCACTGCATTGGCCAGATTGGTATGGTCGCCTGCCGTGGCAAGTGGTCCGTTCAGGGCGGTGACCAGATTGGTCAAGGCTTGAAAAATATTTTGATTGCCGGGCTGCACATCGAATTTGTCACCTGCTGCCGGCGCACCGGTCGGTCCGGCGCCGTTGGTCACTGAAAACTGCGCGCCAGGGATACTGATTGCGGCGCCACTGGTGTAGGCATTGCCGGTCGACAGTGCCACGCCGGTCGTGGTGTCGGTGACATCGTAAGCAGTGGGCGAAGTAAATGTGACGGAATAATTGTCGTTGGTGACACTGCCGACACCGCTTAAAGACCCAACTGAAACCGTAGCGGTCGAGATGTTATTGGCGTTTGCCGTACCAAAGTAAACATTGGGAGAGACCGTAATATTGCCAAACACACTGCTTCCCACGTGGGTGACAGCCAGCTGCTGCGCTGAATCGACCTGGATCAACTGATTGACCTGATTCCCGTTATATTGCCCGCCACCACTGGTCGCAGTGTACGGCTGGGTCCGGACCGTGCTGCCCGAAAACATGTAATTGCCATTTGAATCGGTGCTGTTTGCAAACGTCATCATTTGGCTGATGTCACTTTGAAACTGCTTGGCCAGCGTGGCCCGGTCGGACGCGGTCAAACTGCCACTGCCGGCCTGCACGACCGAGCTTTCCAGACCTTGCATCAGGTTCGTCACGCCGGACAACACGCCGTCCTGCGTGTTCAGTGCATTGGCGGCGGCCACACCATTGACACCAAATTGGGTGTTGATACTGGCACCTTGCGAGGCGACCAATACCTGGGCTGCCGCTGCCGGATTGACCGAAGGCGAAGTCAGTGCAATGCCTGAGCTGACCTGCTGAATCGAATCCGCAATCGCGGACTGCATATCGTTAAAATTACTGACTGCGGTGTCGTAGACACTGGCTGTGCTAATGCGCATAAATCACCTATCCGGATGATCCGTCCAAACCCAGGACGGTTGAAAAATTTTGACTGGCAACCTGAATCAGTTTGCCGCAAGCCTGGTATGCCTGTTGATACTGCAATAAGTTGACCGTTTCCTGATCCAGGTTGACGCCTGAAATCGACTGCTGCTGCTGTTGCGCCGATTTCAGCAGATTGGTTTCGGTGGTACCGGTTACGGTCAGCTGACTGGTCGTGTTGCCGACCGAATTGACCATCGTGGCATACGCATCCTGAAACGTCTGGGTACCGGCATTCATTGAAAAACTTGTTTGCAGCGCGTTCATCAACAACACGTTGCGGTTGTCGCCTGCGCCGTTGGTATTCGGTCCGACGGTAAATGAGTCACCATTGGCCGGTGCGCCTGACAGACCGATCACTGTATTGTTGAACGACAGCGTCATGCCGGAGGTATAGGCAACCGGCGTGCCGGCAACATACCCGGCGTAAGTTGTTGCGACACCATTGACAGTGGCCACGACGGTTGAGCCGACCGGAAATCCGGTCAGTGAATTGGTGCCTGCGGCATAAGTCAGGGTGCTGGCAGCACCTGGAACAAATCCGGTCGTGACCGATCCGGGGGTAATCGCACCGGTGCCGGTATTGGTGCCAGTGGCGCTGGTGGCAATCGGTGCGGCACTGGCCAGCACGGTCGGCGCAGTGCTGATCAGGCTCAGCGCGCCTGCACCGTTTGCAGCTGGTGAAATTGAAAAACTGTCGCCTGCGGTCATGGCACCTGAACTCAAGGCGTAAGTCACGCCATCCACCACGGCAGGGAACGCAGCAAAGCTTGCCTTGACAGTGTTTGTGCTGATGTCGGTCACGCTGTAATTGGTACCGTCATAATCCAAAGTGTAATTATCCGCCGTGATCGCCGAAGCGTTGGTGATGGTGGCTGACAACTGCGCATTGCCAAGGTTGTTGGAATTGGAGTACACCGCCGGCGTTCCGATATTGAACAGCGGACCGCCCATCGTGCCCTTGATGGTCTGGCCAAGTTCATTTTGCGCATTGAGTGCCGAGCCAAGCACGATGCCGATCTGTCCGATCGCGTTTTGAACCGGCGACAGTGAACTGGTGCGAAAGGCAAACAACCCACCCAAAGTTCCACCGGGCAGCGAGCTTTCTGCAATAGCTTGCGGCTGACTGTTCGGCAAAGCGTAAGCCACATCCAGATTGGTCGGATTGGTTGCCGATTGTACCGTCGTCAACTGACTGGCAACGGAACCCAACACCAGCGACTGACCGTTACCGATAAAGACATTGTATTGATTCCCTTCCGGCACCACAGTTACCTGGGTTTGCTTGCTCAAATCGTGGACCAGGGCATCGCGCTGATCGAGCAGCGAATTCGGCGGCTGGTTGTTGGCCGAGGCGTAACCAATTTCAATCGCCTGATTGACCGCTGCCAACTGCTTGGCATCGGTATTGATGGCATTGACGGTAGTTGAGATCTGCGCGTTCACACCGGTTGCACTTTGCGTCAATTGATTTTGCAGCGAATGAAACTGGGCAACCAGGGTCTGCGCACTGGACATCGCGGTTTGCTGGGATGACACGGCTGACGGATTCGAAGACAGATTTTGCAGTGAGGCGAAAAACGATTGCAGGACGGGAGACAACCCGGCAGACGGATTGGCGATCATATCGTCGATCGGCTTGATCAGATTCGAATAACTGGTCAACTGGCTGGATGCAGCCTGGGTCGAATTGATCTGGGCTCCCAGCAGGTCGCTGTAATTCCGGGTCACCGTGCTGACGTTCGCGCCATGCCCAAGAAAACCAAAGCTGTAGCCCTGCGAAGGCGCCTGAACCTGCTGCGCAACTTCCTGGCTGTAACCCGGCGTGTTGGCGTTGGTAATATTTTGGCCGGTCGTGGCAATCCCGATTTGCGCGGCCGCCAATCCACTGGTTCCAATTTGTAGTACATCGATGCTCATGGCTTACTCACTTCACACTTACTTTAACGGCTCACTATAGACGTATCGACTGTTTTCCCAAAAACTTGAATATTCAAGGGAGAAATCACGCCGAAATGGTCTTGGTAATCACGTTCATTAATTTTTTTGCATACTCCGGATCAGTTGCATACCCGGCTTTCTGCATCCCTTGCGCAAAGCCGTAAGCAGACGTGGCGTTGGCGATTACATTTTTGTAACGCTGATTTCCCTGCAACAGTTTTGCATAGTCGTTAAAAGCTTGATGGTAATTGTCATAGGCACGGAATTTTTCCATCTTTTGCGTCGGCACCCCGTTGACATATTCAGTGGTCATGGCGCTGACCGTTTTGCCGGTCCAGCTACTGCCTGCCTTGACGCCAAAAATATTGTGGCTGGGCTGACCGTTGGCCGCGACAATTTCATGTTTGCCCCAACCGGTTTCCAGGGCCGCCTGACCCAGCATAAACTTGGCCGGGATGCCGGTGGCAGCACTGGCCGCTTCGGCACAATCCGACAATTTGCTTTGAAACGCTTTGACTTGCGCCTGTGAATTCGACAGACCCGGCGATGCCGCCTTGAGTTGTTGCGCGTGCTGGGTAATCGTGGTGGTGCCGGTGTCGGCAGCGCCGACAGGACTGGCCGCACTGGCAGCGGCTTTGCTGTTGCGCGAGGTGTATTGCAGTGCCGAGTTGCTCAGCATTTGCCGCTCCAACATATCGGCCAGTCCCAAACCGCGCGAGGCGACTTTCTGACTGATCTGCTCATCCAGCATCGAGGTAAACATCTTTGATGACTCGCTGTCAAACGGGCCGCCTTCAGGTGAAGCCTTGCGCATGCTTTTCATCATCATGCCGACAAACAGTGCTTCAAATTGCTTGGCAGTTTCTTTAATCCCGGCCGGTGAATTTTCCTTGTTGGCGCGTTTTAAATCGACCAGGCTGTTGGCATCAACAGCCAGTTTGTCGGAGGACGATAAGGGCGTGGTCATGATTAAATGATCTCCAGTTCGGCATGCAGCGCACCCGAGGCTTTCATGGCCTGCAGGATTGCCAGTAAATCCTGCGGCGTTGCGCCAATCGAATTGAGCGATTTGACCACGTCAGCCAGCGACACACCGGCTTTCACCAACACCACCAGACCCGGTTCTTTCTTGATTTCTATATCGGCCTTTTCCGTCACTTCGGTTTTACCACCGGCGAACGCATTCGGCTGACTCACTTTCGATTCGGCGGTGATGATCACCTGCAGATTGCCGTGGGCAACCGCACAGGTATCCAGGGTCACGGCCTGATTCATCACGATGGAGCCGGTCCGGGCATTCAAAATAATCTTGGCGGCCATTTGCGCGGGATTGATATCCAGACTCTCCATGTCGCCAATAAACGCAACGCGTGAATCGCTGTCGATCGGTGCCCGCACTTTAATGACCCGGCTGTCCAGCGCCACGGCGGTATCGGTTCCAAAGCGCTGATTCAGGGCATTCACCACGCGCGTCGCGGTGGAGAAATCCGAATCTCTCAACTCCAGATGAATATGCTCGCCGGTCCCCAGTGTCGACGCTACCGCTTTCTCAACGGTGGCTCCGCCTGAGATACGGCCGACACTCAGATGATTGATCTGTACTTTACTGCCCGCGGCCGCAGCCCCTACTCCGCCGACCAGCACGTTGCCCTGCGCCATGGCATACACCTGATTGTCCGCACCTTTTAACGGCGTCATTAACAGGGTGCCGCCGCTTAAACTTTTGGCGTTGCCCATCGACGACACTGTCACATCCAGCTGCTGTCCCGGTTGAGAAAACGGTGGCAGGCTGGCCGTGACCATGACGGCGGCAATGTTCTTCAGTTGCAGGCTGGTGCCGGCCGGAATTGCCACACCCAGCTGTTGCATCATGCTGATAATGCTTTGTACCGTAAACGGGGTTTGCGTGGTCTGGTCGCCACTGCCGTCGAGACCCGCAACCAGGCCATAACCGATCAATTGATTTTCCCGCACGCCGCGTATGGTCGCCAGATCCTTGATCCGCTCGGCGCACGCCTGCCCGCTGCTTATAATCAGCAGTGCCAGGATCAACAATTTTGCGTGCAGTTTCATATCAAGGACCTACATGGGTAAGATACTAAGAAAGAAGTGATCCAGAATCGACATCATTTCAGAACTGTCCAGATGCGCATTGGTGCGATATTCAAACTTGGCGTCCGCCACCTGGGTCGACGAAACGGTGTTGCCGGCGCCGATTGTGGCCGGGGTGATCACACCGGAAAAGCGCACGTATTCTGTTTCACGATCGAAGGCCAGCTTTTTCTCACCACTGACGCGGAAATTCCCGTTCGGAAGCACTTCAATTATCGTCACCGAGATCGTGCCGTTGAAGGTGTTGGCGAAATTGTCGGCGCCTTTTTCAGTCAGGTTGTTGGCCGTTTTGGTCGAGACGTTCAGTAAGCTGGCTTTTGCGGCACTGGCCCCCAGAAAACTCGGGGCCGCGTAAGTGGCCGAGGCCGACTTGCTGTTTGCCTTGCCGCTGGTGGTCGTGCTGTTGGTGTTTTCTGCAATCGTGATGATGAGTGAATCACCGACCAGGCGCGCACGGACATCTTCAAACAGTGGCCGATAAGCTGCCGCCTGATAGATTGCCCCCGGGTTGGCCTTGTCGCGCGGCGGTTCCGGCAAAGGTCTGGCCGACATGGGCTGATCAATAATCGGCCGGGGTGTGACCGCACAGCCCGATACGCAACTGATGACAACACCAGCAACGCCAAGCAGCAACCATGGTGCTTTCAAAATCGAGATAGTTCGCCGCATATCGACACCCTTCATAAAACTGTTCAATCCGTCAGCCGCCTGCCATGGTCACCAAACGCTGCAACATCCGGTCTGCAGCAGTAATGGCCTGACTGTTCATTTCGTAAGCACGCTGCGTTTCAATCATGCTCACCAGTTCGTTGGCCACGTTTACATTGGAACTCTCAACGTAGCTCTGCATCAGGGTTCCTGAACCGTTCAGGCCTGGCACAGTCGTATTCGCATTGCCGGACGAGCCGGTTTCCAGATACATGTTTTCACCGATCGCATCCAGCCCGGCCGGATTCACAAAGGTGGCCAGTTGCATGGCACCGATCTGCACCGGCAATTGCGAACCAGGCTGCGTGACCGTAATGACACCGTCTCTGCCGATCGTCAGCGAGGTTGCGGTAGCTGGAATGGTGATCGCCGGTTGGATCGGGTAACCGTTGGCGGTGACCAGCTGGCCCTGACTGTCCATTTGAAACGAACCGTCACGGGTGTAAGCGGTACTGCCGTCCGGCATCAGAACCTGGAAAAATCCCGGACCGTCAATTGCCACGTCCTTGGAGTTACTGGTCAACTGCGGATTACCCTGGGTAAAAATCCGTTCCGTGGCAATCGCACGTACACCCAAACCGATTTGCAGACCGCTCGGAATCTGGGTCTGTTGCGTACTTTGGGCGCCCGGCTGACGCACAGTCTGGTACATCAGGTCTTCAAAGATCGGACGAGTCGATTTAAACGCAGTCGTGCTGACGTTGGCCAGATTGTTGGCAATCACGTCAATCTTGGTCTGTTGCGCATCCAGTCCTGTTTTGGCTGTCCACAGTGCAGGTATCATTTGATTTCCCCTTAATTTTTATTAATCCACGTACTTCACGGTGCACTTAAAATCGTCGCCGATTTTGCGTCGTTCGACTGCGCATTGGTCAGTAACTGCATATGCATGTCAAACGCCTTGGACAAAGAAATCATCGTCACCAGCGACTCGACCGCATTCACATTGCTGCTCTCGATTGCCCCTCCCACCACCGACACCTTCGGATCCGCATCAGGCGTGCTGCCATCATTGGTCCGAAACAATCCGTCATCTCCACGCACCAGGGTATTTTCAGGCGGATTGACCAATTTCAATTTGCCGATCAGCGTGGTATTTGCCACCTGACTGCTGACCGGAATGGTCGAGACGGTACCGTCTTTGGAAATCGTCACCGTCACGTCCGCCGGAATGGTGATGTCGCCGCCTTCGCCAACCACATTCAAACCACGCAGGGTCTGCAGCACACCGTTTTCATCGGTTTTCAGGCTGCCGGCGCGGGTATAAGCTTCCTTGCCCTTGGCATCCTGCACCACCAGCCAGCCGCTGCCCTGCACTGCCACGTCCAGCGCGCGCCCGGTATCGTGGGTGACACCGGGAGCCAGGTCAGCGCCAATCGTGGAATTGACCACAAATGCCTGTACCGGCAAATCCGTACTCAGTTTCGGCACGGCGCGAAACGAATCCAGCTGCGCCTTGAATCCGTCCGTGCTGACATTGGCTAAATTATGGGTAACCGTGTCCAGCTGAGCCAGCGTATGCTTGCCGCTGGTCATGGCCGTGTAGATTAATTTATCCATGTCGGTTTACCTAAAAATGGTTAGCGTAAGGTGATCAGGGTCTGAGTAATCTGATCCTGTGTTTTGATCGATTGCGCATTGGCCTGGTAACTTTGCTGGGCGGTGATCATCGTCACCAGTTCCTGGGTCAGGTCGGTGGTTGAGTTCTCCACCGCATCCGATTGCAGGGTTCCGAGGCTGCCTGAACCTGGTGTGCCCAATAACGGCGCACCGGATGCCGCCGAGGCGTACCAGGCATTATTGCCCGCAGACTGCAAGCCACTCGGATTGACAAAGTTATCCATCACAATCTGACCCAGGGTCTGGGTCTGACCATTGGAATAGGTGCCGGTGAGAATACCGTTGGCCCCGGCGCTGAACTGGGTCAGCTGGCCGGACGAGAAGCCATCCTGCGTTTGGGCGTTCACGCCGGAGGTCGCGCCATACTGGGTCGTGCCGGTAAAGGAGATATTCAATGTTTGCGGTGTTGTTGCGCCATTTGCCAGAGTAACTGGCAAGGCCAGAGTAAACGGTGGCGAGCTCACCGGCGTCGTTGTGGCGGCATCAAGCGCACCGGAGCTGTTAAACGACAGCACGGCTGAGGCAACCGGCGCGGCTGGCGGCGTGTAGCCAACCGGCGCTCCATCCAGAGTGGCATACACATTCCATTGTGCTTCGGTAGACGGCGCTACCACACCTTTGTTGACATAGTAGGTTTGCAGACTATGGCCGTTTCCCAAACTGTCATAAATTTTCACTGAGTTCGAATAAGTGAAGGTGCTTGGTTTGGTGGGATCAAAATTGGCTGGCGCCAGGGGCGCACTGGTGGAGTCCAGATTCAGCACGGTCGAAATTGTCGCGGTCGGTTTGGGCGGAATGTTGGCCGAACTGATTGCCAGGTTCTGCGTGACACCGGTATTCAAGACGCCGGTCGAGCTGGCGTTGTAGCCTTGCAGATTGGCGCCATTTGCCGTGACAATTTGACCTTGCGCATTCAATTTGAACTGCCCGTTACGCGAATACGTGATCGTGCCGTTATTACTCAGTTGAAAAAACCCGCTGCCGTTAATGGCAATATCAAGCGGATTGCTGTCTGGTGCAATGGTCCCCTGTGTGAACTGCTGCGCCACATTCGATGCGGACACACCGATACCAATTTGAGATGCCCCGCCACCGCCCAGTGAATTGGCATAGACATCAGAAAATTGTATGTTGGAGGATTTAAAACCCACCGTGCCGGAATTGGCAATATTGTTGCCGATTACGTCCAACTGCGTAGAAGCTGCATTCAAGCCACTAAGTCCCTGATCAAAAGCCATGATTTTTCCCCTGTTTGATAAACTGATTCAGCTGCGCTGAAATCCAAAGTAACGTATTTAAAGAATCTGCAACACACTCGAATAATTTACTGCACCCAGGTTGGGGATATCCAGCTGAGTACCGGCGGTTCCACCGGTTGAAACTGACTGCACCAGGCCGACCGTCAGTGCAGTTGCCGTTGCATCTGCAGTGCCATTTTTTGCCGTGAGGGTATAGGTGTAATTTCCGTCAGGTGCAGTGGTACCGGCGCTGGTTTTGCCGTTCCAATTGACTGCTGATACGCCGCTGGGCAAGGCGCCGATATCCATGGTATCGACCACCGCACCGGCCGCATTGGTAATGACCGCCTTGACATCGGTTGCCGCCGTGTCCATTTTCACGCCAAATTGCCCGGCGCCTGCAGTCAAGGTGAGCGCGTTACCGGGAACCACCACACTTTTACCGATCAGATTGGTTGCCTGCATTGATTGGCTTGCCTGCAGGCTGCTCATCAAACCGTTCAATGTGGTATTCATCTGGCCGATACCCGAGACGGTTGACAGCTGCGCCATTTGCGACGTCACCTGCGAGTTGTCCATCGGATTGAGCGGGTCCTGATTTTTCAGCTGGGTCAGCAGCAGCGTCATAAACCTGTTTTGCAGCGCCGCCGAGGTATCCGTTGCGCTGGTGGCAGCGGGCTGAGGATTCATCGTCGCCAGTAAGGCGGGAGAAACTGTATCGGTAGTGGTAGACATTGCATTTCCTTTTCAAGCACTGCTTAATTAAATAATTACTGGCCGAATCACTGGCCGATAGTCAGCGTTTTGCTCAGCATCGTTTTCGTCGCATTAACGACATCGACGTTGGTCTGATAAGAACGCGAAGCTGAAATCATATTCACCATTTCATCAACCGGATTGACGTTCGGCATTGCTACATAACCGTTCGCGTCAGCCAGCGGATGCTGTGGCTTGTACACCATCTGCGGCGGACCTGGATCGTCAACCACGCTCTGCACCTTCACGCCCGTGGCGTTGCCGACCTGAACTGCCGAAAACACAACCTGCTTGGTCTTGTAAGGCTGACCATCCGAACTGGTTACGCTGTCGGCATTGGCCAGATTGCTCGCCACCACATTGAGCCGCTGCGACTGCGCGCTCATTGCGGAACCGGCTACATTTAATACATCAAACAGAGACATGATTGACTCCCTTGGTTAACTTTGAATCACGGCCAGCATGCCGCGAATTTGCGCGGTGATCAGAGTGACGGTAGCCTGGTAGTTAAAGTCATTCCCACCGAACTGCATACGCTCTCTATCGACATCGACGTTATTGCCGTCAATACTGCCCTGCTGCTCATTGCGATACTGGACTGCTGCGCCCGGCGATTCAGTGGCTTTACCTTTCAGGTGGGCAGCGGATGTGGCCGCGAGCGGCAGTGTGCCACCTGCGCTACTTTGCCTGCCTTTGACAACCTGCTGCAGCGTCGCCTTGAAGTCGATATCACGCGCCTTGTAATTCGGCGTATCGGCATTGGCCAGATTCGACGCCAGCACACTTTGTCTGGATTCACGAACTCGCAAAGCCGACTGTTGCACATTCAATAATTCATCCAAACCTGATGCCATAATCGCCTCCCCACCTTTCGCATTACGGATTTCTATGTGGCTCATTCTATGCCTGTGCCCGGAGTCTGAATGGGCAATCAAACTGCAAATTAGCGTTCTATTCTTTGTTTAAATAATCGACTGCAAAGCTAAAATTTGTCCATGTTAAAAAACTGCCTTGCCGCCCGGAGTTTGGAATGAGCAAATTGTCACAACCGAACTTAATCAAACGCTATGTAAGCTGCTTTGCGCTTGGCGCGGTCTTGTGCTGCTCACCATTATTAAGTCATGCCGATGATCGACAGAATCTGCAAGACATCCGTGAAACGGTCAAACAGTTTTTGATCAAAGAGTCGACCGGACTGCCGGGTGCCGTGTCGATTGAAGTGGGCGCAATCGATACCCGGTTGACACTGGCAAACTGCGCAGCCATGGAGACCTATCTGCCGAATGGCGCGCGTCTGTGGGGTCGGGTCAGTGTGGGTGTGCGTTGCGTCGAACCGGTGCACTGGTCGATCTATGTACCGAGCACGGTCAGAGTCACCGGACAATATTACGTCAGCGCCAGACCGATTATGCAGGGGCAAACCTTGACCGAATTCGACATCAACGCATTGCAGGGTGATCTGACCGGCATGTCGAGCGGCGTGGTCACGGATGCCAGTCAGGCGGTCGGCCATACCTCGACGATGTCACTGAGTACGGGAATAGCATTACGACAAGACAGTCTGCGTTTGCAACAGGTTGTCATGCAGGGACAGACGATTCGTCTGGTATCGCATGGCGATGGCTTCAAGGTTTCCACTGATGGCCAGGCATTAAACAGTGCCAGCAGCGGACAGATGGTAAAAGTGAAAATCAGTTCGGGACAGGTATTGTCGGGGACGGCAAAGTTGGGCGGGATAGTCGAAGTCAACAACTAAGTTGGCAACCAAGCGCTAAAAATAGAGTATCAGATTGCCATCATGGTTCTATTAATTAAAGTTTTTTAGGAACAGGCCGATAAACAAGCATAAGATTACGACTATTCCGACCCATGATTTTTAGCTTTTAAGGTGAACGCTATGACCACGATCAATGATGTGACTTCGAGTCAGCCCCTGCAACCCTCGAGTTCGCCCTCAGCGAAGTCGACGGCAGGCGCGGCAGATGTTGCCGCTTCGACCAGTAACAACGCGTCGGCTACTGCCGGTGCTGCCAGTACTGCTGCGGCAAAAACCAGCAGCTCGGTGGCGACCATCTCCACGATCGCGACCCAATTGCAGGCCGCCCAGGCCGCTTCGTCCGGCGATGAAGTGTTTTCGACCAGTAAAGTGAATGAAATTAAACAGGCAATTTCCGAAGGCCGCTTTCAGGTCAATTCGGCAAGAGTCGCTGATGGCTTGCTTGAAATTGCACAGCAATTGGTGAGACAGCGCTAACGGTGTGAATTAAACAATGAAATCTGCCATGAACAATTTATTGATCTGTATCCAAAACGAATCCGATGCCATGGCAAATCTGGTCACTATCCTGATGCAGGAACAAAATGCATTGACTCAGGCGCCGTCGCTGGCACTGATGGAAGAGATCAGCGCGATCACCCAGCAAAAAAATCAGTTGATCGCCAATATTTCCTTACTTGGCCAAATCAGAAAAAATGAATTGACCCGCTTGGGGTTTCAACACAACGAAGCGACCATGCCCACTTGGTTGCAGGATCAGGCGCAAATCGATTGCTGGTCGCTTTTGATCAAACACACCAAAAAAGCCAACGAGTTAAATCGTGTCAACGGCTTGCTGATCAACAAACATTTATTGCGCAATCAGACTACCTTGCAGGTGTTGTACAAACATCAGCGCAATGACAGCGCACCTTCTCTGTATGGATCGAATGGGCAGTCCAGCGCCCGGCGCGGTGCGACACGTGGGTTTGTGGTTTAACGAGACAGGTATTGAATCACCAAGTCTTCAACCTGGGTAAATCTTCCGTTAAATAGCGTCATTCCCGCAGCTTTAGGCGGGAGTCCAGCGTCGGTACACGACGATATAAATTCAAACGACACTAGTTTCCCGCCTAAAGCCGCGGGAATGACGGGGGGCGCCAGGCCAGGGAATTAAGTCTGCAACACCACCTATGGGTGCAGTAACGATGGCGTTCAAAAATATCGATGGCATGGCCTTAAAACCTAAGGTCCGGCATCAACATTTACCGGCGCAGCATCAATCGGCACCTCAGTCTGCTTATCCGGCAGCAAAGCCAATATCGTAATGTTCACCCTCCGGTTGCGTGCGCGCCCTTCTGATGTGTCGTTCGGTCCGACCGGCAGTTTCGAGGCCTGGCCAATCGCGGTCAGCCTGTCTTCAGAGATACCGTTATCTGCAAACAGGCGCACCACACTGCCAGCCCGCATCGCCGACAATTCCCAGTTGGAAGGGAACAGGGTATTTTTGATCGGCAGGTTATCGGTAAACCCTTCAACCTGAATCGCGTGGGAATCGGCAGCGAGAACCTGCGCGACGGCAATCAAGGCCTGACTGGACTGGGGCGTGAGTTTGGCTTCACCCAATGAAAACAGGACGCTGGCATTGATATCGATGGTGACGCCGCGACTGCTTTGCGTGACTCGCACTTTACCTTCACGTATCAATGGAGCCAGCGCACTCAAAATACCATGTGCCAGTCCGGTCATTTTTTCGCGTTCGGCTTTCAGTGGTTCAGTCGATCTGGTTGCGGGTTTTCTTCTGATCTCGCTCAATCCTGGACCGGGGCCACTGCCCACGCCATTCCCGGGTCCGGCTCCGGGGCCCGGTGCCAGATTGAGGGGCGTGCTCTCCGTGGTTTCGCCAACTGCTTTGAACTTGCCAAACGCAACCAGCACTGAATTCGACATCACGCGGTACTTGCCTTCGTTGAGCGATGAGAGCGAATACATCACCACAAAAAAGGCAAACAGCAAGGTGATGAAATCGGCATAGGACACCAGCCAGCGTTCATGATTGATCGGGTCTTCGATGATTTTGCGTCTACTCATAACTGACTACCCGCTCTTCAATCACGCGCGAATTTTCGCCCGCGGCAATGCTGAAAAAAATATCCGCCAGCATTTCCATTTTTTCGACATCGCGTCCGACCTGCTCTTTCAATTTATACGCGATCGGCAGGAACACCAGATTTGCAAGTGCAACGCCGTAGATCGTGGCGACAAATGCCACCGCAATGCCCGCGCCCAGTTTGCTGGGGTCGGACAGATTTTCCATGACGTGGATCAGACCCAGCACGGCGCCCAGAATTCCGATGGTCGGCGAGTAGCCGCCCGCTGATTCCCAGACCCGCACTGCCTGACGTTGAAATACCTCAAACGAGGCAATATCGACTTCCAGAATTTCTTTGATGCGCGCCGCGTCCACCCCATCGATAACGAGACGCAGTCCTTTGGCGATAAACGGATCTTTGATCAGGCGCAAATAGCGCTCCAGACTGAGCACCCCTTCGCGACGCGCCGTCATATTCCAGATCAAGGCATCACGGGTGAGCTTCTGACGATTTTCCACCGGCATGCGAAAAACATGTTGCAGCATGCGCATACCGCGCATAAAAGTCGGCAGGCGGCTCTGCAACAGCACCGCGCCGAGGGTGCCGCAAAATACAATCAAAAACGCTGTCGGCTGCAATAATGAACCGGGATGTGCCCCCTCCACCACCTGGGCAAACAGGATTCCCGAAAACGCCAGTAAGATTCCCGCTAAGCTTGACCAGTCCACGCTTTATCTCTTAAAAATGCACGCAGACGGGCAACGGCCTGTGTGTGTAACTGCGATACCCGCGATTCAGAAACACCCATCACGGAGCCAACTTCTTTGAGATTTAACTCCTGCTCGTAATACAAGCCCATCAATAATTTTTCACGCTCGGGCAAGGCGTCGATTGCCGCGATCACCGTTGATCTGAAATCGCCGCGCAGCAGACTTTGCAGTGGATCACCGGAAACGTCGGTGCAATAGCGATCAAGGAAGTGCTCCTTGCTTTCGCTGTCATGGAAGTCTTCGTAGTACACCAGTTGGTGGCCAGTACTTTCAGTCAGAATGTCCTGGTATTCAACCAGCGGAATTTTCAGCTGTTTGGCCACTTCAGTTTCCGACGGCGCGCGCCCCAGACGCTGCTGCAAAAGCTGGATGGCTTCTTCAATTTTTCGCATTGACTGGCGCACGCCGCGTGGCAGCCAATCGCTGCTGCGCAGCTCGTCCAGCATCGAGCCGCGAATCCGCTGGATCGCATAGGTCTCAAACTGCGCACCGTGATCATCTTCATAGCGCGTGATGGCATCTAACAAACCGATCATGCCAGCCTGGATCAAGTCGTCGACTTCAACACTGGGCGGCAGTTTCGCTTTCAGCTGGTACGCCAACCGCTTCACCAGCGGAGCATGCATGCTCAGCAGATGGTTTTTATCGGTTTTTCCTAGGGCGTTGTACATAATTTATAGTGTGGTTGCAAATTCATTCGCAGTAAGTTGTTGTGCCAGGCGGGAAAAAGCCATTGATGCGCCAGCCGCGGGAAATGCATCGATGACCGAGCGGCCGGCGCGAGTGGCCATTCTGAGGTAATCGTCTTGCGGAACATAGCCAACCAGGTTGATCGGCACCGACAGAAAATTGCCTGCCGCTTTCGCCATCGCTTCATACACACGCCGCGCTTCAAATTCATTCACGCCGGTGACCAGCAAACCGTATTCGCGCCGACCGTATTTATTGTGCGCGCGTTTGATCAGACTGTAGGCATTTTTTATCGAGTCAGACTGATTGGTGAGCTGTATCACGATCTCGCCTTCTTCCAGCACTGCCGTTGCAAGTTGGTCAACGTCGGACAATTCACCATCCACCAAAACGATATCAACGCTATGTCCCAATTTTTCCACGACCTTGTTCAGTTTAGTCAACGTTGTGTAAGTTGCTTGAAAAGTTGACGACAGATTTTGACAACGACTGAGACTGGCCAATTTAAATCCCTGTTGCACCGAAAACGTGGCTTGTTGGATTGTACGCTTTTGTTGAGCAACATCGAGCAATGTCGTATCAATATGTTTTTCCAGCCAGCGCGCCACGCTTGACCCGTTGGTGCGCGCATCCAGCAGCACCACGTCGTTACCGAGTCGGGCCAAACCGGCTGACAGGTTCACCAGGGTTGCGTTTTTTTCATCGCCGGTCAGCGCCGATAAAAAAGTCACGAAGCGTGGTTTTGCGCCAAACAGCATGCGCCGCAGTCCTTCTGCCTGATCGAAATTAACCAAGGGACACCTCGCGCAGTTGACGACCATGCGATGAAGTGCTGGCCATCAGCGCTGGCAACTCATCGTCGTGAAATTCAAAAGCCGGTTGATCGCGTTTGAATTTAAACGCGTGATCGACCAGATACTGTTTGTTGGCCACGTGCAGATCTTCCGGCACGCGCTGCCCGTTGGCCAGATAAAACATGGTCAGCTTGTGACGGATGATGGCGTCCAGCACCGAGCCGATGTGGGCAGCTTCATCCATCTTGGTGATAATGCAGCCTGACAGTCCCGAGCCCTGGTAGGAGCGGATCACTTCGGTTAACGTCTCACCGTTGGAAGTGGCATTCAGGCACAGCAGTTTATTGACATTGGCACCGGACAGCATGGCAACCTGCTCGGACACCAGGCGATCACGCTGACTCATCCCGACCGTGTCGATCAATACGGTGTGTTTGTTTTTCAGCTCGGACAAGGCGATGCGCAAGTCTGCGGCGTCTTTGACGGCATGCACCATCACACCCAGAATTTTGCCGTAGATGCGCAATTGTTCGTAGCCACCAATCCGGTAGCCATCCGTGGTGATCAGGGCCAGTTTGCTGGCACCATGCCGCATCACACAACGCGCAGCCAGTTTTGCCGTGGTGGTGGTTTTTCCGACACCAGTCGGGCCAACCAGGGCGAACACGCCGCCGCTTTCCAGCATATCGCTGTCGCAACTGATGGCATTCAGATTTTTGGTCAGGATCGCTTTGATCCAGTTCAATCCCTGATTGACGTCGGTGGTCTTGGGCAGATTCTCGATCAGATAACGCGACAGGCTGGGAGAAAAACCGGTGGACAGCATTTCGCGCAACAGCTGCGCCTTGTGCGGTTCCTTGCGCTGTGTATTGCCCCAGCTGATTTCCGAGAGCTGCTCTTCCATCATGCCGCGCATGGCGCGCAACTCGCTCATCAACTCCATGGCACCGGCCATGTCCGGCGCGCTGGCGGTGCTGGCACCCAGATCGATGGTCGGCTCGCGCAGTTTCGGTTGTTCACGCACCTGTTCGCGCCCGCTGTCGCTTTGCTTTTTCTTGATTGCGAATCTGGTTTGCGATTGCAGGATCGGGTTGTCGTCGACTGAAGATTTTCTGGAGCGATTTTGCTGAAATTGCTCAAACGATTCCGCTTCGTTCAACTCAGCCATGTCCTGATCGTCCAAAGCCAGAATCTCAACCTGTCCATTGACATTGCGGTTCGAAATAATGACGGCGTCCGGCCCCATCGCATCGCGCAGTTTATTTAATGCTTCCCGTGACGTGGGCGCGCAGAATCGTTTTACGTTCATGACTGACCTCCTACCAGACTGGTTACTTTTAATGTTTTTGATTCGGGCACTTCAGAATGTGACAACACTCTTAACTGCGGCAATGAACGTCGTAAGAATCGCGCCAATAACAAACGCAATGGAGCAGGCACGACCAGCACCGGTGTCAGGCCCATTTGTTCCTGACGCCGACAGGCCATTTCAGTTTGCGTAATGATCGTGTCGGCCAACCCCGGTTCCAGTCCGACGCCGTCCGGGCCGCCGCTTTGCAGGGCCTGAGTCAACAGACGTTCCAGATGGGTATCCAGACTCATCACTGAAATTTCATTGGTACCCGGGAATAGCTGCTGGACGATCGCACGTCCCAGCGCAACCCGTACCAGGCTGGTCAGTTCGTTGGTGTCCTGAGTCTGAATGACGTGTTCGGCCAGCGTTTCAATAATGGTACGCATATCGCGGATGTGCACGCCTTCCGACAACAGATTTTGCAGAATTTTCTGAAATGACGGCAGGGGCAATAATTTCGGCACTAAGTCTTCGACCAGTTTCGGTGCTTCTTTGGCGATGTAATCGAGCAGCTGCTGCACTTCATGGCGTCCCAACAATTCGGCCGCGTGGGTTGTGATCAGATGATTCAGATGAGTCGCCACCACCGTGCCGGCATCAACCACGGTGTAGCCCATCGACTGGGCTGATTCACGACGCGCTGCATCAATCCACACGGCGGGCAATCCAAACGCCGGGTCGATTGTCGATCGCCCTTCCAGAGTGCCCGTCACCATGCCCGGATTGATCGCTAAAAACTGTCCCGGAAACGCCTCGCCAGCGCCCATCTCCACGCCTTTCAGACTGATGGTGTACGAGGTTGGCTTCAGTTCCAGATTGTCGCGGATATGAACCGGCGGCGACAGGAAACCGATATCCTGCGCGAACTTTTTGCGGATCCCCTTGATGCGTTTTAATAATTCTCCGCCCTGCGCTTTATCGACCATGGGGATCAGGCGGTAGCCAACTTCCAGCCCCAGCGTGTCGACTGGCAAAACGTCCTGCCAGGTTGCTTCTTCGGATTCGACCGGACCGGCGGCAGCAGGTTGTGGCTCCTCGCCCAACAGTTCGGCATCTTTGGCTTGGCGGCGCAAATAATAGCCAATGCCTCCCAAAGCACCGGCAAAAAACAGAAACGCAAAATGCGGCATGCCCGGGATAATTCCCATGCCGCCGATGATGGCAGCGGTAATCAACAGGACCTGCGGCTTGGAAAACAATTGGCCGATCAACTGGTCGCCAATGTTTTGATCGCTGGCCACCCGCGACACCACAATACCGGCGGCGGTGGAAATGATCAGCGAAGGAATCTGCGCGACCAGGCCGTCACCGATCGCCAACAGGGTATAGATCTTCAGGGCCTGGGCAAAATCCAGATCGTGTTGCACGATACCGACCACCAGACCGCCGACAATATTGATCACCGTGACCATGATCCCGGCGATTGCATCGCCGCGCACATATTTACTGGCACCGTCCATGGCGCCGTAAAATTCGGCTTCCTGGGCCACTTCAGTACGACGCCGCTTGGCCTCCTGCTCGGCAATCAGACCGGCGTTCAGATCGGCATCGATGGCCATCTGTTTACCGGGCATCGCATCCAGGGCAAATCGCGCACCGACTTCAGCGATACGACCGGCACCTTTGGTGACGACGGTAAAGTTAATAATCGTCAAAATAATAAATACCACGATACCAACCGCGTAATTGCCGCCAATCAGAAAGTGACCAAATGCCTCAATCACCTTACCGGCCGCATCGGGACCGGTATGCCCTTCGGTCAGCACCACGCGGGTAGAGGCGACGTTCAGGGACAGGCGCAGCATGGTACTGACCAACAGCACCGTTGGAAACACCATGAAATCGAGCGGTTTGATGGTATGAAAACTGGTCAGCAAAACAATCACGGCCAGAGCGATATTGAAGCTGAAGAATATGTCGAGTACAAAGGCCGGCAATGGCAACACCATCATCATCAAGATCATGACGATTAACAGCGGCGCGGCCAGTGCCTTGCCGTTGATGGACCCAACCCCGCGTAACCAGACCGGCAGGCGTGCGCTATCCATTCAAGGCCTCCCCGCTGTCGTGTTCGGCAATTTTCGATTTTTTGGCATTCAGGGCCGCTGCGGAAATTGGATCCAATTCTTCGGGCACGTCGATCTCTGACGGTTTTTGCGGAGTCAGTCCGCCATTTTCCTTAAAGCTGCGTAACTGGAATACATAGGCCAGCACTTCGGCGACTGCGGTATACAAGGCTTCAGGAATCTGGATGTTCAATTCTGCGTGAGTATATAAAGCACGCGCCAAAGGCGGCGCTTCCAGCAGAGGGATGTTGTGTTCGGCAGCGATTTCACGAATTCGCGCCGCGACCAGATCCATCCCCTTGGCCACCACCACCGGCGCGCTCATCCGGCCTTCGACATAACGCAATGCGACAGCGTAGTGACTCGGATTGGTCACCACTACATCGGCGGTCGGCACTTTGCTCATCATCCGGCGACGCGCCATTTCGCGCTGCTGCTGGCGGATCTTGCCTTTAATTTGCGGATTGCCATTTGCTTCCTTGCTTTCCTGTTTTACTTCCTGCATCGTCATTTTCAATTTATTGGCATAGCTGCGTAATTGAAATGGCACATCAATGGCCATGATCACGATCAGTCCGCTCGATATGGAAATAAAACAGATCAGCAACAACTGCGCGACATGCTGCAACCCTTCTTTGGAAGGTTCCGAGACCAGTCCGGTAATCGCCTCGGAGTGGTACATCATCACCTTGTAGGCAATAATCCCGACCACTGCTGATTTCCCCAAGGCCTTGACCAATTCGACCAGCGCGCGCACCGAGAACATCCGTGCCAGTCCGGGAAGGGGATTCAATCGTTCGAAATTGGGGGTTAAGGCCTGGACTGAAAACAGCCAACCGCCGATCAATGCCGGAGAGATCAGCGCGACCACAATCAGCACCCCGGCCAGGGGCAACAGAGCGATCAGCAATTGCAGGATCTGGCTAAGCTGCAAGTCCAGTAATCGATCCAGATCAAATGCGGCAGCGCGTTCAAAATGCATGGAACTGGTGAGCATCACGCCGATTTTATTCACCAGTTCGCCGCCGCTCACCCACATGGCAACGCCAGCGGACATTAACAGCAGACAGGTTCCCAATTCACGCGAGCGTGGCACATCCCCTTCTTCGCGGGCACGTTCAATGCGCCGCGAACTCGCCGGTTCGGTCTTGTCTGAGCCGCTGTCTTCTGCCATGTTCCCCACCCGTTATCTGCGACATATACCTGCATAGTCGTACAGGCTCGATTATTCGCGACTTGGCAAGTTAGCCATTGCATGAATACAGGCTTGATTACCCTTTATTTTGGATTTTGAGATTGAACAGGAATTCCCGGTCTTATTGAAATGAAAACTTTCATTCAATGTCGGCCGTTACTGATAAGGTTGGAAGTGCGCCAAGCAGATTAGGCGCAATATTATGAAAATAAATTAGCGGATTGAGACGCAAATTGAAAATTGACACGAACAAAGCTGGAAGACAATTACGGAAATTTAAATTCGAACCGGTTTGCCGATGAATTTAAACCAGCCCGGTTTCAGTCAACGACGATGTCATCCAGAAACCGATGCATCACATATGCATCAACAAATCCCAGCTTCTGATGCTGGAAAGCCTGTGGCAACTGACCGACAATCGAAAAACCCAGTTTTTTCCATAACGCCACGGCCGGTTCATTGGTGCTCACCACAAAATTAAACTGCATGGCCTTGAAGCCCATTCTTTTCGCTTCCTTCAGACTGTGCGTACCCATGCGCTTGCCGATACCTTTGCTGCTGCAAACCGGGTCGACCATGAACGAGGCATTGGCGACATGAGCACCCAGACCACGCTGATTTGCCACCAGTTTGTACATGCCGAAAATTTGCTTGTCTTCTTCGGCGACATAAGTCGAGATGATGTTTTGATTAAACCAATAGTCAAATGCAGTCAGGCGATCAGTCTTGGGGGAGAATGCATAGGTAGTTCCGCTTGATATCACCGCCTTAAAAATTGGCCACATCGCTGTAAAGTCTGCTTGGTTCGCCATTCGAATATGCATTTCATACCTCATCATTTTGTTTTAACTGAGTGCGCCATCACCTCGGAGCAGGCGCGGCAGAAGCCGAACAATAAATCATTCCTGTCTGATTATTCAATACAATAAAACCCGTACCAAAAACTTTGTCTTATTCTCTCCAGCCGTTATACTGCCGACACAGATTATTTTTGTAAGCCTACGCTGACAAAAGTGCTCATTTATCCCTATAAAAATAATTAAAAACCATGATCACCAAACCGTTTCAACGTAATGTCCAGGCGATCTCGTTCAAAGACGGGTTAGCGGGACTGTCGGTCGCCAGCATATTGTTGCCGGAAGCAGTTGCCTATGCAGCGATCGCCCACCTTGGCATCCAGTCTGCAATCAGTGCCGTGCTGGCTGGGCTGATTTGCTACGCGTGCCTTGGTGCGAGCCGCTTTGCCATCGTGTCGCCGACTTCATCATCCGCCGCGCTTGTCGCTGCGGCTGCATTATCCCTGCTTCCGCCAGGCAGCAATCAGCAGGCTGCAATGAGTTTTGCTCTGGTCATTCTGACCGGTTGCGGATTGATCGTGATGGCGTTTGCGCGGTTAGGGCGACTTTCCGCATTTGTCTCGCGTCCGGTTTTGCATGGATTCTCGTTTGCCCTGGCCGCGACAATTATCGTGAAACAGCTGCCTAAAATATTAGGCATCGACGCGGGCGGACCGAATCCGTTTGTTTTAATGGCGCATATTTTCAGCTTGATGACAGACTGGTCCTGGTGGAGTCTGGCCTCCGGAGTTGGTACCCTGCTGCTCTTGTTGGGATTAAAAACATATACCAAACTGCCCGCCGCTTTTGTGGTGCTTGCCCTGGGCATCGGACTGTCTTACGGTTGCGATTTGTCGGCACTTCATATTGCTACGGTGGGGCACTTCAATCTGAGCCTGCCGCAACTGAGTCTGCCGGTTCTGACAATGAAGCAATGGCTGGATGCGGCTGAATTGGCGGGCGGTTTACTGGTGATTATCTTTTCCGAATCGTGGGGAAGTATTCGCAGTCTGGCGATTCAACATGGCGATCAGGTTGAACCGAACCGAGAGTTGTTTTCGTTGGGCGCGGCAAATCTGGCGTCGGGGTTAATTCAGGGCATGCCGGTGGGAGCCGGATTTTCAGGCAGCGTGGCGAACGAATCGTCCGGAGCGCAAAGTAAATGGTCAGGGATTTTTGCCGCAGCCAGTGTCGCCCTGCTGGCAATTTTCGGCCGACCATTGATCGAACATATTCCCGAGCCGGTTTTGGCCGCCACCGTAGTTGGCGCGTTGCTGCACGCGCTCAATCCGCAACCGATACTGGAATTGTGGCGCATCAATCGCGACCAGTATCTGACCTTCGCCGCGATTGTCTCGGTATTGTTTTTCGGCGTGTTGCACGGCATGCTGATCGCAGTCGGATTATCCATCGCCTCGGCGATCCGCACTTTCAGCCAGCCTGCCGTGCGCGAGTTGACTGAACTCGATGCAACACGCAATTACGTTGACCGGGAAAATCATCCTGACGCAAAACCCCATCCGAACATCTTGATTCTGCGTCCGGAAGAGCCGCTTTTTTTCGCCAGCGTGGATGGGATTTTTGATGTGGTCAAATCAGTGTTAAAGCAACGCAGCGATTGCAGGGTCTTGATTTTAAGTCTGGAACAAACCAATGATCTGGACAGCAGCGCGCGGGACAGCCTGGTCGAATTATGTCGGCATTTGAAGCGGCTCGGAATCGTTACTCTGCTGGCGCGGGTCAAAGATCCGGTACGACGGCTGTTGCTCGACAGCGCCAGCGAATTATTTCAGGACACCATGTTCTGGAGCGTCGCTGATGCAGCAGCCAATGCAGAATCCCTATTAGGACAAACTCACCCATGATCCAGGCCAACTATCAACACTTGACACCAGACTGTGTGCTGGATGCCGTGGAAGGATTGGGCTTTCAATCCAATGGCAGACTGCTGGCATTGAACAGCTATGAAAATCGCGTGTACCAGGTCGGCATTGAGGACGGACCGCCGGTGGTGGTCAAATTTTACCGGCCGAATCGCTGGTCAAACGAAGCCATTCTGGAAGAGCATCAGTTTATTGAACAACTGCATCAACAGGAGATCCCGGTGGTGTCAGCGCTGCGGGTCAATAACCAGACACTGCATCACTTCAACGGCTTTCGATTTACGCTGTTCCCGCGCCATGCCGGACGCGCCCCGGAACTGGATCATCCCGGCGTTCTGGAGTGGCTGGGCAGATTCATTGGCCGGATTCATGCAGTAGGTTCGCAAAGCAGCTATCAGTTCAGACCCACTATCGACATCCGCAGCTTTGGCATTGCGTCACGCGACTATCTGATCCAGAACCAATTCATCCCGCCAGATTTATTACCTGCTTACCAAACCACCAGTGCGCAGGTGCTGGAAGAAGCACAACGATGTTTCGACCGGGCTGGAGACGTTGACCAAATACGTTTGCATGGTGACTGCCACCTCGGCAATGTATTGTGGACCGATGCCGGCCCCCACTTTGTCGATTTTGATGACAGCCGCATGGGTCCGGCGATTCAGGACTGCTGGATGTTGCTGTCCGGATCACGATTGGAGATGACTCAACAGCTCTGTGACGTGATTGCCGGTTACGAAGATTTTTGCGATTTCAATCCGCGCGAATTACAGCTCATTGAAGCCCTGCGCAGTCTGCGCCTGATCCATTATTCAGCCTGGCTGGCACAGCGCTGGGAGGATCCGGCATTTAAAACCGCATTCCCTTGGTTTAATACACAACATTATTGGCAAGACCGGGTTTTGGAGCTGCGTGAGCAAATCGCTCTGATGCACGAGGAACCGCTAAAAATATAGGTAGTTAACAAAACTTGCAGAAAAAGTTGTTATTTTTTACTGTTTCAAAACTCTACGGGAACTACCTGATTGACTGCCCAGAAAAAAATTTCCACATGCAACTAACTTATTTGCTAGCATGGCGGCTAAATTTCGCATTTCAATGCGTTACAAAAACAATACAAATACCTATCTCCAAACCACTCATTTGCTTAAAATGACCACAACCGCTGCACTGCATGGCTACTGATAAAGAATTGTCCGACTTTTTGGAGAGTGTGGAACGGCGCGCTTTTAAACAGGCTGTGTACGCCGTTCGCAATGAGGAATCCGCGCTGGATATCGTTCAGGACGCGATGATCAAACTGTCAGAAAAATATGGCGACAAGCCATCCGAAGAACTCCCGATGTTGTTTCAGCGTATATTGCAGAACACCATCCTGGATTTTTTCCGCAGAGAAAAAGTACGCAACACCTGGGTCAGCCTGTTTTCCAACATGGTGACCCGCAAAGATGGCAATGATGATTTTGACATCCTTGAAAATTTTGAGTCAGAAGAAGGTTCCGAAGCATCCGAATCCAGTGCCGACAAGGTAGAACGTGAACAAATGCTTACGCTTTTGGATGAAGAGATACAAAAATTACCGGCACGTCAACGGGAAGCCTTCCTCATGCGTTACTGGGAAGACATGGACGTTGCCGAGACGGCCAGCGCGATGGGATGTTCCGAGGGAAGCGTGAAAACGCATTGCTCAAGAGCAACTCATGCACTGGCTAAATCTCTTAAAGCCTTAGGAATACACTTATGAATACTGAAATTAACAAATCAATCGCATCGCTGGCAAGTGATGAGCTGGCGTTCGCCTATAAAGTACGCCGGGCACTTGATGAGCAGGTGGGTTCTTTACCGCAAAACACGGTAAATCGTCTGGCCGAGGCCCGTAAGCTGGCCATTGCGCGTAAAAAACCAGAGTCAGCTTTGCACGTGATTGCTGCCGAACGTCGTTTGGCTGGCGGATTTTCCAGCGGTAGCAGTAATCCGTTTAACGACTCAATTAACTGGCTGGTTCGGGTTGGTATCGCGATACCGTTGATCGTGCTGGTTGTTGGGGCTTTTGGCATCTATCAATATGAATCTGAGCGGCACATTGACGACCTGGCCGAAATTGACGCCGCGGTTCTGTCAGACGAATTACCTTTAAATGCCTATCTGGATCATGGCTTTGATTCATATTTAAACAAACACGGAGAATAGGGTGGGGATAACATCTGTGCAAAAATTTGCGCCGGTTTCTGGAATGCGTAGCAACATATTTTTGAAATGGATGCTCCCCCTGATTTTAGTTGCAGGCCTGGTCCTGTGTTCGATCACACAGCTACACGCAGCAAATGCGTCTCCACCAGCACCCAATGCCTGGAACAGTTTGAGCCCGATTCAAAAACAGGCATTGGCACCGCTCGCGAAAGACTGGGATTCACTGCCGGCTGACCGTAAGCAGAAATGGCTGGCGATTGCGGCAAAGTACGAGCATATGAGCCCCGAAGATCAAAAGCGGGCGCAAGAAAAAATGGATGCTTACGTCAAGCTCACTCCCGAGCAACGGCGTGCTGTCCGGGAAAACTACCTACGTTCAAACAAATACGAGCCAGAACAGCGCAAGCAAAAATGGGATGAGTACAACCAGTTGCCGGAAGATGAGCGCACACAGTTGGCGAACCACCCTGAAAAGAAAAAACTGATCACCAACTTGCCAACTCCTGCGGAAAGCAAAGAACAAAAGCTGCAGCCGCTCAAGACTCCCAAAAAGCCTGCTGGCAGCCCAATCACTGCGCCGACATCAGCCAGCCAACCGGCCGCGCGGTCAGCACCTACCCTGCCCGCAAATTCAAGTCCAGCCACAGCACCGAATTAAATGACTTCACTAACCAGCGTAGATTCTGCCGCAGCAATTCCTGTTCAATTCGCGTCGCTCAAGCATCGATTACTGTGCATGGTGTATGAAGGCGTATTGCTGTTCGGCGTGTTGTTCGCGGCTGAACTGTTGTTTGATCTCTCCACACAAAAACTGGACAGTGCGGCGCTGCACTATTGGCACAATCTGTATTTGTTTTTGGTGCTGGGCGCCTATTTCACTTATTTCTGGGGACATGGCGGTCAAACCTTGCCGATGCAGACCTGGCATATCAAAGTTGTCAGTGCTGATTTTCAGGCGGTGTCATTCAAACAGGCCTGCATCCGGTATTGCGCCGCCTGGATGTGGTTTTTGCCCGCGCTGGCATTGAGCTACGGATTGGATCTGCCGCACTGGACCTGTGTCAGCCTGTTTTTTGTCGGCATACTGGTTTGGGCATTCACCAGCAAATTCGACAAGAATGGCCAGTTCCTGCATGACCGGCTCGCTGGCACCCAATTAGTCTGTGTCGCCAAAGCTGGGCAAATTGACGACACGAATTAAAAGTTTATTCCAACAAACGGGCGAAAAACCCACTCCGCTCTAGGTTTACTGCAGCTATCTCACTTAAAATGGCATGCATATTGCCCTGATAACGAGACAACCATGCAACAGAAAGCACCGCGCCGCACCCGTGAACGAATCCTGGAGCTGTCACTAAAATTATTTAATGAATTTGGTGAGCCGAATATCACGACCACCGTCATTGCTGAAGAAATGAATATTTCTCCGGGCAATCTGTACTATCACTTCCGCAACAAAGACGATATCGTCAACTCAATCTTTACCCAATTCGAAGAAGAAATTAACAAGAAGCTGGCGTTTCCAAAGGGCCGAAAGGCCAATGTCGACGATATCTGGCTATACCTGCATCTGACCTATGAATTGATTTGGCGTTACCGTTTTTTTTACCGCGACCTGAACGACCTGTTGTCACGCAATCGAAAACTGGAACTGAACTTCAAACTGATTCTGGCGCATAAAATCAGCGTCGCGCAAGAGTTATGTCTGGGCCTGCGTACCGACGGAGAATTTGAAGGAAGCGATACCGAAATCGACGCACTGGCCACCAATATGGTGGTGTTGGCAACCTACTGGCTGTCGTACGAATACGTGCGCAATCCACGCAAATATACCGAAGAGGATGCCGTATCGGACTCACTGGTGCGCGGCTGTTATCAGGTTCTGGTATTGATCTCTCCCTATTTGCGCGGCGAAACCAGCACCAAATTCCAGCAGAAAACGCAAGAGTACTTACTGAAGTTAAAGCGATGAAAGCGCTGTGCGTCTATTGCGGTTCCGCGCCGGGCGCAACGGCTGAGTACGCCAATGCCGCCCTCCTGCTTGCCAGCGCGCTGGTCGAGCATAATCTGGAACTGGTTTATGGTGGCGGCAATATCGGCCTGATGGGAATATTGGCCAATGAAGTCATGCGGCTGGGCGGCGAAGTCACCGGCGTGATCCCGCAGTTATTGATGGACAGGGAAGTCGGGCATATGGCATTGACACGCCTTCATATCGTCAAGGACATGCATGAACGCAAAGCACTGATGGCCGAGCTGAGTGATGGTTTTATCGCCCTGCCCGGCGGCATTGGAACCTTGGAGGAATTATTTGAAATGCTGACCTGGCGGCAGATCGGATTTCATAATAAACCGGTTGCGCTGTTGAACGTCAACGGCTTTTACGATGGCTTGTTAGGATTTCTCAATTTTCAGGTTGAGCAAAAATTTTTAAGACCGGCGCATCGCGCACTGTTGCTGGAATCAAATGATGCTGATGACTTGATTCATCAAATTAAAACCAACAGAAAATAATTCACTGCGGAGTGACGATGACTTCAACATGGAAATTGGCACTGACCTGCGTTGCGCTGATATTTCTTGCCGTCGTACTCTGGATGAAAATATCCCCTCCTGAATTAATCCGGGTTGGATCCAATTACAGCGCCAAGATAGTCTGCACCAACGTCTTCATGGTCGGTCGCGACCCCAGCGAAGTACTGCAACTGGATGTACAGGCGCCCGGCCATCCTTTGCTCAAGCTGGTGCAAATCTATATCGACCAAAAAAATAAACTGGTGCGCGCCAATCTGTTAGGCATGTTCGGGCGCGGTCTCGCGGTATACCGCCCCGGCACTGGTTGCGCGACTTTGCCGGATGCTGAAGTCGAGCAGGCCAGGACAAATCAATTCACGCCTGGCAAAATCCTCATGCCCACGCCCGATCAGAATTGGCCAGCCGGATCCAAAGCGCAGCTCGATGAGCGCATTGAAAACATCATCAAAGATGAAGAACTGGCCGGGCCCGGAATGCGCGGCATCGCCGTCATTCACAACGGCAAATTGGTTGCGCAACGCTATGGCAAAGGGTTTAACGAGCGGACGCCGTTGTTGGGCTGGTCAATGACCAAGACGGTCACTGCGGTGCTGGTGGGCATGCAGATCAAATCGGGTAAACTCAAACTGGACCAGGCAGGTTTCTGGCCTGCCACTACGCCCTCAGATGGACGTGAAAAAATCAGGCTGGCTGATTTGCTTTCAATGAGCAGTGGCCTGCAATTCAATGAAGACTACGGTGATGTCTCGGACGTGACCCGCATGCTGTTTCTCAGCCCGGACATGAGCGCCTTTGTACATGATCGGCCGCTCGAACATCCAGCCGGTACGTTCTGGAATTATTCAACCGGCACCTCGGTGCTTCTGTCGCGCATCTGGCAAGACCGCGCCGGCACCAATGCGCTGGCTTTCCCGCACGATAAATTATTTACGCCACTGGGCATGAGCAGCGCATTCATCGAAGCCGACGAACATGGCACGCTGGTGGGTGGCAGCTATATGTACGCAACGGCACAAGACTGGGCGCGCTTCGGCCAGTTTCTGTTGCAGGATGGGGTCTGGAACGATCACCATCTTTTACCCGATGGCTATGTCACGATGATGCATAGCGCGGCACCGGCTTCGCAGGGCCGCTACGGGCAGGGTCAGGTTTGGCTGGAAGGTCCGTATGGCGACAAACCTGCCGATGGCAAGACCGGGCCGACATTTCATCTGCCGGCCGATACCTATTGGCTGCAGGGGCATGACGGACAAACGGTGGCGATTGTCCCGTCCAAACAATTAGTGGTAGTCCGGCTGGGCTTGACGCCACACAAATTTTCATACAAGCCACAGGCTATGCTGCAAACCATCGTCCAAACACTCGAATAACATTCTTCGTTCACACTTCATCATGAATACCAACACACAATACCGTATCGCAGCCTTACGCCAGCAAATGGCGCTCCATCAAATCGATGCCATTCTCGTACCGTCGGCCGACCCGCATTTGTCTGAATATTTACCGGATCGCTGGCAAGGGCGTGCCTGGTTTTCAGGCTTTCATGGTTCAGTTGGCACCTTGATAGTCACCGCCGACTTCGCCGGGCTATGGGTCGATACCCGCTATTGGGTGCAGGCTGAAGCAGAACTGGCTGGCAGCGGCATTACCATGATGAAGATTGCCGCAGCCGGTTCCACCGACCATATCGACTGGCTGGCAGCGCATCTGACCAAAGGCCAGCGGGTTGCCGTTGACGGCATGGTCTTGGGTCTGTCGAGTGCAAGGCAACTGGAACAAGCACTGACCGCAGGTCAGATTGCGTTAATTACCGATCTTGATCTGCAAAGCGGTGCATGGCCGGGCCGACCCGGTTTGCCAACCCAGCCGGTCTACGAACATCTGCCTCCGTACGCAACCGTGTCGCGAACAGAAAAGCTGGCACTGGTGCGCGCTCAAATGCAGCAACTGGGTGCGGACTGGCACTTGATCTCATCATTGGACGATATCGCCTGGTTATTGAATTTGCGCGGCGCCGATGTCAATTACAATCCGGTCTTTCTGGCCCACCTGCTAATCAGCAACGATCAGGTCGAGCTGTTCATTGGCAGCGGAAAAATCAACCCGACACTCCTGGCGACATTAAACGAACAGGGCATCACCTGTCGCGACTACCGGCAGATTACCAACGTGCTGGGCACTTTGCCGCCCGCCTGTTCTTTGTTGCTGGATCCACGTCGCGTGACATTCGGCATCATCGAAGCCTGTCCTGGCAGCATGAAAAAAATTGAGGCAATCAATCCCTCGACTTATTTGAAGTCACGCAAAAATAGCGCCGAAGCCCAGCACATCAGAACTGCGATGGAGCAGGATGGCGCAGCACTGTGCGAATTTTTTGCGTGGTTCGACAGCACCATCGGCAAGGAAAAAATTACCGAGATGGATGTGGACCGGGAAATCTGCGCCGCGCGTGCCAGGCGACCCGGCTTTGTTTCTCCGAGCTTTGGCACCATCGCCGGCTTCAATGCCAATGGCGCGATGCCGCATTATCACGCCACACCGGAATCGAATACCGTCATCGAGGGCAATGGTCTGTTGCTGATCGACTCGGGCGGTCAGTATCTGAACGGCACCACCGACATCACCCGCGTGGTCGCCATCGGCCAGCCGAGCGCTGAGCAAAAGCGCGATTTTTCACTGGAACTGAAAGCAGTCATTGCACTGTCGACTGCCCAATTTCCGGTCGGCACCCGCGCCCCGCTGCTCGATGCGATCGCGCGTGCTCCTCTGTGGGCGGCGGGTTTGAATTACGGCCACGGCACCGGACACGGCGTCGGCTATTTTTTAAACGTGCACGAAGGTCCACACAATATTTCATGGCTGACTCCACCGGAACCGCAAACGGCAATGCAACTCGGGATGATCACTTCAATCGAACCGGGGATTTACCGACCGGGAAAATGGGGAATCCGGATCGAAAATCTGGTACTCAATGTGCCCGGTGATGTTTCTGAATTTGCTGAATTTATTCGGTTTGAGACATTAACATTGTGCCCGATTGATGTGCGAGGTATTGACAAGTCCATCCTGACAGCCGGGGAAATTGGCTGGATAAACAATTACCATGCGACGGTCAAAGCGCGTCTGACACCTCACGTTGCCGGCGATGCGCTGGCCTGGCTGGACCGAAGTACTGCGCCGATTTGATCATCCTGACAATAAACCCATGGCTTTTTCGGGTAAAACCAGGACCCTTCGAGTATAATGCCCGGTTCGACTACACCTACTGAAGCAGAAGAAAATCATGGAAGCAGAACGCATCAACAGCATCGCCGCCCTACTGGCGGACCTCACCACCCGCGAAGCAGAACTTCGGAGGTATCTTTGACTACGATGTCAAGTCAGAGAAACTAGAACAAGTTAACGGAGAGATGGAAGACCCGAAGATCTGGGACGATCCGAAAAAAGCCCAGGAACTGGGTCGCGAAAAAAAATCCCTGGAATCGATTGTCCACACGCTGACCAAAATCGATACCGATTTGCGTGATGCCTCCGATCTGTTTGCCATGGCGCGCGAAGAACAGGATGACGACACGCTGGAGGCGATTGAATCTGACGCCAACGAACTGCGTCTGCTGGTCGAAGGCATGGAATTTCGCCGCATGTTCAACAATCCGATGGATCCGAATAACTGCTTTATCGATATTCAATCCGGTGCCGGTGGTACTGAAGCACAGGATTGGGCGTCCATGATCTTGCGCCAGTATTTGCGCTATTGCGAACGCAAGGGTTTCAAGATCGAAGTACTGGAACAGTCGGATGGCGAGATTGCCGGCATCAAGACCGCTACGCTGAAAGTCGAAGGCGATTACGCCTACGGATTTTTGCGTACCGAAACCGGCGTGCATCGCCTCGTCAGAAAATCACCGTTCGATTCAGCCAATGGCCGCCACACCTCGTTCTGCAGTCTGTTCGTGTATCCGGAAGTCGACGACTCGATCGATATCGAAGTCAATCCGGCCGACGTGCGCGTCGACACGTATCGCGCTTCCGGTGCCGGTGGTCAGCACATTAACAAAACCGATTCCGCAGTGCGTCTGACCCACAACCCGACCGGGATCGTGGTGCAATGCCAGAATGACCGCAGCCAGCATCGTAACCGCGCCGAAGCCTGGGATATGCTGAAAGCCAAACTGTATGAACTGGAATTGCGTAACCGGATGAGCGAGCAACAAAAACTGGAAGATTCGAAGACCGATGTCGGGTGGGGTCATCAGATTCGTTCCTATGTGCTGGATCAGTCGCGCATCAAGGATTTACGCACCAACTTTGAAACGGGTAACACCAAGGCAGTCTTGGATGGCGATTTGGATGGGTTTATTGCGGCATCATTAAAACAAGGTGTTTAAAGCACTCCTGCCGAACTTGAAAGGTCAGAATGAGTAACGAAGAACAAAGCACAAACAACGAAAATATTGTTGAAGACAATTCCGTTTTTGCGGAACGTCGCGCCAAATTGGCGCAATTGCGTCTGGCAGGCAATGCCTTTCCAAACGACTTCCGTCCGCAAAACAATTGCGCCGAGCTGCAGGAAAAATATGGCGCACTGACGCGCGAGCAACTGGAGCCGATGGAGGTCGTTGTGTCGGTTGGCGGTCGGATGATGCTCAAACGTGAAGCCGGCAAGAAAGCTGCATTTGCGACGGTTCAAGATGCGTCCGGCAAATTGGCTGACGGTCGAATCCAACTCTACATCACGCAAGATAAAACCGGCGTGGCCGAAATGGAAGCATTTCTGCATTACGATCTGGGCGACATCCTTGGTGCCGAAGGTGTGCTGTTTAAAACCAAGACCGATGAGCTGACCATCAAAGTCACCAGGCTGCGTCTGCTGGCAAAATCGCTGCGCCCGCTGCCCGATAAATTTCATGGACTGGCCAATCAGGAAATGAAATACCGCCAGCGCTACGTCGATTTGATCATGAGCGAAGAAACCCGGCGCACCTTCAAAGCGCGCACCGCTGCCATGACGTCGATCCGCCAGTTCATGCAGGAACACGGCTTTATGGAAGTGGAAACGCCGATGCTGCACACCATTCCGGGTGGTGCCGCCGCCAAGCCGTTTATCACCCATCACAATGCGCTGGACATGCAGATGTTCTTGCGTATCGCGCCAGAACTGTATTTGAAGCGCCTGGTCGTCGGTGGTTTTGAACGTGTGTTTGAAGTCAATCGCAACTTCCGCAACGAAGGTGTCTCACCGCGTCACAATCCTGAATTCACGATGATGGAGTTTTATGCCGCCTACACCGACTATCAGTGGATGATGGATTTCACCGAACAGGTGATCCGCAAAGCTGCCATTGATGCGCACGGCACTGCCAACCTCACCTATCAGGGTCGCGAACTGGATTTGAGCAAACCGTTTGAACGTCTGACGATTGTCGAAGCGATCAACAAATACGCGCCAGGTTATACGAACGACCAATTGCAGGATGCAGCGTTCGTGACCAAAGAATTGGCCAGATTTGGCGTCAAGCCGTTTGCCACTTCCGGATTGGGCGCATTGCAATTGGCCCTGTTTGAAGAAACTGCTGAAGCGCAATTGTGGAACCCGACCTACATCATCGACTATCCGATCGAAGTCTCGCCGTTGGCACGCGCCTCCGACAAACATGCCGGTATCACCGAGCGGTTTGAGTTATTCATGACCGGACGCGAAATCGCCAACGGCTTTTCTGAATTGAATGATCCGGAAGACCAGGCAGCACGCTTTAAAGCCCAGGTCGCCGCCAAAGAGGCTGGCGATGAAGAAGCCATGTATTATGATGCCGATTACATCCGTGCCCTCGAATACGGCATGCCTCCGACCGGAGGCTGTGGAATCGGTATCGACAGGTTGATGATGTTGATTACTGACTCACCAAATATTCGTGATGTCATTCTGTTCCCACACTTACGACGCGAAGATTAACCACCATGATCCGCATCCTGATTGCAGACGACCACACCATCATGCGCGAAGGTTTGAAGCGCATTCTGGAAGGTGAGCCGAATATTCAGATCGTCGCTGAAGCAGTCGACGGTCTGGATGCTCTGCAAAAGGTGCGCGCCGGTGGCATCGATTTGATTCTGCTGGATTTGTCGATGCCAGGTCGCAGCGGTGTCGATCTGATTCGCCAGATCAAGGAAGAAGCCCCCAAATTACCGATACTGATACTCACCATGCACGAAGAAGAACAGTATGCGGTGCGCGCGATTCGTGCCGGTGCCAGCGGTTACCTGACCAAGGAAAGCGCCGGACTGGAATTGATGAATGCAATCCTGCGCATTGCTTCAGGTCGTCCTTACATCAGCACCGCCGTGGCAGAACAATTGGCGATGAACCTGATGCCAGATGACGTCCCCCTTCCACACAAAACCCTGTCGGATCGCGAATTTGAAATTTTTCAGTTGCTGGTACAAGGCAAAGGTTTGACTGAAATCGCTGACGGCCTGTTCTTGAGCGTCAAGACCGTCAGCACTCACAAGACCCGGATTCTGGTCAAAATGCGCATGAAAAATCTCACCGAACTGGTTCAATATGCGGTTTTGCACCAGCTGATCGCGACGCGCAATTAATCGCTGATCAGACTGATCTCCTGTTACTTGTTAGCCGAACGCTGAACGGTATACCCGTCTGACAAGGTATTCAGGAACGCCACAACATCGTTGATCTCTGAAGCGTTCAATCTAGGTTTATTGCCGGGCAGCGGCGCAAACGGAGCTTCGACGTTGACGTTCTTGCGATATTGCACAGGCAGATCGTCATACAGATTGACTTTACCGTCAGCAGCGCGTGAATACCATTTTTCAGGCGTGATATCGCGGTTGACATAGAATTCAACCACCTTGTGCAGTGAATGCATGGCACCGTTATGAAAATAACTCTTGCGCAGTGCCACGTTGCGCAGGGTTGGCGTGCGGAACAGTCCGCAATATTCAGCTCGGTCTCTCAGATCTATCCGCAGCGGACCGCATAATCCCAAATCAAAAAAAGCCGGATTGGCGTTGGCAGGAATTGCCGGATTGCGCGGCACAGCCAACGCAACAAAACCAAAATCGGTAAATACCGGAAGGTGGCTGGCCACACTTTTATGCGTGTCGGTATGACAGCTGGCGCAGTTTCCCTTTTTGATGTCATTGAACAGATCCAGTCCGCGTTTCTCGCTCGGCGTAAAATTGGCCTGGTCCTGCAGATAGGCGTCAAACTTGCTGGTAAAAGGATGAAAATCTTCCTCGGACTGTTCGAACATTTCAATCGCCACAGTCATCCACCCGACTGCCGCGTCGGTATTGTCAAACACGTTCTCGCCTGGAGCACTGACGATTTCGCTGAACTCTTTCGCGTAGTTTGACTTGCTCAAGCGTTCGGCAATCTCGGTGGTGCTCGAGTTCGCCATTTCGTTCCTGTCCATCAAGGGCATCAAGGCCTGGTCATGTCCGGAATTAACGCGACCATCCCAGGTCCGTCCACCAGTCGGCCCTTGGTCATCTTTGCCACCGGTCACTTCCGGCTCATAAAAGTGTTCAGTAAAATTAATCGGTGAATGCAGATAGCGCAGCGATGGGGTATTGCGAAATCCCATGCTGGTCATTCCCGGGCCGCCGGGTTGCACGGCAAGATTATTGGTCGGACCATAGGCATTGGCTGGACTGTGGCAGGTGGCGCAGGACATTTTTCCATTGGATGATAAACCGGCGTCATTAAAAATCTTGCGCCCCAGCGTCATCAACTGAGCCGGTGTCGGTCGATCGCCATAGGCCATCGGAAAATACATTTCCGCGCCAACAGTCATCAAGTCGGTACCGCTGCACGCTTTCGAAACAGTCGAAACGGCATAGGTTCCTGTCAGCAAACAGCAAATCAGCAGCGCAACGACATATTTGCGTTGCCCACATATTTTCTTTACCAGATTCATTGGCTTGGTCATTCTCATTTTTACTGCCGTCTCAGATTGAGTTTGAAGTATCCGGCCAAGAGCAGATCCTGGCTGTAGCGAAGCATCAATTTAGCCGATTTCAATGACTGCTTGATTACCTGTGTTGATGAGTGACATCCCCCGCGCCGGGCGGGGGAGTAATCAAGTGCGGAAACAATCAGGCGAATGCTGTTGTCGATTTGCTGCCTGAACGACGCGATGCCAGGAAACCAACGACACCAAGACCCAACAACATCATCAGCCATTCATCGGCTTCAGGCACGGCAGCAATTGAGGTCACTGTCAGCCCAAAATTCAAGTCCTTGGCCAGTCCGGTGCCAGAAATATTGCGATATGAATAGCTGCTGCCACCGTTCGCAGAGAACGCTGTGTTGGCAAGTAAGCTGGCAGCACCTGTTGGTGCAAAAAAGGTAGTCGCTTGATCACCAGTGACTTCAAGACCAACCCAGTATGTTCCACCAGTGACTGCCCAGTTCAAATTGGACAACCCATTCCAGCCGTCAGTACCACTATAAGTGGCGGTACCGGAATACAGTAAATTACCGAGTTGATTATTGCTGGTGTTACCGTACAGGGTAATATTGAAATTATCTCCCGCAGCGCCGAACGGATCTAGCAAATAGGCCTGAATCGAGCTGATTGCCTGCGGACCAGTCAAGGTTATTTGGCCATCCAGAAAATCGTTACTGTCGATGATCGTTGAACCGACCGCCGAATTGCTTACCGGACCAGTCGTAATGACGTTGGTCGTTGCCGACGCGGAACCGGCTGCCAGCAGTGCCAGAACTGCGGCACCAAACAAAGTTTCTTTAAACATGATGTCTTCCTGTTCTTATGAGTAAATCAGTGCAACCAGATATTTGCCAGAACCTGGCTCGAACCGTAGTTCTCGTCAAAGCCGTAGGCAGTCAGCTGTACTGAACCACTTTGGTGAATACGAACTTCGGCCCATGCATACATACGATCAACAGGATTGGCAGCAGGAGAGATGGCCTCTTCAAACGGTGAACCGCCTGAACCGACCAGCACTTCGTAAGCCGCGCTTGAACCCAGTGTTGCCAGGTTAGGTTGCTGTACATTAAAGATGTGCTCGTGGCCGGAGAAATAAGTCGCATTGTACTGTTCGATGACACTCCAGAAATCATTGCGGTTGTACGGTGCCGCAACGCCATTCAATGTAACGATGGTGTTATCGATTCCGGAAAACGTCGTAATGGCTTTACCGGTAGTTGGATTGACGTATTGGTAGGTATGCGCAGGTTTGTGTCCAAACACGAAAAAGCGTGGTGCTGGTTTTCCGGCGGCCTGGGCGCGTGCTGAAGCAGCAGCGAAATCATTCGCCAACCAGACGGCAGGCGCACGGGCATCAACACCAACAGCGTCAGTATTGACGATCGCGAAGTGATGGCCTTTGAAATCAAAACTGTAGCTCAAGCCGGTTTGGTCAGTCGTGTAGGTCTTGGACGGCTCGGAATTGGCCAGGGTATCGCCGATGTTTGGCTTGTTGCTAGGGTCCCAGTAAACATCTGTCGCCGCTGCACCGGTGATGCTGATCAGGCGGTTCGTATCCAGAATCAGGTCGCTCATTTGATCGCGCCAGATATTTTCATTTCCCTGGATCGCAATTTTGCCGCATGATTTGCATTGCGTTTCATGGTTGCCCGGGACAGGAACGACATACGTGCCCGTTTCCATCAGATTCGCCGTCATGCCGCGCCAGTAGCTGTACTGCTGATAGAAATCAGTGGTGTCGGTATTGAGACCCGCTGGCAAATTCGCAGGTGTCCAGACGCCGCTGTTATTAAATCCAACGCCCTTGCTGTTCGTAGTATGAGGCAGCGCTGTTCCGTTACCATAACCCATTACCATATCGCCATTAAAAAACAGCAGATTGGCCTTGTGTGAACTGATCGTGCGGAAGATACGTGTGATCGCTTTTGTATTGTTGAGCCAATGCGCATCCTGGCCAGTCAGACCGGTCAGATTTGTGGCATTGACACCGGTATTATTCACCGCACCGCTATTTGCCTGAGACACGTCCAGAGTCACTGGATCCTGACGCGAGTCACCGACTGTCGCGAAAGTCAAAACAACTGGATCAGCAGTCTGTGCCAACGCGGCATTGCCAAACATCGCAATGGCAACTGTTGCCAACGCTGTTTTGATAAATAATTTTTGCGAAAACATTTTTTCTCCCGAATATTATTAAAATTTTGAAACCAGAATTGTTACGTAGCGAGCGCAAATCAAAGCCATCCCATGTTGTTCAATGATGAGATTTCAGGACAAATGCACACCCCCCTGCTAATCGAACGACACGAGTTTATAGAAAAAGTGTGGCATGTTTATACGTGTACAAATGTTAAAACATAGTCTGTTCGGACTAGTTATTGTCAGCGGATGTCATGGAAGGACATAGCCGGGCCGGCATGTCCAGGAATGGATGTTCAATGAGATTCAGAATTGTTTGAACTATAAAAAGCGCGCCACCGATATGTCGACTTGCCCGACCACGTCTTGTGGTGAACAACAGCAGCAATGAGTTCAATTAGGGCACCGATCAACACAAAGCGCGCTGTCTCAACCTGAAAGACCAGAATTACTTTAATAAAAAGAATCGCAGCAAAATTTATTTTGTAATGCCGGATTCAATTTCGTACGACTGAGATCGGAGACAACTTTAAAACGAAATTCAGTGATGGTAATATTTTTGCATCCTGAATGGCACGCCCAAGTCACTGCATCTCGCCATTCTCTTAGCCATTAATGGTTTTTTGTTTTCCGTCGAAGAGAGGTGAAAAATGCTGACAGTATCCACATCAACTGGCTGGATGAGTAAACAAATCAGCCAGCAACGTATTTCCAAAGTAGTAAAAGCAGCTCAGGAACATGCAGCAAAAACAGAAGCAACCGAAACAACAGAACCAGCAGAAAAATCAGATGACCCCAAATATATGGGACCAATGGACCGTTTTGTTGACCATTACCTGTGTGGTGGCGCAAAAAAATCTGCTTTGGACAATCTATATGACTTGTCATTCAATACCGCCCTGCTAGAACAAGAACTGGGCAAGGATGAACAGACAATAAATCAGAGTCGAATCGAGCGTTATATAAGCCAGATCAAAGAGAGCAAAACGAGGCTGCGCATCCTGACAGAAGGAAAATCCATCGAATTTGGGGAAAAGGGTTATTCCCCAATCATTGGCAAGAACGCCTTTCTGATAGTGAGAAAAAGTGATCAATTAAGCCCAAGCGGTATTGAACTGGTTCAGCTTAAGTCTAAAGCAGCGACCAGAAACCCTTCGCCAACCGGTCTTCCCACTTTTCTCAACCCCGAACAAATCAGCCACACGGATTTAAATTTACTAAACGCCAAAGGTGCGTTCGTTTGCGCTAATGAGACTTACGCGATTCGATTTACCGATGACAACGAGCCGGTCCTGATGACGGAAAGCACTAACAGCCTGACAGCGCAAATTCAGGAACGACTGTCCGCACTATGGATCAATAGCGAGGCGAGGCGTGAATTAGAAGATTTGGATTTGGTTCGACTTGGTAGCATCACCGACTTGAATTTAAAACCCAGTTTCCTCGATACTTGGGATGAAGGAGCCCGGAAAAATGCTCAGTTATATCTTGCCAAAACTTGGGAGCCGACGGCAAAGACAATCAATCAAAAATATCTTGCAACTATTGAGCGGATCCGGGCACCGATCATTAAAGAATATGTAGCCCTGCGAAGCGAAATTGCGCGCCTGGCTGATAACAGAAACCCCTCGGTTGCGGACCGAAAACGTTTGTTTGAACTACAGGCTCTAACAACTGCCTTACTAAAAAAATTAAATACTGCCAATACGAATATTGGACGTATCAATGTGCAATTCGAGCGATTGATTTCGATCCTGACACAATGCAAAAACCTAACGATGGTCGATATACTTACCAAACGCATTGCCCTGTTTTCAGCCCATCTTTGCAAAATTTCTGAATCTAACCCTGACAGTCAGGATATGCCTGAACTGAACACATTATTCCGTATTCAGGAAGGATTCCTTGATCATTTTGGTCCAAGCCAACTGGCGCAGTGCGATCAAATTCTAAATTCGCCCATGCATGAAATTGCAGAAGCAAATGCCCAAAGGGCACCGGAGTTGCATATCCCAATTCAGGGATTGGTTGATTCCCTGAAAGACCCTTTTAATTCTTGGGATCAGGTTCATAGTCAAATGCAGACTTGTCACGACCAGCAGGTAGAATTGGATACCAATCGATTTACACAAGTAGACATATTGGTGAGGCTCAATGCAGTTTTGCAAAATCTTATCGACTTTACAGATGGTTTGAATAGACCGGGTAATCAGTTGAAAACTTATTTCCAACCTGTGACCTATACCCATTTCGTTTATTTACTAAAACTGAGAAACGTACTGGCGGATGGCAGAAATCTGTATTCCAGACGGGAACTTGAGGAGATGCAGGAAGACATCCATTCCAACCTCAAACCGCTGCTCCTTGAAAATTCCCAACTAGAAAAACAGAAGGAGAAATTGACATTTTTCCAATCGTTAAAGACCTTCGATGTTCTGTTAAATCCGGATCAGACATTTATGGACTATGAAGAATGGTGTCTGACTCAAAGTCGGAAAAACACGTCAATCCAATAGGCATTCAAATTGAATTGAGCCTGTAAATAAATTCGTGTAAATGTCCAGGTCCTGTTAACCACTCATTGCGGATACTGACCGATGGACCTCTTAATGAATGGAGAAAAACTGAAGGGGCTGGCAAGCGAACTTGCTAAAGACATCAAGATAGAAGCCTACCTGAATGTCCTTTCCAAGGAACTGCTCAAACTCACCGCAGCGCGGAAGGCTCGAAGGAAATCCCGGCATTTGAGCGCTTGATGCCGGGTTTTCTTCACAACCTGCCGCGCGGTAATTTTATCGACGAGCGCCGACGGCATGTCGGTCAATTTCCAAATCGTGACAAATTATGCTGACAATTTTTACCGGTCAGCTCTGACCTGCGATCCCCTCACCGCGTCCATCATCTCTTGCAGAGCTGATTCGACCGAGTCCGGTTTGTCTTCCGCAATAACGTGGCCAGACCCGGCAATAATTCGGCTAATGCCATGCGTTGAGTCCTTTGCTTCATCATCGTGTGCCGCGATCCACGCATCATAATCCTGGTCGATCCGGGATGGGAAAAAGCTGCGCAACAAGCGAAAATGGCTACGGTCCTGAGACAGGATTACCAGTGGCATGTCCCCCAATGAATGCCTGGCAGCCGCGACTTCATCAGCATCAGCTTCCCGCCCACTTTTCGCTTCAGCCAATATTGTTTCGAATAATGACGACTGCGACAGTACCTTGATCATTGCCGTGGTATCGGAGCCGGTCCATGCAGGATCTGGCAAAGGAACACAAGGCTGGGCGTCTTCGGGCCGCTTCTGCCCGGGAACCAGAGTGCCTGCGCGGGACTGCGCCAGACAATGTTCATTAAAAGCGAGGTCCATGAATTTTGCATATTGTTCCGACGTCCCAAATGTACGCAAATCCGTTGTCGGATCCAGCAAGAGTAATCCAGCGACCTTGTCTGGATTGCGATAGGCGAACAACCTTGCATTCAACCCGCCAAGTGAACTCCCCACCAACAGGTAAGGTGGCGGTAATTTGGCGGCAAGCAATGCCCGCTCCAGGTCCGTCACCTCTGCAATCGCATCGCGTGGCAACGGACCCGGATCGCTGAAACCATATCCTGCCCGATCGGAAATACAGACACGTGATATGTGCGCCAGTCGCGAATGCATACTCCGCCAGTCATAACTCCATGATCCAAGCCCAACTTCCAAGATCACGACCGGCGCACCTTCTCCTTTGCAGACAAAATTAAAATTTCTACCATCCGGCAACTTGACAAGTGTCTGAGGCGAAACATAGAGCGCGATGGACTCACCGGTTTCGGCGCGAGAAATGCCCACCATTGCGAAGACGACGACACAAACGGCAAGTCTCAAATATTGAGGCAATATAATTTTCACTAACATGACAATCCAAGTTTAAATTTTGGTTGCCGCGCTATTCAAGCATGGCATGCTGCGACTGCAGAAAGGTATTTGATACATCGTACGCCTGCCCCCTGGTTTGGTAATCGTTCACAATCTTCTCGCCTGCTGCATTTGCGGCAGCTTGCAGAACCGTGCAATCCTGCATTTTCGGAAGATCTGAAATTTTCTTTTCTATTTCCAGAGCTGCACTTTTACCAAATTCATAGTGAGTCAGTTGATGCAATCGCAGGGCATCGAAAAATATATTGAATTGTTCCTGCTGAGCGGAGGTCGCATTGACCAGTTTGGGCAATATGATACTGGAACGCAAAGTCGTGTAGACGCTGCTGATCCAACACTCATTTCCATGCTTGGCCTGCGACCATTTGAAATGCCAATCGACCGACCAATATGTCACACCATAGGCAACGCCGCCGTTTGGATGAATAATTGAAGCGGCTTGCAATACTGTCTCCAGGGATTGCTCCGGGTTGGCCGTGGCGGTGTACCAGGAATACTCCGGCGGATCAAATTCCGTGCTCCAGTTCTTTACTGCGAAGAACAAACAGGCCGTACCCAATATGGCATAGAAAACCAGGTGGTTCCGAAATGAAGCCGGATTCTCATCACGATAGATCGGGGTGGCAAAGCGACGCGAGACTCTGCCCTGCACTAAGCTGACCACGACTATGATAAAAAAAACGGCGCTAAACAGCAGCAACGGATGAAACCTGAACACATTGAGTGGATTGGACACAGCAGCTCACAGTTCTCTAGTTTTATTGTTCAGTATGGTCATTCAATATCGAGTTCAATGTACCCGCAGGGGATGATTGTCTCCATTGATCCCGCTGCACTGGAATTTAATACGCTATTTTTCGCCTATGTTCCGGTCCAGGAATTTCTCAGCTCTGGTCCAAAAGTCCACGCGATTTTTCAGTAACGCAAAGCCATGACCCTCGCCTTCATAAACCACCCATTCCACATCGGGATTACCCTTTTTTACCGCTTCATAAAACTTCTCTCCATGAACCAGCGGAACACGAGTATCAGCACTGCCATAAGCCAGCAACAACGGCTGTTTGATGCGATCAGCCTGTTCAATCGGTGAAGTTGCCTTCAGCTGGGCTGCATCTTTTTCCGGATCACCGATGAAAACCGGCATGCTGTATTTTTTCTGCGCGGTACTGGCGTCACCCCAAGTGGCGGTATACATGAGATTGATATCCGTGACGCCGACCCAGTCAATCCCGCAGCGATACAGCTCCGGGTCATTGATCAATCCCATCAAGGTCGAGTAGCCGCCATAGCTGGCACCGGCAATACAGATTCGCCTGGGATCGGCAATGCCTTGCGCGATGGCCCATCTGGCCCCATCAGCTATATCGTTTTGCATGGCAAGCCCCCATTGTTTGATACCGGCATTAAACAATTTGGCGCCATAGCCAGGAGTGCCACGAAATTCCGGCTGTAAAACAGCGTAACCGCGTGACGCCAAGAATTGCACATCGGCCTGCCAAACCCACGAATTGGTTCGAATATACGGCCCACCGTGGACCAGCACGACCATCGGCAAATTTTTTTGCGTCGACACGTTCGGCAAGGTGAGATAGGCCGGAATGGTCAAACCATCTCTTGCTTGATATTGCAGCAGTTTCATATGCGCCATCTGGTCCGCGTGGACGTCTGGACGGGACTTTCCCAAATTGATCATTTTCTGTGTTGCCGAGTTGTAGAGGTAGTAGGCCTGGGGCTGCACATCGGAGGAGGCCTCGATGACCACAAAGGGAGTAACAGGTCGTGAACCTGACAAAATTCGATTGACGGTGTTCGGCAGTATGGCGTCCACTTTTTCCTGAATTGCTGCCATACCCTTGTCAAGCCATACGGTCGCTTCGGCGTCCATCAGAAAACGTACGCCGATTAATTTTTCATCGCGAATAATTACACCGCCTCTGACATCGTAGTCAGTCGCTTTGATAATTGGTTCAGGCAGGAGTTTGTTATGTTCCAGATCGAATCGATATACAGCCTCCTTATCGGTTTGATTGCGAGCCCTGACGTAGAGCATATTGCTCGATCCCAAGCCAATCGGATAGAAACCCGTTTTATCCAGATTCGCATATTCGACGAGGGTGCGCCATTGTGAGGTCAGCGGGTCGTTGTATTGCACATAGACCCTGCCTTCTTTATTAACGACTGCAACCCTGGGGGTATTTGACTGATCAATGACCCAATCCGTGGAATACGCCGGTGTGTCGACCTCAGTGACAGCGCTGTTAAGTGTATTCAATCTCTGTAACTGCCATTGTTCATCACCGGTGCTGCCGCGGCTTTGCCAATGTTTTACCCAAACATCATCCGATTCCTGGTTTGTCGTTGTCCCAATCAGAAAAGAATTCCATGGCAAATATACCGGGTCACCACCACGGGTAACAATCTGGTGAAATCTTTCTACCAACTGTCGAAATTTGCTGCCGTCACGATTCACGGCAAACAGGCCCGGCGCTCCGTATACATTGGCCTGTGCAGCATGCAGGTCGGTCAAAGAAAACACCAGCCTCTGATCGTTTACCCAGCTAAAGTATCCAATGTCGGCATCTCTGAAGGCGGCGACCGGAACGGATTTCATGGTATTGAGGTCCAGCACGGCAAGCAGCGCACGAGACTCATTGTTGGATATCCTGAGTGCGACGAACTGCCCGTCGGGCGACATCGCCGCACCACTGAAGCTGGCGTTCTTGAAGAAGGATTCAACAGGCAGTAAAGGGCCCGGATTATCCCGCGCGACTGCAGCGTGGGATGAAACCAATAAACAATAAAATACAGTCAGCAATAGATGGCGCATGGTTGGGACCTGGGTTGAGTCAAACTGAATTCAATGGATAGTCCCAACTGACAGCTGCAATGTCAACGGCACGTGGTTAGCCAGCTTATAGAACTATCCCGTGCTTGCCTATACCCCATTTAAAGCATTTTGAACAAATTCAGGGGTGCGGGGCGGTCTGCTTCAGAAATGCTGTCACATGCGAATTGAGGAAGGTCCCATCTTCCGGACTCGCCGCGGCACCAGCCGGGTGTCCCCACAATGAGGGGATCGGCGCCAGGGTCACCTTTGAAATGAAGGCTGCCTCATACTTCGCGTCCCCGAGCGGGAAGTAGAGATCGGTTTCCGATGGCATGTACAGCACCGGCACCTTGATCGATTTGAGCGCGGCTTCGACTTTGCCATTGAATGGTGGCGTGCCGCCGACGTCATGGGTTTGCCAGGTGCGCATCTGCAGGATCAGGTCATTCGCGTCGGCGCCCGGGATAAAATCGGTCCGGAAGTTCTGGATCACTTTGGCGAGCGTGATGTCTGCGGGCGCGTCGATGCGCCACATTTCACGACGCCACCACTCCTGCGAAAACAGCCAGCCGGTCCAGACGACCGCAAATGCTTCCAGGCCTTTTTCCGGTTGCGTGATGTAGTCGCCATCCTTGAAATTGCTGTCAGCCGTGATCGCGGCGATCTGGCCTTCGAGCCGGACCACGCCGTGACCGTAGGTCTTGGCAGTGCCGGAGGTGGCGACAATGCCATCCATGAAGTCCGGATGGCTGACTGCCCACTGGAATGCCTGCTGCGCACCCATCGAGAAGCCGATCACGCTGCGCAGGTGATGTATTTTCAGCTCCTGCGACAGAAGCTGGTAATCCGCGTTGACATTGTCACGCACGGTCATGAGCGGAAAGCGCGGTCCGTGCAAGGGTTCCGGCGTGTTGCTGGGCGAGGACGAGCGGCCATTGCCGAACAGTTCTGTGGTGATCAGGAACAGTTTGGTCGGATCCAGGGCCTTGCCAGGACCGATCAGAAATTCGTAACCGGTTAGCGTCGCCATGTAATGCGAGGGCAGCAGCACCGCATTGTCGCCCGCTGCGTTCAGTGTGCCGTAGGTGCCGTAGACGATCTTCGCTTCGGGCAGCGTGACACCCTGTTCAGTCTTGAAATTGTGGATGATGAATTCATGCTGGACCGGCGCGATGGCTTCAGCGCCCGCCGCAGTCAGATGGATGCCGATTGCGGCGGCGACGAGAACAGCCTGGTACAAAATGCGGAGGGTGGGTGCAGTGGACACGGAAATACTCCTGGTTCTGGTTGGATTGGATTAAATCGGGTTGGATCGAGTGCGCTCGCTACTATTTCATCAAACAGGCATTTTGCTAAAACTCAAAACTGGTCTGCGCGACGGTCTGCGCAGCTTTCCGGCTTACTGTCCTGCTGCGCGGCCCGGCGCGCGAACCGTGGCGTTCGACGATATCGTTTTTTGCAGCACGCACGTCGGGCTCGGCGCGGCGTGCATGCAATCGACTTTTGGCGACCCGGGTAGCCTGGTCGAGATCCACTGGCGGCATGGGCCAGATACTCTCCCCCTCACCCAGCCCTCTGCGCTCTCCCACCATAACGCCACAGTGCCGCTGCACCTCGGCTGGCATTTTCCACGGCTCGAACAGCCAGCTGTCGGGCACCTTGCGCAGGATCGGCAACCACTGCCGTACAAAGCGTCCATCCGGATCATGATCACGCGCCTGTTTGATCGGATTGTAAACGCGGGTGGTGTTGATGCCGGTCGTGCCGGACTGCATCTGCATCTGGCTCCAGTGGATACCCGGTTCGTAGTCGACGAACTGGGTCGCCAGCCAGTCGCCTACCGGTTTCCAGTGCAGCCAAAGCGGATAGGCCGCTACCGAGACCAGCATGGCGCGCATCCGAAAATTCAGCCAGCCGGTCTCGCGCAACATGACAACGCACGCGTCTACCAGCGGCCAGCCGGTGCGGTTCTGGGTCAATGCCAGAAAATGTTCCTGATTCCACTCGCCCTCGCGCAGGCCATCATAACCCCGATGCATATTGCACCATTCAATTTCCGGCTCGGACTCGAGTTTCTGAATAAAGTGACAGTGCCAATGCAACCGACTCAGAAAACCCACAAGACCCTTGGCAGCGCGCGACTCAGACGGCAGTTGCTCCAATTTTTGTGCCGTAGCCTGCACCACTTCACGCATGCCGAGACAGCCCCAGCTCAGATAGGGCGACAGTCGGGAACAGGCAGTCGGCGCGCTCAGCGGCGAGGATATGCCGCCCCGATAACTGCTACTACGCTGATCGAGGAACGATTGCAGCACGGCCAGTCCGGCGCTGCGACCACCCGTCTGCATCTGGGGCGGCTGATCTTCAGCGCGCTGCCAGCTTTCCCAGGCGGGCCAGGATTCGGCCGCCCAGGGCAAATCAACCGTTTTCAGTGAGACCAGGGTTTCTTGTTGGCTGTCCATCAATGCCGCCCACTGCCGGTTCCATTGATTCCGTCCCGACAGAGCCCGGATGACGCCGTGCTGACGACATTCATGCCAGGCAATCTGATGTGCACGACACCAGCCTGCCACTGCCAGATCGCGGGCATAGGTCAGCGCATTGCCGGTCTCCTGATGCGAGTAGATTTCTGCCAGTGGCAGCGCGTGGTGCAGCCGCTCCAGCACCTCAACCACTTCGCCGGTCACCACATGCAGGCGTGCGCCCAGCGATTGCAATTGCCGGTACAGATCGCGCAGACACTGGCGCAAAAAAATAAACTGACGCTGGGAACTGTCGGGACTTTGCCATACCGAGGGCTCGATAATATACAGGCACAACACCGGCCCCAGCTGCGCAGCCCTTGCCAGCGCGGCGTGGTCCTGGGTGCGCAGGTCGCGCTTGAACCAGACCAGTCGGACACTCACGAAACCGACCGCGGGCTGTTTTTACGACAGGCATCCGAGCAGTATTTCACCTCGTCCCAGTTCTTGGCCCAAGAGCGGCGCCAGGTCATGGGGCGAGCGCAGACCACGCACACTTTGCTGGGCAGTGCCAGCTTGTTGCCTTTAAATTCTTTTTTCACGGACTTGCCATCGCTGTATCGCCAATCAATCCGGGCACATGCCCACCATGCGGGGAATATACCCTGAGACTGTCATGGCCGGATCCAGATTTGCTGGTCTTCAGATCAGTCGACCCGGTCGTTTCCGGGTCAACATCAAATTTCTTGATATCAGTGCGCGGCCTTGGGTTTCGGTTCCCACAATTCGATCTTGTTCTGTTCGGGATCCAGGATCCAGGCGAAGCGCCCATTCGGATCATCGTCGCTGCGCTCCAGAATCGTCACACCTTTTTCATGCAAGCGGGCCAGGATTGCATCCATGTCGTCCACCGCATAGTTGATCATGAATGAGCTGGTTGACGGTGCGAAGTATTTCGTCGCGGCGGGAAAGGCGTTCCAGCCAAGCGCAGGCGGATGTTGCGGCGCGTCGTAGCGCAGTGCAGCACCACCCCAGACTTCAATCGGCAGGCCAAGTACATCGCGGTACCACGCCACGAGCGCTTTGGGGTCCTTGGCTTTGAAGAACACACCGCCAACGCCGGTGATGTGGCCGACAGCCTGCTGAGGTGCTGCGCCAGGTGGAACATCAGACGACCAGGATGGGCCCGACGCAATCAGCAACACAGCTGTGAACAAAGTGGGTATCGCAAATACTCTCATCATCGACTCCTTTCAATTGTGAACACTCTGGATTAATTTCGTGGCAGTCAATCAGTCGGCCGCGCTTAAAGGGAATTCAAATTCTCGGACTCTGATTTCAGTTGCTGCAAATACTGCAGCGACTCTGCTTCGCGCTGCTTTGCCAGCAATTTTCCAGACGGCGACAGCACGCCTTTTGGTACATTGCCTGTGTACTCTTCGAGCATCGCCACGATTTCATGACTGTCCGGCGAGCCGCCATTCGGATCAATCAATGCGAGAATTCGCGCTACGCCGATGGCACCGAGCCAATCGAGTGCATCGGCATCATGCAGATAAATGCTCTCCGGGCCTGCCGGGTCGCGATCATACATATGGGTTCTGATTGCATTGCGCACGGCATCAATTTTTTCAACTGGAAACCCGCTGCCGTTCAATACGGTATCCACAATGGCAGCGGCCTGATCGGCATGATCAACGCCCTCTTTTTCCCATGGCTGAAAGGCAGCCATATCATGCAGGTACGCCGCGGCGAACAGCACGTCGTCATCGAGCGTTACCTTGTCACTTTGGGCCAGCCACTTCGCCAGCCTGTAATCCCGAACGCTGTGTGAAAATCCCCAGGCAGGATGCTTGAAATGTGCCCTGGAAAATTCGAGCACATTGACGTGCCAATCACTGTGAATTTTTTCGTCAGCCGCTGCAGCGCCGCACACCAATGACAGGCCGATCAACAACCCACAGATATTTTTAACTGATATCAACTTCATTTATCGCTCCGCTCAGTTTGTTCATCACACTCGGTTACTGCTTAAAAGTCGGTCCCACGCCAAATCCGGTTTCCTTGAGTCGAGTCGTCAACACCCAACCCTGCGCTTCCTTTCCGGTCTTCGGATTCATGTACAACACCTTCGTAAAATTACCATGGCGCAGATAGGCATCCAGCGTATCGCCCGGTATGACGAAGCGATCTTTAATCAGACATTGCTCATCCGGGGCACTGTAGAATTGCAGCCTTCCCTTTCCAATCACCACTCTGCCGGACTGATCAGAAGGCAAATGTGCCGCGCTGGCGCTTGATTGTTGCGCCAGGCTCTGGCAGTCTGACTTTTCAGTTGCGAATGCAATATCTCCCTGAACGACTAGCGATCCAATCAGCACTGCCCAAAAAAAACGGCGCAAGTCAAACCTGCTGCGCCGAAACAACGAAACTGCATGAATCACCCTCGCCCCCAATCTTGATCTATCAAATTTCAACCGCTCACCACACTGATTCATTGTGCTGAATCTGTTTTTCAGGGCATGCAGCGATTAGACATTAGTTCTTGTGAGCAAGTCAACATTTGTTATTTGTGCCGAGGCTGAAGTTGTAATTTCAGGCGGCGGGGTGCGGGATATTTTTGCGTGATCGTCGTTGCAATTACTATCAGTTTATTGAGCAGCGAGACGGGGAATAAGAAACGCATGCCGACAATGCACAATCGTGAATTGTCGGCCGGATTCAATTTAACAATTACTGATTGATCGCTTCAACTGCAATATCAATCGTCACGTCATCACCTACATAGGGTGCGTATTTGCCGGCATTGAAATCAGTACGCTTGACTACGGTACTGGCGTTGGCGCCGATGGCATCTTTCTTGAGCATTGGATGCTGCATTTGCTGAAACGAGCTCAGGGTCAACGTGACTGGCTTGGTGACGCCCTTGATAGTCAGATTGCCTTCAACGGTGCTTGGTTTGTCGCCGTCAAAATTCACCTTGGTCGATTTAAAAGTCGCGGTTGGGTATTTTGCGGTATCAAAAAAATCTTCGCCCTGAATATGACCGTTAAACAATGTGGAGCCGGTATCAACCGAAGTCATGTCGATAGTCACATCAACTGAACCTGTCTTGGCTGCCTTGTCGAGCACGATCGTGCCGGATGCTTTGTCAAAGCGGCTCAATTGCTTGCTATAGCCGAAGTGGCTGTATGAGAAACGCGGCATCGTGTGCGTTCCGTCAATGACGAAGGTTTCCGGTGCAGCGAATGCTGAGCTGCTCATTGCAGCAATCAAGGCAGCGGCAAAGCCAAGTTGAGAAATTGTTTTCATATTTAAAGCTCCAAAAAAATTATCAGGGTTGAGGTTTTGACTTACTGGGTTCTACTTGTTTTCTGTTGTTAATCAGAAGATGAAACTTGTCAGGTGCATTGACCTTCCGCACTCAGGCGGCCAGATCAAACACCAGCACTTCGGCCTGCTGCGCATTGGTCAGCGTCAGCATGGTTTCGTTCTCGATCAGGGCAGCATCGCCTTCACGCAATACCAGTTCATTGACATGGATCGCACCACGTATCAGATGTACATACGCCTTGCGCTTTGGGTTCAGCGCCAGACTGACCTGCTCGCTGCCATCCAGTAGACCGCGGTACAGCGAGGCATCGGCATGGATCGTGACCGATCCGTTTGCACCATCCGGCGAGGCGATCAACTGCAGCAGACCGGATTGCTCGGCAAAGGACTTCTGTTCATAGCCAGGTGTGATCCCTTGCACATTGGGCAAAATCCAGATCTGAAAGAAATGGGTACCGCTGTCGCTCAACTTGTTAAATTCGCTATGTTTGATCCCGCGACCAGCGGAAAGGCGCTGCACGTCACCCGGCAGGATGGTGGTGCCGTTACCCATATCATCCTGATGCGCCAGCGCACCGGACAGCACATAACTGATGATTTCCATGTCCTGATGACCGTGAGTACCGAAGCCCATGCCGGCTGCAATCCGATCTTCATTAATCACGCGCAGATTGCCCCAGCCCATGTGCGCAGGATCGTAATAACCCGCAAATGAAAACGAGTGATAGCTTTTCAGCCAGCCGTGATCTGCATAGCCGCGTTCTTTCGATTGTCGTAAAGTGATCATAATTCCTCCAGTGACGCCACTTTAAAGCCTTGCAGTTTGCGTGTGCTCCAGTCAATTTGATGGCATCATTCAATAAATTTGAATGGAGAGCCCAATATGGCATCAACTCTTTCGGCGCGCGATGTGCTCACGCCCGACTCACTGGCCCTGTTGCAGACTATTGCCGAAGCAGGCAGTTTTGCAGCGGCGGCGCGCGCCTCGGGCATGGTGCCGAGCGCCCTGACCTATCGGGTGCGCCAGATTGAAGACGCGCTTGATGTGCTGCTGTTTGACCGCAGCTCACGGCAGGCCCGGCTGACCGTGGCAGGCCACGAACTGCTGCGCGAAGGAGCCAGACTGCTGGCCGACGTGGATGCGGTGGCCAACCGGGTCAAGCGCGTGGCAACCGGCTGGGAACCAACTTTCACGATCGCCATCGACAGCATCATTCATCGCACGGTGGTCCTCGAAATGTGCGAGGCATTTTTTGCCTTGAATCCACCGACCAGAGTGAGGCTGCGCGCCGAGACTTTGTCCGGAACCCTGGAGGCTCTGGTCTCAGGTCAGGCGGACCTGGCAATTGGCGTCACGCAAGAATCGGCCAGCTCAGCGGGATTTCAGGTCCGGCCGCTGGGCAATTCGCGTTTTGTATTTGCCGTTGCACCGCATCATCCACTGGCTGGCGAGGTCGAACCATTGAGCGATGAACTGCTGCGCCAACATCGCGCAGTGGCGGTAGCGGATTCGGCGCTGCGTGGCGACGGGATAACTTACGGTCTGCTGGGCGGCCAGGATGTCTTTACCGTGCCGAATATGCAGGCAAAACTGGAGGCGCAACTGCGCGGCATTGGCAGTGGTTTTCTGCCGGAGTTTCTGGCCTCGCCTTATATCAAGACCGGGCGACTGGTGCAAAAGCGCGTCGAACGTGCTGAGCGCGTCATCCTGGTCAGCTATGCGTGGCGCAAAGCACTGGATTCATCAGGGGGCAATGCCCTCAAGTGGTGGCTGGAACGACTCGGGAATGCCAAGACACGCGGGGCTTTGCTTGGCGATGTACCGGCGACGTATCTGGATGTTGAATGATTACGGATATCCCGTTGAGCTGTTCTGACAAATCTTCAAGAACCCAAAATTTATAAATCAGACAAAGAAAATTAAGTCATAAATACAGGAGTCTTCACAACAAATTCTTCTTTGATTTGGTTCGCATTCGGGGCTATAACGACCAGGTTCCTCTTTAAAATTAATAATGATGTGATTTTTCTTGTACCAGGCAAAGTTACAGTCAAAACAGCTGAAGAGCATTTCAATTTCAACTAGTTTGACGGATTGCCATGCGTATTCTACTCACATTGTTATTGAGTGCAGTCTTTGCGCTCCCTGCGTTCGCCGGACTCGGTGACACCATACCCCAGACTCTCAGCGAAATTAAACCGCAATTTTCCCAGGAACCGCATTGGCAGGGATTAGCGGTTTATTCAACGGTCACACATTCCGGTATCAGAATCAGGGAATATATCAACGCTGGCGGCGTAATCGTGGCAATCACCTGGCAGGGACCGTTCCTCCCGGATCTGAGACAGTTGCTGGGTGTGTACTTTCAGACCTACCTGACAGGACCGGCATCACCTGCAACATCGCTCCGACATGCTGAACTCATGACACCTGATCTGGTGGTGCAGTCCTACGGTCATCTGCGCGCCTTTCATGGCAGGGCCTACCTGCCCGGATTACTGGCGCCAGGGGTCATCCCGGAGCAATTGCAATGAATACCCAACCAAGCTGCCGGCTTGCACAAATCTGCGCTTTTCTGACCCTGACAATGATGCTCAATGCTTGCGGTGGCGGCTCAGTGAGCGCGCCCCCTCCGGCACAGGCGGCCTCGTCTCCAGTTCAGAAACCACCGGCACCACAAAAAAATGTCAATAATACTGTGCCGATTACTGTCACCAACAGCAGGTATGGCGCCGTGAACACTCCATACATCAGTATCAGAATATGCTCACCGGACAAGCCCGGCAGCTGCCAGACCATCGACCATATATTGCTCGATACCGGCTCGGTTGGCTTGCGTATTTACGCATCGGCACTGGACCCGTCGGTCACACCAAAATCCATTGTTGATGCAAACGGCAATGAACTGGCAGAGTGCATGCAATTTGCTGAAGGATATATGTGGGGCCCGCTGCGCAGTATCAATCTTGAGCTCGCTGATGAGGCTGCGCTCAATCTCGCGATGCAAGTTGTGTCCGATCCTGACTTCAGCTCGATACCCGATCCCTGCACCGGCACCGGAAACATGTTGGACACCGCTCAAAGCTTTAGCGCCAGCGGCGTATTGGGTATTGGGCTATTCAATCAGGATTGTGGCAAGTACTGCGCGCAAACCCCCGGCATTTATTACGCGTGCAATACCCAGGGCTGCACCGGCATTACATTGAACGTCACATCACAAATACAAAATCCGGTTACGCAATTCAGTACCAATAATAATGGCACCATTATTTCACTGAACGGCCTGACCAATTCCATTCCTGCACTGAGTGCCTCGGGAACATTGACCTTTGGCGTGGATACCCAGGCCAACAACGCCAGCAGTAACGCAAACACTCTGACCGCCGATTCAGGTAACGGGTATATCGTCACAGAGTTCGCTGGAAAAAACTATTCAGACAGTTACCTTGATTCTGGTTCCAACGTAATATTTTTTGACCCTCCCGACCATACCTTACCGGTCTGCGCCACGGCTGCTTCGTATTATTGCCCGGCGCAGACATTGTCACTCAGCGCCGTCCTTACCGGCACCAACAATGCCAGTGTATCGGTCGCTTTCGGCGCAGCCAATGCCTTATCGCTGTTTCAGAATTACCGCGGTTACTCTGCCTATCCGGATCTCACCGGGGGCGCCAGCAGCGGCGCCACGTTTGATTGGGGTCTGCCATTTTTTTACGGTAAAACCATCTACACCGTGATCGAAGGAAATCGCAGCAGCAAGGGAACCGGACCATACTTTGGCTGGTAACTTCGCGAAAAAACCACGTCAATCATTTTGACGCCACGCTGTCAACGGTCCCCCTATAAAGTTTTCGGTATTCGGTCGGAGACTGCCAGTTATTTTTGCGAAACAACTTGGCAACCTGGGCACCACTCAGCAGGCCGCAACGCCGCGCAATTTTATCAACCGGAAAATCAGTTTCCGATAGTTGCCGACGTACTTCATCCAATCGTAATTGCAACAGGAAATCATGCGGCGTTTTACCTGTTTCCATCTTGAATTGACGCGTAAAATTCCTTTCACTCATTGCTACTTCATTGGCGACATCAATGACTGAAATTGATTCGTTCCAGTGTTCGGCCAGCCACAGTGAGGCCTTGTGTATCCGGTTGACCGGCATGTTTTTTCGAGGATCTAAAAAGTGCACATTATGCAGATCGTCACGACTTTGGCGATACAAAATCAGCTCCTGCTCAACCCGACGTGCCATCGTCGCACCCAATTCCCGCTCAACGAGCTGCACTGCAAGATTGGACGCGATACCGACGTCACTGACGGTAAAAATGCCCTCGTCTTCAACAATTTGACTGCCTTTTTCAATTTTTATTTTTGGATATTCGCTGAGTAATTTATTGATTAGCGCCCAGTGCACGGCAACCTTGTGTTCTTCCAAGAGGCCCGCTGCTCCCAAAACAAAAATTCCTGTGCAGATCCCTGCGGTATGCACCACATGTGGATATATGTTTTGCAGCCATGAGATCAACACCGGATCACGATACGCTTCGAAACTACCCGTGCCGCTGGCAACGATCAGTGAATCAAAGCAGACCTGCTCAAACTGCGCAACGGATTCCGTCATGATCTGCACGCTCGAAGACGAAGTCACTGGTCCGCCAGCAGACGAAATAATCGACACCTGATATTGTGGAACCTTCGGAAAAACTGCTGATATTAATTTATCGCACAGCGTAAACACATCCGCCATATCGAGGACATCAGCCAACACCACACCGTCAAACACAACAATACCTATACGTCTTACTGCCTGCCCGCAATCGAATAAATTATTTTTCATCACTTCCCTCAAATCGAGTTAGCCCACACAATTTTTGAAATAAAAATCTGGAAAATCGTGACCTGCGAACATATTGTTGCAGTAAGTAAGCGGCTGGAAATTGACGGCTGTCAAATGGCGCGAGTGGCCCGACAAATTGCGGATTGTGGCTTGAGTTTGTCACATGAAGTTGTGAATGCCTGGTGACAGGCGGATACAGCTTTTGAGTCAGATTCAAAAACTATTACTCCTGTTGGACACGCTTTTTTTCCAGCTCGTCTTCCAGGTGCGAATTCTCCAATGCAAGTTCCACCAGAACTCGCTTCAGAGTGACATTTTCCTGAACTAATATGGATTCACGTCGATGCGTTTCATTCAATCCGCCAAATTGATTTTTCCAGCGCAGAAACGTACGTTTGGTAATGCCGGCCTGACGAATAATGTCGGATACCGGCACGCCCAGTTCTTCCTGCTTAAGCGCAGCGGCAATACGTTCAGTTAATACTAAATTCTGTTTCATACCCTCCTCCCGCAACCACCATCCAGACCAGCTTGCATGATCAGTTTGTCACGACGTTATTTGTTGCCTTGGTCAACAGCAGGTTCGTCCTGGCTAAGCCGAAAGCGAAGTATTGGATCCGGAGAACTGATTTGGTCAGATGGCTGTTCCGCCGAGACTTCCTGTCGAGCGCTCGGCGCGACTTCTTCTCCGGCCATACTGCTGTTCCTGGCAGTCACTGGTGCTGATTTCAATTCCGGTTCCTGTATGACCGGGCTGGCATTGGCTTTATTGGCCGTTCCTGTGACCATTGACACTGTCTTTGCCGGCCTTGGGGAGCCTGGACATTCATGTCCGGAGTCCTCAACTGCTTTCTTGTTCGCCGGACTCTGGCAAAGCAAAGCCAGTGCCACATCCGGCATGCCCATCGCACGGAATTCTCGCGAATCAAGTCTGCGTACACAAGCCTCATCGACAACCGTCTTGCCGCCACTTGCTCCGAAGCCCGTAAACGACACGCCAAATGCCATGGATCCCATACAGGTATCTGACAAAGTCGTGGTCAACGCCGGGGCTGCCACCGGCGGTGCAGTTTTGATGGTGCTTGTACCAGTATTGTCTATCGTCATTTTAGTATTGTAAGCATCGGAACCGGGCACTCCTGCCTGCGCACTGTTTGCCGCTGGCGTTGTCGACGTTGACGGTGCCGTTTCCGGCACGGTCACCGAAACGTTAACGTTGTTACCGGTTGCGGTACTGTTACCCGAACTGGTACTGGTTGCAGTCATCGTTGAAGAGTTTCCGATCGCTGAACCTCCAGTTGCCGAACCACCGGTTGCGGACCCGCCAGCACCACCGGCGCCTCCCGTAGCCGATACGTTGGTTGTTGACGATGTAGAGACGGGCGGAGGCCCTGCTGCAAAGGCGTTCACGGAAAACAGTGTCGCAATTGTGACACCAAGAAGTTTGTTATTCATAACCACTCCCGTAATTCATATTTTAGAGAGGTGGAGAAATCAACTTCCCCACCTGACCTGCCTCAGAAACGCGTCATCATGGTAATTGGCAGCGCAAACATCTTGCAGTCCACCACATCAGTTCGACACGCCTCCAACCAATAACCTGCATTGACCGCCAGATTTTTAGTTGGATGTAGAGACCCCAACACTTCCACCGTTGCCACCAAACCCGCCTGCGGCATCCCCAGTCCAAGCCGGAGCACCTTTGACGATGGACCAGATACTGCCGCTACCGTTGCTGTTGCCGTTGACCGAACTGTCTGCCCCCCCTGTACTTGACTTGGTGCTCCCACCTGATGCAAGTGCATTCCCGTTGGAGTCCTGACTCCCATTGCCCGAAGTTGAAGTACCTGCGGCACCGGCGCCGCTGCCGCTCCCATTACTCACGGTGATATGCGATTTTTTGCCGCTGGCATTAGCGGTCACAGCGCCGGTCGATGAATTACCAGTTGCTGCCGCGCCATTAGTAGCACCACCGGTAATAGTTCCACCCCACGCACCGACGGGGCTGCCAGTTGTGGTGTTGGCACCTGTGTTTGCCATGCCTGAATAGTTATTTTGCGTTGCGTTGCCGGTAGTCATGCTGGCTGGACCTGTAACCGCACCGCCAGTTGCATTACCCGATGTTGCATTGCCACCAGCACCGCCGGCGCCGGCAGTTGCAGTCACTGTTGCAGTTATAGACTGTGTGGTGGTAGTCGTAGTGGTGCTGGAATGATGTTGAGCATATGCCGATGTCATTAAAAACAACGAGGCAACTGATGCAGCGATAATTTGCTTTTTCATACTGATTCTCCTAGGTTCCCCCTGTGTCAGACTACTTGTCGTGTAACTTTTTAAATTAATCCGATCTCATTGAAGTCTGTTTGTTTGTGTTTTTCGCATTATCTATCCAGC
>JBEONO010000019.1:0-74205 GCA_040544425.1 Oxalobacteraceae bacterium GrIS 1.18
GTAGCGCCTTTATATATGAATATACACATAAATTGTCGATTCTATATACCCAAAAAGCTTAACCGTAGTTTCTGTTCCGTTGCTCCCCAAACCCCATCTGTCGGCGCGTTCCGAGTCAGCGGCAGCCTCGCTGGAAGAGCAGGCTGCGGCCATGGAACAGATTGGTGCCACGGTTGGCAATACTGCCGGCAAATCAAAAATGGCGGCCAAGTTTGCGGCGGAAAATGCTCAGGTGGCGGGGCAGGGCGGCAAAGTCATTGAATCGGTGGTGCAGACCATGCAGAACATCAATGCGTCTTCCACCAAAATCAGCGACATTATCAGCGTCATTGACGGCATTGCGTTTCAGACCAATATTCTGGCTTTGAATGCCGCGGTGGAAGCGGCGCGGGCGGGCGAGTCCGGGCGCGGCTTTGCGGTGGTCGCCAGTGAGGTGCGCAGTCTGGCCCATCGCAGCGCCGACGCGGCCCGCGAGATCAAACAACTTATTTCAAACAGCGTCGAGCAAATTGCCAGCGGAACCGCGGTGGTTGAAAAAGCAGGGCTTACCATGAGCACGATGGTGACCAATGCCGAGCAGATCAATCTATTCCTGACTGATATATCTGTTGGAGCGAGCGAGCAGGCGCAAGGCGTTGCACAGGTCGGTCAAGCGATCCACTCGCTGGATGAACAGACCCAGCAAAACGCCGCCTTGGTTGAACAGACCTCGGCCGCATCGGGCGCTTTAACCCAACAGGCTGAAATGCTGCAGCAGCAAATCGGCAATTTCAAGGTGGCTTGACAGCGCCAGATGTGTGATTGGCGCCGCGCGATTAACGTCCCTGCGCGGCTTCCTCAGCCTTCTTCTTTGCCTTTTCCTGAGGCGTCATTGCCGCAGGCTCTGGTTTTTGCGGATGCGGATTGGCTGCCTCTGAAGCTGGCGCAGCTTTGTGAATTTCATTTTTCGCCGCATTGGCCCTGGCTGCTTCGGCCCGTGCCGCGTCCGCTTTGGCCGCGTTGCTGCGTGCCTCGTCCGCTTTCGCGGCAGCTGCTCTGGCCTGATCGGCTTTCGCCGCGTTGGAACGGGCTTCTTCTGCTTTGGCTGCTGCAGCCTTGTTGGCATCAATCCTGGCCGCGTCTGCTTTTAGCGCCTCGCCACGAGCGTATTCAGCTTTTACCGCTTGTGCGCGTGACTTCTCGGCATTTGCAGCCTCTGCGCTGGCCTGCTCGGCCTTGTTGGCTGCCGCTGCCTTGCCTGCGTCAATCTTTGCCGCCTCTACCTTTGCTGCTTCTGCACGCGAAGCTTCAACTCGTGACGCTTCTGCACGCGAAGCTTCAACTCTCGCTGCTTCTGATCTGACCTGTTCGGCTTTATTGGTTTCCGCTGCCTTGCCTGCTTCAATTTTTGCAGCTTCAACCCTGGCCTCGTCCGCTTTAGCCGGATCGCCTTTCAATGGTGCAGCCTGTACAGCGCCTGTTTTGGCTGCCTCCACCTTGCGCGCTTCCGGCGTCCTGGCTGCCGGTGCGACGACTGGTGGCGCTGCTGTTGCTGCGCCTGCCTTCACCGCAGTGACCACATTGACCTTCGTCGCAATTACAGCCGGTTTCAACTGAGCTCTTTGCGCGTCCGAGATTGGCGCGCCCGCTTTGGCAGCCAGTTGATTCTGTTGCGAGGCAAACGATACCGGTGGCGGTGGCGGTGCCGCGTGGGCGACAACCGCAGCTTCCCGTGCTGGCGGTTTGGCACTGACAATTGCTGCGCCACCATGTACGCTCTGCTGGACCGGCACCACGGCTGCCGTGTGTGCGACCGGCGCACTGAGTGCCGCCTGCTTCGACACCACGATTGCAGCCCTTGCCACCGACTGCGACTGCGCGAAAGCCTGCGTCGGCACCGCTACCACCGCACCTGGCACGCGCTGATTGACATAAACCACATTCGTAACGTTAGTCACGTTAGTCACGTTTTTGATGTTGCTGACGTTATTGGTGACGGTAGTCGTGTTGTATACGTTAGTAATCACCGTCGGCGCAATCACCGCATTGCTGCGATTGATATGATCAAAGTAGCCGCGACTGACCGGATAGGATGGCTGGTAGACTTCACGCGGTGCCAGTGGAAACCACGCCACCGCCGCAGTCGGACTGCTGCCCGCCGAGACGGCAATCTGAAAATTCGCGCCGCCAACGAAGGCAACCAATGCCGGTGCATACACGGCCTGTTCTTGTTGCGGACCCGGAACCCAGCCCCACGCGCCGCCGATATTGGCCCATCGACCATAATGCGATACGGCGAAGCCCCAGGGTGCGTCGTCTACCCAGGTCCAGCCCCACGGGTCAACCCAGGCCCAGTGGCCGTCGTGGTAGGGCGTCCAGCCCGCGGCGACATGATTCGGCGTCCAGACATTGCCATACTCCGGATCGGCGCGCCAGCTGCCATTGGCATCGAGGTCCTGATAGCCGACCACTTCGGCCGACACGTAGCGTGCCGAGGCTGAATTGTCGTCGCGATGATCGCGCTCATGCGACCACTGGTCCAGATCGTCATCACGCTGGGCACCGAGTCGGTCATAGTCGGACAGGCCGGTGCCATAGAAGCGGTAAGCCTGGTTGGAATTGAGCGCGTAGGATGCGTCGCCGCCATATACTTCAGCCTCGCCACTTTGCACCATGACAGCCGTAGCGTCATCATTGCCGTTGACTTCGATGCGATATTCGCCCGGACGGCTCAAGGTAAAGGCCAGATTGGGCGTATCGATTTCAAAACTTTGGTCCCGTCCCAGTCGTCGCACCCGCACTTTCAATACACCTTGAGTCAACTGCAGCTGGGTAATGCGATCATCCAGATTGAGCACGGTCACGCTGGTTGCCGGGCCGAGGCGCAGGGCCGCGCCACCAATCTGCAATTCTGCACGTGAATCGAGGTCGGACCAGAGCCGGTCACCGGTGGTGAGTGGCAGGTTGACCAGCGCCTCGACCCAGTCTGTCTGTCCGGCCGGTGAGAAACTCACCGTGCCGCTGATGTAACCCAGACGCGCTGCACGCGAAGGCGGCTCGGCTGCAGCCAGACTGGCAAACGTCAAGGTAAACAGGCTGGCAAGAACAAGAACTGAACGGCGCAGTGTTGGCAGAAACATGAGAATCCCTTTGAAATTATTTGGCCGGATGACGTTTTAAAAACTTCACCGTAAACAAGGTGCCGTCGGTTTTGTTTGACTCGACGCTGATTGTGCCGCCGTGCGATTCGGTGATTTCCCTTGAGATAAACAGGCCCAGACCCAGACTGGTCGATTGTTCACCTTCCTGCCATGCTTCCGAATAGCGCTGACCCCAGGGATCGAAAATCGCCTTCAATGATTCCGGCAGAATCACCTGACTGTAGTTTCTGACCTTGACCGTGATGGCATCGGGGCCACCTACGGCATCGATGGATACGGTATTGATTCTGCCGCGGAATTTGGCGGTGTAATTGAGCAGGTTGGCAAACACCTGTTTCAGTCGCTGGCTGTCGAAGTCATCGTATAGTTCGCCGGAACTGCTCATCTCAAAGATGCAATCCGGATTCGACGTGACCGCCTCAACCATGGCTGCCTTGCAGATTGCACCGATATCGGCCAGATTGCGCGTGATCGGCACTTTGCCATCTAGCTGCATATGCGAATATTCCAGCAGGTCATTCACAATCGCATTCATGGCAGCGGCGCTTTTTTTGACGCGGGTGCCGATCACGAAAGTGCCATCGGTTCCGACGTCGGGCCGCACCAGATAATCTCCCGCCACCGTCATGGTGGTCAGCGGATTTTTCAAATCATGTCCCAGCACGGTTAGGAAAGTATCGCGGGTTCGATTGGCCTGCAGGTGAAACGTCAGCGCAGATTCGGCCAGCGCCTTGTCAATCGCTTCGTTAAACCGCAGAATTTCTCCTGAGGTTTCTTCCGAGATGCCGGTCAGCTTGGGCATCCATAATTTCAAGACACTGGCGCGCATCGAGCGGTATTCGGAAATGAGCTGCAGCATGGTAAAACCGGCCACCTGACGTTCGGTACCGTGTTCACCGGCAGCACTGTGCGTATTGGCAGCATCGGGCGCGAGGCCTTTGGATTTATCTTCCTTTTGCTGGGCGGTTTCACTGGTGTCGATTTCCTTGGCAACCTTCTCCAGAATCATGTGCCCGTGATCGCGCAACTCAACGGGGGTCATATTGATGGAAGCCGGTTCCAGTGTCTTGGCGAAAGCTTCCCATTCGAGCAGAATTTCTTCGATATTCTGGAGGATGAAGCTGGACAGGTTCATGGTTTGCATTGGTCTATTTTCCGGTAAGTAGGGCGTTGTAGCAGGATGTGGCATTGGCCGGGATGATGTCGGTGCGTTGGCGCACTGACTGAACAATCTGGCGCGCATAAAATGCTATCCAATCAAACCACAACGAGGTCAACAAATGAACCAGTCACGACTAGTAAAATTGGCAGTTTTTTGTGTGGCAGCCGTGCTGTTATCCGGCTGTGTGCTTGAAGGTCGCGGCGGGTATCGCGATGATGACCGGCACGACCATGACCGCGGTGATCAGCATGAACATCATCACGATGATCGCGGTGATCACGATCACTAGCCTTACAGGTCGAATTCGGCCTTTAAGGTGCGCAGATCCTGTTCAAACTGCTCGGCCATGGCAAGCGTATAGACGCGCGCAATAAATCCTTCATTTTGCAGCTTGATGATTTTTGCCAGATCGCTGGGGCGTTGATTCCAGGTGGTGCCGTCCGTGAAGAACAGCAGGACGGTGTCGTGGCGTTTGGCCTTGATAATTTTTTCAATGTCGCCGATCACATCGGTGACTTTCGTTTCGGTGCTCGCAAAACCTTTGACTTCAATAATGATCTTGGGTTGATCCTTGCCGGGCACCGCAAAATCGCATTTGGCCGGTTTGCCGTCCAGGCCAGTAAAGTTGCAGCGCAAATGAAACTCGCTGCCAAAGACATTGCGCACAAAAGTCTCTACAAAATTCTCCATATCGCGTCCATGCTTCATCCCGCTGGTGGCGCTGCCACGTCCGGCGCGCAGGCGTTCAACCAGCACATCGGTCCAATGGACCTTGCGATTGACATATTCGGCCATCTTGTCAGATACCCCCATGTTCACCAGCGCAGCGATAAAAGCGGCTTTGTCTTTTTGGTAGCGCAGGATGCCGGTGCCGCCACTGCCCAGCTGTTTGGTGAGCAAGGGAATGAACTGTTCTTTGGACAGGCCAAGAAACAGACGGCAGATTAACAGGCCATCGTTGAAATTGTCGTCCATGAAGGCGCGGATATCATCCTGACTGTAAGTCGTTCGAAGCGGCATGGCATGCAGATAGTCAATCACTTTTAATGCGGCTTCATCCTGCCAGTTCACATCAAGCGGGCGCAGCGATGCGAGTATTTCACCTGTGGTTTGTTGTGTGCGTTTCATTCGGCCATACCTGTCATATGTTGCGTTTCGGGCAGATATTGGACCATACAATTTCATGCAGTTGCAGCATTGTTGCCGGAAAAATTGTATGCAATGTTATTTTGCGTAAAAGTGCTGGCCCCACTGGCAAAGATTCGAGTAGGGAGCGTTGGTTTTTGTCCGCTGCGACAGGAATCGATTTGACATCCCCGGGAACTTACGTTCCAATGCCTGCAGCCAGGGCTTACCTGGCCTGGCTTTGAAACCAATCATCTCATCACGGAAGGGTTCCCATGAAATCACGCTATCTGTCACTTGCCGTTACAACCATTGCGCTGTGCCTTGGTCCGACACACCTGGCCATTTCTGCCGAACCTGCCGCGCAGGTCACCGTGCTGAAAGCGGCGCATCTGTTTGATTCGGTCAGCGGCAGGCTGATTGATAACGGCATGGTGGTTGTTGAGGGAAACAGTATCAAGTCGGTTGGGCCGCAAGGCGCCATTCCTGCCGGTGCGCAGGTGATTGATCTGGGTAATGCCACTTTACTGCCGGGGTTTATCGACGCCCACGTGCACCTCGGTGGTGAAATGGGCAGTGACTGGTATAAGGATTTTTACGATGGCATCATGCGCTTTCCGGCTGAGCAGGCATTGTATGGCGCTCAGTATGCCAAACGTACTCTGGAAGCGGGCGTGACGACCGTACGCGATGTCGGATCGGCGGACTACATTGCACTTGGTCTGCGCAATGCGATCCGCGCCGGTGTGATTCCCGGGCCGCGCATGCTGGTCTCGAATTATGCAATCGGTGCCACCGGCGGGCATGCCGATCAGGATCCGGTGCCGCCGCAAACGATTGCTGTCGCTGGCCCGATCAAGGGTGTTTGCAATGGGGCCGACCAATGTCGTGAAGCGGTGCGTTATCAGATCAAATATGGCGCTGACCTGATTAAATTCATGCCGTCTGGCGGCGTGCTGTCGCTGTCCGATCCGGTCGACAATCCGCAGCTGACTCAGGAAGAAATGAACGCCATCGTCACCGAAGCGCATTTGTGGAACCGCAAGGTTGCCGCGCACTGTCACGGCGACAAAGCCGCCAAAATGGCGATTCTGGCCGGGGTGGACTCGATTGAGCACGGCACCTTTCTAAAAGATGACACCTTGCTGGAAATGAAGAAAAAACATGTTTATCTGGTCGCGACGCTGTCGGCGCCAGACTCGTTTACCGGCAAGTTCGATAAAATGCCGGCACCGATTTCGATCAAGGCCAAAGCAGCCTCGGCCCAGATTCAAACCATGTTTCAGCACGCGATCAAGATCGGCACGCCGATCGCCATGGGAACGGATGCCGGGGTCGGTCAGCATGGCACGAATGCGCATGAGTTTGAGCTGATGGCCAATCTCGGACTGTCACCTGAAGCAACGCTCATGGCCGGTACCGCCAATGCGGCCGAGTTGCTGGGTGTAGCAGAGATTACCGGCACACTGCAGGCCGGCAAACGGGCCGACATCATTGCTGTCAGCGGCAATCCGCTGGCAGACATGGCCATGACCCGTCACCCGGTTCTTGTGATGAAGGATGGGCAGATTTATCTGGGTGGTAAATAAGCACTCAGGCTGGGCTCTATTCAATCGGACTGGTCCGATTGATTCGGCCAATGAACGACAACAAGCGGTCGGCCACCGCTCCCGGCATCTCGGTGTGAGGATAATGTCCGGCTCCCTCAACAATCAGGGTTTCGGCGGCAAATTGTCCGGCAAGCCATTTCGCTTCCGCTTCAGGTTTTGGAAAGTCAGGATCAAGTGTGCCCATCACGATCAGGGCTGGCACCTTGGTCTGTGACAGAATCGCTTCGGTATCTGCCTTTGATAACTTGATCATGGATTGCAGCGCCGCCATGCGACCCGGTTCGCGCAGATTGCTGGCCAGTGTCGCTTTGACTTCGGCCTGATCCGCCGGTTTGTGGGTCGGGAACAGACTGTCCCAATAGGTCGTCCAGAACCACACGCGCCATGGCCCGGCGAAACCCACGGCCAGCGCCAGATTGGCGAACCACGACACTTTCTGGTCGCGCACGATCGGTCCCAGCAGTACCACACCGCTGACCAGCGCAGGCGCGTCATGGGCGGCCCACAGCGCGGAACCGGCAGCAAAGGAATTGCCCAGTATGACTGCCGGACCGGCATTGAGATGCCCTAACAGCGTCAGCGCGTCCTTGGCCACCGCATGGGCCGAGTAGTCCGGCCATTGGGCAGAAGTCTGCCCGCACCCCCGTACATCCATCGTAACTACACGATAACCGGCCTGTTGCAATGCCGGGCGCACCAGACGATATTCGGATCGCAGGTCGCCCATGCCCGGGATCGCAAGGATCAGCGGGCCACTGCCGCCGGTATCATCATAGGCAATACTGCCGCCATCGACGGCCAGAAACTGGGTACCGGCAGAGGCGGGCTGCTGCGCGGCTGCCAGGCTTGCTGTCGTGTTTGCTGTCGCGTTTGCTTTAGTAATTGCTGCAGAAACAAGTGTCGCTTTCATTGGATGCTCCGGACGTGGTTGAGTTGGCACATCTTATGTGCCTGCCTGCTAAACAGCAATTGCCTAATAACGTACAATATCTATACAATTATGTATGGCAAATAAAATCAACGATTGGCAATTGTTCCGTGCGTTTCTGGCCGTGGTGCGAGAAGGCAGTTTATCGGGCGCGGCGCGCGTGCTGCAGACTACCCAGCCGACCATGGGACGCCAGGTCGCGGCACTGGAGCAGGCATTGGGCGTGAAACTGTTCACGCGCTCGCTCGATGGCCTGGCGCCGACCGAAGCTGGCATGCAATTGATCGCGTCCGCAGAGACCATGGCCGCCGCGGTCGATGCGGCACAGCGCTCGGCATCCGGGGCCGTCGAAGCGGAACGAGGCACGGTGCGGGTCACCGCCAGTGACGTGATGGGCAGTGAAGTGCTGCCGGCGCTGCTAGCCGAATTCTCCGTTTTGCATCCAGGTATCGCGGTCGAACTGGCACTGTCCAACCGGAATGAAGATTTACTGCGCGGCGATGCCGATATCGCGGTCAGGATGGTTCGACCTACCCAGGGCGCGCTGGTCGCAAAACGTATCGGACAAATTGACGTCGGACTGTATGCGCACAAACGCTACCTGAAAGCCAATCCGATGCCGCACAGTCTGAAGGAGCTGAAGGACCATACATTGATAGGCTTTGATCGTGACCCTGCTTACCTGCGACTGCTCGACCGCAAGGGGGTAATGCTCACGCCCGACAATTTCCGGTTTCGCTCCGACAGCGATCTGGCGCAGCTGGCCGCACTGCGCGCAGGATTTGGGATTGGAGCCAGTCAACTGGGCATCGCGCGACGCGACAAGAATCTGGTCGCCGTGATGCACGCTGAGCTCATCATCCCAATGGAAGTCTGGCTGGTGATGCATAACGATCTGCGCAGCGTACGCCGGATCCGCCTGCTGTTTGATCACCTTGCGCTGCGCCTGGCGACCTACGTGCAAAGCAGCCACGCGTAGGCGAGGGGGAGCTATGTCTTCAGGCTCCTGATGATACGCTGGGTCGTAAATGCGGCTCCGGCCACAAACTTCATCAGCGATCCGAAACTGGGGATCGATATCGCGCCGACAAAGTACAGGCCAGGCACCGAAGATTCAAAGTGTGCCGACAGGCGCGGGCAATTTTCAATCAGATCAAGCCGGTCGATCAAGTCCGCGTCTAAAAATGACATCCGGCGCACATCATGACGGTGTCCGGTCGCTGCGATGACATGGTCTGCAACAAGCTGTCGTTGCTTGCCGGCCGCATCTGAAATCGTCAGCTGCACGCGCCTGTCCTGCACTTTGGCCTGCAGAATCTGGTAGCCCAGCAGCTTCGGAATAACCGTGAAGCGCTTCAGCAGGTCGGCGTCACTGGTGGACCTGGCCAGCTTCTTGCCGACCACAGTTTTAATCCGGTCACTCAGATAGCGTCTAAGCCAGGGGCCATCCGACCACTGCAGGCTTGCCCAGCCAGTCCCAACAGCCGACAGCGGTGCGCGCACGCGGCGCATCAGCGGACGTTTGACCGAGCGCATCGGGAAATGGCTGACCTTGGCGCCCCGTGCGAGCAGTTGAACCCGCGCCAGATTCTGATGCAGCAAGGTGGCCGTTTCAGTGGCAGACGGGCCCGCGCCGAGCACAATCACGTCCTTGTCTTTAAAGCACGCCATATCCCGGTGGTCGCCGCTGTGCGTGCAATATTCAGGCGGCAAATCTGCCAGCTGCTGCGGCAGATTGCGGTGCTCCTCGTGGCCTGTGGCGATCACCACTTTCCGGGATGTAAACGAGCTGCCGTCTGCCATCGTCAGCTCAAATCCTTCGCCAAGCTGAGTGATCCTGGACACCCGTGCGCGCTCAAGGGTGGGGACGTGTTGTCGTTCAAAAGCCAGACAGTACGCGGTGAAGGTTTCGAGCGTTACCGGCACATGCAAATCATGGTAAGCAATTCCCTGCTCTTTACAAAACCGTTCGAGGGTAAATGCATTGCGCGGCGCACGCAGGTTCGAATAAATTCCTTCCGACTTCAACAGCATGCCGGTTGGCATATTGTTGATCCAGCTCTCCATGGGGGTGCCAATAATGCGGAAGTTTGATCCGGCCAAATGAGCGGCGATCGACAGGCCGTAGGGCCCGGCGCCAACTATTGTTATATCTGCACTGAAAGTCATCGCTTGTCCTTGCTGTTCTTTTCGTCCGGGCCAAGAGTAAGGTGAATTGTTCAGTTGCGCAATTTATCAGCGCCATCTTCGGTGCAATTTACAACAACTGGGCCGAGGAATAATTTTCCCTGTGGGAGCGCGCGGGCGGGGGTCCAATCCCAGTCCACAGATTCATTGACACCCGATCGCCGGAAAGTCACAATCGGCACCGGTTGGCCGACCAGTTCGCCTTATTTGGATTGCCTATATGAAAACAGGAATGACTGAACTTTTTAATAACCAATGCTCCGGCATTTTGAAGGGTTGATTGATGAACCATGCGCAGACCTTGAAACTCATCCTTGCCGCAGCCATCAGCGTTGCAGCATTCTGTGCTCACGCCGAACCGGCGGTCATTGACCAACTGATCAGATTCAAGCAAATCACAGAGGGCGTGAACAAGTTTGCGCCGTACAAGGTAGCAGTTTCCGAGTATTACCAGCAGAGTGGAAAATTTCCCTCGTCAAACAGCCAGTTGCAGATACCGCCTCCTGAGAAATTTCGTGATGCCATTATCGACAGCCTGAAAATAGAAGGCGATGGCGTGATCTCGGTCAAGTATGTGAAATTTCCCGATGTTGCCAATGCCTGGATACATCTGGTTCCGGATGTCAGCGCAAACAACTCGATCAACTGGCATTGTGTGAGCAATATTCCGGATATTGAAAAAACGGCGCCGTACTGTCATTTCCATAACCGTTCGGCTGACTCCGATAATCGAATACTTTTAGAGGCGAAAGTGCAGCAGATTGCCAAAGCCGATGTCAAGGTTGCGCAGAAAAAAACTACAGGAAAAGAAGTCGATTGCAAGGCGCTGAAACAGAAGATTGACAACAGCTTACAATCCCGCGGTATCAAGGATTATCAGTTGACTGTTCTGGCCAATTCAGATGCCAGCACTGGCAGAATTGTGGGACGATGTGACCGGGGTGCGAACAAGATTGAGTACCTGAAAAAGTAGGCTGGGTTTTTAACCCAGCATCTGTGTTGGGAAGTCTTGAAAAAATATTGTCAACCGTCTACTATGGCCGAGTGATTCATTAAGGAGCGACGTATGGAACAACTGAACCGTATCACCCAGCAGCCGGAAGTCATGGGCGGCAAGGCATGCATCCGGGGAATGCGCGTTACTGTCGGAATGTTGGTTGGACAGATCGGCGCGGGCCACAGCATTGATGAAGTTTTATCTGACTATCCGTATCTGGAACGCGAAGACATTATGCAGGCACTGCGTTACGCGTCATGGCGCGCTGAAGAACGCGAGGTCGTGTTGACTCCCGTATGAAATTGATTATTGATATGAACCTGTCGCCGCGTTGGATAGCGGCTTTGGTCAATGCAGGAATTGAAGCGACGCACTGGTCGCTTCTCGGAGCAAGTAACGCATCGGATTTTGAAATCATGACGTTTGCCCAATTGAATGACTATATTGTGTTAACCCATGATCTTGACTTTGGCGCGATTCTCGCTGCCACCCACGGTGAAAAACCAAGTGTCGTGCAAATTCGTTCTGATGATGTCAGTCCAGATGTAATCGGCATACCGGTCGTCGCTGCTCTGTTCCAAATGGCTTCAGAGCTAGAAAAAGGCGCACTACTGACTGTTGAACCAAATCGAACCAGGATGCGCCTGCTGCCGTTGCATTCGAACACAGGGAAGTCAGAGAATTAATCTGCCAAATCAAAACTGCGTCGTCAAAGTCGTCAACCATGCCGGCGTAATATTTACCAGCCACGCCTCCAGGTGCCTGTCCAGACCCGACAGAATCAGCGCAGCGATCAAGATCATGAATCCACCGAAGATCAGCTTGCCGTTCTTCCCGGCCTGCATCAGTCTGCCGCGCATTTTTTGCATCGCCGAGCGCGACATATATGCCAGGACCACAATCGGCAGCGCAGCGCCCAGACCAAACACTGCCATCAGCAAGCCAACCTGAAACAGGTCGGTACCCTGGCTGGCAAGCACAATCGCCGCACCCAGAGTCGGGCCGACGCAAGGGCTCCACACCACCCCCAACACCAGGCCGATGACAAATTGTCCGGACATGCCATCCAGATGCAGGCGGTTGAGCAGACTGTTACCTGCATCGCCAATACCGGAAGTTGCCGTGGCAAAGCGTTGCTGCAATGATGAGGACATCAGCACCACGCCGAGCAGCCCCAGGATGATTGCGCCGATCAGTCGAAATACCTCGGTGTCGGTGCCCAGCGCTGCGCCTGCCCAGGCCAGCGTGGTGCCAATCACTCCGTAGGAGATAGCCAGTCCACCGGCCAACGCCAGAGGTGCATGACGATGGCTGTTGCTGGCCGATCCCAACAAAATGGGAATGATCGGCAATACACATGGCGACAGGGTTGACAGCGTACCGGCCAACAGGCCGAAGCCATAAGAAGCGAGTCCAAATGCCATGATTTAATTCACCGTCTTTTTGATCAGCGCTTCAATCCCGGCGCGGGTCGTGTCACCGATCGAACGATCGACTTCCTTGGCGGCTTTATAGGCAATCAAGGTACTTTGTTTATTGACATGAAATTTTTTCAGTAAAGCCTGATCGCCATCAAAGTCGACCACCAGAGTCGTGACATTATTGTAAGCAGGCTGCTTCATCAATTCTTCAATGATCGGCTTTTGAGCGCGGCAGGTCGGGCACCAGTCGGCATGAACCGAAATGAGTACCGGTTTGCCTGCCGCGTTCAAGGCGTCAAACTGCGCCTGGTTGTAGGGCTTGATCTCACCGGCCAGCGCGAATGAAAAACACAGGGAGAGGAGGGTGAGCATTGCTGTTTTAATCAGGTTCATGTTGGCATTCCTTTATGTAAAAGTTGAAAAAAGCGTTGAAAAAAGCGTTGAAAAAAGCGTTGAAAAAAGTTCGGGTTAATCTTTAGTCGGGGCCAGGCTTCCATCCTTACAAAAAAGATTCAACACCGCAAACACCACCAGGGAAGTTCAATGACCTACAAATTATTTTATTGGCCAGGCATACAGGGCCGGGGCGAGTTTATCCGGCTGGCGCTGGAAGAGGGCGGCGCACAATACATCGATGTGGCGCGCCGTGCCGAGAGCAGTGGCATGGGGGTTGCTGCGCTGCTGGCGATGATGGACGGCGACAGCGCCGGGCGGCCACCATTTGCACCGCCGTTTTTGCAGTCCGGTGAGCTGGTCATCGCCCAGACCGCGAATATCCTGCAGTACCTCGGTCCGCGCCTGGGACTGGTCAGCGCAGAGCTGGCCACCCAGATCTGGACCAATCAATTGCAGTTGACGGTCACCGATCTGGTCGCCGAAGTGCACGATACCCACCACCCGATTGCGGGCAGCCTGTACTACAAGGATCAAAAGCCGGAGGCAAAGCGCCGTACTGCCGACTTTATCCACACGCGCATCCCGAAGTTTCTGGGCTATTTCGAGCGCATCCTGGGCTGCAATCAGTCCGGCAACCAGTTCATGGTCGGCGCGCAGTTGTCGTATGTGGATCTGTCGATGTTTCAGATTGTTGAAGGTCTGTCTTACGCCTTTCCGAAAGCGATGAACAGGCTGGCGCCGGACATCCCGCAGCTGTTGGCCTTGCGCGACCTGGTGGCGCAACGCCCGCGCATCAAACGCTATCTGAAATCAGCGCGGCGACTGCCATTCAATACCGATGGCATCTTCCGGCACTATCGCGAGCTGAACTTATGATCACCGGTACTGCGCCAGAAACTGCTCAAAATCCGGCAGCGCCAGCGGTTTGCTGAACAGGAAGCCTTGATATTCATGGCAACCGTGCTCAAACAAAAACTGACGCTGCTCAATCGTTTCCACGCCCTCGGCAATCACCGACAGGCCAAGGCTTTTGCCCAGCGAAATGATTGATTGCGCGATCACCGCGTCGTCGGGATCAGTCAGCACATCGCGAACAAACGAGCGGTCGATTTTGAGTTGATCGAGCGGCAGACGTTTCAGGTAGGACAGCGACGAATAGCCGGTGCCGAAATCGTCCAGCGCAAATTGAATGCCATGTGATTTGAGCGCCGTCATTTTGCCGATCACATCATCGACATTGTCGAGCAACATAGTCTCGGTCAGCTCCAATTTGAGCTTGCGCGGATTTGCACCGGTTGCGTCGATGATCTGCAAGACCTGTTCAACAAAATCGGCCTGCTTGAACTGGCGCGAGCTGACGTTGACCGCGATCGTGATGTCGCTGGCAATGGCGTGATCGACCCACGCCACCAGCTGCGTGCAGGCCTGTTTCAGCACCCATGCACCCAGATGCAGAATCAGGCCAGTCTCTTCGGCCAGTCCGATGAAATCGGCCGGACTGACCAGACCGCGGCGCGGATGCTGCCAGCGCACCAGACTTTCGACACCAAACAATTTTCCCTGGGCATCGATCTGTGGCTGATAGTGCAGTAAAAACTGCTGTTCCAAAATGCCTTTTCTGATTTCACTTTCCAGACCGGCGCGCCTGGTTGCAGCGGCCTGCATTTCCACATCAAAAAAGCGCAAGGTATTGCGGCCTGCCAGTTTGGCCTGATACATGGCCAGGTCCGCCTGTTTTAATAATTCATCGACCGCGACCGTGTGAATGCCAAACATGGTGATGCCAATACTGCCGGTGGTGTGATATTCCTTTTGGCCCAGCAGGTAGGTCTGATTGATGGCCAGCAAAACCTTGCTGCCCAGCGCCTTGGCATGCGCCAGTGCCTCGTCAAGTTGCGCCGGCAGACCTTCGAGAATGATCACGAATTCATCCCCGCCCAGGCGCGCTACGGTATCGGAATCACGCACGCAGCTGGTCAGGATAGGCGCGACCTGCTGCAATAACTGGTCGCCCATTTCGTGACCACTGGTATCGTTGATCGATTTGAAATTATCCAGATCAATAAACAGCACTGCGCCCATGCCATGTACCCGGTGCGCCGATTTGAGTGCCTGTTGCAACCGCTCGTAGAGCAGGCGGCGATTGGGCAGTCTGGTGAGTACATCGTAAAACGCCAGATGGCGGATTTCATCCTCGGAGGCTTTGCGGTTGGTGATATCGGTAATAGTGCCGACAAAGCCGTTGACCTTGCCGTTCTCGTCCCGGGTTGCCACTGCCTGACCCAATACCCACCGAATCTTGCCGCCGGGTTGCTGCATGCGGAATTCAAGATTGAAGGGGCGTCGCTCCAGAAAGGACATGTTTTTTTCAGATTCGGCCAGCATTAAATCATCCCGATGAATACCGATATTCCAGTTTTTTCCCAGGGCCTGCTCGCCAGGAATTCCGGTGATATCTGACCAGCACTGATTCACAAACACCAGTTTGCGATTGGCATCGGTGCGGATGATGGCGACTGGATTGACGACTGCCAGGGTCTGGAAAAAATTTTCGCTCGACTGCAATTCCTGTTTGGTCTGATGGTGGGTGGTGATATCGCGGGCAATCCCCAGCACCCCGATCAAGTCGCCCTTCGAATCAATCACCGGGGTCTTGATGGTTTCGACCAGACACTTCGACTGATCGCTGGCAAACGTAATCCATTCCTCGTTGACCGTTGGTGCGCCAGCCTGCATGGCTTTCTGATCGTTTCTCCTGAACGAATCGGCCAGCTCCCGGTCGACAAAATCGTAATCGGTTTTGCCGATAATATCGGCTTCCTTCTTGCCGAAAAATTGTTCGAACCGGGGATTGCAGGACAGATACACTCCATCCTTGTCTTTCAGCCAGATCATATCTGGAATGGTTTTGACCAGGGTACGCAACTGGCTGCGCTCGGTGTAGAGCTGTTCGGTGCGTTGACGTACGAGACGGCGCAGGGTCAACCCCCACAGCGACAGCAGGCCGGCCAGCGCAGCGATGCCCGACAGGGCATATACCAGGTAACGGCTGTACGGGTACAGGTTGAGCGGTGTCCCCATCCATTTTTCATCAATGGCTTTGAGTTCCTCCGCGCTCATGGCGGAAAAGCCGCGCTGCAAGAGACTCATTGTCCTGGTATCGCCCTTATGCACGGCGCGATGAAACGCGCCTTCATACAATTTGAACGCCTTGTTGAATTTGACCTCGGCGTTGTTCCGATAAAGCAGGTAATTGGCCGGTGGCTCATCCAGACAGAACACTTTGGCCCCACCCTCGGTAGCCCCCTTGATCAGGGTTTCATAATTGGGGTAAGTCTCCAGCGTGTTGATCCCGGCCTCCTGCAACTTTCCGATACAGGAATCGCCTTCCTTGACCGCGACCAGAAATCCCTTCAAGGTATTCAGATCGCTGATGCCGCCGATCCCAAGGTGCACATAGATCGAGACCGGGATATCGACGTAGGAGGGCATGAAATCCAGGGTTTTTTCGCGCTCCCTGGTCTGAAATATGGTATCGATCACATCGACCCGGCCGGCATCCATGTTTTGCCTGGCCAGATTCCAGTCAGTGGCGACCAGTTCAACCGACACCCCGGTTTTGGTTGCCCATAATTTCCAGACATCGACCAGGTAGCCGGTCAGCGCACCGTTCGAATCCCGGAAGATATACGGTGGATAGTCGTCATCCATCGCAACTCTTAATTTTGCTGGGGTCTGGTCGGCAGCCGGAACCTGAGACGGGGCCAGCCCCAAAGCGAGCGCCAGACAGCCTAGGCCTGACCACCGGCGCAGCATTGAAAGCAGGTTAAACGAATGCAGGGTTGAATTTATTGTCAATTTAGACACCGTACTGATACTCCAGAATTATTTCATTTTTTATGCCCCCCCCGTCGTTCCCGCGGCTTTAGGCTGAAAAGCCTTTGGACGCTAAGGAAACTTCCCTTGCAAGGGAAGTTCGTTCCGCAGGCGCACTGCATGCAGTGCGCAACCCCTGCTACACCGGGAACCCAGTGGCGTACGCTCTGACTCGCAACCAAACGACGCTAGGTTCCCGCCTAAAGCCGCGGGAACGACGGGGTCGCCTAGACGGGGTCGCCTAGACGGGGTCGCCGAGACGGGGTCGCCTAGACGGGGTCGCCTGGACGGCGAAACCATATCGCTAAACACCTGGCACTCTCGTTCAAATTAGCCCAATTTTTGTATACCTACAAGAATCTTTGGATTGTTGATATGGATCAAACAATAAAATGTCTTGGACCGCATAGTCACAAGGTGCCTGTTAGTATCAGACAGTATCAGAGCCGATGCGTCAGATTCCTTTTCCCTGAGAGGCCAGCCGTGAAATTTGTGTGCATTTTTTTATTTACTATTCTGTGCGCCGCCTTGTCCTGTGCCAGTTTCGCAGAGCCGATTGGCCTGACCCGCCACAGCCAGAACGGGGTGGTGTATGTCAGCGGCGGCGTTGGCGAAGACCAGCAACGGGCGCTGCAGATTATGCGATCGGATTTCAATCTGCAACTGATTTTTGCCGCGAAAGGATCCGGCGAATATCTTGCCGATGTCAGCATCCACATCCAAAGCAGGGCGGGGATCAACTTTGTTGACACGATGTCCGAAGGACCGATTTTTTTAGCGAAGCTGCCGCCGGGGGAATACCAGATCACCGCCCAACATGGCCAGAGCGTGCAGATGAAAATCATCACTGTCGACAGCAACGGCATCAAAGAATTGAATTACTACTGGTGAGACCAGCTCTGAAGTTGGATTACGATAAAGGCGATTGTTATGGAGTTCAAAGATTATTATCAGGCCCTGGGTGTTGCCAAGACGGCGACTCAGGACGAAATCAAGAAGGCCTATCGCAAGCTGGCCAGAAAATTTCACCCGGATGTGAGCAAGGAAAAAAATGCCGAAGCGCGCATGAAAGAAATCAACGAGGCCTACGCAGCATTGGGGGACGTTGAAAAACGTGCGGCCTACGATCAGGTTGGGGAAGGTTACCAGTCCGGTCAGGAATTCCGTCCACCGCCGGGCTGGGATGAAGGCTTTGAATTTTCCGGAGCGAACGGCGCGGAGTCGAGCGATTTTTTTGAAAACCTGTTTGGACACATGCGCCAGCAACGCCGCCAGCAGCAGGCCACTGGTGCCGATCAGCATGCCAAGATTGTTATCGATCTGCAGGATGCCTTTCACGGCACGGTCCGGCAACTGGTACTGCAGGCACCGCAAGTCGATGCCTCCGGCCATGTCTTCATGCAGGAGCGCAAGCTCGATGTCAAGATCCCGAAAGGGGTCAAGGAAGGTCAGCAGATTCGCCTGACCGGTCAGGGACAGCCAGGTATGGGTGGCAGCAAGAGCGGTGATTTATATCTGGAAATTCAATTCGCGCCCCAGGATCAGTATCGGGTCGATGGGCGCGACGTATATCAAAAAACGCCGGTCACTCCATGGGAAGCGGCGCTGGGTGGCGAGATCGATGTGGCGACACCAAGTGGCAAAGTGCAGGTCAACGTTCCTGCCGGGTCCCAAACCGGACGAAAATTGCGTTTAAAAGGACGCGGCATTCCGGGTAATCCGGCAGGGGATCTGTATCTGCTGCTGGACGTGGTGCTGCCCGTGGCAAAGACCGACCGGCAGCGTGAGATTTTTCAAATGATGGCTAGCGAGATGGCGTTCAATCCCCGTCAGGGCACAGGAGCATAAACATGGCACAAACTGATTTCGAAACCGGCTTGCTGATCGACGACCTGCAATTGACGCTGGAAGAATTTGCGCGGGCCTGTCAGCGCGATATTCAATGGGTTGAAAACCGGATCGACGCGCAACTGATCGGCGTGGCGCGCGGCGAGACCTTCATCCTGCAATTTACCAGCGCAGACCTGAAACGCGCCAGACGTCTGGCCAGCGTTGAGGCCATGTTTGAAGCAAACGAAGATGTGGCTGGACTGGTCGTGGACCTGATTGAAGAAAATGAACGGCTTAAAAAGGCGTTGAGTCTGGCCAGTCTGAAATAGACCGATTTCGGGATCGGCAGTGCCAATCCCGATTTCAGGTCAATGCGACATGAACACCGGCACGTTCATTTTTTTCATGACTGAACGCGTCATCCCGCCCAGGATAAACTCACTGAACCGCGAATGACCGAACGCACCCATCACCAGCAGGTTGGCGCTTTTCAGGTCAACACGTGACAGGATAAATTCAGCAGCCTCCGAGGAAACCCGTTCGATTTTCTCCACCTCGACATTCACTTTATGGCGGGCCAGAAACGTGCCGATGTCAACATCCGGCAAATCGTCACTGGAATCTTTTTTGGGAATCACTGAAATCACACTGACGATTCTTGCCTCGCGCAATAAGGGCAGGGCGTCCGAGATGGCGCGTCCCGCTTCCCGACCACCATCCCAGGCGACCACGATTTTTTCAAAACTGGCGGGGAAGCTCTTATCATAAGGAACGAACAGGACCGGGCGACCGACGTTAATCGCGAAATGAGTAAAGAAATCGCGACTGATTTCATTGTCGGTACTGCCGGAGGCAACCTGACCCACAATACAAAGGTCGGCAACCCGTGCCCGTGCGAGTACTTCGGCCATCAGATTGTCGCGATAGCAGTCCCAGTCAACGTTGACGTCGAAGCCCTTCGCCTGCTGATTGAAATACTCCTTGGATTCATGCTGTTTTTTCTTGACCTCGGCCTCCCAGTCGAGCGCCACACCCGACACCTGACCGTAAGGGTCAAACGGCAGCAAAGGCCCATACGACATATGAATGCCGGTCAAATGCGCCCGATGTTTTTGCGCGAATTGAAAGGCAAACTCCAGCCGTTTTTTTGAGGCGGAACTGTTGTCCAGAAAGACCACGACACTTGAATAACTCATTTGATGACCTCTTTGCGCCAGCTGTTTTATTGCACGGTAATCTGGCGGCTGGTATTGCCTCCAGTCTGTTTGGGTAATGTCAGTTCCAGCACACCGTCAGTAAATTTGGCGACGGCCTTGGACTCGTCAACCGCACAGTCCAGCGTGAAGCTGCGGAATACCTTGCCTTCATAACGCTCGCTGTGGATCACGTTTTTGCCCAACTTCTCTTCTTTTTTATTTTTGACTTCGGCGTTGATGCTGATCTGATTGCCGTCAACGTTGACGCGGATATCTTCTTTTTTCACGCCGGGCAGGTCGGCATGCACCAGATAATTTTTATCATCTTCAGAAACATCAATTTTAAGATTCATCGATTTCAACGCGTCGTCTTCATCAAAAATGGATGGATTGTTCAATGCAAAGTGGTTAAAGAAGCGATTCAGTCTGGTGCTGAATGGATCATAGATCGATAGATTTGCCATGATAGTCACCTGTAGAGTTGAGAGTTTCGATTACGCAGCAGCTACTGCTGGCGACAATATTATCCGTCGCGTGCACAGCCGGTTTGATGAGGATCAAATCCCGGCACCGTCAGCCTTGTTTTTAGTTTTTGCAGTGAAACTGGCCAGCTACAGGATGATCACACTGTCCGGCAGCTCATTGACGGCGGCCAGGTTGGCCGGGAAATGTTTCATCAACAGCTGCGTGACTGCCTCAATGCCGCTGACCACGCCCGCTTCATACTGACCGTTCTGAAACGCCGCTTCCATGTCATGACAGATTTTTTCCCAGACAGCGCCGGTGGTCCTGGCGTGCAGGCCGCGATCGGCCACAATCTCTACCGAGCGGTCGGCCAGCAGGACGTAGATCAACACCCCGTTTCTATGCGTCGTATCCCACATGCGTAACTGTGAAAAGACATCAATGGCGCGTTCACGTGGCGCCAGTTCCTGATACAGCGAGGCGGCTGGCAGGGCATATTCCACGGCAAAGCGAATTTGCCCGGCGTGTTGTTGTTCACTGTTTTGGATTGCCTGTTCAATTCTGGCTATGCTGGCTTTGGGGAAGGCGCGCGTGACCTGGGCACGGTTGGCGACCAGATGGCGCAGGATACGTTTGACGTTCATCATGATTACCATCTCCCCGACGCGCCGCCGCCACCGAAACCACCGCCGCCACCACCAAAGCCGCCACCCGATGATCCGCCGCTGCCGCCATAATAGCCGCCCGCCAGACCGCGCAGTCCGCCGCCAAACAGGGTCACAACCAGCGCAAACAATCCGGTCAGCACTGCCGTAGACAGTGCTCCCATGATGAACCAGGCAATCAATCCAGTCAGACCGCCCGCAACAATCGCCCCGGGCAGTCTGCCGAGCAGCATGCGCAAGAAACCACCGACGGCCAGTATCGCAATGAATACCACCGGAAGGCTGAAGCGCACATCATTGCCCGCTGGAGCATGAACCGGTTCCGGCAGCGGTTCACCGTTCACGACCGCGATCATGCTGTCCACGCCTGCATTGATGCCGCTGTAATAATTACCCTGTTTGAATTGTGGTGTAATGACTTCGGCAATAATGCGTTTGCTGACCGCATCGTTTAATGCGCCTTCCAGGCCGTAGCCGACTTCGATACGCAGCGCCCGGTCCGTTTTCGCCACCAGCAACAGCGCGCCATCATCAACTTTTTTCCGGCCCAGTTTCCATTGTTCCACCACGCGCAGCGAATATTGTTCAATCGCCTCGGGTGCGGTGGAGTCCACGATCAAGACCGCGATCTGACTGCCTTTGCCCGCTTCAAACTCAGAGAGCTTGTGCTCCAGCGTTGCCAGCTGTTCGCTTGTCAGTGTGCCGGTCTGGTCGACGACATGGGCCGTCAAAGCCGGGACCCTGGCCTGGCAAAACGCCGCGCTTTGCCAGAACAGTGCCAGACAAAACAGCAGGGCGCCGGTTTTCATTTGGCATTATCCGGCGCTGCAGCTTTGGTCGCGTCAACGCCGAAATCAACTTTGGGCGGCGTTGCAATGGCTTTTTCGTTGTCGACCGTGAAGTTTGGTTTGACATCAAAACCAAATGCCTTGGCAGTCAGGTTGGAGGGGAAAGAACGCACGGTGACGTTATATTCCTGCACCGATTTGATGTACCGGTTGCGCGCCACCGTGATGCGGTTTTCAGTACCTTCCAGTTGTGCCTGCAGGTCGCGAAAATTTGCGTCGGCTTTCAGTTGCGGATAGTTTTCCGATACGGCCAACAAACGGGTCAGGGCACCGGACAGTTCACCCTGGGCACGCTGGAATTTTTCGAATGCCTGCGGATCTTTCAGCAACTCCGGCGTGGCCTGGATCGAGCCGGCCCGGGCACGTGCATCGGTGACCTGCGTCAACACATCTTTTTCATGCTCGGCGTAACCCTTGACGGTATTGACCAGATTCGGGATTAAATCGGCGCGTCGTTGATACTGATTGATCACCTCGGACCAGGCTGCCTTGACCTGCTCGTCTTGCGATTGCAGCGAGTTATAACCGCAGCCACTCAGTCCCCAGGTCAGGCTGATGATCAGCGCCAGCAATGCAGGAAGTCTCCATTTATTCATCGTCGTCTCCAGAAAGAATGATCTGACGATAGTAGGGGCAACGCGCCGACATAATTTGTTTTAAATCAATTATTGCCCTGATTGCCCGGCTTGTTGCAAAATCGGTTTTCTCAACCATCAAGCGGCTGAAAATTGACGATGATCAATTTTATGCGTGACCTTCGCCGTAAGCTGAACAATTCGACTCCATTTAGCCGCGCAGTTTGACCAATAAAATTTGGTCCAACGGGAAACTTGAAAGGCACAATATGGCAGACCTGCACATTCATTCAGAAAAATTAAGCTGGTGTCTTGATGACATCCCCTTCGATTCAATTGAACCGAGCACCGTACACAACGATGAATTCCTGTTTCTTACCCTGGCCTCGGCATCGTTTGTCGAAATCCTCGCCGATCTGTACAGCGACAATCTGATCAGCCATTTTGGTGGCAATGCCGAAGTCACCGGCTGGCTGGCCGCACGATGGCAGAAAGAGGAAGTGCAGCACGGCCAGGCACTGAAAACTTATATCCAGCTGGTGTGGCCGGAGTTCGACTGGGAGACGGCGCATCGGGCATTCGTTGATGAATACCGCCTGCTGTGCACCGCAGAGCAGCTCGAGTCACATCCGGGTCTGGAACTGATCGCGCGCTGCGTGGTTGAAACCGGCACCTCAACTTTTTACCGGGCACTGCGCAGCTATGTGCAGGAACCGGTGCTGCGCCAGATTCTGAACCACATCAGCAGCGATGAAACCGCGCATTACAACCATTTCCGGCGGTTTTTTCAGCGCTTAAATGCGAGCCAACCACATGGCCTGGCCGCAGTAGTCAAGACAATCTGGCGGCGCCTTTATGAAATCCGTTCTGAAGATTCGTATATCGCGTTCAAGCATGCCAGCATTGGACTGCATCCGGAGCGGCCGTTCCGCGCGGCCGACTGGATCCGATACAGCAAGGAAGTCAGAAATCTGGCCCGCGTTCACTATCCCTACCGGATGGCCGTCAGCATGCTGCTAAAACCGGTACCCCTGTTCAAACCGCTGAAACAGGCTTTGCAGTGGCCTTTGTTTGGTTTGTTCTACATGCTGTCCCACTAGATATTTGATCGAACGCAAAAGTAATGCATTGGGACGGGCTAATCTTTGAATCTCCCCTTTTTAATGTCGTTATGACCGAGTGTTATATGTCTACCACAACCAAGGAAAAAATCGCCGCTTCACTCAAGGCAGAGCTTGCTGCTCAGCAAGGTCAGTGGACGGCGTTAGCCAACAAGGCGTTCGACGAATCACAAAAATTGCTGGAATTACAGACCAGGGCAGCCAGGGAATCGATCGAAAAACTGTCTGCCAGGTCCAGTCATTTACTCGCCGCCAAGTCGCCGCAGGATTTGTTTTCGGTCGATACCAACGGGATTCAGGATGAGTTGAACCGAATGATGTATTACGGCGGGGAGCTCTCCAGGATCGCCTCGAATTTACAGATTGAAGTCAATCAGCTACTCCAGGCGCAACTGAGCAAAGGTTATGGCACAGCAATCAAGCTGGTTGAAGAATCGCTGCATCCAGGCGCCGACGATTCGCGCAATCCCCTCGACTGGATGAAGAACGGATTCGAACAATGGGCGGATGTTGCGCGCAAGACTGTTGAATCAGTTGGCGAAAATTTCAAGGACGCGCCGCCCTCAGGAAAGAAGAGCAGGCAAGGTAGTCAGCGGACCGGCAACGGCGCGTAATTTTTTACGCCGGGTTGAAAAGTCAGCCCAGCTTCAAGGGACTGCCGGATTTCTTTCTGACCGCGACAGACTGGGATTTTTCTGGATCAAACCGGGCGCGTTGCAGCAGCAAAGCTTGGGCAGTTTTTGGCATACATATAGAATTTGACGGGTATCAACGCTTTGTCAATATCTATGAATACTTTGGTGCCGAACTGCCAACCGGGCCGGGACTGCCGTGCGATATGCCGTTCAGAGCCAAATAGTTTGGTAGAATCCCCCATCCGCAATTCCACCAAACTCGACAGGGACGTCCACATGGCCAAGAAAAATGCTTTTTACGCGCAATCCGGTGGTGTCACCGCCGTGATCAATGCTTCCGCATGTGGTGTGATCGAAACCGCGCGCAAGCACAAAGATAAAATTGGCAAGGTGTATGCCGGGCGCAATGGCATTATCGGCGCACTGACGGAAGATCTGATCGATACCAGCAAGGAATCAGCTGCAGCCATCGCCGCGCTGCGTTATACCCCGGCCGGTGCCTTCGGTTCGTGCCGCTATAAACTGAAGAGCCTCGAGACCAACCGGCTTGAATACGAACGACTGATCGCCGTGTTCAAAGCTCACAACATTGGCACCTTTTTTTACAACGGTGGCGGCGATTCGGCCGATACCTGTTTCAAGATCTCCCAGCTGGCCCAATCTCTGGGTTACCCGATACAGGCGATTCACGTTCCCAAAACCGTGGATAACGATCTGCCGATCACCGACTGCTGCCCGGGTTTTGGCTCGGTCGCCAAATACGTGGCGGTCTCCACCCTGGAAGCTTCATTCGATGTGCGCTCGATGTGCAAAACCTCGACCAAGGTGTTTGTGATTGAGGTGATGGGCCGTCATGCAGGCTGGATCGCGGCCGCCGGTGGCCTGCTGATGGACCACAATATCCCGGTAGTGATCCTGTTTCCGGAAGTCGTCTTTGATCAACGCAAATTTTTAGCACGCGTCGAGGCCAACGTGAAAAAGTTCGGCTACTGCACGGTGGTGGTCTCCGAAGGTTGTCATTATGAAGATGGTCGCTTCCTCGCCGAACAAGGCACGCGCGATGCTTTCGGTCACGCCCAGCTCGGCGGTGCCGCACCGGTAGTGGCGAATATGGTCAAGGAAGCGCTGGGCTATAAATTCCACTGGGCCGTGGCTGATTATTTACAGCGTTCAGCGCGCCATATCGCCTCCAAGACCGATGTCAAACAGGCCTATGAACTGGGCAAGGCAGCAGTGGAACTGGCCTTGAAAGGGCGCAATGCCGTCATGCCTACCGTGGAACGTATTTCTGACGTGCCGTATAAATACCGGATCGGCGTGGCGGATCTGAAAGATGTCGCCAATGTTGAAAAATTTATGCCTAAAAATTTCATCAGCAAGGATGGCTTTGGTATCACTGAAAAATGCAAACGCTACCTCACGCCACTGATTCAGGGTGAAGACTATCCGAAGTATGCGGACGGTTTGCCCGTGTATGTGACATTGGCGAATCAGAGCGTGCCCAAGAAATTGAAGCCCTTTAAAGTGTGACGAATGACTGGATATCTCTGCCTCAATTTCAGCAACGCTTAATAGTGATACCACTTCGCAAAACATTCACATCAACCAAGGCGGTTGCCTGGCGCTGCTTTTCCAATTCATCGGCAAAGTCACGACGCGCGTCCTCAAGCTGTTGCTGCATCAACGTATGCTCAATCCGAACCCGGCGCTTTTTGTTCTTGAAGTTGCTTATTGAGGCGTTCCCGGATGTGGTCGGTATAAGCGGCACATGTCATTGGGCTATTCAGGAATGAACCAAGCTTCCCGGGTGTCCAACCACTGCCTTCAGGGTGTGGCGTTAGCACCAAATCACAAGATATAGACTGCATTACATCAAATCCATGCCGAAAATCTTCGACAATGTGCGGATAGCGTGGATTGTCTTTGAGTTTGTAACCCGGGGCAGTGAGGCTGTCGAGATAAGCGATGCGGATTGGTTGGTTTTCACGTTGATCGGTCCATGTCCAACTAATCGTGCCTGGCGTATGTGCAGGGGTAAAGTGAGCAGTGAGCACAACGCCTCCCAATTCGATTGTTTCCCCATCCATCAAGAATCGATCCGTTTTAGCTGGCGGGAAAGGATATAGGTCTCCAAAATGAATATCACCTTTTCCTCCTCGTTCTAGCAGCGTTGCCGTTTCTGCATTCGTGGCAAGTTGGGCTCCTGTAACACGATGAATTTCAGCAAGAGGGCCGGCATGATCGAAATGGGCATGACTTAACAGTATCCACTTAAGGTCGTGGCTGGACACACCAAGTTGAGCCATATGGGTGAGCAACATTTTGGTTGCGCCGGGCAATCCTCCATCAATCAATATGGCTCCTTTTTTTGTTTTGATCAGCACGGCGCTCAGGCCTTCGCTACCGATATACCATGTGTGATCAGCGATCTGAAATGGAGTCACTGGCCGTCGCCAGTTTTCGGGCGAATTGAAACTATCTTGTATCAGCGGTTCGGCATTACTGTTTGCGGTCCGGTTTCGGCTCGGGCTATCGCTAGCAAAACAAGTTATTGAGAAAATGCAGAATAAAATTACCATTAATTTTAGTGCGTTTAAATCTTTTTGATGATGTGCATTTGAGCGCTTACCGGTCAGTAAAAGAAACATCATCAACAAACAATTCCAACTGCTTTTTATTAGTGGTGTCATGATTCAATACGGTTATATTCGAACAGCGTTTAATTATAAATACGCGATATAAAGTTGGAAAGTATTACATTGTTCGATTGAATTCTGCGCACGATTTGGCGCTGCTGAATCAAAATATACGGTTTGATGTTTCATCGATAAACTCAGTGATTTTTGTGAGGAAGCGAAAAGTATCGCAACACAAAAATATTAGTCCTGATGTGAACATTGTCCGAATGTTGACCCATTGAATTATTTTTGTGTTCGTTTCAATTTACCTCGTTTGAAATCTTGAGTTTCGCCGGGTACCCAACCTAGCCCAACCCGACACAGGCGTAGCGATCGCCTGTTATAAATCGAACCCCGATTGTTGTTATTGAGTAGCTTATAAGCTACAATTTCGCAATGTTTGAACTTCTTCGATATCAACGAGCAGATGGGTGCGAGCCTATAACCGAGTGGCTCAATGCTATGCATGACAAAGTTGCGCAAGCCCGGATTCGTATTCGCCTTCGCCAGATAGAAGCCGGTAATTTCGGGGATTGTGAATCAGTCGGAGAAGGGGTAATGGAACTGCGTGTGCACATTGGGGCAGGGCATCGCTTGTACTTTGGCCGACATGGAAAGTCCGTTGTATTGCTTCTCTGTGGTGGTGATAAACGCAGCCAGTCAGCCGATATAAAATACGCCAAGGCACTTTGGAAAGAATGGAAAGGGAGGCAAAAATGAATAAATTGAAAGGTGCCATTTCGCACCATGAGCGAGAAGTGGCCGAGTTAAGTGCAGATCATGAATTGGCCGTGGCATATTTAAAAACGGCCATGGAATCACTCGATAATCCCGATGATCGTGCCGCCGGACTATTGGCACTGCGGACCGTTGCCGAAGCTTATGGCGGATTGGCACATGTGGCGATCGAAGCAGGTATCAGTCGCGAATCCCTGTATCGGGCCTTGTCACCAAAAGGTAACCCTACATTAAAAACACTACTCGCAATTCTTAAGACGGTCGGATTGAGGTTATCGGTTGAATCTGATCGACAGGTTCATGTGTGAACTGGTCAATCAATTTTTACTCAGTTCTTGAAAAGCACCCTGACATGTCCAAAAAATCGAAGCCGTTCAAATTGTGGCCAATGAGCTGAACAAACTTCAGCAAAGCTTAATATAGATCAAGCATCGGGCCTTAAAACCTACATATTATATGCATGTTTTAGCGATACCACTTCGCAAGACATTCACATAACAAACAGGGATGACGGTCATGAAACTGTATTCAATGCTGCTTCGATTAGCTGGTATATCAATAATGTTCTGTTCCGCGAGCCAGGCTGCGCCGCCGCCCAAATTAAGCGGTGACTTCGGTCCGCCGCAGGGTGAGCCGATTCATGCCGTGCTGACCAGTCCGCCCAATGTCCCCGCGCCGCTGCATCGCAATTATCCGGCCAAAGTGATTGTCGAACTGGAAGTCATTGAGCACGAAAAAGAGATTTCCGAAGGTGTGAAGTACGTATTCTGGACTTTTGGCGGCACCGTGCCGGGCAGTTTTATCCGGGTGCGTCAGGGCGATACCGTTGAATTCCATCTCAAAAATAATCCCGGCAATAAAATGCCGCACAACATCGACCTGCATGGTGTGACCGGACCAGGCGGTGGTGCTGCGTCCAGTTTTACCGCGCCGGGACACGAATCGCAATTTACCTTCAAGGCACTCAACGAAGGGATCTACGTCTATCACTGCGCGACCGCCCCGGTCGGCATGCATATCGCCAACGGCATGTATGGTCTGATGCTGGTTGAACCTCCCGAAGGATTGACACCGGTTGATCATGAGTATTACGTGATGCAGGGCGACTTTTATACCAGTGGCAAATACCGTGAAAAAGGTTTGCAGCCGTTTGATATGGACAAGGCCATCGATGAACGTCCGACCTATGTGCTGTTTAATGGCGCAGAAGGCTCCATGACCGGTGACAAGGCGCTGACCGCCAAGACTGATCAGAAAATCCGCTTATTTGTTGGCAATGGCGGTCCGAATCTGGTCTCAAGCTTTCACGTCATCGGTGCGATCTTTGACAAGGTGCGCTATGAAGGCGGAACCAATGTGCAGAAAAACGTCCAGACTACCCTGATCCCCTCCGGTGGCGCGGCGGTGGTGGAGTTTCAGACCAAGGTACCGGGCAGTTATGTGCTGGTTGACCACTCGATTTTCCGGGCCTTTAACAAGGGCGCACTGGCGATTTTAAAAGTGGATGGTCCGGCCAAAAAAGATATTTATTCCGGCAAGGAACTCGATTCGGTGTATCTGGGTGATCGTGCCCAGGCCAACCTGGCCAGCGTCAGCGTGGCGACCAAGGCGGCAGCCAGTGGCACCTTGACCCTGCAGGATCAGATCAATGCCGGTCGAGACCTGTTCGCCGGAACCTGCTCAGTTTGTCATCAAGCTAACGGTGCCGGCCTGTCCGGAGTATTTCCACCGCTGGCCAAATCTGATTTTCTGAACAGTGATCCGCGCCGCGCCGTGGGTGTCGCGCTGCACGGACTGACCGGCAAGGTCACCGTCAACGGCAATGAATACAATTCCGTGATGCCGCCGATGAGTCAGCTGAACGACGACGAGGTCGCCAATATCCTGACCTATGTGTTGAACAGTTGGGACAACAAGGGCGGACGCGTCGATGCCGATACCGTGAAAGCCGAAAGGGCCAAAGCGGCAGCACCAGCGGCTGGTGGACACTAGATGTACCCACGGCTGATGCTGTTGGCGGCCCTGGCTCTGGCCGGGTCGGCGTGGGCTGCTGAAGTTCCAATCCCGGCCCGGTATGTGTCGATCCCAGCCGGCACCTTGATCAGCGTTCTGTCGAATTCGTCCGACAACAAGCCGATCCGGATCGAATCATTTCAATTGCGCGCAATGCCGGTGACCAATGCCGAATTTCTGACCTTTGTAAGCGCCCATCCGGAGTGGCAACGCGAGCAGGTTGCGCCGGTATTTGCCGACGCCAGCTATCTGCATAACTGGCGCACTGGCACCGATTATGGTGACGCGGCCAGACAGCCTGTGACCAATGTCAGCTGGTTTGCCGCCCAGGCTTACTGCGAAAGCGAAGCTGCGCGCCTGCCAGCCTGGTATGAATGGGAATATGTCGCGGCCGCCGATGCAGGCCACGCGGATGCCCGCAAAGATCCGGCCTGGCGTGCCAGGATACTGGCCTGGTATGACAAGCCGGGCAGTCTGCATGCCGACGTCGGTGGCGCGGCAAACTATTATGGTGTGCGCGATATGCATGGTCTGATCTGGGAATGGGTCGATGATTTCAATGCCCTGTTTATCAGCGCGGACAGCCGCAACCAGGGTGATCCGGATAAATTGAAATTTTGCGGTGCCGGTGCACTCAGTCTGCAAGACAAAGAAAATTTCGCCATCCTGATGCGCATTGCGCTGTTGTCATCACTGGCCGGTTCGGACACCACCAACAACCTCGGGTTTCGCTGCGCACGCAACCCGGCACTCACGAACGAAGCGACCAAATGAAAAAAATCTGGCTACTCGCGCTGATGCTGGCCCTGAACTGTCAGGCCGACAGCGTCACACCAAACAGCTTACCGATTCCGGGTAATTCGATTTACCAGCTAACGGGCAAATTTACCAATCAGGATGGTCATGTCTTTACGCTTGCAGAGCAACGCGGCAAACCGGTCATCATCAGCATGTTTTATAACTCCTGCCAGTTCGTCTGCCCGATGTTGATCGATACGATACAGGCCACGGAAGACAGCCTTAATGCAGAACAGCGCGCCCGGGTGTCAGTCATACTGGTCACCTTTGATCCGGGCCGCGACAGCGTGGCGGTACTCAAATCGATCGCAGGCAAACGGCATCTGGACCCAGCCCAATGGACACTGGCACGCACCGATGCCACAGTCGTGCGCAAACTTGCGGCTTTGTTGGGGATTCAGTACAAGCTGCTGGAGAACGGCGACTACAACCACAGTACGGCCTTGGTGCTGCTGGATGGCCGGGGACGAATCCTGGGCAGCACCAGTCAGATTGGAGAAGTCAGTCCGGAATTCAAGAAACTGGTGCAGCAGGCGGCCGAGCTTAAATAAAAATTTGCCCGGTTCTTGACAAGCAGCCCAAAAAATCTAAATTGACTCTATCAGCCGACATGGCTGTGGATGGTCATGGCGCAGCCATTGAGGCTGACGGATACGATCCTGACCGGCTTGATGAGGACACCATCTTGAATAAATTAACTTTTCGCCAAAAATTGTGGGTGCCGTTGGTCTGCAGCCTCCTGTGTATCACGTCGATATTTATTTTTGATGCATTTCAGACACGCAATATACGCATCGAGGAGCGCTCCAACTCTTTACACAACGTCGCTGACATTGCGGTTGGCACCTTGAAACTGCTGGATGAGAAAGTCCAATCTGGTGCCCTGACCAAGGATGAGGCACAGAAGCTGGGCAAGGAACTCATCAAAAGTTTCCGGTTCGGCAAGGATAGTTACATGACTGTCAGTAAAGGCACGATTTCGGTCATGCACCCGATCAAGCCTGAACTGATTGGTACGGACCTGGTGGATATGAAAGATCCGAACGGACTGTATGTTTATCGGGAGATTGACAGAATCGGTCACAATCCGGAGGGCGGTGGTTTCTTTCGCTATCAGTGGTCTCGCCCTGGTTCAACGCAACCGGTAGACAAACTCAGTCGTGTCTCCCACTTCGCATCCTGGGACTGGGACCTGACCACTGGTGTGTATATGGACGACATTGACGATGTCTTTTGGAAGACGATCCTGAAATCTGGCGGTGTGCTGGCCGCATTGTGTGTGGGGCTGGTACTGATTGTCAAAGTTGTCAACCGCAGTCTGCGCCATACAATCGGCGGCGATCCGGAATACGCCAGCGAAGTGGCCCAGCGCATCTCACAGTCTGACCTGAGCGTTGACGTGCTAACCCACGAAACCGACCATTCCAGCATTTTGTTTGGCATGAAAACCATGCAGCAACGCCTGGTCAATACCATCGCGGAAATCCGCCGCAGTGCCGATACGATCGCCATTGCCTCGTCGGAAATCGCCTCCGGCAATATGGATCTGTCGAGTCGCACTGAATCGCAGGCCAGTTCACTGGAAGAAACCTCGGCCTCAATGGAGCAGTTGACCTCGACCGTCAAACAAAATGCCGACAATGCCGTGGAAGCGAACAAACTGGTTTTATCGGCATCGGCGGTGGCTGAGCAGGGTGGCCGCGCGGTTGCGCAGGTGGTGCAGACCATGGATACGATTAACGCGTCTGCCAAAAAGATCGTCGACATCATCAGCGTGATTGATGGCATTGCCTTTCAAACCAATATTCTGGCCTTGAACGCTGCGGTAGAGGCCGCAAGAGCCGGTGAGCAGGGCCGGGGATTTGCAGTCGTGGCGTCGGAAGTGCGCAATCTTGCCCAACGCTCGGCGGGCGCGGCCAAGGAAATCAAGGAGCTGATCAATACTTCGGCGCATAACATCGAAGTAGGCAGCGCGCTGGTGGCCGAGGCGGGTAGCACGATGCAAAAAGTGGTCGAGAGCGTCTCGCGGGTAACGGATATCATGGCCTCGATTACCGATGCATCACGCGAGCAAAGCACCGGCATCGGGCACGTCGGTCAGGCCATTACCGAAATGGATACCATGACCCAGCAAAATGCTGCACTGGTTGAACAGGCTGCCGCAGCAGCAGCCAATATGCAGGAACAGGCAGCAGCTTTGGCGCAATTGGTAGCGCGTTTCCGGCTCAGTGGCACAAATGATTCTGCGCTTGTAAACCGGCCCGTTTCCCGATCCGGCGGGGCAGCGGGGCAAAGGGTTGCCCTGCCAGGATAACTATTTCTCGTTGGGCTGATCCGATCCCGTCCAGCTCAGCCCGGGAAACAGGGAGAACTGTTTCAAAAACCAGTTGGTCTGTTCGAGCAACAGATTCTGCGACTGGATCATGGCCTGCTCAAACATGGCGGCCGGGGCAGTTCCCTCGAAATCATGCGATTGAATTTGCCCGTCTTTCAGCTCGACCCGTTTTGATTTGACCTGCGTGAGGCCGTCTGAAGACAGACGCAGCTCGTGCTGCGCGTAGGTGAACTGAACAAACGGGTTGAGCGCCCACGGTGTGTTGATACGTTCGAGCGGCGTATCAGCTGTGGTAAGTGGTGTTGGCTTGGATTTTGCGGGGAGATTTTTCATCATTGGCCTCATCAAACAGTTGTCCGGGCCATTATTTTACGACAAGGCAGGGGCCAGGCAAACCTGGCTCATTTTTTACGAGCAGATAAAGCAAAGAAACCGACCGTGGCTATTTCCTTGCTTTGTCCAGTATCTCGACGGCAACGCCATTAATATCAATACGCCGCTGTGCATCAACTAAAAAAGCCAGTTCGTGCATGACAGCCGACAGCCTCACTAATTTGTCACGCATATCAATCAAGGCATTGACCGCCCTGGTTTCCAAAATATCCGACTCAAAATTCGACCGTAACCTGTCCATAAAACACTCCGCTCCGGCGCCCGGGGCCAATCAAAATTCAGTGACCGCACTATCCGATGTACAGGAGGAATTTGCAATACGTTTTGTGTTCGGGTTCAGATCAGGCGAACCGTTTTTTCCGTGCGATTTGCGAATAGGGATGACATGCGCAGCGGGGAATGCTCTTGATACAGGGCGACTGTCATTCAACTTAAATACGCTGACCACCTGATTCAGATCCTGAGCCTGGTCCTGCAGAGATTGTGCGGCTGAGGCGGCCTCTTCAACCAGTGCGGCATTTTGTTGCGTCACGTCGTCCATCTGGGTAATGGCCTGATTGATTTGATCAATACCGGCGGATTGTTCACTGCTGGCCAGACTGATTTCAGTCATGATGTCGGTGACGCGCCGGATACTCTCGACAATTTCCTGCATCGTGTTGCCAGCCTGGTCAACAAGCTGAGTCCCAGCGTTGACCTTGTCAACCGAATCACCGATCAAGGTTTTGATTTCCTTGGCCGCTGATGCCGAGCGTTGCGCCAGATTGCGTACTTCAGAAGCAACCACAGCAAAGCCGCGCCCCTGTTCACCGGCACGCGCCGCTTCCACCGCCGCGTTCAAGGCCAAAATATTGGTTTGAAAAGCGATCCCATCAATTACGCCAATAATGTCGACAATTTTTTTGGAAGAATCATTGATCGAGCCCATGGTTTCAACCACTTGCGACACGACTGCGCTGCCTCTGATGGCGATATTCGAAGCCGAGGCAGCCAGATTATTGGCCTGGCGTGCATTGTCGGCATTTTGTTTCACGGTCGAGGTCAACTCTTCCATCGACGAGGCAGTTTCCTCCAGAGCACTGGCCTGTTGTTCGGTGCGTGAGGATAAATCCATATTCCCGGAGGCGATCTGTTGAGTCGCGGTACTGATCGTTTCAGTGCCGGAACGTACCTGGCCGACAATATTTTTCAGGCTATCACCCATTTCTCCCAGTGCGCTAATCAACTGCCCGGTCTCGTCGCTTGAACTGGATTCAATAGTGCTCGTCAGGTCGCCAGCGGCAACCTGGCGGGCAATGGCGACGGCACGGGTGATCGGCGTGACCACCGATTTCGTGATTAACCAGGCTGCCGCACTGGCAATCGCAGCAGCCATCAGTGACAGGGCGATCATCAGCAGGCGAGATTGTTCATAAGTGGTTGCCGCGGCTTCTTCATCCTTCTTGCTTTTGGCCCTTTGCAACTCGATGAATGCCCGAATGTCGTCCAGCCATTTGCTGGTTGCAGGGCCCGTTGTTTTTAGCAGGAATGTGGTAGCTGCTGCTTTGTCGGTCTTGGCCATGTCCATAAATTTATTATTTAACGGACGCACAGTTTCAGCTTCTTCTCTAAAGCTGGCAACGAACGCTTTACCTTTTTCATCCAGAGGCATTTTTACCAGCGCGTTGTAAGCCTCGTCATATTTTTCATGGGCCACCTGAATTTTTTCCCGCTGTATAGTGGCTTCGGTTTCATCGTCCAGTAAAGCGATGGTTCTGATGACCCGACTGACGATGTGGATTGAGTTTGACATGTCCTCCAACAGGGCCATTTTCCTGACGTTGACGTCGACGATATGCTGCAGTGCTTCGTTGGACCGGCTCATGCCAGCGATGCCCATGATTGCGACACCTGCCAGCAACGCAAGTACCAGTCCGTAACCGAGCCACAGCCGCGCACCGATCTTAATGTTTGCGATGTTCATTTTTTTGTCTTTCGATTAATAGCGATGCCGCAAATTAAATAAATTGCTCCGCGTGGCTGCGCCAGCGCTGGTCTGGCGTTTTACTTCACATTGTCGTATCCCCGAAGCGACTGTCTCCAGCAGCAGGCCAGCCGCGACTGGTTTTGCAAAATAGGCAATCGGCGAACAGGAAAATGCCTGCCGCCTGTTTTCAAGCGAATCACTGCCAGTGACAAAGATCACGCTCGTTTCCGCTGACAGCTGTGCAAGCTGCTTCTGGACCTCAAAGCCGTTCAGGGCCGTCATATGCAAGTCGAGCACAACGCAGGCCGGTTTGCTGATTCTGAGCGCATCCAGGAATGTGTCGCCGGATTCAAATCCGGCGGCGGTAAAACTGTGCAGATCGAGCAGACGCAACAAGGAGCGTCGAACCAGCTCATCGTCATCAACAATCGCTACCCAGGGAATTAAACTATTCATGCTGGGTAAGATAGGGCGGAAAACCCGGCGCGTATATAGCGCTTTGGTTCTATTGGACAATATCCGTGCAAGAGCGTCGAATGACCATTTTGCACGTTTTGGGGCATAAACATGTCAATCAGGCAAAGGCAGCGCTGCAATCCTGCGCTGTAAATGTGACGTTGGCGGTGTTTAAAGCTGGCCAGTAGTCAGTTCCTAAACTATCCTGTAATCAAACCATTAACTGTCAGAAGAAACAGATGAAGATTGCGCCACTTCCGAGTAACGAATTGCAGCGCATTTTGGCGCTGCATGAACTGAATGTCCTCGATACGCAAAATGAAGAGCAGTTCGATGCCGTGGCACAGATTGCAGCCCGGGTGTGCGATGTACCAATCTCGCTGGTCAGTCTGGTTGACATAGACCGGCAGTGGTTCAAAGCGAATGTCGGTCTGGAAGACGTCTCTGAAACGCCGCGCAGTGTCGCGTTCTGTTCTCACGCGATTCTTGACGGAGACATTCTCGAAATTTCTGACACCAGTGTCGATCAACGCTTCAGAGACAATCCTCTGGTCACTGGGGATCCGCATATTCGCTTTTACGCCGGCGCGCCGATCAGTCTGGCAGACGGTTCGCGGATCGGGACCCTGTGCGTGATCGATCGCCAGGTGCGTCGTCTCGACGACCATCAAAAACAGATTCTGAAACATTTATCGAAGGTGTGTTCTTCCCTGCTGGAAGGTCGTCGCTCTGCCGAAAAGATCAAGCAAAGCGCTATCGATCTGTTCAACAGCGAGACACTCAACCGGGCACTGATCACAGCCATCCCGGATGATATTTTTACGGTGCGCGGCGACGGACAGTGCATATTTACTCATATTTCCGATCGAAGCCTGCTGTTTGCACCGGAAAAGACCTATGTCAATTCACACGTGAACCAACTGTTTGCCCCGGCAATCGCTGCGGCTGTTCTGGACGCGGTCAAGCTTGCCCTGCAATCGGATGCGGTGCAGGAACTGTCACTGTGGATGCAGGGAACCGACATCGATCAACGGTATGTGGAAATCCGGGTTGTGCGCAGCATGGATGATGCGGCAGTGTGCATTTTCAGAGAAAACACCGACCGGGAATTGGATCGCCGGTTCCGCGAAAATTTTGTCGGCCAGATTTCCGAACGGCTGGTGTTGTCTGAGAAAGAATTGCGTGATCGGGAGCAGTTGATTGCGATTGTCGTCGAAACGGTAAACCTCGGCTATTGGACCCGCGACAGTGCCAAGGATGAAATTATCGCCTCGGAGCATTGGCGGATTCTGTTTGGCTTTGACATGACCGAGACTGTCAGATTCGCCGACGTCATGGAGCGTGTGCACCCGGATGATCGTGCCGAGTTTCTGAAAACTGTTCAATCTGCGGTGCAAAGCGGTGAAATCTATAACAACGCTTACCGCATCGTGCTGCCAAACGGCCAGATGCGCTGGATTCGAACCCGGGCGCGCATCAAGCACTTTGATGATGGCAGATCAGCTTTCCTCGGTGGTATTTCATTTGATGTTACCTCACTCAAAAATGATGAATTGGAGCTCGAACAAAAACGTCAGGAGGTGACATTTTTATCCCGCCTGGCCACGCTGGGCGAACTGTCCGGCGCAATCGCACATGAGTTGAACCAGCCCTTGATGTCCATGCTGCTCAACGCAGAATCGGCACAGCTGGTGCTGAAAAAACATGGCGTCAACATTCCGGAACTGAACGAGATTTTGCATGACATCATTGAAGAAGACACCCGCGCGGCGATGGTGATTCAACGTTTGCGCCAGATGTTCGGCAATCGCGGCATGGAACGTCAACAGGTTGACATCAATGGCTTGCTGGCCGATGTGCAAAGTATTTTGCGCACTGGTCTGATGAGCCGTGAAACCAGGCTGGAACTGAGCCTGGCAGAAGGTGAACATCTGGTTTTGGTTGACCGGGTGCAGCTGCAGCAGGTGCTCATCAACCTGATCAACAATGCTGCCGATGCGATGAAGGACATGGGGAAAGGCAAGCGAAAAATTATCGTGCTCACGCAAATCACAGATGGAACCACGCTGCAGGTTTCGGTCAGCGATCAGGGATCTGGCATCGCAGCAGAAGCATTGCCTAAAATATTTGACCCATTTTTTACCAGCAAAGACCGCGGTATGGGTTTAGGTCTGTCTATCTGTAAAAATATTGTTGATGCCAACAGCGGTCGGATCTGGGCCGAGAACAAGCCGGACGGAGGTGCCATCGTCCATGTCAGTTTCCCCTTAGCCGCCGTTGAAGGATAAGCAGCATGCCTCGTGTCTTTATACTCGATGATCAAACCGCCGTCTTGAAAGCCGTGTCCAGACTGCTCGAATTGAGCGGGTTCCGTACCATGTCGTTCACCTCTCCCAAGGAATTTCTCGCCAGCGGCTCAACCCAACTGCCTGGCTGCCTGGTGCTGGACCTGACCATGCCAGACATGAACGGCATCGCCGTGGTGGAAGAAATGAGCAGAGTGGGCAGCAAATTGCCGGTGATTTTTTTAACCGGGAATGGCAACGTCGACAATGCCGTTATGGCGATGAAATTGGGGGCGCTGGATTTCCTGACCAAGCCGGTCAACAAGGATAAATTGGTCGCCGCTGTCAGCTGTGCATTCGAGAAGAATCGGATCGCCATCCGGCAAGACGCGCAACATAGCGAAACACGCCAGCGACTGTGTGAATTGACGGCGCGTGAACTGGAAGTCATCAAGCTGGTGGCCGCCGGAAAACTTAACAAGCAGGCCGCTGATGAACTGGGCATAGCAGAACAGACCGTCAAAATTCACCGCGCCCGCGCGATGTCCAAGCTGCAGGTACGATCAGTGGCCGAACTGGTCCATCTCATGCAGACCATCGCTGAATAAAAAATCTGGTCGTCCCGGACGATCCGCGTCCCGGACGATCGCGTCCCGGACGATCCGCATACATATCAGGATTATTGTTTAACAACGATGGCGTGCACTACGGCATTCTGTTTCCTGTCGCTCACCTTGACCGATCAACCAACCAGGAAACTACCATGACATACATTGCCCCACTGAACCTGAACGAAACCGATGCTGCAGTTGCAGCGACCTTGACTGCCGTCAAAGCAAAAATCGGCATGATCCCCAATCTGTATTCAACGCTGGCCAAATCGCCTACCGCGTTTAATGGCTATATGCAGCTCAATCAAATCAATACCAGCGGCAATCTGTCTGCCAGCGAGCGCGAAATTATCGCATTGGCAAGCTCCCAGGCGAACAGCTGTCACTATTGCCTCTCCGCGCATACCTTGATGGGCAAAGGCGCTGGGTTGACTCAAGAACAGATGTTGAATGCACGCGCCGGTCATGGCAGTACGCCACGCGATGCAGCAATCGCCGCTTTTGCCAAGGCGCTGGTTGAAAGCCGCGGTCATGTTGAGCCGGCGATTCTGGATCAATTCAAGGCAGATGGCCTTTCAGAAGCAGATTTATTGGAAATCATCGGCAATGTAGTGGCCATGACCTTCAGCAATTACGCCAATAACATTGCCCGCACGGCGATTGATTTCCCGGTGGTCGAGGTAAAGTTGCCAGCCTGAGTTGAATGACTAACGCGTCACCACACCAGTTGCATTCATCAGGCGCGTTTCGAATTCGTCGAGTGCAACCGGTTTGCCAAACAGGAAGCCCTGATAATTCAGGCATCCTTTGGAGAGCAGGAAATCGTACTGATCTTCGGTTTCCACGCCTTCCGCGATGATGGCCAGGCCCAGGGTATCGGCCATCGCGATGATGGTCTGCACAATCGCAGCGTCATTGGGATCGGTGGTAATGTCGCGCACGAACGAGCGGTCAATCTTGACCTGATCGAAGGGCAGCAGTTTCAGATATTGCAGGGACGAATAACCAGTGCCGAAATCGTCCAGCGACAGCTGCACACCCAGCTTCTTCAAGGCTTTCATGGTGCTGATGGTGTCCTCGATATCTTTCAACATCAGACTTTCAGTCAGTTCCAGTTTCAACAGGGCCGGAGTGATCTCGAAACGTTCAAGGCAGTCCTTGACCTGATCCGCAAAATCCTGCTGAAAAAACTGATTGGCACTGACATTGACGGCCAGCGCCAGATCTTTGGTCAGGCTGTTTTTCTGCCAGGATTTGATTTGCGCGCAGGCGGTTTCCAACACCCATTTGCCAATCGGCAGAATCAGGCCGGTTTCTTCGGCGAGCGGAATGAATTCGTTCGGCGCTACCAGGCCGCGGGTCGGATGGCGCCAGCGGATCAGGGCTTCCGCGGCAATCGGATTGCGATACTCATCGACCTGAATCTGATAGTGCAACAGGAATTGTTTATTCTGAATCGCCATATGCAGATCATGGTCGAGCCGGGCGCGGCTGTTGATGGTCTCCTGCATATGATTATCAAAAAAGCGGATGGTGTTGCGGCCCGCTTTTTTGGCTTGATACATCGCGATATCGGCCTGCTTCATCAGCTCGTCTTTGATCTGATCATTCCCGCCAAACAAAGTAATCCCGATACTGGCCGTGCAGCTCAGTGTGTAGTGTTCGAGCGTGTAGGAATAACGCAAGGCGGCCAGTGCCTTGGTGGCTATCGATTCAGCACGTTTTGCGGCTACGAGATCCTGGTCGCCAAGATCGAGCAGCATGATGACAAATTCGTCGCCACCCATGCGTGCCACCGTGTCGATTTCAAAGAAACAGGCATCAAGGCGCTGGGCAACCTGCTGCAGCAGCAAATCCCCGATGTCGTGCCCGAGTGTGTCATTGATATCCTTGAAGTTATCCAGATCGATAAACAGCAGCGCACCTTTGCGACCGGTACGCTCGTTGTTGGCCTGCGCCAGTTGCAGACGGTCGATCAGCAGTCGCCGGTTGGGCAGATTGGTGAGCTGATCATGAAACGCCAGATGCTTGATGCGTTCTTCGGCCTGCTTGCGTTCGCTCATATCAATATACGAGCCGATATAGTGGGTGATCCGGTCGGCAGTATCTTTGACCGACGAGATGGTCAGCCACTTTGGATAGGTTTGTCCATTTTTGCGCCGGTCCCAGATTTCGCCCTGCCAAAATCCGTTGCGCACCAGGGTCTGCCACATGTTCTGGTAAAACTCGGCGGAATGGCGGTCAGATTTTAAGACCCGCGGGGTTTGCCGAGCAACTCTTCGGGGTCATAGCCGGTATTTTTAAGGAATGATTTGTTCACCTGTAGGATCGTGCCGCTGGCATCCGTAATCAACAGACTTTCCTGCGATTCAAACGCGGTGGCGGCGATGCGCAATCTGGCTTCGTTATTGATCAACTCGGTTTCAATGGACCTGATCCGGTTAATGATCTTCCATGAGACCGCCATGCCAATGATGGCAAACAGGACAGCCAGTACATAACTGATCGAGCGGGCGACCGTATTGGCCAGGCGCGAGGCCTTGCCCAGGGTGCCGGCAAACTGAGTTTCCTGCTCGATCAATTGACGATTGATGGTATCGATCTTGTTGAAATAGGCACGAGCAGCCTGCTCGGTGAGCGTAGTCGATGCGAGGTCGCGATGCAGGTCTTCGGCCACGTTTTGCAGCTCTGCGATCAGCCGGTCGCCACTGGTCCAGTGCTCAATCGCGATACTGGCGTAGGGCATGTGCTGAAACCGGCTGAACAGCGAACACATGATATCGACATCGTCCGGATGGTTGCCCGCAGCCAGAAAACCCTGACGCGCAAGCTCCATATCGGGCGTGGCCTTTTGCAGTTCCAGACGGGCCTGCAAATCGCCAGCAGGAATCTGCATGGCCTGCTGAAACGAGCGGTAATCCGCTTCGCTGTTCGAGACAAGATAATGCTCAAGACTGTGGACCGCCTCATTTTGCGCCTTTGCCCACATTCCTTCGCCGCTGATGTAGGCACGCACGCCCACAAATACCTGCAACTGCAGCAGGAACATGATGGTTAACATGCTGATCAAGGCGACGAAGCTGGCAATAATCAGTACTACATGGTGAATTGTTGAAGTATGCGCTGCTGGTTTTACTGTCATAGTATTTTTCTGCTAATTTGGTCCCATTGTCGCAGCATAGAGTTACAGCCCTGTGAACTGTTATAGGTTTATTGCAGCAAATATGCAAGGTTGGCCAAGTAACAGCCCGGTTTACCTGACAGGCAGAATTCACATCTGTCCGCATTGTTCGATACCGTACCGACCACACTGCCCGCGCCGCGTAAGTTGGCAGCACAGCCAGTACACCGTGTTCTGGCGTTCTTCGAGGAGCAAGCTCATGTTACGCAGTCTGGACGATTTGAAACAATACGCGATTCACGCCACCGATGGTGATATCGGTGCGGTCAGGGATTTCTATTTCGATGACCAGAAATTGGCAATCCGCTATCTGGTGGTGGAAACCGGTGGCTGGCTGATGGGACGCAGCGTGTTGATCACGCCGATCAGCATTGGCAAACCAGACTGGGATGCGAAAACCCTGCCGGTCAAGATCACGATGGAACAGGTTAAAAACAGTCCGGATATCAATACCGACAAACCGGTGTCGCGGCAAATCGAGAACGAATATCTTGGTTATTACGGCTACCCGATTTATTGGGAGGGGGCCGGTTTATGGGGAACCGGGCTGTTTCCGGGCATGGCGCTGGCAAATTCCGCAACTGATATTCCGGTCGCCAGTTTGGAACAGGAACACGCCCGTCCCCAACATCAGAACAACGACTCTCATCTGCGCAGCTGCAAGGAAGTGATCGGTTATCACATCCATGCCAGCGATGGCGAAATTGGTCACGTCAGCGGCATGCTGGTGGACGAAAAAACCTGGGCGATCCGTTATCTGGTAGTCGATACCAGCAATTGGTGGATCGGTCACAAGGTCTTGATTCCGCCGCTCTGGATCGGTCAGATCAAATGGCCCGCCGGCATCGTGACAGTCAATCTGACCCGCGCGGCGGTGCAGGAATCGCTTCCCTACGACGACTCGGTCAAGCTTGACCGCGACTATGAAACCGCCATGCATCAGCATTATGGCCGGACCGGTTATTGGGAAGATGAAGGCAGTGACGACAGTTTTGACCCCTACGATTAAGCAGCGGCTTGCCGGACAGAGTGATCAAATGCGTTCTACTTTGTCCTGCAAGCTTGATCTGGATCAAAATTTTACCGGACAGTGACAGGCGAAGTAGAGTACATTAGGCGCATTCTTTGCGCCAGCGCTGTTCACAAAGTGTAAGCACCGGTTTGGATTCGGCCCAATGATTGAGCAGCATCGCCAAGGATAGATTGCTATGACACCGTCCGACCAATCCCACCTGGAAAAAGAAGCGCAACTTCAGCTGCGGATTGTCAATCTCCAGACTCAGGTCGACAATCTTCAGACTGACGTCAAACTGAAAACGACCCAGCTGCACATTCTCGAGCAATTAAGAAAAGCCAATCAACATCTGGTGATCGCAGCCATGGATGCCCGAACCAGCCAGGCCAAGGCTGAAGCCGACAATGTGCGTCAGGAAGAATTTCTTTCGATGCTGGCGCACGAACTGCGCAATCCGCTGGCACCGATTGTATTGGCGACTGAACTGATCGGAAAGCTCACCGATTCGAATCCGGCATTACCGGCGCTGCACGGCATCATTGACCGCCAGCTAAATCAGCTCAACCATCTGGTCGATGACCTGCTGGATGCGTCGCGTATAAGTACCGGGAAAATCACCCTGCAACGCGGCACCTGGAGTCTGTACGAAATTCTCGAGCCAGCTCTGGAAGTGAGCAAATCGTATTTTGAAAAACGCCATCAGGATTTGCATATCGAAATGCCGAAACTGGGGATTGTGATCAACGGCGATCAACCGCGGTTAACCCAGGTTTTTTCAAACCTGTTGATTAACGCCTCAAAATTTACCCCCGAGTTTGGCAATATCTCGATGTCAGTCAGCAGGCTGGCCGGCTTCGCAGCGATTTCAATCAGCGATAACGGGATCGGCATTCCGCAGAACATGCAACAGAAAATCTTCGAGCTGTTCATCCAGGGTTTTCAGACCAAAAACCGACCGCAAGGCGGCCTGGGCATCGGGCTGGCACTGGCCAAGGCAATCGTGGAATTGCACGACGGTTCGATGCATGTGTACAGTCCGGGGATTGGTCTGGGCAGTGAATTTATTGTTCAGATTCCGATTGCCGAACATGTCGCGCTGTTGAAAACCGTCGCGCATACCGATGTCCTGACCAGCAAAAAATTGAATATCCTGCTGATCGAAGACGAGAGCGATACCAGTACCGTGTTGGGGAATGTGTTGACGCAGGAAGGTCACCGCGTTGTTGCCGTGACCGATGGCATGGCGGGATTGACGATGGCAATGAGCGACGATTTCGATGTGCTGATCTGTGATATTGGCCTGCCCGACATGACCGGCTACGAACTGATCGAACGACTGCGACGTCAATTGAGTCGACCCATCCCGGTTTTGATCGCATTGAGCGGTTATAATCAGTCCGCCACGGAATTGACCGAGCATGAATTTGATCACTACCTGGTAAAACCCATCAAGTCGCCTATGCTGCTGGATATTCTTTCATCGTTAACAGCGGCACATAAATTATGACGATTCCCAATCCCGAGCTACACACCATCATCAGAAGGGCTGTATCCAGACGTCCGGACTTTTTACTGGATGATGCACTATTGCTGTGGCAACGTCTGTCGGTGGAGCTGGTGCCGATTATTGGCGATGGTGGATTTGATTCACTGTATGTGCGCAGTCTGAACGTATGCAGTCAAAAATATGCGTGGATTCTCGTCAAGGGGATCATGCAATCGAAACATGCTTCCTTTCTTGAATTTATCGCGATGTTGAAAGATCGTGATGCAGCAGAAGCCACCGAAGCAATTGCGAGCCTGCTGATTATATTCACGGATATCTTGGCCACCTTGATTGGCATCTCATTAACGACCAGAATCTTGCGCTCTGCCTGGGGGGATGATTCCTTTGATTTACCTGTACCGGAGCAACAATAATGAATGATAAAGTCACGATCTCCCGGCTCGCCACCGGTGTTGTCGGATTGGACGATCTGCTGGGCGGAGGCCTGCCTGAGTTTTCGTTTAATTTAATTGCCGGTACGCCGGGCAGTGGCAAGACGACGCTCGCGCATCAAATCATGTTTGCCCTGGCCAACCCGGATCGGCGTGCTCTGTTTTTTACCGTGCTTGGCGAACCGCCGATTAAAATGCTGCGCTATCAGCAGCAGTTTCCTTTTTTCGATATCAATAAAATCAACAACTCGATCAAATTCGTGAATCTGGCTGCCGATATGCTGGAAGGGGATTTTGATGGCGTCTTGAAGCGTATTCTGAGCGAAGTACAAAGTTTTTCACCCAGTCTGATTTTTGTTGATTCATTTCGTTCGGTCATTCATTCCACAAAAAACAAGGAAAAGGGCGTCTCGAGTCTGACCCAGTTCGTCCAGGAACTGGGCATGCAGCTGACCAGCTGGCAGGCGACCACCTTTTTAATTGGCGAATATCTGGTGCCCGAAGAAGAATCGAGCCCGGTATTTACGGTGGCCGACGGCATTATCTGGATGTCGCAGATGGTGCATCGCGACGCCATGGTCAGGAAAATCCAGGTTGTGAAAATGCGCGGACAGGCGCAAAGCGTGGGTATTCACACGTTTCGGATCAATGCTCGCGGACTGGAAATTTTCCCGCGCGCCGTCATCAATGCGAGCGCCCAGAATCTGCCCTCACTGTCCGGTGATCAACGTTTATCGATGGGCATCCCCGTCCTGGACGAGATGATGCATGGTGGTCTGCCAGCCGGTTATTCGATGCTGGTGGTTGGGCCGTCCGGCTCAGGAAAATCTGTTCTGGCCACCCAGTTTTTGGCAGAAAGCTTAAAGCTTGGCGAACCTGGCGTGGTTGCCGCATTTGAAAAAAGTCCGAATCAGCTGTTGAGTCATCAGTTAAATGCCATGGTTGACAGCGGTGCAGTTGGCCTGATCAATACCCGGACCCTGGATTTGTCGATCGACGAAATTTTGCATGACATGGTGTGCATGATTAATGCCAAGAAAGCGAAACGTGTGGTGATCGATTCGCTGTCCGGATTTGAGCTGGCGCTGGCGCCGGTATTTCGCGAAGACTTCCGGGAAGCGCTGTATCGCATGGTCGCGGTGTTGACCGGTATGGGCGTGACGGTCTTGATGACCGCCGAACTGGAAGATCAATATTCGATGTTGCGCTTCAGTTCTTACGGCAACGCGTTCCTGGCTGATTCGATTCTGATGCAGCGCTATGTGGAGATTGCCGGGCAGTTGCGACGTGTGATGTCGGTGGTCAAAATTCGCGGCAGCGGGCACAGCAAGGATATACGGTTTTATGAAGTTGGCAAGGACCAGATCATCATTGGCGAACCGTTGACCGCCTATAAAGGGATTTTGTCGGGGCAGTTGTCTGCGAATGACTGAATAGGTTCTTAGACTCCTAAATATCCCCGTCTTGGAAACTCGTCGTTCCCGCGGCCTTAGGCGGGAACCCAGCGGCGTATGCACTGGCAGGCAAAACAAACGACGCCAGGTTCCCGCCTAAGGCCGCGGGAACGACGGGGTCGCCTAGACGGGGTCGCCGAGACGGGGTCGCCGAGACGGGGTCGCCGAGACGGCGTTGATGGGTCGTCCGAACCGCCGTTGTATCGGATCTCCCCCTCCAAATCCCTCCGCTCTGTACGCTGCCGTACCGAGCAAAAAGAATTTCCCGTGTAAAAGTAGTTGATCGCTGTAGCGCTATACTTATTACAGTACCGATCACCCTCCACCTACTTGCAAGGACATTCCATGAACATCTTGATGATACTCACCTCCCACGACAAACTCGGCGACACTGGCGCCAAAACCGGATTCTGGCTGGAAGAATTCGCCGCCCCGTACTACGCTTTTCAAAAAGCTGGTGCAACCATCACGCTCGCTTCGCCGCTCGGTGGTCAACCACCGCTCGACCCAAAAAGCGATGACCCGACCGCACAGACTGCCTCAACCATCCGCTTCAAAGCCGATACGGCAGCACAGGCGGTATTGGCCCACACCCATTTGTTGAGCGAGATTACCGCCAGCGATTACGATGCAGTGTTTTATCCGGGTGGCCACGGTCCACTGTGGGATCTGGCTGAAGACCAGACATCCATATCCTTGATTGAAGCGATGATCAAAGCAGGCAAACCAGTCGTGGCGGTGTGTCATGCACCGGGCGTGCTGCGTCACGTTAAAAATCCGGATGGCTCACCGCTGGTCAAAGGCAAAGCCGTCACCGGTTTCACCAACACCGAAGAAGAGGCAGTCGGATTAACCAAGATCGTGCCGTTTCTGGTGGAAGACATGCTCGTCCAGCACGGCGCCAAATACAGCAAGCTTGCTGACTGGGCGCCCTATGTCGTGACCGACGGTTTGCTGATCACCGGACAAAATCCGGCCTCTTCCGAACCGGCAGCCGAGGCTCTGGTACATATGCTGTCCTGAGCAAGGCACGCCAGCCATGACGACAAACATCCAGCATATCAAGCCAGCCGCCATTGACCAGAGCGTGCCACAAACTCTGGGGCTCTCCGGAGCCTGGACAGTTTACGGAATGGGTAAAATTTCATCCCAGCTGCAGGACGGAAAAATCATTTTCGGTCCTGGGCTGGTGATGAAAGCTGCGGGCATCACTGAACTCGATTCAGTCGGTGCCTGGGCGATCAGCAAGCTGTTGCAGGGGCAGGGTGGGGCGACGCAGTTGCAGGATTTGCGGCCTGAATTTTCTCATCTGCTGGCCGAAGTCGACCGGCAGCATTTGTCAGGTTCGCATCCGGCATCATCCCTGCCAGCGCAATCGATGCTGGAGCGGATCGGTCGCGGTACTGAATCGACCTGGGAAAATATTATCGGTCTGCTGGGTTTTGTCGGCATGGTTGCCAGCAGTCTGTTCAAATGTATTCGCAAACCGGCGCTGCTGCGCGCACGCTCCATTCTGTTCAACATCCGCATTGCCGGGATCGACGCCTTGCCGATTGTCGGCCTGCTCAGTTTTCTGCTGGGGATTGTGATCGCCTATCAGAGTTCCAACCAGCTGAGGCAATATGGCGCCAACATCCTGGTGGTTGATCTGATCGGCCTGTCGATGCTGCGTGAATTCGCGCCGCTGATGACGGCAATCATCGTTGCCGGTCGGTCCGGATCAGCCTATGCCGCGCAAATCGGCACGATGGCGGTGACCGAAGAAATTGACGCCATGCGCACGCTGGGTATCGAGCCGCAGCAAATGCTGGTAGTACCAAAACTGATTGCCCTGATTATCACCTTGCCCTTGCTGACCGTGTTTGCCGATGTGCTGGGCGTGTTCGGCGGCATGGTGATGGCAAAAGCCACGCTCGGTGTCGGCTTTCCGGAATTTTTGGAACGGTTTACCAAGGCGGTCAATATGTCGGCCTATCTGATGGGAATCGGCAAGGCTGCCGTGTTCGCCGCCATTATCGCCGTGGTCGGCTGCTATGAAGGATTTCGCGCCAGCGGCGGGCCCGACAGTATCGGTCGCCAAACCACCCGCAGTGTGGTGGAAGGCATTTTTCTGGTCATTGTGATTGATGCCCTGTTCTCCGTCATTTTCAGTGCACTGGGTCTGTAATATGGAATATCAAACTAAATCCGGGATTGTTGAACTGACTGATGTCTGTACCAGTTTCGGCGCCCACGTGGTTCATTCGGGTGTCAGCCTGCAGGTGCACAAAGCAGAAATTTTTGCCTTGATTGGTGGCAGCGGTTCCGGAAAATCGACTTTATTGCGCGAAATGATCATGCTGCAAAATCCCGATTCCGGCACGATTTCGGTGCTCGGCAAACAGCTCGACAGTCTGAATGAACAGCAAGCCACCGACCTGCGCAAACGCTGGGGCGTCATGTTTCAGCACGGCGGCCTGTTCGGCTCGCTGACGGTACGACAAAATATTGGCCTGCCGCTGCGTGAACACACTGACCTGAATCCGGCATTGATTGATGAAATTGCCGAGTGGAAGCTCGGCATGATAGGACTGAACAGTGCCGTGGGCGATCAGTATCCGTCTGAACTGAGCGGCGGCATGTTGAAGCGCGCTTCGCTGGCACGCGCACTGGCACTCGATCCTGAACTGCTGTTTCTGGATGAGCCGACTGCGGGTCTCGACCCGCAAAGCGCCACTGAAATCGACGCGCTGATTACCAAACTGCGCGACGAAAGCGGCCTGACCATCGTCATGGTCACCCATGATCTGGATACTTTATGGCAGATCTCAGATCGCGCCGCCGTGCTGGCCAAGGGCAAGGTGCAGGCGATTGGCTCGATGCTGGAATTGTCAGCCAGTGCCGATCCGGCTATCAGAATATTTTTTGACGGACCGCGCGGCCGGGCGGCGCAGGATCAGGAACAACGTGTCCTCAATGCAGACTCAGACACACCAAACGGGAGCCCCTCATCGAAACCAAAGTAAACTACCCGCTGGTCGGCGGCTTCGTGCTGATCATGTCCGTTGTGCTGATTACCGGCATCTTGTGGCTGGCCTCCGGCGGCGCCCTGAAAACCCAGTACGACCTCTATCTGGCGATTGAAGATGAGTCGGTTGCGGGACTGAATGTCAATGCGCCGGTCAAATACAACGGCGTTGACGTTGGCAAGGTGCGCAAGATTCAACTCGATCCGAATAATCCTGACCGGGTCAACTTGACCTTTGCGATTGCTCACAATACCCCGATCCGCAGCGATACGGTGGCGGTGCTGAATACCCAGGGCCTGACCGGCATCGCCTACGTGGAACTGAGCAGTAGCTCACACAATGCGCACGATACACACAATGCGCCCCTGCTGCAGAAAACGCCCGGTTACGACTACCCGGTGATCCGCACCAAACCGTCACTGGGCGCGCGACTGGAAAATGTTCTGACCACCGTGCTGGCCAGTCTGGACGGCACCTCGAAGCATATCAATGCGATCCTGAGCGACCAGAATCAGGAAAACTTCAAAGCCACGCTGGCCGATATGGCGACCATCTCCCACACCATCGCCCAGCACAAGGAAGATATCGCACAGGGTCTGCACGGTGCCAACCAGACCATGGCAAATAGCGCGCGACTGACTGCAAAAGCGCAGCCGGTGCTGGAGCAGATCGGACAAAGTGCCGACTCGATCAATGCCATGGGCAAAGAGGTCAGCAAGACCAGCATCAGCGCCGCCAAATCATTGAATGCACTGGGTTCCGGTGTGCAGGGCGTTGCCGACGTGACCCTGCCGGAACTGGATCGACTGATCAGTGAACTGAACGTGTTATCGGCCTCGATGCGACGCCTTTCTGAACAAACCGAACGTAGCCCCAACAGTCTGCTGTTTGGCATCCATCCGGTACCGGACGGTCCCGGAGAAACCCCACTACCTGTGAACAAACCATGAACATGTCTGTCGATTCCACCGCCATCAGGCGCGTTCTGACCAGTATTCTGTGCCTGATGCTGGCGGCCTGCAGCTCACTGCGCCCGGCTGAAACGGCACCCCTGACCCTGTATTCTCTGGACTCCCCGAAGGTGCTCTCGCAACCGGCACCGGATCATGCGCCCACACTGCTGGTCAACCCGCCACTGGCTGCGCCTGGTTTTGACAGTCAGCACATTGTGTACACCCGGGTGGCGCATCAACTGGAATATTTTGCGCGCAGCCAATGGATAGACACGCCGGCGCGCATGCTCGCGCCGATGATTGTTGATGTGCTGGCTGCGAACGGGTCGTTCCAGGCCGTCGCACCAGCAACCAGCGCTGCGGCGGGCGATTTACGCCTGACCAGTGAAATCGTCAGACTGGAACATGATTTCACGACGCCAGCTGGCCAGTTGCGGTTTACGCTGCGCGCCACCGTGCTGGACAATGCCACTCGCAAGGTGCTGGCCTGGCGCGAATTTGATGAGGTCGTGGTCCCGGACAGTGGCTCGGCCTACGACGGCATTGTTGCGGCCAATCGTGCAGTACAACTGGGGCTGAAAGACTTGAGCGGCTTTTGCGCTGACGTGGTGCAGCAGTGGCAAAGCACCAGGAAGGTTGAGCAAGTGGATGTCAGTCTCAAAAAATGACACACCAGTGTTGTGAGTGCCATCGTTATGTGCTGAAACGAACAGAAAGGGCAGGCTGGATCGGAAATAATCGGGTCATCTGAACAAAACGACCATACCGGTTCAATTTCTTCAAGCTTCTTTCTGAAAGAATCATCGTGAATAACTTATTTAAAAACGGCTCGGCAATGCAGTCCAGCAATGTCATTGACTCAATGCGAGAGCGACGCGCCACCCGGGCGCTGCAACAGGAAAAAATGGACCGTTCCCTGATTACCGAATTAATGGATGCGGCGATTCATGGCATCCAGTCTGTTGAAGATCCCTTGTGGATGTTTGTTGTGATTCAGGACGAGCGGATTCTGAAACGCATCTGTCATGAGGCGAACGCTGAAATCACCGGCAACGATGAGGATAACCGCATGCATTACACCGAAGCTGATGGTGGCACCAAGACCTTGATCGCCATCTGCGGCAAGCCGGTCAATCATCTCAGCCTGTCCGGCGGCTGGCAGACCGGCCGCAATCTGATGGTTGCTGCGGCTGCGCGCGGGCTGGATTCAACGATCTTTCGGCAATCGGTAACGATTCTGAACCGACCTGAATGGAAACGGGAATTGCTGCTGTCCGCCGATATGGATGTGATCGTCCCAATTATGTTAAGTCAGCCACCGATCGGCAATGCTGCGCACCGGCATGCTGAAATCATTTCGTGGAATGGCAAATAAATATTTTGCACCAGCACTTCTAAAACTCTTCCCACCCATCTGATCCGCTACTGGCCACCTGTTGCGTAGCCTTGACGGCGATTCTGGGACGTTCAGCACTGCGGGCAGGCTTGGCGACGATGGCGCGCTGCTCTCGCACTTTGCTGGCCACCGGGGCCAAATTCGGTTTCCTGGTTTTCGCGCTGACGGTATGCCCAGTTTTAAAAATACGCACCACATCAACCAGCATATCTGCCTGCTCCTGCAAAGCGCCGGCAGCGGCGGCAGCCTGTTCCACCAACGCGGCATTTTGCTGGGTGACTTCATCCATCTGCGTGATCGCCTGATTGATCTGATCAATACCGGATGCCTGTTCGCCACTGGCCATGGTAATTTCGGTGATGATATCGTTGACCCGCTTCACACTGTCGACCACTTCGTCCATGGTGGCACCTGCCTCGTTGACCAGCTTGCTGCCCGCATCCACTTTTTCCACCGAGTCACCGATCAAACCTTTGATTTCTTTCGCCGCACTGGCACTGCGCTGGGCCAGATTGCGCACCTCCGAGGCCACTACCGCGAAGCCGCGGCCCTGTTCACCGGCGCGGGCCGCCTCGACCGCGGCATTCAATGCCAGGATATTGGTCTGAAAGGCGATCCCATCAATCACGCCGATAATGTCGACGATTTTTTTTGCTGATTCATTGATCGAATCCATGGTGCTGACCACTTGCGCCACCACCGCGCCGCCTCGCGCCGCGACCTCGGAAGCCGTGGTCGCCAGCTTGTTGGCCTGACGTGAATTGTCGGCATTCTGTTTAACGGTAGCAGTCAGTTGTTCCATGGACGAGGCGGTTTCTTCCAGAGATGCGGCCTGCTGTTCGGTGCGTGACGATAAATCCAGATTACCCGTTGAGATTTCACCGGACGCCAGAGCGATGGTATCGGTGCCGGCGCGGACATCGCCGACAATCTTGGTCAGATTGTCGCGCATGGATTTAATTGCGAACATCATGCTGGTTTGGTCGGAGTCGGGAATATCAATGGCCGCGGTCAAATCGCCACCGGCAATCAACATCGCCACTTCAGTTGCGTCACTTGGTTCTCCACCGAGCTGCAGGCGTATCGATCTGGCGATCAGCCAGCTCATTCCCAGACTGAATAACAGCGCGACAATGGAAAACACAAGGATCAGGGTGACGGCACCCTTGTTCGCATCGAACGCCCGTGTTTCGGTTTCGATGTTGCGTTTTTTCTGCAGTTCGACAAAATCGTCCAGCGATGTCGCCCATTTTGCATTAATTGCAATATTAGTGGTTAACAACATCTTCACCCCGGCTTCATTGTCGGTTTTAACCAGCTTGATGAATTCATCATTCGCTTTTCTGGCCAGATCTCGTTCTTCTGCCGCGCGTGCCAGGATAGCTTTACCCTCGTCGGTGATGGGCATGGCCTGCAGTTTTTCCAGCGCGGCGTTGTAGCCGTTGCGCGCGTCGGTGATTTTTTCTTTTTGTTTTGCAATTTCCGCATCGTCCCTGAGCAGGGCGATGGTGCGCATGACGCGGGCATCCGTGGTGATTGACGTTTTCATGGTATCAGCGAAGTCGATTTTTTTGACGTTGATATCGACGATTTGGTGCATGGCCGCATTGGAATTCTGTACGGCGTTAATGCCTAAAATAGCAACAATAAGCAGAAACAGAATAATCAGTCCAAAACCGATGTAAAGCCTGGTGGCTACCTTGTAGTTCTCAAAATTCATAGCAGTCTTTCTGTTTAAGATTCACGCATTGCCAAGTCAGTGTTAAACCAACAAGAACTCAGTTTTTCAGTGGCCCTGTTGTCGTTGAAAGGCCACAGATACGATTTCAGCCTAGATTACAAAACTGAGAATTGCAAATAACGATGTAACCAAGTTTACTGAGCGGCTGTGAACGAACTGACAATTGCTGGACAGCATGTCATCTCAAAGTCATACCGGCAACTTAGACTGGCCGGCCCGAAGTCCCTGACACACTACAACGATGCGCAGCAATAAAAATAATGTTCTGGCAAGCACCCGGCTGATCGGCCTGTTTATTTTGGTGTTTGTGCTGCAATACCTTTTATATTTTTATGTGCCCGACGAGGTCCTGATCAACCGCATTTATTACGACTTAATCGTGCTGCCTGCCATGTATGTCATTAATGCCATTTTTCCTGCCGAGCAGGCATTTGGCCTGGCCAACAGCATCCACTCCGCCAAAGTCGATCTGGAAGTTGTGCGCGGCTGTGACGGCTCAGGTCTGCTGTTTCTTCTTGAGGCGGCGATCGTGGTGTTTCCGGCGCCAATCAAACGCAAATTGTCAGGTGCGGCGCTGGCGATATTTTTCGTCTATGTATTGAATTTGCTCAGAATCGTGATCCTGTTTTATGCCGCATCGTTTCAGCCGATGCTGTTTCAGTCTTTGCACAGCTTCTATCTGCCGACATTGCTGATCGCACTGACCGGGATGTTCTTTTATACCTGGGCACCAATCCATGCGCGCCAGTAAGCCAACCACTAAGTCAACCATTAAGCCGGCCGCAGCCTGCGCGCGTATTCTTGGTGCGTGGCTGATCGCTTCGTTGATCGCGACCAGTTGCGGGGAAAAGCTGTTGATGGCACTGGAACCGTTTTTCAAATCCATCATTTTGCTGGTGCAAAAAGATTTTTCCCCGACGCTGGAGATTGTCAATCAACACGGTTTTGCCGTGCTGCGATTATTGCCCCTTACGGTTCGCCCCTATCAACTGACACCCGACATGCACCTGCGGGAAGGTTTTATTTTGGATGGTGTCACGACCTCGGTGGATCACGCCATATTGCCGCTGGTGATCCTGGCGATGATTTTGTTCGCCTGGCCATTGCGCGATGGATTCAAAGAGATGTGTCTGCGCCTGGTGTTCGGGTTGGCGGGCGCAATTGTTGTCATGGGCGTGACGACCCCGCTGTTTTTGGCAGCCCGGGTGCAAATGAACACCATGATTTTTGCCGCGCAGCTTGGAGGAAATCCGCAGAAACCGTTATTGATCGACTGGATGATCTTTACCGAATCCGGGGGCAGGTGGTTGATTCCGATTGTGGTCGGCATTCTGTGTATCAGATTGAGCAAGGGGATTTTAGTAAGACAAAAACTGACGATCCCGGCGGATTGACAGCCAGCTTCAATGGTCATCAAGCACCATTAAAACTAATCAGATTGACCATTGTTTCCCAGCATGCTCATGGATGCCTTAAATAGAGCATAGCTAAACTTCAAACTACGGTATAAGCTGAATCAACGGTGCCGAGCTTGAATCGATCAGCAATGCAATAAATCCAAGAAAATAGGTCCAACATGGTTGAGAATAAAAAAACATCAGGTCAAACAAAAAACGGCCACCAAACGAGTATTCAACGCATGTTGGACCACACCCTGGAACATTTCCGCGCGATTGTGCAAGGGTCCGACGATGCGATTATCAGCAAGACACTCGATGGCATCGTCACCAGCTGGAATTCCGGGGCGCAGTCGATTTTCGGCTATACCGAATCCGAAATGGTCGGCAAGCCTTTTCTGATACTGATTCCCCCTGAGCGCATCGACGAAGAAGCCTATTTTCTCAAGCAGATGATTGCAGGCGAACGCATTGATCATTTTGAAACAGAACGACTTCACAAGAATGGCAACCGGATCAATGTGTCGGTAACGCTGTCCCCAATCCGCGATCGCGACGGCCAGGTGGTCGGCGCCTCGAAAATTGCCCGCGACATTACTCAGCAATTGAAACAGCATGCTGCCAGCCAGATCGCCAATTCCATTTGCCAATCGACCGACGATGCGGTGGTCTCCAAAACATTAAATGGGGTGGTAACAAGTTGGAACCCGGGTGCCAGCCGCATGTTCGGTTATTCAGCCGATGAAATGGTCGGACGTACCCTGGATAGATTATTTCCGCCTGACAGAGCATCCGAAGAAGCATTCATTTTGGAACGCATCGCCAATGGCGAACCGATTGACCACTTTGAAACGGTGCGGGTGCGTAAAGACGGCAGTCAGATTGATGTGTCAGTCAATATTTCGCCGATTCGCGACAGTTGGGGAAAGATCATCGGTGCCTCGAAAATCGCCCGTGACATCACCGACCGCAAGCAGGCCGAGAAACGTTTGCAGTCATTAAACGCCGAGCTGGAAGAGCGGGTCAAAGAGCGCACCAAAGAACTGGCTGCAACCAATTCTGTGCTGGTCAGCACGAACCTGGAATTGAAACGCGCGCAGAGTGAATTGATCCGGCGCGAAAAAATGGCGGCGTTGGGAACACTGGTCGCTGGCGTATCGCATGAAATGAATACTCCACTGGGCAACAGCCTGACCGTCGGCTCCAGCCTGCATGATGAACTCACTCATTTTGAAAATGAAATCGCGGCAGGAAATATCACCAAGAGCCGCGTCAAGGAATTCAATCAGCATCTGCACACCGGACTGGATCTGCTGCTTAGAAATTTGACCCGCGCCATTGAGCAGATCATCCACTTCAAACAGGTCTCGGTCGATCAGACCAGCGAACTGCGGCGGATTTTTGATCTCAAGGCTGTGGTCGATGACAATATTTCGGTGATGACGCCGCAGTTCATACACACGCCACACAAGATCGTGATTGATGTTCCCGAGGTGATCATCATGGATAGCTTTCCTGGCGCAATTGGCCAGGTCCTGACCAATCTCGCACTGAACGCCCTGATCCATGGTTTCGCCGCCGACATGAAAGGTGTAGTGACCATTTCTGCAAAACTGGCCGGGCTCAATCATGTGCAATTAATCTGTGCTGATAATGGCAAGGGCATTCCTGACCAGAACGTGAGCAAAATATTCGATCCGTTTTTCACAACCCGGATGGGGCAGGGCGGCAGCGGGCTTGGACTCAATATCGTGTTTAATCTGGTCACGTTAACCCTGGGTGGCACGATTGAAGTAGACAGTGTCGTTGGAGTCGGCACCAAATTTATTATCGACATTCCACTACTTGTCCAGTAACCAGACATCCAGCTCAAAGCAGCACGAAGTTTTTAAGCCTGTAACCCGCATTTTTTACCTCACGATTGTTAACCGCAGTGGCCAAATATTTTCTATTCATTGTTTACCTTTGTATGCAGATCTGTTCTGAGCCGGCACTGGCCGGAGAAGCAGATACCCCTTTCACCGGTGACATTGGACTCGGGATCGACAGCGCGCCCAATATCGCCCGATCCAATTCAGCCCATGTCAGCCCGGTTCCCTACCTGAACTTCGAATACGGCAAATTTTTTGCGCGGGTTGACATGTTTGGCTACAGTCTGGCGCCGGTCGGTTTTGGGTCGCTGGAACTGGTCACGCGGGTACTGAACGATGCCTATACTCCGACTTCAGCCTTCGGAGATTTGGCGCGCCGCAAATCGCCGATTCCGCTTGGCCTTGGAACCCTGCAGATCACACCGGTTGGTGCGGTGCTGCTCAATGTGTATCACGACGTCGGGCAATCAGGAGGGAATCTGGCGGATTTACTCTTTGCCGAAGAGATTGATTTGCCTGGCACAGCGATCTATCCGCAGATCGGCGCAGAATATCGGTCGCGCGATTATGTCCGGTATTTTTATGGCGTCTCCAATGCAGAAGCGGCCCAGATCCGAACCCGCAGTTATCAGCCGGGCGCTGCGACTAATTTGTTTGTTGATTTGCTGGTTGAACAGAAAATTTTGGGGAACTGGTATCTCAACGCGAATATTCGCAAGACCTTGTTTGCCAGTCCGGTTACCGATAGCCCGCTGGTGGAGCCGCGCACGAATGTTACTGGTTTGGTAGCGCTGAGTTATCGGTTTCAGTAGTCTTTCCGACGCTCATCTTTAAAGTATCTTTAATTTAATAACTTTACAGCCATAAGACTTTAAGTTTATAGTAAGCCTACTTTAACTTTATAGTCATTTTCATGGCAAAGCCCTCCAAACTTAAAGAGCTCATCCGCACTGTCACTAGCGATGTGACCAGACATCCTGCTGAACTTACCCGGTTCTATATGGATGAGTACCAAATTTCGCGCGTTACCGCTGCCAAGTACATCGTCCAATTGGAAACGGAAGGATGGATCGCCCGAAGTGGCCCCAAAACCAGACCGATCTTCAGTCCCGGCTACAAACGAAAAATCTCGAAGCTCTATAAGCTGCGAGGACTGGAAGAACATGTTGCCTGGCTCAACGATTTCAAACAGTTTTTTGCATTGAGTCCGAACGTTCAAAACATCGTCAGTCTCGGATTTACCGAGATGCTGAACAATGCGATTGACCATTCCATGGGCAACGAGGTGTTCATTTCAGCCGAACAAGGTGAAACTTATTTTACTTTGTACATTTCAGACGATGGCGTCGGCATCTTCAAAAAAATTGCCGATGCCCTGCATTTACCCGATATGCGACTCGCCCTGTTTGAACTGTCGAAGGGAAAACTTACCACTGACCCGTCCCGACACAGCGGCGAGGGCGTGTTTTTCACTTCGCGCATGTTTGATACCTTTATGATCGTTGCCAACGATTTGACCTTCAACCACGATGCGCGACATGTTGATGACCTGATTGTTGAAGTTGATAAATTCAGCAAGAAGGGAACTGAAGTATTTATGCGTATCCGGCTTGACAGCCAACGGACGGCGGCAGATATCTATGCGCAGTTCACGAAAGCGCCGGAGGATTTTGATTTTTCGAAAACGGTTGTGCCAATGCGACTCGCGCAATTTGGCGAAGAGCAGTTGATTTCACGGTCTCAGGCGAAACGGCTGATCGCCCGTTTCGATCGATTCAAAACCATCATCCTGGACTTTCAAGGTGTAGAAGAAGTCGGTCAAGCGTTCGCGGATGAAATATTCAGGGTATATGCATTGGAGCATCCCGACGTTGAGTTGATTCCCAAAGGGATGTCGGAGCAGGTTGAAAGAATGTGGTTGCGGGCAGTAGCGCCAAGAATGTAATCAATAAAATCAAAAAGGATAAGGTATGACCATAGATTCACCACAATGCCTCTGGCAAGTTGCAGCCGAATTAGGGGAGGGGCCGATCTGGCATCAATCCGACCGTGCCTTGTACTTTGTCGATGTCAAGAAACATCAGATCCATCGCTGTGACGAACACGGCGACCATCAACAAAGCTGGACTGCACCGGCACAGATCAGCTTTATCCTGCCGACCAAAAACGGCAGTTTTATCTGTGGCCTGCAAGATGGGATCTACCACTTTTCCAGCAGCACAGGACAATTCAGTCGCTGTAACGACGTGGAGCGGGACATGCCTGCCAACCGTCTGAATGACGGCTTCGTGGACAGTCGCGGTCTGATCTGGTTTGGTTCGATGGATGACGGCGAAACCAATCCGACCGGGTCGCTGTACAGCATGGGCAGAGACGGTGCCGTGGTCGCACATGATCATGATTATGTGATCACCAATGGCCCGGCCATGAGTGCAGATGGCCGTACTTTATTCCACACCGATACGCCAAATAAAACGATCTATGCGTTTGACGTTGCAGCGGATAACACGCTGAGCAATAAACGCGTATTTGTCACTTTGAGTGTCGGCCATCCCGATGGAATGGCGGTCGATGCGGATGGTGTGTTGTGGGTTGCCGTATTTGGCGGCTGGCGTATTGATCGGTTTTCAGCGTCGGGCAATCTGCTGGGCTCGGTCCCGTTCCCATGTGCAAACATCACCAAGCTGACATTTGGCGGCACTGATTTACGCACGGTATTTGTGACTACCGCACGCAAGGGATTGACTGGCGCGGAGCTGGTGCAGCAGCCGCTGGCCGGTGGTCTATTTTCTTTCAGATCGGATTCCACCGGGCTGCCGCAACACTTATTTTCATCCGAAGGCCTGAACATCAATCATTCACCCTGCATCGTCGTCATGGGTGTCAGTGGCTGCGGCAAAAGCGCGGTTGGTAAACGGCTGGCCCTTGAAACAGGCGCGGAATTTGTCGAAGGTGACGAGCTTCATCCAGTCGCCAATATTCATAAAATGGCAGCCGGGGTTGCGCTGACTGATGCGGATCGGCAGGATTGGCTGTTGGCACTGCAGGCAAAAATCCGGACCGCCAACTCTCAAGGCACACGCGTGGTGTTGTCGTGTTCAGCCCTGAAGCGCAAGTATCGCGATGTACTGCGCGCTGCCAATCCGGCGCTTGAATTCATTCATTTGCACGGCGAGCGCGAATTGATTGCCGCAAGACTGCAATCGCGTAATGATCACTTTATGCCGGTGTCGTTGCTGGAGAGTCAGTTTGCCGATCTGGAAGCGTTGGGGGCGGATGAGAAGGGGATTGCTTTGGATATTCAGGGTACGGTTGATCAACTGGTGGCGTCGGCGCTTGGGAAAATCGTGCCGTAATTTTGAGGATCAACGAGTCTTCTTTAACACATAATTTTGTCGATAACCGTCATACCAGCCGAACCTGACTTTGATATTTAGCTAAAGTGGCATCGTTTGTCAGCAATATAATTCCTTCTACAATTGCCTGTGCGAGCAATAGCCTGTCAAATGGGTCCTTGTGAATCGCCGGAAGTGTATCGATTGATACTGCATGTTCACTTGAAATGCACAATTCAACATAGCCGTTATCGATCAGGGAGCGGCGCAAGAGGCGAGCGTCAACTTTGAAGTCTGGTCGGTTCAATCCTGTCTTGATGGCAATTTCCCAAATACTGGCGACACTAAAGTACAGTTCGTTTTTTGTATCAGAAATTAATTCGATCGCACGGCTGGACAAACGATCCTGGCCTTCCGAAACCCAAATAAGCAGGTGCGTATCAAGCAATAACTTCATCATTCACCTTCAAACAGTTTTTGAATTTCCTCTTGGCCCATCGTATTAAAGTCGTCCGGCACCGTAAATTGCCCGGCCAGGAATCCGATTCTTCTCATTTGTGACGATTCAGGTGCATTGATCGCGGTAACCTTGACCATAGGCTTGCCAGCCTTGGCGATGATGAAGGATTCTCCATTTGCCGCCATTTCCACCAATTTCGACAGCTGCGTCTTTGCTTCATGAATGTTGAAGGTTTGCATAATGATGAGTTGGTTAAGTTAAATGGACTTAGTTTAATCCTGAGAACTGTCCAGAGCAAGGGCAAATCATACCGATCGCCCGCGGCTGGGCTCGTCGATCTGAAAAAGCCCCAGCATTTTTAATTTAACATAATATAAATTATGCGAAATTAAGTCTCCAGGCCGGGTAACGGAAAATGGCCTGATTCTATCCAGGCTTTTTGTGCTGTCATTAGAACTTTCGCGTTGATCTATGCCGATAATTTGGCGCTTGCAAGTCTGTTCAGGCTAACACCTTGTTCTGCTGCCTCCAGGACCAAGGCACGGTGTGTCTGAGGTGGGATCCGAACTTTGAATTCGCCGCTGTATTTACGTTCAGCCAAAGCCTCCGGTACTGGTTCATCATGTGAACGTAAATCTGCGACTGTTTCGCGCACAACCTGTCGAATACCCTTTAACGCCTGCTCTGGAGTTTGTGCCAGCCAGGAAAGTGACGGAAATTCTGCACATAACCCAATATGTTCTCCATCCTCGAGGGACCATGTTACCCGGTAGGTATAGTGATCAAAATTCATTGTTGTTTCTCCCTTAATTTCGCTATTGCGTCAAGATAAAGGTCTTTAAAGCGAACATTCTTTGGTTCGCGCTGCATCTGTTCGAAAATTTTTTTGGTGTTGGGCATTTGCCTATGGTGCCAATAATGGAACCATTTGTCAAATTGATTAAACGTGAGAATCGAGCAATTTACCTCACGCCAAAGCTTCGGACCCAGCCGGACAATTCGTGCAGGCCCCGTCATCACACAGCGCGCAATGGCGATATAAACCGATGCTGGTCGCGGTCTGTGAACGGATAACCGGCTGAATAATCTGCGCCAACGATTTCTGCTGTTCCTCGGTAATCGAAGCCAGATACGCTTCAGTAATTTGCTCACGCAGAGCCAGCACCTTCCTTGCCAGCGTGGTACCGCTCCTGCTGATCTTCAGACCGACCTGTTTTTTTGCATCCTTATCAAGTCTGGAAATCAGCCTGTCCTGTTCCAGACGATCGACCACGCGCACGGCCGACGAATGTTGCAGGCCCAGCGTCTCGGCCAGCCACCCAATATGAAACTGGTCGCAGTTCTGAATGCTGACCAATGCGGTCAATTCAGACAAAGACCGTCCAAAAGTCGATTCAAGCTCTTCCTCAATTCGGGCATTCAGTCCGCGGGCAAATGCGGCGATCTGGTTCAAATGTGCAGCGCTCATGAATAATTTACTCCTCCAGCGTGGGTACGGAAAAGCGCTCCCCGGTGGCAAAGAATTCGCCACTGGAGATGTAATGCATGGTGCGTTCCAAGGGGTCGGTGCCGAAATCCCACTGATTGTCATGGAATCGGCGCGAATCCACATAGCTTGCCACAACTTCGGCAATGAACAGATCATAGCGCTGGCTGGCATCAGGAATTACCTTGCATTCCATCCACGCCACGCAATCTTCCAACATGGGCGCGGCAATTTTTTGCGCCGGAAAAGTCTTCAGATCAAAGCGCGCAAATTTATCACCGTCACGCCCTGAGGTCTGACCGACCGCCACCGTCTGGGCGGCGATGCGGCGCTTGGGAATCTGCAGGCCAAACTCACCGCTGGCGTCAACCAATTCACGGCTGTAGGAGGCACCGTCCAGCACCAACAGCAATTTGGGTGGATCGTAATCAAGCGGCATCGCCCAGGAAGCGGCCATGATATTCGTTTTGCCGCCATGGGCAGAGGTAATAATGGTTACCGGGCCATGATTCAACAACTTCCAGCATTTGTCCAAAGGTAGATTGCTGCGCATCAGATTGATACTTTCTTAAAATGTTCCTTGTTTATGTATGTAGCAAGCATATAAGCTTGACTGCAAAAATGCAACCCCAAAAAAACCATATCGAAAGACAAAAAAAAGCAAGCCAGTCCAATTTTGGATGTATCTGGCTTGCTTCCGGTTCGTTACGCGACTTTGCTTATGCAGGCAGTTTCCATACATACTCCACGGCGGTCCACAATTGCTGCGGTTTGCCGTCAACAGTACCGGGTTTAAATTTGCAAATGCTCAGTGCATTTTTTGCTGCCGTGTCCAGTCCTTTATAGCCGGATGACTTTTCAACTCTGGAATCAGCTACATGACCATCAAGGCCGATCAGAAATTGAATCCGTACTACGCCCTTCTCTTCATTGCGCAGGGAATTAATTGGGTAGGCCGGTTTGTTGCAGGTATTGAAATCAACCTGAGCCTGAACAACCGCTGGGCCAGGTGTTGAAGTTGTCGCAGCCATGCTTGCATCCGGAGCTGGCGGGGTCACGCTCACTTCGGCGGTAATCGCATTTGGCGAAACCTGCTGATCAATCTGCACTTCTGGCACCGGAATAAACGGTGGTGGCGGCTCGGCCATTTTCGGTGGTGGCGGCGGCGCGTCTGGCGGCGGCGGTGGTGGCGGCACCTCTTCAATCACTTTTGCTTCGATCGGCAGTTCTTTGATGACCGAGATAATTTGCTTACCCAAGCCAGTTAGCAGTGCATAGATCACGATCGCATGCAGCAGCACGACCACAAAAATTCCGGTGAATTTTTTGACTGGATCCTGTTCCTGGTTTGTTAAATTCATACATCCCCCATTGGTTATTAAATTTTATGGTCAGATTGGACTTTTGAATGCGTGCCGTCTGTGCGGTAACAGACAGGCACGTTGACCAGATAAAAATTTGTTCGAGAATGAGACTAAGAAAAATGATGCGCGTGACCGCTTGAAAATGTGCCGGAATTCACGCCCCCTGGTATCTGGGGCGCATTGATCAGGTAGGATTCCAGCGCGAGGCTGGAATTCTGCAGATTGAACCAGGTCGCAAACAGCGCATCCATGGACTTCAAATGAAATAAAAACCACTTCGGTAACGATTCCAGGACATGTAAGGCGGAGCCATTGATGCCGTACTTCACATCCGGAATCGCTGCATGCAACACTTCCAGAACTTTGGCATGTTGTTCACGATGTGGAAGAATTTCATAAAACTGGATAGACTCCATGATCCCCTCCTCTTCCTTGAAATCCAGTTCCAGATCTGATACCAGCGACAGATAGCGTGATTCGAAATTTAATTCCGGCTCGTGGATGATGTTGGATAATTTTTGTACAAAACACCGATGCGCTTTATCTACTTCCGGAATACCAAGCTCCATATTTGATGACCATACGAGATTGTTCATAATTAAAACCCCGAGATGAATGTTCATCTCAATTGATTTTTATTAAAAATAGAAAGTCATGGCTCTTGGTCAAAACAACTGATAATTGTGAGTCACCGTAATGACGAGTCAGTTGTGTGTTGCGATACCAAGAATGGACAGATTATTTTGCTCCCTGATTATTGATTGCGCTTCCCTTTTATTGGTGAAGTCACGAACAGTTATACCCAGTTATTTGTGATCTGGCAGCTCTGATTACAATTTGAATTACTTTAAAATTGATTCGCAGAAACTTGGCAGCCGTTTTATCAATATATGACTGAAGCCAAGGAAACATCCCAGGAAGCATTAAACGCCTGCCACGTTGCGCTGAAGAGTTCAACCTGGGCATGGAGCGCCATTATTTGATGCGCGCCAGGCGCCTCTTGCCAGCAAGCAGACTGGGTATTATCCCAGCATCATCGGTTGCAAAGCTGGGGACTAATCCCCAGCCTGCGAAGCGCAGGATGAGGTCATAAGTTCAAAACAAACCGGTTCTGGGTAGCTGTCGTGGTTCACCATTGCCCGGTAAATGGCATTTCAGACCAGGTAACCCGGCTTTTCAAAACGATTGTGATCCAGCAGCGCAACATCAGCCTTAGGTTGCTGGCGGGGTGTCGGCGCAGCCTTGAGCAGGTCCAGCAATCGCTGACCCCGGATAATCGTAATATTGGACATGTTTGCCCGGTTGTAGGGATGGGTTTCAAATCTCGGGGTATTGCGGTTCAAATAAAACGACGATGCCTCAAACAGGTCATATTGACTGGAACCGGGATTCCTCTGGACTGCGATCCATTCATTTTCAGATTCCTTGATTGAGTTCATGGATATCATGTCCTGCCCGCGCTCCATCGAAAATACCATTTCCTCATAGATACCGAAGCGGTTCTTGACATTGAATGTGAGTTCTTCGACCGAACGGAAATGTTTTTTCAACAGTACATTGACTTCTTTTTCTATCGAAACAGGCGGCGCTTCGGTACTGCGGCAGCACCTGACGCGGCAGCCACACAAGATTGCCGACAGCACCACGCTGGTCGCCACTGTGATCGGTGGATGCGCATAGATTGGCAGGTTTGTCGCCACCGAAATAATGGATTCCGACGTTACGCCCATGAAAACGCCACCTGCACCAGTCAACAGCGAACTGCCAAGATGTCGAAAAACAGGATAGCAACTTCGATCGTCGAGTGCAGAGGTTGATTGTGCTGTGGACAGCGCCAGGACTGACGAACCGGCGATCATCAAGCCAAGGCCGATTCCCGTAGCGGATGATGCAATGACTCCGGTACCGATCAAAATTCCGCCCAGGTATTTTGTCGCACCACTTCCCAGACCGGCAAGCAGATTTTTTGACGCTCTGTTCAGGCAGTTGGGCGCAGGTGCCTCGGTTAACAAGTCATCTGGACCGATTTGTCCGGTCTGTCTGACAGGTAGCAAGGGGTTGCGGTAATTGGTTATGTCCATGATTCGATGTCCTGAAAAAGTAATGTTAATAAAAGGTCTGACCCCGAAGCACTTCTTCGCGCAGTTAAATAGGCCAAGAGGTGCGCCAGGTATCAGCAGGCGGCTATTTTGTGCCTGCACAATTTTCGATTCAATCAGTGATTCCACGCCAATGCTGTCAGCGTAGTTGGCCGTATTGGCAGAATGGCCCAAGCGGGGCAATTGCTGCGATCGCTTTCATTCATTTTTATGTGCGTCAGCGTACAGATTGCGGCACGCAATTTCACTACCCTCGCTTTTAGCGTCGAAGTTATGACGATGACTATTAAAGCTGGCAACATGGAGCAAGCAATGAATCACGATGTATCAGAGGCAGTAGACAGAATCCAGGTGATCGACGGCGCATCATTTCAGTCCAAGGTTTTGCAGGCTGAAGGACGGTTTGCAGTCGAGTTCATGTCCTACGGCTGCGGCTTTTGCCGGGCCATTGAGCCTGCACTGCAAGAAGTGGCACAGATGGTCTGGCCCGATGAAAAAATTTATCGGGTCGACGTCACCGCTGATCCAGATCTGGCCGATACCTACCAGATTGGCGGCACGCCGACCTTCATCATGTTTCTCAATGGCGCGCAACTCGGTCGCGCTGAAGGACCGGACCCGGATCTGGCCAGTGTACGCGATGCCGTTACCGGTCCATTTTTGGCATGAATACGAATACAGGTACGGCCGCGCCTGTCCTGCTCTACGACGGCGGATGTGCAACCTGCACCCGGATCGCACAGTGGGTGCAGAAAGCAGCTGGAACGGATCAACCCGGGATAATAGTGCGCCCGGTCGGCAACGATCCGACAGTGCTGCGCGCACTCAATCCAGGTCTGGACATCTGGGACGCCTACGCGGTCAGTCACGTGATCATGCCGGACGGGTCGATGAAACTTGGCGGCGAAGCGGTTGCGGAAGTGTTCCGGCGTCTGCCAGCCACCAGGTGGATGGCCTGGTTTTTTGATTTCAGTTTGCTGGGTATCCGGCCGTTTCAGTCACTACTCAATCTGGCCTATCACATTCTTGACGATATCCGCCCGATCTTCGGCTGCGAAAGCTGCGGCAGATCAAAACTCTGGGTGCGGCCTTTCGAACGGCTGGGCAGGTGGGCAAGATCGCTTGGTGAAAAGCGCGCAGTGCCGGGTAGCCCTGTGCATTTCAGGCCACTGCCGGTCAAAAACAAAACCGGTGCACCCGGTAATTTTCAGCGGCCCGACGGCCAGAAGGATACCAAATGAATCAGGCAGCTAACAGTCGCGACGATCTGTTTTTGGACGGGACGCTGATCGGGATCGCGGGAGGATTGGCAGAAGTGGCCGCTGTGTCCGGCTATAGCGCAATGAGTGGCACGGATGCATCGTCAGTTGCACGCGGTATTGCACAGGTTTTCAGCGTGAATACGATGCCGGCAGTGGCCGGTCTTGCCATCCACATGGGTCTGGCTGTCGCTCTCGGAATCGCGCTGCTTGCGTTGATGCGAGCGTTGCCAGGCTGGAGTGCTGCGCTTGGCATCACGACATTCCTGGCACTGAGTCTGGCTGCCGTTTGGGGGATTAATTTTTTCATCGTGCTGCCCGCTGTCGGCGCGGATTTTGTGAACCTGCTGCCCTACCCGGTTTCCTTGATCTCCAAGCTGTCATTCGGCCTGGCCGCTGCTGCCATGCTGGCGCAGCTTCGCCCGGTTGGTCTGGCACACAATTCAGGCTATCCCGGCGCACATCAGAATCACTCCGGCAGTTCAATTCATTAAAAGGAAAGTCTATGAAAACCGATCCACAATTGCAGCAGGATGTCATTGCGGAGCTTGAATCAGATCCGCTGTTTTCCGGCACCGATATTGAAGTATCCGTTGAAGACGGCATCGTCACACTGAGGGGAGCCGGCAGTTCGATTGCTGTCAAGGCCGCAGCGGAAAATCTGGCGAAGAACATCGTTGGTGTCAAAGCGGTGATTGAAAAGATTCAGGTCACAGAGGACAGTGAGCTGATCGATAGTGAAGATATCAGCAACTTGAGCCGCAGCAGCCCGATTAATTTTTAGATTGATGTGTTTAACCCGTCGTTCCCACCGCCACAGGTGGGAATGACCGGTTACCAAGATTAAGCCCAGCACCAGTCTGCAACCTCCGGCATGTCCTTGCCATACTGACGAATATAGTGCGCATGGTCGAGCAATTTATCCTGCATCTGCTGGTGCAGCATACTGGCGGCCGTGCCCAGGTCAGGCAACAAATGCAGGGCGTCCTGAACCAGATGAAATCGATCCAGCCTGTTTTGGACACGCATGTCAAACGGAGTAGTGATGGTGCCCTCCTCCTGATAACCACGCACCAGCAAATTTCGGTTGTGGCGATGGAAGGTGAGTGTTTTGATCAGGCTCACGTAACCGTGAAAGGCAAACAGGATCGGCCGGTCTTTGGTAAACAGCGCATCATAATCGTCATCCGTCAGGCCGCGTTGATTATCGCAGGGCGACTGCAGTTTCAGGGGGTCGACAATATTAATGACGCGCATTCTCAGTGCCGGAAAATGTTGGCGCAGTATGGTCACGGCAGCCAGAATTTCCAGTGTCGGCGTATCGCCGCAACAGGCCATCACGATATCCGGCTCTGTTCCCTGCTCAGTGCTGGCCCACGTCCAGACACCCAGACCCAGCGCACAATGCGCAATCGCCTGATCCATGTTCAGCCATTGCCTGCTGGGACGTTTGCTGGCAACCACCACGTTGACCACATGTCTGGCGCGCAGGCACTGGTCGAACACGGCCAGCAGACAGTTGGCATCGGGTGGCAGAGCGATTCGTATCAGATCAATCTTTTTGTCGACAACATGGTTCAAGAAACCCGGGTCCTGATGGGTGTAACCATTGTGGTCCTGCTGCCAGACGTGCGAAGTCAACAGATAATTGAGTCCGGACAGTTTGGCGCGCCACGGCAACTCGGCCGTCACCTTCAACCATTTGGCATGCTGGCTGAACATCGAATCGACAATGCGAATGAAGGCTTCATAACTGTTAAATATGCCATGGCGACCGGTGAGCAGATAACCTTCCAGCCAGCCCTGGCACTGATGTTCACTGAGCATGGAGTCCTGCACCAGACCTTGCGCTGCCAGAAATTCGTCAGGCTGATGGATGGGCTCTTCCCACTGGCGACTGGTGGCTTCAAAGACTGCATGCAGCATATTGGACAGCGTTTCGTCCGGTCCGAAGATGCGAAAGTTGCGCTGCTCCAGATTGCTGCGCATCACATCGCGCAAGAACAAGGCCAGCACGCTGGTGTCTTGCGCAATGACTGTACCGGGACCTGCTAATGTAACGGCATGATTGCGAAAATCCGGGATCTGCAAATCGCGCAATAAGGTGCCGCCATTGGTATGTGGATTGGCGCTCATGCGCTGCAATCCTTTGGGAGCCAGTTCGGCCAGCTCCGGAATCAGTCTGCCGTTTTCATCAAATAGTTCTTCGGCGCGATAACTTTTCATCCAACTTTCCAACTGGGCCAAATGCTGCGGGTGTGCTTCATTAACCAGCAACGGCACCTGATGGGCGCGAAAAGTGCCTCCAATCTGCAAGCCATCCACCATCTTGGGCCCGGTCCAGCCTTTCGGCGAACGCAGAATCAACACCGGCCAGGTCGGGCGTTGCAGATTTTTTCCGCTGCGCGCTTCATATTGAATCAGCTGAATTTCTTCAATCACCTTGTTCAAAGTTTGCGCCATCAACACATGCATGGTGGCCGGATCGTCACCTTCAACAAAATACGGTTGCCAGCCGCAGCCGAGGAAGAACTGCGTCAATTCATGATTGCTGATGCGCGACAGCAAAGTCGGATTGCTGATCTTGAAGCCGTTCAAATGCAGAACTGGAAGAACCGCACCATCGCTGACCGGATTTAGAAATTTATTCGACTGCCAGGCGGTCGCCAGCGGACCGGTTTCCGCTTCGCCGTCGCCGACCACGCAGGCCACCAGCAGATCCGGATTGTCAAACACCGCGCCAAAGGCGTGACTGAGCGAATAACCGAGCTCACCACCTTCATGCATTGATCCGGGCGTCGTGGGTCCGACATGACTTGATACGCCGCCCGGAAAGGAAAACTGTTTGAACAGTTTCTTCAATCCCGCTTTATCCTGGCTGACATCCGGATAGACTTCGCTCCAGCGTCCTTCCAGATAAACCTGCCCGATAATCGCCGGTCCGCCATGGCCGGGCCCGGCAATGTACAACATATTCAGGCTGTAATCATTGATCAGCCGGTTCAGATGCACGTAAATGAAATTCTGCCCCGGCGTAGTACCCCAGTGCCCCACCACCAGCGGTTTCACATGCGCCATCTGCAAGGGCTCACGCAACAGCGGATTGTCCATCAGGTAAATCTGGCCGACCGACAAATAATTGCTGGCACGCCAGTAGGCGTCGAGTCTGGCATAGTTGATTGATGCGGGCATGGAGGATCCTTTAGCGGGTGGAAGCTGTCACTATTAATTGGGCGAACGGCGCGGTTGTCATTCGATTCGAGATGCCGCCATGACGTGATTGAATATGGGAGTGCTCCGGCGGGTAACTGAAACTGCAAGATTAGTCAGTCAAGGCCGGACTGACTGTACGTCAGCCAACTTAATGGACCAGTCTGCTGCGTAAATTTATTGAATGGCGGTCGACGCAGGACGGACCAAAGATAGCGCACAAAAAATTGATTATTTCTGTTCTGGAAATAGCGCGGGACCTGGCGAGGCAATTCCGTCGCTGCCGACGTATTTTATAGAAGCTTCAGCGGCCTCGATTTCTTGTTCCAATTCTGCCGGCGTCGGCAAAACAGATTGGAGATTCGACGGTGGTGTTTGGGTGACCGTATATTCAGACACTCCGATTGCTCTGTTAGAACCCTTGAGCGAATATTCTACAATTACATTATTTTTGCTTCGACAAAGGACCATTCCAATGGGAGGAGACCCGGTCGGGCTTTGATGAGTGTCATCTAATACATTTAGATAGAATTGCATCTTGCCAGCGTATTCTGGTTTGAATGCATCCATTTTCAGGTCAATGATTACATAACAATGCAGGATCACATTGTAGAACAGAAGATCAACTGCAAAATCCTGGCCACCGATCTTGAGTGGGTATTGACGCCCCATATAAGCAAAGCCGCGGCCGAGTTCCAGCATGAATTTCGAGAGGTGTGCAATAAGGCCATGTTCGATATCACGTTCTGCGGCGTCATGGGCGATCGTCAGAAAATCGAACAGATATGGGTCTTTGAAAGTTTGCTGTACCAGTTCGGACTGGGGTGATGGAAGTATTCTGCTAAAGTTGCTGGCAGATGCGCCTTGCCGTTTGTGAAGTTTTGTTTCGATTTGTGCGACTAGGACGTTACGACTCCACCCGTTTTGAATGGCGGCACGAGCATACCATTCACGTTCATTCTGTTGTTTTAATTTAGTCAGCAACTCACGGTTATGTCCCCATGGCAATTGTCCCACAAGCTGTGGGACAAATTCAGGCGACCACGCTTCTGCAAAAGCACGCATGTACATGAGGTTTGATCGAGAGAATCCGCTCATGTCAGGAAACTCTGCCTTAAGATCCCCTGCCAACCGCTCTACCACCTTCGTTCCCCATGCATGTTTTTGTTGCCGCTCCAATATTTCATTCCCAATTTGCCAATAAAGCAAAATCAACTCTTGATTGACTGCCAGCACAGCCTTGGTCCTGGCTTCACGAACTCGCTGTTTTAAATCACCAAGCCAAGAAGCATAAGTTTCATCGCTGTGTATCAGAGGCTGATCTTTATTAGCCATCATCGGATTCCATTACTTAAATTTAAAGTGGACCGATACTAATGATCTGCAAACGTAACGTCAATCAGGAAAATCTTTATGGGTGGATCACCTCGTAACATGTGTTGCCTGCAAAGGTGCGCGCAACAGCGGATCGTTGATTGATGCGGGCATGGAGGATCCTTTAGCGGGTGGAATCGGCAATGTTTAAATGGGAGAACAGCGGAACTTTGATCATGTCGAGTAAAAACGTATACACTATCGCACCACCCAGCGTTGCGGCAATCAGCAGCGGCGCGATCGGCGTCATCGCAATGCCCAGCAGCGCCAGTGTCGAAGCCAGGCCAATGTCAACCAGCGAAGAGAGCAACAGCCAGTTTCCCGGTCTGCTGGTCCAGAGATAACTGCGCGCGCGGTTGTTATAGGTGGTGCCCTGATTGGCAAATACCAGCGTGACAAACGCCAGTGTGCGCAAGGCATCGAGCTTGAGCTGAAACTGAGCCAGACCAATCCACAGCACCACCACGCAAAACAACAGTTCACCCAGGCCCATCACCACGCTGGCGATGGTTAATTTGCCGACGGCCCAGACATTCGGCTTTGACGAGCCGCGAACGTTATCGGTGGTGAGCGCCATGCCAAGAAAGTCGCCGGTAATCATCACGATCGCTATGAGCATCGGTGTCAGGATCGCCTGCCCGGTAAACAGCAGACCGGCCAGCAGAAACAGAATCTGCACCACTTTTTTGGTCATGCTGTTGAGCGTGTAAGTGAGGATGCGCTGAAACGCGATCCGCCCTTCCCTGACGGCATCGACAATGCCGCGCAGGCCCGGTCTGGTCAGCACGATCCCGGCCGCCGATTTGGCCACATCAGTGGCCGTCGACACAGCTATACCAATCTGCGCCATGCGCAGCGCCGGAGCGTCGTTGGCACCGTCGCCACACATACCCGTGATATTGCCCTGATCCTGAAACAGTTTGACCAGATTGTATTTATCCTCCGGCAGCACACCGGCAAAAATCGCACAGGAGTCGGGACGGATACCGATGCTGATTTTATCGGCTGCGCAGCTGGCACCGGTGAGCCCGACATGTTGCGCCACGATCTCGGCAGTGGCAGGCGCATCACCCGTGACCATCACGGTCGAAATTCCCAGGCTGCGCAATTGCGCGATCAGCCTCGCTGCATCAGCACGTGGCGGATCGGTCAGCACAATCAATCCGCACAATTGATACACGCCATGTTTTTCAGCGGCCACCGCCAGCACGCGAAAGCCCTGTTGCTCAAGCTGCTGCGCCTGTTCACCATCGGGCGTTGGCTGGATCAGCTGCGCCACTTGAACAAACGCACCTTTGACAATCTGTTGCGTACTCACACCGGCATCAAGCGTGATCGTGGCCTGCGCCATTTTGGTAGCAGGATCAAACGGAATAAAGCGGGTCAGCCGCGCAGCCATGGTTGCTGGCTGCCCATCCGCAGCCAGTCTGATGGCGACATCGACCGGATCGGCACCAGAGTCCGAACTGGCCAGCGCAGCCAGATGCAATACCGAAGGCGTATCGAAGCCACTGGCTGGATGCACCGAATTGACGGTCAGCGCATTGCAGGTCAAGGTGCCGGTTTTATCCAGACACAACACATTCATGCTCGCCGCTTCGTCAACTGCCGACAAACGGGTCGGCAACACGCCCAGCCGGGCCAGCGCTTTGGCACCTATCGCCGCAGCCAGAGTAAAGGTGGCTGGCAGGGCAACGGGAATGGCCGCGAGGATTGCGGTAAGCACCAGCTGAATAATGTCGTGGTTGCTCATTGTGGTGAAATGGGCGAACAGCACCATCAGCAAAATCAGGCCGCCATTAAACAGCGCCAGGTTGCGCACCACCTGCATGACAGTTTTTTCCTGGGAACTGGCACTGTGCGCGGTTTGCAGCAACTCGGCAGTACGACCGAATTTGGTGTGTGCACCGGTGGCAATGACCACGGCAGTCGCCTGCCCACGCTGAACCAGCGAGCTGGCGTAGATTTGCGCGCCCACCTGCGCGTCAACGGGCTGCGACTCGCCAGTGAGCATGGATTGATCAACCTGAACGCTGCCGTCGAGAATCTGTACATCGGCAGCAACTACCTGACCGAGAGCCAGACGCACGCAATCGCCCGGAACCAGTGCCGATGCGGCGAGGGAAATCCAGACTTGATTGCGCCGCACGGAAACCTGCAATGCCAGCCGCGACTGCAGCGCACTCAAGGTCTTTTGCGCACCAGCCTGCTGGGAATACCCGAGGATCGCGTTGAACATGAGCAGCGCGAACACCACCGACGCGCCGGTGTATTCGCCCAGCACCAGCTGAAACAGGATCGCCGCTTCCAGCATCCACGGCACGGGTGACCAGAACTTATTGAAGATATTGGCAAACGCACTGACCGAGACATCTGGAACAGCGTTGGGTCCCCATCGCAACAGCTTCTCGGCCACTTGTGCGTCCGAGAGCCCAGGCGAAGTTTCGTTGGATGGTTTTGCGTTATAGAGGATGCCCATACATCAGGATGAGCGCGACTCGCCCCACGCATGCCAGGCCGGCATGATGATCAATGCCAGAAAGCCGGTTACCAACAGGCTGACGCCAAACGCAAGCAGGACGGGATTGGACATGGAAGTTCTCCGGGAGATCAGTCAAGCGCCAAGATTAGCCAGTCCAGCCTGGTCTGACTGTGCGCTGGCCAACTTACCTGGGCCCTATCACATTTACATGGAACATAACCGTATTGCATAATGACTGGCATTGACAACAACACCGATTGAGAGGCAAACAATGCAACCGGTAGACATGCAAAACGCGGCAATCAAAAATGGTTTGATAGGCGACATCAGCACATTAATCAATGAAGCAAGAACTGGATTGGCAGCGACCGTCAATTCAAGCTTGACGCTGCTCTACTGGCGTATCGGTCGGCGTATTTGCACCGAGGTACTGAATGGTGGGCGAGCGGATTACGGCGAGCAGATCGTCGCGTCCATTGCACGGCAATTGGAAGCTGACCATGGACGAGGATTTGGCGCCAAAAATTTGCGTCATATGTTGCGCTTTGGCGAAGTGTTCGAGTCTGAGGAGATTGTCTACGCACTGAGTAGACAATTAAGCTGGACCCACTTGCGCAGCCTGATTTACATCGACGAGTATAGTGGATCCACGATTTGAGACAGTAACCACCGGGTAGTTTAAGCTGTTGTCTTCGAAAGGATGACAGCAAATGAGTGAAAGCAAAAAACGTA
>JBEONO010000020.1:0-68704 GCA_040544425.1 Oxalobacteraceae bacterium GrIS 1.18
GTCTCCATGGTTGATGCTGCAGGCAATACTGCTACCGCATCAGCGGATCAAGCCTACACGGTTGAACTGGTTGCACCGGCCATCACCATCAGCATCAATGCGATTCCAACTGTGAACGGCGCGGAAGCGGCCAGTTCAACTCCGATTAATGTCACCGGCACCGTTTCTTCGAATGTACCAGTCGGTGATAAGGTCACCCTGACTGTCGATGGTCAACCCTATACCGGCTTTGTTTTGGCCAATCACACGTATTCGATTGGTGTACCCGGCAATGTCTTGGCGGGCGCTGCCGCAGATTCAATCCATGCAGTCGTCTCCATGGTCGATGCTGCAGGCAATACTGCTACTGCTTCGGCTGATCAGCCTTACACGGTTGAACTGGTCGCACCGGCCATCACCATCAGCATTAATGCGATTCCAACTGTGAATGGCGCTGATGCTGCCAGTGCAAATCCAATTAGTGTCACGGGCACCGTGTCGAACAACGTACCAGTCGGTGATAAGGTCACCCTGACTGTCGATGGTCAGCCTTATACCGGCTTTGTTTTGGCCAATCACACGTATTCGATTGGTGTTCCGGGCAATGTACTTGCAGGGGCTGCCACGGATTCAATCCATGCAGTCGTCTCCATGGTTGATGCTGCAGGCAATACTGCTACTGCCTCGGCTGATCAGCCTTACACGGTTGAACTGGTTGCGCCAGCCATTACCATCAGCATTAATGCGATTCCAATTGTGAACGGCGCGGAAGCGGCCAGTTCAACTCCGATTAATGTCACCGGCACCGTTTCTTCGAATGTACCAGTCGGTGATAAGGTCACCCTGACTGTCGATGGTCAACCCTATACCGGCTTTGTTTTGGCCAATCACACGTATTCGATTGGTGTACCAGGCAATGTCTTGGCGGGCGCTGCCACGGATTCAATCCATGCAGTCGTCTCCATGGTCGATGCTGCAGGCAATACGGCCACTGCCTCAGCTGATCAGCCTTACACGGTTGAACTGGTTGCACCGGCCATCACCATCAGCATCAATGCGATTCCAACTGTGAATGGCGCGGAAGCGGCCAGTTCAACTCCGATTAATGTCACCGGCACCGTTTCTTCGAATGTACCAGTCGGTGATAAGGTCACCCTGACTGTCGATGGTCAACCCTATACCGGCTTTGTTTTGGCCAATCACACGTATTCGATTGGTGTGCCAGGCAATGTGTTAGCGGGTGCTGCCGCAGATTCGATCCATGCAGCCGTCTCCATGGTTGATGCTGCAGGCAATACTGCTACTGCTTCGGCTGATCAGCCTTACACGGTTGAACTGGTCGCACCGGCCATTACCATCGGGATCAATGCGATTCCAACTGTGAATGGCGCTGCTGCTGCCAGTGCAAATCCGATTAATGTCACCGGCACCGTTTCTTCGAATGTACCAGTCGGTGATAAGGTCACCCTGACTGTCGATGGTCAGCCTTATACCGGCTTTGTTTTGGCTAATCACACGTATTCGATTGGTGTACCCGGCAATGTCTTGGCGGGTGCTGCCACGGATTCAATCCATGCAACCGTCTCTATGGTCGATGCCGCTGGCAATACTGCCACCGCGTCGGCGGATCAGCCTTACACGGTTGAACTGGTCGCACCGGCCATCACCATCGGCATCAATGCAATTCCGACGTTAAACATTGCAGAAGCATCGAGCAGTACTGCAATCAGCATTACCGGAACTGTTTCTTCGAATGTTCCGGTCGGTGACATCGTCACTTTGACAGTCGATGGTCACAACTACACCGGCAATGTTCAGACCGGAGGCACTTACTCAATTGGTATCCCAGGCAATGTGCTGGCCGCAGCGAGCAGCGACAGCATCACCGCACAGGTATCGATGACCGACGCCGCAGGTAATATTGCCAATGCATCGGCAAACGTCGCTTATTCGGTTGATCTGACCACCCCACCAACGCCAGCGGTCGGTTTCGTCGAAGCCAATTCCAATGGTTTGATCAGCTCTACAGATTTGACCACCCCCGGAACAGTCAACGCAACAGTGACGCTCAATTCAGCGGGACAAAGCACGCTTGCCAATGGTGGGACGTTGCAGATCACCATTAACGACAACAATGTTATCCAGCACCTCACGTTGAGCATCAACGCTGGCGGCAATCTGGTTGACGCGTCCAATCAGGTTTATTCGTACAGCGGCGGGGTCATCACCCTGCCAGAAACAGCACCTGGCAATGCCAACACCATTTCGATCACTGCCAACGAAATCGACGTCAACGGGAATCCATCCTACAGTGCCACGTCAACTGCCGTGGAATACACGCCTGCCTCAACGCCTGCGGTGACCATTGTTGGCGCGGTCAACGGAGAACTGAGTACGGCAACCACCGGCGCGTCAGTCAATGCAACCATCGCGCTCGATGCCCAAGGCCAGGCGACTCTGCTCTCCAACGGCACCGTGCAGATCACCGTCACCGATGCCGGTGTCACGCAAAACCTGAATCTGCATCTCAACGCTTCTGGCGCTTTGGTTGACGGATCAGGAACGACCTACAACTACAGCGGCGGAGTAATTACTCTGAGCGAATCGGCACCCGGATCTGGAAACACCATCACAGTCAGTGCAACGGAAACCGATGCAGCTGCTGTCGTGTCGGCAAGCTCAATGGCGACTGCAAGCGAATATACGCCTGCTCCGTCAGTTGCTCCGGCAGTGGCAATAGTCGGTGCGATCAGCAGCTCCTTAACCAACTCGATACTGGGTGGTGCAACTACCGTCGACGCCACCATCACCTTAAATGCGGTTCAACAAAGTGTCTTGACCAGTGGCGGAAGCGTGCACCTGACGATAGTCGACGCAGGCCTGACGCAAACCGTGAATCTGGCCTACAACGGCAGTGCACTGGTCGATTCCTTAGGTCATACCTACTCCTACACCGGCGGCGTCATCACGATTACTGAACCGGCTCCGGGAACAGGCAATGCCATTTCCGTTTCCGCCCTGCTGACCGACGCAGGCGGGCATAGCACCCCGGCAGCCAGCGCCAGCGCAACCGAAACAATTACCCTGCCAGATACCCCAACTGTCGCCTTGCTCGCGAATGGGCTTATCGGTAATTACTATGGCATTACCGAATCTCAAATCAGCTCGCCACCATCAGGCTACTCGGCGCTAGGCGAAGTCGACGCTTACCTGCTCACGAAGGGTCTGGCAACGAGCACCATCGCGCCAACCAGCTTTCCAGGGGCAGTGATCGCGCCAGCTACAGCCACTTTCACCGCGACAGAAATTAACTATGGTCTCAATACGACGAGTACGTCGCCGGGAACTGGCAATGAAACCATCACGAATAATCTCGGCGTAACCGGAAATTTGGCGAAATGGTTGAATGTCACTGGAACTTCCGGTCCTTATGCTACGAATTTCCAGACGCTCGCCGGTTATGGCACGACCAACCAGGCGATTATCACCATGACTGGCGCCATCGCCTTGCCAACACTGAAGGCAAATCAGCAATATGCGCTGAAGATTTTCGCTGACGACGGCTATCAGATTTATGTGGACGGGAATCTGGTTGCGACTGTCCCGGCAAATCAATCCGGAAAAGCAGATTATTTTTACTTTACCGCACCAGCCACCGCGGGCAATCTGCATTCGGTACAGATTCTGTACTGGGATCAGGGCGGCCAGGCTTCCATGCAGGCCAGCATCGGCACAATCAATACGGCTAACGTGCCGGCCAACAGCACAACGGTACCGACACTGGCTACGCCACTGTCAATTCTGACTCCTGCGCAGGCCGGTGAGGTGACTGCCACGGTAACCCTCGACAGTAAAAACCAGACCATTTTAAGTAACGGTGGAACCATCCTGGTTACCGAGTCGAACGGCACCAATCTGACCCTTCACCAAAACAGCACCGGTCATATGGTTGACGCCAGCGGTCTGGTCTACACCTATGTCAACGGCGTGGTGTACATCCCCGTCAGCACCAGTTCGTCAACTGCATCGATTTCGGCGACTGTTGTCGATCAATATACCTATGCTTCGAGCACAGCCTTCACAGGACCTGCCATTGCAATTACCAGCGACAGTAACCACGATGGCTACCTGAACGCCAAGGAAGTGACAACAGAAACCGTCAGCGGACACTTTGCAGCAAACGTCAACCTGAACACGGCCATGCTGGCAGGCGGCGGATCAGCCATCATCACCGTCGTTGACGCGGGTGTCACCACGACACTGGCAGTATCGTCAGCGGGCGTGATCACCGGAACCACGGCAAATGTGGCAGCGACGTACAGCGCGGGGTTAGTCACACTGAGCATTGCCAATCCAGGCAACGGAAACAGTGCCACGATCAGTGCCACGCAAACCGATCAATATGGTCACGTTTCAACAACGGCGACATCCACGGTAGTTGAAAATATCAACGCTGCCCCCGCAGCACCGGTCGTGGCCATCACCACTGATACAAACCATGACGGTTACCTGTCCGCGCCGGAATTGAACGGCAACGCAATCGTCAACGCCACAATCACCTTGAACAGCGCCGCACAAACCACGCTGACCAATGGCGGCACGGTACAAATTTATGTCGCCGACAACGGCACAACAGAAACCTTGAACCTGCATCTGAACAGCTCGGGTGTGCTGGTAAACGCCGCCGGGGCGAGTTCTTCTGAATACAGCTACGCAAACGGCGTGATCGCATTAACTGAATCTGCCCCCGGCAACGGACAAAGCATCACCGTCAGCGCGACCACCACCGATATCGCCGGCAATGTCTCCGCCCTGTCGGCCACAGCCAGCGCGATACAGGATGCACTCGATTCGCCAACCGTAATGTTGACCGGCCCTCATCACGGCACCGTGGTACTGGGCGCGGCAGATCAGACGGTGCTGGCCACCACCGGCAGCACACTGACCGTCACCGCCAGCGACGGCACCAACCTGACTCTGCATCAGAACAGCAGCGGTCAATTGGTCGATGCGAGCAATGGCATTCATAGTTACGCAAATGGCATTTTGCCGCTCACGCTGAACACCAATGCAGCAGTAGTCAATATGACCGCAACGCTGACCGACAGTCACGGCGTCAATTCCTACGCAAGCTCGGCAACGCTGGTCAATTCAGGGTCCAATTCTTTGACAGAATTGGCTGGTGGCGATACGTTCATCTTTGCTTTGGGTGCCAATGGCACGCCAGGCACGCCACATGTCGAAACCATTTCGGCATTCAACAGCAACGCGGCGAGCAATGGCGGCGACGTGCTGAATCTGGCGGACCTGCTGACGGGGGTGACGTCATCAACCACGGCAACAGCGCTGGCCAATTATTTGCATTTCACTGAAGTGTCCAATGGCAGCGGCGGTTACACAACTACTGTGCATGTCAACTCGGGCGGTGGATTCCCAGCCGGGCAAGACACTTTGCAGATTGTGTTGGCCAATGCTGACTTGCTGCACAGTGCAGGCGTCTTGCAGACTGATGCCCAGATTATTCAGACTTTGTTGAATCATCACAAGCTGGTCGATTAGTCGCGACGACACTGACATTCCCTCATTCAATGCAGCATTGAATGAAGGGAGTGCTGTTTTAAAAAACGGGACTTTCCAGATTCTGACCGCGAATGGGTTTGACACGGCCTGCAGCATTTACATTGCGATCAGAGCGGATCAGGTGTTTTCACTCATAGTTCGATGCAAAAAAAAACAGTAACTTCACCACCTGCTGGCCCCTGAAGCAAGCAAGCGACTTTGCTTTTACATTCCAGCTGAAGACCATTTTCTTGCAGAAGACAATATCGATTGAAGATTGAAAGGATGATAGCTATGCCATTTTCATATTTTTTTTCCAAAACCGCCCAGGTAGCACCGACGCCTTGCAGGATGTATCGACTTGATTCCAATCACAAACGCGTGAAAACATCTGAACCTCAATACAGCGCAAGAAATCCCGGAGCTGATAAAAATTCCCAATTAGCGCAAGCAGGAAAAAACAAAACTGTGGATCCTTCAAGTCCAAGCGCATCCGATGGCAGTCTAAGGGGAAGAGGAATCGGACTGACAATGCTTTTACTTGGAGCTGCTGGAATTGCCGCCATCATCATTACAGGCCCGGTCGGTGCTGGTGTTTTGGGACTTATTATTACCTACCAGCTCGCGATGGGCTGTTTGATGATGATGACAGTAGGATGTGCTGCGGTTATTGACCCAAAAGCCACTTTTAGATGACAGTAGTTTCGTTTAATAAAACATTCAGCACCAAAACTTTGGTGCCGTCCATCAACGTCAGCGGGTCTGCAATTCATATAATGGAAACTGGATTATTTGATCAATGCAGACCCGTTCTTCATTTGGCATTTCAACATTCGCGCAGATACACGCATGGCGCAGTGGAAAAAATTCCGGATTTCAGTTGCGATGAATTGACGTCATTGACAACCATGACGCAGGCAACGATAGATCAAAGGGACTAAGGCAAATTTGAATCGTTGCGCAGGCCAATTATGCCCGGCTTGCGCAACGCCTGCCAAACCAGTTAACTACGCGTCTGGAATTAACTAGGGCGGTGGATGCCCAGATTATTCAGACGTTATTGAATCATCACAAGCTGGTTGATTAATCGAAGCGACACTGACGTCCCCTCATTCAAATCGACTTTGAATGAGGAGATTCCTGTTTTGCAAAACGGGATTTCCAGAATCTGACCGCGAAAGAATTTGACACGCCCTGCAGCATTGACGTTGCTGTCAGAGCGGATCTGGTGTTTTCACTCATAGTTGGATGCAAAAAAAAACAGTAACTTCACCACCTGCTGGACCCTGAAGTAAGCAAGCGACTTTGCTTTTATATTCCAGCTGAAGACCATTTTTTTGCAGAAGACAATATCGATTGAAGATTGAAAGGAACATAGCTATGACATTTCCAAATTTTTTTTCCAAAAACGCCCAGGTAGCGCCGAAGTCCTGCATGATGTATCAACTTGATTCAAATCACAAAAGCGTACAAACATCTGAACCTCACGACAATGCAGGAAATCCAGGAGCTGATAAAAATTCTCAATTATTACAAGCGGGAAAAAACAAAACTAAGGCGGCTTTAGATGAAGAAGTGACCACTTCTAAAGGAGAAATCAACGGCGGTGTCAGGGCCACACTATGTGGTATTGGTATTGGTTTTGGCTTATCCTTTCTGGCAGGTCCATGGGGCCCACCAATTTACCTGTGCGTCTTTCTCGTATGTTTTTCAATACCGTTAATTGCAATGTTTGCTTTTCCAGGAAAATAGTATCGTCCAACAATCAGCGCCAAAACTTTGGCACCGTCCATCAACCTCACCCGGTCTGCAATTCATATAAGGGAAACTGGATTATTTGATCATTGCAGACCAGTTTTTCATTTGGCATTTCAACATTCGCGCAGATACACGCATGGCGCAGCAAACAATTTGTGGATTTTCGTTGTAATGAATTGACGTCATTGACAACCTTGACGCAGGTAACGATAGATAAAACCGACTAAGGGAAATTTGAATCGTTGCGCAGGCCGCTATGGTCGGCTTGCGCAACGCCTACAAAACCTGTTGTCTATGCTTCTGGAATCGCGCGGTAACCGACTGCCTGCAACTGCGGCTCATAATCCTCACTACTACATTGGCATCGTGCCAGCTCAATGATACCCAAAATGGGGCCTACTGCCGCGTAGCCGACAGATTCCGCTAAGACGCTGGTCCAACGCTCTTTTCTGCAATTGTTGAGAGAAATAACTGTGCTGATGAGCAAGGCAAGCGCACCAGCAACGAGAGTGCTGTATTGGGGGGCGCCAAGTAATTCGCGGTGCCAGATAGAAGTATATATAATTGCCCAACCGCCGAGGCCTTTAACAAAGCTATGACCCAATACTGGTGATAGGCATTTACGCCCAAAACGCTGCAAACAATTTTGACTTGGCGGACTGGCTATCGGTCTATTTTCAGCCATCCGTCGCATGTCCAAATTGATAGGTTCTTTCGGGTCCGTTCTTGGTTCCAATTTAACTGTGCCTTCAGAACTGCCATTAGAAAGTTCGTCGTCGTCACTCAGGGGTACATTCCTCCATTCGCTGGACCTCCAGTTATTGGACACACCCCAGGGCCGCCCCGATGTTGCTTGACTTGTATATTCCATAAAAGCCTCCTTAAAAAGTGAACGATAGAACCGGCAAGATGGTAATCACACCACCTATCCGGTTCGAGACAATAGTTCCGAATGAACGAAACAGTTTTCGACGCTAGGGTGATCTTGTTTCATCGTAAATCAAAACTAACACGTAGCACGATTCCAGTGCCATAAATAGCATTGACTACGCGATTCAGATCATTTCGATTTCTTCTCCATTCTTTTCATCTCAATATTTCGCTCACCAACTCTGGGCGAGACCAGGCGCTGCAACTGTTCCTGCAACTGCGCTATTTGTTGAGATTTGAGTCGCGCACCCATAGCCGCTGGCTCGATGCGATGCAATTTAGTCCCCTGCAACTTCAAACACTCAACATTGGTTCCATGCATTCTCGCACCGACAAGATTGGCTAAATTCAATTGCGCGCGAGTCAGATTTGCACCATCAAGTATGCTGCCTTCCATGCAAGCCCCAACCAGTTTGGTGCCCATCAATTTTGCCTTTGTAAAATTCAATCCACGCAAATCAGTGCGCGACAGTTCTGCGCCGTCCATCTCCGCATTGCTGAAGTCAATTCGTTCCAATACTGCTCCGGTTAAATTTACGTGCGACATGATCGCGCCTCTCAGGATCGCGTTGGACAGGTCCAGGCCCTGAAGGCGGAGGCCGCTCAGATTGGCTCCGCTAAAATTGACTCGTACCAATCTGGAACATTCAAAATTATTATCCCGTAAATTTAATCCACTCAGATTTGCGCCTTCCAAATTCGCATGAGACAGATTGGTCGATCCTAACCTGACCAGTCTTAAATCTTTGTTTGTCAGCCATGTCCAGCTCATATCCGCCTCTTCCAAACTTGCACCATGTAATTCCGCACTCCTTAAATCCAACCTGGACAGGTTTGCCTGAAATAAATTTGCATGGGCGAGTCGGGTGTGGTCAATATGCGCAGCAGACAGATCAGCATAGGGCATGGTCGCACCGCTAAAATCAGCTCCAGATAAATTGCATTTACAAAAAGTTGCGCGATCTAATTTGGCCTTGGCAAAACGGACTCCAGTTAAATCCAACCGATCAAAGTGGACGCCGACCAGATTAGCCTCCACAAAATCAGCACCAGCCAGTGTGGCACCACTCAAAATCGCACGCGATAATTTTGTGCCGTCGAAATTGGCTCTCTGACAGGCGGCACCAGTCAGATTGACATCACTCATCTCGGCATTATCCAGTCTGGCCTGGACCAATACCGCTTTAGTCAAATCCACCCCAACCAGGTTCGCATCGGTCAAATTGGCTTCTCTTAAATTGGCACCCTTCAATTTGACCCTGGTTAAATTCAGTTCCTGCATATTCGCATTGGCCAGGTTGGCACCGCTCAAGTCCATGCCTGACAGATTCAGTCTGGTCAAATCTACCGATGTCAGACAGAGCGGCCTGCCGAAGAGTTCTGAATTTTCGAGCTGACCGGTATTGATTGCATTAATCAAAATTTCTCTTTTCAGCGCCACCGTTTCCCCAGTTGTATCGGGTGATGACATCACCTCGCGAATTGCTGCGCTGACGTGCCTCTGGTAGGCGGGGTGCGCATTGTCAAATAATGGCAGGCGTGCCCGCTGAGCAACCGGCATGGATGCCAGAATCTTCAGTGAAGTTTCCTGCGGCATGGATGATTCTGAGCGGGCGATGAAATGACGATAAAACGATTCCGGCAAGCTTCGCTTTAATGTATCCGATGATGTGAAATAGTCCGATGGAGAGAAAATAAGCTTTGAAGAAACGGCGGGTATTTCAGAGAACGAACTCGATGAAGGTCTTGATGAGAACCTGGTTGATGGTGATGCACTTGATGAAAAGCTGATCGATGATGATGTTGTCGATGAGGAGCTGATTGGAGACGCATCTGTCACCTCCGACGCAATAATTTTCGAGGTGTTTTCTTGAGGACTGACTTCATGGTCAGTGCTTCGTACCACCGATTGGAGTGGGCTTGATGCGCTTGATGGATTGGATATCAAAATAATAGGAAGCATGGTGTTGTGAGCCAGGTTACCGTCATCAAGCAAAGACTCGATGGCAGTTTCCAAGCTCTCCTTTCTCACAAAAAAATTAATCGAGTCACCGCAATGGGTAACAGCAGGCTAAATGTCACCGGTGCGGATCCTCAGCTGTTGGTTGATTCCGCCCAGTCTGACTTGGAGACTGAAAATCACAATGAATTTCAGATGTAAAAATGGTTTGCTTCGGTTTCCATACTGGCCAAGGAAATTGGATGAAGTGTATTCAATCCGGAATTTTGTCAGTCAGCCGGGCAGGCTTGGCTGGCCAGAATTTGACGGCCCCTGTTGCACGGCATGAAGGCCGCAGCCTCACAAAACGGGTATCCCTGGACCGAAAGTATTGACTATGATAAGGTGCCATCCTCACAGCCGATTCCTGCACAGCCAATTCATTCATGACCGTCGAAGATCCCAAACACACCCCGATGATGCAGCAGTATCTGCGCATAAAGGCAGACTACCCAGACACTCTGGTGTTCTATCGGATGGGCGACTTTTACGAGTTATTCTTTGACGATGCTGAAAAAGCCTCGCGCCTGATCGGCATCACGCTGACCCAGCGCGGCAGCTCGGGTGGTAATGCGATCAAAATGGCTGGTGTGCCCTATCATTCGGTGGATACCTATCTGGCCAAGCTGATCAAGCTGGGCGAATCGATTGCCATCTGCGAGCAGATCGGCGACCCGGCGACCAGCAAAGGTCCGGTCGAACGCAAAGTGATGCGCGTGATTACGCCAGGTACTTTGACTGAATCAGATCTGCTGCCAGCTAAATCCGAACGTCCTTTGCTGGCGATCTCGGTTTCCAATCAACGCAAACAGCTTTTAGTCGGCTTTGCCTGGATTTCACTCTCCAGCGGGGCACTGCGCCTGCTGGAAATCAGTGTCACTGAAAAGACGCTGCACCACCAGGTTCTTCAGGAATGTGAGCGGATCGCCGCGGCTGAAATTTTATACACCGACGAATTAAATCAGGACATGCTTGCTGGCTTGGGCAACAAGCTGACAACGCTGCCGAGCTGGCATTTCGATTTCACCCATGCGAAAAAATCTTTGCAGGATCAGCTCGGCGTTGCGAACCTGGCCGGCTTTGGCGCCGAAAATGCAACCGCCGCGATTACTGCCGCCGGTGCCCTGTTGCGCTATCTGCAATCGACTCAGGGCAACAACCTGCGACACATTAATAGTCTGACGCTGGAAACAGTCGACGAGTTTATCGGACTGGACGCCATCACACGACGCAATCTGGAACTGACCGAAACAATCCGCGGACAGGAATCCCCTACCCTGTTTTCCTTGCTGGATCATTGCCGCACCAGCATGGGCTCACGCCTGCTGCGCCACTGGCTGCATCATCCGGGTCGTGCGCAACAGCAGGCAATATCGCGCCACCAGGCAATCCAGACCTTGATCGAGTCTGATCAATGCGACAGTTTGATCACCACGCTGACAGACATTCCCGATATCGAACGCATTACCACCCGCATCGCTCTAGGCTCAGCACGGCCGCGTGATCTGGCTGGATTGCGCACCGGACTGCAACAGCTTCCCGTTTTGCAGAATGTGCTGGAATCAATTGCAGCCGGTACGCCGTTGCTCGAACAATTATTAAAATACATCGCCACACCCGACGCCTGTCAGCACTTGTTGGAAATTGCCATCATGCCTGAACCTGCCACGATGGTGCGGGACGGTGGTGTGATTGCGCAGGGCTTTGACGCGGAGCTGGATGAATTGCGCGGCCTGTCGGAAAACGCCGGGCAATTTCTGGTGGATCTGGAAACCCGCGAACGCGCCGCAACCGGGATCGCCAATCTGCGCGTTGAATATAATCGGGTACACGGCTTTTACATCGAGGTCACGCACGGCCAGACCGACAAAGTACCGGAACACTATCGACGTCGTCAGACATTAAAAAATGCCGAACGCTACATCACACCGGAATTGAAAGCGTTTGAAGACAAGGCCCTGTCGGCGCAGGATCGTGCACTGGTGCGTGAAAAGTATTTGTATGAACAGGTCATGCAGCAATTGCTGCCCTACATCGTTGAACTGCAAACGGTGGCGCATGGTCTGGCGCAACTGGATTGTCTGGTCGCGTTGACTGACCATGCCACACGCCATCAATGGTGTGCGCCCAAGCTGGTCAGCGAGCCGGTTCTGGATATTGTGCAAGGTCGGCACCCAGTGGTCGAAAACCAGATTGAACGATTTATCGCCAACGATTGCCAGCTCAATGGAGATCGCAAGCTGTTATTGATCACCGGCCCGAATATGGGCGGTAAATCGACCTATATGCGCCAGGTCGCATTGATGACCTTGTTGGCCTACGTCGGCAGTTTTGTTCCGGCCAATCAGGCCGTGATCGGCCCGATTGACCGCATCTTTACCCGCATCGGCGCAGCTGATGATCTGGCTGGTGGACGCTCAACTTTTATGGTCGAGATGACTGAATCAGCTGCCATTCTCAACGCCGCCACTGAAAACTCGCTGGTACTGATGGATGAAGTAGGCCGCGGCACATCAACATTTGACGGACTGGCACTGGCATGGGCCATCGCGAAGCAGCTGATCACGCACACCAACAGCTATACCTTGTTCGCCACCCATTATTTTGAACTGACCCAACTTCCCGAGGCCCACCCAACCGCGCACAATGTGCATTTATCGGCGGTGGAACATAAGGAGACGATCGTCTTTTTACACGCAGTACAAAATGGCCCGGCTTCGCAAAGCTATGGTTTGCAGGTGGCGCAGCTGGCAGGCATTCCAGCGCCCGTCATTCGCGCTGCGCGAAAGCATCTGGCTGAACTGGAAGCGCATTCGATACAAAGCACACCACAGTTTGATTTGTTCGCCACCACTAAACATGCTGAAGCGATTGAGGAACCAGAGCACCCATTGCAACTGGCGCTTGATAATATCGACCCAGATATGCTCAGTCCGCGTGAAGCGTTAGACGTGTTATACCGACTCAAGAAAGCTGCTGAACGCTGATGACGGCTGGTTCACTGTTAAAAACGCGATCGCAGAAAAGTCGCCCGGCTTCGCGGCGGCGCCTCTAACGTGATACTGCTGACAGATTGATCGGTACTCGATGCGGATGATTGCGTCGTTGCCGCTTTGTCGTGTTCCAGGTCATTCCAGGTCACATTGTCCACTTTGGCACCCTCAATAATCAGGCCCACTCGAATGGTGCCGGCAAACTGGCCGCATGACATATACGCGTTGGTGAAATTTGCGTCAGTCAGATCTGCGCCGGTCAAGAATTTGACGGCGCTACCGATAAAAATCGCAGCCCTGGCAGACGCGCCCTCAAAATGGAGACATTGCAAACTCAGATTGCTTAAATCGACACCATCCAGAATTATTTTTTTCCCGTCAGACCGGATTTTTTCCATGATTAAATTGATCTGCGGCTCAGCATTCAAAAAATAATCGGTGGCATTTTCGAACAGGCCTCGAATTGCTGCCCGATCAAAATCAGATGTTTGCAACGCAATTTCAATACCGATAAGAATATTGCGATTGAATTCATTGTCCAATACCTTTCCTGCGTCATCAAATTGCAGCTTTGTTGATACCAGTTCAGGCGTCGCTTCGACCGCGTAGTCAAGGGTAATTTCAAGCGCCTTAGTCGAAATATGACTCAAGCTTTGACGTAGAGAATCAGACCGTTCATATAGCGATCCATATGGCTGTTTGCTTATCATGACATTCACTCCATCTAATTAATCGCAGCCAGAGATTGGGCGATTTCGGTCCGGGATTTTGAACACTCAAAGCAAAAAAACTATCGGTAAATACCCTGATTAATCGAACAATGTGTCGCTGCGAGCTGCAACAATGTGCTCGTGGAGAGTTTGCAACTGAGACGCCAGCACACGATGGACAGACAGTTCTGGCAATTCGGATATCGGAAAGTAGCCGGCCGCGCAAGTCTCGCCGGTGTGTTGCAGCAACGTGCCGCCAAGTATGTCGCAATAAAAAAAAGCTTTATAGGCATGTGGAATTTGCGGCGGATGCGGATGTTTATGTTTATCGAACAATGCCAGCAATTGCCGTACTCGCACCTGCAGACCGACTTCCTCACCCACTTCGCGATACACTGCTTCAGATGGTGATTCGCCCACGTCGCAAAATCCGCCTGGTAACGACCATCGGCCATCGCTGGTTTCTTTGATCAATAAAACATGTTGATCCGCATTTAATATCAAGGCCCGCACGTCCACTTTTGGTGTGGCATAACCTTGGTCCAACGCCAGCCAGTCACTCAGTTCGGATTCTTTATAGTTGGAAATTTGGGCGCAAAACTTGATCGCAGCGCCACACAGTAAATTGAACCGCTCGACATCGTACACATCTTTTGAATAAGCCAGACCAGTCTGCGAAGTGGCAAATACCAGTTCAATAAAATCGACCAGGCCATCTCGTGCTGTACGTTGCGCCATATCCCGCCCAGTCCAAAAGCGACCATTGTACAAATGTTTGACGAGGCATTTTGACTAATTGTCTAAGTAGATTCCTTAGTTTACAAATTCAAATGGCGGAAAAAAATCGCAACCGGATTGAACACCGGCTGCGATTTTCAGGTATGGATCAGGCTAATGAATAACGTGGGTGCGATATTCTGCGCCATTGTCATCGTCATCGTCTTCATGATGGCCGTAAGTGTCGTGCACGTGTTCATGCTTGATCTCGTCTTCGGTTGCGGCACGCACTTCGGTCACGTGCAAACCAAAGCGCAGAGCGACACCAGCCAAAGGATGATTGCCATCCAAAACAACCTTGTCGTCGGCAATATCCGTTACGGTGAAAATAAGTTCATCTCCACTGTCGTCTTCTTCGTCTGGAATGCCTTCAAACTGCATGCCAACTTCCAGCGGGCTGGGAAGGCGGCTGCGCGGTTCGACTTTTACCAGTTCTGCATCGTATTCACCGAATGCGTCTTCCGGCTCCAGCTGAATTTCAGTCTTGAAACCGAGTTCCTGGCCATCCAGGGCTGCTTCGATCTTGGGTAAGGTACTCTCATAGCCACCATGTAAGTACACCATAGGGTCATTGCCTTGCTCGATCACATTGCCTTGCGCATCGGATAGGACGTATTCAACAGTCACTACCGTATTTTTACTGATTTTCATACTACTTCCTTTCAATGAACCCGAATCCGATTGGACGTGGATTATACCTAACTGGTCATTTCCCTGTGTCAACCATATAATACTCCCATGAAAAAACTTACACTACTAGGCGATCTTACCCCAGAAGAATTTTTGCGCGACTATTGGCACAAAAAACCATTATTAATTCGCGCTGCCATTCCAGGGTTCCAGGCCCCGATCGAACTTAAAGATTTAATTGGGCTGGCTAAACAAGAGGATGTCGAATCGCGACTTATCACCTTTTTCAAGAATCAATGGAAATTGCAAAGCGGCCCGTTTGCCGACTTGCCCGCCACTGGCAAGAAAGCCTGGACCTTGCTCGTCCAGGGCGCAAACCTGCATCATCAGGCAGCCGATGCATTGTTAAGGCAATTTAATTTCTTACCTGATGCCCGGCTGGATGACTTGATGATCAGTTACGCGACTGACGGTGGCGGTGTCGGACCCCATTTCGACTCCTATGACGTCTTTCTGCTGCAGGCCAAAGGGCAGCGCCGCTGGCAAATCAGCACGCAGTCAGATCTGACCCTGGTCGAGGGAATGCCCCTCAAAATTTTGCGGAACTTTGCGCCCGAACAGGAATTCATTTTAGAACCTGGCGACATGCTGTATTTGCCACCGCACTGCGCACACGATGGCGTAGCAATTGGCGAGTGCATGACTTATTCAATTGGTTTTCGCGCTCCCACCTATCAGGAACTAGGCGAGGCGTTTTTGCAGTTTATGGCCGACTCGATCGATTTGCCGGGACGTTGTTCGGACACTGACTTAAAGGTGAGCAAACACCCCGCTGAAATCAGCAAAGATATGCTGGATACGGTGTCACGAGAATTAAAGAAAGTCGAATTTACTCAGGACGATTTTGCGGTCTTCATCGGCGAATATTTATCGTCGCCAAAACCATCGGTGTTCTTCAACCTGCCTGAAAAACCGCTGCCACCCAGCAAATTTTTAAGCTCGGCCAAGCAACGCGGCATTCAATTGACTCTCAAAACGCGCATGTTATACCGCGGTAAAAATATATTTATCAATGGTGAATCATTTGGCGTGACCGGTAATGACAAAAACCTGTTGGTTCAATTGGCCAATCTGCGCGAGCTCGATGGCGCTTCCGTTGCCAGCGCGTCAAACGATATGCTGGAAACTTTGTGTATCTGGTATGAAGACGGTTGGATTGCGATCAATTCTTGATGAGGCAAACTGAGCGGACCAGAAATTTATGGCGGACACCCCTGACCATACATTATTTCTAGATTCGGTAATTTTCCAATAAGAAACGAATAATTAAGCCTGATTCGACGTGATTTATTGGTTTTTTTAGTGAAAATTGGCGGAAAACAACAGCAAATACTGTCACTTTCACAAAAAGGTCATTATAATACTTGCCTAGGAAACTTTCGATAGTTTCATCTTGTAACAACAGGTGAAATTATCGAAAAAGCCTATTGAGCGATAATTACCGGTAATTATTCATCGCATAATTCGATCTGCCTTTTATTGATCTCTACATTGAAAGTTCACAAATGAAAAAATCTCTTTTATTAGTATCCTTGTTAGCAATCGCTTTAGTTGCATGCAGCAAAAAAGAAGAAGCTGCTCCAGCTCCTGCTCCAGCTCCAGCTGCAGAAGTAGCTGCTCCAGCTGCTGCTCCAGCTATGGCTCCAGCTGCTGATGCTGCTGCTGCTTCAGCTCCTGCTGCCGCTCCAGCTGCTGACGCTGCTGCTGCTTCAGCTCCAGCTGCTGCACCTGCTAAGTAATTTGTAACTTAGAAAAAACCGACCTTCGGGTCGGTTTTTTTATATCTGCATCATTGCAAGTCCTGAGATGATGTATCAATTTCGCTTTCCCGAATCGCCGAACACTTCTCCAGCAATATAAAACCGTTTCAGTTAGAATCGCGCTCTTACTTTCAAATCAATTCCCAATATCATTATGCGCAAAGGTATCATCCTGGCGACCTGCTCCTATCTTGCCTGGGGTTTATTTCCGATCTATTTCAAATCAGTAAGTAACGTTTTACCGGCCGAAATTTTGTCGCATCGCATATTTTGGGCATTGCCATTTCTGATGCTGATCATGGCCACGCGCGATCAATGGGGATGGCTGTCGAGCTTGATCTCCAGGCCGAGGGTCTTCTACGGATTTATTGCAAGTGCATCTCTGCTGTCGATCAACTGGTTTATCTATATTTGGGCAGTCAACAATGGCCGCATCGTGGACGCCAGCCTTGGCTATTTTATTAACCCGATCGTCAATGTACTGCTCGGCTTTATTTTGTTGAAGGAAAGGCTTCGGCCGGTTCAATGGGCATCCGTTGGAATCGCTGCTGCAGGGGTAGTCTGGCTGGCACTCTTGACCATGCACATGCCGTGGATCAGCCTGGCCCTTGCACTGTCTTTCGGGTCCTATGCACTGTTGCGCAAAACAGCTGCGCTGGGCGCACTGGAAGGATTAACGCTGGAAACCATGATCTTATTCCCCTGCGCAATGGCCTATCTCATCTACCTGTATTTGCATGGTCAAAGTACGTTCACATCAACCTGGACCACTGGCGCTGCCACGCCCTGGTTGCTGATCGCCGGTGGACCGATCACTGCAATCCCGTTGCTGTTCTTTGCCGCCGGTGCGCGACTGATTCCGATGTCGACTTTGGGAATATTGCAATACATCGCTCCCACCATTCAGCTTCTGATCGGGATCATGATTTATCACGAACCGTTCAGCTCTGACCGATTGATCGGGTTCATGATAATTTGGAGCGCATTGTTTTTGTATTCAGCCGAAGGGCTGTGGCGCGGCTATCGACAGAGACTGGCAGGTCAGATCAACTGACACGCAGCGAATAGTCAGTGGCACGCACATCTTTGGTCAGAGCACCGATGGAAATGCGGTCGACACCGGTCTCGGCAATGCCTCTGACGCTACTGTCGTTGATCCCACCAGATGCCTCGAGCAATGCGCGACCTGCTGAAATACGCACCGCTTCGCGCATCATGGCCAGATCAAAATTATCTAACAGAATAGACGTTGCCCCTGCTGCCAGGGCTTCATTCAATTCGGCTATCGATTCGACTTCAATCTGAATGCCAACGCCCGCCTGCAATGCCTGCGCGGATTGCAATGCCGCACTGATACCACCTGCCGCAGCAATATGATTTTCCTTGACCAGGATCCCGTCATACAGCGCCAGTCGCTGATTCTCGCCACCGCCGACCCGAACTGCGTATTTTTGCGCCAGACGTAAACCCGGCAAGGTTTTACGGGTATCCAGAATGGCGGCCTTGCATCCTTCGATCAGCCGAACAAAGTGATTCGTTTTGGTCGCAACGCCTGACAACAATTGCAGAAAATTCAGCGCGCTGCGTTCTGCCGTCAACAGGGCCCGGGCAGGCGCATGGATATCACACACCGCACTGTTTGGCGTCATCAGATCAGCTTCTGCGTAATGCCAGCTTAATTGCATGTCGGGATGGCATTGCAGCATCACCGCCTCGAACCAGGGCGCGCCACATAAAATGGCCTGCTCGCGCACGATCACGCGTGCATTCACCCATGCAGAACCGGGAACCAACAGACCTGTGACGTCGCCGCTGCCGATATCTTCCTCCAGGGCGGTTTTCACGTTCGCTGCCAACGCTGCCACCAATGCATCATCAAATGGTGCAAACGAGTTAACCAGGCGCTTAACCAAATGATTCTCCATCAGGCAGGTCCTATTCCTTGAAATAACTTTTGCTCCGCGGCCAGATCACTGCCGGGACGCACGTTGGCTTTTTTATCGGCAGCAAATTGCAGCATACGATCAATGCACAGCCGGGCTTTACGTCCAACCTCTGCATCAACCAATACTTCGTTCTTGCCGTTCTCCAGCACCTCGGCAAGATTACGCAAACCGTTCATCGCCATCCACGGGCAATGCGCGCAGCTTTTGCAGGTTGCGCTGTTACCGGCAGTTGGCGCCACGATTAATTTTTTGTGCGGCGCGGCCTGCTGCATTTTATAAAGAATGCCATTATCGGTTGCGACAATAAAAGTCGTTGCGGGCAGCGTCTTGACCGCATTGATCAGTTGCGAAGTCGAACCAACCACATCGGCCAGCGCGACCACCGCCTCTGGCGATTCGGGATGCACCAAAATTTTGGCATCGGGATATTCATCCCGCAGCAGCGCAAGCTCAACACCCTTAAATTCGTCATGGACCAGACAGGAGCCTTGCCACAACAGCATATCGGCTCCAGTCTGCTTTTGAATATAGGCGCCCAAATGCTTGTCCGGCGCCCACAATATTTTTTTACCCTGCGCGTGCAGATGCGCAACGATATCCAGGCCAATTGATGAAGTGACCATCCAGTCGGCGCGCGCTTTGACAGAGGCGCTGGTGTTGGCATACACCACCACCGTGCGGTCCGGATGCGCATCACAAAATGCGGCAAACTCGTCGGCAGGACAACCCAGATCCAAAGAACAGGTCGCGTCCAGATCCGGCATTAATATGCGCTTTTGCGGGCTTAATATTTTGGCTGTCTCGCCCATGAAACGTACGCCCGCCACAACTAAAGTCTGCGCGCTGTGATCACGGCCAAAGCGCGCCATTTCCAACGAATCCGAAACACAACCGCCGGTTTCTTCTGCCAGCGCCTGCAATTCTGCGTCGACATAATAATGGGCGACCAACACCGCCTGTTGTTCTTTAAGCAGGCATCTGATTTTTTCTTTCAACAGAATTTTTTCCGCTGCACTCGGCTCATCGGGCACTTTTGCCCAGGCATGGCTGACGCAACTGGAACCGATTTCCATTTGCGGACGTTCAAATTCAATGATCTTCGTTGCTTGCATAATTCACCCTGGCTATTAACGTAAATTGCCCGTGTGCCCGAGAGAATATCTGCCCGGCTGTGGCCATACGGTTAACCCGTGCGGCTCCTTGCCGACCGGGATTTTTGTGACTTGACCGTTACTGGTGTCGATATGATAAACCTCATCGTCAAATCGCCCCGACAACCAGAGTTCTTTTCCATTCGCGCTGACATTACCCATATCCGGACTGCCGCCGCCTGGAATCGGCCATTGCGCGACAATTTTTTCCGAAGCAAAATCAATCACCGTAACACTGCCTTTGCCATTCGTCGGCCCATGAATTTTGTGTGAGCCGCGATTTGACACATAGAACTGTTTGCCATCGCGACTCGGATAAATGCCGTGCGCTGCGACACCCGTGGCGATAAAACCGATTTTGGTAAATGATTCACCATCGATAATATGGACGCCATCGGCCTCCATGTCAGCCACGTAAAACCGCTTGCCGTCCGGCGAGCTGCGAATGTCCTGTGGCATTCCTTTTTTAGAACTGCAGATTTCCGTATCGGCCGGATTAATCGGTCCGGTATTGGTTGGCGCAGCCCTGAAACGGGTACTCGGCATGGTCAATTTCAGGTAGCCGATGACGCTGCGATTGACCAGATCAATCTTGGCAATACTGCCTTCAAACTCGCAGGTAAACATGGCGTATTTACCGTCGATCGAAAAATCGGCGTGGTTAATCCCTTTGCATTGCGGCACGTCAATTGAGTACTGCATCTGCATGGTTTGCGGATCACGGAAATCCAGACGGTGCTTGGCTTCAGCAACCACAATGGCGGATTTTCCGTCGGGAGAAAAATACAGATTGTAAGGATCATCAACCGGTATCGCCTGGCCAGGCTTGCCGGTGCGCGGGTCGATCGGTGTCAGGCTGCCGTCGGTGCGACCTTCGGCATTGTTCGCCACCCACAGCGTGCGCAGGTCCCAGGACGGAACAATATGCTGGGGCGAGCGACCGACTTTAAACCGATCAATGACTTTCAAGGTCGCCGGGTCGATCACGGTGACATCGTTGGAACGCAGATTGGGCACATACACGCGCTCCAGATCTTCTTTGACGACCGGGTTAAACATGTTTGCACCGGTTTCACTGTACAAATTCAGCGGATTAACGACTGGCGGCATGCCAGGTACGGTTAAAATTGGCTTGACTCCCGTCGGAATGGCGGGCGTGGTGGCCTGAGGCGCTGCAAAAATCGCAGTCGCCAGCAAGGTCAATGTTAGTAGAGATGCTTTTTTCATTATTCGTCTTTTAAAATTAAACCTGATCCATTAATTCTTCATCGCTGCACGAATTGCAGCCACTGATCCATCAACGATCAACTGGATACCCAGTTGACCCAGTTCGACACTGGCACGTCTTGGATCGCCCGTTACGCCATCATTTACCGTCGGTTTGGGGCCAGCGGCCATCGCATCGCTGCGCACCAGATTTTTATCCACGGCCATCGTCAGTGCCGTATCCGGCAAACCACCATGCGCGCCAATTTCGGCATCGCCAAATCCGCGTGTTTTTAACATCGCGTCGACGCCCGCAGAACTCAGGCGATAATATTCCGCCAAATAAATCACGCGCGAACGCGGATCATTTGCCCATTCCTTATTTAATTTTTTCGCGACCCGTTCCATGTTTGGTTTGTAGCCGCCATGGTCGCCCAGCATCACAATATATTTAAAGCCATGCTGTTTAAAACTGCGCACCGCCCCTTCCAGCATCGCCTCAAAGGCTGCATCCGGAATTGAAATCGTACCGGTAAAGCGCATGTGCGCCACGGGTGGATTGATTGAGCCTTCCGGAACATAGCTGATTACTGGTGCCACCAGGGTATTGCCGAGCTTTTGCGCGATTTGTCCGGCGATGGCATGAACGCGAAAATTATGTTTGCCAAGCGCCACATACGGGCCTGTCTGTTCGGTCGCCCCAATCGGAATCAGGATGGTATTGCTGCCTGATGCGAGCCGATCTCTTACTTCGGTACTGGTCAACTCTTCAAGCTCAACGGTGTCCGCGACAGGTCGGGTCAGGCTGGCAACTACTGGTGAAGACATCAACCACGTGCATATTAATAGTCCGAGCAAACACGATGTGCGGGAAAAACGCAAAATAATTTCCGATGAAATGATAACAAGCCGTGATTATCGCACCCCTGTGCTCTTTAGGGAATATTGCGTTTGCGCTGGCGCAAATTATGCAGCGATTTCAAATTGCTTAAATTACAGCAATTTTCGCACTTTATAAATTAAATCTGCCTATCCGGACTTTTACTTATTGTTAAGACAATAGCTAGTTGCGAGACTCGCCCGGCTTTATTGGATGCGCCTGGTAATTCTATTAAGGCGCAATGGAAATTTTATTTCAATGAATTTTAAAAAGGAAACAGCTATGTCTCGAACAAATAAACCCTTAAGAAAAAAAATCTATTTACTTGCCCAATCCGCGCTTATTACTTCACTGTTGGTCGGTTGTGGCGGATCATCAAATTCCGATTCATCAACTAACCCGAGCCACACACAAAAAAAGGCAGTCAATCCGGCAGCATTGAATGCAACGACATCCACCGAACCGTTTTATGATTTCGGTTTAAATGGCAGTCAATACAGCGGATCGTTCTCAATCAACATTGGCAATATTAATGTGACTTCGCCAATCAACACGATTGTATTTACCTCGAACGCCGAATTGACTACCAGCCTCTGGTACGGCTCGCTGATGAATTACCCGATTCCTGATATAACAAAAACCGGCAACCAGGCAACCGGTTTCACTTACACCTTGGACTACACCAACAAAGTCGGCCACGATTCCTTTTATCCAAGCTCAGGAACGATTACGGTTCCGTGGACGCTGGGGTTCACAGGAGACCCACTCAATCCGGTGGTCCCGCTGATCAAGTCACTGTCTGTCAACGGTGTTCCGTATCCGCTGAATCCGCAAAATTATCCCGACTGCGGCGCCTGTGCAGACCCTGGCAATGGCAAAGTGATTGCCGGCTATCAGGAACAATGGTCAGTTTACGGATTGGCTTACTATCCGACCGACATTCCCTTCACCAAACTCAACACCATCAACTACGCCTTCATCAGTTTTGCGACGCCACATTCTTATCCTGGATATGGCAGCGGAACCTACGGGATCGTTTCGGCAGATGATGCGGCAGACTACTATCAATTGATCGAACTGTACAAGGCCAAGCAACGCTATCCCTATCTAAAAGTCGTGTTGTCATTTGGGGGCTGGACCAATGACAATCAGTCTGTTTTCCCAGATATTAATTTTGAAAAAATGGACGAATCACAGCGCGCCATTTTTGCTGAAAATGCCGCCAAGCTGGTCAATCAGCTAGGTCTCGACGGCATCGATATTGACTGGGAATGGTGGGCAAATACCAGAACTTCGTCGCCAACAGTGTGCTCGGACACCTACTATGTCAAACCCGCCGGATATTGCCCGCAACCAAATCAGCCACCGATCTATCACCCGCACAGCACGGCAAACTACGTTGATTTATTGATGAAATTGAGAGCGCAGTTGGGTACCGACAAATTACTGAGCATTGCAACCGTATCCGATGCCAGCAAAATTGCCGCCGATGAAGATCCGGCTCAGGGAGGCTATGCCGGTGCATGGGCACAGATCGCCAGTTATGTTGATCGCATCAACGTGATGGAGTACGACATGCATGGCGCATTCGACTACCACGTAAGCAATGGCAACCTTGATGGCTTATCGTATTCTCAGGCAACCTGGGATGTTGATCCGGTTCTGGCAGCCGTGAATCAGAATGTCAGCATCAAAGCATCGATCCAAAAATATGTGGACTATGGAGTACCAGTCAACAAGCTGATAATCGGGTTCCCGGCCTACGGCCGCAGTTCGTATATTGGCACTGCTGGCAACACAGCGGGCGCAGAACAAATCATCACTTCAGCTACTGCGCCAGTCGGTGAATTGGACGGCGGCAGCAACACGCCAGGCAGTCCACCTGTTGCCGGTTTATTCAGCTATAAGTGCCTGTTAGATTCTTCCAGATGCATCAACGGCGCGGCGATTGTAAATGGATTGACCAAAATCCAAAAAAGCAATGTCACGTTTTATGATTCCACTTACCAATTGACTCCATGGGGATACGGAACGTATCCGGGCAGTACCAACCTGATTTACATTTCCTATGATGACGAGAACAGTGTGGCAGACAAATTGGCTAAAACCTGTCAGACGTTTGGCGCAATCGGCGGTGCCATGGTGTGGGCGTTGGACGGTGACACCAGCGATCAACACTCGCTGGTCAACAGCATCCAAAATAAATTGGCGGCAGGCTGTCAGTAGAGCTTGGAATTTAGCGGCAGTTAAGGCGCGGCCGACAAGCCGTGCCTCATGTTCAACTGACGAAACTCGGTCAACTGATCGCGCACTTTCAAAATAACACTCGCCCATTCACCACTGGCAGGTTGCCGGAACAAGGTCATTGTGTTTGGATACCAGGGGCTGGTATCGCTGTCAGCGTGCCAGCGCCAGTCGCAGCGATAATCCGGCAACAGCACCCAGCAAGGCTTGCCCATCGCCCCAGCCAGGTGAGCGACAGCAGTATCGACACTGATCACCAGATCGAGATTTTGAATCACGGCAGCAGTCTCGGCAAAATCAGTCAACAAGGCACCTAGTGCCATCATCTTGAATGGAACAGCTTCTGCTTCGCCCAATCCCTTTTGCAGACTGATCAGGTTCACTCCAGAAACGGCCGAAAGCGGGATAAGTGTCTGTACTGAAGCAATTGACCGGTCGGCATCGTTCTCAAATTGCGGGTTGCCCTGCCAGACCAGGCCAACCCGCAATCCGTCTTTGGGTAATCGGGCATGCCATTTTTCGGTCAGTGCTGGTTCAGCGTGCAAATACGGAATCGGGGTGGGGATATTATTGGATCGGGTCAGGCAATTGCGCGGCAGGCTCATTGGCGGCGACCAGTAATCCCAGCCAGTCGGAGGAACTTCATCGCTAAAGGAAAACAGCTGATCAACCCCGGCAAGACTGCCAAATAACCTTTTCAAACCCGGATGACAAATCATCGCCAGTCTGCTGACACCCCGGGCTTTGAGCTCACTGATATACCGGCTGTAAAAAATCATGTCGCCGTGTCCCGCCTCGAAACCGATCATCAGCGATTTGCCAAATAATGGTTCGCCGCGCCAGCGCGGAAACTGAAAATGATTTTCCAACATCGGATACTGCCAACGATCTTCCAGCCGGTCCCAGCCTTCTTCCCAGCGCCGTTGACGCAGCAGGATATAACTCAGATTGAAGCTGGCATTGGCCAGCGTCTCGTCGTTGGCCAGCGCGGCGTGATAGCACTGCTCGGCTTCCGCTTCGCGCTTCAAACAGGCCAGCAATACCCCGAGATTTGACCAGGCAGAGGCACTGTTCGGATGCAGGTTCAGGTAGTTCCGGTACAACAGTTCTGATTCGGAAAAGCGCTTTTGCTCCATCAACATCACGCCGAGGATCAAATACGGCTGCTCCAGATCCGGGCTGAAAGAAATCGCTTTCAGCAGGCACTTTTCAGCAAAATTGAGGTCACCGGCCTTGGAACGCAAATACCCCAGATTGGCCCAGGCCTCACTGAAATTGGGTTCCAGATTCAGGGCATTGCGAAAGCATTGTTCTGCGACCAGTGTTTTACCCGACTGCATCAGCCGATTACCTTCGTAGAATAATTCTTGCGCAGGTGTGGTCATAGGATTGAAACGACAATCTGGTGATTTACTTATTGGTTTTTGGTTGCTCACCCAGGATTTGAATGAACACTTCGCCTTTTTTCAGCATCCCCAATTCATAGCGGGCGCGTTCTTCTACGGCGTCAGTCCCATCTTTTAAATCATTGACTTCCGATTCGAGCTTGGCGTTGCGCGTTTTGAGCTCCTGCACCCTGGCATGCGCCACGCCAACCTGATGTTCCATATCCCAGACCCGCAACCAACCTCCCTTGCCCAGCCAGAGTGGATACTGGATGAGCACTAACAGGGAAGTCAGGACGACGGCGATAAAACGCATGGCAGTGTGGGTAGGATTGGATTACTTCAGATTATAAAACGCATCCCGACCCGGATAGCTAGCAATATCGCCCAAATCTTCTTCAATACGCAACAGTTGGTTGTATTTGGCCATACGATCAGAACGCGACATTGAGCCGGTTTTGATCTGCAGAGCATTCATACCAACCGCGATATCGGCGATGGTGCTGTCTTCGGTTTCACCAGAACGATGCGAAATCACTGCGGTATAGCCAGCGCGTTTGGCCATTTCAATCGCTGCAAACGTTTCAGTCAAGGTACCAATCTGATTGATTTTGATCAAAATGGAATTGGCGATATTTTTTTGGATGCCTTCTTTGAGAATCTTGGTGTTGGTAACAAACAAATCGTCGCCAACCAATTGAATTTTTTTGCCCAATACTTTGGTCAAGGTGGCCCAGCCATCCCAGTCACCTTCGGCCATGGCGTCTTCAATTGAAATGATTGGGTATTTGTCGCACCAGGTCGCCAGTAAATTCGTGAAGTCCGTCGCCGACAGAACCAGGCCTTCGCCTTCCAGATGATATTTGCCGTCTTTGTAGAATTCGCTGGCTGCGCAATCCAGACCTAAAGCGATTTGCGTACCTGGCGTGTAACCGGCAGATTCGATGGCCTGAATAATCAATTTAATCGCTTCTTCATGATTTGCCACTGATGGCGCAAAACCGCCTTCGTCGCCGACTGCCGTGGTCAGGCCTTTGTCGTGCAGGATTTTTTTCAGATGATGAAAGACTTCCGCGCCGTAACGAATCGCTTCTTTAAAACTTGGTGCACCGACCGGAATGATCATGAATTCCTGGATGTCCAGATTATTGTCAGCATGGGCGCCGCCGTTGATCACGTTCATCATCGGCACAGGCAACTGCATGGCTCCCGAACCGCCGAAATAACGATACAGGGGCAAACCGGCTTCTTCAGCGGCAGCTTTTGCCACCGCCATCGATACTGCCAGCATCGCGTTGGCACCCAGGCGGGCTTTGTTTTCAGTGCCGTCCAAATCGATCAGAGTGCGATCCAAAAATGCCTGTTCGTTGGCATCGAGTCCCATGATTGCTTCGGCAATTTCGGTATTGATATGTTCACAGGCGCGCAAGACGCCTTTACCCATAAAGCGGGATTTGTCGCCGTCACGCAGTTCAATCGCTTCACGCGATCCGGTTGAGGCACCGGACGGAACCGAAGCACGGCCCATTACACCAGACTCCAGCAGCACGTCGCATTCCACGGTGGGATTGCCGCGTGAATCCATAATTTCACGTCCGATAATGTCAACGATTGCACTCATGTAGAACTCCTAGTAAATAAAAAAAGTCAGAACGAATTCAAACAGCAAAAAAATACCAAACTTGACAAGTTTGGTATCGGTTAAATTGAAACAGATTCAGGCGAAATTGGATTCCATAAATCCCTGCGCCTTGACGATTTGATCGAGCGCCGTCAGCGTTGCCAGTAATTCCTTCATGCGCGCCAGCGGTACTGCATTCGGTCCGTCAGATTTGGCATTGGCCGGATCCGGATGTGTTTCCATAAAGATGCCGGAAATGCCGACCGCAACTGCGGCACGCGCCAATACCGGAACAAACTCACGCTGACCACCGGACGTAGTGCCCTGACCGCCGGGTAGCTGCACAGAATGGGTCGCATCAAACACAATCGGACATCCGGTTTCACGCATGATCGCCAACGAGCGCATATCTGAAACCAGATTGTTATAGCCGAAACTGGCGCCACGTTCGCAGGCCATGAATTGGTCGGGCAATCCCTTGGCTGCCGCTGCGGCACGCGCCTTGTTAATGACATGCTGCATGTCATGCGGGGCCAGGAACTGACCTTTCTTGATATTCACCGGCTTGCCGGACGTCGCGCAGGCTTCGATAAAATCGGTTTGACGGCACAGGAATGCGGGTGTTTGAAGAACATCGACCACCGCTGCGACTGCTGCGATCTCATGTAATTCATGCACATCGGTGAGCACCGGCACATTGATTTCGCGCTTAACGTCCGCCAGAATTTCCAGGCCCTTCTCCATACCCAAACCGCGGAACGAGGATCCCGATGAACGATTCGCTTTGTCAAACGAAGACTTATAAATAAATGGAATGTTTAACGCCGCTGTGATTTCCTTCAATTGACCCGCGGTGTCCATCGCCATCTGGCGCGATTCAATGACACAGGGCCCGGCAATCAAAAACAGGGGGTGCTGCAAACCGACTTCAAATCCGCATAGTTTCATTTTGCTTCCTTGTTCGCCAAAATAGCTTTTACATACGAAATAAACAGGGGGTGACCATCACGCGGTGTCGACTTGAACTCCGGGTGATACTGAACGCCCATATACCAGGGATGTACCGAACGCGGCAATTCCATGATTTCACATAAATCTTCGGTCGGTGTGCGCGCCGATACAACCAGACCAGCCTCTTCAACCCGATGCAGGTAATGGTTGTTCGCTTCGTAGCGATGACGATGCCTTTCGGTCACTTCAGGGCCGTAGATTTCAGATGCCAACGTGCCCGCCACGACCGCACAGGTTTGCGCGCCGAGGCGCATTGTGCCACCGAGATCAGAATTTTCGTCGCGCTGCTCAACTTTGCCATCGTGGTTTTGCCATTCATTGATCAGGGCCACCACCGGCTGTTCGGTCGTCAAGTCAAACTCGGTCGAGTTGGCTTGCTGTAAGCCTGCCATATTACGGGCATATTCAATCAGGGCGACCTGCATCCCCAAACAAATACCCAGATACGGTATTTTGTGCTCGCGTGCATAACGGGCGGCGCGAATTTTACCCTCCACACCGCGTTTGCCGAAACCGCCAGGAACCAGGATGCCGTCAAATTTTTCCAGAGCCTTGGTGCCATCACGCTCGATGTCTTCGGAGTCAACATACTCGATGTTGATACGACTCTCGGTATGGATTCCGGCGTGGCGCAGTGCTTCGGTCAGCGACTTGTAGGACTCGGTCAGTTCAACATATTTGCCGACCATGCCGATGGTAACTTCGTACTTTGGATTTTCCAGAGCATAAATCAGCCTGGTCCACATCGACAGATCGGCCGGTTTCGGGTTAATTGCCAGGCGTTCGCAAATCAAGTCATCGAGGCCTTGGTCGTGCAGCATCTGCGGTACTTTATAAATCGTGTCTGCGTCCCACAAGGAAATGACGCCCTCTTCGTGAACATTCGAGAACAGCGAAATTTTCGCGCACTCATCTTCCGGGATCGGGCGGTCCGCGCGACACAACAGCGCGTCGGGAGAGATACCGATTTCACGCAATTTCTGCACGCTGTGCTGGGTTGGCTTGGTTTTCAGTTCACCGGCAGAAACCAAATACGGTACCAAGGTCAAATGCACGAATGCCACGGTATTTTTTGGCGAACGCAAACTTAACTGACGTGCTGCCTCGAGAAACGGCAGCGATTCGATATCACCTACAGTACCGCCAATTTCAACCATCGCGATATCGTAACCATCGGCGCCGCGCCGAATAAAGTCTTGAATTTCGTTGGTGATATGGGGGATAACCTGAACAGTCTTGCCGAGATATTCGCCGCGCCGTTCTTTGCGAATGACCGATTCGTAAATCTGTCCGGTCGTGAAATTATTGATTTTTTTCATGCGCGCTGTAATAAAGCGCTCGTAGTGGCCGAGGTCCAGATCAGTTTCGGCGCCGTCATCGGTGACGAAAACTTCGCCGTGCTGGAAGGGACTCATGGTGCCGGGATCCACATTGATGTAGGGATCGAGCTTTAACATGGTGACTCTGAGGCCGCGCGATTCGAGAATCGCAGCGAGGGAAGCAGCGGCTATGCCTTTGCCGAGTGAGGATACGACCCCACCAGTTACGAATACATACTTAGTCATTGCGAATGGTGCCATGCGGCACGAGCGGGAAATTCAAATTATACATCAAGCGCCCCACCCCAAAAAGCTGTCAGCGAAAAGAAATTTGAGTTCGCCGGCAAATTTATGGAAATGTCATTGCATGCTTGACTGCAGGCGCTGAAGATTTGCCCGCTGAGGGCGATCAAGTGATGGCTTATTGATAAGCCTTGATCCGTTATCGATACAAATTGATTTCATCACGGGTTTGCTGCGCGACACGCCGCGCGGCCTCTACAAACGATTCCCCATCGCGGGGTTTTGCAAACAGGATCGCCCGCGAGGAATTAATCATCATGCCGCCTTTTGCTGTTTTCCCGGCCGCGACGGTCGCCGCTATGTCCCCGCCCTGCGCGCCGATTCCCGGTACCAGTAGCGGCATGTCGCCGACTATCTTGCGCACCTTCTGGATTTCTTCCGGAAAGGTCGCGCCCACCACCAGGCTGCATTGCCCGTTGCTGTTCCACTTGTTTGCGACCAGGTCAGCCACATGCTGGTACAGAGGGCGACCATTGACCTGCAGGAATTGCAGATCCGAACCGCCCGGATTGGAAGTGCGACACAATACGATGCAGCCTTTGTCATGCCACTCTAAATAAGGCACAACAGAATCAAACCCCATATACGGATTGACCGTTACCGCGTCAGCGCCATATCGCTCAAATGCTTCCCGCGCGTACTGCTCCGCTGTGGCACCGATATCGCCGCGTTTGGCATCCAGAATAATCGGCAAGTGCGGGTAATGCACACGCAGATAGCTGCAAATTTTTTCGAGTTGCGGCTCGGCACGCAATGCAGAAAAATAGGCGATCTGGGGTTTGAAGGCGCAAACCAGGTCAGCGCTGGAATCGATGATGGCGCGGCAAAATTCAAAGATGCCATCAGATTGAGTTTGAAACTGCGCAGGCAGTTTGCTGATATCCGGGTCCAGGCCAACGCACAGCAAAGAATTATTTTTCTGCCAGGCTTCGGTAAGTTTGGAAATGTAGGATTTAGTCACTTGGTTTTCTCACGTAAGAGAGATTGGTCTTTAAAGCTCAGCGCTGAGCTACTTAATCAGATGCAGTGCCTGCTTCCCATTTTGAACTGCGTCAACGACTAATCGTTTATCAAATGTTGCCAATTGACCGCCATAGGAACTGGCTAATGCCAATAAATAGGTATCAGTTAAATGTTCAGAATTAAGTAAGCTTTTTGCATGCACACGAGCTGTTTCGCGCAAACTAATGTTGTCTGCCCAAAACACATGTCCTGGCAATTCACATAAACCTTTTAGTGACCGCAAGACTGCAACTGGATTTCCAGGCGAATTTGGATAACGAGCATTACCAACTATTCTAAGCACGCCATTTTCAGTAATGGGACATGTTGCCCATTCTTTGCAGCCTTTCCCAGCGAACCAATTATGTGCAGCATCATGGCAAATGTGTGCAGGATCGATCAATGCAATCAAGACGTTCACGTCAAGCAGATAACGCATCAGTTCAGATCATCACGAAGTTGATTGACAATTTCCAACGTCACCACGCCTGCATCAGATCGCACTGGCAAAAGCGGGATTCCATTTCGCTTGCTTTTGCCAATTCGTTTACCTGCAGACCCAGGTTGAAGCGCCTGTCGCGCCAATTCTGAAAGAACCTCGCCAACCGTTTTGTGTTGTCGTTCAGCCAGACCTTTCGCAGCCGCCAGTACATCATCATCAATTGAAAGAGTTGTTCTCATGATTACCGTCCACCTGTGGAGATGCATCAAACATCACGCATCATTCTAATTTAAAATCAGCGATAAATCCAGCACCCCATCGCGCATCGGCGGACACCAAAAATAACTGCCGGTTTGCGGCTGACTGAAACTGAACAATCCATCCACGATGCCGTCTTCCGCACCAGACATCCGTTTCAATTGCACTTCAAAGGCGTCCAAAGTCTTGCCAAATGCGGCAAAGTAAAATCCTGATTGTTCGCCTTGCGACCACGGCATCGAACGACGCAACACAAAGGCTTCCGGCTCAAAACTTTCCTGCGCAGTACGTTTGACGTGCGCCGATTCCGGGGCATCATCGAGTTCTTCATTGTCACTGATGCGTCTGCCGATGACATTATCCTGCTGCCCGGTGCTCATCGAATTAAATTGATCCCAGTGATGCAGCCACAGCTGCACCGCTACAAAACTGGCGCCATCTTGCCCTTCTCCCTGATCGCGCACGATAGCCGCATCAAGTGCTGCCAGATCCACCGGGTTTTCGGTGCCGTCTTCGTAGCCGGTCAAATCGCGGCCGCTGTCAAACTTGAATGCGTCAACACAGCCAACCAATTCAAACGCATCAGACAAGGCATCAACCACCAGCCGTGTCTGCTTAACCAATGCGCCTCGCTCGCTCTCGCGCAACCAGCACCAGATTGCGGCCTTATTTACTGGCAAAGTTACTTTCGCATTTTTAAAAACCGGAAAATCACGCAAGTTCTTCACTTGCTTGTTTAACGCGACGACGGTGCTCAATCCGATGCCGAGCACAATTTTGTCGCCATCAACCAGCCGGGCAACCTGCTGCAATGCCCCTCGGTAGTCGGCACCGGAACGCAGATTAAAGCTCAGATAATTGGCATGCGCAGGAATCGCCTGAAGTATTCCTTGCTGGATATTTGATTCAGTCATACGAGTCCTTCAATAAAGCGTGTATTTCGTGCGTCAATTCATCGACCGATTCCACGACCCGATACGCACCATCAAACGGAAAATCCAACATCATTTTATGACGCAGTACGATGCAGCGAATTCCCGCTTCCTGCGCCGCCTGCAACCCGCGTGGTGAATCTTCAATCACCAGACATTTCGACGCAGCCAATCCCAATTTTGTCAGGCCCAACAAATACGGCTCGGGAGACGGCTTGCTGACACTGACCATCTCGTCGGTGATCACAAAACGAAAATGGCGCACAAAATCCAGACGGTCGTGGATCAAATCAAAATGCTCGCGTTTCGATGAGGTCACGATGCCCATCGGCACCTGCGCGGCCAGGCCGGTCAGCAATGCCCCGACTCCCTCAATCGCCAGCTCGGTATTGGCCTGCAGGTATTGCGTATATAACTGGTCGCGTTCCACGCGCAGTTGCCGGATTTGCTCAGGCGTGTGTTCGGTCAATAAATGCCAGGCACCGTGATTTTTAGTCAGATACCAGTCAAAAAAATGCTGTTCGGTGAGGTCGATATCAAAGCGCGCAAACAGATCCCGATTGGCCTGAAAAAATAATTTTTCGGTGTGCACCAGCACGCCATCGTTGTCCCACAAGATTCCTTCAACCATGGTCATAAACCCATTGCATTAATTCATCCTGAGCGGCTTCAGTTTGTCTGGCATTTTTGTCATTCACAAAACAGACAATCACATACCGCCTGCCTGACACAGCCTGCAGGTAACCGGCAAAATTGCGCACCCCTTCCAAACCGCCCGTCTTTAGATGGGCATGGCCGGCCACGCTCAGACTTGCCGCCCGTTTTTGCATCGTGCCATCCACACCCAACAGCGGTAGCGATGCCATGAACTCGGGCATGACAGTCGAGGCAAATGCATGATTTAACATGCGCCCCATTTGCGCAGGACTGATCCGCGCATTACGCGACAATCCGCTGCCGTTGTCCAGCTGCAGTCCCTCTGCTTCGATACCCAATCGCGCAAACCATAATTGCGTCAACTGGGCGGCGCGCTGAGCATTCGCCGGAGACTGTGCGGCTTCTTTATCCAGTGTCAGCATTACCAGACGCGCCATCACATTGTTGCTGTATTTATTCATGTCACGCAGGATGTCCGGCAGAGGTTCGGATTGCATATCAGTCACTGGCTGAGCTGCGACCGGCACGACGCCGGGAACGACGTTGCCGTCCAATTGCCCACCCAGCTCTTTCCACAAGCCTCGAAACAGGACCCCGACATAATCACCGTGTGACAATGGGTAGGGTTGCAACATCCAGGTTTTTTCTTCGCAGCCAAGCGGATAGCTGCCGCTCAGATTTATTTTGATTTGCTGATTCACCAGACTAAAGGTCGGCGTCAGTTTGCTGCGCCAATCGCCGCACGCGCCGGATACAAGTGTCACGTTGACTGCACTTTGCAACGCTAACGGCGTTTGAGATTCAACCCGCAAGCTATTGCCATCTGGCCGCAATACCAGACTGAGTACATTGAAATTTACCAGCATCGGGTCTGGACCAACATTGTAGGGACGGGTGGGATCGCCATCAAATTCGGCGGCGTCAAAAACCTGCGGTTCCATCCACGCATTGTCGATGACCAGATTTCCCTGAATTTCCCGTATCCCCTTGGCGCGGATCTGCCGCAGCAGCGTCCAGAAATTTTCCAGCACCAGATGTGGATCGCCTCCGCCCTGCAAAATCAGGTCACCGACCAGGACATCGCCATCCAGATGCCCCGTCATATACACCGAGGTTTTCCACGCATAGCCCGCACCCAGCATATCGAGCGCAGCGTAACTGGTTACCAGTTTCATCGTGGAAGCCGGTTGCATGGGCGCATTGGCGCGCCAGCTGATGAGCGGCACGCCCGAGGATGAATTTGGGGAAATTTCCTGCACATAGACCCCCATCGATTCGGGCATCACATGCACTTTTTGGAGGGACTGCACGACATTGGCAGGCAGTTCCTGCGCGCACAATGGAGCAAGGTGACAGAACAGGCAAACAAAGAATACCCGGAAAAGGCTCATCTTCAATGTCTGCAGGATCATGGTTATGCCTTGGGCAGCGTTACACCAACCTGGCCCTGGTACTTACCATTGCGGTCTTTGTAGGACATCTCACACACTTCATCACTTTCAAAAAACAGCACTTGTGCGCACCCTTCGCCAGCATAAATTTTTGCCGGTAGTGGCGTCGTGTTGGAAAATTCCAGGGTTACATAGCCTTCCCACTCGGGTTCAAACGGCGTGACATTGACAATGATGCCGCACCGCGCGTAGGTCGATTTACCGAGGCAAATCGTCAACACGTTGCGCGGAATCCGGAAATACTCGACCGTGCGTGCCAGTGCGAATGAGTTCGGCGGAATGATGCAGACGTCGCCCTGAAAATCGACGAATGATTTCTCATCAAAATTTTTCGGATCGACGATGGTGCTGTTAATGTTGGTGAAAATTTTGAATTCGTTGGCACAGCGAATATCGTAGCCATACGATGAGGTGCCGTAGCTGACGATCTTCTGCCCATCCTGCATGCGCACCTGGCCAGGTTCGAATGGTTCGATCATATTGGTTTGCTGCGCCATGCGGCGTATCCATGCGTCTGATTTAATACTCATCACTGTTCCAATCCAAAATATTTTTCGCGGTAGATCAATTCATTCTTTGACTGCTTTATTCTTTGCCCGAATCCGTGAACACGGTGTCCCTGCCCTGCTCACCAACTTCGGTATCGGTGACCTTGCCCTGTCCCAGCAACACCGGCGGGACATAATTGGCCAATAAAATTTCCCGGCTTTGCGGCGTTTCCAGAGTGACTCGGCCCAAGGCGCCGCTACGGTAATCCAGCAGCAAGGTGTGCGCCGCCTTTTCAAAATCCCACTCACCGCCTTTGAGTCGATAGCCACGTTTTTTGGCCACGCCTTCAATCACGTCAACCGCATCGATACCGGCCACATCCATCCCGTAGCGATTGGTCAGATACTGCGGATAACGCGCCAACACCAGTTCAGCCAGGAAGGTGGCGACCTCTTCTTCAATCAAGGCATTTACGCCAACTGCGTGGCTGGCAGCCAGCATCAGACCGTCAGTAGGATGGGCAATTTTGGGCCACAACATACCCGGGGTATCCACCAGAATCATGTTTTTACCGAGATATAAACGCTGCTGGACTTTTGTCACTGCTGGTTCGTCGCCGACCGGCGCAACACGTTTTTTGAGCAAGGCATTCATTAATGTCGATTTGCCGACGTTGGGTATGCCCATAATCATCATGCGCAGCGGCTTGGTGGGCACGGCGCGATGCGGGGCCAGTGCCAGGCAGAATCCGGTCACCTTGGCGACATCGGATGGTTTCTTGCAGCTGAGCGCGACGGCCTTGACACCTTTCTGGGCATTGTAAAACGCCAGCCAGGCTGCGGTTGCATCGGGATCAGCCAGATCACTTTTATTTAAAATCTTCAGACAGGGACGTTGGCGGAAATTGCGCAACTGTTCGACCATCGGATTGCAACTTGCCTGCGGAATGCGCGCATCAAGCACTTCGATGACCAGGTCGGTGTTTTCCATGGTCTCCGCCGCTTTTTTGCGGGCGGCGTTCATGTGACCGGGGAACCATTGTATTGACATGCTGTTCACTTGCTAAAATTCAAACCGCTATTGTACGGATTTCTGTCATTGGAGACGATCAAGAATGATTCAATCTCGAAGAAAATCCACGAATTACCTGCAAAAGCGTCTGAAATATTGGTGAAATTGCATTTTTTGTTAACGTTAGCCCGGTATTGTCACGCGTAGTCTGGACTTGCGAAGATAAAAAATGCGCCCTGGGGCGCATTTTGTTGTTCCACTTATTTCGTGCCAGTTACTTCCAGATCGACTCGTCGGTCAGGTTGCAAACAGGCGATCAAAGCTTTGGTCTTTTTATTGCCCTTGCAATCTTCTGGCTTGGTGACAGGGTCCGCTCCATCAACACCGACTGCGTTGATTTTTTCAGCGGGAATACCGGCAGAATCGATCAGATATTTCTTCACCGTTTCAGCGCGTTTGGTCGACAGAATCATGTTATCGGCATGCGAGCCAATTCGATCGGTATGACCCGTCACCGTAATGTGGTCAAAGCTGGTGCCACGCAGCTTGGCAGAGAAATCATCAATCGCCTGACGGCCTTCCGGTTTGATGTCTGACTGATTAAAGCCGAACAGGGAATCGGCCGAGAATGAAACTTTCATTGGCGCTGCCGGCGGTGCTGGCATTGGAGCTGGCGCAGGCGCTGGCACAACTTCGACAATTGGTGCCGGTGCGGGCGCAACAGGCACTGGCGCTACTGCATGCATCTGAGTCTGTTGACCAAATCGATAAGTCAGACCGACAGAATACAGATCGACATCGCCTTTATTGCCGATTGCATCATCGACCCGATTTCGCTCAGCTTCCAGACGTATTGCCAACGCCTGGGTGAGTCGATATTGCAGACCCAGTCCAAATTTGTAGTTCAGGCTTCGCTTGCTTGGATTGGGATCCGTGATTGCGACTATGCCTGATGCGCTGAAGTTATCACGCGCCTGTGCATAGTTCATGCCGACCCGACCGAACACGGAAAAGTTTTCAGTTAATGGAATAAATCCCAGCAGATCGAGATTCAAGCCTTTCAATCTGATGTCACCATTGACAGTGCCAGCCGGCACCGTGGTTGCCAGGTAACTGAATTTACCCAAATCAAAGAAGCCGGCTTCAATCGCAAAGTTGTCGTTGATCTGGTAGCCACCGTAAACTTTGTAGCCCGTGTCGCGGTTATCGTCGCTGATCGACACAGACGTTGCGCCGTCGTAGATCAATACGTCGTGAATGCTGTTGTTATCAATTTTCGCTTTGGATTGGCCAATGTTTGCACCCATATACCAGGCTGCCGAATTTTGTGAGTTGGACGAGTCCGTCGAATTTTGTGCTACTGCAAACGGCGTCACGCATGTCGCGGCCGCCAGCAGGGTCAGAGATCCTAAATGTTTCATTTTTTGCTCCTCAATATTTTATAAAATCAATTCTTTAAATTTTTTTCGGGTCTTGCCAGGTCTTTACCGGATGGCAAAGACCTGGCAGGTTTTTTATGGCGAAGGAACATTCACGACGGTGTTGACGACCGTGACTGATGCGCCCAGGGACAAGGCCCGGCCATTTAACGTAACCAATGCGACATTGCCTGCTGTTGAGATCGTAACGCCCGATTGCGAGATAATCGTTCCAACCATGGTTCCGCCACCGCCAGCATTGATCGTTGCCGCGCTGCCGACCTGCCAGAACACGTTCTTGGCCTGTGCACCGTTAGCCAGAATGATGCTTGCCGGAGCAGCAGCACCTGGACCGCCAACAATCAGCGTGCTGGCCATTTGGAATACCCACACCGCATTCGCATTACCCTGTGCATCGAGAGTCAAATTACCGCCTTCAATCATGAACGATCCGGAGGCGGCAGTGTAGTCACCTGGCGCCAGAGTCAAATTGGCGAGATTACCGGCGCCGGGATTAGGGCCAGCGGGCATTGCCACTAACTGGTTATAAGCGGCCAAGGTGTCGGCGCGCGCTGCAAAGGCAACTTGTTCCGTGCTCGCATTCGCTTCAGCACATCCGGCAGGCGGGGTAGATAGTTTAGTAAAGATCAAGCCATTGACTGCGCCAATATTCAATGGCTTTTCGTCATAGCTGCAGTTAGGTTGAGTATCATGAAATCCGGTCACCAGAGTTGATCCAGCAGTTGTCCCTATATTGCCATTGATGACTGTGTAGATTCCCCGATTGGTCATCCCTGCGCCGCCGCCAAATTCGCCAAATGTCGAGGCACTGCCAAGATTGATTACCGGCGGAACCGTGCAGGAAGCAGCAGTGAAATTCCATTTGTAGTTGGCCACCATCGTGTCGGCAGGTGCCGCCAGATCTGCCACACCGTTCGCTCCACCGACAATCGTTGCCGTGTAAGTTTGACCTGCGACGAGCGCTACCGGCGTAAAGGTCGCGATCGTTCCGGTCGACGCATCTAACACTACTGAACTGGCCGCAACATGGGTGAATGCTGGCGCTGGTCCGGTAATCACAAAGGTCGCATTATTGACCTTGGTCGGATCCATACGTAAACCTGCAGGAAGACCGAATTGCGCATTGATTGCTGCGTTTGTGCAAACACCGTTTGCATTCGCGCCGGGGTTGGTCGATACCACAGTGACATGGGCGACCGGCGTAGCGGTACCTGCTGTAAATTTCCATACATAATTACTCGCCGCTGGCAATGCGGCCTGATTTCCGCCCAATGCATTGCTTGCCAAATCTGTCGCACCGGTAGTAATCGTTGCGGTATATAAAGTTCCCACTGCCAAAGCTGCTGAAGGAGAAAAGACTGCCGTTCTGCTGCCGGTGATATAACTCACGTTTCCAGACGGTGCCACACAAGGTGCCGTGCAGCTCAAGGTAAAACTGGAACCGCTGATTGAAGCCGGTGCCATATCCTGGCTGAAGCTTGCCGATATTGCGGCATTAGCCGCCAGCGTTGCCGGTGGAGTTGCTGTCAGCGGCGCGGTCATGATGACACTCGGTCGGGTGGCGCTGGTTGTCAGTCCGGTTGTGAAGCACCAGCTATAAGGACTTGTTAAAGCAAGGCCTGTCGTTAAGCTCTTGACACCAGTTACGGTAGCCGTGTACAAGGTGCCGGGCATAAGTACAGTTCCAGTGGCTAACGTGAGGGATGCAATTGAATTGGTCGGATCCAGTGCCACAGTTCCGACGGGGCTAACGCAGGGAGACGAGCAGGTCAAGGTAAAGCTGGCCGTGCCGGTTATCGGCGCCACCGGCTCGCTGAACGAAGCGACGATAATGACGTTGTTTAACGGAACGCCAGTAGAGTTGTTTGCTGGCGCTACTGCAGACACTGTTGGCGCAGCAATGACTACCGGGGGCGTGACCGGTACGACCGTATCTGTGTTCAAACCCAATATTGGTGCCTGGCCGCCGCTGCCGCAGGCAGCCAAAACAGCACAGCACAGCAGCGCGCCAATGATTGGCATGGCCCTGCTAATTTCTCTAAGACTTTTCATTTTATTTCTCCGGTTATTTTGTACCTGATCACACATTGTTGGTGACATTCGGTGCAGTCTCGCGGTTTCGCACCTGGACTTCAGTGCGCTGCGACACACAACCGCACAACAATTTTGTAAGTCGTTATCAAGCAGCTCATTAACTGCATCAGAGTGAACAAAACAGCCACCTGAACTGATATGACATTTGTCACTTTAATTTGCTGACAGTTGGCTCTTAATAAAAAATCGGACTTGCTTCAAACTCCATCCCATCAACAAAGCAACAACTTCACCGAAACTCACTAACAGCAAGGAGCAATTTCATGACACATACATTTGGCGGTATCCCAACCTGGATCGTTGGCTTATTTTTTGGGCTGCTGTATTACGGTTACGCGCAAACCAAAACCAGAACCGTATCGCGCACGCGCCTGACGGTATTTCCCGTGATTCTGGTCGGACTATCGTTGTATGGGGTCCTGCATGTGGCGAACTCCACCGTGCCCGCCCTGCTTGCATGGGCGGCCGGTTTAAGACTGGCGTTTTACCTCAACTCGCACATTCCGCACGGCCAAGGCGTTGTTGCACAACCGGATCGTCAGCATTTCGTGCTGCCTGGCAGCTGGATTCCGATGCTGTTAATCATGACTGTTTTTAGCGCCAAATTTGTTCTGGGATATTTGGTCGGCAGCCACATGGTCGATTCTGAAAGCTTCAATTTTATTGTTCTCAGCAGCGCCATCTCGGGTTTAATCAGCGGCACATTTTTGGCGCGCGCCGTGCAGATTTTCAAGGCAGGGACATTTACCGCAACGGATTTGTCGCTGCCGAACAAAACGGCCACATAATTCATTGTGCCGGCGGTTTAAGCTGGCTTAAAATGGCCCACCCAATTGAAGAGGAATATCGTGGCATTCATTCAACGCGTCATTCAGGGCCCATGGTTGCCGGAACACCAAAGCAATTCTGCGTTTGCGTGGCTGTCCATGTTGATCTTCTTTTTTTGGCGATACATCAATCAATCGGTCAGCATGACGGAGATCATCCTCGCTGCGCTGTCCACCCTGGTCTTTCTGCTGCTGTACTTCAGCAATTTTTGGGTAAAAAGTTCGGTGGGCGCCGTGATCGTGGGGGCAATCTGCCTGCTGGGTCTGGTTTGGGCACCAGTCAATCCTGGCGCATCAGTCTTTATTGTATTTTCTGCGGCAAGCTGCGCATCGATTCAACCGAACCGCTACGCCTACGCATCTCTGGCATTGATCCTGGCATTGGTTGCAGCTGAAGTTTATTTCATCAATATCAGCGCCGAATTCTGGATACCGGGATTGCTGGTTTCCAGTTCCATTGGCGTGGCTACCATCATGCAAACCTCGTTGCGTCGCTCACGGGAAAAGCTCATTCGCTCCCAGGAGGAAGTCGCCTACCTCGCGACCATCGCCGAACGCGAGCGCATTTCACGGGATTTGCATGACCTGCTTGGACATACTCTGTCACTCATTACGATTAAAGCAGAGTTGGCCGGGAAGTTGATCGGACGCGACCTGCAGGCCTGCCAGCAGGAGATTGCCGATATCGAGCAAACAGCCCGCAATGCATTGAGCGAAGTGCGCGCCGCGGTAACCGGCTACCGCAAAGTCGGACTCACGCACGAATTAGCCAATGCAGCGAGCTGTCTGATTGCTGCGAATATCGAACTCAAGACCCACATTGATCAGGTCCAGTTGTCAGCCACATCGGAAAACATTCTGTCATTGGCGCTGCGCGAAGCGATCACCAATGTCGCACGTCATTCTGGCGCAAGGCAATGTGAGATTCAGCTGATTACAGAGGGGCATTGGATCGTCTTGAAAATTAAAGATAATGGCACCCGGTTGAGCGATACCAGCGAAGTCATGCCTGGCAACGGCTTGACCGGTATGCGCGAACGCGTTGCAGCCATGGGTGGGCGCATCACGATGGAAGTCCAACAAGGGCTGTCAGTGCAGGTTCATCTGCCCATTGAGTCACGGCCAGGAGCGCTGCAATGATAAGGGTTTTAATTGCCGAAGATCAGGGCCTGGTGCTGGGTGCATTGGCAGCACTGTTAAAGCTGGAGGACGATCTGGACATCGTCGGTGTCGCGCGTAACGGTGAAGAAGCATATGCGATGGCGAAAGCCCTGCAACCGGATATCGTCATGACAGATATTGAAATGCCATTGATGACCGGGCTTGAATTGGCGACCCTGTTAAACGAACAGGGTTTCACCTGCAAGATCCTGATTGTCACCACCTTCGCCCGAGCCGGATTTTTGCGGCGCGCCTTAAAGGCCGGGGTGCGCGGTTATCTGTTGAAAGACGCACCATCCGAAGCCCTGGCGGCAGCGATTCGCACGATCCATCAAGGCGGCAAAGTCATTGCGCCGGAACTGGCCATGGAGAGCTGGAATGGCGCGGAAGATCCGCTGAACGAGCGTGAGAGGCAGGTATTACGTCTGGCCGGGGAAGGCAAACCAAGCGCTGAAATCGCCCGGCTGATTCATTTATCAGAAGGCACCGTGCGCAATTACCTGTCCGAAGCGATCAGCAAGCTGAATGCAAAAAACCGGGTGGAAGCCTATCGCCTGGCGCGCGAAGCAGGCTGGTTATAGAGGAATGATTATTTCCGCTCGGGCAGCATACGCGTCAACGTATTGTCCTTCTTAAAATAATGGTGGAACAGTGCGGCTGCAGCATGAAAGCCAATCAGAAAATACGCCGTATTCCCGATCAGACCGTGAATGTCGAAAATATTTTCAGCCAGATCGTCATTGGCGTTTAAAAACAGCGGTAACTCAATGCCAAAAAAATAGGTCGCTCGCCCGGCAAGGCAACGGCCGACATAACCCAAAATCGGCATCACCACCATCACCAGATACAGTGCCAGGTGCATTGCTTTCGCCCCAAAGTACTGTACGCGCGATATCGCAGGTTTGATTTCCGGTTCTGGTGCCATGAACTTGAGCACCAGTCGAACACAGACCAAAACAAAAATCGTCAAGCCAAGTTCGAAATGCCAGGCCATCAGATTGCTGCGCATCTCACTGCCTTTTGGGTAACTATCATGCAGCTCGATACTGGCAAACACCGCGGCCATCACCAATAGCATGAGCCAGTGCAGTGCGATTGACAGTGAGCCATAACGTTCTTTGGTATTTAAATAGGACATAATCCAAAATCTCCGGTTCGATGGTTCAAGAAATGCGAATCGGGGGATTTTAACCAATACCACTACACAATAGCGATTTAATTTGCATCGTTATGTAAAAGGTCAGGTCGATCCCTTCCCACCGGTTGCGTCTCAAAGCACTACAAACAAAAAATTATGCACAGCAAAAAGTTGCCCCATTGAATTTTCGCATAAAATGCAGGCTATCTCTCCACTCCGGGAATCCCATGTTTTCAAAACTACATGACGTCGCAAGGCAATTGAACCAGGTTATCGTCGGCAAGCCGACGCAAATTCGACAGGCTCTGGTCTGTATTCTGGCTGGTGGTCATCTGTTAATCGAAGATATCCCGGGAGTTGGCAAAACCACTTTGGCCCACGCATTGGCGATCAGTCTCGGGATGCAGATGAATCGACTGCAATTTACCAGCGACCTGATGCCGGCTGATGTGATTGGCATTTCGATCTACGAACGTGAAAAAAACAGTTTTATGTTTCATCCCGGACCGATCTTTACGCAGGTGTTGCTGGCCGACGAAATTAATCGCGCCACGCCCAAGACCCAATCGGCATTGCTGGAGGCGATGGAAGAGCATCAGGTTACCGCAGAGGGCGCAACACATGCATTGCCAGAACCGTTTTTCGTCCTGGCCACGCAAAACCCCTTGCATCAGGTTGGCACGTTCCCATTGCCTGAATCACAGCTTGATCGATTTTTAATGTGCATTTCGCTTGGCTATCCGGATGCCGCAGCAGAGCGCGCGCTGTTGATGGGCGATGACCGACGCACGATGCTGCAGCATCTTCCGCAATTGATGCAGGCGCATGAGTTGATTGGAGCGCAGCAGGCGATCAAGAAAATTCATTGTTCCGAGTCCCTGCTGGATTACTTGCAAAAGCTGTTGCAGGAAACGCGCCGCAATGGTTTGTTCAGCGCCGGACTGAGTCCCCGCGCAGGGATTGCACTGTTGCAGGCGGCACGCTCGTGGGCTGCGTTGGAAGGCCGCGACCACGTGATTCCTGAAGACGTGCAGGCTGTATTCGTTTCCGTGGCGGCCCATCGCCTGCATCCGCTGTCTTCAACTTCTGCAAATTCAATATCCAGTCAGATACTTTTAAATAAGCTCATTCAACAAGTTGGAATTTGATGCTGCGCAAAATTCAAAAAAAAATTCGTTCCTGGCAGCACCCGAATCCAGTCAGCCAGGAATTAATTTTAAACCGCCACCGGATCTATATTTTGCCGAGTAAAGCGGGTTTGGTGTACGCGCTGGTGTTACTGACGATTTTTATCACATCCATCAATTACAACCTGAATTTGGGCTATGCCCTTGATTTCGTCTTGATCAGTTGCGGTTGGCTCGGGATCAATTTCACTTTTCGAAATCTATCTGGAATTGGCTTGACGGCCTCACCCAGTCCCGCGGTCTATCTGGGCGACATGGCACACTTTTCAGTTCATTTGAACAATCGCGCCAAACATGCGCGGTATGCAATCAACATCGGTTTTAGCGATGCGCCTGCACAGTGCGCTGATATCCCTCAACACAGCACCGCTGACCTGACACTGGCCACGCCGACCACGCAACGCGGATGGATGGCTTGCCCCAGGATCCGCATTCAGACTACATTCCCTTACGGCTTGCTCAACGCCTGGTCTTACTGGAACACCACCCAGAAAATTTTGGTTTATCCGGCACCGGAAATCAATCCGCCCGCTCTCCCATTTGGCACCGGCGGATCGACTGGTACGGACCTTGTGGCTGGCAACGACGACTTTAGCGGAGTGCGTAATTACAAGCTCGGCGACCCACTGAAACAATTGGCATGGCGCCAGATTGCCAGACAGAGCGCATCCGGGAATGAGGTTTTGATCAGCAAACATTTTGAAGGCGGTCAACAGAAAATTTGCCTGCTTGATCTTGCTGCCCTGCCTCCCCAACTTGATTTGGAACAGAAACTGTCGCGTCTGTGTGCCTGGTTGTTGGCAGCAGAAAGAGAGCAGGTTAGTTATGCATTTAAGTTGGGCCAGATGCAGATCCCGAAAAATTCCGGCGCCGACCACCAAGCGGCGTGCTTAACGGCTCTCGCTCTATTCGGGCAGCAAACCGTATGAATAAAATAGCGCGGGCATTGCCGTTCAAAATACAACTGCCTGTCCTCACTCGTGACAAGGCCGATACGCTTTTGCTGTTGGTGACCAGCTGCTTTGTATTATTTCCCTTTGCCCAGCACAGTCCGATCTGGCTAAATGCAATTGCCTTGATACTGATCTCATGGCGTGCCTGGATTACTCTGCAAGGCCAGGCATTGCCCAAAAAATGGTTGCTCACGGTGATTTGTGCTGCACTGTCCGTCGGCATTTACGTCCACTTTCACACCTGGCTGGGCAAGGAAGCGGGCATCGCTTTTTTGATTATTCTGGTTTGTTTGAAAATGCTGGAGTTACACGCGCGCCGCGACGCACTTACCGTAATTTTTGTCTGCTATTTTTTATTGGTAGCCCAATTGATCTATTCACAAAGCCTGCTTTCGGGTTTATATTTGCTGTTTTGTACCGGCTTGATAATCAGCACCCAATTCACTTTTCAATATCATCGATTAATTCCGCCACTGTCTACACGCCTGTTGAACGGCTATAAAATAGTCGCGATCGCGTTACCCCTGGCACTGATATTGTTCCTGTTTTTCCCCAGAATCCAAGGCCCGCTTTGGGGCAAGCAGCAAGGTAACGTTGGCGGCATCACCGGATTATCTGATTCCATGGAACCAGGCAATGTCGCCGAATTGGCACTGTCTGACCAAATTGCATTTCGCGTCAAATTCGATGGCCGCATACCTGCAGCGTCACAACTGTACTGGCGTGGCATTGTGCTGGACACATTCAGTGGATCGAGATGGACCGTCAGTGAATCCTCAGGTAATCGCTCGAATCCATCGGCAATTACGAATGGCGTTCCGATTTCACAGGAAATCATCCTGGAGCCCCATAATCAGCACTGGTTGTTTGGACTGGATCGCCCCGGCAACCTGACCAGTTATAACGGAAATACTATTGACGGCGGTAACAATCAGTATGGACATTTGACCCGCTATGGGGAAATGCGCAGCCAAAGTTTCATTCAAGACCGGGTACGCTACACGATTACCAGCTATCTGAATGGCAGCGCCGGAGCAAATCCCGGATCGACATTTTTTTCGTCAGAGCCGATCGATGTGCAAAACAGTGCTTTGCAACTTCCAGAAGGATTCAATCCATTGACGATCCGGTGGGCGCAACAATTGCGACAGAATGATTCGGATCCCTTGCAGCTGGCAAATCAGGTTTTACGCTTTTTTCATGAGCAACCGTTCAAGTACACTCTCGCGCCAGCACCATTAGGCACCAATCAAATCGATGATTTTATGTTCGGAACACAGGCGGGATTTTGTGAGCATTACGCCAGCGCCTTTGTCGTCATCATGCGCGCCATGAACATACCGTCGCGCGTCGTCACGGGCTATCAGGGCGGAGAGATCAATGCGGTTGACGGATTCATGACCGTGAGACAATCCGATGCGCACGCCTGGGCAGAAATCTGGCTGGACCAGCGCGGCTGGGTTCGCTTTGATCCGACTGCGGCAGTGTCACCCGAACGCGTCGAGCGTGGATTTAACGGAAGCTTCCCCAACCGCAATCGGAGCGGTTTGATGAGTTTTGCGCAGCAGACCTGGGTCGCAAGTCTCGCGAAACAATTTCAATTAAGGTGGGACGCGACCAACAGCTCGTGGAATTTATGGATATTGAACTACAACCTGGACAAACAAAAACGTTTGCTGTCCAACCTGTCTGGAATTGAACACCCACAGGCAGCTCAACTGGGCGTGGCAATGATGATCGCAGCCAGTCTGGTTGTCAGCATCTTGTCGCTGCTGCTGTTTGGCAAAAAAAATACCGTCATCCCGATCGACAAATATTATTTCGGATTTTGCCAGTATATGGGTCGCCAGGGTTTTGCTCGATTGCCGCACGAAGGCAGTATCGCGTACAGCCAGCGACTCCAATATATTTTCAAAAATAACGCTGACATCGCTGAATTTTTAACCCTGTACACGCTTTGCAAATACGGCAGAGGTTACAATTCGGACCAATTGAATCGACTGAAAGAACTACTGAACCTATGTCTCCAGCTCAAACCACCACACGCAAATTCTTCTCAAAATTAAGCACACTGGCTTTTGTTCTGGCACTGATTCCAATTTGCCTGCCCACTGCGGTTTTTGCGGAAGAACCTGCTCACCTGCAAAATACTTATGGAGAGCCAATCGATTTCAAGACCTCAACGGAAGTCCACGCATTTATAGACTTCATGGTGACCCGCCATGGATTTAGCACTGAAGAGCTGGAACAAATTTTTGGATATGTGCAATTCTGCTCAAAATGCGTTCAACTCATCAAACCGGCACCGGTAACCAAATTGAAAAATTGGGCCGCATACCGTGCCCGATTTATCGAGCCAACCCGGATCAACGCTGGCGTCAAATTCTGGACTCAATATGCTGATGCACTGAATCGCGCTGAAAAACAATTTGGAGTGCCCGCCCAAATTATTGTCGGCATCATTGGCGTCGAAACTTTATACGGAAAAACCGTAGGTAAATTCCGCGTCCTCGACGCTCTCAGTACATTAAGTTTTGCCTACCCCGACACCGTAACCCGGGAAAGTCGAATGGCCTATTTTTTAGGTGAACTGGAACAGACTCTTTTATTTGCCAGAGAATCCGGAATCGAGCCATTTAGCCTGGTTGGGTCCTACGCGGGCGCAATTGGTTGGTCGCAGTTCATGCCATCCAGTATCCGTCAGTATGCCGTTGATTATGATGGCGACGGGAAAGTTGATTTACGCAACAGCCCGATTGATGCGATTGGCAGCGTGGCCAATTTTCTGGCGCAGCATGGTTGGGAGTCAGGCCTGCCACTTGCATTCCCGGCGACTATCGTGAGTGATCCAGAAAAAATGCTAGCAAAAGAATTAAATGCCACGTATACCCTACAGGAACTTGAAAATGTCGCGGTGCCATCTCATAAAAATACGCCCACAGAACTGCAGTACGGCCTCATTGATTTGCAAAATGGAGATGATCCAACGCAATATTGGTTGGCTACCCGTAATTTTTTTGCTATAACGAAATACAACCGAAGTTATTTTTACGCCATGTCGGTTGTTGAGCTGGGAAAAGCGGTCTGTCATGCCAAATTCACTAATATTTCGTGTGAATAAACACAATTGTTGCCAAAAAACATCATTTCAGGGACATTTTAGTGCTATGGTTTAATCCATTGAGCAATAATTTCCATTAAGAAAACAAGTTAGTGGAAATTAAAATAAATTTATATATAATTCTATTTAGAAAAATTTACACATAGAAATTTATTTAGTACAAATTTATTTGAAAGATTGCTTTTTAAGTTTGCATTTACAATTAATATCTTCTACATTATTATTGAAATCACATTTAATTGCCGTTTGAAAATAGAAGAGCAACACGTTTGAGCAGTTGTTTAGCCTTGAATTAACAGAAAACAATGTGAAACAGGATACAATCTTATACACTTATTAATAAATAATTGTCCTACAAGATTTTATCGATGAACTTAACATATAACAGAATAGGATAAATATGACTAACCTCTTAGAACTTGAGTCCGATGAGATTGATTACGATCCAAACAATCTTCTAGATACGCTCATTAAACAGTTGCATTTGAAGAACGATGCTGCACTTTCGAGAGCTTTGGAAGTTGCACCGCCAGTGATTAGTAAAATCCGCCATCGCAGATTGCCAGTCGGCGCGTCATTGTTAATCCGCATGCATGAAATCAGTGATTTAAGCATTAAAGATTTGCGTGCCTTGATGGGTGACCGTCGAGCTAAGTTCCGTATTAGCGATAAACAGTTCAAACCAAAAGAAGAAGGCGCAGAATAAGTCCTACCGATAAAAGAAAGCAGACTTCGAGTCTGCTTTCTTGTTTTAGATTTACGCGGGAAACACTCCCGTCGATAAATACCGGTCACCTCGATCACACACAATAAACACAATCGTCGAATTTTCTACTGTTTCTGCAACGCGCAGTGCAACTTCACACGCGCCGGCTGCGGATACACCACAAAAAATACCTTCTTCCACAGCTAATCTGCGCGTCATGTGTTCTGCGGTCGTTTGACTGACCGAGATGATTTTATCTACGCGAGATGCATCATAAATTTTAGGCAAATACTCTTCGGGCCATTTTCTGATCCCCGGAATTTGTGAGCCTTCTTCAGGCTGAGCGCCGATTATTTGCACATTTGCGTTTTGCTCTTTCAGGAACCTGGAAACTCCCATAATTGTGCCGGTAGTTCCCATCGCGCTAACAAAATGGGTTACTGTCCCGTTGGTGTCGCGCCATATTTCGGGGCCGGTGCCCGCGTAGTGAGCCAGTGGGTTATCGGGATTGGCGAATTGATCCAATATCCTGCCTTTTCCCTCAGACTGCATTTTTTCTGCCATATCGCGTGCGTACTCCATGCCACCTGTTTTAGGAGTCAAAATGATTTGTGCGCCATAAGCTGACATACTTTGACGACGTTCAACACTAAGATTTTCCGGCATGAGTAACACCATTTTATAACCACGCATTGCTGCGACCATCGCCAAGGCGATGCCAGTATTTCCACTGGTTGCCTCGATCAACGTATCACCTGGTTTGATGTCACCACGCTGTTCTGCGCGCAAGATCATCGACAAGGCGGGTCGATCTTTTACCGAACCGGCTGGATTGTTTCCCTCCATCTTCGCCAAAATGATATTGTTGCGCTGACTCGCCAGTGCGCCTGGAATACGTTTTAACTGTACTAACGGCGTATTGCCTACCGTATCTTCAATCGTCAAATATGACATGATCTTCCCTAAAATCGCCGTAAATTCTCGTTATTATTCAAAAACAAAAACCCTGAGGTTTCCCAAAGGGTTTTACTTTACATCAATTCCAAACTTTATTCCTTGTTGCCAGATTTTGAACCGCCAGCCGCACTATTTCTGACATTTTTTCCAGCATCTGAAGAAACTGGAGTGACGTTCTCTTTTGATTTTCCATTAACCAGCAATCCTTCTTTAGAAAATCTGACTGAGTTTTTATCGCTTATTCCTTTAACTCTGTTTTCCAGATCGGACCAATCTTTAAACCCGCCACCTTTATCGCGCTCTGCCAATATTGCCTTGGATAAGGAAGGACCAATTCCTCGAATTCCATCTAAACCAGCCTGATCAGTTTTATTGACCTCAACGCTTGCAACGGCAATGCCAGTCGCTGTCAATAGGGTTACCGCAGTAAGCAAAAACTTTTTAAACATGAAAACCTCCCAAATATATAGATGATGAATTTAAATCCTGGCTCGATAGAGCTCAGTAAAGTTATCATATCTATATATCTAAAGTTATCATTATTAGTACTTATTTTAAGAATAATTCTTCGTGAGTAACTGTCGCCGTTCCCAATTTACCTACGACGATTCCTGCTGCGCGGTTGGCAATTTCGACCGATTCCACCAACGGTTTTCCAGACGCCAGCATCGCGCCCAAGGTAGCAATTACCGTATCACCAGCACCAGAAACATCGAAAACTTCTCGCGCCATAGTCGGAACATGATGTGTCAAGTCGTCGGTATATAAACTCATGCCCTCCTCTGATCGCGTCACGAGCAGTGCTTGCAACCTGAGTTGCATGCGCAGGTTTTGCGCTTTCACTGTCAATTCGGCTTCACTCTTCCAGTCGCCGATTACCTGCCGCAATTCCGATCGATTGGGAGTCAGAATCGTCGCACCGGTATAGCGGGTAAAATCCGAGCCTTTTGGATCGACCAGAATCATTTTGTTAAGCGCAATGCCAGAGGCAATCATGTCAGTGACGTTAACCAAAGATCCTTTAGCGTAATCGGACAAAATAATCACATCATGATCAGGCAGCAAGGTATGAAACTGGCTGAGTTTGTCGCGCAAAACACCTTCAGAAGGCGCTTCTTCAAAATCGACTCGCAATAGTTGTTGTTGACGGCCAATCACGCGAAGTTTGATGATGGTCGAGATCTGCTTGTCGCGATTTAAATAGCTGGCAATGTGCGAGTCTTGCAGCAATTTTTCAACGATATCACCGGCTTCATCCTGGCCGACCACTCCCAACAAAGATGTGTTAACACCCAATGCTACGGAATTTCTTGCCACGTTGGCAGCACCACCCAACCGCTCTTCGCGACGATCAATTCGGACTATCGGCACGGGAGCTTCAGGTGAAATGCGATTGACTTCACCGAACCAATACCGATCCAGCATTACATCGCCGACCACCAACATACTGCGTCTGCCTTCGCGGCGCTCATTTAAAGTTGATTTACTCATCGTTAAAATATTAGTAGTGGATTATTCAGTCTGAGTTAATACAGACCTGCCTATACCGTGATATTCAATACCCAAATCAGCCATGTCGCGAGGATCAAACAGATTACGACCATCAAATATGACTGGGTTTTTTAACTTCGATTTCAACATGGAGAAATCTGGACTGCGATAAGCTTTCCATTCCGTTACGATCAACAGGGCATCAGCTTTGTCAGCCGCCTCCATCGGATTTTTCACGTAACTTATGCGCTCCAATTTCTCTGGTTCGCTTTCAAAATCCAGTGCCAATACACGACGTGCCTCATTCATGGCTACTGGATCATGGACGGTCACTGTCGCTCCGCGAGTAAGCAATTCGCGCAACAATACGCGCGATGAAGCTGCGCGCATATCGTCGGTATTCGGTTTGAAGGCCAGTCCCCATACAGCAAAATGCAGTCCATGCAAATCTTCGCCGAAACGAGTGACAACTTTATTGCCCAGCACTTGCTTCTGGTGATGATTGACTCTTTCAACCGCATTCAAAATCAATAAATTCTGATTGAATTCCTTGGCTGTTTTTTCCAGCGCCTGCACATCTTTCGGGAAGCACGAACCGCCATAGCCACATCCAGCATACAAGAAACTGTGGCCAATGCGTGGATCAGAACCTATGCCGTGCCGAACAGCTTCAATGTCGACACCCACACAGTCGGCCAGATTGGCCAGTTCATTCATGAATGAAATCCTGGTCGCCAACATTGCATTTGCGGCATATTTAGTGAATTCTGCCGAACGCACATCCATCCAAAAGGTACGCTCGTGGTTGCGATTAAATGGTGTGTAAAGCTGCTTGACCAACGCCTTGGCGCGCAAACCCAATACGTCGCCATCGCTACCGATGACAATTCGGTCAGGCCGCATGAAATCCTCAACCGCAGCGCCCTCTTTCAGAAATTCCGGATTCGACACGACAGAAAACTGACTGTCCTTTACGCCGCGCAACGCAAGTTCCTGCGCGATGACTTTACTGACTTTTTCGGCTGTTCCGACGGGCACGGTTGATTTGTCGATTACAACTTTAAAACCAGTCATGTATTTCCCGATATTCTTTGCAGCAGCCAACACATACTTTAAATCGGCCGAGCCGTCTTCATCCGGCGGGGTTCCGACCGCTATAAATTGAATATCGCCATGCGCAACACTGTCCTCGATATTGGTCGTGAATTTCAATCGCCCGTTCGCGCGATTACTCGCCACAACAACATCCAGGCCCGGTTCATGAATTGGAATTCCGCCATTGTTTAAAATCGCCACCTTATTCTCATCAAGATCAAGGCAAAGCACATCATTACCCAGTTCAGCCAAACACGCGCCTGTCACCAACCCCACATATCCAGTACCTATAATCGTGATTTTCATTTTTTCCCTTAAAAGTTTTGCTGCTAATTCATTACATTTAATTCCTCAGTGCGGCGTGGCGGATAAGTTTCCCAGCGATTGCAGCCAGGGCACTGCCAATAAAACTGACGTGCTTTAAATCCGCAGTGCGCACATTGGTAACGCGCCAATTTTTTCGCGTAACCATGCACCAGATTCTTGACCATCGATAATTCCTGCAGTCGATCCGGCGAAACATACAACATCCGGGCATCAAGCAGCTTGTCCAGACCTAACAAAGTTGGCGTGCGGCGCACCTCTTCCGACACAATTTGGGTCGCCGCTTCACGACCTTCGACTTCCAAACTCGCTTGATACAGCACCTCGAGCAAATCGATCGACGGGGCCTGTTCCAGATAATTCTTCAGCAAATTAATACCTTCGTGCGGCCGCTCCAACGTTTTATAGGCGTCCATTATTCTCTGTGCAACCAGCGAGACATGGGGCGCACTTTGCTGCTCCACCCTGCGCCAGGTTTGCAACGCCTGTTCGGTCTGGTTTTCGGCAAGATAAATATCCCCGCGCAGCATGGTTGCCCGAACATTGCTGCGATCAGCACCATGGGCTTGATCTAAAAATGCGATTGCAGCGTCATTGTGGGCATTCAAGATTTCATCTTGCGCCAGCTCGCAATAGAAATGAGCAATTTCCTTTTGCCGCGTCCCCGCGCCTGAATCTTGCAATGCGGATGCCGCTTCGATCGCACGAACCCATTCTTTTTCGCGCTGATAGATCTCCAGCAAGGCGCGACGCGACTGGACGCTGTACGAAGAATTGATGAGTAATCCAAACGTTTCTTCAGCCCGGTCAAGCAACCCGGCCTTCAGGTAATCCTGCCCCAATTCAAAATTTGCCTGAGACTTTTGGTCCTGTGGCAAGTCTGGACGCAACAGGAGATTTTGGTGTACCCGAATTGCTCTCTCGGTTTCTCCACGGCGCCTGAACAGATTGCCTAATGCAAAATGCAAATCAACTGTTTCAGGATCAAGCTTCAACAACTCAATAAATGCGTCTATCGCCTTGTCGTGCTGATCATTCAGCAAAAAATTAAGTCCGTTGAAATAGCCGCGCGGCAAACTGCGCGACTCTGACAGCAATTGCTTAATATCGACTCGAGCCGCGATCCATCCCAAGACAAAAAATATGGGAATAAATAGTAACCACCAAATTTCAAATTCCATTTAAATTTTTTTAGTAAAAGTAATTTAGGATATGCGATCGAATTGAATCAAACACTGTCTGGCTGTGGTGGCCGACTGTGTTCGGTTTGTAATTTCGCCAGCTCTTGCTCTTTGGATGCCAAATTTTTCTTGTGCTGCGACAGATCACGCCGATGCCTGAATAAGGTCGGCAACATCGCGAATACACCCAATACAATTCCAGCCACGAAGAAAATCAGCAGCATCAGCACCAGTGGTCCCGGAAACTCATATCCCATAAAGAAGTGCAGCGTGACGGGATCGGTATTTTTGAGGGAAAATCCAAAAAAAATGATGAATAAAATGACTGCAATAATTCTGGAAATAACTTTCATCACGAATCCTCTCCACAAATTCAACTATTTTCAACCGGCATTGTACGTGAATATGATGACAAACAGTCTTATTGGCGAAAAGGCACCCTTCCATTCAACACAAATAATTCAGTCCTGATTCCGTATTTTTATAGTGCGTTTTTGAATTTGTAAAATTATCAATCTAATTTATGACCTCCTCACGTCAAGGTCAAAAAAAAACGGCATATTAATTTCTTAATATGCCGTTGCATTTTACTGATGCTGCAAAAATTCAATCATCTTTTATTGGTTGACCAACCATGGCATCAACACGCTCACGCAGCTCTTTTCCGGGTTTAAAGTGTGGTGCGCGCTTTTCCGGCACCATGACCTTCTCGCCAGACTTCGGATTGCGTCCGATTCGTGGTGGACGGCTATTCAAAGAAAAGCTGCCAAACCCCCGTATTTCAATGCGCTGTCCAATAGCCAAAGCTTCGGAAATCGCATCTAATATTGTCTTGACAGCGAAATCCGCATCTTTCGCTACTAACTGCGGATAGCGTTCTGCCAAACAGGCGATCAGCTCTGATTTTGTCATTAGTAAACCTTACTCATCGAAACAGTGAGCGCCACGAATTGGTCAAGTGTCAGGTGATTTCAGAGGTGGACATGCTCGCGCATGCCCACTCTCCTTGAAGAAAGTATTGGGCAATACTTAGTTTTTGCTATCCAGCTTAGCCTTCAACAATGCGCCCAAACTGGTTGTACCAGAAGATGCACTTGTATCGGTTGCGGTCATTTTTTGCATTGCATCTGCTGTTTCAACATTGTCTTTTGCTTTGATTGACAATTGAATACTGCGTGCTTTACGGTCGATATTCAACACCAATGCTTCGACTGTATCGCCAACTTTCAAATGCGTGCCAGCGTCTTCAACGCGATCACGTGAAATTTCAGATGCGCGCAAATAGCCTTCAACTTCTTCAGACAATTGAATTACAGCGCCCTTTGGCTCTACTGACTTGACAGTACCAGTGACAATCGCACCTTTGTCATTCATTGCGCAATAGTTGTTGAATGGGTCGCCTTCGAGTTGTTTAACGCCCAGAGAGACACGCTCACGCTCAACATCAATAGCCAATACCACGGCTTCCAATTCATCGCCTTTCTTGAAACGACGCACAGCTTCTTCGCCAGTTTCTGTCCAAGACAAATCAGACAGATGCACTAAACCGTCGATATTGCCGGACAAGCCGATAAATACGCCGAAGTCAGTGATTGATTTAATCGCGCCACGAACTTTGTCGCCCTTTTTATGAGTAACAGCAAAGTCATCCCATGGATTGGCTTTGCATTGTTTCATACCAAGGCTGATACGACGACGTTCTTCGTCGATTTCCAATACCATGACTTCAACTTCGTCACCCAATTGGACAACCTTGTTCGGTGCCACGTTCTTGTTGGTCCAATCCATTTCAGATACGTGAACCAGACCTTCGATACCTTGTTCGACTTCAACAAACGCACCGTAGTCGGTCAGATTGGTGACTTTACCGAATAAACGGGTGTGTTGTGGGTAACGACGTGCCAGGCCAGACCATGGATCATCGCCCAACTGTTTCACGCCCAGAGACACACGATTTTTTTCCTGATCGAATTTCAATACTTTTGCAGTCACTTCCTGACCTACAGTCAATACTTCGGAAGGGTGACGAACCCGACGCCATGCCAGGTCGGTAATGTGCAACAGGCCATCAATGCCGCCCAGATCAACGAATGCACCGTAGTCGGTAATATTTTTCACCACGCCGGTCACAACTGTACCTTCGCGTAATGTTTCCATCAATTTAGCGCGTTCTTCGCCCATCGATGCTTCAACAACTGCACGACGTGACAAGACAACGTTGTTGCGCTTGCGGTCTAATTTGATGACTTTGAATTCCATGGTCTTGCCTTCGTACGGTGAAGTATCTTTCACCGGACGGGTATCAACCAAAGAACCTGGCAAGAATGCACGGATGCCGTTAGTCAGGACAGTCAAGCCGCCTTTAACTTTACCGTTCACAGTACCAATCACGATTTCGCCTGATTCCAGGGCTTTTTCCAACGCCAGCCATGAGGCCAGACGTTTTGCTTTGTCACGTGACAAAATAGTGTCGCCGAATCCGTTTTCCAGCGAGTCAATCGCTACGGAAACGAAATCGCCAACCACAACTTCCAATTCGCCTTGATCGTTTTTGAATTCTTCCAGAGGAATAAATGCCTCGGATTTCAGTCCGGCGTTAACGATGACGAAGTTGTGATCAATGCGGACTACTTCAGCGGAGATAACTTCGCCGGAACGCATATCTTGACGTGACAGGGACTCTTCAAACAGAGCTGCGAAGCTATCGGTACCGGTAGCGTGGTCTTGCGACATAAATACTGTTGCCATAATGTGTTTTGTAGGTAGTAAACAATTCGTTGCACCCTAAAAAAAATTTTTTCGGGTGAATCAAACTGGGTTAGGTTAATAAAGATCCGGCACAACCTTGCGTTCTGCTGGACCAGCACGAGTTTTCGGAAAACTGTTAAGTAAAGTGTCAGGCGAATTCAAGTGCTACTCTGTGCTGCGGCATACTGTTTCAACACTTCCGAAACTGCCTGCTCTACAGTCAGCTCCGAGGTATCCAATAAATATGCACCTGGCGCCGGCTTCAATGGTGCGGCAAGTCGATTTCTATCGCGCTCGTCACGTTCGGTCAAATCCTGCAAAAGGTCGTCCATGCTAGCAGAAAATCCTTTGCTAATCAATTGCTTAAATCTTCGTTCTGCGCGCGCCGGAATATTTGCAGTTAAAAATATTTTCAGTACCGCATTGGGGAACACAACCGTGCCCATATCTCGCCCGTCCGCAACCAATCCAGGCTCAGTGGCAAAATCTTGCTGAAATTGAAACAATGCCTTGCGGACCGATGGCAATACTGCAATTTTAGATGCCGCCTTGCTAATTTCTTCGGTACGTATGGCGTCAGTCACCTCTTCGTCGCCAAGAAATATTGTCTGGCCAACAAATCGGCACGGCAATTGGCCGGCAATTTTTGAAATTGCCGCTTCATCATTCAAGGCTAATTGGGCCTTTAATGCCGCATATGCCACCAAGCGGTACAGAGCTCCTGAGTCAAGATAACGGAAATGCAAGGCATCGGCGACAAATTGCGCAACGGTGCCTTTGCCGGAAGCGGTTGGGCCGTCAATGGTAATAATCGGTACTGCATTCATTGCCCACCTCCTCAATATTGTTTAATGGTTGCAAAGGTATTGAAGTAATCTGGAAAAGTTTTTGCTACACACTTTGGATCAAGTATCCGAATCCTGGTCCCTGCGCGCAACGCGCCATTTAACGTTGCCAAGGAAAAGCACATTGCCATCCGGTGATCATCATAGGTTTCAATGCTTGCAGGCGTCAGTTGTGCCGGAGGCGTGATCGCCAAATAATCCAGACCCGTTTCAACCTGCGCGCCGAGCTTGGTCAATTCAGTAGCCATGGCATCGATTCTATCGGTTTCTTTGACGCGCCAACTACCGATATTTCTCAATACACTGGTTCCGTTTGCGTACAGCGCAGCGATCGCAATCGTCATTGCCGCATCCGGGATTTCATTAAAATCCGCATCGATCGCCTGCAATATGCCGTTGCTGCGCGCCTCGATAAAATTGTCGCCAACAGTAATACTGGCACCCATTTTTTCCAGGGCGTCCACGAAACGGACGTCTCCCTGTATGCTGTTACGACCCACTCCTGTCACGCGAACCGGCCCACCGCAAATTGCGCCTGCTGCCAAAAAATAGGAGGCCGACGACGCGTCACCTTCAACATGAATGCTCCCGGGACTGCGATAGAACTGGCCCGCTTCAATAATAAATTTCTGCCAGCCGTCCCGTTTGACGGTGACACCAAAGCGCGCCATTAAATTCAAGGTAATCTCGATATACGGCTTGGAAATCAATTCGCCGATTACCTCAATCACAATATCGTGCTCAACCAGAATTAACGGCGCAGCCATTAGCAGGGCCGTTAAAAATTGACTCGATACATTGCCGCGCACTTGCCAGCCATGCGGCCGGATATGACCACTCTGAATATGCAATGGCGGGAAACCTGGCAATCCAGTGTAGGTAATCTCAGAGCCGACATGGCGCAGCGCATCGACCAAATCGCCGATTGGGCGTTCGTGCATGCGTTGCACACCGTGCAAAGTGTAATCGCCACCCAGCACGGCGAGCGCGGCGACCAGCGGCCTTATTGCCGTGCCGGCATTCCCCATAAACAGGTCGGCTTTTTTCACCGGGAATTTACCGTCTACGCCATGAACCAGATAGTCCTGCGTCTCGCCCTTTTGCTGCCAATGGACGCCCAGGGTTTGCAATGCGTTCAGCATGACCAGGGTGTCGTCTGAGGCCAACAGCTCAATAATTTCAGTGTCGCCTTCAGCCAATGCGGCCATCAACAAAGTGCGATTAGAAATGCTTTTGGATCCTGGCAAGCGGACCACGCCTTGGGCTCTGGTGACCGAATTCAAATCAAGGTAATGCGGGAAATGAGGGGTTTTCATAATGTTTAAATTTTACGCAAGGTGATCAGACTGTCGGTAACTCGACAGGCCAATTTGGAAACAGGTTCAACTGTGTATATCAATCGCCGCCCTCTTTGGCTGCTTTTTCTGCAGATTCGATAGATTCAATCCAGCGCAAACGAGCCGCCTGAGCATTGCTAAAAATTGCCAGCAATTGCTCGCCATCGCTATTTTCCAGAGCTGCTGCGATACGTTGCAACTGGACTTGATAGTGGCCCAATTCATTCAATAATTCCACGCGATTGGCCAGACTGATATCACGCCACATTTCTGGCGAAGACCCGGCAATACGGGTGAAATCACGGAACCCGCTGGCAGCGAATTCAAAACGTAAATCGGCCTGTGGCTGGGTATTGATTTGATCAACCAAAGCATACGCCAATACGTGCGGCAAATGACTGACCGCGGCAAATACCTGATCATGCAGACTTGGGCTCAAATAATGCGGAACCGCACCGCACCGTTCCCAGGCCATTGCCACGACATCAATCGTTGCCCGGGTGTTTTCAGTCAGCGCAGTGATAACAACTTTTTTCCCGGTATACAAGTCGACAATTGCCGCATCAGGTCCGTTGGTTTCCCGACCTGCAATCGGATGCGCCGGAACAAACTGATCGATCTTGTTGCCCATTGCCCGCCGCGCTGCAGCCACCACGTCAGACTTGGTGCTGCCAGCATCGGTGACTACCGTAGTTTTTTGCAGATGGGGGTAAATTGTCTTGAGGATGGATTCGGTCTGAGCAACCGGGGCGGCAATTAACACCAGATCTGCGCCATCCAATGCACTGGCGATGTCTGGCCCGGCCACGTCAACAATGCCCAGTTGCAGTGCCCGACTCAATGCCGCCTCACTGCGTTCTATGCCGACCACCTGACCGACGGCGCCACTTTTCTTTAACGCCAATGCGAAAGATCCGCCGATCAGGCCGACACCAAAGATGACAATTTTGGTGAATTGTTTTGGGTTCCGATTCGCAACCAATACAGCCTCATCAAGGTGAATGATCAAGATACCTGGGAAAGGTATCAGATACTAAGTGGGTAAGATCCCAATATTTTGAAAAAGGCCGCCGAATTCCTGAGCTCGTTCAATGAGCGTGCCACCGCCTCGTCGTCCTGATGGCCTTCGACATCAACATAAAAATAATATTCCCAGGTTCCGGTTCTGGCCGGCCGAGACTCAAAGCGCGTCATCGAAACGCCGAACTGCATGAATGGTGCCAACAAGCTATACACCGCCCCAGCCTTGTTCGGCACGGCAAGCACCAGCGAAGTCTGATCTTTTCCGCTCGGTGCGCAGTGCGAGTTTCCAATCACGGCAAATCGCGTGCGGTTGTGCGGATCATCCTGAATGTGTGCATGCACTACCTGCAACTCGTATTGATCGCCAGCCGTTTCACCGGCGATCGCCGCAACGGTCGGGTCGACACTGGCCAGACGCGCTGCCTCCCCATTTGACGCGACTGCAACCCGTTCAATATGAGGGAAGTGCTGATTCAGCCAGACCTGACATTGCGCCAATGCCTGCGAATGAGCACATATTTTTGTAATGCCGGAAAAGTCGCCGGAAGCAGTCATCAAGCTATGTTGAACCGGAATCGATAATTCGCCGCTAATCGTCAGGCTGGTCTGCAAAAGCAAATCGAGCGTACGATTGACAGCGCCTTCGGAAGAATTTTCAACCGGCACGACTCCAAAATCAGCCGTACCCGCTTCGGTTGATCTGAATACTTCATCGATTGAAACGCAAGGCAGCATGACGATCGCGTGACCAAACTGCTGGTAGACCGCCTGTTCGCTAAACGTTCCTGCAGGCCCCAGATAGGCGACCGTCACACGGCGCTCGAGAGCGCGGCACGCCGACATCACTTCACGAAAAATCAACTGGATGTCAAGGTTTGGTAACGGGCCATGATTGCGCTCGGCCACGCCGCGCAATACCTGTGCTTCACGTTCCGGCCTGAATACAGGAGCATTCGTATTTGCTTTGAGATGACCGACTTCCTGTGCAAGCCTGGCACGCGCATTGAGCAAATCCAGGAGCTGCGCGTCAACTGCGTCGATCTTTTCTCTCAGTGGCTTCAGTTGTTTATCAATATCCATGGCATTCCCGGCTGAATCGTCCAAATAGATTGCTAAGCTGTCGCTTAGGGATGCGTGTGTTCAAATTCCTGCATAAAATCGACCAAGGCCTGCACACCTTCGATGGGCATCGCGTTGTAAATTGAAGCGCGCATACCGCCTACCGAACTATGCCCCTTCAATTGAATTAATCCGCGCTCTTTGGCGTCCTGCAAAAACTGCGCATTCAATTTTTCATCGCGCAAAAAGAACGGGATATTCATTCGCGAGCGACAATCCTTTTGCACACGATTTTCGTACAAATTACTGGCATCGATAAAATCGTACAGCAAAGCCGCCTTGGCAATATTTACCTTCTCCATTGCCGCGACGCCTCCGCGATTTTTAATCCATTGAAAAACCAGTCCGGCGATATAGATGGCGTAAGTTGGGGGCGTGTTATACATCGATCCGTGCTCAGCCACAATCTTCCAGTTAAACGCTGATGGACAGCAAGGCAGCGCGTAACCCAGCAAATCATCTCGCACGATCACGATAGTCAAACCCGCTGGTCCGATATTTTTTTGCGCTCCACCATAGATCACCCCATAGTCCGCAATATTAATCACGCGTGACAGTATGTTCGAAGACATGTCAGCGACAATCGGCATTGGTGCCTGAGGCGCAAACTGGTATTCAACACCATCGATGGTTTCATTGGCGCAGATATGCAGGTAGGCAGCATCACTGGATAACTTCCAGCTGGCCGGATCGGGAATAAAGGAAAATTTTTGTGCATTTTGGCTGGCGATGGCGTCAGCAACAACATTGACCTTGCCATATTTCGCAGCTTCTTTAATCGATTTGATCGACCAGGACCCGGTGCAAACATAATCCAGCGTTGCTGGTTGGTCACGACCATTCAGTCCCGCCAGATTCATCGGCACGATCGCATTTTCGGCAATCGCACCACCTTGCATGAATAAAATCTGATAATTGGGTGGAATCGCCAACAATTCCCGCAAATCGCGCTGCGCATCGGACAGGATAGACATAAATTCCGTTCCACGATGACTCATTTCCATCACGGACATCCCGCTGCCATGCCAATCCAGCATCTCTGCTGCAGCCTGCTCTAACACTTCTTTAGGCAATACAGCAGGACCTGCGGAAAAGTTATAGATCATTCGGATTCTTCCTCCGAGTCTCCTTCATTTATTTCGCTGCCTGGATTGACATCACCATTTTCAGCATCGCCATTCTCGTACACGACTTCTTCCACGTCCGATTCAACAATGCGCTGCAACCCACTCAATTTGGTGCCATCTTCGACCGCAATCAGAGTCACACCCTGAGTTGCGCGACCCATTTCACGAATTTCTGAGACGCGGGTGCGGATCAGTACACCACCGGTGGTAATCAATAAAATTTCATCGCTTGTTTCAACCAGCGTGGCTGCGACAACCTTACCGTTCCGTTCTGACGTCTGGATTGCGATCATTCCTTTGGTACCACGACCATGACGGGTATATTCGGTAATCGGGGTACGTTTTCCGAATCCATTTTCGGTTGCTGTCAGAACCGACTGCTGTTCATTTTCTGCCACCAGCAGCGCGATGACCTGCTGGCCATCTTCCAGATTCATACCACGCACACCGCGTGCGGTGCGGCCCATCGGACGGACATCGTTTTCGTCAAACCGGACAGCCTTGCCCGAGTCGGAGAACAACATGACATCGTGCTTGCCATCGGTCAGTGCTGCACCAATCAGGAAATCGCCGTCATCCAGATCAACGGCGATAATCCCGGCTTTACGCGGGTTGCTGAAATCGCTCAATGCCGATTTTTTTACTACGCCAAGGCTCGTCGCCATGAAGATATAACGATCTTCCGGGAAGGTGCGGTTGTCGCCAGAGATCGGCAAAATCACGGTAATTTTTTCACCGTCATGCAAGGGGAACATATTGACGATAGGTTTGCCGCGCGAATTGCGCGATCCTTGCGGCACTTCCCACACTTTCAACCAGTACAGTCTGCCGCGATTACTGAAAGACAAAATGTAGTCATGGGTATTGGCAATAAATACCTGCTCAATCCAGTCATCTTCTTTGGTCGCCATCGCCTGCTTGCCGCGTCCGCCACGTTTCTGCGCGCGGTATTCAGATACCGGTTGTGATTTCATGTAGCCGGTATGCGACAACGTCACCACCATGTCCTGGGGCGTTATCAAATCTTCCGTTTCCAGCTCGGTCGCGTTATGGATAATTTCAGAGCGACGTTCATCTTTGGAACCGATACCATATTCGTTCATCGCGGCAGTTAATTCATCCGTGATGATCGCTGTCACGCGTGAAGGCTTGGCCAAAATATCCAGCAAATCGGCAATCTGGGCCATCATTTCTTTGTATTCGTTGACGATTTTATCTTGTTCCAAACCAGTCAAACGTTGCAGACGCATCTGCAGAATTTCCTGTGCCTGATCATCTGACAGTTTGTATAGGCCATCGGCCTGAATGCCGTAATGCTTGGGCAGATTGGCCGGACGGAAGGCATCGATGCCTGCGGCATTGTCTGCGCTGGTGCGGGTTAACATTTCACGCACCATCGACGAATCCCAGGCGCGATTCATCAATTCGGTTTTTGCCATCGGAGGCGTAGGAGCGGCTTTAATAATCGCGATGAAGTCATCGATATTGGCCAAAGCAACCGCCAAACCTTCCAGCATGTGGCCACGCTCACGCGCTTTTTTCAATTCAAAAACGGTGCGGCGCGTAACAACTTCACGGCGATGGGACAGGAAACAATCCAGCATCTGCTTCAAATTGAGCAGCTTGGGCTGGCCGTTGACCAGCGCAACCATATTCATACCGAAGGTATCCTGCAACTGCGTCTGTTTGTACAGGTTGTTCAGAATTACGTCCGGCACTTCATTGCGCTTCAATTCAATGACGACGCGCATTCCAGATTTATCGGACTCATCGCGAATATCAGAAATGCCATCCAATTTCTTGTCACGCACCAATTCAGCAATCCGTTCCAGCAGCGATTTCTTATTGACCTGGTAGGGGAGTTCATCAACGATCAAGGCGGTGCGACCCTCTTTACCATATTCTTCGAAGTGCGTTTTCGCGCGCATCACCACCCGGCCACGGCCAGTACGATAACCATCGCGCACGCCGGACACGCCATAAATAATCCCGGCAGTCGGGAAATCTGGTGCCGGGATAATTTCAATCAGCTCATCGATACTGCAATCTGGATTGCCAAGCAAATGCAATGCGCCGGTAATGACTTCGGTAATATTGTGCGGCGGGATGTTGGTCGCCATACCAACGGCAATGCCTGAGGCGCCGTTAATCAACAGATTGGGGATTCGAGTCGGCAATACGGATGGCTCTTTTTCCTTACCATCGTAATTCGGCACGAAATCAACGGTTTCCTTATCAATATCAGCCAGAATTTCGTTCGCAATTTTCGACAGTCGGCACTCGGTATAACGCATCGCTGCTGCATTGTCACCGTCGACCGACCCAAAATTTCCCTGACCATCCACCAAGGTATAACGCAGGGAAAAATGTTGCGCCATCCGCACGAGGGTGTCATAAATCGACGCATCTCCATGGGGATGGTATTTACCCATCACCTCACCCACCACGCGCGCGCATTTCACGAACGGCCGGTTATAGACATTATTCATTTCATGCATAGCGAACAGAACGCGTCGATGCACCGGCTTCAAACCGTCTCGAACATCAGGCAAAGCCCGTCCAACAATTACGCTCATCGCGTAATCGAGGTAACTTTTGCGCATTTCTTCCTCGAGGGAAATCGGGAGTGTTTCTTTAGCGAATTGATCCATAGTCATGCGGGCAGTCTTTTAACTTGACATTAAGGGTAACGTTCTTGAATGCAACACCGCTGTAATTTTACTTAGATCTTGGCGAAAGGTGACAAACAAGAACATCTTGAGTAACTTGACGCAGAGGAAAACCGCCTCCAGCGCTAAACCGGTTATTCTACCATGTTGCAGCTCTACTATCGGAAAATTTGCCTTCGATCAAGGCAACATTTCTTCGATCTCAAGCTTCCGTTTGCTCAAGAACGGATTTTAATTATTCGATTAAAAGAGTCACGGTCGCTCATTTTCAACATGTGCAGGTGCAGCAATAAAATACGCCAACCGTAAAAAATATGACCGCACAGTGACATGACATTTATTAAATTTCATACGCAGGGGCGTTGCATTGAGGGGCTGCGCAGCATCCGAAATTCCAATGACATTTTTTGTTGCACACGCACAACGCATAAGAAAAATATCACTTATTAAAATTAACAAATTTAGTTATCCAACAGCGCTTATGGCAGAATTGCGGGCAGGCCCATTAAGTAGATTTTTTGTAAACGTAATGGTCAAACTGCATGGTATCATCCAACCTTTGCTTCAACAGCGCAGATTTTCTGCCAAAAAAGATCTCATCCGAGAGGACAAATATGAAAACACTCACAACACTCGTCTACACAACATTCGCTGCTTCCGCTTTAGTTCTGTCATTCGCAGCATCCGCACAAACAACCGTCACCAATACTAAAGCGCCAACTCCATACAGTGCTTATGTTCAGGATGCCAGTGGCAACATCGTACGGGATCAGTTTGGTCTGTGCGTGCATACAGGTTACTGGACACCGGCAGATGCAACAGTCGTAGGTTGCGATGGCGTGGAAGCACCAAAACCAGCTCCAGTTGTAGTAGCGCCACCTGCCCCGGTCGCCGCACCAGCACCAGTTGCAGTTGTTCCACCGGCACCGGCACCAACATCAGAAAAAGTAACTTTTGCGGCTGATGCATTGTTTGACTTTGACAAGTCGGTATTGAAGCCAGAAGGCAAATCAAAATTGACTGAATTAGTTGCAAAATTAAAAGACGTGAACCTGGAAGCCATCGTTGCAACCGGCCACACAGATTCAATCGGTAAAGCTGAATACAACCAAAAATTGTCGGTACGTCGTGCTGAATCAGTCAAGGCATTCCTGGTATCAAATGGAGTTGCTGCAGACCGCGTGTACATTTCCGGCAAGGGTGAAACCCAACCAGTTGCAGATAACAAAACTGCTGATGGCCGTGCTAAAAACCGTCGCGTTGAAATTGAAGTTGTCGGCACTCGCACTATCAACAAATAATTTGATTCATTCAAATTAAGCTGGTCAAAACCCCGCTTCGGCGGGGTTTTTTTATAGCCAATTGGCAATATGCGATTAAAATATCAGCTTCATTCTTCAACCAGATTGCGACCATGAATGCCGATCCAATAGAAATTCAAAAGTTTAGTGACGTTGCTCACCATTGGTGGGACATGAATTCTGAATTCCGGCCATTGCACGAAATCAATCCATTGCGCCTCGAATGGATTAATGCCCGTGCGCCGTTAAACGGCAAAAAAGTCATCGACGTTGGCTGCGGTGGTGGCATCCTGACTGAATCAATGTCGAAAAAGGGCGCGATCGTAACCGGGATCGACCTGTCCGAAAAAGCTTTGAGCGTGGCTGACCTGCACAGTCTTGAATCAGGACTGACAATCCGCTACCAGCATATTTCAGCCGAAGCCATGGCGGAACAGGAAGCCAGCGGATTTGATATCGTCACCTGCATGGAAATGCTGGAGCACGTCCCCGATCCCAGCTCCATTGTTGCTGCATGCGCCAAACTTGTGAGACCTGGCGGATATGTATTTTTTTCAACGCTCAATCGCAATCCAAAGTCGTATTTATACGCGGTACTTGGGGCTGAATATTTATTACAAATGCTACCCAAAGGCACGCACGACTACGGCAAATTCATCAAGCCATCTGAATTGGCGACCGCGATCCGTCAGGCGGACCTTGAGCTGCTCACTTTGCGCGGTATGGGCTACAACCCAATTACCAAAATGTACTCCCTGAACTCCGACACCAGCGTCAATTACCTGGCGGCTTGCCGACGACCGGAATGAACCCACTTTTTACTGCACGCGCTGTCTTGTTCGACCTGGACGGGACCCTGGCTGATACGGCGCCCGATCTGGCCGCGGCTGTCAATCAAATGCGCAGCGAACGCAACCTGGAACTGGTTCCCTATGAAAATTTGCGGCCGCACGCATCTTCTGGCGCACGGGGATTGTTGGGCGCCGGGTTTGGGGTGACGCCGGAAGACCCCGGCTATGAATCCATGCGTATCGAGTTTTTAAGTAATTACGAACGCGCCATCTGCGAGCACAGCACCCTATTTAACGGCGTAACGCAATTGCTGGCCCTGATCGCCGCGCGACAAATACCGTGGGGCATCGTTACGAATAAAGCGGCACGATTTACCATGCCTTTGATCCCCCTGCTGGGATTACAGCAGGCAAATTGCGTCATCGCCGGAGACACAACGCCCTATTCCAAACCGCATCCGGCCCCCCTGCTTGAGGCTGCGCGCCAGCTGCAACTGGCACCGCAGGATTGCTGCTACTTGGGCGACGACCTGCGCGATATTCAGGCTGCACAGGCCGCAGGCATGCACAGCATTGCGGTTGCTTGGGGATACTGCGGTGAAACCGAACCGAAACAGTGGAATGCCGACCTGCTTTTGCACAAACCCGAAGAGTTATTCAAGTTCATTGCGTAATGCGGTACAATACAAGTCTGTTTTGGGGGCGACCTGGCTTCGACGTGGGTTACAAAGCAGCGCAGGGCATACCGAGGACTGGTCACCTCGTAAATACATCCAGAAATTTATAACTGCAAACGATAACTCGTACGCATTAGCAGCTTAATTGCTTGCTAACTCTACACCACCTCGTCCCTAGGGTGGGCTGGTAACAGCAGTAGAGTCATTCATAGGGAATCGTCTCTCGCCGGGTTACTTGGCAAGAGACTAAAAAATAGGTAACTCGTCAATACGCAGCGTGTGCGTCCGCGTCGTAAAGATTAAATTAAATGGCAGCACTAAGTATGTAGAACTGTCTGTAGAGTATTTGCGGACGCGGGTTCGATTCCCGCCGCCTCCACCATAATTCGTTTAAAATCAATGACTTACGATTTACAATTTAACAATAAATGCCCTGGAATACCCTCCAATTACCCTGTGGTTGGACACGATTTGCCCAGTTCATTTATTGCTATTTAAGAAATACATAGTTAATTTGATTTTATTTTGATAACACTTAGTTTCTGTTGGCCAAAAGCTTTTTTATGGCTTGTATATAGCTAGATTCATACAGGGTTTCACCAGCAGAATTTAGTATTTCCCCTCGGGGACTGACACTCCATCCTTGGTTCTTAATGAATCTCGGATGGATTGCTTTTTTCAATGTCTCCACATCTTTTGGCTTCAATTCCCAATCTGATTCTGCACTTGAAGGACGCCCACGCGGCCTACTTACTGTCGATTCCTTTATCAAGTCCTCCCCTTTAAGTTTGCCCTCAAGTATTTTAACTTGTGATTCCAGCATTTTGATCTTCAACTTAGATCGCCACCGTGAAATCGTTGAGCGCTATGGGCCAGAAGCACCTGATCTTCCGGAGAAAAGCGTGTGGACACCACCAAAGCATAGGTAAT
>JBEONO010000021.1:0-68652 GCA_040544425.1 Oxalobacteraceae bacterium GrIS 1.18
CGCGAGTGCAGGAAAGAGAACAATATTGGACGCAACGTGCTGTACGCAATACTGCAGAAGATGCCCAATTTTCACAAGAACGTGCACAGCTCTGGCTTAACCGCGCACAGACACAAAAACTAGAAGATCAGGAGCGGGTTGTTGAAAGGGTGCTGTACCGAGGTGATCGATTTGTACGGGAGTTTCAGGAAGACAATCAGCGTCATGAAGCGCGTGTGGCATTGCGCAGCGCACGTACGACGGCGCACGGAGCAGAAGATCAAACCCGAGTTCGGGAAAGGGCTGAATATTGGAGGCAACGTGCCGAACGCCAAAATCAAGAAAATGTGACACGCGTTCTCGAAAGGAACTGGTTTTGGATTGGACTGAATTCCGAAAGATCTACGGAAGATGCCTTGTATTTGAGGAAATCGGAAAATTTCCGCAGAGCAGGGTTGACTGCTCCGGCAAATATATTAGCCCTTGGACATGGTTGTGCTAAATGGATAGGCAGGCCGATTTATACTCTTTGGAAGTCGTCGGGAGAGATGGTCGAAGATTTAGGCAGGAATATATATCGAGCAGGAACCTGGGTTGGTCGCCATGTTAAAGAAGCGGGCCAAACGGCCGGGCGCACTATTGGCCGCGCAGCGACGTGGATTGGATTCCAATGTAAAGAGGCAGGTCAGGATTTTGGACGATTCGTCTATCGTAAAGCGACTTGGGGCGGACGTCAGATCCAGGAAATCGCGCAGACCGTGGCTCGTCCGGTCGAACGGTTCGCAACTGCGGCGGGCCAGTATATGAGCGGGGCCAGTAAAATTATTGGTCGTTGGCTATTCCGCTCTGGGACCCTTGTAGAACGTCATATTAAAGAAGCGGGCCAAACAGCCGGGCGCACTATCAGCCGCGTGGCAACTTGGGTCGGATACCAAAGTAAAGAGGCAGGTCAGGATTTTGGACGATTCGTCTATCGTAAAGCGACTTGGGGCGGACGTCATATCCAGGAAATCGCGCAGACCGTGGCTCGTCCGGTCGAACGGTTCGCAACCGCAGCCGGTCAGTATATGAGCGGGGCCAGTAAAATTATTGGTCGTTGGCTGTTCCGCTCTGGGACCCTTGTAGAACGTCATCTTAAAGAAGCGGGCCAAACAGCCGGGCGCACTATCAGCCGCGCGGCAACTTGGGTCGGATACCAAAGTAAAGAGGCAGGTCAGGACTTTGGACGATTTGTCTATCGTAAAGCGACTTGGGGCGGGCGTCATATCAAGGAAATCGCGCAGACCGTGGCTCGTCCGGTCGAACGGTTCGCAACCGCGGCGGGCCAGTATATGAGCGGGGCCAGTAAAATTGTTGGTCATTGGTTGTTCCGCTCAGGCACTCTTGTAGAACGCCATGTTAAAGAAGCGGGCCAAACAGCTGGACGCTATGTTCATCGACAGGCAAGTTGGCTGGGATTTCAATGTAGAGAAGCGGCGCAGGACTTTGGACGATCCGCCTATCGCACGGCAACTTGGGCTGGACGTCGAAGCCGGGAAATCTTACAAACTGTGGCCCGGCCGGTAGACCGGTTTGTAACCGCGACAGGAGAGTATGTAAATGGAGCCAGTAAAATTGTTGGTCGTTGGCTGTTCCGGTCAGGGACTCTTGTAGAACGCCATGTTAAAGAAGCGGGCCAAACAGCCGGGCGCACTGTTAGCCGCGCAGCGACGTGGATTGGATTCCAATGTGAAGAGGCAGGTCAGGACTTTGGACGATTCGTCTATCGTAAAGCGACTTGGGGCGGACGTCATATCCAGGAAATCGCACAGACCGTGGCTCGTCCGGTCGAACGGTTTGCAACCGCGGCGGGCCAGTGTATGAGCGGAGCCAGTAAAATTGTTGGTAGCTGGTTGTTCCGCTCTGGGACTCTTGTAGAACGCCATGTAAAAGAAGCGGGCCAAACAGCCGGGCGCACTATCAGCCGCGCGGCGACTTGGGTCGGATACCAATGTAAAGAAGCAGGTCAGGACTTTGGACGATGCGCCTATCGCACAGCAACTTGGGGCGGACGCCATATTCAGGAAATCGCACAGACCGTGGCTCGTCCGGTCGAACGGTTTGCAACCGCGGCGGGCCAGTATACGAGCGGAGCCAGTAAAATTGTTGGTAGTTGGCTGTTCCGCTCTGGGACTCTTGTAGAACGCCATGTTAAAGAAGCGGGCCAGACAGCCGGGCGCTTTGTTCATCGACAGGCAAGTTGGCTGGGATTTCAATGCAGAGAAGCGGCGCAGGACTTTACTCGCGCGATGAGTCGTTGGGCCTACAACAAGAATCCGTATTATGCGGTTATGCGACATTACGATGAAAATTTATTGTTCGCCGACCCAGCAAAGTTTGACAGTCAACCTATGATCATCGGCCACAATAGATCTGATGGGCAGACGCAAGCCAGTACTGGATTCGGGGCGTTAAAACCGGTCTGAAACTGGACATTAAATTTTTTTTCAAAAGACCAAAAAGGAAATAAGTATGACAAAGCCAATCTATCGCGAATCTTTGCTCAATCAACTCAGTGAAATTATTGAAAATCACGGTGCTAACGACAGAGAGTATGACAACCTCACAAAAGCACTTGATATTCTTGACGTTCTTGAAGTTTTATTGGCATACACAATTTACAACACTAACGTAAGTGCCGACACCATTAGAGACTCCGCAGAAGAATCGTATTTCAATATCAAACGAAGGGCACTTGCGCATTTTCGTAATGATCAAGAGGCGGAACGTTCAAAACAGCGAAGCAGTGTTGGTGCCAGACCAGCGTCGTCAGGCGGTGCGCAGGGTAGGTCGGCACCGTCGCCTGCCGGGACATCAAGTAACGGAGGAGCACAATTGGATAGATCGAATTTCGAAAGCAAGATTGCAAACCGTACCTAGACACGCTATTTCGTGACCCAGCGAGGGTTGTAGTTCTGAATTGACTGTTTTGGGGAAATTGATCAACGGTCATTCACAGCTTAGGGGTAGTGTGCAAATTTATTTAACAGCCAATAACTCGATCTCAAAAATTAACGGGGCATTTTTGGGGATTAATCCCCGTCCCGCACCACGCTCGCCATAGGCCAGATCACCTGGAATAATCAATATACGTTTGCCACCGACCTTCATGCCCGGGACACCTTGGTCCCAGCCCGGAATAACCTGCTTCGCACCCAGCACAAAGCTGAACGGCCGTGGCTGGTTATTGTCATCGCCAAGCGAACTGTCAAATTGCTTGCCATGAAATTGTGGCGCACCTGAGTCGTACAGCCAGCCGGTGTAGTGCACGGTAACCCGGCTGTCCTTGCGTGCCTGGGCACCTGTGCCGGGCTGCGTGTCACGTATGCTCAGTTGGGTAACCGGCACTTGGTTGGGAATGCTGACTTTGCTGTCGGATCTGTCGCAGGCGCACAGCGCAACGGCAGTAACCAGCACGGCAATAATTTGCAACGACGAATTCATCATAACGGCGGATTGACTCCCATTAATTCCACGTCAAACACCAACATCGCATTGGGAGGAATCAGACCAGCTACGCCACGTGCACCATAACCTGATTCCGCCGGGATGATCAAGGTCCTGCGCCCGCCCACTTTCATGCCGGCCAGACCCTGTTCCCAGCCCGGGATAACCCGATGCGCGCCCAGCACGAAACTGATTGGCTTGCCGCGGTCCAGTGAGCTGTCAAATTTTTTGCCGTGGAAATTGCGTTGGTTTGCGTCGTACAGCCAGCCGGTGTAATGCACAAAGATTTTCTGTCCCTCGCCAGCGACAGCGCCATCGCCAATTTTTGTTTCGGTGATGACCACCTGCGGTGCTGGTGGTGGCATTGGCGTTGGTTCGGTCGGCAGCGTGGTTTCGGTCGTGCTGCTGGTTTCCTGTTGCGCGCTGGCTGTGCCTAGATACAGCGAAATCGTTGCGGCGCAAATTAAAGTGAACAGTTGCTTGGTTTTCATAAAGTAGGTAAGTTGGTTATCGGTTGGCGGTTTGTTTGCTTTGATCCATGCCAGTCCAGCCTCCGCCCAGCGCGGCGATTAACTGCACAGTGGCCAGCAGGCGTGAATTGGTGATGGTCAATTCAGTGCGCTGATTGTTTAAGGCTGAGGTTTGTGCGGTGACCACGTTGAGGTAGTTGATCGTGCCCGCCTTGTATTGATTCAAACTCACGTCGAGACTTTTGCGCGCGGCGACAGTTGCAGCGTGTTGCACTTCGGCTTCCTGTTTCAGAATCCGCAGCGCGGATAAATTGTCTTCCACGTTTTGAAATGCAGACAGGACCGTTGAGCGGTAGCTGGCAACACTGGCGTCATAGGCTGCAATTGCCTGGCTGTGCAGCGCGATTTTTGCGCCGCCATCAAACAGTGTGACCGCCAGTGCCGGGCCGACCGACCAGAACCGGTTCGGCAGACTGATCCATTTTTCCAGCGTACTGCTCTGGTAGCCGCCCGACCCGCCCAATGTCAGATCAGGAAAATAAGCCGCTTTGGTGACGCCGATCTGGGCGTTGGCCGCGGCAACGGAACGCTCTGCCGAGGCGATATCGGGACGCCTTTCCAGCAGGCTCGACGGAACCGCAACCGGCACATCGGGCAATTCGGGCAGGTACGAGGCCTGTCCTGCCGGGATCACGGGAATGGAAAATGAACTGGCCGGTTTACCAATCAGGGTGGCAATGGCATGTTCATATTGCGCACGCAGCACGCCGACATCGATGGCCTGCGCTTCAGTACTTCTGAGTTGGGTTTCGGCCAGCAGCACGCTGTCAGTCGCGACGATGCCGGATTTATATTGATTCTGCGTCAGCTTCAATGAGCGCTGATATTCCGCAACCGTATGATCCAGCAATTCCTTTTGCGCATCCAGTGTGCGCAACTGAAAATAAGTCTGGGCCAGCTGCGATTGCAGACTCAGGCGCACCGCCTGCAGATTCGCATAACTGGCCAGCGCGGTATTGTCCTGCTCCTCCACCTTGCGTCGCACGCCGCCCCACAGATCGATTTCCCAGCTCGCGTTGACTCCGACCGAATTGACAGTGTTGACGCCAGAATTGACATTGCCAGCGGGGGACCGGCTGCGGGTTCTGCTGAGGTCGCCGGTCAGACTTGGAAAGTAGGCAGCCCGGGCATTGTCCAGCAGGGCGGTGGCAGCCCGGTAATTCGCCTCGGTCTGAGCCAATGTCTGATTCGAAGTTGCGACCTGTTCGATCAGGGCGTTCAGATTGGGATCGTTAAATAGTGTCCACCATTGCGATGGAATGGCCTGATCCTGCGGCGTGGCGGTTTTCCAGTTTTCCTTAAAACTTTGCGGCATCTCCGCGACCGCTGCGGGACGAACGTAGTCCGGGCCGACCGCGCAGCCGCCCAGCGCCAATAACATGAATGCGGGTACAAATAAAAGTTTGGATGACATCTTGTTCCTCAATTGACTTTAGTGCGGTTCGATCTGCAGTGCCGGCGCTGCGCGGCCCAGTCGCCAGGCATTGATCCGCTGTCCCAGCACATGGAACCAATCCATATACAGGTACACGACCGGTGTCGTAAACAGGGTCAGCATCTGACTGAAAATCAGGCCGCCGATAATGGTCACGCCCAAAGGTTGACGCAATTCGGAACCGGTGCCGGTGCCCAATGCGAGCGGCACCGCGCCAAGCAGCGCGGCCATGGTAGTCATCATGATCGGGCGAAAGCGCTGCAGACAGGCCTGCTTGATCGCTTCAAACGGCGTCTTGTTCTGGGTGCGTTGCGCGACCAGAGCAAAATCAATCATCATGATGGCGTTCTTTTTGACGATACCGATCAACAGAATAATCCCGATAAACGCCATCAGACTGAGTTCCATATTGGTGATCCACAGTGCCAGCAAAGCGCCCACCCCAGCCGAAGGCAGCGTCGATAAAATCGTGATCGGGTGCACCAGGCTTTCATACAGAATGCCCAGCACGATATAAATTGTCAGCAGCGATCCGATCACCAGAAATGGCATGGTCTGGAACGACTCCTGAAAGGTCTTGGCGGTGCCCTGGAAGCTGCCATGTACGGTAGCAGGCATGCCGATTTTGCCGGTTGCATCGTCAATCAATTTCACCGCATCGCTCAACACCGTATTGGGCGCGAGGTTGAATGAGATGGTGGTCGCGGCGAACTGGCCCTGATGATTCACGTTCAGGGTCGTGGTCGTGGGTTCGAAACTGGCGAATGAAGACAGGGCGACCAGTTTGCCCGACGCCGAGGTCACAAAGATGCTGCTCAATGTTTCGGGCCGTTGCCAGAATTCCGGCGCCACTTCCATCACAACATGATATTGATTGCGCGGCTGATAAATGATCGAGACCTGGCGCTGACCGAAGGCATCGTACAGTGCTGCATCGATCGCGTTTTGGGTGACGCCCAGACGCAATGCAGTGGGACGGTCAATGGTCAGCGTGACCTGCAGACCCTTGTCCTGCTGACTTGAATTGACATCGGCCAATTGCGGCACGCTTTGCAGGGCACGTAATACCTTCGGTGCCCATTTGTCCAGCTCTTTCAGATCGTCGCCCTGCAGCGTGTATTGATACAGGGCGTTGCCCATCCTCCCGCCGACCCGAATATCCTGCCCGGCCTGCAAATACAGCGCCGAGCCTGGTATCTTCGCCAGCTTGCCGCGCAGGCGGTTGATGACATTGTCAGCGCTGACCTTGCGTTCTTCCAGCGGTTTCAGGGAGATGAACATCCGACCTGAATTGGTCTGACTGCCGCCGGTAAATCCGGTCACACTTCTCACCGCCGGATCAGCGCGCACGATATCCATGTAAGCGTTCAGTTTCGGCACCATGGCCTGAAACGAAGTCGCCTGATCGGCCACGATCGAGCCCATGATGGTGCCGGTATCCTGGCTTGGGAAAAAGCCGGTCGGTACCACCGTGAACATGTAGAAGTTAAAGAAAATCACGCCAAACATGACCAGCAGGGTGATGCGTGAATGACGCAGTGCCACGTCGAGACCGTTCGCATATTTTTGCTGCAGCCAGTTGAATCCGCGCTCCGAAGCCTGATAGATGCGACCGTGCTTTTCGTCTTTCGGCGACTTTAATAGTCGTGCGCACATCATCGGTGTGGTAGTCAGCGACACCACCAGCGAGACCAGTACGGCTGCCGACAGGGTGACGGCGAATTCGTGAAACAGACGGCCAATCAGGCCGCCCATCAACAGCATCGGAATAAATACCGCGACCAGCGAAATACTCATGGAGATCACGGTAAATCCGACTTCGCGCGCGCCGCGCAGCGTCGCCTGCCACGGCGTCATGCCTTCTTCGATGTGGCGTGAAATGTTTTCCAGCACCACGATCGCATCGTCAACCACAAAACCGGTGGAAACCGTCAGTGCCATCAGGGAAAAATTATCCAGGCTGTAGCCGCACAAATACATGATGCCAAAGGTGCCGAGCAATGAAATTGGTACGGCAACCGAGGGAATCAAGGTAGCGCGCGCATTGCGCAAAAACAGAAACACCACCATGATCACCAGCGCGATTGAGCTGAGCAGCGTGCGTTGCACATCGCGCAGCGCGGCCCGGATCGTGATGGTGCGGTCCAGCGTCTGGGTCATGTTGATCGCGGCCGGAATCGAAGCGGTGAGCTGCGGCAAAATGGCGCGCACCCGGTCGACGGTTTCGATGATGTTGGCATTGGGCTGCTTAAACAGGATTAACAACACGGCCGGTTTGCCGTTGGCGCTGCCGAAGTTGCGCAGGTCTTCCACCGAGTCAACCACCTGGCCCAGGTTACTCAGCTGGATCGGGGTATTGTTGGTGTAGCCAACGATCAGCGGCATGTAGTCAGCCGCTTTTTTGGCCTGGTCGTTGGTGTAGATCTGCCACTGCCGGTCACCTTGCTCGAGGGTGCCTTTGGGTTTGTTGGCATTGGTCGCAGCGAGCGCAGTGCGGACCTGTTCCAGACCGATCCCGTATTTGCTCAATGCCAGCGGGTTGAGTTCGACCCGCACCGCAGGCAGGGCACTGCCACCGACGATGACCTGTCCGATCCCGCCGATCTGCGATATTTTCTGTTGCAGGGTAGTCGAGGCGATGTCATACATTTCGCCCTGACTCATCGTGTCGGAAGTGAGCGCCAGGATCATGATCGGCGCATCCGACGGATTGGCTTTGCGATAGGTCGGGTTGGTGCGCAAGTTCGTCGGCAGATCTACCCGCGCCGCCGAGATCGCGGCCTGCACATCGCGCGCGGCGCCGTCGATATCGCGCGACAGGTCAAACTGCAGTGTCACATTGGTCGATCCCAGGGAGCTGGTTGAGGTCATCTCATTAATCCCGGCGATCCGTCCCAGCGAACGTTCCAGCGGCGTCGCCACACTGCTGGCCATGGTTTCCGGATTCGCACCGGGAATGCCGGCATACACCGAAATGACCGGAAAATCCACGCTGGGCATCGGCGAGACCGGCAATAAGGAATAACCGACAATACCGGCCAGTGCCACGCCCAGAGTCAACAGCGTGGTGGCTATCGGTCGTTTGATAAAAGGCGAAGAGATATTCATTCCGGCAGCTCGGCTTCGTCACGTTCCAGGCGTGAACTCGAATTCGGGTTAATACGGCGCGCCAGCCGGTCAAAGGCCAGATAGATCACCGGCGTGGTAAACAAGGTCAGGACCTGACACACAATCAAACCGCCGACGATGGTGATCCCGAGCGGGTGACGCAACTCGGAACCAACGCCACCGCCCAGCATCAGCGGCAGGGCACCGAGCAGCGCGGCCATGGTGGTCATCATGATGGGGCGAAAGCGCAGCAGACAGGCCTGATAAATGGCGTCGCGCGGGTTCATACCCTGGTTGCGTTCTGCATCCAAGGCAAAGTCGATGATCATGATGGCGTTTTTCTTGACGATACCGATCAGCAAAATAATCCCGATCACCGCCACGATGCCCAGATCGGCACCGAACGCCATCAACGCCAGCAGCGCACCCATGCCGGCGGAGGGGAGTGTAGAGAGGATGGTAATCGGATGAATATAGCTCTCGTACAGCACGCCCAGCACGATGTAGACGGTGACAATCGCCGCCAGAATCAGCAGCAGTTCATTGCCCAGCGAGGCATTGAAGGCCTGCGCTGCGCCCTGAAAATTGGTCTGGGTTGACACCGGCAGGCCAATGTCCTGTTTGATCTTGTTAATGGCGTCAACTGCTTCACCCAACGAGACATTCGGTGCCAGATTGAACGAGACGGTATTGGCCGGGAACTGGCCGATATGACTGACCACCAGCGGCGTATGTTTTTCAGCGATGGTGGCAAAGGTACTCATCGGCACCTGAGTGCCGTTGGCGCCGCTGACGTAGATGCTCTTGAGCGCAGCCGGGCTGATCTGAAATTCGGGTTTGACTTCCAGAATCACGCGGTACTGGTTGGTCTGGGTGAAAATGGTGGACACAATCCGCTGACCAAATGCGCTGTACAAGGTGCTGTCGATGGCCGCTGGCGTAATGCCCAGGCGCGAAGCCGTCGCACGATCGATGGTCAGGGCGACCTGCAGTCCCTGATCCTGCAGATCGCTGGCGACATCGCGCAACTCGGGCAATTTCTTCAGGGCCTCCACCAGCTTCGGTGTCCAGATGCTCAGAATGTTCGGGTCGGCGTCTTCGATGGAGAACTGGTACTGGGTGCGACTGACCCTGGTTTCGATGGTCAGATCCTGCACCGGTTGCATGTACAGCGCAATACCCTCGACATCTTCCAGCTGTTTCTGCAGACGCATGGCGATCTGGGCGGCGCTGTGCGTGCGTTTGTCATGCGGGATCAGGTTGATTTGAATCCGGCCGCTGTTGAGTGTGGTATTGACCCCGTCAACACCGATAAACGACGACAGGCTTTCCACTTCCGGGTCTTCCAGAATTTTTTTGGTCAGCGCCTGCTGGCGTTCTGCCATGGCCTGAAAGGATACCGATTGCGGTGCTTCGGAAATACCCTGAATGACTCCGGTGTCTTGCAGCGGGAAAAATCCTTTCGGAACGATCACGTAAAGAATCACCGTAAATATCAGGGTGCCAATCGCCACCAGCAGCGTTGCGGTCTGACGTTCCAGTACCCAGTTCAGCCAAACGCCATAACGCGCGATGACGCTATCATAAAATTCGCCTGACGCGTGATAAAAACGGCTTTGCTTTTCTTCCGGCACGTGGCGCAACAATTTGGCACACATCATCGGGGTCAGCGTTAACGAAACAATCGCCGAGATGACGATGGTCACCGACAGGGTAATGGCGAATTCGCGGAACAGGCGTCCGACGATATCGCCCATGAACAGCAGCGGAATCAATACCGCGATCAGCGAGATGGTCAGCGACAAAATCGTGAAGCCGATCTGCCGCGAGCCTTTCAACGCTGCCGCCAACGGCTCTTCACCTTCTTCAATATAGCGCGCGATATTTTCAATCATCACAATCGCATCATCAACCACAAAGCCGGTCGAAATGGTGAGTGCCATTAAACTGAGATTGTTCAGACTGAACCCGGCCAGATACATCACGGAGAAGGAGCCGATGACAGACAGCGGCACGGCCACGCTGGGGATGATGGTCGCCGCCAGATTGCGCAGGAACAGGAAAATCACCATGACCACCAGCGCCACCGATAACATCAATTCGAACTGCACGTCTTTGACCGAGCTGCGGATGGTATCGGTCCGGTCGCTCAACACCGAGACATCGATGCCAGGCGGGATCGAAGCCTGCAATTGCGGCAGCAATTTCTTGACATGGTCCACCACGTCAATCACATTCGCGCCCGGCTGACGCTGAATATTTAAAATGATGGCGGGCTTTTCGTTGACCCATGCCGCGAGCTTGATGTTTTCCGCATCTTCGATAACGTCGGCAACATCGGAGAGGCGCACCGGAGCATTATTGCGGTAAGCGACAAAAATATTTTTGTATTCTTCGGCAGAGCGCAACTGATCATTCGCATCGATCGTGAATGCCTGCGCCGGTCCGTCGAATCCGCCTTTGGCCTGATTGACGTTCGCCGTGCCGATGGCAGTGCGCACATCTTCAATATTCAATCCGTAGGAAGCCAGTGCGGTCGGGTTGACCTGAATCCGCACGGCCGGGCGCTGCCCGCCCGAGATGCTCACCAGCCCGACGCCGGCCACCTGCGATATTTTCTGCGCCAGCCGGGTATCGGCGAAGGACTGCACCTGCGGCAGCGGCAGTGTTTTGGAAGTCAGTGCCAGCGTCATGATCGGCGTGTCGGCCGGATTCACCTTGTTATAAATCGGCGGTGCCGGAATATCACTGGGCAGGAATGACCCGGCAGCATTGATCGAGGCCTGCACTTCCTGTTCTGCGACATCCAGACTCAATGCCAGGCTGAACTGCAGGGTGATCACCGAGGCGCCGCCGGAACTGCTGGATGACATTTGATTCAGTCCGGGCATCTGGCCGAACTGACGCTCAAGCGGTGCGGTGATGGACGAAGTAATCACGTCCGGGCTGGCACCGGGATACAGCGTGACAACCTGAATGGTTGGGTAATCGACTTCAGGCAAGGCCGACAGCGGCAACGTGCGGTAGGCCATCAAGCCTACCAGCAGCAACGCCACCATCAGCAATGAGGTGGCGACAGGTCGTTCAATAAAGGGACGGGATAAATTCATGATTTGTTGTGCGTGCCATTGCCGGTCCTGGTTGTGTCATCAGGCTTTTTGGTTTTGTCGGCGCCGCTGTTGCTGGAAGTGTCCACCTTGGCACCTTCGCGCAGTTTGTCGGTGCCGTCGACCACAACCATTTCTCCACTTTGCAATCCCGACATGATTTCAGTCTTGTCGCCTTGCGTGACACCCGCGACAATACTGCGCTGAGTGACGGTCTGATCTTTGCCCACGACGTAGACAAACTGGTTCGACCTGCCGCGCTGCACACCGGCACTTGGAATGGTGATCACATTCTGTCTGGTTTCAAGCAGCAGTTTGGCATTGACGAACTGGCTGGGGAACAAACTGAAATCAGTATTGCTGAACATTGCCTTGAGTTTGACCATGCCGGTGGTCGGGTCGATCTGATTGTCGACGGTTTCCAGAACGCCGCTGGTGAGTTTGTTCTTGAAGGCCCGGTCATAGGCCTCGACATTCACTTTCTTGCCGCTGTTGAGATTCTTCATCAAGGCCGGAATATTATCTTCGGGTAAAGTGAACAGCACCGACATCGGCTGCAACTGGGTGATGATCACCAACCCGGTGGTATCGGAAGCATGGGCCACGTTGCCGACGTCAACCTGACGCAAACCGGCCCGGCCGGACACCGGGGCCGTGACTTTGGAATACAGCAAATTCAGTTTCGCGGTCGCCAGCTGTCCCTCGTCGACGCGCACTGTGCCTTCATACTGCTGTACCAGCGCTGCCTGGGTATCGACCTGCTGGGAGGCGATCGAATCTTCTTTGAGCAAAGTGCGGTAGCGCTCCAGATCAATTTTGGCATTGGTCAGCAGTGCCCTGTCATGCATCAGTTGGCCCTCGGCCTGCGCGAAGCTCGCCTGATAAGGACGCGGATCGATTTCTGCCAGCAGCTCACCCTTCCTGACCATTTGGCCTTCTTTGAAATGGATCTTCATAATCTCGCCATCGATGCGCGACTTCACCGTTACCGTAGCCAAGGGCGTCACGGTGCCCAAACCGTTCAGGTAGACCTGGATATCATCGGTTTTGGCCAGCGCGGTAACGACCGGCATCGGCTTGCCGTCGCCAGGACCAGCGCCGCGTTTTTTTGCTGCCGGGTCTGCTGAGCTGGCGGCGGAACCGTCCTTGTTTCCCTTCGCAGATTGCGAATAGTACAGATAGCCGGCACCGATCAGAATAATCAGGGCAATGATCCAAAGCCAGGGGCGTCTGGATTGTGGCGTTGATGGTGTGCTGTTTGCGGTGGACTGAATATTATTCATGGGATTTTTGGAAGTTCACGATGGACTGGGTTAAATCAGGGCACTCAATGCAGCCAGACTTTGTGGGCATCCTGACGACGATTCAGAAAACCAGGCCTTAAAAAGATGCGTTATTAGACACTGTATTGCAAAAGCCAGGCAATGAAATCTTTGTATAACCGCTGTTACATGAGCCATTTGACCCGGTCTTGTCAGTTGGTAAAGGTGAAGCTGCCGATGCCTCGGAATGAAGAAGCCGATCATAAGGTGTATCCTTAGCCCGGCGAAAGTAACCAAATGACATTAAAGTTTTTTAAACCCTGAAAAATCAAAGGAAATTATGCGGATATTACATACCATGCTGCGCGTCGGCGACCTGCAGCGCTCTATCGATTTTTATACCAAGGTCATGGGCATGACCTTGCTGCGCACCAGCGAAAATCCTGAATACAAATACACGCTGGCCTTTGTCGGATACGGCAGCAATCCGGATCATGCTGAATTGGAACTGACTTATAACTATGGCGTGGATCAGTATGATCTGGGTTCGGCCTACGGCCATATTGCGATTGCTGTTGAAGATGCCGCCGCTGCCTGTGCCAAAGTCAAAGCGGCTGGCGGTAATGTGACGCGCGAAGCCGGACCGGTTAAGGGCGGCTCTACCGTGATCGCATTCGTTACGGACCCCGATGGCTACAAGATTGAACTGATCGAACGCAATACGGACGGAACACGCAAGCATTAGCCATTAATCGGCCAACAGCTTTTCCATTTCCACGAATTCAAGATCTTTGACCAGTCGAAATTCCTCACCTATTTCCGCCGGAAATGGGTGGGTCCGACCGGTGCGAGAATAGCCGCGCCGCTCGTAATAGGCGATCAGCTCAACGCGCAAACTGATCACAAACATCCACATTTTTTTTACCTTCCACTGAACCTGCGCTGCCCGCTCAGCCTGTGCCATGAACTGCCTGCCTATGCCTGTGCCTTGCAGGTCGGGTCGGACCACGAACATGCCAAGATAAGCCCTATCATCCGTTTTCTCCAAATGCACCGATCCGATGATGACGTCATCCTGCAAACACAGCAGGATGATTGAATTTTCCTGTTCAATGATTTTCTCAATTCCTGCTGCGTCGATCCGCTCACCGCTCAGAAGATCTGCCTCGGTGGTCCAGCCAGCGCGGCTTGCATCACCGCGGTAAGCACTGTTGGTTAATGCGGCGATGCGCGCTGCATCCTGTTTTACTGCGTGACGATAATGAAATGACATGGTGGTTGCGGATTGAAATTAATAGTCGAATCCGGGAGCTGGTAAAAAAAGAGTTGTTGATTATACGTTCGCGCTGAAAATTGAATTACAGGTTTTGTATATAAAAACATAAGAAATCTCAAAAAACCTGAGGCAGTTGCAAATTCCGCGCGCCAACCAGAAAAATAAGCGGCAAGTTACTGTATGCTTATACAGTCTTTTAAATTGCGACCGACACAAGCGCAGCAACCGAACCGTAATTTGCTCAATGAATAACAATCTGGATAACCCGTTTTACTATCTCGAAAACTTTCGGTTCGTACTGGCCTGGGTGCAGCAAAGATATGCCGATTTGCTGGAGCCCGACGAAGCTGATTTCATTCGCCGATTCGAATGCGTGTCGATTCAGGCGCAGGCTCTGCTGGTGCGAATGGTCATGCGACGCGGCAATCTGTTCCGGGCCAGCAAGCTGAACTACCCGGAAATTGGCGCAACTGTCGACGCGGCAGTCGAGTTGATTGAGCACCGCTGGGTGACAGTCGATCCGCTCATCACGGTTGAACAACTGTACGGCTTGCTGACAAAAAATGAGTTTGCCAGTGCACTGCAATTGACTGAAGTGAAGGGTGCGAAAAAACTGGATCTGCTCGAATCAGTGCGCGACAGCCTGAGTGAGCCGCGCAAATTTTCTGAGTGGGGTGCCAGCGAACCCTTATTTGAAGTGAACATTGCCAGCCTGTGTGATCATATTCGCTTGATGTTTTTTGGAAATCTGTATCAGGACTGGTCGGAATTTGTGCTCGCCGATCTGGGCATTTTTACCTTTGAAAAAGTGCCGTTCTCTGACGCGTCGCGCGCCTTCCATGTCCGCGCCGATATCAACATTTATCTGCAGCTGTACCGCTGTCGTGAACGCTTGCAGGGTGGTGATGACCTTGAAGCTATTCAAAGCGACGTTGAGGCCATCTGCTGCACCAATCCGTGGTTGCGGCGCAGGCGCGCAAAGCTGTTGTTTCAGATTGGCCAGGAATTTGAACGTCTTGCCGATCACCAGAGTGCACTGAACAGTTTTGCGCGCTGCAATTATTTTGGAGCGCGCTCACGTCAGATTCGCGTACTCGAAAAACTTGGCCAGCCTGAAGCTGCGCTGCAACTGGCCCAGATCGCTGAGTCGGCTCCTGAAAGCGCCGAAGAGAGTCAGCATCTGGCGCGCATCATGCCGCGTCTGCGCCGCAAACTCGGGCTCACTGCCCGGCAAGCAAAGATCAAAACGCAGCCCGAGCGTATTGATCTGACCTTGCTGCGGCCCGCTGATAGCGCATCGGTCGAAGAAGCGGTGCGACGCTATCTCGAGCTGCAATCTCCAACAATTGCCCCGGTTTACTATGTCGAAAATACGTTGATCAATTCCCTGTTCGGGCTGCTGTGCTGGGACGCGATTTTCAGTCCGGTACCGGGCGCATTTTTTCATCCGTTCCAGATCGGGCCGGCAGATTTGCACAGCGCAGATTTTCGAACGCAACGCGCCGAGCTGTTTCAACATTGCCTGTCGCAACTGAACTCGCAGCAATACCGGCAGACAATTCGGGACACCTTCGCGCGCAAACGAGGTATTCAGTCGCCGTTCGTGTATTGGTCCATTCTCGATGAAACGCTGCTGGATCATGCGCTCAGCTGTTTTCCGCCACATCATCTGGGAAAATGGTTTGAACGCATCCTCGATGGCATGGCCAGCAACCGCACGGGCTTTCCCGACCTGATCCAATTTTGGCCGCAGCAGCAACAGTATCGGATGATTGAGGTCAAGGGGCCGGGAGACCGGCTGCAAGATAATCAAATCCGTTTTCTCGATTTCTGTAGTCAGCATCAGATGCCGGTAACCGTGTGCTATGTCGAATGGGAATCGGAACAGTCATGAGCGAAGCCGCCATTCCCGCCTACACGATTGCTGTGCGGGCACTGTGCGAGTTCACGGCCAAATGTGGTGACCTTGATTTGCGCTTCACACCCGGCCCATCGGCCGAAGAAGGCATCGCGGGTCACGCGGCGGTGCGCGCACGGCGGCGGGCCGGTTATCAGTCAGAAGTCAGTCTGGAAGGGGTCTGTCAGCAATTGCGTGTGCGTGGCCGGGCGGATGGCTACGACCCGGCAGCAAACGAGGTTGAAGAGATCAAGACCTATCGTGGCGACCTGACCAGGATGGCAGACAATAACCGCCAACTGCATTGGGCTCAGGCAAAAATATATGGCTATTTGCTGTGTAAAAAATTCGATCTCAGCGAAATCAACGTTGTGCTCGTCTACTACGAGATTGCTGAACAAACCGAAACGCGGTTGGTTGAGCGGTATTCGTCCGTTGATCTGCAGCTGTTTTTTGAAGATCAGTGTGGCCGCTTTCTGGCCTGGGCTGTGCAGGAACTGCAGCATCGAATGACACGGGATGATTTATTGCAATCGATGAAGTTTCCCTATCCCGATTTCAGAACCGGACAACGCAAGCTGGCCCAGGCCGTCTATAAAGCCGCAACCCAGGCCTGCTGTCTGATGGCGCAGGCACCAACCGGCATTGGCAAAACCATCGGAACCTTGTTCCCCTTGCTGAAGGCCGCGCCGGCAGGCAGACTGGATAAAATTTTTTACCTGGCCGCCAAGACGTCCGGCCGACAATTGGCACTGGACGGATTGGCATTGATCAGACAATCCGCACCACGCCTGCGTGTTTTGGAACTGATTGCGCGCGATAAGGCTTGCGAGCACCCGGATAAAGCCTGTCACGGTGAATCCTGCCCACTCGCGCAGGGCTTTTATGATCGACTTCCGGAGGCGCGACGCGCAATGTTGGATGTGGCGGTGTTTGACAAGGCCACGACCCGCGAGGTCGCACTGGCACATCAAATCTGTCCGTACTACCTCAGCCAGGAAATGGTGCGCTGGTCGGATGTGGTGGTCGCTGACTACAATTACTATTTTGATGTCAGTGCACTGCTTCATGCGATGAGCAGCAACTACCAATGGCAGGTCGGTGTGCTGGTCGACGAGGCACATAATCTGGTTGAGCGGGCCCGCAAAATGTACAGTGCGGAACTGGATCAGTCGAAATTGAAATTGCTGCGCGCTTTAGCGCCACCGGAGTTGAAGGGATCGTTGGATCGTTTGAACCGCAGCTGGAACGCGATAGGCAAAGACCAGGGTGCCGCGTATCAGACTTACCCTGATATCCCTGATACATTCATTCTGGCGCTGCAAAAAGTGTGCGTTGCGATCGGCGATTATCTCGTCGCACATCCAGCCACGGTCGAGCCACGGCTGCAGCAATTTTTTTTCGATGCTCAATTGTTTATTCGTCTCGCGGAAGTATTTGGTGACCATTCGCTGTTCGACGTGACATTCATGCCAGGCCAGACATCAGGGCGACGCCTCGCAACGCTGTGCATACGAAATGTCGTTCCGGCGCCGTTCCTCAAGCCGCGGTTTGATACTGCCCATACCACCACCCTGTTTTCCGCGACGCTGGGCCCCTGGCAATTCTATAGCGATATGTTTGGCACACCACCCGACACGCCCTGGATTGAAGTTGAATCGCCGTTTGATGCGGCGCAATTGACGGTGCAGATTACGCCGCATATCTCGACCCGCTACCGCGAACGCACCCAATCGCTCGCTCCCATCGTCACCTTGATGTCGCAGCAATTTGCAGCGCGACCGGGGAATTATTTTGCGTTCTTCAGCAGCTTCGACTATTTGCAGAATGTATTGGACGTGATGCGCAAACAATCTCCACTGATTCCGGTGTGGGAGCAATCCCGCGCCATGAGTGAAGCAGACCGGGACAATTTCCTGGCGCGGTTCAAGGTGGAGGGGCAGGGAATCGGATTTGCCGTGCTTGGTGGCGCATTTGCCGAGGCGATTGACTTGCCGGGTGAACGCCTGATCGGCGCCTTCATTGCTACTCTGGGCTTACCGCAGACCAATGAGGTCAACGAGCAGCTCCGGATCCGTATGCAGAAGATGTTTTGTGCCGGGTATGAATATGCCTATCTCTATCCGGGCCTGCAGAAGGTTGTTCAGGCAGCCGGCCGGGTGATTCGCACCACGTCCGACCAGGGTGCGATTTTCTTGATGGATGATCGCTTTGATCGCCACGAGGTAAAGCAATTGCTGCCAGCCTGGTGGAATCTTTCTGAATTGACCTGAATGTTTTAGGACATTAACGCACACTCAACCGGGATGGCGTTCAGTGTTTTAATTAATATTTGCGGATCAATTCCGACCAGATAACCGCGCCGTCCGCCATTGATATAAATTTTCGGTAATGAAAGAATTCCCATTTCCACATAAATCGGCATTACTTTCTTGGTGCCGAATGGTGAGGTACCGCCCACCTGATAGCCGCTGTGACGTTGCGCCATCTCGGGGCTGCAGGGTGCGACACTTTTGCAGCCGATCTGACGAGCCAGATTCTTGGTCGAGACGGTGCAGTCACCATGCATCAACACGATCATGGGTTTGGCTGCTTCATTCTGCATGACCAGTGTTTTAACCACACTGTGTTCATCGACATTCAGTTCGCGTGCCGACACGGCGGTGCCGCCGTTTTCTTCATAGGGGTAGGGATGTTCGGTAAACACAATCTGATGCCCACGCAAGAAATGGGTGGCTGGTGTTTCCGATATATGTTTGGCGTGGCTCATATAAATTGGTGGCGAAGTTAAATTTGATTACCCGCGCGGATGATGCTCTTTGTGTAAACGTTTTAAACGTTCCCGGGCAACGTGGGTATAAATCTGGGTCGTGGAAATATCTGAATGACCGAGCAGTAATTGTACAACCCGCAAATCAGCGCCGTGGTTGATCAAATGCGTGGCAAATGCATGACGCAGTGTGTGCGGTGACAGTGGCGCGTTGACCTCTGCCAGCTGACTGTATTTTTTGATCAGGATCCAGAACATCTGACGGGTCATGGCAGTGCCGCGCGCAGTGACGAACAGGGCATCGTCGATCTTGCCATTCATGATGGCTGGACGGGACTCTTTCAGATAACGGCTGATCCAGTTGCTGGCAATTTCACCGAACGGGATCAGTCTGGTTTTATCGCCCTTGCCGGTAATGCGCAACACGTGATCATTCATGCTCACTTCCTGAATCTTGACCAACACCAGTTCAGTCACGCGCAAGCCACTTGCATACATCAATTCCAGCATGCAGCGATCGCGCAATCCAAGTTCGGTCTCGACATTGGGTGCAGCCAACAGTGCTTCAACTTGCGCTTCACTCAATGTCTGAATATTGCGCGATGGTGTTTTTGCCGATGCAATCTTGATCGTCGGATCAATGCTGATTTTGTGATGCCGCAAAGCCTGTTGATAGAATCGTTTGAAGACTGTCAGGCGACGGTTGGCACTGGTAGCTTTACTGCTGCGCAGATAATGCATGTATTGCTGAATCACTTCGGTGTTGGTGTCAAGCAGCGACTGATGGGCGTTGCTGGTTAACCATTTGGCAAACAAGGTCAGGTCGCGTCGGTAAGCTTCCAGGGTATTTTTTGAGAGCCCGTCTTCCAGCCACAAGGTGTCGCAAAAATCGTCGATATCAGATTGCATTTGCGGATCAATATCCATGCACACCTTCATGTTTTAACAGCCAGCGTTTGATGGACAGCGCGTAGCCGTCGGCGTCATCTTGATTGGCAAAACCACCGAGGCCATTCGCGGCAGTTACGCGATGGCAGGGGATGATCAGGGGATAATAATTTGCACCGCAAGCCTGGCCGACGGCACGCGGTGCAGAGCCGATCAGTTTGGCAATCTGTCCGTAAGTGGCGACCTGTCCGATTGGAATTGAGCTGATTGCTTTCCACACTTTGTGTTGATGTGCGGTGCCTTGCAGTGACAGTGGTAAATCAAATTGAAAACCGGGATTGTCGAAGTAGTGTTCGAGTTGCCGAACGACTTTTTTTGACAGCGCGCTGGCCGGTGCACTGAGCGCATAATTGGCCGGCAGGTAAACCAGTTCCTGCAGCACGCCAGATTCAGTGCGTATTCCCAGCACACCAAACGGTGCCTCGATCACGGCACAAAAACGAATTGTCTGATTCATGTGGTAACACCAGGAAGAAGTTGGATGAAGTTGTATCACAAAAAGCAGATACAAAAAAGGCGTATCCTGAGATACGCCTTTAAAACTACTTTCGCGCTTCTTGCTAATATCATGCTTTTTTTATTTGGCATCCTTAGCTTTTATTAAAACGCGGTCTCCTCGATGTTATACCGGATTGCTCCGTTTTTTTACACACCTGCTAAATTCACATTGGAAGCAAAGATATCACAGGGAATTTGGATACGCAATTTCAAATCAGCGCTTGAAGACATCCATTTCAATATTGTGGTAAATATGTGAAAGCTTATTAAAGTCATAATCTGAACCGTGCTGCGTTGCAATGTGAATTTTTATTGTTGTCTCGAGCTGCTTACTTCTTTTTTTATTTCGTTGATCAATTCTTTTCCGATCCGGGTTTCCATTTGATCGCGCACCGGAAGCAGGGCGTCAATCCACAATTTTTTTTCTTTCTCGCTCAACTCAATCACGTTGGTTTTTCCCGAGAGTTTAATTTCTGCCAAATCTCGTTCGTTTTTCTCCTGGGCAATTATGTTGGCATATTTGGTCGTCTCGTTGATGGCTGCGGTTAACTGAATTTGAATCTCTCCGGGCAGTGTGTTCCAGAATTTTTTATTCGTGATAACGACATAGCCCATATAACCATGATTGGTCAGCGTCAGATATTTTTGTGACTGCATTAAGTTCATTGTGTAAAACAGTGAGGGCGTGGTTTCGGTGCCATCGATGAGGCCATTATTGAGGTATTTAAATGTCTCAAAAAAAGGCATGGAAAAAGGAATCGCACCCAGGTTGTTCATTTGCGTGGCGATCACTTTGGATGGCTGAATGCGCATTCTTAAATTGCGCATATCTTCGGGGCTGCGGATTGGCTTGTTGGCGGACATGTCCTTGAAGCCATTGTCCCAATATCCCAACCCGACAACGCCATGTGCGTCCAACGTGTTAAGTAGTTTGCGACCAATTGTGCTCTGGGTAATACGATGCAATTCATCTTGATTGCGAAACAGATAGGGCAGATCAAATACCTCAAAATTGTGTATGCCCAAGGATGAGAACTTGGAAAAGGTAGGCGCAAGCATTTGAACCGAATTTAATTGCAAGGCTTCCATTTCTTCATTATCTTTGAACAGTTGACTGTCAGAGTAAATCTCGACTTTGACCTTGCCTTTGGTTAGCTTTTCGGCGACTTCTTTGAAGTGAGTCGCAGCTAAGCCTTTTGGAGAATCGGGGGGGGCGATATGGCTAAATTTGATAATCACCTGAGAATTCGCATCACAATAAAAAAGTGACAGTGGAAAAGTGAAAATAATTACAATTAAGTATTTAAAAGATAACATCATTTGTTAACCTTGCTATAGAATTTAGCGCCAGTTAAAAATATAGACCAATACTTTGGAAAACTACAAATATATCAATCGCTATCCGTTTTTTAAGCAACACTGGGTCCTGCCCATTTTGCTGGCGATCTTCTTGTTGCCGACTTTGATCCTGTTGCCGTGGCATACACAGAAGATTGAATTCGATGATCGCCAGGAGCAATTGATCGCAGATACCTTATGGCTGGAGCAGGCAATCAAAACACTGCTGGTCAAGGATGAAGACTATATTCGAATTATCGGTGACGATATTGTCAATAACCGAGGGTCATTGGAACAAATCAAAAAACGAATTTTAACGCTGATACAAAACCATACTGAACTCCAACAAATCGTTTGGTTGAATGATTCAGACCAGGTGCAATATAGCACTCGTGCATTCAACTTTGATCAATTTTCCCCCAATTCTCAGCAAGCCATTGTGCATGCCCGTGGCAGCAAGTTGCCACAATACTCGCAGCCCGCCGCCTTGCGTAACGGCGAAGCGGCAGTTCTGATGGATTATCACTACCCATTGTTTGATAAGGAAAAATATTTGGGCTGCATTGTTGCCAGTTACAAGCTCACCTCCATTCTCGAGAAAGCCGTCCCCTGGTGGTTTGCCAAGGAACATGAAATCAGCCTGATCGATATCGATGATAACGTTGTGGCCAATCGTTCTGATACGGGGATTGGCCATAATATTTTTATGCACTCAAAAGGATTGGATTTGCCAGGAGCCAATTTAATCCTGAAGACCAACAGCAATAAATATTTCCCCAGGCTGTTGTCGAATTATCTGGTCGCAATTGTTGTGATTCTCGGGTTGGGGTTGTCGTGGAGCCTTTGGGCTTTGTGGCGCGACATCTTGCGCCGTCAGGCAGCTGAAACTGCGCTTCGCTCTGAAATGGCATTCCGTAAAGCAATGGAAAAATCATCAATCACTGGGATGCGAGTGCGCAGCATGGACGGTCGTCTGGTTTACGTGAACGCGGCATTTTGTGAAATCGTCGGCTGGACTGAGGATCAATTGTTGGGCCAAAGGATTCCGTTTCCGTTTTGGACTGCCGAAGCGGCGGATGAATTTGCGCGACATAGTTCGAGCTTTGAAAAAATTCCGCTAACGCACGGATTCGAGACCGTATATCAACATTCGAGTGGCCGCACAGTTCCTGTACTGATTTATGAGTCGCCCTTGATGGATGAAAATGGCAGTCAGACAGGTTGGATGGGTTCGATATTGGATATCAGTGAAAGAAAGCGCACAGAGCAGATATTGCGCCAGCACGAAGAACGCCTGCAGAGGAGCGCCCGACTGGCTACCATGGGTGAGTTGGCTTCTGTGATGGCTCATGAACTCAATCAACCTTTGACTGCGATTAACACCTATGCCTCGGGCGTTTTAAGCATGGTGCAGTCTGGTCAGACTGAGTTGGAGCAATTGCAGCCAGCATTGACCCAGATGCAAAAACAAGCATTTCGAGCCGCGCAGATTATTCGCAGTGTTCACGATTTTGTTGTCAAGCGTGGGCCCAATAAAGTGCAAATGCAATTTCGCGATGTGTTCAATAATGTTTATCCCTTGATTGAGTTGCAGGCCAAGTCCTACCTCATCAGCATAAAATTCGACATTGACGAGCCGCTGCCGGACGTGTTCGTTGACCCTATTTCAATGGAGCAGGTAATCCTCAACTTGACAAGAAATGCGTTGCAATCGATGCAGGAATTAACCTTGCAAAAAAGAATTTTGCAGGTTGCTGCAAAACTGAATGGCAGTTTTGTTTGCGTGGAAATCATCGATAACGGCAGTGGCATAGACCAAGAAGTGGCAGACCGTTTGTTTTCACCTTTTTTTTCAACGAAGGCGGAAGGGATGGGAATGGGGCTAAATATTTGTCGCACAATTATTGAATTTCATGGCGGCCAACTTTCTTATCGTCCCAATCCGTCGGGCGGAACTATTTTTAGTTTTACAGTTCCGGTGTGTCGAGAATTAGATCTGGAAACAGATTACACAGTCAATTCAATAAATAGTTAGGATCTAACCATGCTCTACATTGTGGATGATGAGATAGAAATACAAAATGCTTTGAAATGGATCGCAAAGAGTCGGAAAATTGATTGTCGTGCGTTCTATAGCGGTGAAGCTTTACTCGAGGCACTGAATATTCCGTTGAAGCATTGTAACGACGAAGAACTGGCTGACAACTCAAAAATTAACTTCGATCCAAATGGGGATTGCATTATTCTCGATATCCGAATGCCCGGGATCAACGGTATTGGAGCGTTTGACTATATTGGTAGAAGAAAACTCACCAAACGGCTTCCTGTCATTTTCATTACCGGGCACGGCGAACTCTACACCGCGGTTGAAGCCATGAAACGTGGCGCATTTGATTTCTTTGAAAAGCCTTTTAACGACAATGAGCTGTTTGGAAACGTTAGCGAGGCATTTGAATTGTCGAGATTGGAAAAAGAAAACAGCGAGATAAAAAATCGATTTAAACGATTGACTGCACGTGAGCGTGAGATTCTTGATTTGATCTTGATCGGGAAAATGAATAAGGTCATTGCAGATGATTTGGGCATCAGCATGCGCACCGTCGAAGTCCACCGGGCAAATATCTTGGACAAAATGGAAGTGAAAACCGCGATAGAACTAGCCTCGGTAATTAAGCATTGATGAGCGATATGGTTATTGCGCTAGCGCCCAAATTACATGTTCCCGGACCAGTTCGGACGAGTTGTTCAGGCGGGTCTTCAATGCCAGATTGATTGGCTCAGCAGTCAGACCATTTAAGGTTTGACTGCGTTTTGCATTTCCCAAACCCACTGCCAGATTTCTTAACCAGCGCACATGCCCAATACGTCGTATTGGACTGCCTTCCATTTTTTTCAAGAACTCCGCTTCATCCCAGCTGAACAATTCGATCATGCTGGCCTGGTCCAAGCCGTTGCGGACGGCGAATTCGGCCTGGTCGCTGGCCTGGGCGAATTTATTCCAGGGACAATACAGCTGGCAGTCGTCGCACCCGTACACCCGGTTGCCGATCAAGCTGCGTAATTCATGAGGAATGCTGCCTTTCAATTCGATGGTTAAATACGAGATGCAGCGCCGGGCGTCCAACTGATAGGGGCCCAAGATCGCCTGCGTTGGGCAACAGGTGATGCAGGCGGAACAGCTGCCGCAGTGATTTGAAACGGGCGGGTCAACCGGCAAATCAATATCGGTAATGATTTCACCAATAAAGAATGTCGATCCGGCATGCTGATTTAACAGCAAAGTGTGTTTGCCGCGCCATCCCAATCCGGCCTTTTCGGCAAGGGCGACTTCCAGGATCGGCGCAGAATCGGTAAAAACCCGATAGCCGTACTGCCCTACTTCTGTTTCGATCCGATCCGCCAGTTTTTGAAGGCGTGTCTTCAGCACCTTGTGGTAATCGCGTCCTCTGGCATAGATTGAAATTACTGCCTGATTTGGTTCCTGAGCCGCTCGCTGCTCCCGTTCACGCCAATCTGGCTGACTGCCAGGGGGCAGGTAATCCATGCGAACCATGATGGCGCGCCTGGCACGGGGAACCAGCTCGGCAGGACGGGCACGTTTTAGCCCATGGGTTGCCATGTAGTCCATTTCGCCGTGGTAGCCAGCCTTGATCCAGGCCGCCAGCTCTGGTTCGTGCTTCGACAGGTCTACGTCAGTAATCCGGACATCTGAAAATCCAAGGTCTTTTCCCCATGTTTTAATGAGTATTGCCAGCAAAGGGCCGTTGTCGTTTATCATGCGGGCTGAAGCAATCATTGAAATGCCACCATTCTACGAGATGCGACACTATTTAACTCAATTAAAAAATGAAGCAGCGACCGAGGCATTGGGGCGTTGTCTGGCGCATCGACTGGTGCCCGGTCTGGTGATTTACCTGCATGGTGAATTAGGCGCCGGAAAAACTGCTTTGACGCGAGCGTTGCTGCACGCAGCGGGCGTTGTCGGACATATTAAAAGTCCAACATATAACCTGGCCGAACCCTATGAAATCCAATTGGTGGGAACGGCTGTGACAGTGATGCATTTTGATTTATACCGGATGAGCAGCGCTGACGAGTTCCTGGAAGCCGGATTCCGCGATGTATTTAATCTTTCAACAATCTGTATCGTGGAATGGCCTGAAAAAGGCCAGGGGGTGTTGCCTGTGCCCGACCTTGAGGTGTATTTAACTGTTGCAGGCGAGGGGCGTCATGTAGAATTACGGGCATTATCGGATAAAGGAAGTGCATGTCTGGACCAGTTAAATTTCGCTCCGAATCTTTGAAACACCCTCAAACAAAATCGCGTCGCGTTTTTTTGCAGCAAGGCGCGACTCTGCTGCTTTCCGTATTGGTCCCCCAATTATCATATGCCTCGCAAATTCTGGCGGTCCGGGTCTGGCCCGCTGAAGACTACACCCGCGTCACGCTCGAAGGTGACGTCGAATTAAAAGTGACCCAGTTTCTGGTCAAAGATCCCTTGCGCATGGTCGTGGAGATTGAAGGGCTTGAATTGAATTCCACCCTGAAAGAGATCATCGCCAAAGTTCAACCGAATGATCCGTATATCAAACAGGTCAGGGTTGGCCAAAACCGTCCCAATATCGTCCGTCTGGTGTTTGATTTAAAAGAAGAAATCAATCCGCAGGTGTTTTCATTAAAGCCGGTTGGGGAGTACAGGTATCGACTGGTGTTCGATCTGTATCCGGTGCATCCGGTAGATCCAATCGAAGCACTCATCGAGCAGGGACAATGGCTGAAAGATCAGCCTGTCGGCAAACTGAATGAACATTCGGCCGAGCCGCAGTTAATGCCCCAGCCGAAGTTAAACCCGAATCCGGAACAACCTTCGGTACCCGCACCAGATTTAAAGAATCTGCCGCAGTTAAATCGCATGGTCACGATTGCTTTGGATCCGGGACATGGCGGTGAAGATCCGGGGGCAATCGGGCGCGGCGGCAGCTACGAAAAAGATATTGTGTTATCGATCGCCAAACGATTAAAAGCCAAAATCGAAATGCAGCCGAATATGCGGGTATTCTTGACCCGCGATGCAGACTTTTTTGTGCCGCTGAATGTTCGGGTTGAGAAGGCGCGTAAAGTTCAGGCCGATTTGTTCATGTCGATTCATGCCGATGCATTTATCGAATCGACCGCACGCGGCTCGTCGGTATTTGCGCTGTCCGATAAGGGCGCCAGTTCCACGGCCGCGCGCTGGCTGGCCAACAAAGAGAACTCGGCCGATCTGATCGGCGGTGTAAATATTAAAAACCACGATCGGCAACTCGCCAGCGTCTTGCTCGATCTGTCGACCACGGCGCAAATCAGTGACAGTCTTAAACTGGGCGGCGCGATTCTGGGTGAAATCGGTGGCATCAATCGTCTGCATAAAGGCTCGGTAGAACAGGCTGGCTTTGCCGTCTTGAAAGCGCCCGATATTCCCAGCGTGCTGATTGAAACTGCATTTATTTCGAATCCGGAAGAAGAAGCCAAGCTGTTGGATGAGAATTACCAAAACCAAATGGCCGATGCCATCTTAAAAGGCATTAATCGTTATTTTTCTAAAAAACCGCCGCTGTCCAAAGGCCGTCTGACCTGAGGTAAACCATCATGAAAAAAATTGGACCGACTGTTATTCAGCCCAGGCATAAGGCAAGTTGCCACTGCGGTGCGGTCGAACTGTTACTTGATTTGCCGGACGGTGTGGTCAATCCGCGCCGGTGTGATTGTTCGATCTGCCGCCGCAAAGGCGCGGTCGCTGCATCGGTTGCTCCGTCGGGGATTACGATTGTCAAGGGCCATGATGTTTTGGAGTTATATCAATTCAACACCAATACGGCAAAACATTATTTTTGTTCGGTCTGCGGGATTTATACCCATCACCAGCGACGCTCAAACCCGAATGAATATGGATATAACGTCGGATGCCTGGAGGGTGTCAACCCTTATGACATTCCTGATGTACCTGTGAGCGATGGTGTCAATCATCCTTCGGATCGTGCCGTGTCAAACCAATTGTCAACCGACGGGCAGCACTGCACGTTCTAATCGTGCCTATTACATAAACATGCTCGTTGCTGAGCAACACAGTCCAAACAGGGAAGCAGATGAAAAGATTAATCATTGCCGCGGCGATTGCATCGCTGCTGGGCGGCTGTGTTGTAGAGCCGGCCCGCCAATACGCCCCGGCTCCCCAGTATTATCAACCGAACTATCAACCGACCTACCAGTCTGAGTATCAGCCACCACCACAGCCGGTTGTGAGCGTATACGTTGAGCCGCCACTGGCACAACCCGCTCCGATTTTGGTTGAATGGGCGCCTCCACCTATGCTGGTGGAATTGCCGCCACCCATGCCTTATGAAGGCGCTATCTGGACCGGAGGATATTGGGTTTGGGAAGGTAACTGGGTTTGGGCCCACGGCCTTTGGGCTGCGCCGCCGCGTCCTGGCTATGGATGGGTCAATCCATATTATGAACATCGGCACGGCGGGGTGGTTTTCGTTAATGGGTACTGGGCCGCGCCCGGCGTATCGTTTGCACCACCGCCGCCCGGCATCAGTATTTCAATCGCTATCGTGGCTGCAGGCGTTGTGGCCGGTCCACGATGTTCCGGCCCTGAAGGTGTATTCGTGCCTGCGCCACCAGGTTCTCGTTATGGTTTGATCGTACCTGCCCCGATCGGTACCTCGCCCGCCGTGGTGACCAGTGCTCCTCCGATCGTTAATCAGGGGATGCATATAACAACCGTCAACAACAGTCATAACACGACGAATAGCGTGTCAAACGTAACGAACGTAAACAAGGTCACTAATGTCACCAATGTGACAATCGTTGCTCCGCCGGGCGCAACGGCCAACGGTCAGGGATTTAACAGTTCGGTGCCAGCTGCTGCCCATCTGGCCGCAGCGTTGCCGACGGTTGTGCATGCCCCTGCGCCCATGCCAATGACGACTAAACCGATACCCGCCTATGTCGCTGGTCACCAACCTGCGTTCTTGCCGCCGCCGCAAGTGGTGCGTCCGGTTGCGCCACCGTCTTTTACTCAAGGCCACCCGGCCGTGCCTGCTACGCCGCAGCCTAAGCCCGCTCCCGTTGTAACGCAGCAGGTGTTTCCGCAGCCAGTGCAGCATGTCACACCCGCACCGGAGACGCGTTATCAGCCCAATGAATCCAGACCGTTGGAGCAGAAACCTGAGCAGCAAAGGTCAGAGCAGCATGAGCAAAGACCGCAGCAAATCGAGCAAAGACCGCAGCAAATCGAGCAAAGACCGCAGCAAATCGAGCAAAGACCGCAGCCAAAACCAACTGTGAATGTGAAGCAGAACGAACCTCAACCAGCCGCACAACCACAATACAAAGAGAAAAAGCCGGAAAGGTCAGAGAAGGACAAGCGTGAAGAACATGATCGCGAACACCCGCATTAATTGATGCGTTTGGTTGACCGGGCGCTGCAAAAGTTTTGCAGCGCCCGATTTTTAGTTGGGCCTGGACTTAAGATTTTTGAGTAATTTCCAAAGGCCGCTGAGCAACAAGGGTACGATCGCCGATGCCACACCAACCAGCACAATGGTATTTAAATGATCGCGCAACAAGGGGATGTTGCCAAGGAAGTAGCCTGCAGAGATCAACAAAATAACCCAAGCTGTCGCGCCGGCGATGTTGAAGAGCTGAAATTTATTGTGCGTCATTTGCGACACGCCCGCGACAAACGGCGCAAAGGTTCGAATGATTGGAACAAAACGCGCCAACACAATCGTTTTGCCCCCGTGTTTTTCATAGAAAGTATGCGTTTTTCTGAGTGCCTCTTTGTCTAACCATGCGTAGTCATGGTCATACACTTTGTGACCGATCAGATTGCCGACCCAGTAGTTGACGGTATTGCCCAGCACTGCAGCTGCGATCAGCAGAATGGCTAACAGCCAGGGATTCATTGCACCTGTGGCACAAAAGGTTCCTGCTATGAATAGCAACGAGTCGCCGGGTAAAAATGGCATTACGATTAATCCGGTTTCACAAAAAATAATCGCAAACAAAATCACATAAATCAGGGTGCCATACTGGTCAATAAACAGACCCAGGGTTTTGTCGACATGAATAATCATGTCGAATAATTGCATAAGATCCATATTTTTCCCTTTGAAGATCCGAAATAATACACTATCTCCTATCGCCTCAATACGATTTATAATCTCACCCTATGACCCAAAACTCCCCCTCTTACCGCCCGATCCAGCCGTTACCTGACAATCTCATTTCACAGATCGCAGCCGGTGAGGTGGTTGAACGCCCATCTGCCGTTGTTAAAGAGTTACTGGAAAATGCACTCGATGCAGGTGCAACGCAAGTTAGCGTGCGACTGGATCAGGGCGGGGTGAAGCGAATTGCGATCATTGACAATGGTCGGGGTATTGCGCAAGACCAGCTGCCACTGGCACTGGCGCGCCACGCGACCTCTAAAATTGCCTCGCTCACCGATCTGGAAAATGTGGCCACCCTTGGTTTTCGTGGTGAGGCACTGGCCTCGATTGCTTCGGTATCGCAATTCGTATTGAGCTCCCGCACCGCAGAGTCGCAGCACGCCTATCAAATTGAAAATGGGGTGGTCAGCCCCACTTCTGGCGCGCAGGGCACCACAGTGGATGTGCAAGAACTGTATTACAACACGCCTGCACGACGTAAATTTTTGAAGACCGAGCAAACCGAATTTGGTCATTGCGCAGATGTGGTCAGACGTATTGCCCTGGCACGACCTGATGTCACGTTCACCCTGTCGCATAACGGAAAGACGGTTGATCACTGGAATCTGGCAACGCTCGATAAACGCAGCGCGCAAATCATGGGCACTGAATTTGCCGAAGCGCGCCTGCCGATTGATCAATCCGCAGGCCCACTGCGGTTACATGGATTTGCCGGACTGCCGACCGCATCCAAGGCTCGCGCCGATGCGCAGTATTTCTATGTGAATGGCCGATTTGTGCGCGACAAATTATTGACTCATGCGGTGCGCGCAGCGTATCAGGATGTTCTGCATGGTGATCGCTATCCGAGTTACGTGCTGGCCCTGGATTTAGATCCGGCGCTGGTTGACGTGAATGTCCATCCATCCAAGATTGAAGTGCGGTTTCGTGACTCGCGCGCGGTGCATCAATTTGTGTTTCACGCAGTGCAGGGCGTGCTCTCCCATACCTCGGCCACTTCATTTGGTGCGACGCCGGGACCAATGGCTGCCGCCAGTTTTCAGTTCGCGGATCGTCCTGTCCCATCCGGCAACAGCTGGCGCCCGGAGTCTCAAACGCAATCGCCTTTGTTTCAGCGCGCTACAGAGTTTGGCGTGGCGCAAACTACCTCGTCGTACGGTGCCCTGTTTAATTCATCGCAGCGCTACAGTGAACCTGTTCCGTCAAACCAATCGCAGTCGACTGATGACTATCCGCTGGGTTTTGCCATCGCGCAGTTGCATGGGGTTTATGTGCTGGCGCAAAACAGTCAGGGCCTGGTGTTGGTTGATATGCATGCCGCGCACGAACGGATTTTGTACGAACAGATCAAGAATGCACTGGATGAAGACGCAATGACGGTGCAACATCTGCTGATTCCGGTCACGTTTTTTGCTGAACCTCAGATGGTCAGCGTGGTTGAAGAGCAGCAGGAAGTCTTGCAGTCACTGGGGTTTGAAATTGCCGTTATGTCGCCCACTACCCTGGCGGTGCGTGCGATTCCCAGCCTGTTAAAAAATGCTGATGCCGAATCGCTGGCGCGTGACGTGCTGCGTGACATCGGTGAATTCGGTGCGTCGCGCGTTTTGCTGGAGCGACGCAATGAGTTGCTGGGGACGATGGCCTGCCACAGCGCCGTGCGCGCCAATCGCAGTCTTACCGCGATTGAAATGAATGCCCTGTTACGGCAAATGGAACAGACCGAGCGTGCAGACCAATGCAATCATGGCCGTCCAACCTGGTTGCAACTGGCGCTTAACGATTTGGATAAATTATTTTTGCGCGGACAATAATGATTCCCAATGTGATTGCCATCATGGGACCGACGGCGTCGGGTAAAACCTCTGCCGCTCTGGCGCTGGCCCAACAGCTTCCCTGTGAAATTATTTCGGTAGATTCTGCATTGATTTATCGGCAAATGAATATCGGCTCGGCCAAACCCAGTGCCGAAGAACTGGCCGCGGTACCCCATCATCTGATCGATATTATCGACCCCAGCGAAAGCTATTCAGTCGCACAATTTCGCAGTGATGTCCTGAAACTGGTTGGGCAAATTACCGCGCGTCACAAGACGCCCGTATTGGTTGGCGGGACCATGATGTACTTCAAGGTCTTGATGAATGGATTGGGAGATCTGCCGGCGGCGAATCTCGAAATTCGTGCGCGGCTGGACGCGGAAATTGCTGCAGACGGCATCGCCAGTCTTCATGCCAGACTCGCCAGGCTGGATCCGATTACCGCCGAGCGACTGCCGCCCGGCGACACGCAGCGCATTCAGCGCGCACTGGAAATTATTGAACAGACCGGCCAGCCACTATCAACCTTGTTTGCGCAGCAAACTCCCGAAAAACCAACGCTCAATATCAAAGCCGTTTCGTTGGAACCCAGCGACCGCAGCGTGTTACATCAACGCATCGCAGATCGCTTCGATATCATGTTGGGCCAGGGATTTTTAGATGAAGTGCAGGCATTGCGCGCGCGCGGTGATTTGACTCCGGCGATGCCCTCGATGCGTTGTGTCGGATATCGCCAGGCCTGGGAGTATCTGGATGGTGCCTGCGATTATGCCGGGTTTCGTGAACGCGGCATTATCGCAACCAGACAGTTGGCCAAGCGCCAGTTAACCTGGTTGCGATCGATGCCTGAGCGCATTGTGCTGGACTGTCTCGACTCAAATGTCACCCAACAATTATTGCGTTCGCTTGAATTGACGTGATCAGGAAAACTGACTGAAATCCGGTTTGCGTTTCTGAAAAAATGCCATAAACGCCTCTTTCGCTTCCGGACCAGAGAGCATGACGCTGAACTGCTTCAACTCTTCCTGCATCACTTCATTGATCAAACTGGTCTGGCTGGCTTTCATTAAACGTTTGGTGGCACGTAACGATGCAGCGGGCAGGGCGACCAGCTTGGCTGCCTGTTGCGTTGCAAATTCCAGCAATTCCGCCGCAGGTACAATCTTGTTGGCCAATCCCAGTTGCATGGCTTCTTCTGCGCCGAACGGCTCGCCGAATAATAATTTTTCAGCGGCGCGATGATAGCCTGCGACGCGCTGTAGCAGGATGCTCGAAGAAAATTCAGGACACAGTCCGAGCTGGGAAAATGGCATCGTGAGTTTGGCGTTGTCCGCCAGATAGATGAGGTCGCAGTGCATCAGCATGGTGGTGCCGATACCAACGGCCAGGCCCGCCACGGCTGCGATTATTGGCTTTGGTGAGGCACTCAAAGCGCGCATGAACTGGATAATCGAACTCGCTTCCCCGTCCGTCGCCAACTGCGAGGCGTTCTTCATGAAGTCTTCCAGATCATTGCCGGCCGTGAAAATATTGTCCTGGCCGGTAAATAAAATCACACGTACCTCATTGTCGGTTTCAGCGTCACGCAGTGCGTCTGCCATCGTCTGATACATCGCCGCGGTAATTGCATTTTTCTTGGCAGGGCGGTTGAATGAAATAGTGAGCACGCCGTCTTGTTTGTTGGTCAGAATGTCCATTGCATGTCCTAAGGGGATGTTCTTGTTTAAAAAAACTGAGCTGAAAAAAATAAGCCGCGACCGTGGTGACACGGTGCGGCTTATCTTATCTCAATCGATTACATCAGTTCAAAAATACCTGCTGCGCCCATACCGGTGCCGACACACATCGTCACCATGCCGTATTTCAGGTTATTGCGACGCATCGCGTGAATCACCGTGGCCGAGCGAATTGCGCCGGTCGCGCCCAGTGGGTGGCCCAACGCAATCGCGCCGCCCATTGGGTTAACCTTGGCAGGATCGAGGCCCAGATCTCTGACCACCGCCAGGGATTGTGCGGCAAAAGCCTCATTCAGTTCAAACCAGCCAATATCTTGCTGGGTAATTCCCGCTGCGCGACAGGCAACCGGTATCGCTTCTTTAGGACCGATACCCATGATTTCAGGTGGTACGCCGCGTACTGCGAACGACGCAAAGCGTGCCAGTGGTGTCAGGTTGAATTGCTTGAGAATTTTTTCGCTGACCAAAATCAAAGCGCCTGCGCCGTCGGAAGTTTGCGAACTGTTTCCGGCGGTGACCGATCCCTTGGCTGCAAACACTGCCTTCAGTTTTGCCAAACCTTCGAGCGAAGTATCAGGACGCGCACCTTCGTCGCGATTGACGGTGCGGGTCTTGAGTTCGATCTGACCAGTCGCCAGGTTCGGGAAGCGTTCAATAATATCTACCGACGTAGTTTCTGCATCGAAGTAACCGGCGGCTTGCGCAGCCAAAGCTCGTTGATGTGATTGCAGCGAGAAGGCATCCTGATCTTCGCGGCTGATTTTCCATTGCTGGGCGACTTTTTCTGCGGTCAATCCCATACCGTAGGCCATGCCGATATTTTCATCCTTGAAAATGCCCATGTTCATCGATGGATGGTGACCCATCATCGGTACCATCGACATCGATTCAGCGCCACCGGCGATCATCACGTCGGCCTGACCGACGCGAATCCGGTCAGCGGCCATCGCAACAGCAGTAATGCCAGATGCGCAAAAACGGTTGATGGTCACGCCACCGATAGTTTGCGGCAGGCCTGCCAGCAGGATGGCCATGCGTGCCAGATTGCTGCCTTGTTCGGCTTCAGGAAATGAACAGCCGATGATCGCATCTTCGATTAACTTCGGATCCAGATTCGGGACTTGTGCGACCGCTGATTGCAAAACGCGCACCAACAAATCATCCGGGCGGGTGTTTTTAAACATGCCACGACCTGATTTACCGATCGGGGTACGAGTCGCTGCGACGATATAGGCGTCTTGAAGTTGTTTAGTCATTTTATGCTCCTTGAATTGGTCGTGATTAGTTACGTACTGGTTTACCGGTCTGGATCATGCCCATGATGCGTTCCTGCGTTTTCGGATTGTTCAACAATTCCATAAACGCTTTCCGTTCCAAATCCAACAACCATTGTTCATTCACGATACTGCCATTTTCAATTTCACCGCCGGAAACGATTTCAGCAATCATTGCGCCAAGTTTGTAATCATGTGCCGAGATGAAGCCACCGTCGCGCATGTTGACCAATTGCGCAGTGATGGTCGCCATGCTGTAACGTCCGCCAACCGGGATCAAGGCTTTGTGTGGCGCGCGATAACCGGCATCGAACATCGCGCGTGCTTCAACTTTCGCAACGTGCAGCAATTCATACGGATTGAATACGATCACATCATCTGCCGACAGATAGCCCATCTTTTTAGCTTCGAGTGCAGACTTCGATACGGCGGCAGTCGCTGCATTTGTGAAATAGTTTTTCAGGAATTGCAGAATATCGGTGCCTTTGGCATCAGCTGCTGCACGCACTGCAGCTTCTTTCAAACCGCCGCCAGCCGGGACTAGACCAACGCCAACTTCAACCAGGCCGATATACGATTCAATCGACGCAACGCGTTTTGCCGTGTGCATCATTAATTCGCAACCGCCGCCCAATACCAGACCAGCTACCGCGGCCACTACCGGGATATTCGCATATTTCAATGCCATATGAGCTTGTTGCAATTTGGCGACCATCGGTTCGATGGCTTTGACACCGCCGGACATAAATAGTGGCAGCATCGATTGCAAGTCAGCACCAGCTGAGAACGCACCACCCTCGGCGGCATCAGCGGACCAGATTACCAGGCCTTTGAAATTCTTTTCAGCTTCTGCAACGGCCTTTTCCATACCGGCGATGACATCAGGTCCGATCACGTGCATTTTTGTTTTCAGGGACAGAATCAGCACGTCATCGTTCTGATGCCAGATACGGACTGAATCATCTTCATGGAAAGTCGTGCCGGCGGTCGCACCGCTTGCCGTGCCTTCGCCTAATACGGGAGCGCGGAACAGCTGACGCTGATAGACCGGTAAATTCGAGCGCGGGACATAAGTCTTGCTGCTGGCTGACCATGAACCTGCCGGTGTATGAACACCAGTGCGATCCGCTTCAAATACCCATGCTGGCAACGGCGCGGAGCAGATTGCTTTGCCTGCTTCGATATCTTCTTTCACCCAGTTAGCGACTTGCTGCCAACCCGATGCCTGCCATGTTTCAAACGGACCAACCTGCCAGCCGAAGCCCCAGCGCATTGCGAAATCGATATCGCGTGCGTTGTCTGCGACAGTATCCAGATGCACTGCGATGTAGTGGAACGCATCGCGGAAGATCGCCCACAGGAACTGCGCCTGCGGATTGGTCGAGTCGCGCAATGCCTTCATTTTTTTGACCGGATCTTTTTCTTTCAAGATCCGTCCGACCAGATCGTCTGCTTTTGCGCCACCAGTAACATATTGCGCCGTGGCGAAATCCAGACGCTGGATATCCTTGCCGACTTTTTTGTAGAAACCAGCGCCAGCCTTCTGACCCAATGCGCCTGCGGCGATCAACTTGGTCAGAACTTCTGGCGTTTGATAGACCGGAAAGAAAGGATCATCTTTCAAGGTGTCCTGCATGGTCTTGATAACATGACCCATGGTATCGAGGCCAACGACGTCCGCAGTGCGGAAGGTGCCGGATGAAGCGCGACCGAGTTTTTTGCCCGTCAGGTCATCGACGACATCGACAGTCAGTCCGAATTTTTCTGCTTCATACATGGTTGCCAGCATGCCGAAAATACCGACCCGGTTGGCAATGAAGTTGGGCGTGTCTTTGGCGCGCACGACGCCTTTGCCCAGGGTGGTAGTCAGGAAACCTTCGAGCTGGTCGATGATATGCGCTGAAGTGGAGACGGTAGGAATCAATTCAACCAGGTGCATGTAGCGCGGTGGGTTGAAAAAATGCACGCCGCAAAAACGTGCTTTCAGTTCCGCATCAAAACCTTCCGACAAAGCTGTAATCGACAGGCCCGATGTGTTTGAGGCGAAGATCGCATTTGGCGCAATGTGCGGCGCGACTTTCTTGTACAGGTCGTGTTTCCAGTCCATGCGCTCGGCAATCGCTTCAATGATCAGATCACAGCTTTGCAGCAATTCCAGATTGTCTTCGTAGTTGGCCACTTCAATATAGGCAGCATCTTCCTTGTTGCCCAGCGGGGCCGGATTCAGTTTTTTCAGATTCTCGATGGCGCGCAGGACGATGCCGTTTTTTGGGCCTTCCTTGGCCGGCAAATCAAACAAGACCACAGGCACTTTCGCGTTCACGCAATGTGCGGCGATCTGCGCACCCATAACACCTGCGCCCAGAACGGCGACTTTTTTTACTATGAAATTAGTCATTATTAACCTCGATAAAATGGCATGGTTGAAAAAAGGCGTTATATACAGATAACGCCTTTACACCTGATTAAAACAAATCAGCATCCAATTCCAGCAGATTTGCCGAACCGGAACGCGCCTGACGAATCAACATCGCTGTCTCAGGCAACAGACGCGCAAAGTAGAAGCGGGCGGTTGCCAGTTTCGCTTTGTAAAACGTATCACCTGAATCCTGTTTGTCCAAGGCGATCTTGGCCATTTGTGCAAAGAAGTAGGCGTAAATCATGTGGCCGACCACGCGCAGATAGGGAACCGCTGCAGCGCCGACTTCATCCGGATTCTGGAATGCTTTCATGCCAATTTCCATCGTCAGTTTCGTGACCTTGTCGCCGATATCGCCCAGTGGGGTGATGAATTCACTCATCGCCTCGTTGGTGCCGTTTTCTTCCACGAAGGCTTTGATCTGCTCGCCGAACTTGCGCAACTTTGCGCCGTTATCCATCAAAATTTTACGGCCCAATAAATCCAGAGACTGAATCGTGTTTGTGCCTTCGTAAATCATGTTGATGCGTGAATCACGAACATATTGTTCCATGCCCCATTCGGCGATAAAGCCGTGACCGCCATACACCTGCAGACATTCTGAAGTCGCGGTCCAGGCATTGTCGGTAATGAAGGCTTTGATGACGGGAGTCAGCAAGGCAACCTGGTCGGCGCATTCCTTGCGCACATCCGGATCCGGGTGGTTCAACTCTTTGTCCAGTTGCAGCGCAACGTAAGAACAGAATGCGCGTGCGCCTTCAGCATAGGCTTTGGCAGTCAACAACATGCGACGTACATCTGGATGAACGATGATCGGATCAGCTGGCTTGTCCGGTGCTTTAACGCCCGACAGGCTGCGCATTTGCAAACGGTCTTTCGCATACACCACCGCGTTTTGATAAGCGATTTCAGTGATACCCAGACCTTGCATGCCAACGCCCAAACGGGCTGCATTCATGAACACAAACATCGCCTGCAGACCTTTGTTCGGACCACCGATCAGCCATGCCGTTGCGCCATCCATATTCATCTGGCAGGTTGAATTGCCGTGGATGCCCATTTTTTCTTCAATCGCGCCACAGGTAATCGGGTTACGTGCACCCAGGGTGCCGTCTGCGTTTGGCAAAAATTTTGGCACAATAAATAGCGAGATACCTTTTGAGCCCTCTGGCGCACCGGGCAAACGTGCCAGCACCAGATGAACAATGTTTTCCGTCATATCGTGTTCACCGGCCGAGATAAAAATCTTGTTGCCGGTAATTTTGTAAGAGCCATCGGTTTGCGGTTCGGCCTTGCTGCGCAGCATACCGAGATCGGTACCGCAGTGTGGTTCAGTCAGGCACATCGTGCCAGTCCAGATGCCCGAAACCAGCTTGGGCAGGTACAAGGCTTTTTGTTCTGCTGTGCCATGCTCATGAATACACTCATAGGCACCATGCGACAGGCCGGGGTACATGGTCCAGGCCTGATTGGCTGAATTCATCATTTCGTAAAATGAATTATTGACTACCAGCGGCAACCCTTGTCCGCCGAATTCAGGATCGCACGACAATGCCGGCCAGCCAGCCGCCACGTATTGTTCGTAGGCTGCTTTGAAGCCCTTTGGCGTCGTAACAGTGTGCATTTCCTTGTCGAAGTGGCAGCCTTCGCGGTCACCGGAGTGGTTCAGCGGAAACAGGACCTGTGAGGTAAATTTGCCACCTTCTTCCAACACCTGGTTAATAATGTCAGTGTCAATTTCAGCGTACGGCGGTAAGTCTTTGAGATGTTCTTCAACATGCAGTAACTCGTGAAGTACGAATTGCATGTCGCGCATTGGTGCTATGTACTGACCCATGGTGTTCTCCTGAAAAAAATAATACCTATTAGATTGTCGTGTGTGAGTATTGCCGTGTAGTGCTAATGTGTTGTTGCCGCGTGTTGCTGAGATGAATCTTTGTTTTTGCTGCCGTATATTTTTATTAATCGCTGAAATCCACTGTGCGCCCGGTCGAAACTGCTTGGTATCTTGAGAAAGCGCGCATCATGATGCAAGGCCAGAATCAGTCCATACATCTCAAAGACCAATTGATCCGGGTCGGTATCAACGCTCAGATCACCACAATTGATCGCCTGCACGACCGCTTTGCGTAAGGCCTGCTGCCAGGTCGTCACCATCGACGAGAGCTTTTCGCGCAACTCGCCCGGTCTGTCATCGTATTCCACTGCGCCGCTGATATAAATACAGCCCGAGGCAATTTCTACCGATACCCGATTCACCCACAGCAAAAACATCGAGCGCAAGCGAGGCAGGCCGCGCTTTTCCTTCAGACTGGGAAAAAAAACTTCCTGTTCAAAATTGGCGTGGTACAGCTTGATCACTTCCATTTGCAGATCTTCCCGCGAACCGAAATGAGCAAACACGCCTGATTTGCTCATGTGCATTTGATCGGCAAGCAGCCCAATCGTCAAACCTTCCAGACCATTGCGCGACGCCAACTGGAGCGCCATTTCTAAAATGGCGGCCCGGGTCAGTTCACCTTTGCGCATGATCTTGGTTGAGGTTGCCATCTGGTCGGAATCTTCAATGAATCGTATTTCGTTAAAATTAATCGAACGCTCGTACTATTATTCACGCCCAAGTAAAAGTCAAACAAGATTTAGGCTTTAGAGGAGAGTTACTACGTAGTATTTAACGTGACTGAACTATTCATGAATTTTTCATGCAACTTTGCCAACTTCACATAAAATCTTCGACAGAGATTAATCTGATTACTGCACTATAGAGAAAAAACGCACATCCGTACCAAAATTTTCTGCGCCATGAAATATGTTCATATTCGGACGCATCAATCCTGACGCTGTCATTAATTCCAGTCTGTATCGCCGCCGCCACCTGTGCGGCAAACGCCTGATCCTTGATCAAAATATTGGCTTCCTGATTGATAAACAGACTGAGTCCGTCACAATTGCTGGATCCGACCGTAGACCACTCATCGTCGACTGCGGCAACTTTGGCGTGCAGCTGTGATTTTCGATACTCAAAAATTTCAACGCCATGCTTCAACAGTTTTCGATAGCAGGAATGCGCGACCGCGTCCTGCATCTTGAAGTCGCCGCAGCCGATCAACAGCGTGACACGCACGCCACGTTGCGCCGCGTTGGTTAAGGCGTTTCTGAATTTGCGACCAGGTGCGAAATAGGGCGTGGCAATGACCGCATGCTGCCGGGCATTGCCGAGCGCGTGCAGATAGGCTTTTTGTATCGTGCGGCGAAACAGGACATTGTCGCGCGGAGCCAGTCCCGCGACGATCGGCATGTGCAGTGCGGCGGACCCCGTTCTTTTTTTGACCAGCAGTTTCAGACGCAAACGCAGATCCAGATTCCCTACTTTTTGCCACTGGTCCGACATCAGCTGATGAATTTCCGCGACTAATGGTCCGGAAATTTGTGTGGCAAAATCCCAGCGCGGAAATTCCAGCATATGTTTGTTTTCGCCCTCGGCAAACAGATCATGATTGATATTGATTCCGCCGATGATTGCAGTTTTTTTATCGGCGACAAACAGCTTGCGGTGGGTGCGCGCGAAGCCGCGCCTAAACCAGGGATTGAAGCGTCGGAACTGAACGCCATGGGCAGCGAAACTTTGTGCCAGTTCTTTGGATCGTTGATTGCCAGTGCCAAGCCAGTCGGCAATGACATTGACCACCACGCTGCGCTGCGCTGCGCGACAGAGCGCGTCGTGTACCAGCTTTCCGGTCAGGTCTTCGGAAAAAATATAGGTTTCGAGATAGATTTCAGATTGTGCCGCATCGATTGCCGAAATCAGTGCCGGGAAAAATTCGGCACCACTGTTTAACAGCGTGAGCTGATTGCCTTCGGTAAAAACAACATTGCGCTGCAGAGCCATAGATCCCTCTTTGGTGATGCCGCATTCTTATAGTAGTTTTGACGTATTTTATAACTCTAAATCTGCGGTCAGCGGGGCGTGATCGGACAGGCTGCGCCAGGGTTTGCCCTGCAATACACGCGCTGATTTGATTTGAATGCCGCGCACGTAAATTCTGTCCAGTGCCAACATCGGGGCACCCACGGGAAAGGTGTTGGCTGCCTTTGGCTGTCGCGTCAGTGACGGCGTTGACAGGTGCTCAAACACCTCTTCAACACCCAACTCCTGGCGCAGCGGTTCGCTCAAATGATTGCGCCAGTCATTGAAATCGCCGGCGATGAGCAGCGGCGCGTCTGATGGTGTTTCGTCGCGAATGGCCTGAATTAACAGGTCGGTTTGCCGACGTCGGCCAGCCGCAAACAGTCCGAAGTGCACTACGTAACAGTGCAATTGCTTGTCCCCCATCTGCACGATGCAGTGCAAAATGCCGCGTTCTTCAAAGCGATGGTCTGAGACATCCTGATTTCGATTGTGTAAGATCGGGAAGCGGCTAAGCAGGGCGTTACCGTGATGACCATGCTGATAAATCGCATTCATTCCATATGCAGCCTGGCGTCGTTCGCCCGCCAAAAAATCGTGTTGTCCCTGTTTCGGCCAATGTACATGCCGCGCTGCGCGCCGGTCATGCTGACCCTGGACCTCCTGCAAAAACAGCAGATCGGCATCCAGGCTCTCCAAGGCAAGGCGCAAATCATGAATGCGCGGACGCTGCGCAAACCAGCTCACGCCTTTGTGAATGTTGTACGTAGCCACATGCAGTTTCATTATTTGGCCACCCGGTTTGGCAATTGCAAAATCGCTTCCGCATTGGAAGCAGAAAAACAGCAATCTGCCGCTTCGCGAAACGGCAACCAGCGGTATTGACGATGTTCGCGTTCGGCCAAGTGGATTGGCATGATATGCGGCAGGGTCAGCCCAAATACATGTTCGGTATTGTGGGTGACGCCCTCCTGATAGCGGTGGCGCCAAACCGGATAGATTTCATAGATATTTTCCAACTGCCAGTCACTCAATTTAAATTGCGTCACGTCCAGTCCGGTTTCTTCCATCACTTCGCGTGCGGCGGTCTGCGCGACGGGTTCTTCCAGACTGTCTTTGGAACCGGTAACCGATTGCCAAAAGCCTTCCTTGTCCACGCGTTCCATCACCAGGACCTGTAAATCTGCGGTATGAATGACGACCAATACTGACTCGGGAATTTTATAACTGGGTTTCATTGTAGACAGTGATCTCAATAAAAAAGGCGCAGCTCACAATGAGTTGCGCCTTGATCCGCTTAATGCTCGGAATGATTCAAATACATATTATGCTTTGACTACCGGCTCGACAGCACGCAGGCGGATGTGCAGTTCGCGCAACTGCTTCTCATCGACGGCAGACGGCGCCTGCGTCAACAAACATTGGGCGCGCTGGGTTTTCGGGAAGGCGATCACGTCACGAATCGATTCGGCACCTGCCATCATGGTCACGATACGATCCAGACCAAACGCCAGACCACCATGTGGTGGCGCGCCGTATTGCAAGGCGTCCAGCAGGAAACCGAATTTGAGCTGCGCTTCTTCAGCGTCAATGTTCAGCGCCCGGAAAACCTTGCTCTGCACGTCGGCCTGATGAATACGGATCGAACCGCCGCCCATTTCCCAGCCATTCAAGACCAGATCATAGGCTTTGGCGATACAGCTGCCCGGATCGGTTTCCAGCAGGTTTTCGTGGCCGTCTTTCGGTGCCGTGAACGGATGGTGGCAGGCGAACCAGCGTGCGCTTTCTTCATCGTACTCAAACATCGGGAAGTCGATCACCCACAAAGGTTTCCAGACATTGTCAAACAGGCCGTTGGCCTTGCCGAATTCGCTGTGACCGATCTTGACGCGCAATGCACCGATCGCATCGTTGACGATTTTTGCTTTGTCAGCGCCGAAGAAAATCAGGTCGCCATCCTGTGCGCCAGTTAATTCAACAATCTGGGCCAATGCCGCATCGTGCAGATTTTTTACGATAGGCGATTGCAAACCAGTGCGGCCTGCCGCTTTATCGTTGACCTTGATGTAAGCCAGGCCTTTTGCGCCGTAGATTCCAACGAACTGGGTGTAAGCGTCGATTTCCGAGCGTGGCATTGCGCCACCGCCTGGAATGCGCAAGCCCACTACACGTCCGCCGACCATGTTGGCAGCACCGGAGAATACCTTGAATTCAACGTCCTTCATGATGTCGGTCAAATCAGTGAATGCCAGTTTCACGCGCATGTCGGGTTTGTCTGAGCCATACAGACCCATTGCCGTGCTGTAGTCCATGACCGGGAATTTGGCGTCAAGGTCAACCGATAAACAGTTTTTGAAGATCAGGCGGATCATGTCTTCAAACAGATCGCGAATTTCCTGTTCGGACAGGAACGATGTTTCGCAATCGATCTGGGTAAATTCAGGCTGGCGATCAGCGCGCAGATCTTCGTCACGGAAGCATTTGGTAATTTGGTAGTAACGATCGAAGTTGGCGACCATCAGCAATTGTTTAAACAGTTGTGGAGATTGCGGCAGGGCGAAGAATTGTCCCGCATTGACACGTGACGGCACCAGGTAGTCGCGCGCTCCCTCTGGTGTGGACTTGGTCAACGTCGGTGTTTCAATGTCGATGAAGCCCAGATCGTCGAGATAGCGACGCACTTCCATCGTAACGCGGTGACGTAATTTCAGATTGTTTTGCATCTGCGGACGGCGCAAATCCAAGACCCGATGGGTCAGGCGTGTCGTTTCAGACAGATGCTCATCATCCAGCTGGAAGGGCGGAGTCACAGAAGGGTTCAACACTTCCAGTACCTGGCACAGCACTTCAATTTTTCCGGATTTTAAATTTGCGTTGACAGTCCCTTCCGGGCGGTTGCGCACCACACCGGTTACGCGCAGGCAGAATTCGTTACGGATGGTTTCAGCAGCAGCGAAGACATCGGCTTGCTCCGGCGCGCAGACAATCTGCACCAGACCTTCGCGGTCACGCAAGTCAATAAATATCACGCCGCCGTGATCACGACGACGATGCACCCAGCCGCACAGGCTGACAGTCTGGTCTAACATGGCTTCGGTAGTGTGACCGCAATAATTGGTTCGCATAGACATAATGGTAGTTCCGGTTAAAAGATAGTTTGTGTATTTGTTTATTTGAAATCGACATTGAGCCTGTTCGGCTTTAGATGATTGTTTTATTTGGACTTGGTTCCGGTGCGACTACACCCATCGAGACGATGTGTTTCAACGCTACATCAACGTTCATGTCGAGTTCGATGACGTCAGCTCGTGGCACGATCAAGAAAAATCCGGACGTCGGATTGGGTGTGGTCGGTACATAAATATTGACAAATTCTCCCTGCAAATGCTGCTGTACGGTCGGGCCGGGCGTGCCAGTCACAAATGCAATCGTCCACATGCCCTGGCGCGGATACTGTACCAGCACCGCAGTGCGGAAGGCATTGCCCTCAGGCGAAAACAGCGTATCCGAAACCTGTTTCACGCTCGAATAAATCGAATTGACGATAGGGATGCGATTGAGCAGCGCTTCCCAACCTTCCACGACGTAGTTGCCGATAAAATTTCTCGCCAAAATTCCGGTGACCAGAATGATCAATAAGGTCAGAATTGTGCCGACACCGGGAATGTGGTGCCCCAACAGGGATTCTGGTCGCCATTCAACCGGCAGGAGCAGCAAAGACTGATCCATCAAGCCAATCACGGAATGGATAACCCATAAAGTGATCGAGAGCGGCACCAGTATCAGTAAGCCGGTGATAAAGTATTTTCTTAACATGGCAAATTGCTTTTATTTGGTTTGCGATCCAGGCGTAGCAGTACCGGAATCAGCACTGCTGGTGGTTGTCGTGGCAGCAGATGCTGGCGCGGCAGATTCGGAAGACTTCGAGTCCGATCCCGGCGCAGAGCTGCCGCCACCTTTAAAATCGGTGGCATACCATCCAGAGCCCTTCAGCTGAAACCCTGCGGCAGTCACCTGTTTTTTGAATTCAGGTTTGCCACAAGAGGGGCAAACGGTCAGAATCGGATCGGACATTTTTTGCAGAATGTCCTTCGCAAATCCACATTCACTACAACGGTACGCATAAATCGGCATTGTTTATCTCGGCAAGCAAATCAAACGCATGATTATAAATGTTTTCTTCCCTTCAGATGACATATGCAGGCGATCCGCAGCGGTATAAGTTTTATAAATTGGCAATTTGGCCCGAATTGGATAATAAATGCGGTATCAGGCCAGGCATAGATTTGTGCTAAACACAATATTGCGCCCATCTTGGCAAGTCCAGCCGACCTGAATCAAATGCAACAGTTTGTAATTGCCGTCATCGTCGGCTCGAGAGGCTTCGTTAATGCATCATGTCGAACGCAATGCGAACCAAACGACATCGGAACACAAATCGCTGGTCTTATTATTTTTTAAAAGGGAATAAATCATGAAAACCACTACTCGCATTACGATGACCTTGGCCGCTATTGCAACAGTCGGCACCATGTTGGCAACGCCAGTTTTTGCCAAAGATACGCAATGGCAGAAAGATCACCCACGTCGCGAACAAGTCAACAATCGCCTGGGCAATCAAAATAAACGCATTACGAAAGAAGTGAAAGAAGGCGAGATCAGCAAGGCAGAGGCAGGCAAGCTGCGCTCGAACGATAAAACCATTCGTGGTGAAGAACGTGCCATGGCATCGCAAGATCATGGCCACATCAGCAAAACAGATCAAAAAGCCTTGAATCAGCAGTTGAATCAAAACAGCAAAGCGATCGGCCAATAATTTGTGCCAGTGCTGAACGATCAAAAATACCCAGCCTCCTCCAAACAGGCTGGGTATTTTTTTCAGCGCCTGAAACCGAGAACGAAGACTCCCAATCCGACCAGAGCGATGCCGCACCATTCCCGAATGCTGGGTCGTTCATTCAAAAATATCACGGCGAACAGCGCGACCAGCAGCAAGCTGAGTTTATCGACCGGTGCGACTTTGGATGCTTCTCCCATTTTCAGTGCCCGGAAATAGCATACCCAGGATGCGCCGGTAGCCAGACCTGACAAGATTAAAAACAGCCAGGTCTTGGCAGAAAGTTGGAAGGGATTTTGCCATTTTCCGGCATACGCGACGAAACCGCTGAGTACGATGATGATGACAAAAGTGCGGATTAATGTGGCCAGATCAGAATCAACGCCTTGCAAACCAATTTTGGCAAAAATGGCGGTCAAGGATGCGAAGATGGCTGAGCAGATTGCCCAGTAAAACCAATCATTGGTCATAATGTTCCTTTTTGTCCGATGAATGATACAGAGTGGCGTATTTAACGCTGTTATATCTGCCGTAGTTTCAATTCAAATCGCGAGATATTTCATTATTTTCTCAACGGGGTCATGGATCGAGACGGTGCTGGTGTCGATGGTCAAATCGGGTTGCTCAGGAATTTCATATGGGCTGTCCAGCCCGGTCATTTGTGTAAATTTTCTGAATGATATTTTTTGTAAAGACCCTTGGGATCTCTTTGTTGGCAAACGTACAAATGAGTACTTATGTATACCTCGATAAAATCGTTGGCACCAATTACAGATTTCGCTTTTTCCCGGTCTAGCCGGAAGGGCGAGATGGCTGTAACTATGGCGATTAAGCCAGCTTCGAGCATCATTTTTGCGACTTCGGATATGCGCCGTATATTCTCTGAACGGGATTCAATGGAGAAGTTCAAATCGCGATTCAGGCCATTTCGCACTTTGTCGCCATCCAGAATATAGGTGTGCAGCCCTGCATTGTGCATTAGTATCTCAAGCGCGTTTGCCGTAGTCGTTTTTCCCGAGCCAGAAAGGCCGGTCATCCAAATCACCTTTGCTTTTTGACCATTCTGCAATTCTCGATTTGATCTGGTAATAGTTTCAGGAACTCGAAAGTTGTTTCCTGATGATCCTGAGGGTTGGTCGCTGATTGATGCTGTCATATTTGTTATTGCGTTGATGAGTTGGATCCAGGGTCGTTCAAAACTGCACAATTGAATTGTTGGCTGATTAATTTATCTCAAATTACTGCTTTCATGATGAAAATTTTAGGGTTTTGAAGCTAATGGTTACTAAATTTCCCTAATTAGAGCATAGCCAATCGCCCGGTATGCTTGTAGAATCTAGTCCGCTTATAAAAGTAGATTTTCAAAAATGCAGTGTGTCGATAGGGCAACAAATATTGTTGACTGGATTTGTCGTCGGATGTAGTTCTCTGTATGGAATAATTCCAGACTGGTACTGCGTGTAGTTACAATTAATTAAAATGAAGCGGTCCGCGATTGTTTGGTGTCCATCCCAATGTGAAGAGTTTAGCTGAGCAAGATTGCGCTATTTAGTCAATCTGACGCCAATCTGCAGGTTCCTTTCGAATTTTTTTATCAGGTGGGAAAATGATTTTAGTAACTGGCGGGGCCGGATTTATCGGGTCAAATTTCGTCATCGATTGGCTTGCAGGATCTGATGAGCCAATCATAAATCTGGATGCGCTTACCTATGCCGGGAATCTGGAAAATCTAAAATCGCTGCAAAACAATGCTGCACATATTTTTGTTGCAGGTAATATTTGTGATGGCGATCTAGTGTCCTCACTGCTGAATCAGCATCAGCCACGAGCCGTAATCAACTTCGCGGCGGAGTCACATGTAGACCGCTCGATACATGGCCCAGAAGATTTTATCCAAACCAATGTTGTCGGCACTTTTCAATTACTCGAGGCAGTACGAAAGTATTGGCAAAAACTGGATAGTCAGGCCAGGAGCGGTTTTCGATTTCTTCATGTTTCAACTGATGAAGTATACGGTTCGCTCAACAAGGATGCGCCAGCCTTCAGCGAGACCAATCGATATGAGCCCAATAGTCCATATTCAGCCACCAAGGCTGCCAGCGATCATTTGGTTCGGTCCTACCATCACACCTACGGTTTGCCAGTACTGACAACGAATTGCTCTAACAATTATGGGCCGTTTCATTTTCCGGAAAAACTGATTCCTTTGATGATCGTAAACGCCTTGGCCGGAAAGCCGTTGCCAATTTATGGCGATGGTCGACAGATCCGGGACTGGTTGTATGTGAAAGATCATTGCAGTGCAATTCGTCGCGTACTGGATGTCGGAACCGTTGGCGAGGTCTACAATGTCGGCGGTTGGAATGAAAAGGCCAATATTGAGATTGTGCATACCCTGTGTAATTTACTGGATGACTTGCGCCCGCGCCAGGACGGCCAAAGCTACAAAACTCAGATCGTTTCCGTTGTGGACCGTCCTGGGCACGACAGAAGGTATGCGATTGATGCCAGCAAGATTGAACGTGATCTAGGTTGGAAGCCGGCTGAAACGTTTGAAACAGGAATTCGTAAAACTATTGATTGGTATTTGGAAAATCAGGAATGGGTTAGCCACGTTCAGTCCGGTGCGTATCGTGATTGGATGGAAAAAAATTACGATGAGCGTAAGACGTGAGAATTCTATTATTTGGCAAGAACGGTCAGGTAGGCTGGGAGCTGCAGCGCAGCCTGTCTCCGCTTGGTGAACTTATCGCTCTGTCTTCTGACAGTACCGAATGCTGTGGTGATTTGAGTAATTTAGAGGGTTTGGCCAGAACTGTCCGGGACTTGGCTCCTGATGTGATTGTCAATGCCGCCGCCTATACCTCGGTTGATAAAGCGGAAACAGAACTGCAACTGGCTAACACGATTAATGCCCTGGCGGTCGGCGTTCTGGCCAGAGAGGCTAAACAGTGCGGAGCCTGGTTGATCCATTATTCGACCGACTATGTGTTTGATGGAAGCGGCGAGAAACCCTGGCAGGAAGCGGATGGTCCGAATCCACTAAGCGCTTATGGTAAAACTAAGGTCGCAGGCGAAATTGCGATCAAAGAGTCTGGATGCAATCATCTGATCTTCCGTACAAGCTGGGTCTACGCGGCCCGCGGAACCAATTTTGTTAAAACCATGATCCGTCTTGCGCAGGAACGTCAGCAGTTAAATGTAGTGAACGATCAGTTCGGCGCACCTACGGGCGCTGAGTTATTGGCTGATGTCACTGCGCATTGTATCCGACAAGTGATGCAGCGCCCCGAGCTTGGTGGGTTGTATCATCTCGCCGCCAGTGGCGTGACTACTTGGTATGCCTATGCCCTTTTTGTCATTGAATTTGCGCGACGCTCTGGAACCAGTATCAGGGTAGAACCTGAAATGATTAAACCGGTTCCCACAAGCGTATTCCCGTTGCCAGCGGCTCGTCCCCGGAATTCCCGTCTTGATTCAACTAGATTGCAAAATGTTTTCAATTTAAGGTTGCCTGAGTGGCGCACAGGTGTGGCAAGAACGCTGGTCGAAATTACCGAGAAAAAAAATGAGTGAACGCAAGGGAATTATATTGGCCGGTGGTTCTGGTACCCGGCTGTATCCAGTAACACAGGCCGTTTCCAAACAACTGTTGCCAGTTTATGACAAGCCGATGATTTATTATCCGCTCAGTACACTTATGTTGGCAGGGATCAGAGATATTTTGATTATCTCTACACCGCAGGATACACCGCGTTTTGAACAGCTGCTCGGTGACGGAAAAGCCTGGGGTCTGAATATCCAGTACGCCGTTCAACCAAGTCCAGATGGCCTCGCGCAGGCGTTCATCATTGGTAAAGAATTTATCGGCGACGCATCGTGCGCCTTAGTGTTGGGTGATAATATTTTTTACGGTCACAATCTTGAAGTCCAATTGATACAGGCGATGGAACGAAAGAGTGGCGCGACGGTGTTTGCCTATCATGTTCAAGACCCTGAACGCTACGGGGTTGTGGCGTTCGACGAAAAAGGTAGGGCAACCAGCCTGGAAGAGAAACCGGTACAACCCAAAAGTAATTACGCCGTGACAGGCCTGTACTTTTACGATAACCGGGTAGTCGAATTGGCCGCCGGTTTGAAGCCTTCAGCGCGTGGCGAGCTGGAAATTACGGACTTAAACCGGTTGTATTTAGAGCTCAATAATTTGAATGTAGAAATCATGGGGCGCGGTTATGCATGGCTCGACACCGGAACGCATGAAAGTTTGATGGAGGCAAGTAACTTCATTCAAACGATAGAGCATCGTCAGGGATTGAAAGTCGCCTGTCCGGAAGAAATCTCTTACCGCAAAGGTTTTATCGATGCTGATCAATTGAGAAAGCTTGCGCAGCCGTTATCGAAGAATGGCTACGGCCAATATATGTTGCGTTTATTAGAAGATAAGGTTTACCGATGGAAGTAATAGGTACAGCAATTGCCGATCTAAAAATCATTCGTCCTAAAGTATTTGGAGATGAGCGCGGATTTTTCTTTGAAAGCTTCAACCGGAAGAATTTCAACCGGCTAATTGGACGAGACATTGAATTCGTTCAGGATAATCATAGTCTCTCCGTAAAAAATGTCTTGCGTGGCTTGCATTATCAAATTCAGCAACCGCAGGGAAAACTGGTGCGCGTCATACAGGGTGCCGTGTTTGATGTGGCAGTGGATATACGTCAAAGTTCCCCGACCTATGGCCAGCACGTTGGCATTGAACTGTCGGCTGAAAACAAACACATGTTCTGGATACCGGAAGGTTTTGCGCATGGTTTTTTAGTGTTGACCGAATCGGCTGAATTTCTGTACAAAACAACGGATTATTGGGCACCTGAGTTTGAACGCTGTCTGGCCTGGAATGATCCGGATTTGAACATTCAATGGCCGTGCCATGTTGAACCTGCTTTATCGCTAAAGGACAAGGCTGGCAAATCACTGCGTGAAGCAGATTTATTAGTATGATCAAATCTTTGGCTGCAATAAATCCGCATGCGTCCCCGCCAACTTCTTTGGCATCACTGTTGAGCTGCCTCTGGCGCAATCACCAATTAATCATCCAGATGAGTAAAAGAGAAGTGATTGGGCGTTACAAGGGTTCAGCTGTGGGACTGGCCTGGTCGTTTTTTAATCCCGTAATCATGTTGATGGTATACACCTTCGTATTCTCCGAAATTTTCAAATTACGTTGGGATGTGGTTGGATCGAGTGGAAGTAAAACTGAATTTGCAATCGTTCTTTTTGCCGGCCTGATTGTCCAGACATTATTTGCTGAAACATTGAATCGCGCACCGGGCCTGATCGTCGCAAATATAAATTATGTGAAGAAAGTGATTTTTCCATTAGAGATATTACCGGTCATCACTTTACTTTCTAATTTATTTCACAGCTTGATCAGTCTTGTAGTCTTGCTGGCTGCATTTCTTATATTTAATGGCTACCTTCAGTGGACAGTCATATTCATTCCGGTGATTTTGTTGCCCTTGCTGATTTTGGCTTTAGGTTTTGCCTGGATGCTTGCTGCATTGGGCGTGTTCCTACGTGATATCGGTCAAACGATCGGTATCATCATGACGATCTTAACTTTTGTTTCGCCAGTTTTCTATCCGATTACTGCAGTGCCAGAACGGTTTCGAATATATATTTGGGCCAATCCTTTGACGTTTATCATTGAGCAGGCACGGGCGGTCCTTGTATGGGGGCACACACCAAATTGGGCCGGACTTGGCGCATACAGTTTGATCGCAGTGATCGTTGCCTGGGGAGGTTATGCCTGGTTTCAGAAAACCAAGAAAGGGTTTGCTGATGTCCTTTGATCATAATGAAACAGCAATTCATGTAAGTAATCTGAGCAAATGTTATGAGATTTACGCCACACCACGGGACCGATTAAAGCAATTCATTTTTCCAAGACTGCAACGACTCCTGGGTTTGCCAGTTAAGTATTATTTTCGCCAATTCTGGGCATTAAAAGAATGTTCCTTTGAAATTCGACGCGGAGAAACGGTTGGTATTATTGGACGTAACGGAAGTGGAAAATCGACCCTGTTGCAAATGATCTGTGGCACGGTTTCTCCAACCGGAGGTGAGGTAACCAATCATGGTCGTCTGGCGGCGCTGCTCGAATTAGGCGCAGGATTTAATCCGGAATTTACGGGTCGGGAAAATGTTATGCTGAACGCAGCCATTCTCGGCTATCCGCAAGAAATAATTTTGGAACGGATGGATCAGGTGTTAGCCTTTTCCGAATTGGGTGATTTTCTGGAGCAGCCCGTTAAAACATATTCAAGCGGTATGTATGCACGCCTTGCTTTTTCAATAGCCATTCATGTTGACCCGAAAATTCTAATTGTTGATGAAGCGCTTGCGGTTGGAGATTCTAGGTTTGTCGCGAAGTGTATGCGCCGGATTAAAGAACTTCAAAATATGGGCACAACGATTCTATTCGTCAGCCATGATATCAGTTCAGTACGGACCTTATGCCAGCGCGCGATTTGGCTCGATAAAGGCGTGCTCGTTGAAGACGGTGATGTTTTCCCGGTTACTGGTCGCTACACCGAATTTATGTATCAGGATGAGATCGATGAAGATCTGACTAATCCAGCAGAAAAAATTCAGGATATTGAAGCCGTTGATATTGGCGAAGGTGTATCTGAACCTGAATCGGCATCAATTTCAAATAATGAATTTGATTCAAGGCCCGTTACGCACTGGGGATCGCACAAGGGCATCATCTTGGGCGCTGGCATTTATGACACTGATGGTGTTCGCAGGGATGTTTTGAACTGGGGCCAGAGTTTTGATGTAATTATCGATGTTTTCGTTCCGCCAGAGATCAGCAGAAATCATTTAAGCATTGCATTTTCATTGAAAGATTTGAAAGGCACAGATTTAATAGTGTCAACGACCCACGATCAACTCAGAACATTCTCTCATGATCAAGAGCGGTTGAGAGTGACTTTTCGGATGACAAACGCATTGGTAGAGGGCAGCTATTTGTTGGTAGCAGCAGTTGAAAATAGGGTTTATAAAGATATTCATTATTATGAATATCTTGAGGGGGCACATTATTTTTCATCGATGTCAGATGAGCGTTTCTTTGGCATATTTCAGCCAGAAATAATGCAAACTGTTAGGGAATTGTAGATGAATGAACATAGTCAGATCAACTCAAATCAATATTGGGACAGTCGATTTTCAGAAGATTGGGAAAGCTTTGAAGGGCCGAAACAATCTCGGTTCTTTTCGCGTCTGGCGCTGGCAAATCTGCCCGGCTGGTTAATTCGCGAAATCAAACGCGAGAAATTATCTGTGGTTGATTGGGGATGTGCCCAAGGTGATGGCACCAACGAGTGGGCAAATTTAATTGATATCGATCAGCTGACTGGCGTTGATTTTTCGGGTATCGCGATTGCCACTGCGAAAGAGCGCTATCCGGAAATGCGCTTCATCAATCAAAACTGGTTGGATGAAAATGTCAATGATCCGATTAGTTATGACCTGGTTTTTTCATCCAATACTTTGGAACACTTTCATCAACCCTTTGATGTGTTGAAAAGCCTGAGTCGATATGCCAGGAAGGCAATTATTCTGGCTTTGCCGTATAAAGAACTGGATCGGATAGACGAGCACTTTTATTCTTTTTTGCCTGACAACATACCAGTTCAATTGCCAAATGGTTTCTGTCTGATTTGGTCAAAAGTTATTGATTGCACTGAAATGCCGAATACGCTCTGGGACGGAGACCAAATCTTTTTGGTGTATGCACAACCTGAGTGGCTATCCCAATTAAGTTTGTCTCTGTCCGAGATCGTGCTGGAGCAAACGGATAATGTCTCGGAAATCGCGAGACTATCGGACAGCCTGTCCGTCTCTGATCAAAGAATTGCTGACGCATCTCTGGATGCGGCGATGCAGGCGAAACAGGTTATGCAGGCGATGGAAGCAATGCAGGCGAAGCAAATCTCTGAACTTGAACTAGCTTTACAGCAACGCGGTCATCAATTAGAAGACCTTTCGCAAAACTTGGCGCAGCGTGACCAGGTTATTCATGATTTAAATTCGAAACTTGCTGAGATTTCACGTGCAAATGACGATGCCAAAGAAAATTTGAGCAAAGCTCACGAAGAAAATCAGCAACTTAGTTTCAGATTTAATCGCCTAAACGATCAAGCTATGGCGCTGTCGAATTGGGCAAATCAAATTAACTCGACCCCAATCAGATATGGTTTGAAAAAATTTCTTTTGAACCTGGCTCGTTCTACTTTCGGAGCGTTGCCAATAAATACGGGTCTCAAGTATAAATTACGGAATTGGATCAGGAAATCTCAGTCCGTCGTTGCTGCGACGAGCACCGGCAACACGACTGATGTGATTGCTGGACCGACTAACCCGGTTCACTTTGATCAAAATCAAGAACGGGACGTGCTATTTTTTTCCGTCATTGACTGGCATTTCCGCACTCAGCGTCCGCAGCAATTGGCAATGGGATTCGCGAAAGCTGGCGCACGGGTGTTTTATTTCAGCAATCATTTTATCGATAGCGAAACGCCTGGCTACGCGATCGAACCTTTAGATGGTTCATCATCGATATTTCAGGTGAAGCTGCATATTAAAGGGGCTCCAGCAATTTACTTTGAACCGCCGACGATGCAGGCAGAAGCAATGTTGAAGCAAAGTTTTATCCGATTCGCCTTGGATTACTCGGTTATATCCAGCGTCGTGATGATTGAGCACGCGTATTGGTATGGGTTGGTCAGATCGCTGCCGAATGCATTGATTTCCTATGACTGCATGGATCACCACGAAGGATTTGGTAACGTTCCCGAAAAACTGATTAATATCGAAAAAGATATGCTGCAACAGTGCGACCTTGTTGTGGTGACCTCCAGTTGGCTGAAAGATTTTGCGCAAGATTATTCGACCAGTATTGCGGTGATTCGGAATGCCTGTGACTTTGGCCATTTTTCAATCAGACCTTCGGAAATTTATTCAGATTCACAAGGCCGAAAAATTATTGGATATTACGGTGCAATCGCAGAATGGTTTGATTTAGACATCGTTGCAAAGGTTGCAGGGACAAATCCCGATAAATTGGTACTCCTGGTTGGTGATGACACCGTCAACGCCAAGGCTAAACTTAGCCGATTCTCAAATATCGACTTTGTTGGGGAAGTGCCCTATCAAAATCTGCCGTTTTATTTATATGCCTTTGACGTCTGCATTTTGCCTTTCAAAGTGATACCGCTGACCTTGGCGACCAATCCGGTCAAAGTATATGAGTATTTGGCAGCAGGCAAACCTGTAGTCAGCATTGATTTGCCGGAGATAGCGCAGTTTGGTCATACCGTGCAATGTGCAAAATCAGCTGACGAGTTTGTCGCGTTGATCAACCAGGAATTGGGATATGATGCCGAGCAAATCGAGCAACGCAAAAAATTTGCGGCACAACAAACCTGGGGAAAGCGAATTGTAGAAATACGTGACGCCGTTGCCGGTATTCAATGGCCAAAAATTAGCGTGGTTGTTCTGACCTACAACAATCTCGATTTAACCAAACAATGTTTAAACAGTTTGATTGACGTTTCGGATTATCCTAACTTTGAGATCATCGTTGTTGACAACGCCTCAAGCGATGAAACTCCTCAATATCTTCGTGAGTTCGCGCTCCTACATCCAGCTTGCAAAATAATTTTGAATGAAAAAAACCTTGGTTTTGCTGCCGGTAACAACGTTGGACTTGCTGTAGCGACTGGTGATTACCTGGTGCTGCTAAATAACGATACAGTTGTGACACGCGGCTGGGCCTTATCTCTGATGCGCCATTTGCAATTTGACCAGTCAATCGGTCTGGTCGGACCCGTGACCAATAATATCGGCAATGAGGCCCGCATCGAAATGAAATACAGCGACTTGCAAGACATGCCTCTAGAGGCATTTCATCGCACAGTCAACAAAATGGGCCAAAAAATCGCTATTAAAAATGTCGCATTTTTCTGCGTAATGATGCCGCGTTCAACCTATGAAAAGTGTGGACCATTATGTGAAGATTACGGGCTTGGGTTTTTTGAAGACGACGATTATTGCAGACAAGTGGAGTCGGTCGGATTACAGATTGTGTGCGCGAGAGATGTTTTTGTTCACCATCAGTTATCCGCATCGTTCAATAAATTGCCAAGTAAATCAAGGCAAGAATTGATGGCGCGAAATAAGGCAATTTATGAGAGCAAATGGGGTACTTGGGAGCCACATGTCTATCAAAAAGAAGCGAATTGAGCCGTTCTTCAAATTTACTAACGATAGGTCACGCTGGCCCGGACAGAAAGTAATTCATGAATTTAATTGACTCAAAGGTACAGAGTGTTAGTTGGCACAATATCGGACGGTATCTTGTGCTGTTTCTAATTAGTTTTGTCGTTTTTTATCTGGGCGCGTACTACTCAGTGTCCCAATTTCTACCTACGGCAATTCCGGTCCATCACGACGATTATACTAACTACGCGCTTAGATTCGGCCACCTGTCACTTGCAGTACGGCCCCTGTCTACCTTCCTGATCGCGTTATTTGCAACTGTCGATCCGAACGCGTTGATTTGGTCTACGCGGATTTTAGCTGTGACCTATGTATTTTTGTGTTTATGTTTATTTGATTTAATTGAGGACAAAAAAATATTGTGGGTCTCATTGATGTTCTGTTGTTTGATATTCTCTTCGCCGATGATTGGAGAGTACGCGCGTTATACAGGAATGATTACTCACCTGCTTTCTGGGTGTTTGGGAATTATGGCAATACTTCTCCTTGGTCGTGCGTTCGAGTCAAATTCGGTATTGCTGGCTGTATCGGCGTCTTTATGTATTGGATTATCAGTTCTTGCCAAAGAAGATTTTGTTGTCTTATATTTATTTTCATTTTGCTACTTTGGTTTAAAAAAGACATCCACAAACAAGGTAAGGTTGACCGGATTCGTTGGCCTTGTTTTTGCGATACTGTACATGCTAGTAGTGAAGTACTTTTCGAATACCCAGTTTCTTGGCGTCCTGACAGAACAGTCCTCGTATTTTATTAACCTGCACCCAGTATCTTTAGCGAAAACAGTGCTCACGTATTTGTCCGGGGCAAACCATCCTGCAATGATTTTTCATGGTAATTTAGTAATTGTTCTGTTTGTTATGTCAATAGTATTGGGTTTATTTATCAATCGCGAAAGCTCCTCGAAACTTTTCTATTTCATAGGGTGTGCCCTTTGTGTGATTGCACCATATTCAGTGTTACCGAATCATGTGAATGCGTATTACGAATTTATTTGGCTACCCTTTCTATATTTTGCTGGGTATTTCGCGATCAATGGTGTTTTCGCGACGGTGCCAACTTGTGTTAAGGGCCATTTTGTTTTTGGCATGGCATTAATCCTGTTCCAAATTGCGCTTGCTGTTTTTGTTGTTAAAAACGAGATTCCTGGCAGGAAAAGTGTGGCAAATTGGTATGATGAGCGTGCGCAATCAAATACGCATGTATTTTCAAAAATACTTGCGGGAAGTAAAGGCAACAATGAGCGGGATATTATTTGCATTATTGGCGCTGATAGATTTTCTCCTTGGTATATGCATGACGGCGGTTACTTATCTTCGGTTATGAAATTGAAAAACAAATGGTTAGTTCTTCTTCCAGACAGTTCAGACGAATTGTCGGGCTTTAAAATGGGAGCCGATGCCTCTCACGGTATGGTTTCCATTGATTCAGATTTGAAAAGTGCAAATCCAATTTGTAGCGCTGTAATAAATTTGAAAGCGCCGAATGACCGCTAAATATCTGGGAGATTTAACAAACAGCCGCGAAAATAATCTGACTTTTATTCGTTTCATTTGTGCGTGTATGGTCATTTATGGACATTCCTATGCGCTTAGTAGAGCGGGAGGCGCTGACTGGGTTGTCCACCTGACCGGCTACGCTTTCTCTGGTGGCGTTGCCGTTGATTTGTTCTTTTTAATTAGTGGGTATCTGGTCACGGCAAGTATCATAAACAGCGGAATTTTCAAATATACCGCGTCAAGAATTTTGCGAATATACCCAGCTCTACTAGTTAGCATGACTTTGATTGTCTTTGTTCTTGGTGCGGCGGTAACAACTCTATCCATTGGTGAGTACTATACAAAAAGCGAAGTATGGTCTTACTTTTTGGATTTGGTCATGACGATCAGGTCACACTTTTTTTTGCCTGGTGTATTTAAGGAAAATATCGATGCTGCGGTTAATGGATCGATCTGGTCGGTGTTGATTGAAGTTCGATGTTACCTTATTTTGGCGCTAGTATATTTGATGGGTTTACTAAAAACTCCAGCCAGATTCAATGCGTTCTTTTTTATTTCCTTGATAGTATTTTGGATGAACCCAAATTATTTGCCCGCTTTTGCAAGCGGCACAACCGCATCGCATGTTTGTTTCCTGTTTTCAGTTGGTGTATTTATTTACATGAATCGATCACACGTGCCGGTAGGCGCATATTCAATTCTTATCGCGGTTTTGTTTTGTGCTGTAACACTTGGCACTCCTGGCTTCCAGTACGCGTATATTTTTTTGTTGGTATCGATGTTTTTGTCATGTTCTTTTGGGACACAATTTTCCTGGTTTGATCGCATCGGCGATTATTCGTTTGGTATATATCTATACGGTTGGCCAATACAGCAACTCGTTGTCCATTTTAAGCCGGACGTGAGCCCAATGATGGACGCAGTTATCTCAATTCCACTGGCTATCCTTTTAGGTTTTCTTTCTTGGACTTATATTGAAAATCCTGTAATGCAAATGAAACCACAAATATTTTCTTTTTTCGCGACACGAACTCACATAAAACCCTTTAATAAGATATTCAGGAATAACAATGGCACACCTTAAAGCAATCAACGACTTATTGAGACACAACCATTTCCTCGACGCGCAATTTAAAAACGTCTTTGACAGTTTTTTAAGTCGCGGGTGGTATGTATTGGGGTCTGAGGTCACCGCTTTCGAAAAAGAATTTGCTGAATATTGCGGTGTTAATTTCGCCGTAGGGGTTGCAGACGGCACCGAGGCTCTGGAGCTGGCGCTGCGCGCAATGCAAGTCGGACCTGGCGACAAAGTCGCTCTGGTTGCCAATGCTGGTGGTTATGGAACCATCGCCTTGAATTCTATCGGTGCAATTCCGGTTTATGTAGATGTAGAAATTGACACATTTAATATGGATGTGCAGGCATTATCAAAAGCCATCGATGAAAACGACATCAGGTCAATTATCGTCACCCATCTGTACGGACGATTGGCTAACATAGACGAAATTACCAAGATCGCCGCATTGAAAAATATTAAACTTATTGAAGATTGTGCTCAGGCACATGGCGCTATCTTAAATGGAAAGAAAGCTGGTTCTTGGGGAGATATTGCCAGCTTCAGTTTTTACCCGACAAAAAATCTGGGCGCCCTTGGTGATGGCGGTGCACTTGTGTGTAATAACGCTGAAACAGCCAAGCTCGTTAAGCAATTGCGGCAATACGGTTGGGAAACCAAGTATTGTTCAACCAAGCCGTTTGGAAGAAACAGTCGTCTGGATGAATTGCAGGCAGCCTTTTTGCGCGTAAAGTTGCCCTATTTGGATGGATGGAACTTACGTCGCTGCGCAATTGCAGCTCTATATCATCAGGCAATAAAGCACAAGGACATCAAATTATCTGAGTATGCCAAGGGCTGCAATGTGGCGCACCTTTATGTGGTTCGAACCGAGTATCGTGACTCACTGTCCAAACATTTGCGTGACTGCGGGGTTCCACATGATATCCACTTTCCTGTTCCAGACCATCAGCAACCTATGTTTGCAGATCGATTTGCAAACCTGCAACTTGAATCGACCGAACTGTTGGCAAAACAAGTTTTGACTTTGCCTTGTTTCCCAGAGATGACAGATGATGAAGTCAGCTGGGTTTGCGAGATCGTCAACAAATGGAACCGATAATGTTTTCATTGATCATTCCTGTCTATAAAAATCAAGGATCAATTCCCGATCTGGTCGATGCCGTTGACAAGATGAATCAACAGCTCAATGATCAACTCGAAGTCGTGTTCGTTGTCGATGGTAGTCCTGATCAGTCTGCTCAAATTTTGCAGACAATGTTGCAAGAGCGCAGTTTCAATTCGCGCCTGATTTTGTTATCGCGAAATTTCGGCTCGTTTTCGGCAATTCGGGTTGGTCTGCAAAATGCGACCGGTAAATATTTTGCCGTCATGGCGGCAGACTTACAGGAACCGCCTGAATTGATTTTGAATTTTTTTCAGATATTGAGTGGTAATGATACCGATGTCGTAATTGGAACCAGAGAGGCAAGAGCTGACCCCTTGTACACACGATTATCGGCCAATTTGTTTTGGGCGACCTATCGAAAACTGATCGTTCCGCAAATGCCATTAGGCGGCGTGGATATTTTTGGTTGCAACCTGGCGTTTCGAGATTGCTTGCTGGCGTGTGAAGAGACAAATACGTCGTTGATTGCTCTAATTTTCTGGTTAGGCTTCCGGCGCAAGCAAGTGGCGTATAAACGGCTGGAACGAGTACACGGACAATCTGCCTGGACTTTAAAGAAAAAAGTAAACTATTTGATGGACAGTGTGTTTGCCTTTACTGATCTACCGATTAAATTTTTACTCGCGCTTGGTGCCGTTGGCGTTTTCGTATCAGCCTTGTTCGGTTCCGTGATACTGATTGCACGCTTGACTGGATTACTGAATGTTCCCGGTTATGCCACCACTATTTTATTAATCTTGTTTTTTGGCGGCATTAATACCTTTGGTTTGGGCCTGGTCGGGTCCTACGCATGGCGGGGTTATGAAAACACCAAACGACGACCTCAAGCCATCGTGCTGCGAGAAATGATATTTAAAAATAAGCATGAGCTAACCGAACTAAAGGAATAATCAATGTCAACTTCCATTCACTCCAGCGCAATTTGCGAGTCCAAAAATATTGGCAGCAATACGAAAGTAGGGGCATTTGCGCGCATTTTATCCAATGCCGTGATCGGTGAAGACTGCGCGATCGGTGACGGCGTATTTATTGAAAATGATGTGGTGATAGGTGACCGAGTAACGCTGAATCTGGGCGTTAAAATTCTGGATGGGGTAGTCCTGGAAAACGATACGACTATTGGTCCCAACGTTACCTTCGCCAATGACCTTAGACCAGCGGGCAAGAGTCACTCAAAAGAGCTGAAACAAACTACTGTCTGCTCCGGCGCGACTGTTCATGCAAATGCAACCGTCCTGTCAGGTTTGGTCATCGGTAAATTTGCTGTAGTTGGGGCTGCTGCGGTTGTCACTCAATCTGTTCCACCATATGCAATCGTGGTTGGCAATCCTGCAGTCATTACAGGTTATGTAAACTCACATCTTCCTGTTATGGATGTCGAAAGTAAACCACCATTAGATAAAGAACGCATTATCTCCACCAGAGTACGCGGCGTCACCTTGCATCAATTCAATCATGTGACCGATTTACGAGGCAGCTTATCGGTTGGAGAATTTGAAAAGGAAATTCCCTTTTTTCCAAAACGCTATTTTTTGGTTTTTGATGTTCCCAACGAAAAAACGCGCGGACAGCACGCACATAAAAAGTGTCATCAATTTCTGATCTGTGTGAAGGGACAATGCTCTGTTGTTGCTGATGACGGTAGTTCACGTCAAGAATTTGTGCTGGATTCACCGTCCAAGGGTATTTATCTGCCGCCGATGATTTGGGGTACGCAATACAAGTATTCCTCGGATTCGATTCTATTGGTGTTTGCGTCTGATTATTACGAGGCTGAGGATTACGTACGTGATTACGATGAATTCAAAGACCTATTGGGTGGCGCTTGAGGCGCTGGATTGACTGGGTTCTCAATCAAAGAGTTTTGCGATTTTTAATAACGGGAACTCTGAACACGCTATTGACCTACCGCCTTTATCTGCTGTTTAAGACAGTCTTAAACTACCAGCTTGCTTATTTTCTGTCCTATATTGTCGGTATATTATTCACGTATGTGATGAGCTCGCTGTTCGTATTTAAGAGCCCGATATCTTTATTGACCTTTATTCGATTCCCTCTGGTGTACGTTGTTCAGTATTTTTTTGGCGCGATCATCCTGGCCCTTGCTGTCAAAATATTGGGCGTATCAGAAAACATTGCTCCACTCATTGTGATTGTGTTTACGTTGCCAATCACCTATCTATTGAGCAAATTTTTTTTATTAAAAAGTAATCAGAAGTGATGAATAAAAAATATTTGCAAATGGTCAGCGCAGTTTCACCGTGTCGTGACGGGTATTCTTCTGGCCGAATTATTGAAGTAGTCCGAAACCAGTTGATGCTATGCGCCTAGTTTATCTATCTCCTGTGCCTTGGGCGAGTTTTGCGCAGCGTCCGCATAAATTTGTGGAATGGTTCCAGGCAAAAAATAAATCGGAAGTATTATGGGTGGATCCGTATCCGACCAGATTGCCAGTATGGGCAGACTATCGTTTTTCAGGAAATAAGCAGGCGCATCTCAAAGCAGACGATATCCCATCATGGTTGACCGTGAATCGTCCTCGCTCATTGCCGGTGGAGCCGCTAATTGGCGTGAATAAAATTAATCTATGGCTGTGGGGTGACACGCTGAGTAAAGTGCATCAATTTGTAAGTGCCGGTGATTGCTGTATTGGTGTAGGTAAGCCCTCCCGTTTGGCACTATGTATTCTTGACCAACATGCAATGAATATGTCGTTCTATGATGCGATGGATGATTTCCCGGCTTTTTATAGTGGCATATCCCGGCGCTCCATGGAAAGGAACGAATCTGAAATCGCTGAAAAAGTATCCAGATTATTTGTCTCTTCAAGCGCATTGGCGCACCGGTTTGAACGGCATCATTTGAAATGTACAACGGTAATGAACGCCTGCGATCCCGAGAAACTGCCGACGCTGCAAACGCGTTCTGGCCGCGCGAGCAAACCGGTACTTGGTTACATTGGCACCATCGGGCATTGGTTTGACTGGGCTTTGATAATGGATTTAGCAAAGGCTAATCCGTGCATGGTTATTCGCTTAATCGGACCAATGCATGTAAAGCCAGATGCGGCACTGCCCGACAACATTGAAATGCTGCCTGCCTGTGATCATGTCGAGGCGATGCAGCATCTGACCAGGTTTGACGTTGGCTTAATTCCTTTTAAAAAAAATGATTTGACGGCTTCAGTTGATCCGATCAAGTACTATGAATACCGGGCGATGGGGCTGCCAGTTATCTCTTCAGATTTCGGCGAGATGTCTTTGCGGGATGAGCAGCCTGGCGTATTTTTGGTCGATGAGAAATCCAATTTGTTTGATTTGGTCAAATTGGCTTTGGCTTTTTTAGAGGACATAGAACAAATATGGCTATTTCAAAACGAAAATTCATGGTCGCATCGATTTGAAAGTAGCAAAATATTTGGAGATTTAGACTGACCATAAATAGTAATTTTTCGCATTGTCAGCGTATGTACGTTTTACATGTTGCGGCTCACGGATTAAAAGTCGGTAGATTAAATATAAATGAAAATGCCAAATATGGTAATCCTGGAATAAGATATGCGAAAAATGGAAGTATATAAACATAGTGTCGAACACGGAACAAAGCCAAAAATACACTCTAGAAAACAGTTAGTGTCTTCATAAAATGCAAAATCTGATGAAGGCATTTCAAGAAGAACTCAAAGGTCTAGCAATGAATAATGACACGCACACAAAGCAGGAACAAATCCAAAGTTATTTTGTTCATCAATTAGCAGATGTTCATTCAAAAGCAATCGGTTACGACACAAAAATATGGCAATTTTGCGTTGTATTAGCCAAAGCGACAATCGGACATAACTGCAATATATGTTCGCATTGTTTTATTGAGAACGATGTGATTATTGGTAATAACGTAACAATAAAGAACGGAGTTTATTTATTTGACGGGATGATATTGGAAGATAATGTATTCATTGGTCCCAACGCAACTTTTACCAACGATAAAACTCCACGATCGAAAGTTTATCCCTCAGCATTTTCAAAAACACTTATAAAAAATGGGGCCTCAATTGGCGGTGGTGCTGTAATTTTACCGGGAATTACAATTGGTGAAAATGCAATGATTGGAGCTGGAGCGGTTGTCACCAAAGACGTTCCAGCGCATGCCGTTGTATATGGTAACCCTGCTAAAGTCCACTGGTCATTAACAACTTAACCTAAGTGGCCCGTGCTCCTATTTCGTTCGGTAACACATAAAATTGGCGTATTTATCCATTCATTGACCAAATCGATATGGGGGGTTAATGAACGGTTGCATGGACGACATAGTATTGGTCGATACAGCAAAGAAAATTAAGCATAGGAACGCAGAACAGACCAAGACTAGTATCCAGTGCTTTTTCAGATAGATAGTTATTTCCCTACCCGATGTGTTAAATGCGATGGTGCAATACAAAAGCACATGCAATGGCAGAAAAAATCTAGTTTCAATAGCGCCCGGTATAATTGCAAAGATTGGGAGTAGCAAGAGGAAAATAAATAGCGGCCAGGTTATATCTGCAGTCGAGCGATTCATAGACACGTTCACAGAGGAAGTCTGTCCTTTCGACTTCAATGCGCCATAGCGAACTAACGCAGACAAGAGCCCTAATGCAAGCACGAAGAAATTTAATGCAGCAATTTTGTTGTTTACCCAATTTGAATTTTTTACGTAGACCTCACCGTCTCGAAGGTCGAGTCCATTAACTAAATGCCTGCCATATATCCCTAGAAAATCCAGCGGATGTCGTGCAACTAGAGAAATATAATTAGCTACCGTAACTTTGCCATTCTCAAGGTTTTCTGAGATAAATATTTTCTCCCCTGCCTTATCCATAAAGTAACGGCTAGCAGAGGGTGATGTAGGGTCAATCGTTGTTTCGTACCTTTGGATTGTGATGCCCCACATCAGTTGGAGAGCAAAGAGCGATTTATCTGTGTTTTGGGAGATAACTGCAGGGCTCCAAGTTTCATGTGTTGAATGATTGATAAAGCTTTGTGGCAAGCTAACAAGGAGTAAGCCCGTAGCGAAAGCTAATACACCTAGAAATCGGTTTTTAATGGATTGAGCCAAAAAGAAATAGAATGGCACTGCACAAAAAATGCATAGAAGAGGGAATAGATAAATGGTGCGAGTATTGTAAGCGCCAGCAGCAAGGACTCCGCCAATTAACGCAAAAAAGCTTTTAGCAATAAATGACATAGCAGTTTTTGCATTTAATAGCGCACTTATTGAACCAATCAATAACAGAAATGCAGGTAGATCACTTAGAGGATAAATGATCAAGCCAGGGAACAGAACAGCGATCAATAAAGAAACGACAACCCGCCTTGAGGTAGTCAGATTTCCACCAAAAACTCGAACATAGAATTCTGGCAGAACGATCGTTAGGGTGTAGGAATAAACAAGGGCGGACAATAATCGGTAAGGGTAGTTTTGATATTCGCTAGATAAATTCGAAATAGAATGTGCTGGCAATAATAGTAATGGAAAGAAGTAACCGCGAATTTCCTTTGGGTAGTTAAAGAATATTTCAGGATTGCTTAGTGCCCAATAGCCTTTAGCATCCCAAGGAAAATATTGAACATTGTGAATCTTATGAAGAATTAGAAAAATGGCTACAGCAATGACAAAGGCGGCATATTTATTGCAATAAAAATACTTAATATTATTTTTTATCATTTTTCGAATGTTGGAAGTGAGTGTTGCGTTGCATGTGGTCATATGATACTTGACCTTTGATTGGACAGCACAAGGCGCTGTGTATCGGTCATTTCAATTTTCATTTATTTTCCGCGTCGGGTAAATGGAAACAGGAATATGACGCATTTTTGTCGTAATGTGAGGGTTAATTGAAAAAAATTCAGTAATTACAAAAATATTAGAGTGATCGATGTTTGGGCAATGCACAGCGATGAAGAAGTCAAAGGTGCAGTTGGAAAATGCGTATGTCGACAACCAATTCTGCCTGGACAACCATAAATGAGGTGTGCATCAGAAAATGGGCGTCGTTGTAATTCATTTGGATGGCTGATGCCAGTCGATTTTGAGCAAACAGTATTTTTAGCAGCTCTACCGAGCATGAAGGTCGCGGAGCGGTTCAGAGCGTCCAGCTAGCTCTGCAATTGGCCTGAATTTAGTATTAACATACGGTTGTTTCAGTTAACGATACAATGCACGGCGTTTTTGAATAAACCCATGCTTACCCAGTTTAAGCAACGTGTTCAGCCGGGTTGCATTTAATACAAAATTAATGAATTTTAAAATTTCAGTCATCATCGTCAATTACAACGCCGGCAATTACCTGAGGGCCTGCGTAGATTCGCTATTGGATTGTCCTTTAAAAAAGGAAATCATCGTTGTAGATAATGCCTCAGAAGACGACAGCCTCGCTTCGGTGGATGGACTTCCCGATTTAAGAATCATTAGAAATACCACTAACCTTGGATTTGCGACTGCCTGCAATCAAGGCGTAAAAGATTCCAGTGCTCCAATTCTTCTTTTTTTAAATCCCGACTGTACCTTCAAGTCTGGTGCCATCGTGAACCTGTTGGAGATCATGCATAAGGGCCAGCAGGTTGGTATGGTGGGCGGCCTGCTGGTAAATCTTGATGATACGGAGCAGCCAGGTGGGCGGCGCGCGATCCCAACTCCATGGCGTTCGTTCGTCAGAGCTTTTGGTTTGTCGCGGTTTTCCGATCGCTGGCCTAGTCTGTTTTATGACTTTCATATGCATAAACAGCCACTGCCAAACGAGCCGATCGAAGTAGAGGCCATTTCAGGCGCCTGTATGATGGTACGACGCGATGTCATGCAGGATGTCGGGTATTGGGATGAAGGATATTTTCTGCATTGTGAAGATTTGGATTGGTGCATGCGATTCAGGCAAAAAGGATGGAAAATCCTGTTTGTCCCTGACGCTAAAATTACTCACGCCTTAGGTGCCTGCGGGAAAGATAAGAAACTGTTCGTTGAATGGCACAAGCACAAAGGCATGATCCGGTTTTACCGTAAATTTTTTCAGCGCCAATATCCAGGCGTGTTGATGGGTTTAGTTGTAGTCGGTGTGTGGTTGCGTTTTGGCCTGGTAGCGACTTATCATTCGACTAAACGGATTCATCACACATGGCAGCGCGAGCGGCATTAGTATGGATATCCAGCAAAATCATCCGCTTCGAGTTGGGGTACTGGGCGCCACCAGTTTTGTTGGAGCCAGTCTGATACAACGACTAAAAAATACGACAATGACGGGGATAGCATTCACGCGTCGTGACGTGCTTAGCCTGGAGCACGGCGTTGAGTGGCACAAGCTTGAGTCAGCACCGACACTAAACTCCAAAAACTATAGCGAAACCGAAATTCCTCTTTGGGTTTCTCTGGCTCCAATTGCAGTACTGCCCAAATATTTTCATTGGCTCGAAGCGCGTGGGGTACGGCGTATCGTTGTGCTTTCGTCCACTAGCAGGTTTACTAAAATTACTTCATCAGATCCGAGTGAGCAGATTTTGGTAAAACACCTGGCGGAGTCGGAACTGCGTGTGCAGCAGTGGGCCGAAACTCGCGCGGTAGAATGGATAATCTTGCGGCCAACTCTCATCTATGGATGCGGCCAAGATCGCAACATTGCCGAAATCACCCGATTTATTCGTCGCTTCGGGTTCTTCCCCATCCTTGGCAAAGCGTGTGGCTTGCGTCAACCGATCCATGTGCAAGACGTCGCAGGCGCTTGTTTGGCATCTTTGCAATCGCCTACTTCCGTCAACAGAGCTTACAATATTTCTGGTGATGAGACGCTGACGTATCGTGAGATGGTGACGCGAATTTTTACAGTACTCGATAGAAAACCGCGCCTGATCTCCATTCCGTTATGGATGTTTCGCGCAGCGGTGTTTATGGCGCGATCTATTCCCCGCTACCGCAAGTGGTCCAGCGCTATGGCAGAACGCATGAATTGCGATATGGTTTTCGACCATTCTGATGTCAAGCGCGATTTCGAATTTCAACCGCGCAAATTTTCGTTATCGCAAGAAGACCTGCCGATCTGACCGATCTTGATTTGGAGCGACTCTAAAATGGAAAAACGACAATTCATTTCTAACTCGGCCGGTCTGTTGCTTGGCGTCCTTGCGGCAAGTACATCGCCCAGCCGCGCAGCGGCTCCTTCAGAAGATCAAATTATTTTGACGATAACAGGCGCCATCGAACACAGCAATCGCGGCAAAGTTGACGAGATGTCTGATCAATTGATGCACAAACAGGGTGTGCACTTTGAACGGGCCTATCAATTCACTTTAGCCGATCTGGCGAAATTGCCCGTCGTAACAATCAGCCCGACGCTGGAATATGATGGACATGTTCATCGATTGATCGGCCCAAGTCTTTCATCGGTTTTGAAGATTGTCGGGATCAAACAAGCTGACACCACAAAAATTTTATTCCACGGCATCGATGGCTATTCGCCAGAAATCAGTTTGGCTCTTGCGCAGAAATACAATTTCATTTTGGCCACGCACCTGGACGGCAAGCTGTTGTCGATTGGTGGATTCGGTCCCTTATTTGCGCTGTACGACGCCGACCGGATTCCCGAGATTGCGCAGAAACGTCTGAGTCAACTGCGTATTCTGGTGAACGTGACCGACGATTCTGGTGATCGTGACCGATGCGCCTAAAATGGTGTTACGCGGTTAAATTGTAATGTCATCGGTCAC
>JBEONO010000022.1:0-61410 GCA_040544425.1 Oxalobacteraceae bacterium GrIS 1.18
CGTTTTTTGCTTTCACTCATTTGCTGTCATCCTTTCGAAGACAACAGCTTAAACTACCCGGTGGTTACTGTCTCAAATCGTGGATCCACTATACTATCTTTCAATTTCTCACTTAGCCCACCGCAGACGCATGACGGACACGCATCTCAATCACTGCCGTTACGACGACTTTTCACCAAAGAAATGAGTGACCAATTTATCTCTTCCATTTCCAGAAAAAACAATCAAGAAAACGAATAAAAGTTCTTGAAAATAAAAATTTTTATTAAAAAATTTGGAAGCCACCAAATTTCTGTAATGGTATACACCTATTGTTGCGCCCACGAGCGCAGGCTTACTCTTGCATCCAAGGTTGTGGAAACTTCACTTGCAGTGCAGGCCCAACTGAATGCATTAAATCTACCGCGGCAGATTTTTCGCATCGTGATTCGACCAGAAATTGATTTATTTAAAAGCGACGCAGCAGGCAACAGGCGGCCCGTTATTTCGTTTGATCGTATTTGATTTGATTGGAGGCGCTTATGAATGGGCTCTCGAGTTACAGACCACATCCTACCTTCCCAGGCCACAGTTCGGGACGCCCCATCACGAACAAGAAAAGACTTGATCCCCTCGAACCTGACACAGCCTCATCGTCATCCGATGATGATCTTTCCGTAACATCCGCTGCATCTTCCGTTAGTCGTTTAGAGGCCATTCGGACAGAACTGCAGAAAAAGAGCAACAGCTTTGCCACCACCGCTCAAGAACAAGAACGCATCAAAGCCGAAACAGAAGATGTCGAAAACGAATTGGATAGAATCAGAAACCCTGACAGAACGGCAATAGTATCGAACCGTATATCAGGAGTAGAGCGCGAATCTATTGAGAATTTATTGTTCGAGCTTATCAGTGAATTTGCCACACTGGAGGTGAATGCTGAATGCGCGAATATTGTTCTTGAATTGGGTTCTTTGCTGGAACAACAAACCGGGGAATTTTTGCCCAAAGAATTATTAGACAGGATCGGTAAAGGTATAGACAAGATTCAACTAATGATCATTCCAGCGTTACAAGGCGACCTGCAGGCAGCGAAAAAAGCACTGTCTATCATACTGCGATTGAAATCTTTTTGTCGGTCCGTTGAAACGCAAAATATCGAAAAGCAAACTATTCTGAACCACCTGCACCAGTATTTAAGTCAACTCACAACCGCTGAGGCATTCGTTGGAACATCGCAAATCGCCCAGTCTTTGGAGATATTTCTGGATGGGCAAACCGAAACAATTTTAAGCAAAAAGTCCAGAGACAAGATCTATGACGACCTGGGCCGACTACACTTCACGATCGCCAGTTTTCCACACCCCCTTGAAAACAAAGAAAAAATCCTGTTGGTCATTGAGCACTTCAGGACAGTGTGCGCTCTTGGCGGCATCAGCCGGGGAGAGCCGAGAACAGAAAATGTTTTCAATTATTTGCTTACATATCGCACCGACCTGGAAAAAATCACAGATCGAATTCCCACCCGTCCATTTAACCGTGAATTGCTAAATTCGGTGAAATCGCACAAGAACGAACACGAACACATTCTGCCTATGCGGTTGTCAAATGACATCTACGAAGAGCTGGATCGACTTCGCCTGAGAATCATAACGTGCAAGCATAAATTGCCGGGTAGGGAAAAAGCATTATCAACAATCCGGCAAATTCAGGAAAACTGCGCCTACGGTGGGGTAACATATGCGGCAAGAAGAATTGACTTCCTGAATAAAATTAGAACGGTTCAGGAAATCCTCGACATCGCCACTACTGACTGTCAAATTCAACGTGATCAGCTCCAAACTCTATACGACGAACTGCTTCTGGCCGGTAACGTATTCGACGAATTACTGCTCGCCAAAATTTCGTTGGTACTAGAGGCGGTATCCTTGAAAATCAATGCGGCAGTTGATCCGCCAAAAAACCCCGCTGACAAGCAAGCCGTTGAAGAAGGCCGGAAAGCGCTCAATAACAATATCTATGCCTTACAACGCGTTTGTGACCCGGCATGGTATATCCAGGACCATGAGACCAACAATGAATTTCCTCCGGAAATAAATTCAAAGAAGCGGGTACTATGCGGCGAAATTATCCAAGGTCTACGTGCGGTTGCCGTACCGATTCTGAGTTTGAATTCGGGGCGTCTCAGTTCAGATATTTCATCAGTGTTGACAAATTTTTTTCGTTGGAAGAGCGACCCAAAAAGCAATCAGGACTTACTGAATCAAATATCCATTCAATTGATAAGCATACGCAGTGAGCTGGCGAGGCAAACCACGAGACAGGAGGCTCATTACGCAAAATCTGAGTTTCTGAGCTGTTACCTCGACCATCTGATCAGGTCGTTTGAAGAACTTGAGACCCCCGAAATTTATCCGAGATTATCCCCCTTTGTCTTTACTGAAGTCGAAATGATCGACATGCTAAGCAAGATACAGTCCCTGACCACTGGCACAAATTCGCAGGTCTGGACAAATGACGTATTAGAAGATTTGAAAACTGAATTGAAGGAATCAGTAACACTGACTTTGGAAAATATTGATAGCATACTTGCCGCAATCGATACGCTTTCTTTTCGACTTACACAATCCCCAAATAAGGTTGACGTTATCGGCGTGTCCATTGATTTTATCCAAAAAAATATTCGCTGTTTCAAGGAGATTTGCGAAGCCGCTAAAACAAAACTTTCCAAAGACCGATCAGACGAAACCAATCTAAAAAGTAAAACTGGATTTTTAATTGCATTGCAAACGATTCGACCAGTGTTGAAGGGTTTTGCATCCGACGTTGATCTGGCGCTGGCTGAGTTAGAGGAAGATATTCGTAAAATTCACACTGAGCCAAACTTGGAGGAGTGGGCAAGGATTTCGCTGAGACTGAAATTCATATTGGATGATTTCAAAAAACATCCCCAGGAATCGATCCACAACGGCAGAAGTCTGCACTATATAGAAAAAGCTCTCGGCCATTTGCAATTCGTCAGTCATTTCGCCTGGGCCGAAAAATCGCACAATGCGATTGTCAGAACCTGGACTCCCCACTTCATCAAGGAACAGGTCGATCCTGCCCTTTCTAAAACCAAAACTGTTGGTGGATCAATTGGTGTGAAAGTTGGAATGCCTGTGGATGGATTGCCGGGAGATGTAGGCGTTTCCGGCGACCTTGGCGGAAACAATCTCCGTGGACGTTCTTCCGACGATGAACTTTACTATGGTGAGCGAGATATAAATACTGGCAGTCTTTCGGGCGCTGGCGATTTCGGGATAGGCAATATTGGTGCCAGTGGAGCATATGGGCAAGGGACCTATAAAGAGTGGGACAATGCGAGAGAGTACATTCTCGATAACTTTGCAAAACTGGTCGGTGAGCAGCTGCAATACGCCACGCGTCCCGATATCAGGCGTTTTCTCAGTCCCGAGGCCAGTACAGGAATATCACGTGCACTTTCGGATCAAATGGTACACTTTTCGTCGCTGCAGCAGCAATACGAACAACAACAAGACCATATTGCTGGTTTTTTTTCAGTACTTCAAAGTCTTGGCAAACCTCCTTCTACCCAGGCGACGAATAAACGCAAGGTCAAGCTTTCAGACACAATCGCCATGCAGGCGGGCGAAGCATTAAAGGCAGACATCTCCAACACCGTCGTTGCCGCACACGGAGAGTTGGGCTTTGGTGTTACTGAACACACTAAACTTGGTTTCGGTTTTGACGGCACGCCCTTTCAAAAGACGACCCTGGATATCGCGAAATATAAACCGATATGCTCCTATTTATCTGATTCCACTGATGAGAAGAACCGAAAAAATATTAAGGACGATCTTGCTAACCACAGCCAGGTTTTGCTCGATAAATTATTCCGCAAAGGTGGACTCTGGGCCGGCAAAACTGAGGCCCAATTTGGTCCTAGTTCGTCTACTTCTCCGGCTGAATCAACCGTCAAAAAAAACAAGGCAAGATATAAGCTGCTAAAGGCGGATTTTGAAGAATACTCCAGATTCCAGCGCCAACTCAGTTATGGGGATCCAAGCACGCAGGCATCAGTCAACCTGTTCCATGAAAAATATCAGACCAAGGACGGAGAAAAGATCGACACTGAAAATTGTGTCGCGCGGATGCTGATGCTGACTGGCCTTATGTACAGCGAAATAATGGATTTAAAAGATGGCACGGAAGACTTGAGCGAACTTAAAGAAGGACTTAAAGCCCTCGAAAAGACACTCTTAAAGCCTCCGTTCATGTGTGATCGGTCAAAAGTTGAAAAACTTACTTCGTTCAAGGAAAATTTCGAACTCACGACTTCGGACCGTAAAATCAGCTTTTCGTTTATTGCTGCCATTGGAAAGGTAGCTTCGTTGGCATTTAGTTGCGTCGGATCTTTGCTGATTCGAAATCGCACTCACGTTCACATATTTCGGTCCGGCGATTACATTGACTGGACCGTGCGCGTGTCGGGTGGCCTAAGCACTGAGAGCGTGATTGCGGTATTGAAGAAGGGCACAGAGGTGTTGCAAGACACGCCGAATATGCAGGATACCGCAAAGGAAATAGCTGGTTTTTTAGACCAGCTCAATCCGGACATTCCTGGTGCTGACCCTTGGTCGATGCCTTTGTCCGAAGGTATCGCCTATGAATTCACCTGCCGCTTTTACAAGCCAGAAAAATTTAAAATTGTGCCTCCCGGGAAATTTCACGGAAAATTGGAATACATTTCGTTAGTGGAAACAACTTCGAGCAAGGTCAACCCAAAAATACCATTCCCCGTCGCTCCCGCTGTTTGGCTCAGGGCCGGACTGAGCCATGAAACAAGTAGCTCCCGTCTCATTAAATACTGGTTCTCACCGAACACCAATCTGGCGTTTGCACTTCGCTATTTACATGAATTCGCCACCGGGCATGGGGATACAAGCACCGGGGAATTTAATAAAAAGGATCCAGAAACCGATGAAGCCATAGCGCCGAAATATTGGCACATACTGAAAAAGGAACAGGAATCTGTACTTAAAAAGCTGTTTCAAAATGTGGCCGCTGAATATTCGACCTATTCAAGAACAGAAAACGGGGAAGTAACAATGCAACAGCTTCCCCTTGGTTGTTTATTGCAGGAATTTGATGAATTCGAGCGAGTGCTGACCGATAAACTTAATGTCATTGAACTTATCAACGCCCTACGACAGCTCCGCAGCAAAAAACAGGAATTCATCGATGCTGCAAGGGACTATTCGGAAGCGGTCGCAACATCAAACCAGCAACAGCAGCAGCGCTACGAAGCTGCATTAAAAAAGTACGAAGCATTGCTGTTCGCCTATTATCAACATGTCAAACGATACAAAGGCGCCTATCCAAAATCCAAGACAGAAGTATTACTGGCCACCAAGCCAAAACCTACACTTGCAGAAAAAATTGTTAAAGCATTTTCCCGGCGAACACCAGCCCAACTCGCGGATTCGCACCTATCGAGTAGCACAGATCCGCAGGTCGATCGACCTGCCATAGCGCAAAATCAGCTGCCAATCCCTGAGCCAATTGGCCCACCTCACGATGCAAGCCCAGAGCCAGAGCTGCGTGTCGCGTTGCACCCTGAATTGCCACAAGCGGCGACAGCTTAAACAAGGTACAAGCCATATTCATCGCCAACAATATCGATGTCATTGGCGATGTCCCCGGATTGCAGTCAGTCGCAATGGCAATCGGCACACCGGCAGCACGCAATGCAGCAACAGGCGGCACCTTGGTCTCGCGTAAAAAATAATAGGCGCCCGGCAGCAACACCGCGACGGTGCCGGATTTCGCCATAGCCGCGATACCGGTATCAGACAAATATTCCAGATGATCCGCAGACAGACCGTGATAGCGTGCCGTCAACGCCGCGCCGCCCTGATCCGATAATTGTTCCGCATGCAGTTTCACTGGCAGGCCATGGCGCTGTGCGGCCTGAAATACTCTCTCGGTCTGCGCTGGAGTGAAGCCGATTGTTTCGCAGAAGGCATCGACTGCATCAACCAACCCCTCCTCTACCAAAGCTGGCAACATGTGCTCACAGACCTCAGTGATGTAATCGTCGGCGCGCCCCTTGAATTCGGGTGGAACAGCATGTGCCCCCAAAAATGTGGTGCGTATCCGTACTGGTAGCTGCTCACCAAGTTTCCGCGCCACGCGCAGGACTTTTGCTTCGCTGGCCAGATCCAGACCGTAGCCGGATTTACATTCCATGGTCGTGACACCCTCCTCCAGCAAACGCAAAACCCGCACTTTGCTTTGTTCGAATAATTCGCTTTCGCTCGCCGCGCGTGTTGCGGTGACAGTGGCATTGATGCCGCCGCCACGCTTTGAAATTTCTTCATAGCTCACGCCATTGAGGCGATCTTCAAATTCATTACTGCGATTGCCTGCATACACGATGTGGCTGTGGCAATCGATCAGGCCCGGGGTTACCCAGGCACCTTTGCCATCGTAAATTTCCATGGCCTGGTAATTTTCAGGCAGGTCGGCTTGCTTGCCGACCCAGGCAATCAGGCCGTCTTTGACTGCAATCGCGCCATTGCGTACTTCGCCGTAACTATTGGCTTCAACCATGGTCGCCAGATGCACGTTCAGCCAAAGACTGTCCCAATTTGCTGCGCTCATATTTTTTGCCCGTGAATTTGTACGCAATAAAACCGGCTGTATTCATCGCTGTGTAACAGGTAGTCGGATAACTTATCCGAAGCTGAAAACAGCACCGCCTCATCTGCCCGCAGTTCAATGCTGGACTGATTTGTGTTGATGGCACCCTTGCCCATTGCGCAATACAGCAGCACTGTTTCAGTCGGCAGTGCCCGCGTTGCGGCGCCAGTCCAGTGGCTTAACTGATGTTGGCAGACAGAGCGGCGACTCATTAAATTGAAATCGCTGATCGAACCTCGAATTAACCTGGCCTGTGCGGCAACATCCCCGGCGAAACTGACAATATTATTTTTTTGATCGACTTGCTGGCTGACTTCGTCCAATGTCAAAACCAACCCCTCCCCCTGCAACAAAGCGAGGGAACGATCAATGCCTGCGAAATGAGAAAAGCCGCCGTCTGCGACAACCTGCGCGCGACTGACGCGCCAGACAAAATCATCCAACTGGGCATACTCGGGATAGACAGCGATTTCTATCGTGGTACCTGCAGCATTTTTCCAGGGCATGCTGCGGTAATCCGTTGGCGTCAGAAGTTTCATGGGCGACCAATCAGGCTAAATACCATCCGCTAAACATGTCCTGGCAATTGCTGCTCACTGCGCCAGACAAGACCATTTGTTTGGCCGCTTCAATATCTGGCGCAAACAAACGATCCGCGCCATAAAAGCTGACCTTCGAACGCAAACGCTGATGCACATCGGCCAGCTTCGGCGAGCTTACCAACGGCGCGTGGAAGTCGATGCCCTGCGCTGCGGCCAATAATTCAATGCCAACAATCACAGCGGTGTTATGTGCCATTTCATGCAGTCGACGTGCGCCAAAAGTCGCCATGCTGACGTGATCTTCCTGATTGGCGGAAGTCGGGATTGTGTCCACCGAAGCAGGATGAGCGAGCGATTTATTTTCTGATGCGAGCGCCGCAGCAGTCACGTGCGCAATCATGAAACCGGAATTCAAACCGGAAGACGGCACCAGAAACGGTGGCAGTCCGGAAATGGACGAGTCGATCAGCAAGGCAATGCGACGTTCTGAAATCGAACCAATTTCAGCTATCGCCAAGGCCAGCGTGTCGGCGGCAAAGGCTACCGGCTCGGCATGAAAATTACCGCCGGAGATCACTTCGTCAGTATCAATAAACACCAACGGGTTATCCGTGACGGCATTGGCTTCAATCAGTAATGTTCTGGCGACGTTGTTGATCAGGTCCAGACTGGCACCCATGACTTGTGGCTGGCAGCGCAGGCAATAGGGATCCTGAACGCGCTCGTCATCAACCAGATGAGATTGGCGGATCGCGCTACCCTTGAGCAAATCACGATATACCTTGGCCGAGGCGATCTGGCCCGGCTGACCACGCACAGTATGAACGCGTGCATCGAACGGGGCATCGCTGCCTTTGGCGGCATCGACTGACATTGCGCCGGAGACGGTTGCCGCCTCGATCAGACGCTCAGCCAGGAACAAACCATTCAAAGCCAGCGCGGTCGAAACCTGCGTACCATTGATCAGGGCCAAACCTTCTTTGGCCGCCAATACCACCGGAGTAATTCCGGCCTGTTTCAAAGCCTGTTGCGCAGGAACCAGTTCACCGTTCACGCGCACATCACCCTCGCCCAACAATGCCAGCGTCATATGCGACAGGGGCGACAAATCACCCGAAGCACCAACCGAACCCTTCACCGGGATGCAGGGCGTGATACCGGCGTTGAACATCGCAATCATCGCATCAATCACTGAACGGCGGATACCGGAAAAGCCACGTGACAGGCTGCCGATCTTCATCAACAAAATCAGTCGCACCACGTTGTCGGCAATCAGATCACCAGTACCGACCGAGTGGGACAAAATCAGATTGCGCTGCAACAGTTCCAGTTGCTCATCAGGGATACGGGTCTTGGCTAATTTACCAAAGCCAGTATTGATTCCGTAAGCTGCGTCCCCGCGCGCCACGATACTGGCAATTGCTGCGGAGGAAGCATCAATGTCCTGGTACGCGTCTGGCGCCAGCTTTAACATGGTCCGCTCGTGCCAGACTGCGCGCAGATCCGACAGCGTAAATTGGCCGGGTTGAATGGTGAATGGCGACATATGAATTCCTTGGTTAATTTTGTGGTGCGAACAATCGGAACGCTGCTTACTTAATCATCGGTAAATTCAAATGATTGCGCTTGGCACAGGCAATCGCAGTTTCATAGCCGGCATCGGCATGACGCATCACTCCAGATCCGCAATCATTCACCAAAACGCGCTCCAGACGTCGGGCCGCGGCGTCAGTGCCATCGGCCACAATCACCATCCCGGAATGCTGCGAATATCCCATCCCCACGCCGCCGCCATGGTGCAACGATACCCAGGATGCGCCACCTGCCGTATTCAACAGCGCATTCAATAACGGCCAGTCCGACACGGCGTCGGTGCCATCACGCATGCTCTCGGTTTCGCGATTCGGGCTGGCGACTGAACCGGTATCGAGATGATCACGACCAATCACGATCGGTGCTTTCAACTCGCCATTCTTGACCATTTCATTGAATGCCAATCCGGCGCGATGGCGCTCACCCAGGCCCAGCCAGCAAATCCGCGCCGGCAAACCCTGGAAGGCAATCCGTTCGCGCGCCATGTCCAGCCAGCGGTGCACCGGTTTATTTTCCGGGAACAGCTCTTTGATCTTGGCATCGGTTTTATAAATATCTTCCGGATCTCCCGACAATGCCACCCAACGGAACGGACCTCTGCCGTCGCAGAATAATGGACGGATATAAGCAGGCACAAAACCGGGGAAATCGAACGCATTTTTTACGCCCTGATCAAATGCGACCTGACGGATGTTGTTACCGTAGTCAACCGTCGGCACACCCATTTGATGGAAGGCCAGCATGGCGTTGACGTGCGCCGCACAACTGGCGGCTGCATCGGCCGTTAATTTTTCATGTTGGGAGACATCGGACTGTGCCGCTTTCCATTGCGCGACAGTCCAGCCGATGGGCAGATATCCGTTGATCAAATCGTGCGCGGAAGTTTGATCGGTAACCAGGTCAGGACGAATTTTTCCTGATGCGGCGCGCCTGGCCAGTTCAGGCAGAATCTCGGCAGCGTTACCAAGCAAGGCGATGGATTTTGCTTCTTTCCTGGCACAGAATTCATTGACCAATTCCAGAGCGTGGTCCAGATCACGCGCCTGCACATCAACATAGCGCGTGCGCAGACGGAAATCGATACTGCTTTGCTGGCATTCAAGATTCAATGACACGGCACCGGCCAGGGTCGCGGCCAATGGTTGCGCACCACCCATGCCACCCAGACCTGCGGTCAGAATCCAGCGGCCGGTCCAGTCGCCGTTGTAGTGTTGACGACCTGCTTCAACGAAGGTTTCGAACGTCCCCTGCACAATGCCCTGACTGCCGATGTAAATCCAGCTGCCCGCAGTCATCTGCCCATACATGAACAAACCCTTACGATCCAATTCATTAAAGTGTTCCCAATTAGCCCACTTCGGTACCAGATTCGAATTCGCAATCAATACGCGCGGTGCGTCAGAATGGGTTTTAAAAACGCCAACCGGTTTGCCGGATTGAATTAACAAGGTTTCGTCTTCACCCAGTTCTTTCAGGCTGGCCAGGATCTGGTCATAACAGGCCCAGTCGCGTGCGGCGCGGCCGATCCCGCCGTACACTACCAGATGAGTCGGATTTTCCGCCACTTCCGCATCCAGATTATTCTGGATCATCCGGTAGGCTGCTTCGGCCACCCAGGTCTTGCAGGTCTTTTCGCTGCCGCGTGGCGCGCGGATGACACGAGTTGCGTCGTAGCGAGGATCGTTTTTCAAGCTGTTCATTGTTACTTCTCCTGGGAATAGTGATGCGGTTTCCGGATTCTAAGTTGTATATACAACCAACGCAAGCACTTTTTTTGAGGGGCTACAGACTTAATATAAACGACCACAAGTTTTACTCAAGGCAATAAAGGCATTACTATTCACGACTAATTAAAACAACCCGACAATGTTATTTACATGACCACAGCACCGAAGTTTGTTTCCAAATTAATCAGCGATTCTGACGTGCCGGCATTTCAGCAGATTAAGGACCACATTCTTGCCGAAATCCAGAAAGGCAACTGGAAGGAAGGCGATGCCATTCCATCCGAAGCGGTCCTGGCCAAACAATTCGCGGTGTCGCGCATGACGGTAAACCGGGCGGTGCGGGAATTGTCGAGCGAACAGTTTTTGACGCGCGTACAAGGTTCGGGGACGTTTGTCGCCCAGCAGAAATATCAGGCGACACTGGTGGCAATCAAAAGCATTGCCGAAGAAGTGCGTGCGCGTGGGCACACGCACAGCAGTGAATTGCATTTACTGGAGCGCGGCAAACCGACCGCGCAGTTATTACAGCAATTTAAGATTGAACCCGGCACGGTGTTATTTCATTCCGTGATCGTTCATTTTGAAAACAGGTTTCCGATTCAGGTTGAAGACCGCTGGGTCAATTCCCAACTGGCTCCGGCCTATCTGCAGCAGAATTTTTCCAGTATCACACCGAACGAATACTTGATGGCTGCCGCACCATTGCAGGAAGTGCACTACCGTATAGAGGCCATTACTGCACCAGCAAAAATTGTCGAGATGTTACAAATTGCCAGCACCCTGCCCTGCCTGGTTTTGCATCGCACCACCATTTCGCAGGGACAGGTCGCTTCGATTGCAACCATGTGGCACCCTGGCGACCGCTATCAGTTTGCCGGACAATTCTAGCCCGTGCCAAAACAATAAACGGTTACGCCAGTACCAGTTCTACTTCAATATTGCCGCGTGTCGCATTCGAATACGGGCATACCTGGTGCGCAGTATCGATCAGATCTTGCGCCACTGCGCGATCCATACCTGGCAGGTTGATGACCAGTTTCGCAGCAATCCCGAAACCAGCCGGGATCGGACCAATATCAATGCTGGCATCAATGGATGCATCTGCTGGCACGGCGATTTTCTTCATGCCGGCAACATGTTTCATGGCACCCATAAAACAGGCTGAATAACCAGCGGCGAATAACTGTTCCGGGTTGGTACCATTGCCTGCGCCGCCCATTTCTTTGGGTGGTGAGAGTTTAACTTGCAGCAAGCCGTCGTTGCTGGCAGATTGTCCTTCGCGTCCACCCGTGGTGTGAGCGTGGGCAGTGTAAAGTACTTTGTCGAGTTTGGTAGTCATGGTAAATCCTTAAATATAAAAACAGCGTGGTTGTAAAATCAAGCCATCAAACGTTCGCGTAACGTTCTCAGGTCCTGAGTCAGTGAAAGTATTTCTTTAACGTCGCATTGCAGCAGCGTCACCAGACAGGCTGGAATTTTCCCGGCCTTCTTTTTTAATGTCCGGCCAGCAGCAGTCAATTTAATATGTACGCGTCGCTCGTCAGCCGTGTCACGCACCCGGGTGATGAATCCGCCGGATTCCAGACGTTTGAGCAGCGGGGTCAAGGTGCCCGAGTCCAAAAACAGTCGCTCACCAATTTCAGAGACCATCAGCCCATCGTTTTCCCACAACACCAGCATCACCACATACTGCGGATAGGTCAGCTCAAGTTCTGCCAGCAGCGGTTTATACACTTTGGTCATCGCCAGTGAAGTCGAATACAGGGCGAAGCACAATTGACTGTCGAGATGCAATTGTGGCATCAGGTCTTTGGCGGATGAGTTGTTTTTCGTTTTCATGCCGATATGATAGCGCACAATTAAATTGTGTGCAATTTAATCGCAGAAATGTCTTGCGGGAATTTTTGCCTGATAAAACGATTAGACTGATATTTCGTTTTTCAGGTACGCATAAAAGTTTTCGCGCGAACCCAGCGCGAGTAAAACAATTTCTTCCGGATTGAATTTACTCAGTTCCAGTTTATAGGCCAGCAGCATTTCCTGTTTGTTCATCTTAAACTTGTAGACAAATACCCCGGAAAGATCGCCACGTTTTTCTTCACCCTTCGTGATGTCGGCAGAAATGGCACTCACTGCATCGTCAACGTCGGCTTTATCGTTGTGGTGCAGTTTTTTAACAACGCGGTTAAATGATGTAGTGCTCTGTATCTTCAACATGGCCAAGGATCAGGTTTTTTATTCCGGACTGTATTCAACCAATTGTTTTGCTCTGGCCTCGGCCAGGGCGATAAATATCTCTTCAATAAATTCGGGGGGCAAATCAGGGTTGTCTTCCAGCGCTTTACCGAGCAAGGCCAAGTACTCAATTTGACCCAGCTCGGTTTTGAGGTCAATGTCCTTGGCTGCGTCGCCAGCGATGCCTGATTTGCCAGGTGATTTCGATTTAATTTTCACGACAGTCTTTCCTTTTCAACTTTACGCATTGTAGTCAATTGAAGGGCCTGGCTCAATATGGGTTGATCCATAACCGGGTCTTCCCCTGAAATCAACTACAGATTTTCTTTTCCTTGCTCAGCATGCAAGTGGTCAGCAGCACTCCATTCTTGTCCCAGGATTTCAGGACCCATTCGCTGGCCGTCGCCGATGTCCGTTCCATTGTCATAAAACCGCTGTGGTTGGTGCTGTTGAAATGCGCGACCTGTGCCTCCGAAAACGGCGTTGAATGCAATGGGAGAACCGACGGCAAATCGACGTCCGGCGACGAGCCGCCGTTTCCGCTGACAATTTGCATCGGCTGGTCTGTCTCAAAGGTGATCGCTTCAAACAGATGTACATGCCCGGCCAGCAGCAATTGCACATGGGGATCGAACAAGCGTTGCGGATGCAAATCCTGCATCACGCTTTGCAAGGCTGCATTCCCCGGCCGCACATCGACACCACCAGCCTGGTTTTTTACCGGTGCAAACCCGAGCACGGGATGGTGATTGACGAAAATCGAAAAATCAGTTTGAGCGGCCAATTGATCGACCTGCCTCAATTGGTCTGAATAGATGACATAGGCCGGATCGTTTTTCGTCAACGGCCAATTGCTGGCTCTGGACGAATCAAACACGATCAATTGCGCGCCTCCACCCAGTGGTACGGCGTAGGGCGCGCTGTAATCGCCCTGCAGGTCATGATCTTCCACATTGCAATCGCGGCCAGCCAGCACTGGTCGCGGGTTCAGGAAACGCCACCAGCCCTGCCCGGCGCGGGCGCAACTCTCGTGATTGCCGCGTGCCATCACCCAGGGTGCGGCAGCGAGCAGGGGTTCAGCCGGTGTGAACAAATCAGCTTGCCAGGTATCCCAGCCAAAGCCCCAAGGACTGCCTGCGCATTCGCTGACATTGGCAGGGCAGGCACTTTCACGATACTGATAATCACCAACATGCACGACCAGATCGGGTTTAAATCCTGCAGCAGTTTTTGCTACCGTGGCAAATGCCCATTTCTCACTGTCGTTACAGGATTGAAATGCATTCCCCTCGGCTTTGAGGCGGCAGCCGGTGTCACCCAACACCAAAATTTTCAAGGGCTGCGCTTTCGGAACCGGGAGAGCCAAACCTGCCACCAGCGCCGAGCCAACGCCCGGCTTGAGATTTGCCTCACAGGTCAGCACCGGAAACGCGGCAGGCTTGTCAGATGACATTGCGGCGTTTGTTACGGAGATATGCCGTTGCGCAACAGTCGCTGCCACTGCGCGCGGCTGCATGACGCTGGTCACGCCATCCTGATTCAGCGCCGGACAGCCTGACGCAGCAGTAACAACTCTGGCAGTCGCCTGCCCCTGCTCACCGATCACTACCCATTTAGCCTGGATTTGACTGGCAGCTGATTGCGCGTTGCCGTCCGTTGAATAAGTGTGGCTGGCACATGCCGACAGGGAGAATAAAAATAAGATACTCAACAATTTTTTCAATGTGGACTTCCTTGAGTTAACTAGTCTGGACGAAACCGGCGCGAGCGCATGAGCCGCCATTTTAGTACAGAAATATTGCCAGCAAAATATGTCAAACCGGATTGGCACAGCGATCACATATTATGTTTTAACATCTATAACCAACCACGTTTTTAAAGCTTTTGTAGCAATTCCCAACACTGCTTACGAATTGATAGATTTCTCAAATTTTATCCACTAAGATTGCCAGCACAATTTACCAATTGTGACCGCAAAAAATTTTTTGATACGGTAACCGCATCAAAAAAAATTTAACCCGAAATACCCAATCCTAGGGAGACACCTCAATGAAATTTAGAACCAAGCCATTAGCGACGTTAGTTTCAGGCCTGTTTGTAGGCGCACTGTGTTTATCCGGTGCTGCACATGCAGCCAAACCGCAGGTGGCTGCACAAGATACCGGAACAACTGACCCCTCCCAGACGCATACCGTATCGCTAATCATGCAGCTGCGCAATGTCGATCAACTCAACAAGTTTATCCAGGAAACGGTCAATCCAGAAAGTCGGCAGTATCACCAATTCCTGTCGGTGGAAGAATTTGCGCATCACTACGGACCAACAGAAGCGGACATCAAACGCGTCAAGGATGCATTGGCACAGGCTGGCATTCACGTCGATGAAGTCTATCGCAGTCGCATGGTAATACGCGCTACCGGAACCACGGCGCAACTTAACCAGTTCTTCGCCACCGAAGTACACAACTATAAAGAAAATGAAATTACCTACCACAAGCCGCTACAGGGCTTGACTATGCCTGGCAGTATCGCTGACGTCACGCTGACAGTCACCGGATTGGATACCAAGCCGAAAGCGCATTCAATGACGCACAGTCTGTCCAAGGCTTTTGGCGGAGCGGCCACAGGTGACACGGGTACCGTGGCGCTGGCAGACAAAGCAGGAACGATCAATGCGCCCGGCCAGTTTACGATCGCCGATTTCGCCCAGCTGTATCATGTCCAACCACTGTATGACTTTGGTGTGGCAGGACAGGGCAGTACGATCGGTATCGCCACTCTGGCCAATTTCGACCCGAATGACGCCCGCGCCTACTGGAAAAGCTTAGGGATAAAGGTTGCGCCAAACAAGATCAAAGAAATCCAGGTTGACGGTGGCGCTGGCACAAACGGTGCCGACGAAACGACACTGGACGTCGAACAATCCGGCGGTATAGCACCAGCCTCGCGTGTATTTGTCTATGAAGCGCCCAATACCGATCAGGGATTTATCGATGTATTTTTCAAAGCGGCCGAGGAAAACCGGGTTGACACTATATCAGTCAGCTGGGGCCAGGCTGAAATCGCGCAAACTCCGGAGGTCATGACCGGTCAGCATCAGGCCTTCATGGAATTGGCCGCGCAAGGCATCAGCGTATTTGCAGCATCGGGCGATTCCGGCGCTTACGACATCAACAATAATCAAGGCGGCTATGCCTTTCCTGGTTGCAGTACCTTGTTGAGCGTTGATTCTCCGTCGAACGATCCACTGGTGACCGCCGCAGGTGGCTTGACCCTGGCAGGAACACAGGTTCACAAATACGGCAACATCACCATCCCGGCTACTCGCCCTTGGGCCTGGGACTATCTGCAGAACTACATCATGACCAACTACGGTGAAGCGGTGTACTACGCGTTTGAATTCCCAGTGGGCGGTGGCGGTGGTGTGAGCGTCAACTTTGGGCTGCCATCCTATCAAACCAAACTGAAAGGCGTGCAGGCGAGCGCACCCAACCAGTCGTTGATATGTCAAACCACCTCCGGTCCGCAAGATCTGATCGATATGCCGGATGGTTTTGCCGGTCGCAATTTGCCAGATGTGTCTCTCAATGCTGATCCTGAAACCGGCTACGCGGTTTACTTCAGCGGAGGCTGGCAGTACGGCTTCGGCGGCACCAGCTTTGTAGCGCCGCAGCTTAACGGCATTACCGCCCTGATTGCCCAGGTCAGCGGCACGCGATTGGGCTTTATGAACCCGCAACTGTATTCTCGCTTCCGTCATTACGGCTATGGCAAACATTCACCATTTGTCGCCATCACCAGCGGTGACAATGAATATTGGCAGGCTACAAAGAGCTACAACCCGGCCTCTGGCCTGGGTGCACTGGATGTAGAAAAATTGGCGCTGTCATTCCTCGACTCGGATGACTGAATCGATTTTTTATAACTAGTCGTTGCTGTTCAATTGGGGCGGGTTTGATCACCGCCCCTTTTTTATTTCGGGCGAAAAATTGTTTGCGAATTCTTGCAGGCCGATCTTGACCGCCTGCTAGCTGATCAACTTAACGTGGCCTCAAGCATCAATTGCTCGTCCTAGGTAAAAATGCTATGCTGACCAGCACCCTTTCTTGGCTCACGTTACGACGGCCGCATCATGATCCCAACCATTGATTTATCACCACTGTTTCAGGAAACGAATGGCATACACCGGGTAGCTGAACAGCTCAAGGATGCCTACACCAGTGTCGGCTTCGCGCAAATCATCAACCATCGGATTCCGGACCAATTTATTCAGGCTGCGTACCGCGCATCGAAGGCTTTTCACGATCTGCCTGAAGCAGAAAAAATCCAACTCCGGTTCAAAAAAACTTTGCGCGGCTATATTCCGATAAACGCTTCCACCCTGATCAAATCGGAAGTGAGCGCAGCGACAACGCCGAATCAAAGTGAATCCTTCATTATCGGCAGTGAATTACCGAACGACCATGCCTGGTATGGAAGCGCGCTGGGCGGCGAGCAATGCTGGCCAGCGCAGTTGCCTGATTTTCAAACTCAGACTACCCAGTATTTTTTGGCCTTGAAAAAATTGGGTCAGCGTCTCATTCAGGCATTTGCAATCGCGTTGGGCATGCCGGAAACCGCGTTAGACCAATACTTTCGCAATCCGAATAATTTTCTGCGGCTGTTACGCTATCCTCCCATGCCTGCCAACGCCTCGCCCGACCTGTACGGATCGGCACCCCACACCGACTATGGCTGCCTGACCTTGCTGCATCAGGATGAGGTCGGTGGACTGCAAGTACAGCTGGCCGACCAAAGCTGGATCGATGTCGAACCGCAGCAACAGGCTCTGGTATTGAATACCGGCCAGATGATGGCAATCTGGAGCAATGGAACCATGCAGGCAACCCGACATCGGGTAATCAATAAAGGCAGTGGCTATCGATTTTCCATGCCATTCTTTTATGACTGCGATATCGATGCCCGCGTTGCGCCCCTGCCCAGCTGCGTGAATGCGGAACATCCGGCGCGGTATGAACCGGTAATCTATGGGGAAAATCTAGAAAAATTCGTACTGGCGAACTACCGGTTTTCCTGATCCAGGATCAATCAGTCGTTCTCAATAGCGACGAATCAATCGCATGGCTGTCTTTGATCGTTTGCAAAACAATGTTCGAGCGAATATCCAACACGCTGATATTTTTGTACAGGCGATCCATAATGAAGGCCGAATAGTGTTTCAGATTGCGCGCCCGCACCCGTAACAGATAGTTAGCTTCGCCAGTGATAATGAAACATCCAACTACTTCTGGCCATAGCTGAAGTTCTTTACTAAAGTTCTCATGCCACTGTTCGACGTCGCGCCGCATGGTGACCTGAACAAAGGCATCAACCTCCAGACCAACTGCGTCGGGGTTCAGCACAGCGCAGTAACCAGCAATGATGCCGGCTTCTTCCAATGCCCGCACCCGGCGCAGACATGAAGAAGCTGACAGAAATATTTTGTCGGCCAGATCGGAATTGTTGATGCGTCCATCTTCCTGCAAGTAGTGCAAAATCGCCAGATCGGTTTTATCAAGTTCCATATAGAATATACTCCCAGATAACAGTGGTTTTATGATGGCTTATTGTTTAGTTATGGCAAACAAGACCTCAATATGCAAGGTAAATTTTACAAATCTAGAATAAACTTATTTTCCTGATTAGCACTTCGACAAATTCCTGTTTCACTTTTTCCGGATCGACCCATGCGCAAGATAATCTGGGATATCAGCCCCGCCCTGCATCCCGATTTACCAGTCTGGCCGGGCGATACGCCCTATCAGTCAGAAACCACCTGGGAGATCGCCAGCGGATGTCCGGTCAAAGTCAGCCGACTGACCATGTCAACCCACACCGGCGCGCATTGCGATGCGCCGTCGCATTACGGGGTCGATGGTCAATCGATTGACCAGGTCAGTCTTGATACCTATATCGGGCATTGCCGGGTGATTCATTTAATCGGCACCTGTATTGTAGAGGCCGAACAGCTGCTGCCTTTTTTGCAGCAGTGCCCACCGCGTATTTTGTTGCGCACCTATCAGACCAGTCCCGTCAATTGGGATCACAACTTTCCCTGCATATCAGCCCAGGCGATTCATTTATTGGCCAGCCACGGTGTCAGGCTGATCGGCATCGACACGCCCTCGCTTGATCCGCAAGATTCAAAAACACTCGATGCGCACCATGCGGTCGAAGCACATTGCATGGCGATTTTGGAAGGAATCGTTCTGGACGAGATTGATCCGGGCGACTATGAACTGATTGCCCTGCCCTTAAAATTATCTGGCCTCGATGCCAGCCCGGTGCGCGCCATATTACGTTCTCTTTAAAGATACCCACACCATGATTACCCAATCCGACTGCAGCAAACTGGACCAGCAAGACCCGATCAGCCACCTGCGCGATCAATTCAATTTACCTCCTGATGTGATTTACCTCGACGGCAATTCGCTGGGCGCACAACCCAAAGCAGCCATGGCACGCGTTCAGCAGGTGGTCGGGCAAGAATGGGGACACAAGCTGATCGGCAGCTGGAACAGCGCCGGCTGGTTTGATCTTCCCTCGCGGCTCGGCGACATGCTGGCACCATTGATCGGCGCCAAAGCGGGCGAAGTCGTGATCACCGACACCACCTCAATCAATTTATTCAAAGCGCTGGCCGCCGCGCTGCAGATGCAGGAAAAGAAGCAGCCGAATCGAAAACTGATCGTCTCGGAACGCAGTAATTTTCCGACCAATCTGTACATGGCGCAGGGCTTAACCGAGTGGATCAATCTCGGCTACCAAATAGTCCTGGTCGACACACCCGAGCAGCTTTGGTCGGCGATCAATCAAGATGCGGCGGTCGTCCTGCTCACACAGGTGAATTATCGGACTGGTGCCTTGCTCGACATGCAGGGCATCAATGATCACGCCCGCGCGCAAGGTGTGATGACAATCTGGGACTTGTGCCATTCAGCAGGCGCACTGCCCATTGACCTGAACGGCAGCAAAGCCGATCTGGCGGTCGGCTGCAGCTATAAATATTTAAATGGCGGACCAGGCGCACCGGCGTTCATCTGGGTTCCCGAGCGCCACATTCCCGATTTCACGCATCCGCTGTCAGGCTGGTGGGGGCATGCCAATCCGTTTGCCATGCATCAGACATTCACAGCCACGCCCACGATCCGGCGTGCGCTGTGTGGTACGCAGGCGATTGTGTCCATGTCGCTGATCGAATCCGGGCTTGATATTTTCAAACAGACTGATATGGCGACGATCCGCAGCAAGTCTCTGGCGTTGACCGATTTATTCATGCAGATTATCGATGAGCGTTGCGCTCAGCACGGACTGCAACTGATCACACCCAAAGAGCATGCGCGGCGCGGCAGTCATGTCAGTTACCTGCATCCCCATGCTTATCCGCTGATTCAGGCGCTGATCAAACGCGGCATCATTGGCGACTATCGCGAACCGTCGGTGATGCGCTTTGGCTTTACCCCGCTCTACACCAGCTTCATGGATGTATGGAATGCAGCCGACGCCTTGCGCGATATGCTGGACAATAACAGTTACGAAATCAATGCACCACGCCACGCTGTCACCTGACTGAAAACACCATGACGACCGATCAACACAAACCTGCAGACTGGCACGATGCCAAACTCGATTTCAGCAGCGAGATGAGCTACGGTGATTATCTAGGCCTTGAGCAGGTGCTCAATGCCCAGCATCCCCGGTCCCCCAATCACAATGAAATGCTGTTCATCATTCAGCATCAGACCAGTGAGTTATGGATCAAATTGATGCTGCATGAGTTGCACGGCGTGCGTCACCAGATGCAGATCAACGATTTGCCGCCCGCCTTCAAAATGCTGTCGCGTGTGGCACGGATCATGGATCAACTGGTCCACGCCTGGGACGTACTGGCAACCATGACGCCCTCCGAATACACGGCCATCCGGCCATTCCTTGGCAAATCGTCCGGCTTCCAATCCTATCAGTACCGGGAACTGGAATTTTTATTGGGGAATAAAAACGCCACGCTGATGAAAGTGCACGAAACGGCACCGGACAATCATGCCAGGCTTCAGGCCGCACTGACGGCCCCATCGATTTATGACGAAGCGATTTTATTGATGGCGAACAGCGGGTTCAACATCGACAGCGCGCGTCTGAATATGGACTGGACGCTGGCAGTCAAATCCAACGCCTCGGTGCAGGCTGCCTGGACTAAGGTTTATCAGCAACCGGAACAGCATTGGGTCTTGTATGAACTGGCGGAAAAACTGGTTGATCTGGAAACCGCATTTCGTATCTGGCGGTTCAGACATGTCACTACCGTGGAACGCATCATTGGTTTCAAGACCGGCACGGGCGGCACGGCGGGGGTGAGCTATTTGCGCAAGATGCTGGATGTGGTGCTGTTCCCGGAACTGTTTGCCTTGCGTACTGAACTATAAAATCCGCAAGCCGACTGAATCAATCTGATCAAGGCGCATCATCGGCATCGCCGCCACTTGAAACAGCAACGGATTCAGGCTCACCTTGTATATTCAATGTCCTTCGCTTCGCAACTTCTGGTACGTATTTGTCAGTTCCATTTAGTTTGCTCCAGTCCTCGAAGCTGATTGCTTTCCCGGGATTACCTTGATAGGCCTCTGCGATTGCACCGCGTTCCTTGGCAACCACGATTGCCCCTGAAAAAGCTTCCCCTTTAGACCCAGCCATTACGTATCCTTCAGCATCGGAAGAAACCGATAGAGTCCCCGAATTCGACGCGTACGCCGTTGCACCAAATCCCCTTGCACTCGCGTGCGCACCGCTTGCAGTCGCATATCCTTCTGCACCCTCACCTTCAACATATGCCCTTGCACCATCTACGTTTGCATAAACTTTTCCCGGACCATTGAGCTTGACAAAGCCAACACAGTTGCATTGAACGATTCCTCGCGAATAGCTCATATTTCCTCCATCCAGGACACAATTATCCAGCGTAATATTATCGGGGAATTCACAGCTACAGTCTGTGAAATGAAGGCCAGTCAATTTTAGATTTACATCGAAATCACAATTGTGCCGGCTTGGAAATTTGCATGCATCGACGATCATGGCCGCAATTTCAGAATCATAGGCCGTTCTGATTTTGACCGGATCACAGCGGAGGAATTTGGCAATGTTTTCTCTTTGCGCCGGATCGATGGTGCTGGTTTTCAATGCCACCATTTCCTTTAATTTCTGACCCCATGTCAGGGATAAAACAGGCGATGAAGATGGTCGAGTTATCGGGCTTTGCATAGTTGGATTCCTTCCAATATTGATGGTCGTAGAATTTCAGGAAGCCAGATCATCATTTATGCCTGAGACCAAAACAATTCGGGGATACCCGGACCAGAGAACTACCTGGCAAATTCAATTTTGACAATCATTGTGACTTTGCACCGCAATCTCAAAGCGCAATGATTGCTCTTTTCACGTATCCGTATCACAATCGCTGCCTACCCATTTTTCTTCAAGAATTCATCCATGAAATTCAATTTAAAACTCTCCACCTGCATTCTGGCCGCAGCATTCGCTACGATCCAGCTGCCGACCTGCGCTGCCGACACTACGACAAGTCTGGTTACGATAGAAGGGATGGACAGCAGCGTAAAACCTGGCGACGATTTTAATGCCTATGCCAATGGCGCTTGGGCCAAGACCGCCGTCATTCCGGCTGATCAATCCAGCTGGGGTATTTTTGGTGAAATCAATGAGCGCACCAACAAACAGCTGAACGCCCTGATCCAAACCGCGATCAAAGCCGAACCGGGCTCCGAAGCGCGCAAGGTCGGTGATTACTTCACGGCCTACATGGACACGGCGGCAATTGAAAAAGCGGGCATTGCGCCGATTCAGGCAAAGCTCGACAGTATCAATGCCTTGAAAACCAAGGCCGATTTATCGACTTACCTGGGTGCGCAACTACGCGCTGATGTCGACCCGATCAATGCAACCAATGTCTGGACTGAAAATCTGTTTGGCATGTGGGTCGCCCAGGGCTTTCATGACAATACAAAATATACGGCCTATCTGCTGCAGGGTGGCCTCGGTCTGCCGGACCGCGAGTACTACACTGATCCGAAGATGGCAGAGCTGCGCAAGAAATATCATTCGCACGTTGTGGCAATGTTGAAGCTGGCTGGCATTCCTGATGCAGATAAAGTCGCAGTCCGCGTGATCAAGTTGGAACACAGCATTGCATTAACTCACGCCAAACGCGAAGACACGTCAAATGTCCTCAAAGCCGACAACACCTGGCTGAAGGCGGACTTTGCCAGAAAAGCCCCGGGCATGGATTGGGACAACTATTTCAAAGCGGCGGCCCTGACTGAACAAAACTCTTTCATCATCTGGCACCCGAGCGCCGTCAAAGGCGAAGCGGCCTTGGTGGCGTCTGCCACGCTGGCTGACTGGCAAAACTATTTGCGCTTCCATGCAATCAACGCCCATGCAGGCGCCTTGCCGAAAGCGTTCGCCGATCAGAAATTTGCTTTCTATGGCACCACCCTGTCCGGCACGCCGCAGCAGGAAGAACGTGACCGCCGCGCCATCGAATCCGTTAATGTTTCATTAGGTGATGCATTGGGCAAGCTGTACGTCGCCAAACATTTTTCGCCGGAAGCGAAAGCCAAGATTCGTACTTTAGTCAGCAACTTGCTGGATGCGTTCAGCAAACGGATCGACACACTGGACTGGATGGCAGCCAGTACCAAAGCCGAGGCTCAGGCCAAATTGAAAAATATGTATGTGGGTGTTGGCTATCCAGATAAATGGCGTGATTTTTCCGGTCTCGACATTCGTGCTGATGATGCCTATGGCAATATCGATCGTGCGGAAAAATATACCTACCAGCAGGCGCTGGCAAAATTGGGCAAGCCGGTAGATGTGGCGCAGTGGTGTATGGTGGCGCAAGAAATCAATGCAGTGAATATGCCGATGCAAAATGCCATCAATTTTCCTGCCGCGATTTTGCAGGCGCCGTATTTTGATATCAATGCCTCGGACGCAGCCAACTACGGCTCAATCGGCGCGACCATCGGTCATGAAATCAGCCACAGCTTTGATGATTCAGGTGCGCAGTTCAACGCTAAAGGTGAGTTGAAAAACTGGTGGCAAAAGGCAGACTTCAGTCATTTCCAAAAATCGGCCAAGGCCCTGGTAGCGCAATATTCAGCGTATCGTCCGTTCCCGGATCTGGCCATCAATGGGCAGCAAACCCTGGGTGAAAACATTGCCGACCTGGCCGGTCTGAATGTCGCGTATGACGCCTTCCATATCGCTGCGGGCAAACAGGACGCTGGCACCAACAAACGGCTGGATCAGGAATTCTTCCTGTCGTTCGCCGAAAGCTGGCGCGGTATCGATCGGGAACAGGCACTGCGTCGTCAGATCACCACCAACGAACACGCGCCTGACGCATACCGCGTTTATACCGTGCGCAATCTGGATGCCTGGTACAACGCGTTCGATGTTCAAGCCGGACAAAAATTGTATTTAACACCTGCAGCGAGAGTGAAGGTCTGGTAAAACCAGTTGCCGCTTTTTAAGTATTAACAGCAAGTCAACGCGCCAATGATTTTATTGGCGCGTTTTTTATGGCGTGACTATTACTGATTTTTCATGTCTAACTAACAGGTATTGGCCAGTGATCTGCCGAAAACGAAAATAGGTAGTTGTAGTGACCACATTTCCAAAATAAATTTCAAGCCCAGGTTGTAAAAGCGCGAAAACTTCATACAATTTTCAAATCAGGGCTGTAGTATTTGTTCGTTGGTCTTATTAATTGCCCCTGATTTTTTCGCCTTCATGGTCATCACTGCCCAAAGGATAGTTATGAAAATAAAAATATTAGCTATAGTCGTGTGTGCCCTGGTCAGTGGCGCTGCAGCGGCACAATCAGTTGGCATATCCGCGGAAGTTGGAACATTGGGAGCAGGCGTCCACTTGACAGTGCCCTTGCCGGAAAGCCTGAGTGCACGGATTGGATTTAATGGCTACAGATATGGCTACACAGGCTCAACCAGCGACGTTGATTATGACTTCAAGCTGAAGTTGCAAACCATCGATGCCTTGCTCGACTGGTACCCGACCAGTAACAGTTCATTTCGTTTGTCTGCCGGTCTGATCCATAACGGGAACAAAATCACCTCAACGGGCAAACCATCTGTGAATGGTACTTACACGATTAACGGCAATACCTATACGACCGCTGAAGCCGGTGTGGTGAATGGCGAAATCGATTTCAGATCGGCAGCGCCGTATTTGGGTCTGGGCTGGGGCAATGCGGCCAGCAAGGAAAAAGGCTGGGGATTTACCTCGGATTTGGGTGTTGTGTTTCAGGGTTCACCAAGCTCGAATCTGAGCAGTAGCGGCTGCGTGGCCAGCGCTCAGGTGTGTACGCAACTTTACAGCGACCTGAACGTTGAAAATACCAATCTTGAATCCAAAATGAATAACTTCAAATATTATCCGGTGATCCGGGTCGGCATTTCGTACTCGTTCTAGCCGCTGATTTTTACGACCATCAATCCGGCCCGCAATCCGGTCCGCACATTCGGATTTGGAAACAGCACGTATTCTGGCTCATCGCCAACGACATAGGTAGTCGCGCCATCGTGTGCGATTACAGTATGCGGTGCCAATTGCGTAAAATTTTGGGTGTTGCCATCAAAGGTCAATTGAAATGCATCACTCTGTTTGATCAGCTCTTGCGCGACACGAAATACCAAGGGCTTGCTGGACGTTGAAGATTCAATCGTCGCGCTGCGCAGCAAGCTGCCAAGTGCAGTCGCTGTTGTTGCGAACTGAGTCAAATCATTTTTTCCCAGTTCACCGATCCGGCCCAACTCGGCTGTGCAACTGACCACACCCAGATGCTCGCAGGTATATGAACTGAACGTCACGCTGGCATCAGGATTCTGCACCACTGCTTCAATCCCTGCCGCACCCAGCCAATGCACGAATTGCTCATGATAAGTACCCGGCACAATGGCAAATGTCGGGTAGGCCGAAGATCGGATTGCGGTATGCAGATCAAGGTGAAATTTATGGGTATGTCCGGCAAAAAACTGCGCAGCTGCCTGCATGAGCTGATCTGCGCGTCGCGCTTCTTGGGCATCATTAAATTGCTGGCGGTTCGGCGTGAACAAACGATTCAAGTCGACATCAATAAAACGTTTGGCCTGGCCGATCGCCTCGATATTACCAACCATGATCAGCAGATCGACTGCCAGTTCTTGCGGGGTGGCGCTCAATTCCTGCAGCAATTGCGCCACGATTTCAATCGGCGCAGTTTCATCGCCATGCACACCGACCGAGATCAACAGACGCATACGTCCAGACTCTTTGCTGTCAGGCGCACAAATCTGCAGGACACCGGGCAAAGGCTGGGCTAGCTCAAACCCGGCCTCACTGAACGCAGTCACCAGCGATGAGAACTCACCTCTGGCAAATGCGTGACGATTATCAGCCTGCACCATGTTCGCCATCTAAGCGCGATCGATGCTGGCCGCCGATGCCGCTTCGGACAGAGCCCATACGTCGAGCACTGCTGATTCCAGGCCAGGCAAGGCGTTGCGATTGCCGGTTTTCACCTCGATGCCGACCTGAGTCAGGACCTCATTGATGTGCGCAATCAGCTTGTCGGACTGAATCTGGCCGGCAGGCATTTTGAGCAACACCAGTTCCAGCAGACGTTGCTGGGCGCGGCGCAAGGCATTCAAGGCATGGGTGCGCAAGGGCGTAACACTGGTTTGCATCAGCACCGGTTCCAATTGCGCGATGCCGGATTGCTGACGCAGCTGCAGTCCGATTTGCAGGAACACCGCCAGATCCAGCCCGACACTGCGTGGCGCAGCCAGCGATGAAAACAGGAAGTCGGCCATATCGATCAATGCTTCTACGGTCTGACAGGCTTTCTGGAATGGCTTCGATTCGGTGACGAACTTGGCGAACAGCGGCGCAACTTTGCCAGGTTCCGAGAACAGCGCAGTCAACTCCGCCAGGTTGGTGGATGTCTGGACCGAGGCCGTTGAATTTGGCACCGACAGTACGCCTTCGATTAATGCGCGCTGCAATACCCGACAACGGGCATCAATCGCCTTGGAAATTTCACGTGGCTCCATCAGGGCGTGTTCATCGAGGACGTTAAATACCGGTGCCAGATTGAGTGCCGACCAGGCTTGCGCCCAAGCCAGTATCACCTGAGACTCCGCAACTTTATATTTGGCTGCCAGCTCAACGAGCATGATCGGACCACAGCGATTGACCGCTTCGTTGGCCAATACAGTACCGAGGATAGGATTGGCCAGCGGATGATCAAGGCTGTTGCGCGTTGCAACCAGCGCATCCGGGAAATACGGGGTCAGGATCGAACGGGCCCAGCTATAGCCAGTCAGCGGCAAGGCCGACAGCATGCCCTTGTAGCGATTCTTGACGTTGGCAATCACTACCGCCAGCTCTGGCGCAGTCAGACCGAGTCTGGCTTCCTTGCGACGGGTGAATTCCAGTTCCGACGGCAATTGTTCCAGCTCACGCGACAGCACGCCTTCGGCTTCCAGATTGCGCACCAGGCTGGCGTAAGCATCCTGCATCACTTCCTGATCCTGCACCTGTTCTTCACGTACCAGCAAACGGGTTTGCTGGGTATTGTCACGCAATACCAGATACTCAATATCGTTGGTGATTTTATTGAGCGTATTGTTGCGTTCAGTTTCGCTGATCAGGCCGGCATTGACTTCGGTATCCAGCCAGATCTTGACGTTGACTTCGTGGTCGGAACAATCGACGCCGGCCGAATTATCAATGGCATCGGTGAAGATCCGGCCACCTTTCAATGCAAACTCGATCCGCCCTGCCTGAGTGGCACCGAGGTTACCGCCTTCAGCGACGACTTTGCAGCGCATCGCGTTCCCATCGACACGGATCCCGTCATTGGCCCTATCCTTGACCTGAGCATGCGATTCCGTTGAAGCCTTGATGTAGGTGCCAATTCCGCCGTTGTAGAACAGATCGACCTTGGCCATCAAAATGATATGCATCAATTGTTCCGGTGTGACGGTTTTGGCGTCGGTATTCAACGCCTGCTGGGCCTGCATGGACAATGTAATACTGCGCGCATCGCGCGGGTACACGCCACCACCTGCGGAAATCAACAACTTGTTATAGTCTTCCCACGATGAACGCGGCAGGGCAAACATGCGCTGGCGCTCGACGAACGAGGTTTTCACATCCGGTGTCGGGTCCACGAAAATATGGCGATGATCAAACGCGGCGATCAGCTTGATCTGCCGCGACAGCAGCAAACCATTTCCGAACACGTCACCAGACATGTCGCCAACGCCAGTGACCGTGATCGGCGTGGTATTCATATCGTGACCAAGTTCATAGAAGTGGCGCTTGACAGCTTCCCATGCACCCTTGGCGGTAATCCCCAATTTCTTGTGGTCGTAACCATTGGAACCGCCGGACGCGAACGCGTCGCCCAGCCAGAAGCCGCGCTCTACCGCGATACCGTTGGCGATGTCGGAAAAGGTCGCAGTACCTTTGTCGGCCGCCACCACCAGATACGGATCGGCATCGTCGTAGCATACGGTCTGTTCTGGATGAATAATTTTGCCTTGTTGACGGTTATCAGTCAGGTCCAGCAAACCTGCGATAAACAGGCGATATACTGCCTCGCCCTCGCGCGCCACCATTTCACGAGACGACAGGCCATTGCTATCTTTCGGTACCATTTTGCAGACGAATCCGCCTTTGGCACCGGCCGGCACAATCACGGCGTTCTTGACCATTTGTGCTTTCACCAGACCGAGCACTTCGGTACGATAATCTTCCATCCGGTCCGACCAGCGCAAGCCACCGCGCGCTACCGGTCCGCCACGTAAATGAACACCTTCAAAGCGGCGTGAGAACACGAAGATTTCGCGGAATGGGCGCGGCTGCGGCAGCCAGCTCAGCTTGGTAGTATCAAACTTGAACAGCACGGTGTCGTTGACCTGCTTCTGCTGGAAATACGAAGTGCGCAGCGTCGCCAGCATCAACTCAACCAGTGTGCGCAAAATATCTTCGGAATCGGCGTGATTGATATCGGCGAGTTTTTCCTTGATCGCGATCAGGGCATTGGTACCGACGTCACGCTGCTGCGGATCGGAAGCCGGATTAAATCGCAGCAGGAATGCGTCGACCAGTTGACGGACGTAGTGCGCCTGTTTTTTCAGGCAATCGGCCATGTAACGAATACTGAAACGGCACCCGGCCTGACGCCAGTAACTGGCATAGGCGCGGATCAGTTGCACTTCCATCGAACGCATGCCCGCTTCAATCACCAGCGCATTCATGCGGCCGTCTTCGGCTTCATTGTTCAACAACGATTCAAACAATTCCTGGGCTGCTTCGGCTACCCCGACCCGTTCCAGTTTTTCGGCACTGACTTCATCGAGCGAAAGGCAGGTGACATAAACCTGCTCATCGCCGCTGCCGTGTGCAAGCTGATAAGTCTGTTCGCGCTCGATGATCACGCCGGCATTGTGCATGGCGGGCAAAATATTCGACAACGAAGGCACGCTACGTTTGGATTGCAGTCGGATACTGATGGGCTGGGTAGTCTCAACCCGCACCTTGATCCGATCCGATCCGGTATTGGCAAGAATGCCGGACAGATCGTGAAACGCCGTGATCGGCGAGGTCACCGCGATATATTCGGCCGGCAATTCCGCACACAGTCTGCGCAAGCCAGCGCGCACGCCTGGCTGCTCAACCGCATCAACGACATTGTTGAAGGTCGTGTGCCAACCTTCCAATACACCCAACAAGGGCAACTGGATGTCGTTTTCCAGATCGAGATTCGGCTTGGCCGCTTTCGCGATCAAATATAAACGGGCCAACGGGCCGTCGGCCAACAAGGTTTCGACCCGCACTGAAGACGCGCCGACGACTTCCTGCAAAGTCTCGGCCAGCGTGTCGGATAAATTCGAACTGTACAACTCACGCGGCATATACATCAGCACATTCAGATGCCGGCCATAGACGTCGCGTCGCGCAAAAACTTTGGCACGCGGCTGTTTATACAAAGCGACCGCTGCACTGGATACTTCTGCCAGCCACTCGGGTTGTGCCTCGAGTACTTCAACCCGCGGCAACGATTCCAGAATTTCCAAAAATTTCTCGGCGCGGAATCCCTCCGGACGCACGCCGGCAATCTGCAATACCCTGGCAATGCGCACGCGGGCAAATGGCAGATCAGCCAGCGCTGTTGCAGTGGCCGCGCGCGAGAACAGACCCACCAGACAATGTTCGCCCAACAGCACGCCCTGCGCATCGGTATTGCGAACACCGATGAAATCAAGTTGCTGATCGCGATACAGAGACGACTGCACGTCAGCCTTGACCACCGATAAGGTGTCGTCACGCGCGTACAGGGTTTCGAAATCACCGGGTATGCTTTTCAGGCATTCGCCGTAGATCGGGTGGGATTTATTTTTCAGTACGCCCAAGGCGCTGGTGATATCACGCACCAGTTCACGTACGCCGGGTTGTACCGCGTAATACACATAGCCGAAAGTTTCAAAACCGATTTTCTCGGCCCAACGCAAAAAGGCTGCCGTCTCTTCGCCATCTTTGGCGCAGGCTTCAACCACTTCGGCCATTTGCAATATCTTGGCTGACAGCGCGGGATGATCACGTCGCACATCAGCGGCATCACCCACCGACATCTTCAGCTGGTCGATCAGCGAATTGATTTCTGTCTCTCTTAACTGGTCGGATAACAGGCAGATCACAATCGATTCCAGGCCGGTATTGCTGTCGCGATTTGGTTTCGGGGTATCCACCTGAATCACTTTGCCGCCGTCATCGCGCTGCACTGCCAGCACTGAATTGAGAATGGCGCGCGAGACGATGCGCTGATTGCGCAGGGACATGACGATCGAATCAACGAGATAAGGCATATCCGGATTCAGAATCAGTAATGCCGTCGCCTTGCCGCCGCGCCCGTCCTGATAGGCCATGGTATTGATCTGGCATCCTTTGGAGGGTGTCCAATGCGCAGCGTGGGTAAATCCTTCCCACAAGATCGACGCCAGGCTGGCCGGCAAGATGCCCGCCAGATCATCTTCTTCCAGCGAAGACAACCAGGTTTCCAGCAGTGAACTGACTGGCGGATTGTTTTGTGCATTATTGGCTTGCACCAACGTCAAAGTCTGCTTGCGTAATTCTTGGGCTTGTTTCATTCCATCCTCTATTCTTAAGATTGGTCTTGATATAAATTTGGTAAATTCAAAATCCCGCTCAACTCATCCAAGGCTGTGTGCACTTCAATTGCCAGTGCCGGATCAGCCAGATCTTCGGGTAAAAGTGTGTCACGGTAATGACGCTCTACCCAAGTTACCAAACGCTTGTATAAAGCTTCGGTAAATACTACGCCCTGATGCATGGCCAGGGCCTGCGCTTCAGTTAATGCAACCCGCAATCGCAGGCATGCCGGACCGCCGCCGTTCCGCATGCTTTGCCGCAATTCAAAACTAAGCAACTCGTCAATGGCTCCGCCGCTGGCGATCAGGTCGTTTAAATAATTCGCGACCTGTTTGTTTTCACTGCATTCCTGCGGCACCAGCAAAGCCATTTTGCCGGTGGATTTCAGCAATAACTGGCTGTTGAACAAATAGGATGAGACCGCGTCAGACACCGACACCAGCTTGCTGTCGACCTGGATCGGATTGAACTCGGCGCCCACATGCTGCATGGCAGCGCGACAGGCATCGATGCTGGCCGTTTCATTGATAAACGCTTCCTGATGATAAAACAGCACATTACCACTGCCGACGGCTATCACATCATTGTGGAATACGCCCTGATCAATGGTGTCAGGGTTTTGCTGAACATACACGGTGCGTGCGGCCTGCAAACCATGCAGACGCGCGACGGCCTGACTGGCTTCGATGGTCTGACGCGCCGGGAATTTCCTGGGCCCGACGATGGCTGCATCGAATTCGCTGCGCCCGTAGACAAACAGTTCAACACCGGCAGCGCCATGTTGCGCACACAGTCGGGTATGGTTAGCGGCACCTTCATCGCCAAAGGCCGGAGTCGGTGGCAGGGCCTGATGGACTGCGAAATGTTTTTCGTCGTGGAAAATTGCGCGCAGCGCTTTTTCAGTCTGGGTGTGTTCAAACGAACGGTGCAATTTATTGTTCAGGTTAGCGACAGTAAAATGCGCCCGCCCATCGGAGGTATCCGCTGACGGGCTGACCGTTGCCGCGTTGGCGGTCCACATCGGCGAAGCAGAATAAGCACTGGCCAACAGTACCGGCGAACTGCGCGCCGCTCCTTCAATGACTTGCGCATCTGATCCGGTAAACCCGAGCTGGCGCAGCAATCTGAAATTGGGTCTGTCTTGCGGCGGCAATAATGCCTGCGCAAAACCGCGCTGCGCCAGTGCGTGCATTTTCGCCAGGCCTTGCAATGCCGCTTCTTTTGGATTTGAAGCACTCTTTATATTCGACGACGAGGCCACGTTCCCGAACGACAAACCGGCATAGTTATGCGATGGCCCAACCAGACCGTCAAAGTTAAATTCGCGTGTGTTTTCCATGATTAAAATACCAGGCCAGGTGAGAGTTGCTTGGGCATTTCCAGGACATCGGTTTCAATTGACGCGACCGGATAGGCGCAATAATCGGCAGCGTAAAAGGCACTTGGACGGTGATTGCCCGAGTTGCCGATACCGCCAAACGGTGCCGTACTGGCCGCCCCGGTGGTCGGCCGGTTCCAGTTCACGACACCGGCACGAATCTGGGTCTGGAACTGCTGCCACAGATTCGGATCGTCGCTCAACAACCCTGCTGCCAGACCGTAACTGGTGCGATTGGCGACAGCAATGGCGCTGGCAAAATCGTCGACCCGAATCACCTGCAACAACGGTCCGAACCACTCCTCATCAGGAATATTCGGCACGCCGGTGACATCAACGATGCCTGGCGACAGGAACCCGGTATTGGGGTGGATCAAATACATTTCCAAAAGTGATTTACCACCGCGCACTACCAGCGCGGCCTGCGCATCCAGCAGATGCAGTGCCACCTGATTTGAAACGACCGGACCCATGAATGGCGCGGGTTGCGCGTCGCTTTTCCCGATTTTGATCGAGGCTGCAACATGCACCAGACGTTTTAAGAATTCCTGACCCCAGGCATTATTCGGAATAATCAGACGGCGGGTACAGGTGCATCGTTGACCGGCACTGACAAAGGCAGAAAATATCGTGTGGTGCACGGCGGCGTCCAGGTCTTTCACATCCCACACCACCATGGCGTTGTTGCCGCCCATTTCGAGCGCCAGCATTTTGCCAGGTTGTCCGGCAAACTGCTTGTGAAGAATGACACCGGTTTGATAACTGCCGGTAAACAACACGCCATCCAGTTGCGCATTTTTGGATAAGGCTATGCCGGTATTTTTTCCGCCATTGACCAGGTTCATGACACCCTTGGGCAAACCGGCCTGCTCCCACAGTTGTACGGTCTTGATCGCCATTTGCGGGGCATATTCACTCGGCTTGAAAACCAGCGTATTGCCGGCGATCAGCGCCGGAACGATATGCCCGTTTGGTAAATGCCCGGGGAAATTGTAGGGACCGAACACGGCAAAGACACCATGCGGACGATGCCGTAATACCGCGTCACCATCGGCGACCTTGCTGCTGATTTCACCAGTGCGCGCTTTGTAGGCCTGTACCGAAATATCGATTTTATTGGCCATGGTTGCCACCTCGGTACGCGCTTCCCAGAGCGGCTTGCCGACTTCCAGGGAAATCATTCCGGCCAAATCTTCGGTGTGCTCTTTCAACAGATCGCGAAACCTGACGCAGATCGCAATTCGCTCGTCCAGACTGGTTTGCGCCCAGGCGTTAAAGCTGGCGCGCGCCGCGTCGCACGCCTGGCTGACTTCGGATTCTCCGGCTGCATTACCCTGCCAGACCGTGGCTCCGTCAGCGGGATTGATCACACTGAATTTTTCGCCAGTCCCAGCTACCCAGACACCGTTGATATAGTTACTTAATTCCATTGAACTCTCTCCGTCGATTCATTTATTGACATTTAAAGGCATGGTCCGCACCTGCATTTTCTCACCGCAATGCAAGGCCCCCTGCTGCTCTTTTGTCAGTTGCAAACGCCCTGATTCGGGCTGCACGTCACTGACGATGATGCGGTAATTCTGAATATCGGTATTGGCAACCAGCATCGGCATGGCATGACTGTGCGGCGTGGCGGCATCGACCGCTTCAACCAGTTCGCTGGTGCGCACCGAACGCAATTCATTGACACGCGCCTGCAAAACCGGGCCGGCGTCAAAGATGTCGACAAACCCTTCGTAGTACAGTCCTTCCTGTTCCAGCAAGTGACGCGCCGGTTCGGTTGCGGTATGGACCTGACCAATGACGTCTTGCGCCTCTTTGGGAAGGTAGGCAACGTACAAGGGATGACGCGGCATTAATTCGGCGATGAACGACTTTTTGCCCAGGCTGCTCAGATCGTCGGCGCGGTTGAAATCCATTTTGAAAAAATGTCGGCCAAGATTGTCCCAAAATGGCGAACTGCCATCCGGATGTTGAAATCCGCGTAATTCGGCGATTAACTTTTCGCTGAACAAATGCGGGAATTGGGCGATGAACAGAAAGCGGCATTTGGATAAAAGTTTGCCGTTATTACCGGTGCGATAATCGGGGTGCAAAAACAGCGAGCACAACTCGGCGCAACCGGTCAGATCATTGGACAGGTAAAGGGTGTCCATGCGCGAATACACATTCAATTCTTTGCTTGAATGGACCAGCGTGCCGATCCGGTAATTGTAAAATGGCTCTTCCAGACCAACCGCGCTTTTGATCGCGCTCACACCAACGATCTGGTGAGCGTCGGTATCTTCCAATACAAATAAATAATCCCGCTGTTCTGGCGGGATTGTTTCGGCAAACGACGCACAGGCTACTGCAATTCGATTGCCCAACATGGTCGTATCCGGTTTCAGGGTAGTCATCCCGTCACCCACCTGGGTGGCCAGATACATCAGGCCATCCAGATCTTCTTTTCTGATTGCGCGCACTACGATCATGATTTTTCCTATGAATTTCTTTGTTGTTACTTCGTTACCAGGGTACGCACAACACCTGATCTCCAGGTTCGACGCGCAGTGCCTGCATCTGGGCACTGCTCAAGCCCATACTGCGGCGATCTGCCAATCCGGCGCACTGCACGATGGTGGCTCTAAAATCAGCTTCTCTGACCGGCGCAATCAAATAATTTTCAAAACCGGGTGAAGGCATTTCTTCAGTCAAATGCACCGGCAATCTGCTACCCTGAGAAAACGAGCGCAAGGCATGCTTGTTGGCTTGCAGTATAGGTCCGCCATCAAAAATATCAATGAACTCGTCCGCAGCAAAGCCTTCTTCGGTCAGTATTTCAAACGGCACTTCACTTTCTGCATGGACCTGTCCCATCGCAGCCTGCGCGGCGCCCGCCAGCAGTGGTACATACACAGGATAATGCGGCATCAGTTCCACGATCAGGTTGCGGTTGCGCGCACCATCAACCAGCCGCTCGGCTTCCAAAAAATCCATCTGAAAAAATTTCCTGCCCAAGGCTTCCCAAAACGGGGATTGTCCTTGCTGGTCGGTATAACCGGCCAAGGACACAAAAAAATTGTCGCTGAAACGTTCCGGCAGGCAGGCGGCATACATCAGTCGGGCGCGTGACAGCAAGGCCGCTTGCGGCTGGCTGTCATGGCCGCGGCGCACGAAAAAACTCAGCAGCTGCGAATAACTGGTCAGGTCGGCGCACAGGGTCAGGGCATGCACGCTATGGCTGATATTCAAATCACGCGAAACCTGTTGAATGACATCATTGCGAAACGAAAAAAAAGTGCCTTTGGATCCGGCGGTAGCGGCAATCGCCGCGCTGCCGATGATGCTGTTATCGCCGGTATCTTCCAAAACGAACAGGTAACTTTCTTCTCCCGCGATATCGGTGTGGCTGGCAAAAGAGCGCAGCGATTGCTCAACGGTGCGCTCAACCCCGGCCACGGTCCTGGACATGGTGTGGACACCTTGCGTCAAACCAGTGGAAAGCTCCAGCAATGCCGCAATATCGCGCGTTTCTGCCGGTCGGACGATAAACATGGAATCAGGCGCCCGCAAATTTGGCCAAGGCTCTGCGCAGTCGCGCTGTCGCTTCCTGAATTTGTTCATCGGTGACGATCAGTGCCGGCGCAAAACGCAGCACATCCGGACCGGCGATCAACAACATCAAGCCTTCTTCTTCGGCGGCTTTGGTGATTTCTTTGGCGCGGCCTTTGTATGCCTCAGTCAGTTGCACGCCCAGCAGCAAACCGCTGCCGCGCACTTCAGCCATGATCGCCGGATATTCCTCGGCCAAACCCTGCAATGCCAGGATCAGAGTTTTCGAGGCATGTTTAACGCGCTGTAAAAAGCTCGGGACATTAATGGTGTGCAGGACGGTTAATGCGACCGAGGCAGCGAGCGGGTTTCCGCCGTATGTGGTGCCATGCGTGCCGACTGAAAAGGCCGCCGCTATTTTATTGGTGGTTAACATCGCGCCGATCGGGTACCCATTGCCCAATGCCTTGGCACTGGTCAGGATGTCCGGCGTCACGCCGTAGCCCATGTACGCAAACAACTGCCCGGTCCGGCCCATGCCGCACTGTACTTCATCAAATATCAGCAACGCGCCATGCTTGTCGCACAGTTCGCGCAGGGCTTGCAAATACTCAGTCCTGGCGGGCATCACGCCGCCCTCGCCCTGGACGGGCTCAACCATCACGGCACACACTTCATCATTGATTGCCGCACGTGCTGCTTCGATATCGTTGAACGCAATATGGGTCAGTTCGGCCGGCAATGGACCAAAACCTTCGGTGTATTTTGGTTGTCCACCCACTGAGACGGTAAACAAGGTGCGGCCGTGGAAGGAATTGACACAGGAGATAATCCGGCTCTTGTGCTCGTGACCGTTTTTGCTGGCATATTTACGCGCCAGTTTTAACGCCGCCTCATTGGCTTCAGCACCGGAGTTGCAAAAAAAGGCCCGGTCGGCAAAGGTGGCGGCGACTAATGAACGTGCCAGTTCCAGCACCGGTTGATTGGTGTAGCCATTGCCAACGTGCCAGAGCTTTTCAGCCTGTTGCTGCAAGGTGTGCACGACGTCAGGATGACAATGTCCCAGACTGGTGACGGCGATACCGGCAGTAAAATCCAGATACTGTCGTCCATCCTGATCCCACAGATCCAGACCTTTGGCGCGCACCGGAACTAAGTTCGATGGCGCATAGGTAGGAACCATGACTTCATCAAACGTGCTTCTGGAAACGGGGGAGGTGGGTGTGGATTGCGTGGTCATCATCAGCCTTCAGAGTTAATTCGGATATCGGGATTGTACGCAGCGCAGGAATCAAATTCTTTTAAAACTGCGACACAAATTTACATAAACCTCGATACTAAATCAAAAATGCAAAACTGACATTACTTTGTAACAATAACTTCGTCGCTCATTTATTTTTACGCGTCAGCCAGTCCGTGGACAATAAGCCGTAAAACGCGGTATCGGCCTTCACGCCATTGAGTATCCAGCGTTCCCGCAATAAGCCTTCGCATTGAAAGCCGAGACGTTCCAGGGCTTTTCTGGAAGACAGGTTTTGCGGATCAACATCAGCTTCGACCCGATTCAGGTCCAGTGTGGTGAAAGCGTATTGCAGCAGATCGAGCAAGGCTTCTCGCATATAACCCTGCCCCCACATAGTCGGTCGCAAATCATAGCCAATTTCCGCGCGCCGACACTGGGCGTCAAAGTTAAACAGGCCACAGGTTCCGATCAACTCATCGTTGTCCAACCGGACCATTCCAATCCTTAAGTACAGGTCATCGCGCATTGCCTGTCGATCTTTGGCAATCAGCGCCCCCGCTGATTCGACTGTAACCAACGGAATATTTCCCGTATAGCGGTTGACGTCTTCATTTGACCGCAAGGCAAACATGGCGAGCTCATCAGTTGGCTCTAATGGGCGCAGCAAGAGACGCTCGGTACTGATTGTGACTGAACTGAAATTTGGCATGTGAATGAAATGACTAATGTGATTTTTCGGGAGGGGGAATCAATGGAATCTGATAGCGTTGGCGTAAAGCCTGCAATTTCCCGGATGCCTCAAGCTGCTGCATGCCGGAACTCAGTGCCCTGATCCACCCTTGGCTATGTTTGTCCTTTTTGCTGAATCCTATTACGACCGCAATCGGATTTTCCAGACAGCCGACTTGTTTGATTCTATTTTCGACATTGATCTTGCGAGCCAGGAAGTGAATGACGGCTTCATCTTCGACCAGCGCAGCAAATCTTGTCGCCAGCAATTTTTTAAGATTGTTTATTCCCGCGTATTCACCGTAGGCCAGGTCAACACGTCCATTCTTGCGCCTGTTCTGTTCTACGTACGCGTCAAATGCGCCATCGTCATAGTTGTAATCGGGGATGACACCAACGGTGATTTGCTCAAGGGACTTCAAGCCATGATACGTCCAGGACTGATCATTAAGGGTATAAAAACAGGAGCGGGCATAGAACATGGGACGACTCATACTCAGCCGACTGTCGCCAGGCGGTGAGAACACGCCCTGAATATAGCCGTCGACGGTTTGATCAATGGCGCGGGTAAACGGAACCAGAACCGGTTCAATCTGGAAGCCGCTCAGCTGCATCGCCTGTGCCGTGGCTTCAACCAGAAATCCGCCAGTAATGCGGCCATTGTCCACGCACACATAGGGACACCAGTCGTCGGATGCCAATTTGATGATCGATTGGGAATACGAGCGCGTATTACCCAATATGAATTGGATCACTATCACCAACAGTATTTTTTGAATTATTTTTGGGCACATAGTGAGAATGCGATAATTTCCGACTATCTTAATCTCTAAACACCTGCGCGTAGCAATACTTTGCATGAATATTGAAATTATTTAGCCGGAAATCTGCGTTTTACTCAAAAATATCAATGCCTGATTCAGGGAATAACCCGACAGCTATTCCTTGCTGCGCGCCTCAATCGTTTCCCATTGTTCCAGCGTGGTCAATAACAGTTCATCAATTTCAGCATAGCGACGATTTAATTGAGTGGCTTCCTCTGGTTGAGTCTTGTACAAATTGGCATCTTGCAGTCTGACCGTGATCGCCTGCTGTTCCGCTTCCAGCTTGGCTATTTTTTTGGGCAGCTCTTCCAGTTCGCGCTGTTCCTTATAGCTCAGCTTTCTTGATTTGATATCGCTCTTGGGCTCTGCTTTCGCTGCAGGTTTAGCTGCTGACTTACCGGATTTTTTTGCGATCTCGCTATTTGCGTAGCGCTCCCAATCACTGAAGCCGCCGATGAATTCACCCCATTGCCCATTGCCTTCTGAAACGATCACCTGAGTCACAACGTTATCGAGGAACGCACGATCATGGCTGACCAAAAATACCGTGCCAGTATAGTTCTCAAGCAGCTCTTCGAGTAATTCGAGCGTGTCGATGTCCAGGTCATTGGTCGGCTCATCGAGTACCAGGGCATTGGCTGGCTTGGCGAATAATCGGGCTAACAGCAGACGATTGCGCTCTCCGCCCGACAATGACTTTACGGGTGATCTGGCGCGCTCTGGTGCAAACAGGAAATCGTTCAGGTAGGTCATGACATGCTTTTTCTGACCGTTGATCTCCACCCAATCAGAACCCGGCGCGATGGTCTCAGCCAGACTGGCCTCTTCATCTAACTGGGCGCGCATCTGATCAAAGTACGCTACCTGCAATTTACTGCCTTGCTTGATGGTTCCCGAATCGGGTTGCTCTTCACCCAAAATCATTTTCAGCAAGGTGGTTTTTCCTGCGCCATTGGCACCGATCAAGCCAACTTTGTCACCACGCAGGATGGTGGCACTGAAGTCGTTGACGATGCACTTGCTGCCATAACTCTTGCTGACATTTTCCAGCTCGGCGACGATTTTTCCTGATCGTTCTCCGGCCGATACATCGAGCTTGACCTGGCCTTGCTGGTCACGTCGTGCCGTACGCTGGCGGCGCAAATCTTCCAGTCGACGCACCCTTCCCTCGTCGCGGGTACGGCGTGCCTGCACACCTTTTCTGATCCAGACTTCTTCTTGCGCTAAAAATTTATCGAACTTGGCATTCTCGACCACTTCGTTTTCCAGCAGTTCAGCCTTGCGTGTCTGGTAAGTCGTGAAATTGCCGGGGAAAGACAGAATCTTGCCGCGATCCAGTTCAATGATGCGGGTGCACACATTGTCGAGAAAACTGCGATCATGGGTAATCAGCAGCACGCTGCCTTTGAAATCCTTGAGCAGATTTTCCAACCAGAGAATCGACGCATAGTCCAAATGGTTGGTTGGTTCATCTAGCAGCAAGACATCCGGTGCACTGACCAGAGCAACCGCCAATGCCACGCGTTTTTTCATTCCGCCGGACAGACTGCCGATCAAGGCGTCTTTTTGCAGATTCAACCGGTCCAGGGTCGCTTCGACCTTGCTGTTCAATCCCCAGGCGTCGGCCGCATCCAGTTTTAATTGGATGTCATGCATGCGCTCCATCAGCGCGTCATCATTGTCGCCACCGAACTGTCCACTGATTTCTTCATATTCCTTCAGCAATCCAGGCAACTCACCGAGACCTTCCGCAACGGCATCAAATACTTTCTGGGTCGGCTCAAACAGGGGTTCTTGCGGCACGTATGCGATGCGCAGGTTTTGCTGCATCACGAGCAGACCATCATCCAATCTGGATTGACCGGCGATGACTTTAAGTAGTGAGGACTTACCAGTCCCGTTACGGCCGATCAAACCGACCCGTTCGCCGGTTTCGATGGAAAATTCACTGTGATCGAGGAGTGCCACGTGGCCAAATGCCAGTTGCGCGTTGGAAAGAGAGATAACTGCCATAACATTCGGCCCGGAGGGCGCATCCAATACAAATATAAAGGCAGCATTGTACCGCTATCCCTATCTGGAATTATGAAATCACTGCAATCAAAGTCCACAAAGAAACTGTTGTAATTGCTTTTTTAACTAGTTAAAATTAAATGTTTTACTTTTACATAACAATGTTAGCCGCGGCCTGTCACAAGCCAACCATACAAGGAAATTCATCATGAAAAAAATTGCAGCAACTGCCAGCTTCATCACTTATTTTTTTACACTGCCAGCTCTGGCTGCCCAGGAAATCATCGTCAAAATCGGTCATGTGGCCTCGATTACTGGCCCAGTCGCCCATCTGGGTAAAGATAATGAAAACGGTGCACGGCTGGCGATTGAAGAACTCAATGCAAAAGGCGGCGTGATCAATGGCCAAAAAGTGAAATTTGTTCTAGTGCCCGAAGATGATGGCGCTGATCCAAAACAAGGGGCAACAGTCGCACAGAAATTGGTGGACGCGAAAGTGAATGGCGTCGTTGGCCATCTGACTTCGGGCACATCAATACCGGCAGCAAAAATATACAGCTTGGCCGGGATCCCGCAAATCGCTCCCTCGGTCACGGCAATCAGTTTTACCGGAATGGGGTATAAATCTACTTTCCGAATCATTGCCAATGATGCTTTTCTGGGCGGTACGCTGGGCGGGTATGCAGTGAAAAATCTGAACGCCAAAACAATCGCGGTCATCGATGATCGCACGGCGTTTGGCCAGGGTCTGGCCGACCAGTTTATCAAGGGCGCCAAGGCTGCCAACCCAGGCATCAAAATGGCGCAACGCCAATATACCAATGACAGGGCAACTGACTTTAACGCCATCTTGACGCAGATTAAGGCGTCCAAACCAGATGTTGTTTTCTTTGGTGGCATGGATGCAGTTGCAGGCCCTATGTTGCGCCAGATGAAAGCGCTTGGCATCACCAGCAAATTAATGGCGGGTGATGGGGTATGCAGCGAAAAACTGGTTGATCTGGCGGGCGATGCTCTGGGCAATAATCAAGTGTATTGCGCTATTGCCGGTGGCGTGTTGGAGGCCAATAAAAAAGCCAGTGAAGAATTTCAGAAAAATTATCAAAAGCGCTTCGGCACCGTGGTGCAGATCTATGCGCCCTATGCTTACGATGCAGTCATGACACTCGCCGACGCAATGCAACAGGCCAATTCAGCCAACCCGGATGTCTATTTGCCTTACCTGCAAAAAATCCATCACAAGGGCATCATGGGTGACATCGCGTTTGATGCCAAAGGCGATATCAAGGACGGCGTGCTGTCGCTATACACCTATCAAAACGGGAAACGGACTTTGATCAATGTGTTGCAATAAATCAGATTACATCTGATATTTCAACTTAATCCCGATCAATTGTTTGGTGTGACCAACAGGAATCGAACCTGTATCTAATTCTTAGGAGGAACTTGATCTATCCGTTGATCTATGGTCACACTCGACAGCAAACACGGTTTGCGTATTTGGGTGAGCGCTATTTTACATGGTTGCGCCGCCAAGGAGAAGGCGCGAGTGATGAAGCACAAAAAAACAAACCAGCATGAGCTGGCTTGTTTGGGACGGCGAATATTCAATTACTGTTTGGATGGCTCTGCCGGAGCGGGCGATACGGCTGGCACTTCTGCCGCAGGAAGATCTGGCGTCATTTTCATTTCTTCCGCATGTTTCACGGCAGCTGGCACAAATTGCACATGTGCCGGCACCATTTTTTCCATCGGCAATAGCGGCACCAGCAATAACGCGACGATATTAATAATCTTAATCAATGGATTGATTGCAGGCCCTGCCGTGTCTTTATACGGATCACCAACCGTATCGCCAGTCACCGCTGCTTTATGTGCTTCGGACCCTTTGCCGCCGAAGTGACCGTCTTCGATGTATTTTTTGGCGTTATCCCAGGCGCCGCCCCCGGTAGTCATGGAAATGGCCACGAACAATCCGGTTACGATGGTGCCCATGAGCAGACCGCCCAGTGCCGCTGGACCAAGAATCAATCCAACCAGCACAGGAACAACGACGGGCAGTAACGAAGGAATAATCATTTCCTTGATGGCCGAGCTGGTCAACATATCTACGGCTTTGTCATATTCCGGCTTGCCGCTGCCGTCCATAATTCCTTTGATTTCCTTGAACTGGCGCCGCACTTCAACCACGACGGCGCCAGCAGCACGCCCTACTGCTTCCATCGCCAAAGCACCGAACAAATAAGGAATCAGGCCACCGATAAACAAGCCGACAATCACATTCGGATTCGACAGATCGAACGTCACGCTTTGACCTACAGAATCCAGCGCATGGGTGTAATCGGCAAATAACACCAGGGAAGCCAATCCGGCAGAGCCGATTGCATACCCTTTGGTCACCGCCTTGGTGGTATTGCCAACCGCATCGAGCGGATCGGTTACCGCGCGCACCGACTCAGGCATTTCCGACATCTCGGCGATGCCACCGGCATTATCGGTAATTGGACCGTAAGCGTCGAGGGCCACAATAATGCCTGCCATCGACAACATCGAAGTCGCGGCAATCGCAATACCATATAACCCGGCCAAGTGATAGGAAACCAGAATCGCGACACACACGGCCAATACCGGATAGGCAGTCGATTTCATCGATACGCCCAGACCGGCGATGATATTGGTACCGTGGCCGGTGGTCGAGGCTTCTGCGATGTGACGTACCGGATGAAAATCCGTGCCGGTGTAGTATTCGGTGATGTAGACCATCAAACCAGTCAGCACGATACCTACGATGGTGGACAAAAACAGCGGCATGAATTGATCTTCGGGCACGACCATTTTCGTGACCACACCAAAGCCGATCAATGACAGCCCGGCCGCCCACCACAAACCGGTGTACAGGGCCGACATGATTTTCTTGCCCGGCTTGGCTTTCACCATTGAGCAGCCAACGATGGAGGCGATGATGGAAACAGCGCCCAGTAAAAGTGGATACAGTGCCGCTTCAGTACTCATGGTCGGCATCAGCAACGCACCCAGCAGCATCGTCGCGATCAGGGTTACCACATAGGTCTCAAACAGATCAGCTGCCATACCGGCGCAATCGCCTACGTTGTCACCAACGTTATCGGCAATTACGGCAGGATTGCGCGGATCGTCTTCGGGAATACCGGCTTCAACTTTTCCCACCAGATCAGCACCGACATCGGCACCTTTAGTGAAAATACCACCGCCCAGACGCGCGAAAATCGAAATGAGAGATGCGCCAAATGCCAGGCCGATCATGGGTTTTAACATATCGTGTTGAGTGACTGTTGTGCCTGCCGGGACCTGTTGCATCAACATCCAGTAAAACAGTGTCACACCAAGCAGACCCAGACCAACAACCAACATCCCGGTAATGGCGCCGCCTTTGAACGCCACATCCAGCGCTGGATTGACGCCTTTTGTGGCTGCCTGAGCTGTTCGCACGTTGGCGCGCACTGAAACGTTCATACCGATAAATCCACATGCTCCGGATAACACAGCCCCGATCAAAAATCCGAAGGCGGTGAGCTTGCCCAATCCGGGCACTACGGCAATGACAACAAACAAAATAACGCCAACTATTGCAATAGTTCGATACTGACGCGCCAGATACGCTGCCGCTCCCTGCTGAATCGCCGCCGCAATGTCCTGCATGCGCTGATTGCCTGCATCTTGTTTTAATATCCAAGCACGCGACACCAAACCGTACAAAACCGCCAGTACGCCACAACCGATTACGAACCACAAGCCTGTTACCATTGCGAATCTCCTTTTTATTATAAAAAAAACGATGATTTCTCAGCCAACAAACATTTGCAATTTATACTGCCTTAATGAATTTCCGTAATTTACGCCGCAATTTACTTATTTCTCTCCGTATTTCTCTGACTGGCAAAACAAAAAACAACAAAAAACTACATTGAAGAGACGAAAAAAAGCGGACTTCATGTCCGCTTCAGTATTAACTTTCCAATGCTTGGAATGCTTTGTCCCGGATTGATTCGACTGTGCCAACTCCATCGATCTTGCGATATTTCGGGGCACCGGGCCGACCTGATTTTGCCCAATCCCCATAATAGCCAATCAAAACTTCAGTTTGACTGTGGTAGACCGAGAGACGTTTGGTGACAGTTTCTTCTTTGTCGTCGTCGCGCTGGATCAAGTCTTCGCCGGTCTCGTCGTCTTTGCCGACAACTTTGGGCGGATTGAATTTAACGTGATAAGTGCGCCCTGAAGTCGGGTGCACGCGACGGCCGCTCATGCGTTCGACGATTGCGCTGTCAGGTACAGCGATTTCCAGCACATAGTCGATCATCACGCCAGCATCCTTCATAGCGTCTGCCTGAGGAGTGGTACGTGGAAAGCCGTCAAACAGATAACCATTGGCGCAATCGTTTTGCTTTAATCTGTCTTTAACCAGACCGATGATGATATCGTCTGAAACCAGTCCACCTGCATCCATGACTTTCTTGGCTTCCAAACCCAATGGGGTACCTGCTTTGACTGCTGCGCGCAACATGTCACCGGTAGATATTTGAGGGATGCCGTATTTTTCTTTGATGTAGTTTGCCTGCGTGCCTTTACCTGCTCCAGGCGGGCCTAACAAAATTAGACGCATAATTCTTTTCCTAAAAGAGTTTTAAATAGTTTGGATCTTGTTTGTATTTTTAGATAAATTATCTTGCCGCGTGAAGGCCATTTTATTTTTATCGCGCTCCACGCCTCAAAACTTAACACAAAAAGTCGGTAAAAAATTACTTATTGTGCCAAGTGCAATTGACTATCAATGAAACTTAGTTGGCCAATACCAGGCGATGATGCATCAGCGATTCGAAATTAACCTTTTTTCAAGTCGATTGCAAGTTCATTGATACCGCCATAGTCAAATCAGCCCGCTGTCTGTTGCAGATAAAATTGCTGCACCCGCAGCAAATCATCCGGCGTATCGACCCCTGCCATCGGGACGTCGGGCGTCACATGAACGGCTATCGGATAACCATTCCAGAGCACCCGCAATTGCTCCAGAACCTCGCACTTTTCGAGCGGAGCAACCTCAAGCGTGGAATATTTCTGTAAGAACGAATTGGTGTAGGCGTACAGGCCGATATGCCTGAATACGCGGTAGTCTGGAGGTAACACCGACGTGGACAGAGCGAAGGCATCTCGATTCCAGGGGATCGTCGCACGCGAAAAATAAAGTGCGCGACTCAATTTGTCGAGCACAACTTTAACAACATTCGGATTAAACGCTTCTTCCGGGCTGGTGATCGGATGGGCGGCGGTAGACATCTGCACACCATTGCGAATCTGTGCGGCGGTTGCAGTGATCAATGCTGGCTCGATCAGCGGCTCATCGCCCTGCACATTGACGACTACTGCATCTTTCGGCAAACCCAAGCGTTCCGCAACTTCGGCAATTCGATCCGTGCCCGATTGATGATCGACACTGGTCAAATACGCTGTTACGCCGAATTGCTCACAAGCTTGGACGATACTGATATCGTCGCATGCAACGACGACTAACTCAGCACCGGATAATTTCGCCCGCTCCGCTACCCGCACCACCATCGGTTTGCCACCCAAATCTGCTAAAGGTTTATTCGGCAAGCGGGTTGATGCCAATCGTGCGGGAATGATTACGCAGAAATTGTTACGGCCATTGAAGGTTGTTGTGCGTAACAGGGTCATTGTTATTTGCCTGCGGATTTATCAGCGACTACTGGTTCATTCAAGTCCCTGGCCTGATCGGCCCACATAATAGGAATATCGTCGCGAATGGGATAAGCCAATTTATCCCCTTTGCAGATTAATTCCGCTGCTGACTTATCATAGACCAGCGGCCCTTTACACAAAGGGCAAACCAAAATTTCTAATAAGCGAGGGTTCACGATTTACTCCCGAATTTGTTTCAATTTTTTTAGTATGGTGTCGAACATGCCGCTATCAATTACCGCTTCAACCGGGATAACCCAGATGCGAGGATCACCACTCAGATCTTTCAATTGCCTACATTTTACTGCATCCTTTTCAGTAATCAGGATCATATCGGCAGTTATATGTTCAAACGGGTTGATTGCGTAGTTAAAATGATCCGGCAAGGGAAGTTCCGCAAACTTGACTCCCTGATTGCGCAACATGGTAAAAAATCGCTCGGGATTTCCAATACCCGCGGCAGCAATGATATTAAGTCTGGAATCCAAAGCGTTTAATTTCTGCTGCTGGTCGGGATGCATCATTTGTCTGGCCGTATTTCCGAGTAACTGCATACGGACAGTATCAGACGGCAATGCGGGGGCAATGTTTTCACCCTGATTCAGGTTCGCGACCGTGATGTCGCTCCGTCTGCCAGCAGGTTCTCGCAATGGTCCCGCCGGCAACAACCATCCATTCCCGACCCCACGCTTATCAAACAACATAATTTCCAGATCGCGGGCCAATCCATAATGCTGCAAGCCATCATCAGAGATGATGACATTCACTTCAGGACAGTTGTTTAACAAGGTTTCGCCTGCGGCGACGCGATTGCGACCGACCACGACTGGGCAGGCGCTTTGCTGAGCGATCAGGATCGGCTCATCACCTACATCAATTGCAAGGGAACGTTCGGAAACCATTTGAGGTGGTTGATTCTTGCTGCCGTATCCGCGTGATATAACGCCGGGGCGGTAGCCTGCCTGTTGCAGTTGCCTGAGCAACCAGATCGTTAATGGCGTCTTGCCGGTGCCACCGACAAAAATATTCCCCACGACGATTACCGGCACTGCCAACTTTTTTTTCTGCAGCCAGCCTTGCCGATAAAAGAACTGACGGACAATGAGTAGCAGGCCAAACAAAACCGACAACGGCCAAAGCAACCATGCCAGCCATCCACGTGTCATCCATGCTGTCATGAGTACACGGGCGAATCGGTCGGTTGTCATGGGCGGCTTACTGGCCTTGTTTGGATAAGCAGACTTTATTTCGAGTGACCTTGTGCGGCAAAGGTGATTTTTGACAGTCCGGCGATACGCGCAGCTTCAAGCACATCGATCACTGATTGGTGGCTGGCGGAGCCATCGGCGTTAATGATCACCACGGGATCCGCTTGATCAGCGCCACCGGATAGTTCACTGGCTGCTTTTTTCAAACTCTCAGCCAAATCATTGACGTCGATTTTGGCCACCGGCTTTTGATTGATTTTGTAATTGCCACGCGCATCGACACCGATTTGAATTTCATTGGGCCGCTGTTGCGCCACATTAGCGTCTGCCGTTGGTAAATTTATTTGCAATTCAGTGAATCGGCTGTAGGTCGTTGTCACCATGAGAAAAATCAAAATCACCAGCAACACGTCGATAAATGGGATTAAGTTAATTTCAGGTTCAGAGCGATACTTAGTACCTTTGCGGAAATCCATAGTTGAGCCTGATCTTCTACTTGCGGTTGCCGTGCACGGTATCAACAAACCTGACAGCCTGTTGCTCCATTTCGACGATAAAACCATCAACCAATGCGCTGAAATGACGATAGAAAAATATGGTTGGCATGGCAATCAAAATACCGAACGCGGTGTTGTACAAGGCAGTTGAAATACCGTGGGCAAGCTGCACCGGATTTGCCCCGGTAGAATTTTGCGCGCCGAAGATTTCGATCATCCCAACGACCGTGCCGAACAAACCCATCAATGTCGCCAACGAGGCAATCGTGCCCAGGGTAGTCAGGAATTTGCCCAAGTCATGTGCGGCAGCGCGGCCAGCTTCTTCAATCGACTCTTTCATTACCTCGCGCGGCGCATCGACATTGCGTAGCCCTGCGGCCAATACCCGTCCCAGCGGTGAATTTTGCTCCAGCTTGTCTACCACGTCCTTGCTGACCTTGCCATTGTGGTACACGCGTATCACTTCTTCGAGCAAGGTCTTGGGCAAAACATTTTTGGCACGCAGAGAAAGAGATCGTTCAATAATCAATGCCAACGCAATGATCGACGCGATCAGTAAAAAATATACCGGCCAACCGGCCGATTGTAATATCGAAAACAATGCAAACTCCCTAATGACAGCGACCGCAAGTGCAAACAACAGACAGCATGGCGCTATTGATCGCAATTTATAAACACAAGCCCGCAATGTATCTTGTTGTGTGGGACAGAGCAAGTCCGATCATGCGTTGGGCAAAACTTGCAATCGGCAATCTGATTTGCCGCACGAGCGAATTTGCGATTTCGCCCGATCCAGTCGGACTGATTTGAAATGGAAATTTACGTCAAAGTTTTGCACAGCTTGTGTGGGTAACTTTGTGAACAATTCGTGACAATCGCTGGCAACCAATTGATTTAAATCAATTTTCATCACCATGCCCACAAACTGGGCATATCTGGTTTTCCAAAACCAAAGTTTTGCACACGAATTGTTGATAACTTTGTGCGCAAACTTGGTATAGAAAAATAACCCTTTGATTTTAAATAATATTTTTCACTTGATTACAATTGAGGCAGACGTTTTTCCTGTGAATATGAAAGTAATAACCTATTCCAATAAAGCAATACAATATCTTTAGCAAAAGTAAAAAGTTGCGATTCGTGAACATGATTTAGAATTCGCTAACTCGAACCTGGCACAAATCCCCCCTATGCTCACTGATAACAACTTTACATCCGCTCCCCAAGTGATCAGCGTGGCGGAATTGAATCAAACCGTCTCGCGATTACTGGAAAGATCAATACCTTTGTGCTGGATTTCCGGTGAAATATCCAATTTCACCCGTGCCGCTTCCGGACATTGGTATTTCACGCTCAAAGATGCGCAAGCCCAGGTACGCGCGGTCATGTTTAAAAGTCGTACACAGGCAGCTGATTTCCTTCCCCGTGAAGGCGAAAAGATCGAAGTTCGTGCCACCGTCACCTTGTATGCGCCGCGCGGAGATTATCAGCTAAACGTCGAAAACATACGGCGAGCCGGCTTGGGCAGCCTGTATGAAGCCTTCCTTCAGCTCAAACAAAAATTGAGCGCGGCTGGCTTGTTTGACGCTCAACGCAAGCAAGCTCTGCCGTCTTTTCCAAAATGTATTGGGATCGTAACCAGCCCGCAAGCCGCTGCACTGCGCGATATTCTGATCACACTGAAGCGCCGCGCTCCGCATGTGAGGGTCATCATTTACCCCACCCCGGTTCAGGGCAGCGGGTCAGCACAAAAAATTGCCCAGGCAATCGCGCTGGCGGTTTCCAGAAACGAGTGTGAGGTCATGATTGTTGCGCGCGGTGGTGGCAGTATTGAAGACCTCTGGTCATTCAATGACGAACAACTGGCCTATACCATCGCCGATTGCCCGATCCCGATCATTGCCGGCATTGGACACGAGACAGACTTCACGATCGCCGATTTCGTTGCCGACGTGCGGGCACCGACGCCGACTGCGGCGGCCGAAATTGCCGTTTCTGCGCGGGTTGATTTGATGCTGCACCTCGAAAAAAATAGTGCTCAATTGCGACGTTCTGTCAGGCATCGGCTCGATCAGGAAAGTCAGACCCTGGACAATTTTTCACGGAGATTGATAAATCCACTGGCCTATATTCGCAGCGAGCGGGCTAAACTTGGCGGTCTGACCATGCAGTTAAAACACATCGTTGCCAACTCGCGCAAACAGGCTAATTTCCAATATGTGCATTTAAAGCAGCGACTGATCACGCAATCACCGGACATTGATCAACGCAAATACCAATTGCAACAATTTTCCCGGCACCTTCAAACCAAAACACATCAATTCTTTGAGTTACGCCAACGTGATCTGAACCACCTGCATGCTCAGCTGGAATTACTCAACCCGCAGAGAACGCTTGAGCGCGGTTACGCAATTATCACAAATATGGAAGGCCACATTCTCCAACATCCAGAAGAATTTATTGCACCTGGCAGCATCAACGTGAAACTGGCCAAGGGTGAAGTCGGACTCGAAGTCATTAAGGTCTTGCAAACACCAAATTAGGCGCTGCAAACAAATTGCATCCACATTACAATGGCGGATCGATTATCGTCTCGTCCTATCGTCGATTTGCTGTTGTACCCACCATATTGATCATTAAGCTTTACCTACTGAGGAAATAAAATGGAACACACACTGCCTGCTCTGCCCTATGCACTGGATGCCTTAGCTCCACATATTTCAAAAGAAACTCTGGAATACCATTACGGCAAACATCACCAAACTTATGTCACCAATTTAAATAACTTAATTAAAGGGACTGAGTTTGAAAATTCAACATTGGAAGAAATCGTTAAAAAATCTTCCGCAGGTATTTTCAATAATGCGGCACAAATCTGGAATCACACTTTTTACTGGAACGGCTTGAAGCCAAACGGCGGCGGTGCCCCAACTGGCGCCTTGGCTGCTGCGATCGATGCGAAATGGGGTTCGTTTGATGCATTTAAAGAAGCATTTACCAAGTCATGCATCGGCAACTTTGGTTCAAGCTGGACCTGGCTGGTAAAAAAACCGGACGGCTCGCTCGATATTGTCAACACATCCAACGCTGCAACACCAGTCACTACTGCAGACAAGCCGTTGATCACTTGTGATTTGTGGGAACACGCTTACTATATCGACTACCGCAACGCACGGCCAAAATATGTTGAGGCATTCTGGCATCTGGCCAACTGGGACTTTGCTGCTGCAAATTTTGCCTGATCGCTGAATAAAGAAAAAGCCCTGGAAATATTTCCGGGGCTTTTTTATGCCCTGCGATTTGCCTAGTGGCGGTCGCTTAATCCACCTAACAGCTGATTTTTCAGGGAAGTGTCGACCGGATTGTCGCCCAGCCAGATTTTCAGGATCGCGTTAAAAAAGGCGACATCAGGAAACGTATCCCCAATTTTTTTTCCATTGATGGACATATTGGTACCTACATTCGGCACCCACTCCATCGAAATCAAATCGCCTTTTTTCAATACGGGCACGGACGAGAATAGCTGACCAAATTTGAGAAACTGATCCGCCATCTTTGCACGCTCAAGCTTATCAGTATTTCTCTTTACGCCGTCCAAAAACGCCTGTCCCAACGTATCGCTGCTTAATTCTCGAAGCATGGTCAGATTGATTTTTTTAGGGCCAACCAAGTTAAGCACATCGTCGGCGGAATTCTTAGTTTCTGGCAAATATAAAGCCGCTACATAAACTTTGAAAAATACCTTGTAACGAATCCCTGCCCCATTCAACTTCAACGTCGTATTCGAAGCCTGTGCCGTCTCATCGATTTTTACGCCAGCCACTTCAATTGCCTGTGCCATGTTTGCGGCAGCAAAGATCAGGCAAAGCAACAATTCTTTAACAGGCAATTTCATGACCAGTCCAATATGTTAAGTGCAATCGATTCAAGTTCAGGCATGCTCGATTTTACCTTGCCGCATAAAACTAGTGAAACTGAAATTATCAGATTTCACTAATTCTTGTCACTTACTTAAAAAGCTTTTTACTTTTTCCATCCACGATTTGCTCTGGGGACTATGCTTGGAACCACCCTCTGAGGTAAGTTTTTCAAAATCTTTAAGCAGATCCTTTTGTTTTTCCGTCAATTTTACGGGCGTTTCTATTACAACATGACAGAATAAATCGCCAGGATATCCAGAGCGTACCCCTTTAATTCCTTTGCTGCGCAAACGAAAGGTCTTTCCAGTTTGCGTGCCCTCAGGAATGGTAAAGCTGGCTTTGCCATTCAATGTCGGCACTTCAATTTCGCCGCCCAAGGTTGCCTTGGCAAATGAAATCGGCATTTCACAATGCAAATCATCACCGTCACGTTGGAATACGGAATGCGGTTTGGTATGTATTTCCACATACAGATCGCCCGGCGGGCCACCGTTCACACCTGGTTCGCCATTGCCTGATGAACGTATGCGCATGCCATCGTCAATACCAGCAGGAATTTTCACTTCCAGTGTCTTGTTGCGCTTGATCCGTCCTACACCAGAACAGGTTGGGCATGGATCAGGAATAATTTTCCCGGTGCCATGACACTTGGGGCAGGTTTGTTGAATGCTGAATAGCCCCTGCTGCATTCTTACCTGACCGTGACCACCGCAAGTCGTGCATGTAATGGCTGACGTGCCTGGCTTGGCACCGGTACCATGGCAAGGTTCGCATTCATCCCAAGATGGGACCCGGATTGTGGTATCAAAGCCATTGGCAGCTTCCTCCAATGTAATCTCAAGGTTATAGCGCAAATCAGCACCACGGTAGACCTGTGGGCCGGAACTGCGGCCACGACCACCGCCAAATATATCGCCGAAAATATCACCAAATGCGTCGGCAAACCCTCCGGCACCACCACCAGGTCCGCCGCCCATATTCGGGTCAACGCCTGCATGACCATAACGATCATAGGCATCGCGTTTTTTCGGATCGGTCAACATTTCGTAGGCCTCTTTGGCCTCCTTGAACTTGTCTTCTGCTTGTTTACTATCAGGGTTACGGTCCGGATGATATTTCATCGCCAGCTTGCGATACGATTTCTTGATTTCTTCTTCAGACGCGTTTTTGGCAACGCCTAATATTTCGTAAAAGTCACGCTTCGCCATTTGATTTGGCACCTTCATTGTGGATTCAAACTAAATCAAACGCCAAAAGTAAATATTGCAACCAGCGTCCAAATAAAGCTTGGTAATTTATGCGAAAAAGCCGAGCAGGTTTGCCGTTTTCACGGCGCCCCTTTCTCGGCGAGCTTAAGCGAGAAAACAACTCGCCCAGTTTGGATTACTTGTCTTTCACTTCTTTAAAGTCTGCATCAACAACGTCATCCTCTGGACGTTTCGCTTCTGATGCGCCAGATGCTCCGGCACCACCGGCCTGCCCAGCCGCTCCGGCCGCACCAGCCTGCTGCGCCTGCATATCAGCGTACATTTTCTCGCCTAATTTTTGAGATGCGGCAGACAATGCAGCGATCTTCGCATCTATCGTCACTTTGTCACCATTTTTCAAAGCGTCTTCCAACTCTTTGATTGAGGCATCAATCTTCTCTTTTTCACCGCCATCGAGCTTGTCGCCGTATTCAGTCAATGCCTTGCGGGTCGAGTGAACCAAGGCGTCACCTTGATTGCGCGACTCAGCCAATTCTTTGACCTTCTTATCTTCCTCGGCGTTGAGCTCGGCATCCTTCACCATTTTTTGAATTTCCTCTTCAGTCAAACCGGAGTTTGCCTTAATGGTGATTTTGTTTTCTTTACCGGTTGCTTTATCTTTTGCACCAACATGCAGAATACCGTTAGCGTCAATATCAAAAGTTACCTCAATCTGCGGGGTGCCGCGTGCTGATGGTGGAATGCCTTCCAAATTAAACTCACCCAAGCCTTTGTTGCCGGCAGCAATTTCACGTTCGCCCTGAAATACCTTGATCGTTACTGCAGGTTGGTTGTCATCTGCTGTCGAAAATACCTGGCTGAATTTAGTAGGAATAGTGGTATTTTTTTGGATCATTTTAGTCATGACACCACCCAGAGTTTCAATGCCCAAGGACAGTGGAGTCACATCTAGCAGCAGCAAATCCTTGCGATCACCAGACAGCACTGAACCTTGAATTGCAGCACCGACTGCCACTGCCTCATCCGGATTCACATCTTTGCGAGGCTCCTTGCCAAAAAACTCCTTGACCACTTCCTGCACTTTTGGCATACGGGTCATCCCGCCGACCAAAATAATATCGTCGATATCACTGGTCTTGACACCTGCATCACGGATCGCGATACGGCACGGCTCAACTGTTTTATTGATCAACTCTTCAACCAAGGACTCGAGCTTGGCCCGTGTCATCTTCATATTCAGATGCACTGGCGCACCATTTGCCATCGCAATATATGGTTCGTTAATTTCTGTTTGCTGCGAGCTGGACAATTCAATCTTGGCACGCTCAGCGGAAGCTTTAATGCGCTGCAAGGCGATCGGATCTTTGGACAAATCCAGACCATTGATTTTCTTGAACTCGTCAATGATGTAATCGATGATACGTTGGTCGAAGTCTTCACCACCCAAGAATGTGTCACCATTGGTCGACAAAACCTCGAACTGCATTTCACCATCAACGTCGGCAATTTCAATGATCGATACGTCAAATGTACCACCGCCCAAATCGTAAACGGCGATTTTACGGTCACCGCGTTCAACCTTGTCCAAACCAAATGCCAATGCAGCAGCTGTCGGTTCGTTGATGATACGTTTGACTTCCAGACCAGCGATCCGGCCAGCATCTTTCGTCGCTTGACGTTGCGCATCGTTGAAATAAGCCGGAACCGTGATCACCGCTTCAGTGACTTCTTCACCGAGGTAGTCTTCAGCAGTCTTTTTCATTTTGCGCAGCACTTCAGCGGAAATTTGTGGCGGCGCCATCTTCTTGTCACGTACACTCACCCAAGCGTCACCGTTTTCTGCTTTGCAGATAGTAAATGGCATCAGGCCGATATCTTTTTGAACTTCTTTTTCGTCAAATTTACGACCGATCAAACGCTTAACCGCGTAGAGCGTATTTTTGGGATTAGTGACGGCCTGACGTTTTGCAGAAGCGCCAACCAAAATCTCACCGTCATCCTGATACGCGATGATCGAAGGGGTAGTCCGCGCGCCTTCAGAATTTTCAATGACTTTGGGTTGACCGTTCTCAACGACTGACACACATGAATTGGTGGTACCCAAGTCAATTCCGATAATTTTGCCCATGATATTTCCTTTTTTCAGTTTTTTAATTTCTTGATAATGTGAAGAATCTAAATAAATTCACTCGTATTTTTAGTTAGCTTGCATATGCGGTGAAAATGCGCTTTTTCAAGCATTTTGAACGGTATCGCGACACTATTCTGGTTATTTATATCGCTATTTACCTTGCGCTACGGTCACCAAGGCAGGACGCAATAAGCGTTCAGCAATCGTGTATCCCTTTTGCAAGACTTCAACTACGGTATTCGCTTCCTGATCAGCCGGCACCATCGATACCGCCTGGTGTTTGGCCGGATCAAGTTTTTCGCCTTTGGCAGGATTAATCTCAAATAAACGATTTTTTTCAAATGCACTGGCCAACTGCCGCAATGTCATTTCAGTACCTTCCTTCAGCGCTTCGATTGACGTGGTATCAATTTTTAACGCCATCTCAAGACTGTCCTTCACCGGTATCATTGATTCTGCAAAACTCTCAACCGCATATTTGTGCGCCTTGCTGATATCTTCCTGGGCACGGCGGCGAATATTTTCGCCATCGGCTTTTGCTCTTAAATAGGCATCTTGCAATTCGGCCAATTTCGCTTCAGTCTGCAGCAATTTCTCCTCGAAATCAGAATCAACCGCGACCATAATTGGATCGACCGCATCTTGGCCAGATTGTGCGTTGGCATCTGCCTGCACTTGTTCTTCTTGCTTCTCTTGGTCTTGCATTCCTTACCTCCGGTGATCAAACATATTCAAAACAATGTAGTCGAAGTGGGGCTGTGCAGAAGCATTTCAAGAGCAAGAATGCTGATTTAAAGCAAAAAGTGGCGGAAAACCATAGATTTTTGACGATAATTACAGCTTTTTCTGGAAAACTTGTAAAAATACACAGCAATCGACGACCAACTCGAGCCAAGGCCGTTTCTCGACACCGTGTCAGCGCAGCTCGTCGGTGATACGTAATATTTCAGAGAACAACCAGATCTGACGAATATCGATCACATCATATTTGCGCGCCAAACTTGGTGGAAATACACTAAATGGGGAATTGACCAGCGCAATCCGACGCACGGCATCATCGATATCCTTGCGCCCACTGGAGCGCAGAATGATCACATTTTCGACGCTGCCATCAGATCGGACTGAAACAGTCACGATTGGGTCATTGTGAATCTTGTCTTTAGCCATTTGCGAATAATTAAGTTGGCCATTGCGTTCAATCTTTTGTCGCCAGCTTTGAATATATAAATTCAGTTCGACGTCCCCATTTTTACTGCCAAAGATTGATCGGCGGGCGTTCGGGGTGGCTACTAAGTCTGGAGTTGGGACAGTAGTTCCACCCGAGGACTTAACGATGTTACCGCTCTTGTCGAAATCGGCTGACCGCCCAGACAGGAGTTTGTCCAAATCCTGCTTGTTTCCTGCAGTAGAGCCGGTTTGAACACCCAGGATATCGCTCAAATCATTACTTTGGACAGCTTGCTGTAAGCGTTTTTTGGCTTCCGCTGCCAATCTGCTGGTTTCCTGTTGTCGCGCATTTTCACGCGCCTGCTCAGCTATTTGCGCTGCTTTCTGCTCGGCCAACAGTTTTTCTTGCTGCTCTTGCCTGCGCTTGAAATCTTCTTGTTGTAGCCGCTGTTTCTCCTCGAACTCACGCTCCAATTGCTCTTTCTTTGCCTGTTCCTGTTTCAATTGCTCCAGGCGCTGCGCCTGGACAAGCTTGCGCTGCTCTTCGGCGATACGTGCTGCCACGCTGGCTTGTTGAGCTTTTTCGAGTTCCGCATTTTCGCGGTCTAACCGCGCCTGCGCTTGTTGTTTGATTACCTCTTCTTGTTTTAATTTCTCCGCCTGCTGCGCTGCGAGCTGGGCCTGGCGCTGCAGTTCCAATTCTCTAGCTGCCATTAATTCGGCTTGTTGTTTTTCTTGCGCCAATTTTCGCAATCGTGCCTGTTCCAACGCATCGGCAGATTTTTGTGCTTCGGCGCGCACTGCAGCCTCCTTCTGCTGCTGCTCAATCAATTGCTTTTGGGCTTCCTGCAATTGCGCAGCTTCACGCTCTGCGTTGCGTTCTTGCTCCAACTTTCTTGCTTCGACTATTTTTTCTGCAGCTATTTTCTCGATTGACTCGTGTGCGGCCTGATCAATCGGCAATTGATCAGACGGATTCGGCACCTCCGGATCAGGTTTTGTGTCTCTCATTTCGGGTTGTTTTTCATTGCTTGGTTCAGCAGGATCCAGCTTGGCCTGGTCTGATTCAGCGACCTTGAAATCAGGATTAATCGCGGCCGAAGTCAATAATTCATGCCTGACGCGCCGGGCAGAATTTTTAACTTCTGAAGTGACAGCATGATCAATCTGTTTCGGGATTTCTATTGCTCTATACTTTGGCACAACATCAAATACAGCAACCGATGCACGAGATCGATCAAGCAAGTCATTTGGAGGGGCAACTGGACTGGGCGTTACTGGAATTTCAACACTGGTTGGAGTTGGTCGGTCAGGCTGTTGCAAATTGAGATGAATCTCGGGCGCATGCGCACGGCGATCACGATTGGGTAATTCAAAACCAGGCAAGCCCGCCCCATATTCGCCAAACTGCAATGTCAGCAAAACCAAATGCAAAGCAAGCGACAAAGTCACGGCTGTGAAAAGCCGCGTTCCAGGTTTACTGGGACGATTCCACCATTGCTTATATTGCCTTGCCCATCCTTTCATGAATGGACACTCTGTGTGTTCAAATTAACCTCTATTACGAACCCAAAGTTGGGCATTATCGCATAGGGACTTTATTACTACTATTGCCGCCTTGTTACCCCGTTTTACTTGCACTATTCATATCAACAACAAATATATTTGGCTGAGTTCCACCCAATTAATTGGCTTGAGAGGATAATGTTGGAATAATTAAAGAAGCACAGCACAACGTATGTTCGTGCTTATTTTTTTCACATTTTTGGGAAGCGATGTATTTTGAATACGAAAAGAATGAAACGCTGGAATGGTGATGTAACCAAGCTGTCTGCTACTTATTTGAAAAACGTGATTGAAAAGATGTTGGCTTATGGAGATAGTGTGCAGTTTTCAATCATTGGTTCTGTTGACGGACCAAATTACCAGGTCATCAATACAGCAGGCAAGACAATTAGTTTTGACAGCAACAATTTGCTGACCCACACTGAAGAAAATGAATTTGCCCCGAAAAATTCTGCCACGGTTTATACATTAGACCAAATCAAAACTCAACTAATTAAACTCACTTCTCCGGTCGTCAAAACCGCGGCAGCAAAGTCACGTCGGGTTGCAGGAACCACCCCACGCGGAGGTTCGGCTTTGGCGAAAGCAAAGGAGCAAATTGCAATTCAAAAATACGAATACTACAAAACCAATCGTTCTGAACTGCCTTCAGATATCCGGGAACATTCTGAAGAAATTACCCGGATGATGGAAGGTGGCATGTCCGCAGAATCAGCATTTAAAGAAGCAATCAAACTGTGTTTTGAACATACTTGACGGAGGTAATGTGAGGCAGGGGCACTTGGGCCCCTTGATTGTCAGTCGGCCAGCACCGCCGCCATAGCACTGCCAGTTGCTTCCACATTAGCTGAATTTAATCCTGCGACGCACATACGGCCTGATCGCAATATATACACTCCGAATTCCAGCTTTAATCGATCACATTGCTCAGAACTCAAACCGGTATAGCTGAACATACCGCGTTGCGTCAGAAAATAACTAAAATCCCGACCCGGTAACTTCGCGCTCATGATGTCATAGAGACGTTGACGCATATCCTGTATCCGCTCACGCATCGCCACCACCTCCGACTCCCACATCGCACGCAGTTTCGGATCCGTTAGTACCCGCGCGACAATTTGACCGCCGTGCATTGGAGGGTTGGAATAATTGCGGCGTATATTGGCCTTTAATTGTCCCAACACATTGACAGCCTGAGCCGCATCCGGGCATACAACACTCAATGCCCCGCATCGTTCACCGTACAGGCTCATACTCTTTGAGAATGAATTAGCGACAAAACAACTGAGGCCAGAATCTGCGATTAGCCGCACAGCGTAGGCATCATCTTCGATACTGCTGCCATAGCCCTGGTAAGCCAGGTCAAGGAAGGGAATCAATTCACGTTCTTTTAGTATCGGCACCAGTTGCTGCCATTGTTGTTCGCTTAGGTCAACACCCGTCGGGTTGTGGCAGCAGGCATGCAGCAATACGATGCTATATTTTTCAGCTGTGCTCAATGCCGATACCATGGCATCAAATTTCAACCCGCCGGTCGCAGCATCGTAATACGGGTAGCTGGCCACTTTCAGACCCGAACCTTCGAAAACGGCACGATGATTGTCCCAGGTTGGATCGCTCACTAAAACGGTGGACTCCGGAAAGTAGCGCTTTATAAAATCAGCGCCAACTTTCAGGCCACCACTTGACCCAACCGATTGGATCGTCACGACGCGTCCGGCGCTCAATGCTGTATGCCCTGCGCCGAATAACAGTTCCTGTATGGCATTACGGAAATTTGCCGCCCCTTCCATAGGCAAATATGGCCGAGGTCCGGCATTTGCAACCACATCCAGTTCAGCGGCCCGCACTGATGGCAACATCGGAATTTTGCCGGCATCGTCAAAATAGATGCCAATTGAAAGATTGATTTTATCGCTGCGCGAGTCTTTGCCAAACGCTTCATTCAAGGACAGGATCGGATCGCCAGCATAAGGTTCTACATGATGAAACATATAAATCTCCGGTTCAAAAAGCCAAGGCCGAATGTTACACCACAATAACGGCTACATTTGCATGCAGCGGGAGCCCGACTCCCATGTCAAAACAAAAATAGTCGCCGGTTTACCACCCAGCTGTATATTTTTACAGTTACTGTTTGCATATACAGTATTTTTGAATTATTATAGCTACTGCGAGCTCAACTAATTTTGGAGAATACGATGGCCTACTTGGACACTACATATCAAACCCAGCCAATTTTGAACAACGCATTTCTGGTTCAGATCGGCCGCCGTGAAATAAGCATCAGCAAAGATTTCCGTAAGCGGTTTTACCAAACTAATCCATTGATTGAATGCCGTGCTGGCGTTGCCCCCGGTCATGTCGAAGTGCTCTTGCTAAGAAGTTGGTTGATTGTTTTTTCTAAAGCCAAACACTGATTACAAATTGAACCAAAGCGAATTTAACTGATTGCGCTCAAAAACGAATCTAATTCAATTTTCATGAGTTCATGTAATAGTTCGCTTCTCTCTTCGTTAAGCTCTAATTTTGTCAGAGTAGATGGGAGTTCATTCCAATCTATTTTTCTGTGAGACCGCTCATCAAAGTGCGCGTCGAGGAGATCAGCTGCAAAAATGACATCAGTCAAATCAAATGAGCCGCGGTGCACATATTGTAAATTGCCGAAATTTTGAACCGCATTGCGAATATCATCGGAAACAGCCCAGTTTTCCAAGATGGCAGCACCAATATTTGAATGCCAGGCATCGACTAAATTCCATAACGCGCGCTGCGAAGTAAATAGCGATTGGTACTGGTTTGCGCGATTTAAGATGTAAAACTTTCCCACATCATGCAGCAAGCCAGCCAACATCGCGTTGTCAGCATTGACCTTGGTATGATTTTTAGCAAGTACAAAAGAGAATGCTGCTACACGGACACTGCGACTCCACAGACCCTCTAAGAGCTCAGAAATTTCCTTATTGAGATCTTTGTGGTCGGTCAGCTGTTTCATGCCCACTGCAATGGTCAAATTACGCACTTTGACATAGCCCAGTCGCATCGTCGCGGTACGCAATTCGGTATTGATTTTCCCAGAGGGATTAAAAGCTGCGTATTCTGGTGAACGTGACCGACGATTCTGGTGATCGTGACCGATGCGCCTAAAATGGTGTTACGCGGTTAAATTGTAATGTCATCGGTCA
>JBEONO010000023.1:0-56123 GCA_040544425.1 Oxalobacteraceae bacterium GrIS 1.18
GTCGTTTCAGAATCGCCCGAAGCCTGCTTTGCATTAAACTTTTGCTAAAATTATCCATGGCGTAATCTAACACATTGGCTTAATGCGACAGAACCCAAAAACTGTGTGGATCTGGCAATTCCAACCAGCATAATCTCAAAGACAGTAGAAACTTTTCGACAATTCCAACCTTGGCAGCTAATACCAAATTTGGTGCCCATGGCTAAAATAATGTTACATCCAACCTCAGAATGCATATAGCCGAAATTAGTAACGCTTGCACTAGATGGCCACCTCAATTAATTACAGGTATTTTTACGCTAGACCGGTAATTTCTAGGTCAGTCGCACCAACTAACGACATTTAGTCGCAACTTAATGTCGCGAGTCGCAATTACTTTGGCGCCCTACGACCTACAAAAAGATTTAAATATCAATATTCCCGGCCCGCAGCGCATTAGATTCAATAAACGCTCTCCGAGGTTCAACATCATCCCCCATCAAGGTAGTAAAGATCTGATCCGCAGCAATCGCATCTTCAATCTGCACCTTGAGCAAACGGCGCACTTTAGGATCCATCGTGGTTTCCCACAACTGGCTAGGATTCATCTCGCCCAATCCTTTATAGCGCTGTTTTGATACGCTGCGTTCTGCTTCATCACGCAGCCACAGCATGGCAGTGTGGAAGTCGGCAACAGCAGATTCTTTGGTGCGCTCGCCTTCACCGCGTCGGATGAAAGCACCTTCGCCAACCAGACCCTTGAATGTCGCAGCAGCATTGGCCAGGACACGATAGTCGTTGCTTTCGATGAAGTCGGCATCGATTGAACTGACGCGCACGTTACCGTGATACATGCGTTCGATGCGCAGGCTGAATCTTTCCGACAATTCATCGCTGGTAACGACTGCATGCACGCTCGGATCGTTGATCGCAGCAGTCAGGGCTTTGGCTGAAATCTCGGCATTCGCTGCGGTGTCCATCAGCAGGGTGACGCCGGTCATGATGGCGGTCAGCGCAGCACGGTCAATCATGCGCGTCAAACGCATCATGATGGCATTGGCCAGATTGTATTGACGTACCAGCTCAGCCAGTGCTTCGCCTTCAATTGGTGTCGCGCCTGTGCTCGGGATTAACGCGGCATTGTTCAGTGCCACAGTCATCATGTACGTCGCTTCTTCTGCATCATCTTTCAGATAGCGTTCATCGCGTCCGGCTTTGACTTTGTATAGCGGCGGTTGAGCGATATAGATGTGGCCGCGCTCTACCAGTTCCGGCATCTGACGATAGAACAGGGTCAGCAGCAAGGTACGGATGTGGGCGCCGTCGACGTCGGCATCGGTCATGATGATGATACGGTGGTAGCGCAGTTTTTCTACGTTGAATTCGTCCGGGCCGATGCTGGTTCCGAGTGTGGCGATCAAGGTGGTGATCTGTTCGCTGGAGAGCATTTTTTCAAAACGGGCTTTTTCCACGTTCAGAACTTTACCGCGCAGTGGCAGAATCGCCTGGAATTTACGGTCGCGACCCTGCTTGGCTGAGCCGCCCGCAGAATCACCCTCGACGATGTACAGCTCACACAGTGCCGGATCTTTTTCCTGACAGTCGGCCAGTTTGGCTGACAGGCCCAGGCCATCCATCACACCTTTGCGGCGGGTCAGTTCGCGCGCTTTTCTGGCGGCTTCACGGGCGCGCGAGGCTTCGACGATTTTGCCGCAAATGATTTTGGCGTCATTCGGTTTTTCCTGCAGATAGTCACTCAAGGTTTTGGCGACGATTTCTTCTACCGGGCCGCGCACTTCGGACGAAACCAGTTTGTCTTTGGTTTGCGAGCTGAATTTTGGTTCCGGAACCTTGACCGACAACACGCAGGTCAAGCCTTCGCGCATATCATCGCCGGTGACTTCGACCTTGGCTTTTTTGGCGTAGTCGTTTTCATCGATGTATTTGTTGATCACGCGGGTCATCGCGGCGCGCAGGCCGGTCAGGTGGGAGCCGCCGTCGCGTTGCGGGATGTTATTGGTGAAGCATAAGACCTGTTCGTTGTAGGCGTCGTTCCACTGCATTGACACATCGACCGAGATGTTGGTGTTTTGATCCGACATGCGTTCGCCGGTGGCCTGGAATATGGTCGGATGTAAAACAGTCTTGGATTTGTTGATGTATTCAACGAAGCCGCGCGTGCCGCCTTCGAACGCAAAGACTTCTTCCTTGGCGCTGCGCTGGTCGGTGAGCTTGATGCGCACGCCATTGTTCAGGAACGATAATTCGCGAATCCGCTTGGCGAGGATTTCATAGTGAAATTCAACGTGCGTGAAAATTTCTTCATCGGCCCAGAAATGCACTTCGGTACCGCGCTTGTCGGTGTCGCCAATGACTTTGATCGGTGAGCAGACCACGCCGTTAATTGTTTCAAGTTCACGGTTTTGCGGTACGCCGCGCACGAAGTCCATGGTGTGGACTTTGCCGTCACGACGAATAGTGAGCTTCAATAATTTGGATAAGCCGTTGACGCAAGATACGCCCACGCCATGCAAACCGCCGGAGACCTTGTACGAGTTCTGATCGAACTTGCCGCCGGCATGCAGTTCGGTCATGACGATTTCGGCCGCGCTGCGTTTTGGTTCGTGCTTGTCGTCAAACTTGATACCGGTTGGAATGCCGCGGCCGTTATCGGTAATCGAAATCGAATTGTCAGCGTGAATCGTGACGTGGATTTCGGTACAGTAGCCCGCCAGCGATTCATCGATGGAGTTGTCCAGCACTTCAAATACCAGGTGATGCAAACCAGTGCCGTCCGAGGTGTCGCCGATATACATACCGGGCCGTTTTCTGACTGCTTCCAAGCCTTCTAAAATCTGGATCGATGAAGCGCCGTACTGGCTGTTATCTAACTTGGGTTGATTCGGTTCTTGATTGGAATCTGGCGAAAACTCGGACATGGCTACCTTTGTTATATTGGTTGTTTCTACAAATGACACTGCAACTGCAATAGACCTGGAAATTAAATCCGCATTGGCATGACGACGTATTTAAAGTCGTCCTGACCTGGCACGGTGATCAGCGCTGACGAAGTTGAATCACCCAGGGCGATATTGATCTGATCGCATTTCAGGTTGTTCAACACATCCAGCAAATAGGTGACGTTAAAACCGATATCGACGCTGTCGCCGTTGTAATCGATTTCAATTTCTTCGACCGCTTCTTCCTGATCGGCATTGGTCGAGCTGACCTTCATGCTGCCTGGCGTGATCACGCAGCGGATACCTTTGAATTTATCGCTGGTCATGATGGCGGCGCGCTGTAATGATTTGAGCAGGGACTCGCGACCAATCGAGAAATTATTCACATAGCCTTTTGGTACCACGCGATTAAAGTCAGGGAATTTGCCTTCGACCAGTTTTGAAATCAGTTCGATATCGGCAAAGTTGAGTTTGACCTGGTTGTTGGCGATATTGATTTGCACGATTTCATCGCTGTCTTCCAGCAAGCGCTGCAATTCGATAATTGTTTTGCGCGGAATGATCACTTCCTGGCGCGCGAACTCCTGCTCGGTCGGTACCTGACAGTACGCCAGACGGTGTCCGTCGGTTGCAACGGCGATCACGCTGTTACCATCAACCACCAGCAGCAGGCCATTCAGATAATAACGAATGTCTTGTTGCGCCATCGAGAAATGCACCATATTAAACAGGTGCTTCAAGGTCTTTTGCGGCAGGCTGACGCTGGCATTGAATTGCTCAGCAACAGCGACAGTCGGAAATTCTTCCGCTGACAGCGTTTGCAGATTAAAGCGTGATTTGCCGGATTGCACCGTCATGCGTTTATTGGCCAGAGTCAGCGAGACTTCGCCTTCCGGCAAGGCGCGCAGGATATCCAGCAGTTTGCGGGCAGCGACCGTGGTGGCTGCGACTTCATCACCGGAACCGATAGCTGCATTTGTTGTAATCTGCACTTCGATGTCGGTGGACAGGAATGACACTTTGCTGCCATTTTTGCGGATGAGGATATTGGCCAGAATCGGCAATGTGTGCCGACGCTCGACAATACCACTCACGATTTGCAAAGGACGTAACAGAGTGTCACGATGGGTTTTAACCAATTGCATAAGACTATCCTCTAGTTAATTTAATGAATAAAGACTGCGATGCACTGTCAGCCTTTCAGGGTTTGTTCTAACACGTGTAATTCATGATTGCATTCCGGATTCTTGCTCCGGTCTGCGGTAATCTTGCGCACGGCATGCAGCACCGTGGTGTGGTCGCGCCCACCGAACAGTTCGCCGATTTCGGGCAAACTTTTCTGGGTCAGTTCTTTGGCCAGATACATCGCAATCTGGCGCGGTCTGGCGATATTGGCCGGGCGGCGTTTGGAATACATGTCCGCGACTTTGATATTGAAAAAATCGGCTACGGTTTTCTGGATGTTCTCAACCGAGATCTGGCGGTTTTGCACCGACAGCAAATCTTTCAACGCTTCCTTGACGACATCGATGGTGATGTCTTTACCGTGAAAGCGCGAGTAAGCCAGAATCTTGCGCAGTGCCCCTTCCAGTTCGCGCACATTGGAGCGCAAATGTTTGGCGACAAAAAACGCCACATCATCGGAAAAATTGACGCCTTCCTGCTTGGCTTTCTTGAGCAGAATTGCTACGCGCATTTCGAGTTCGGGCGGTTCAATCGCAACGGTCAGGCCGGAATCGAAGCGTGAGATCAGGCGGTCATCCATGCCGGTAATCTGTTTTGGATAGGTATCACTGGTGATGATGATTTGTTTTTTTGCTGCGATCAGGGCTTCAAAAGCGTAGAAAAATTCTTCCTGCGTGCGGTTCTTTCCGGCGAAGAATTGAATATCATCGATCAGCAGCAGATCCAGCGAATGGTAGTACCGCTTGAATTCGTCAAAGCCCTTGCGCTGATAAGCCGTGACCACGTCGCGCACATATTGCTCGGCATGGATGTAGCGGATCTTGGCATTCGGGTTGTCGATCAAAATCTGATTGCCGATCGCGTGAATCAAGTGAGTCTTACCCAGACCGACGCCACCGTAAAGAAATAGCGGGTTGTAAGATACGCCAGGATTGTTGGCAACCTGAATCGCGGCCGCACGGGCCAGTTGATTGGCCTTACCGGTCACAAAGCTGTCAAAGGTTAGCGCATTGTTGATGCGACTTTGATCGCGCTTTGGCGTTTCAATAATGGTGGTCGGACGAACTTCTTCCGGGCCTTTGATTTCGTCGGCACTCAAACCAAGTTCGGAATCGGCGGACATATCGATGGTAACGCCGTTCGGTTTTCTGACAGTTGCAAGGCGCGGGTCGAGGATGAACTGGACGTCGACCAGGTCGCTCCAGAATTGTGCTGCTAATTCGGTAATGCGGTTGGCGAATTGAGTTTTGACCCAATCCAATTTAAAACGATTGGGCGCAGCGATGCGCAACTTGCCTTCCACGTAGTCAAGCGGGGTAAGCGGTTTTATCCAAGCGCTAAATTGTTGAGGAGTTAATTCCTGCTCTAATTGAGCCGAACAAGCCTGCCAGAAATTTTCCATGAATCTTTTATAAGTGAGTTTGTTGCAGTGACTTGAGTAATTCCATTGTCAGCCGGTGACAGGGAATGACGGTGGTTCTTGTGTGCTCTGGTCCGCCAACACACGATTGCATGATCTTGGTCAATCTGGTTATGCAATTTCAACGACCCGACTTAAAACTGCCAAAGCGATATTCTAACCGCGACTGGGTAAGTTATCCACAGGCTGGGCGCTTATTTTTTGTTGCGTTGTTTTGTGCCTGTTGAAATAAAAGTATCTGTTTTTATTAACGTTTCCTGATGGATGCGTTCCCATTTCGGGCTGCGTCATGGCCGCGGGAACTCTGAGTCACATCGCAGTTCACCTCGCTAAAAACAACACAATGAGTAACTTGCGAAACCCGCTCATCGCGCTGCACCGGGTTCGCCTGCCCCCTGAAATTTTTACGCTTTTGACTTGACAGTAAAGCCCAAAATGCTGTCTAATCGCAGGTTCTCTGCCATCCAACTCATTTTTGGCGAATCCCGGCTAGGTCCTGGAATTGCATGAATCAGATTTAAGCAGCAAGCCGGAATGATCACAGAGCAGAAGAGAGCAGAACTAATGCGCAGTCAGGGCGCAATGCATACCCAAGGGTTTCATGCAAAGCCCTAACCCCAAAATGAACCGATTTTTATTTGCTAGATTAGCGAGACTAACATGAAACGTACTTACCAACCTTCCGTCGTACGCCGCAAGCGCACCCATGGTTTCCGTGCCCGTATGGCTACCCGTGGCGGCCGCGCCGTATTAAATGCTCGTCGCGCCAAAGGCCGCAAGCGTCTGGCAGTATAAGTTACCGTCTGAAAAAGTAGTCGGCTGATGATGCATCAGCCAAATTAACCCCGGCGGTGTTGTACAACATAATCGTTAAAACTATGTCGCAACATGTTCGCAAACAGTATTCGCGTTAATTGAGATTACTTAATCCATGACTGGCAATTTTGAACGCACACGTCGTATCGTTAAAACGGATGAGTTTTCATCCGTTTTTCGTTTGAAGCCCGTTTTTAAGACTGATCATCTGGTTTTATATGCGCGTCCGAACTCCTTGTCTCATGCGCGTTTGGGAGTGGTCGCTGCAAAACGGCTGGCTCCCCGCGCGGTAACGCGCAATGCCGTCAAGCGTGCAGTGCGGGAAGGATTTCGGCAATCCGAACTGCTCAGCACCCTGGGTCTGGATTGCGTGGTGCGGCTATCCAAATCGTTGGGCAGCAAAAGTGAACCGGCTTGCAGTGTCGATATTCAGGCAGTGTTATTTGACGAGGTGAAGAAGTTATTTGCCATCCCCGCCAAATTCAGCAAGGTGCTCGAAGCGACGTCGGCTGATCACAGCGTCAATGGAGTAACGGGATGACATCTCTGTTCTTGTTTTTGGTCCGCGCCTACCAACTCACCATCAGCCCGTATCTTGGGCAAAATTGCCGATTCTATCCGAGCTGTTCTGCCTACGCCGATATCGCGATCCGTCGCCATGGCGTGGTCAAAGGCGCACTGCTATCCGGAAGGCGGCTGTGCAAATGCCATCCCTGGCATGAAGGTGGTGTCGATCTGGTGCCCGAGCTGGAAATTAATACCGGGCAGCCATGTGATATTCCACCGCAAACTAGATTAAAATTGGCGCGCTCTTCAACCGGCGATTTAAGAAATTCAGCGATGAATCACAGCATCCCGGTTTCCGCGCCGCCCTCGAATCAACCTCACTTTACAACTGATTAAGCCAATTGGATTGCATTTATGAATAAGCGTATCGTCTTGTGGATAGTCTTCTTAATGTCGCTGTTGCTGCTCTGGGAGCGCTGGCAGACATTTAACGGCAGACCGTCCATGTTTTTCCCAAGTACGACTCAGGTTGTAAAGACTGATGCGACTAAATCCGGGTCGTCTGGGTCGAACCTTCCGGCCAGCGCCGCTAACAGCGTGTCCAGCTTAAACAGTTTGCCGGACGGTACAACTGGCGCAGCGGTGCACGGAGAAGTCATCACGATCATTACCGACTTGTTCAAAGCGGAAATCGACACGGTCGGCGGCGAACTTTGTCATCTTGAATTGCTCAAGCAAAAAGAAGACGTCGACACTTCATTTGGCAGTGGATGGAAAGCATTGTTCGCAGGCAGTAAGGATAACCACGCCGACATACCTAACGTTGTCCTGTTTGATCGCAGCGACAAGCGCACCTACCTGGCGCAAACCGGTTTGCTTGATCTGTCGACCAGTCATGTTGCTCTTCCCAACCATAAGTCCTTATTTACCGCACAACCCGGATTGAGAACGCTTGATGCATCTGGCCAGGTTCAGCTTGTGTTGGACGCTGAACAAAATGGTCTGAAACTGGTGAAGACTTTCACATTCAAAAAAGGCTCATATTCGATCGATCTGACACATCAGGTCATCAATAACTCTGCGGCCGCACTGACTCCTTCACTGTATATGCGGATTGTCCGCGACGGTGGCAAATTGGCTGGCGAATCGCGTTTCTACAGCACTTTTACAGGCCCTGCTATTTTTGACGCCAATAATCATAAAATGGAAACGCTGGCCTTCGACAAAATCGAAAAAGGCGACAAGCTGAATCTCGAGAAAGCTGACAGCGGCTGGTTTGCGATGGTTCAGCATTACTTTGTTTCTGGCATCATCCCGCAGGACAAATTGCCGCGTGAGCTCTTCGTCAAGAAGCTGGAAGACACCAATTTGTACGCAACTGGCAGTATCATTTCGATGAGTACGGTGCCACCAGGCGCCTCTGAAACGGTGACTGCTCAGATTTATTCCGGTCCACTCGTGACCTCGACTCTGGAAAAAGTTGCACCTGGATTTGATTTGACCAAAGACTACGGCTGGACCTCGATCGTTGCCAAGCCAGTATTTTGGCTAATGGATGAAATCCATAACCTGTTAGGAAACTGGGGTTGGACAGTGATCGTTCTGACTCTGGTGATCAAATTGGCGTTCTTTCCGCTGTCGGCAGCAAGTTTTCGCAGTATGGGAAAAATGAAATTGCTGACACCGAAAATGACCGAGATTCGAGAGCGTCATAAGGAAGATCCGCAAAAAATGAACCAGGCGATGATGGAATTGTACAAGACCGAAAAGGTCAATCCACTGGGCGGTTGTTTGCCGATCCTGATTCAGACTCCGGTGTTTATGGCGCTGTATTCTGTCGTCTTGCAGAGTGTCGAATTCCGCAATGCGCCGTGGCTGGGTTGGATCCATGATCTTTCAACGCCAGACTCATTCCTGCTGTTGCCGGTCTTGATGGCCGTGTCGATGTTCATCCAGACCAAATTGAATCCTGCCCCGGCAGATCCGATGCAAGCCAAGATGATGATGATCATGCCGCTCGTGTTTTCGGTGATGTTCTTCTTCTTCCCGGCTGGTCTGGTGCTGTACTGGGTTGTGAATAACGTCTTATCAATCGCTCAACAGTGGGTGATCACCAAAAACATGGCTGGCGCGAAGAAGTAATTAATTATCGCGATCGGGCATGAATTTCTTTGTGCCGCACGCCACATAGTTGTAAAAAGCCTGCGCATTTTGCAGGCTTTTTCTTTCCCCCGCTTCCTTTGTATTAAATCTGCACATAGACTGTCAGCATTGAAGTAGCTGCCGCAAAAAAAGCAGAGTCAGAAACCCGGTTATTATGAACACTCAAACTTCCCCGATTGCAGCAATTGCTACCGCTCCTGGCCGCGGAGGTATAGGTGTGGTGCGTGTATCCGGTGGCGATCTATCTGCGCTGCTCAAAACCCTGTTTCCTGATATCGAATTGAAGCCAAGATACGCGACCTATTTGCCGTTTCTGGACGCGGATGGATCGGTGATTGATCAGGGCCTCGCGCTCTTTTTTAAAGCCCCGCATTCCTACACCGGTCAGGATGTACTGGAATTGCAAGGCCATGGCGGCCCGGTGGTGCTACAGATGTTATTGGCACGCTGTCTGGCAGCAGGCAAGGAAATGGGACTGCGGCTGGCCGAGCCAGGCGAATTTACTCAACGCGCATTTTTAAACGACAAGTTGGACCTGGCGCAAGCCGAGGCAGTGGCCGATCTGATTGAGGCGTCGACTGAGGCTGCAGTGAAATCGGCATCGCAATCCCTGTCGGGCGCATTTTCTAAAGTCATCCATGAACTTGTTGATCAAGTGGTGCAATTGCGGATGCTGGTTGAAGCGACACTGGACTTTCCGGAAGAAGAAATTGAATTTCTGGAAAAATCAGACGCGCGCGGTCAGCTTGCCAGAATTCAGATGGCTTTGAAGAAGGTCGTCGAACAGGCGGCACAAGGCGCCATGCTGCGCGATGGCTTGAATATCGTTTTGGCCGGCCAACCCAATGTCGGAAAATCTTCACTGTTAAATGCGCTGGCCGGTGACGACATCGCCATCGTTACGCCGATCGCCGGAACCACTCGCGACAAGGTCGTACAAACTATCCACATCGAAGGCGTTCCTTTGAACGTGATTGATACAGCCGGCATCCGCGACGCGTGCGGCGACGACGCCATTGATGTGGTCGAACGCATCGGCATTCAGCGTACCTGGAACGAGGTCGAAAAAGCGGATGTAATCCTCCATATGATGGACGCTGGCCGTGGACCCACACGTGAAGACGAATTGATCGAAGAACGGTTTCCTGCAGAAATCCCGGTGATCTGCGTCTGGAACAAAATCGATTTGTCCGGACATCTTGCGGCCATCGATGTCACGCCGGAAGCAACCCATATTTATGTGTCCGCACATGAACATCAGGGGATTGATTTGCTACGAAATGAGCTGTTACGCATTGCAGGTTGGCAGCAGACCGGTGAATCCTTGTATATGGCACGCGAGAGGCACCTGCATGCGCTGCAATTGGCCCATGAACACTTGGAACATGCGGCCTATCACGCTGCACAGACCGATCAGGCGCTGGACCTGTTTGCTGAAGAATTACGGTTAACCCAAGACAGCTTAAACAGCATTACTGGTGCGTTCAGTTCCGACGATTTATTAGGCGTGATCTTTTCCCGTTTTTGTATTGGGAAGTAGTTTGATTTTTTGTTAGTCCAATCTTTAAGCATGATGGTGTGGTGCCAGTCTATGTACCCCAGCCTTGCAAAAAGTGCCTGATTTCTCGCCGATCTGTCCAGTCGTTACAACCCCTTCCCGATGTTCGATAAGACGCGTAGCCTGTTGTTGGACCATCGTGCGAACTGAAAATAATTCCTGCAATATGCGGCTGAAAAAATAGTTCCATTTGGGATCAATGGTTTTGTGCGTTTGATAGCTAGGTGTCGCATGTCCAATGGCAAAGCGGTGATAGGATTCAATGTCGTTAATGATGGTAGTGTTCACATCCTTACCTTTGAATTGTTTGGTGATGTCGGAGATTTTTCGAAGTCATCGCCTGACGCAGAGAGGAGTGCGTTGGTTCTGTAATCGTGCTGACGAATTCAAATAGGAATTGGTAGAATTCCCGAGTGCAAATCTTCATCAGGGGGCATACGATTGGTGCCGCCTATCCCCTCGCATCGCTTACTTTGGCGTTCGGACTTAGGTCAATAATCCTTGGCTCTGTCGAAGTACCGCTAAACACACTTCTGCGATGTTTTACAAGTTGATGCGACACCGATCAGTGAGCCTCCGACTGACGTACCACCATTGAAATAGGAGAATACAAAAATGAATGATTTTGATCGTAACTTGAATACTGTCAATGTATCCACCACACATTTGTGTGATGCCAACTCTTCAGTTAGGCTGATTAGCTCACTGAAACCAATAGTAAAAAAAAGATTTTCCGGCATTGCGCGTACCGTCAATGCTATGGGCGATATTATGCCGATATGGAAAGCGATAGATTCAGCGCAGGCAGGTTCCGTTTTGGTGATTGATGCTGGCAATTCAAAAAATGCCGTATTCGATGAGTTTTATACGTCTTTCGCGCGAGCCAGGAGAATCGCAGGGGTCGTACTGTTTGGGTTTTGCCGGGACTCAGATTCAATTAGAGAGTTAGGGGTGCCATTTTATGCCATGGGGCACCGCTCAAGAGTTGGGACAAAAAATCAAATTGGTGAAATTGGTGGAGTGTTAAAAATAGATGATGTAACTATTACTGAAGGTGACTATGTAATTGGTGACAGCGATGGGATCGTGATTATGTCGCCCACAGAATTTAAAGATACACTGCCAGGAGCAATCGAAATAATGGAAAAAGAGAATTACGGGTTGGCGCATATCTCAAATTATGGCTCTACGATTAATGAGATTTTTAATTTTAGGGAGCATTACGAAAAATTGCTGGCCAACGAAAAAAGTGTGCTCTCGTTGTTATGATTTCAGTAAAGGTCGCCAACACAAACAAAATTTGTGACAGTCTTGAGAGCGACTGTCAGGCTTGGTGACCTGTATGAATTGTTTTCCTCTGGGTATCGTCAAGATATCATCTTTGCGGCAGGTTAAATTTTTGTCGCACACCGATTACAGCATGGTTTGATGTGCTCCCATAATTCGCGGGCGGTGCGAGATATCTCGCATAAAACCATACTTTGTATTTGGTCATGCTCAATAATTCGTTTGATACACAGTTCAATCGACGCTTACTTATCGTGGGCATCAGACGATATTGATTGCTCAATAAAAGTTAGTCAACATCAGCGCAATCAGTTATTCCGAACCTTTTGCTTTCTCTCGGAGAGAATTCGGCCGCAAGTAATACACTTACTTGGTCGCAGCTCTCTCGGCACAAAATCCATCACCGAGTAAATCTGCGTATTTTCCCAATCTCGGGCATCTGCTATTTTAAGCTTTCTTACCCAAATCAATATTGGATTTACAAATCACAATGGAATTGAGCTTTGCATTAATGCCGCGTACATGGTGTCTATGCATATGGCTTGACTATTCAAACACTTGTTCACCATTGAAAGCGGAATATAGAAAATGCTTATACGACAATCCTGCCAGCAGAATGGCTGCCCAACTCGATCTGACAGCATGTTTGCACTCTCTAGGTCAACCCAGGGAGCGTGCAAATGATTGACATGATAGGCATTCAAACTTGGACTGTGAAAACTTTCGGTAATAAAATTTCTGTTCATTTGAGTATGCACTTTGAGCCCTTTACCGAATTGATCTTGGCGGCCAAGGTAATCGAGATTGCAATGAGAGATCCCGGTGATCTGCCATCGCGACTCTTGCAAAAAGGTGTGTTAGTCGGACCTGCTGGTCTCGTCTTTGATGGATGACGGCTGCCTTGTTATTCGCAAAGCCCCTTCCTCACCCCTGGAAACAATAATTTGATTCAAATTGTATGCAATTTTTTAAAAATTTTTCTTCAAAGACTGATTCGATTCATTCGATCCAATATAAAGTCAAATTTCATATTCTGCCCCTGTTAGTAGTCGGTTTTATTTTCGCTTATATTGATCGAACCAATATCAGTTTCGCGCACATCAAAATGCGGGAAGATTTGTTATTTGGTGACGCTGTCTATGGGTTTGGTGCCGGAATATTTTTCGTCGGCTATTTGTTATTCGAGATACCAAGCAATATGCTCCTGCATAAAATAGGGGCGCGGATATGGATCTCGAGAATTATGGTCACGTGGGGCATTGTCTCGGGGGCGACGATATTCGTCTCAACGCCAATGCAATTCTACGTAATGAGATTCTTATTGGGCGTGGCGGAAGCAGGCTTTTTCCCAGGCGTGATTTTGTACTTAACTTACTGGTTTCCCGCAAAACAAATCAGAAGTGTCTCAGCGCTATTTATTACGGCCATTCCAGCTTCAGGATTGGTCGGCAGTTTTCTGTCAGGCTGGATTCTTGAGATACTTTCAAACGATGTTGTGATGAAGTCATGGCAATGGCTGTTTTTACTTGAGGCAGTGCCGTCGATTTTCTTGGGATTATTGTTGTACAAAGTTCTTCCGAATGGCATTTATGACGCTTCGTTCCTCAACACTAAGGAAAAACGCATACTAAGCGAGACCTTGGATTTTGAGAACTCGGAAAAGAGCTCCCTCAGATTCGTCGAGTTAATACTTGACCGGAGAATTTGGATCTTGATTGTAATGGGCGGTAGTTTTTCAGTAGGAATGTATGGCATTCTTTTCTGGCTGCCTTCAATCGTCAAAAGTAGCGGAATAACAGGCGATTTTAGAATCGGCCTGCTTTCATCGATACCATGGCTATGCAGCATTTTGGGGATGCTGGTTCTAAGTAATTTACCTGCTTCGTCGAACAATAAAAAGCGTGTTTACATTGTGTTTCCAGGATTGCTGAGCGCGGGGAGTTTAATCATGAGCGTGATTTTTCACGATGATATCGTGCTCGCGATTGGATTTTTATCACTGGCCGCGACGGGCATCATGTGTGTCTTTCCAGGATTTTGGAGTTTAAGCTCGTTTCTTGGTGGGGCTTCTGCGGCTTCTGGTATCGCGCTGATCAATTCCATGTCCAATCTGTGCGGATTTTTTAGCCCGGCGATTACAGGACGGATGATAGAAACCACGCACAGCACGACCAGTTCGGTTTACTTGATGGCGGGATTTATTGCGTTTGGTTGCGCCATCGCCTTTTTATTTCCTGTGGGAGCAAGTAATGAAGAATATTAGTTTTGAGATGCGCCATTTTATTGACTCATTTTCGATTCCAGCAGGAATAAAAAATGAAGATTCCAGATATTTATATGTCAATCAACATTATGCTGATATCGTCAGCATCAGAAAAAAAGAAGATGTCATTGGGCTTTCAGTGAAGGATCTGCCGACCACATCATCACGATGTGCCAGTGACTTCAACGAACAAGATTTGCGGGTGATGCAGTCTGGCAGACATTTGTCAGCGTATTGTGTGTATCGGATCTATGGCGCCGAGAAATTAAAGGTATACCGGTACACTAAACATCCATACATAGAAATTTCTGGGAAAACAAAAGGAGTGATGTTTTTTACGGAAGAATTTACCCAAAAATCGCTGCAGACTATCGGCTCGATCGTCACTTCAAAAAAGCGCGCAGAAAATATTAAAAATTTAATCGACATAAACTCGCTAAGCGGGAAGATGCGAGACGTACTTTTTTATGTTTGCCTGGGTAAGACCGCAAAAGAAATTGGGTTGGCGCTGAAATTGTCGGAACGAACTATTGAGGCTTACATCGATAAGTTAAAAGAAACCCTGAATGTTCACAACAAAGCGGATCTCTTTGAGTATGCATTTCAGTCAAGGATTCCTGACAGCATATTGCATTCTGATATTTCAATGGTTGTGAACGAAATCGATTAAGTCTGCATTTCAGGCACGAACTGACTGATAGCATTGCATTCAGTTCGTTGATGGCGCCGTAATAGCAGGTGATTTCATCGCTGGTCTTGGCGCGTGCCTTGTCCCATCTCTTAATACATTTCAGCTTGATTCAGTACTGGATTCTGCCTGGTTTTTCCAAATGAAATTCCATTAAGTTCGAACACACGAAAGCAGTGGATCCATATTGAAGATCTGGCAGAAACAACATCACACCACTGGATTGATTATCATCGTTGAATTTTTATGTCAATCGTAGACGATTACATTTCGTTAATAATTTTTGAATATTAAGATTCTTCCAAATCGGTCAGGTCGTAGTGCGATTTGAGAACTGCAATTTAGATGATCGAAATTGGCCTGGTGGACGATTAAATATTGATTGTGGTTAAAAAAATCAGGTACTTGCTGTGAGTTATAAGTTAATAAAGCGGGTGGGGGGATAGAAAACCACCTGTGGAGTGGCACGGAAAATAGGATTGCGGCAAATTTAAATTCGGAAAGAGGATTATGAATAGACGAGAATTAATCGACTTAATTTCATCCGACACGCAAATTTCAAAAACAACGACTGATCGCGTATTGGATTCTTTTATTCGGCGTGTGAAAGAACGCATTGCCAATGGTGAAAAGGTCAAGATTGCTGGATTTGGAACCTTTGAATTGACCAGAGCGGTGGCCAGAATTGGACGTAATCCCAAAACCGGCGAAGCGGTTCAAATTGCCTCTAGCTTACGTCCTCGTTTTAGACCAAGTGTTTTATTTAAAGGGAGGGTAAAAAAAAATACTTGAGTTTGGGGTTTTGGACATGATTAAGGATTTTGTGTGGGCTTCATCAGGCCGTCGGTAGTTACACATAATTATTTTCCGGGCTTTTGAAAACGTGGGTAACCTCTGCCGAACGTCGGAAATGCCATAAGGCCCTGACCTTGAGACAGTCAATATTCCTGGGATGGCGGTTTTATGTTTGTGTCTGCACTCATTTTTGTTTTCTATGTATGGGAAAGTAACTGCGTGAAATGCCCTGTAACAGTTGCTGCGCATAGATGGAAATTGGCATATAGTTGGTCGCTAAACAAACCAAAACGAGGCTGATATGAATACAAATTTCGCAAAAATGGGCGTGATTGCGGCTTTGTCGCTCATGCTGACCGCCTGTGTAGTGGCACCACCGCAGCCGATAGGCTACCGCATGACCAGTTCGGTGTTACCCACTTATGTGAATGGCCAGTACGTCGGTATGCAGCCAAGCAATTATGTTGCACCTTCACAGGTAGCAAGCAACGAACAGTCGGTTCAAACGCAGCAGACTCAACAGCAGGTAGCCCAAACCCAGCAGGTTCAAGCCCAGCAGGCACCGGTCTATATCCAATCAACTACACCGTCGATAGTATACGTGCAGGCTCCAACGCCGGTCTATGCTTATCCGTCCTACCCATACTATGCACCGAGTTACTATTCGTACCCTTACCCATATTACTCACCGTTTTATTCTCCGTGGTGTTGTGGGCTCAGTGTCGGGATAGGTTTCGGTTTTCATGGACATCGTCGCTGATGTCAGCTGCACGAAAAAGGCCGATTGTTAATCGGCCTTTTTTATGGATATTGCTCGGGCGAACAGCATTCTGCAGTGCGTTCAAATCTATTTTTTTGCACGGTTGTGGTTGGAAGCGACAAACCTTTCATATCCCTTGGCGCGCAGCACACAGGCCGGACAGGATTCACAGCCGAAACCCCATTCGTGGCGGATCCCTCGGTCGCCCAAATAGCAGGTATGCGTATCAGTGCGGATTAAATCCAGCAGTGGCTTGCCCCCGAGGTCTTGCGCCAGTTGCCAGGTTTGCGCCTTGTCCAGCCACATCAGTGGGGTAGAGAAATTAAACCGTTTATCCATCCCTAAATTCAACGCAATTTGCAAGGCCTTAATCGTGTCATCACGACAGTCCGGGTAGCCGGAAAAATCGGTCTCGCACATACCGCCAACTAACACGTCCAGGCCGCGCCGATAAGCCAGCGCAGCGGCCACAGTGAGGAACATAATATTACGACCCGGGACAAAGGTATTGGGCAGGCCATTGTCTTGCATGACGATTTCGATTTCAGAAGTCATGGCAGTTTCCGAGATAGACGACAGCAACGACAGGTCGAGCAAATGGTCTGGCCCCAATCGCGCTGCCCAGTGTGGTTTGATCTTGACGATTTTTTCGCGCAGGATTGGCCTCACCGTCAATTCGATATCGTGGCGTTGCCGGTAATCGAAGCCGATAGTTTCGACGCGCTCATAGTTGTCCAGAGCCCATGCCAGGCAGGTAGTGGAGTCCTGGCCGCCAGAAAATAAAACCAGTGCTGATGTATTCATAATGCCTGCTCCCTGATTAAGGATTGTTCTTAATTTGATCCAGCCGTTGATCAATCGTATCGCCATTTGCATCACTAAATTTTAAGCGCACCGGGTACCATTCGAGGCTAGGTGCCAACCAGATATCGAGTCGTTGATCTTTGGAATCCGGCGGCGGGGCTTTGACGATATGAACGGTTGCGATATTGCCCATTGCTGTCGCCATAGTGACGTTCTCGCTAACCGTAAAAGTCCATCTTTCAGCATCGTGCCGTCCGGCCACGAAAAAATTCCATTCTGATTTGGGTAGGAATTTTTTCGGTGCGGCGCGCGCCATGCTTACCAATTGCCAGACGATGCTGTTGCGATCCTGCTCACCGCCCAAGATAGGGTAGGTATCAGCAGATTCGGAAAACGTGATCTGTTTGGACTCCCGATTGAAATGAGTTTGGGTTGCCGATTTATTGCGTGGCCTTTCTTCGTACAACTCTGGTGCCAATCCAAACGCGTCGATGGTACCGTGGCTGTCCGCCTGTAAAATCTTGCCAAAAATTGCGGCATGGGTCTCGGTAGAGATGGCATAGCTGTTGTTCGCGGCAGTTTGCTGCCAGCTTACGGTTGCTTCGCCAGTCAGCGTCAGCCCGCTGCGGTCAGCCTTGATGCTGTAGTGCAGTTGCGCCGAGGGTGGCAGATTGGTTTGGTAACTGTTATTCGGGTGATCGGCTGCCAAGGACGGCTGCGCCAATGCAATAAACAGGGCGCAGCACAGATAATATTTTTGAGTCAGGTTCATTCATTAATTCCAGTGATGATTTTTCGGATGGTTTCTGTGGTGATGGCACCATTGGTTTCGGTATTGCGGATCTGGATCGGCAGCCAATTCAATGCCGGTGCCACCCAGACATCTAACCGTGATGAATATACGCCAGGCCGTGGTGGCCGGACGATGTGCCAGGTTTCGATATGCCCTAATTTGGTATCGATGCTTTCCTCTCCAACGACCACGAATTGATAGTCGCTGGCATCTTTATCCTCAGCGACCTGAATCGTAAATTCTTTGCCACTTTGAAATTGCGACGGATCGGCATTGCCGATGCTGGCCAGTTGCATCAATACGGTGGCACGGTCTTGCGCACCGTCTGTCATCGGAATGATGGCGGTGCTGGCCGAAAAACTGATGGTATTGCTGTCGTAATTAAAATGGGTGGCAGTTGCGGCTCTGCCGCGGCGCGATTCCGTCATCATCTTGGGCCTGACGCCGGATTCGCCAATCGTCCCCTCACTTTCCATACTGTATAAACGTATTTTGGCGAACAATAAATCGACCCCAACTTCCAGGCGCATCGTATAACTTTTATCGTCATGCTCCCAGCGGATTTCGCCGGATCCGTAGTAGGGGTTGGCAACGTTTGGTTCGGTGCGGACGACTTGCAGCAGGTAATTGGCCGACGGTGGCGGCAAGGTTGCCACGGTAGCGGCAGAGGGGGGCGTCGGTTTGGTTTCAATGATCGGTGGTGCCGTTTCAGTAACCACGGGCACGCTGGCCAGAGGGGCTTGTGCAGCAGCGGGTTGCTGTGGCTCGGGACTAACGGTTTCCGTTTCAGTCACCGGTGCCGGTGTCTGCGTTTGTGGCTTGATTATTTTGGGCGCAATTTTTTTTGCCGGGGCGGCGGCAAACTTTGTGATGACGGCAATTGTGTGAATTTCGATGGGCACGACTACAGTTGCTGCGGGTACGCGAATATGAAAACCGATGAAAAGCTTCAGCAGTAGCAGATGCGCCGCAATGATAAACAACAGGGGTATGAGGCGTTGTCGATTCAAAATTGATGGTAATTAAAGGGAGTATGCTGAAATGACGTTAGTGTAAACGTTTTCCATTCTTTCATGGCGCGACGCGATGTCGCTGGTTTGTATGGATATGTATTCAATTCCAGCTTGACCGGGCCAGTTGGCAAGGGCAAGATGAATAACTTTTCACACTGGAGAATTTGACATGACCCAATCAAACCCATCGGGCGACGCATTTAATGACAGTTTGAATTTCGTTAAAAAATTATGGGGCCAGATGGGTGTGCCTGGCATGCCCTCCGCACCGGGGATGACCATACCCGGTATGCCGAATATGCCATTGCCGTCGATGTCATTGGAAGACTTGGATAAACGTATTCAGGAACTGAAGACTGTTGAGACCTGGTTGAATGTGAATATGACCATGCTGCGCAACACCATACAGGCTCTGGAAGTCCAGCGTGCCACGATTGCAACTCTCCATTCACTCAGTTCCACGATGTCAAAAACCATGCAGGGAATGAATAGCGGAGAAAACATGTATCCGTTCACGGGGAGCCCGGCAAAATCTGCGGAATCCAAGCCTGAAGTTGATACCAAATCAGAAGAGTCGGCAACTTCCGAAAAGTCCAAAGCCAGCCATGCCAAGGGCGCAGCAAGTGGTACCGAAGAAACCTCACCCCTAATCAGTCAGTCGGCGGTGTGGTGGCAAAACGTGCAGGATCAATTTAAGCAGGCGCTGGGCACGGCACTGGAAAAAAGCGCGGCTAACTATGAAGCGGCAAAGTCTGTGTCGGAAAATTTAGTCAAATCATCCGCCAAGAAGTCTGATTCGAAATCCGCCGCCCCGGCAAAAACTGCCAAAAAACCGCTGCGCAAAGCGGCCGCCAGATCTTCAACTCGCGCAGCCGCGAAACCAAGAACCAGCGCTCGCAAAGTCAGTTAGCAACCGAACATGGCACGGCTACCACGACTGGCGCTGGCAAATCAGCAACATTACGTCTCGCAGCGCGGCAATGACAATCGGATCATTTTTCATGATGCGAGTGACATGGTCGTGTTTCGGCGGGTGTTGACTGAGGCGGCAAAAAAGTTTGAGGTCGCAATTCATGCCTATGTCTTCATGCCGAATCATTTTCAATTACTGGTTACGCCGAAGTCTGATGAGGGTTTGGGGAAGATGATGCAGTGGGTAGGGCGACACTATGTCCCTTATTTTAACAGACGCTATGACCGGGCCGGCACACTTTGGCAGGGGCGCTTCAAATCCTTGGTGATCGACTCAGCACATTATTTTATGCTGTGCAGTCGTTTCATTGAATCCTGTCCAACTCGGGCCGGATTGGTTGGTAAACCTGCCGATTATGCTGACTCAAGTTATCTGCATCATGTTGGCGCCCTGGTTGACCCTATGATCAGCGACCACCCTTTGTATTGGAATTTGGGTAATACACCATTTCAACGTGAGGCTGCGTATAAGGAATTGATGGAGCTAGCGCTCACATCGAAAGAAGTGGACGAGTTGACCAAGGCAATTTTGAAAGGTTGGCCTCTAGGCTCCGCGCTGTTCAAAGAACAGTTGGAAAAACAGGCCAGTCGCAGGGTCAATCCATTGAAGCGTGGTCGGCCAAGGCTGGAAAATAAGCTCTTGTCGCCAAGCTAAAATTTACTGCCAGTTCTGGGTCCAGGAATTGCATTGGTAAATTGCAATTAAAATTATTTCTGGTTCGCCCCCTGAATTTACTCTGTCCCTATTAAATATAAAATTCAATTTTTATCTAATTTAATTTAATCTGACCCTATTTAATTCAGTTGTCTTATATTTTGCAGTGCATTATTCTTTGAGGCTTGAAGTTGGCGCAATGCCGATTCCTGGCCCAATTGCCCGGCCATTTTGTGGAGAAGAATGATGGAAGCCCAAGGTCTGTACGATCCAAATAATGAACACGATGCCTGCGGTGTGGGTTTTGTCGCCCATATCAAGGGACAAAAAAGTCACGCGATTGTGGAGCAGGGCTTGCTGATTCTGCAGAACCTTGATCATCGCGGTGCGGTAGGTGAAGATGAGCTGATGGGTGACGGCGCCGGTATTCTGGTGCAAATCCCGGATCAGTTTTTCCGCGAAGAGATGGCCAGACAACAGGTCACCCTGCCGCCACCGGGCGAGTATGGGGTTGGGATGGTGTTTTTGCCCAAGGAACACGCTTCACGTCTGGCCTGCGAGCAGGAAATCGAACGTTCGGTGCGTATCGAAGGTCAGATAGTGTTGGGTTGGCGCGACGTGCCGGTCGATAAAGACATGCCGATGTCGCCGACCGTACGTGCCAAGGAACCGGTGATCCGGCAGATTTTTATCGGACGCGGTCCGGATATCATGGTCACCGATGCGCTCGAACGCAAGTTATATGTAATCCGCAAATCGGCGGTGCACGCGATTGAAGCGCTGCATCTGCTGCACGGCAAGGAATACTTCGTACCCTCGATGTCGGCGCGTACCATCGTCTACAAAGGGTTGCTGCTGGCGACTCAGGTCGGCGTGTATTACAAAGATCTTCAGGATCAGCGCTTTATCTCAGCGCTGTGCCTGGTGCATCAACGTTTTTCAACCAATACATTCCCGGAATGGCCGCTGGCCCACCCATACCGGATGATCGCTCATAACGGCGAAATCAATACCGTCAAAGGAAACTTCAACTGGATGCGCGCCCGTGAAGGCGTGATGAGTTCGGCCGTGCTGGGCAGTGATTTGCAAAAATTGTTTCCGCTGATCTTTGAAGGTCAGTCCGACACCGCCTGTTTTGACAACGCGCTGGAATTGCTGGTCATGGCCGGTTACCCGATCGCCCAGGCCATGATGATGATGATCCCCGAAGCCTGGGAAAATCACGCCATGATGGATGATAACCGTCGCGCGTTTTATGAATACCATGCCGCAATGATGGAGCCCTGGGATGGTCCTGCCGCGATGGCATTTACCGACGGTCGTCAAATCGGCGGCACGCTGGATCGCAACGGTTTGCGTCCGGCGCGCTACATCATTACCGATGATGATCTGGTTGTGATGGCGTCCGAGTCAGGTACCTTGCCGATTCCCGAATCGAAAATAATCAAAAAATGGCGGCTGCAGCCAGGAAAAATGTTCCTGATCGATCTGGATGCCGGCCGCATCATCGACGACCAGGAAATCAAGAACACTTATGCCAACGCCAAGCCGTATAAACAGTGGATCAACTCGGTGCGGATTCGTTTAAGCAAGCTGCCCGATGCGCCGGAACTGCCCCTCTCCAACGTGAACCTGCTGGATCTGCAGCAGTCTTTCGGTTATACCCAGGAAGATATCAAGTTCCTGATGACGCCGATGGCTCTGACCGGTGATGAGGCGGTCGGCTCAATGGGTAACGATTCGCCGCTGGCCGTGACATCGAACAAGTACAAGACGCTGTATAACTATTTCAAGCAGTTATTTGCCCAGGTTACCAATCCGCCGATTGACCCGATTCGCGAAGCGATGGTGATGTCGCTGGTCTCGTTTATCGGACCCAAGCCAAATCTGTTGGATACGAATAACGTCAATCCACCGATGCGTCTTGAAGTGTCACAGCCGGTGCTCGATTTTGCTGACATGGCGCGCCTGAAAAATATCAGCGAATACACCGGCGGAAAATTCAAATCGTACGTGCTGAATATCTGTTATCCGGTCGCGTGGGGCAAGGAAGGCATCGAGGCGCGTCTGGCTTCGATTTGTGCTGAGGTGGTGGATGCGGTGAAATCCGGCCACAACATTATCATCGTCTCTGATCGTACCATCGATGAAGCCAGCGTTGCGATTCCCGCTTTGCTGGCTACCTCCACCGTGCATCAGCATCTGGTCAGTCGCGGTTTGCGCACAACCACGGGGCTGGTTGTTGATACCGGCTCGGCGCGCGAGACGCATCACTTTGCCTTGCTGGCCGGTTATGGCGCGGAAGCGGTGCACCCATACCTGGCAATGCAGTCGCTGCAGCAGATGGCGGGCGAGTTGCAGATCAGCGCCGATCAGGCAATCTATAACTACACCAAGGCAATTGGCAAGGGCTTGATGAAAGTCATGTCGAAAATGGGTATTTCGACCTATATGTCATATTGTGGTGCGCAGATTTTTGAAGCTGTAGGCCTGAATAAATCTCTGGTCGACAAGTATTTCCGGGGCACCGCGTCGAATGTGGAAGGAATCGGAGTCTTTGAAGTGGCGCAGGAAGCCTTGCTGCTGCATAAACAGGCATTCAGTGCCGACCCGGTACTGGCAGAAGACCTGGATGCGGGCGGTGAATACGCCTTCCGCATTCGCGGTGAAGATCATATGTGGACGCCGGATGCGATTGCAAAACTGCAGCATTCGACACGCAACAATAACTTCAGCACTTATAAGGAATATGCGCAGATTATCAACGATCAGTCCAAGCGGCACATGACTTTGCGCGGTCTGTTTGAATTCAGAATTGATCCGGCTAAAGCAATTCCGCTTGATCAGGTTGAGTCCGCCAAAGATATTGTCAAACGTTTTGCAACTGGCGCGATGTCGCTGGGTTCGATCAGTACTGAGGCGCATACTACTTTGGCCGTGGCAATGAACCGCATTGGTGGCAAATCGAATACCGGTGAAGGTGGTGAAGATCCGGTGCGCTATCAGCAGGAATTGAAAGGGATCCCGATCAGGCAGGGTGAAACGCTGGCATCGATATTGGGTGATGAGCAGATCAAGGTGCATATTCCTCTGCAGGATGGTGATTCACTGCGTTCACGCATCAAGCAGGTCGCGTCGGGGCGCTTTGGTGTCACGGCCGAATATCTGAATTCGGCTGACCAGATCCAGATCAAGATGGCGCAGGGTGCCAAGCCTGGTGAAGGCGGACAGCTGCCTGGACACAAGGTTTCGGAATACATTGCAAAACTGCGCTTTTCTGTGCCGGGTGTGGGCTTGATCTCACCGCCACCGCATCACGATATTTATTCAATTGAAGACCTCGCACAGCTCATCCATGATCTGAAAAACGCTAATTCACGCGCCTCGATTTCAGTCAAACTGGTGTCGCGCGTTGGCGTCGGTACCATCGCCGCCGGTGTGAGCAAAGCCAAAGCTGATCACGTGGTGATTGCCGGTCATGATGGCGGCACGGGCGCTTCGCCGCTGTCTTCGGTCAAGCATGCTGGCACGCCATGGGAATTGGGTTTGTCGGAAACCCAGCAAACTCTGGTACTCAATGGTTTGCGTGGCCGGGTGCGTGTGCAGGCTGATGGTCAAATGAAAACCGGGCGCGACGTTGTAATTGCGGCCATGCTGGGTGCGGATGAAGTCGGCTTTGCCACCGCACCGCTGGTCACCGAAGGTTGCATCATGATGCGCAAATGCCACTTGAACACCTGCCCGGTTGGCGTGGCAACACAAGACCCGGTGCTGCGCGCCAAGTTCTCAGGAAAACCTGAATATGTGGTGAACTATTTCTTCTTTGTCGCTGAAGAGGCGCGTCAGATCATGGCGCAATTGGGCTTGCGCAGCTTTGATGAAATGATCGGCCGGGTCGATTTGCTGGACAAGTCCAAAGCGATCACGCACTGGAAGGCACAAGGCCTGGACTTCAGCAATATTTTCCATCACGTGGTCAAGGAAGGTCCGACCCGCCATGTATCCAGCCAGGATCATGGCTTGGAAAAAGCGCTGGATCATAAACTGATTGCGCAGGCGCAAATTGCCTTGAATACGCAGGAAAAAGTATCGTTTATTTCGCCGATCAAAAACGTCAATCGCACAGTTGGGACCATGTTGTCAGGTCTGGTCGCGCAAAAATTCGGTCAGGCTGGTTTGCCCGATGACACGATCCATATCCAGTTGCAGGGCACGGCCGGGCAATCGTTTGCGGCGTTTCTGGCGCAGGGGATTACCCTCGATCTGGTCGGCGAAGGGAATGATTATGTCGGTAAGGGTTTGTCTGGTGGTCGGGTGATTCTGCGCCCGAATACCGAGTTCCGTGGGCGCGCAGTTGACAACATCATTTGCGGCAATACAGTTTTGTATGGTGCGATAGCGGGTGAAGCATTTATCAACGGTGTCGCTGGTGAGCGCTTTGCGGTGCGTAATTCTGGCGCGACAGCAATCGTTGAGGGAACCGGGGACCATGGCTGCGAGTACATGACGGGCGGCACGGTGATTGTGCTGGGCGAGACAGGGCGGAACTTTGCGGCCGGGATGTCCGGTGGAATCGCTTATGTCTACGATGAGCATGGTGACTTCACCAGCAAATGCAATATGGCGATGGTAACGCTAGAGCCGCTTTTATCAAGCGTTGAACAGCAGGCACATAGCGATGCACTGTTGCACAGCGTGTTGCGTGGCGGTGCGCCCGAAACCGATGAAGCGATTTTGCGGAATTTGATTGAGCGGCATTTCAAACATACCGGCAGTACCAGGGCACGGAATCTGCTCGACGACTGGTCGCGTAGTCGCGCCAGGTTTATCAAGGTATTCCCGCTTGAATACCAGCGCGCACTGTCCGAAATGCAAACGAACCAAAACACAGCGCCGCTGGCGGCATAAGGAATCGACATGGGTAAAGTAACCGGATTTATGGAATTTGCGCGTTTGCAGGAAGCGGCAGAAGCGCCGGCCACACGCGTAAAACATTACAAGGAATTTTTGCTGCATCTGGACGATACGTCGGCAAAGACGCAGGCCGCGCGCTGTATGGATTGCGGGATTCCGTTTTGTAATAACGGCTGCCCGGTGAATAACATCATCCCGGATTGGAACGATCTGGTGTATCGCGGTAATTATCAGGAAGCCTTGCATACGCTTCATTCAACCAATAATTTTCCGGAATTCACCGGCAGAATCTGTCCGGCGCCTTGTGAAACCGCCTGTACCTTAGGGATAAATTCTGACGCGGTCGGCATTAAATCGATTGAGATTTTTATTATCGACAAGGGTTGGGAAAACGGATGGATCAAGCCGCAGAAAATTGGTGTTAAAACCGGTAAAAAAGTTGCGGTGGTGGGCTCTGGTCCGGCAGGTCTCGCCGCGGCACAGCAGCTGGCGCGGGTTGGCCATGCAGTTACCGTCTTCGAAAAAAATGACCGGATTGGTGGATTGTTGCGCTACGGGATTCCTGACTTTAAATTGGAAAAATTACATATTGACCGACGCATCGAACAAATGCAGGCCGAAGGAGTCGAGTTTAAGACCGGCGTTTTGGTCGGCGACGTCACCAGCTTCCCGAAAACGATTACCAACTGGTCACAGGAAACCATTACCCCGGATCAGCTGCAGGAACAATTCGACGCGATCATTTTAGCCGGTGGCGCCGAGCAACCGCGCGATTTGCCGGTGCCGGGCCGTGAATTAAAAGGGGTGCACTTTGCCATGGAGTTTTTACCGCTGCAAAACAAGGTTAATGCGGGCGATAAAGTGAAGGATCAGATCAAGGCTGGCGGCAAACACGTTGTGGTGATTGGCGGTGGTGACACGGGTTCCGATTGTGTCGGCACATCGAACCGGCATGGCGCGGCATCGGTGATTCAGTTTGAGGTCATGCCTATGCCGCCGGAAAAAGAAAATATTTCCCAGGTATGGCCGTACTGGCCAATTAAGCTGCGCACTTCGTCGTCACACGAGGAAGGTTGCGAACGGGATTGGTCGATTACCACCAAGCGTCTGGAAGGGCGCAACGGAAAAGTGGAAAAACTGATTGCCGCAAAGGTTGAGTGGCGCGACGGAAAGATGCATGAAATTCCCGACAGTGAATTCGAAATCAAAGCTGATCTGGTCTTGCTGGCGATGGGATTTGTCTCCCCAGTGCAACAAGTTTTGTCGTCTTTTTGTATCGATGCAGATGCGCGCGGCAATGCCCGGGCTGCGACTGAGGGAGCGGGCGCGTATGCCAGCTCCGTCGGCAAAGTATTTGCTGCCGGTGACATGCGACGTGGTCAATCATTGGTGGTGTGGGCTATACGGGAAGGACGACAATGCGCCCAGGCAGTTGATAAATTCTTGATGGGTAGTTCATTGTTGCCGAGTTAAGAATGCGGATGGTGGGATTTCACAATTGCTGGAATCCCCAGCGCAGTGTCACTTTCTTGTAACTGGTTCGTTACATATCAACAAGTCTTGACCAATTGGCGCTCAGCAGGGTTTTGGGGTTTTGCACTACAATGGCGGACTGTAAAAAAACCCTCCTGCCGTGACTAATCTCGTTGAAATTCAAAATTTGCATTTTTCGTACGGAGACCGCCCTATTTTATCGGGTCTCAATATGCAATTCCCGCGCAATAAAGTAGTCGCCGTGATGGGTGGCTCCGGTTCGGGCAAGACGACTATCTTGCGGTTGATCGGTGGGTTGATTGCGCCCCAATCCGGGCAAGTCACTTTGCTCGGCAGTCCAATTGCTGCATCCGAAAGCAAAGCTCTTTATAAGCAGCGTCGCAGCATGGGCATGTTATTTCAACATGGTGCTTTATTCACCGATCTGACCGTATTTGAAAATGTGGCGTTCCCATTGCGCGAGCACACTAATTTGCCGGAAGGTTTACTGCATGACCTGGTGTTGTTGAAACTGAATGCAGTCGGATTGCGCAACGCCGCTCACCTGAAACCTTCAGAAATCTCCGGCGGCATGGCCAGACGAGTCGCGTTGGCGCGTGCGATTGCGCTGGATCCGCAGTTAGTCATGTATGACGAACCGTTTGCCGGTCTTGATCCGATTTCGATGGGCGTGACTGCGAACCTGATTCGTCAATTGAACGATGCACTAGGTTCAACCTCAATACTGGTGTCACATGATGTCCACGAATCGTTTGGGATTGCCGACTATGTGTATTTCCTGTCTGAAGGGGCAATCATTGCGCAGGGCACGCCCGCTGAGATGCTTGCCTCAGACCATCCCTATGTGAGTCAGTTTGTTAATGCCAAACCCGATGGTCCGGTTCCTTTTCATTATCCAGGGGTGTCGCTGGCAAAGGATTTGGGAATGGGGGCTGCAAGATGATTCAACGCCTGATCAGCCAGACCGGCCACGCGACATTAAGTTGGCTATCCGAATTGGGGCTGGCATTTCGCACCTTGTTTGCAATCTTGTTAAGCGGACTGGGTCTATGGCGACGTCCACGCCTGGTGATTGCCCAAGTTCATTTTATTGGCAATTATTCGCTGGTGATTATTTTGGTATCTGGCTTGTTTGTCGGGTTTGTATTGGGCTACCAAGGCTATTACACCTTAAATCGCTATGGTTCGGAATCAGCGCTGGGTTTGCTGGTGGCCTTATCCTTGACCAGAGAGTTGGGTCCGGTGATTACTGCATTGTTGTTTGCCGGACGTGCCGGCACCTCGTTGACGGCCGAAATTGGTTTGATGAAAGCTGGCGAACAACTGGCAGCGATGGAAATGATGGCCGTTAATCCGCTCCAGTATGTTTTGGCGCCGCGCTTTATTGCGGGTATTTTTGCCATGCCGGTGTTGGCCGCATTGTTTACCGCCATGGGTGTCTTTGGCGGTTATCTGGTTGGCGTGCAGTTGATTGGCGTTGACGAGGGGTCGTTCTGGTCGCAGATGCAAGGTGGCGTTGATGTCTGGGAAGATATCGGCAATGGTGTCATCAAAAGTATTGTGTTTGGATTCGCGGCGACTTTTATCGCGATTTATCAGGGTTACCAGGCGCAACCAACACCCGAGGGAGTCTCCCGGGCCACCACCAGAACGGTGGTGATGTCGAGTTTGATGGTGTTGTGGCTGGATTTCGTATTGACGGCATTGATGTTTAGATAGGGCGTTGCCGAAAATAATGAGAAATTTGCTGTACAGCCAACCAATAAGTAGTTACGGACGTTAAAGAGTTAGAAGGATATGAAATGCAAAACAAAGCGATAGATTTTTGGGTGGGCCTGTTTGTACTGCTGGGTGCAGCCGCCCTGTTGTTCCTGGCGTTAAGAGTCGGGAATATGAGCGCGATGTCGTCGGGCGATACTTACGTGGTTTTGGCCAAGTTCGACAATATCGGCGGATTAAAACCGCGGGCGCCAATTAAAAGTGCCGGTGTCGTGGTTGGCCGCATTGGCGACATTACGTTTGACGACCACACCTATCAGGCAATTGTAAATATGCAGTTGGATAAAAAGTATAAGTTTCCCAAGGATAGTTCTGCAAAAATTTTGACCTCAGGATTATTAGGAGAACAGTATGTTGGTATCGAACCTGGTGGTGATGCCAATAACCTCGCAGCGGGTGACAAAATCACGATGACACAATCTGCCATTGTTTTAGAAAACCTGATCAGTCAGTTTTTATTCAGTAAGGCAGCAGAAGGGAAGGATTCAGGAAAATGAATTTAAAATCACTAAGTACAGGCACATTGATTGCACTCAGCATGCTGGTGTTGGCTGGATGTGCGACGACATCGGGCGAGGACAAAACCTCCGCGATCGACCCGTTTGAGCAAACCAATCGAGCGACTTTCGAGTTTAATGATAAGTTCGATAAAAGGGTTTTCAGACCGGTTGCGCAAGTGTATGCCGACAATACCCCGAGCTTTGTTCAAACCGGCATCGGCAATTTTTTTGGCAACTTCAACGATATCTGGACCGGTATTAACAGCTTTTTACAGGGCAATGTGGAAGACGGGTTTACCGATTTTATGCGCGTAGGAATCAACAGTACGTTTGGATTTTTAGGTGTGTTGGATATCGCTTCGGAAGCCAATATCCCGAAGCATAGAAACGACCTGGGACAGACTTTGGGCGTCTGGGGAGTACCCAACGGACCATACCTGGTCTTGCCGTTTTTAGGACCTTCGGTTACCCGCGATACGGTAGCTTTGCCGGTCGATTATTATGGCGATGTATTCAGCTATGTCCGTCCGGTGTGGGTCCGAAATTCCGGCGACGCAATTCGTTTGGTCGACAAACGTGCCGGTTATCTGGGTTCTTTTTCACTACTGCAGGCAGCGTCATTAGACGAATATATATTTGTGCGTGACGCGTATTTGCAGCGCATTGCCGGTCAGATTGAGACCCGCAAAAATCATAAACAAAACAAACTTGATGAAGAAGAGATGCGCAAGCAGAACGAGGAAGACGACGCCAACGCTAAAGCAGATGCAGCTGGCACGTCAGCTGCTCCCGCATCGTCCGAAGCAAAAACTGCGGCTGCACCGTAACCGTAAATTAACTCAATAGGATTACATATGAATATCTTGAAAAAGTGTTGCTCATTATTTGCCGGATTTGCCCTGTGTTTGGGTATGGCGCATGCAGCCGATGAAACGCCGGACGTCTTGATCAAGCGAATCAGTCAGGAGGTGTTGGAAGTGGCCAAAACGGATAAGGATATCCAGGCCGGCGATCAACAAAAAATATTGAATTTGGTGGAAGCCAAAGTGTTGCCTTACGTGGACTTTCAACGTATGACTCAAATGGCAGCCGGACGCAATTGGCGCGATGCCACGACGGAGCAGCAACAAGAGCTGGTGAAACAGTTTCGGACCCTGTTGGTCTACACTTACTCGGGTGCGTTAACCCAGGTAAAAGATCAACGTCTGGAATACAAACCATATCGCGCTGACCCGGCCGATACCGATGTTGAAGTGCGCAGTCAGGTGGTGACGCCGCGTGCCGGACAGGTAATCGAATTGAACTACCGCTTGCGCAAGGGTACCGATGGCTGGAAGATTTACGACATCAATGTGTTGGGTGCGTGGTTAATTGAAACATATAAAGGTAACTTTACTGCGGAAATTAACAAAACCGGCATCAACGGTTTGATCAAAGCCTTGACCGACAAGAATGCTAAATTGGCAGTTAGCTTTGCTAAAAAATCAGCATAATGTTTACGCCTGCAGCAATATTTACCCATGAAACCGCTGCCAGTGAACTGGCAGCGGGGATTGCCGCGATTGACTCTGGTCAGGCATCGTTTACGTTCAGCCAGACCGGCAATATAGATTCCAGTGCAGTGGCCTGCATGCTTGCATGGAAGCGCCATGCTCTGGAACGCAAAGTTGATCTCAAGTTTGTCGATATGCCCGTCAATCTGAATCATATGATTCAGGTTTATGGGGTGGCCGAATTCATGTAGTGAATTCGGCAGGTAGTTTGGTGTCGCTCGAGTTGTTAAGTCAAAACTGTGGTTTTCCCCTATAATCAGCGCTCTACGTTTAAAGCGTTATCGCTGGCCGCTATTCGGCCTGTCAAACCCAACTAAAATAAAGCATTCAGCCCATGGCGGCCATACAAATTACCGATATTAAAAAAAGCTATGGGACGCTCAAGGCTCTCGATGGCGTGTCACTGTCAATTGAACCAGGTGAATTCTTTGGATTGCTCGGACCTAACGGCGCAGGTAAGACGACACTGATTTCGATTATCGCCGGATTAAATCGCCCCAGTTCCGGACAGGTGACTGTGATGGGCCACGACGTGCAGACCGATTATCGTGAGGCGCGCCGCCAGTTGGGCGTTGTGCCGCAAGAGCTGGTGTTTGATCCATTTTTTACCGTGCGCGAAACGCTGCGCATGCAGCAGGGTTATTACGGTATAAAACGCAACGATGCGTGGATCGATGAGATCATGGAAAATCTTGATCTGACCAACAAAGCCGATACCAATATGCGCGCGCTGTCGGGGGGTATGAAACGCCGCGTTCTGGTGGCGCAGGCGCTGGTGCACAAACCGCCAATCATCGTCCTCGATGAACCTACTGCCGGTGTGGACGTCGAGTTGCGCCAGACACTGTGGAAGTTTATCGGACGCTTGAATCGCGAAGGCCACACTGTCGTATTGACCACCCATTATCTCGAAGAAGCGCAGGCCCTGTGCAGTCGGATCGCCATGTTAAAGGGCGGCAAAGTGGTGGCCCTGGATACTACCGAGGCGCTGTTAAAGCAGGTGGCAGGGTCTCAGTTAAAGCTGCGCCTGTCCGGAGCGCCTTTGCCGGCCTCCTTGAAATCAATTCAGATCCCGATTGAATCCACTTACACGTCCTTGCGCATTAACCATAGCGAAGAGATCGAGCCGATTCTGGCGAGCTTGCGTCAAGCCGGTTGCGTCGTTGATGAACTGCAGCTGCAGCAGGCGGATCTGGAAGACGTGTTTATACAAATAATGGATGGTGCACATCAATGATCGGCTTTCAAACCTTGTTTTATAAAGAAATTTTGCGGTTCTGGAAAGTCGCAACGCAAACCATCACGGCACCGATCATGACAGCAATGCTGTATCTGTTGATCTTTGGCCACGTGTTGGACAAACATGTGCAAGTATTTTCCGGGGTTCAGTACACGGCATTTTTGATACCCGGCCTGGTGATGATGAGTGTGCTGCAAAATGCATTTGCCAATTCGTCCTCGTCGCTGATCCAGTCCAAAATTACCGGCAACCTGGTGTTTATCCTGTTGCCACCGCTGTCGTATTGGGAAGTATTTTCTGCCTACGTTCTGGCGTCGATTGTGCGCGGGCTGGTGGTCGGCCTGGGAGTGTTCGTGATTACTGCCTGGTTTGCCGACCTGAGCTTTCAGGCTCCGCTTTGGATAATTTTGTTTGCGTTTCTCGGCGCTGCTATTTTGGGCACGATGGGATTAATTGCCGGAATCTGGGCTGAAAAATTTGACCAGCTGGCGGCTTTCCAAAATTTCCTGATCATGCCGGCAACATTTTTATCTGGCGTGTTTTATTCGATCCATTCATTACCACCAATTTGGCTTACCATATCCCGGTTTAATCCGTTTTTCTATATGATCGACGGTTTCCGCTATGGATTCTTTGGACAGTCCGATGTCAATCCAATCCACAGCCTGTTGATTGTGCTGGCGTTTTTTGTGGTGCTGGCTGGCGTTGCCTTACAAATGTTAAAGACCGGTTATAAGTTAAGAAGTTAAGAATAAGCTAATGAGGACTGAGCGTGTTACCCACCCCTGAACAAATCAAGAATTACATCTCCACCGGGTTGCAGTGCACCCATCTCGCTGTTGAGGGCGATGGCCAGCACTTTCAGGCCACGATTGTGTCCCCGGCATTCGCAGGCAAGCGCCTGATCCAGCGTCACCAAATGGTCTATGCCGTGTTGGGTGACAGGATGCGCGAGGAAATCCATGCCCTGTCCATGAAGACCCTGACTCCGGAAGAATTTGCAGAATAATGGATAAATTACTGATTACTGGCGGCTCACGATTAACCGGTGAAGTCCTGATTTCGGGTGCGAAAAACGCAGCCTTGCCAATTTTATGTGCTGGTCTGTTGACCAGCGACGATGTGCATCTGACCAATCTGCCGCTGCTCAAAGACGTTTCTACCATGGAGAAATTGCTGAGCCAAATGGGGCTGCGCATGGACACCTCGGGGAGCTCGATTACCCTGAACGGCAGCCAGATTCAAAATTACGAAGCGCCCTACGATCTGGTGAAAACCATGCGTGCTTCGATACTGGCATTGGGCCCGTTGTTGGCGCGCTTTGGCGAAGCCAAAGTGTCTTTGCCCGGCGGTTGCGCAATTGGTGCACGCCCGGTTGACCAGCACATCAAAGGCCTGCAGGCGATGGGCGCTGAAATCACCATTGAAGCCGGCTATATTCACGCCAAGGCGAAAAAGCTGAAAGGCACGCGCATCGTGACAGATATGATCACGGTGACCGGTACCGAAAACCTGTTGATGGCCGCTACCCTGGCCGAGGGTGAAACCATTTTGGAGAACGCCGCCTGTGAACCCGAGGTTGTTGACCTGGCCAATTTGCTGGTTGCCATGGGGGCCAAAATCAGCGGGATAGGCAGTTCACGTATGGTCATTCAAGGGGTCGATCAGTTACATGGTGCCAAGCATGCGATTATTTCGGATCGGGTGGAGGCCGCCACGTTTCTCTGCGCTGTAGCGGCTGCGGGCGGGGACGTTACATTAAGAAATACCCGTGTCGATATTATGGACGTGGTATTGGACAAGCTGCGTGAGGCCGGCGCGATTTTGATCACGGAACCCGATTCAATCCGTATCCAGATGTCGGCGCGGCCCAAAGCAGTCAGTTTCAGAACCACGGAATATCCCGGTTTTCCTACGGATATGCAGGCGCAATTTATGGCCATGAACTGTGTTGGGCAAGGCACCAGTCAGGTATCGGAAACAATTTTCGAAAATCGCTTTATGCATGTCCAAGAGTTGAACCGGCTGGGTGCATCGATAGAAATTGATGGTCATACGGCATTGGTGCGCGGTGTGGACAGATTGATCGGTGCTCCGGTTATGGCGACCGATTTACGCGCGTCGGCCAGCCTGGTGATCGCGGCAATGGTTGCTGAAGGTGATACCTTGATCGACCGGATCTACCATCTGGATCGCGGCTATGATCGGATGGAAGTGAAGCTCTCCGCTCTCGGAGCCAATATTAGACGCGTTTCTTAGTTTGCCCATGACTACTCCACTGACTTTAGCCCTGTCCAAGGGGCGCATTTTCAACGACACGCTACCATTATTGGAAGCCGCCGGAATCAAGGTTCTGGAGGATCCTGAAACGTCGCGTAAATTAATTTTGGCAACTTCCAACCCTGGTTTGCGCGTCATCATCGTGCGCGCATCGGATGTGCCGACCTATGTTCAGTACGGCGCCGCCGATTTCGGCGTGGCCGGTAAAGATGTCCTGATCGAACACGGCGGGGAAGGTCTATACCAGCCGCTGGACTTGCAGATTGCAGCCTGTCGGATGTCAGTTGCCGTGGCGGTTGGATTTGACTATGCCAGTGCTGTGCGTCAGGGTGCCCGGTTGCGGGTGGCGACCAAATATGTAGAAATTGCGCGCAGCCATTTCGCCGCAAAGGGGGTGCATGTAGACCTCATCAAACTATATGGATCGATGGAGTTGGCCCCGCTGGTCGGACTGTCCGACGCGATTGTCGATCTGGTCAGCACAGGCAATACGCTGCGCGCCAATAATTTGATTGAAGTCGAGCACATTATGAATATCTCGTCACGCTTAATCGTCAATCAGGCAGCACTGAAATTAAAACGTGAAACGCTGCAACCTATCATTGCGGCGTTCGAAGCTGCTTCAAATTCGTCTTCCAAACTGCAATCCAATATTTAGCCAATCATGTCTGCACTTCAGATCACCAAACTAAATTCCACCCAGGCTGATTTTCAGGCAAGGCTGACGAATCTGCTGGCATTTGACGCCGGTCAGGATGATGCAATTGATCGCGCCGTGCTGCAAATTATGGCGGATGTCAAACAGCGTGGTGATCAGGCAGTGCTGGACGCGACGAATCGATTCGATCGCATGCAGGCCATATCCCTGTCCGAACTCGAAATTCCCAAGTCAGAATGGCAATCGGCATTTGATGGCTTGAGTGTCGAACGGCGCAACGCATTGGAAATCGCAGCGCAGCGGGTTCGTGCCTATCATGAAGTGCAAAAAAAATCCTGTGGGTCAGACGGTTTCAGCTACACCGAAGCCGATGGTACGGAGCTTGGTCAAAAAGTGACACCGCTGGATCGAGTCGGCATTTACGTTCCCGGTGGCAAAGCGGCATACCCTTCATCGGTTTTGATGAACGCTATTCCGGCCAAAGTTGCAGGCGTTCATGAAGTTATCATGGTGGTGCCGACTCCGGATGGCGTGAAAAACCCCCTGGTCATGGCGGCCGCCTGGGTAGCCAAGGTCGATCGGATATTTACGATCGGTGGCGCGCAAGCCGTCGCGGCCTTGGCGTTTGGCACGCAGACGGTGCCAGCCGTAGACAAAATCGTCGGCCCGGGTAATGCCTATGTGGCAGCAGCCAAGCGCCGCGTATTTGGCACAGTTGGGATCGATATGATTGCCGGGCCGTCTGAGATACTGGTGTTGTGCGACGGAACGACTGATCCAGACTGGGTTGCAATGGATCTGTTTTCGCAGGCCGAACACGATGAACTGGCGCAATCGATTTTGCTCTGTCCCGATGAAACTTATATCGCTGCCGTGGAACTTTCAATACAACGTTTGATCGAAGCGATGCCGCGCAAGGAAATTATCCGCACTTCGCTGACCCAGCGTGGGGCCTTGATTAAAGTGCGCGACATGGATGAGGCCTGTGCGATCGCTAATGCAATTGCTGCCGAGCATGTGGAGGTTTCGGCACAAAATCCCCATCAGTGGGCCGCGAAAATCCGCCACGCAGGAGCATTGTTTTTAGGCCGCTATTCGTCCGAAGCTTTGGGTGATTATTGTGCAGGGCCGAATCACGTATTGCCGACTTCGCGCACCGCCAGATTTTCATCACCCTTGGGTGTCTACGATTTTCAAAAGCGCAGCAGCGTTATTTGTATCAGCGAAGCCGGTGCGCAAACCTTGGGTAAAGTTGCAGCTGAATTGGCGTACGGAGAAGGGTTGCAGGCTCACGCCCGATCAGCTGAATTAAGACTGAAGTAAGACTAAATAAGCATGGATAAGTGATGTCACTGGTAAAAAAAATAGTGCGACCAGAAATTCTGGCCCAAACTTCTTATTATGTCGCCGAGGCCGGAAATGTAGTCAAGCTGGATGCGATGGAAAATCCATATGGCCTGCCTGATTCGATCAAGGCGGAACTGGGGGCTCACCTCGGACAAGTCGCATTAAATCGCTACCCGGTGCCCAGTTACCGAAATCTGAAACATAAGATATGCGATGGCTTTGGCGTGCCGACCGGCTATGAGGTGATATTGGGTAACGGTTCTGATGAGCTCATCAGCATGATGTCGGTAGCCTGTGCCAAACCGGGTGCAACAGTCGTCGCACCTGTCCCGACTTTTGTGATGTATGCCATTTCAGCGCAGTTGGCCGGGATGCAATTTGTCGGTGTTCCACTGCGAGCAGATCTGACGCTCGATCTGCCTGCCCTGCTTGCCGCCATCGATCAACACCAACCTGCACTGGTTTTTTTGGCCAATCCGAATAATCCGACTGGAAGTTGGTATGCCCAGGAAGATTTGATTGCCGTAATCAATGCCATGGCCAATATCGGATTAGTGGTCGTGGATGAGGCTTACCAGCCCTTCGCCCCTGGCAGCATAATGACGCGCCTGCCCGAATTTTCCAACCTGGTCGTGATGCGCACGGTCTCCAAGCTGGGTTGGGCTGGGCTCCGACTTGGGTATATGTCAGCTTCTGGCGAGATTCTCGCTGAAATTGAAAAAGTACGTCCGCCCTACAATATCAACGTTCTCACCGCTGCGGCGGCTGAATTTTTGCTTGATCATTTGCCATTGTTTAGTGAACAGGCAAACCAGATTTGTGCCCAGCGCACTGCAGTGATCGCGCAGCTGGCCTGCATGCCGGGAGTACACGTATTTCCATCCCAGGCTAATTTTGTATTGATTCGTGTGGCAAATGCCGAACAAATTTTCGGTAAACTGCTTGGACATAAAATTTTAGTGAAAAATGTCGGTAAAATGCACAGCCTGCTTGCCGACTGCTTACGTGTAACGGTAAGCACAAACGAAGAGAATCGACTGTTCCTGGATGCACTCAGGCTTGCTATAAAATAGACGCCTGTTGCGATTTTTTCTTACCTTGCCCAATTGCCTGATAGATTGATTATGCCCGCCCAACCATCCAGCGTTTCCCGTCGTGCCGAAGTCACACGCAATACGAATGAAACTCAAATTCGCGTTGCCATCAATCTTGACGGTACCGGTCAACAAAACCTCCATACCGGGGTGCCATTTCTGGACCATATGCTCGACCAGATTGCACGTCACGGCCTGTTTGATCTTGACATTGAAGCCAAAGGTGATTTGCATATTGATGCACATCACACGGTTGAAGATGTCGGTATCACATTGGGGCAGGCTTTTGCCAAGGCGCTGTCCAGTAAATCAGGTATTCGTCGCTACGGTCATGCCTACGTCCCGTTGGATGAAGCGTTATCCCGCGTGGTGCTGGATTGTTCGGGACGACCGGGTCTTGAATTCCACGTTCCTTTTAAACGCGCCATGATTGGCGCCTTTGATGTCGATTTGACCCATGAATTTTTTCAGGGCTTCGTCAATCACGCTTTGGTCACCTTGCACATTGACAATCTGCGCGGTGACAACGCCCATCATCAATGCGAAACCGTATTTAAAGCTTTCGGCCGCGCTTTGCGCATGGCTGTTGAGTTGGACCCGCGGTCAGTAGGTATCATTCCATCGACCAAGGGTAGTTTGTAACCATGAATAAAATCGTTGTGGTTGACTACGGAATGGGAAATCTTCGTTCAGTTGCTCAAGCCCTGCGCGCCGCCGCACCGGAAGCGAACATATCCATTTCTGGCCGGGTTGCAGATATCAAACAAGCAGACCGACTGGTTTTGCCGGGACAGGGCGCGATGCCGGATTGCATGTCCTGCCTGCGGGATTCCGGTTTGTATGAAGCGTTGCTGGAGGCTTCACGCAACAAGCCGCTGTTTGGTGTGTGCGTGGGTGAACAAATGTTATTTGACTGGAGTGCCGAAGGCGCTGTCGAAGGACTGGGCTTAATCCCAGGTACCGTGGAGCGCTTTGATTTGTTCGGACAATTGCAAGAAGATGGATCCCGATTTAAAGTACCGCAAATGGGCTGGAATCAGGTTGACCAAGAATTAACAAATCCGCACCCAATCTGGGCTGGCGTCCCGGATCACAGCTATTTTTATTTTGTGCACAGTTATTACGCAAAGCCAGGTAACAGCGCGCACACCGTAGGTTGGACTGATTATGGCCGGCCATTTGCCAGCGCGGTGGCTCGTGATAATATTTTTGCCACCCAGTTTCACCCTGAAAAAAGTGCTGGATTGGGATTGCAATTATATAAAAATTTCGCAACGTGGAAACCTTAACAGAATCGTTAAAACAAGCTATAACGAATGTACTTACCAGAATATCAAATTCAGGCTATTTTTCTTTATCCCACATAATTAACCATTTATACATGCCATGCTGCTCATCCCTGCTATCGACCTAAAAGATGGTCATTGTGTTCGTTTAAAACAAGGTGATATGGAACAAGCCACCGTGTTCTCGGAAGATCCGGGCGAGATGGCATTGCACTGGTTGCAAAAAGGGGCGCGACGATTGCATTTGGTCGACCTGAACGGTGCGTTTGCCGGCAAGCCCAAAAATGAAGCGGCGATTCGCTCCATTATCAAAACTGTACAGCGCTTCGCGGAAGACAATGATCTCGACGAAATTCCGGTACAACTCGGTGGTGGGATTCGCGACCTCGACACCATTGATCGCTATTTGAATAACGGCTTGAGCTACATCATCATTGGCACGGCCGCAGTGAAAAGCCCGGGATTCCTGCATGACGCTTGCAGCGCCTTTCCGGGCCAGGTCATTGTTGGCCTTGATGCCAAAGATGGCAAGGTAGCGACTGATGGATGGAGTAAATTGTCCGGTCACGAAGTCATCGATCTGGCGCAAAAATTCGAAGGTTATGGCGTTGAAGCGATTGTCTACACCGACATTGGTCGTGACGGGATGATGGGTGGCGTGAATATTGAAGCAACGGTTAACCTGGCGCGTGCAGTCAGCATCCCGATTATTGCCTCTGGCGGAATCCACGTTCTGGCGGACATTGAAGCGCTGTGTGCCGTGCAGGATGAAGGTATTGAGGCGGTGATTTGCGGACGTTCAATCTATGAAGGCACACTGGATTTGAAAACGGCCCAAGACCGCGCTGATGAATTAAGTGAGATCGAATGACTCTGGCGAAACGGATCATTCCCTGTCTTGATGTCACGGCTGGCCGGGTAGTCAAAGGTGTCAATTTTACAGAGTTACGCGACGCGGGAGACCCGGTTGAAATCGCCCGACGGTATGACGCACAAGGCGCTGACGAAATTACATTTTTGGATATCACTGCCAGTTCAGATAAACGTGATTTGATTTTGCCGATTATTGAGGCGGTTGCCTCACAAGTGTTTATACCGTTGACAGTCGGAGGTGGTGTTCGGGTCGTGGAAGATATCCGGCGCCTGCTCAATGCCGGTGCCGATAAAGTCAGCATGAATACCTCGGCAGTCAGCAATCCGACATTGGTTGCTGACGCTGCACATAAATACGGATCGCAATGCATCGTTGTGGCGATTGATGCCAAGCAGGTTGCTCCCAATTCATGGCACGTGTATACGCACGGCGGGCGCAATGAAACGGGTTTGGACGTCGTTGAATGGGCGCGTCGATTGGAGCAGCTCGGCGCAGGAGAAATCCTGCTGACCAGTATGAACAAAGATGGTACCAAATCAGGATTCGATCTGGCATTAACCCGGGCTGTGTCTGATGCGGTCAGTATCCCGGTGATTGCATCGGGTGGCGTCGGCAGTCTGCAAGACTTGGCCGATGGCATTCAATTGGGACACGCCGACGCGGTTTTGGCGGCTAGCATTTTTCATTACGGACAGCACACGGTCCAAGAAGCGAAACAGTACATGTCCGAACGCGGCATTCCAATGAGGTTAGCGTAGCGATGAAGGCAATCAGTAAAAACGCCAGTAAATGGTTAAATAAGGTCCAATGGGACGAATACGGATTGGTGCCGGTGATTGCTCAGCAAAGTGGTAGCAACGATATCTTGATGTTTGCCTGGATGAACCGCGAAGCGCTTGAAAAGACTGTCGAGTCAGGCGAAGCCGTTTACTGGAGCCGCTCGCGTAAGAAGTTATGGCATAAAGGTGAAGAGTCCGGCCATATCCAAAAAGTGCAGGAAATTCGGCTTGATTGCGACTCCGATGTCATATTGCTGAAAGTTGAGCAGGTGGACAACATTGCCTGTCATACTGGGCGGCACTCCTGTTTTTTTCAAAAGTTGAATATTGATGAAGCAGAATGGCAAATTGTTGAGCCGGTCATTCAGCTGCCAGACGAAGTTACCAAATAAAGATTTTATTATGAGCGATACCTTGCAGCGCCTGGCCAATATCATTGAATCTCGTAAATTAGCAAACGGTGGCGATCCCGAAAAATCTTATGTGTCGCGGCTATTTGCCAAGGGCGATGACGCGATATTGAAAAAGATCGGTGAGGAAGCAACTGAAGCCGTGATGGCCGCCAAAGATGCGCGCGTGTCAGGTGAGACGGTCGGTCTGGTTTACGAATGCGCCGATCTTTGGTTCCATTCACTGATCATGTTGGCCCAGTTTGATATCAGCCCGCAGGCAGTGTTGGATGAATTGAGCCGTCGTGAAGGCATTTCCGGTATCGAAGAAAAGGCCGCGCGCAAGGCCGAGTTACGTGACCAATTGGAGAAATGAGCATGGAAAATTGCCTGTTCTGTAAAATCGCCTCTGGTGAAATTCATTCCGATCGCGTTTACGAAGATGATGAATTAATGGTTTTTAAGGATATTTTTCCGGCTGCACCTGTTCATTTATTAATTATCCCCAAGCGCCACATTTCAACTTTGTCTGACTGTGTCGGGGGTGATGCCGAAATGTTGGGTAAGATGTTGGCCCTGGTGCCGGTATTGGCAAAGCAGCAAGGCTGTGAGGTCAGGTCGGATCTGGCAGGTGAACGGTACGGTGGATATAAAACCTTGGTGAACTCGGGGCCAGATGGCGGACAAGAGGTGTATCATTTGCATATACATTTGATAGGCGGTCCAAAGCCTTGGAATGCAAAGAACATTTGATCGATCGAATAAGGAGTTGTAATGGGTTCATTTAGTATTTGGCACTGGCTGATTGTCTTAGTGATTGTGATGCTGGTTTTTGGCACCAAGAAACTGGGCAATATCGGCGAAGATCTTGGCAAGGCCGTCAAAGGGTTCAAAGACGGGATGAAAACTGACGAAGAAAAAAAACCCGCCGCGCAAGTTGCGGATAGCTCGACGGTTGATGTCGACGCTAAAGAAAAGAAATAATGCAACGCGGTTCCTATCGTTATGATTGATCTCGGACTGGCCAAGCTGGCCATGATAGGCGCTGTTGCGCTGATCGTTATCGGGCCTGAAAAACTTCCCAAGGTGGCGCGAATGGCAGGCTCTCTGCTAGGTCGTGCCCAGCGTTATCTTAACGACGTGAAAGCGGAAGTCAGTCGCGAGATCGAGTTGGACGAGTTGCGCAAAGTGCAAAAAGATATGCAGGAAGCGGCGTCCGACCTTAAGACCAGCGTCGCGGCCGAAATGGCCGAAGTCGAAACCAATGTGAATTCAATTTGGCAGAATCCCGCGCACATTGTTCCCGAATCGGCCACTATTACTCGCAAAGCCAAAGAGTTTCGACGTAAGAAGTTAGTGCGCAATTCTGCATTGCCCGCTTGGTATAAACAACAGCAGGGCAGTAAATCCAGATTGTTATCGGCTTCAGCGCGTGTCGCCAGATATCGCTCCAAGCCGACCACCACCCAGTCGTTTTTTTAGAAAAGATTTATGTCCGAAAACGACAATTTAGCCAGCTTCATTTCCCATCTTATTGAATTGCGCGACCGATTAGTTCGCATTTCCGTCGTGGTAGTGATTGTGTTTCTGGTGTTGATGCCATTCGCATCGCAAATTTTTGATCTGCTCGCCAAACCGATGATGGATGCTTTGCCTGCCGGTGCGCACATGATCGCCACCGGTGTGATAACGCCATTCCTGATTCCTGTAAAAATCACATTGGTCGTGGCGCTTCTTATTTCGCTACCTTGGGTTTTGTATCAGATCTGGGCATTTGTTGCTCCAGGTCTGTATGCGCATGAAAAGAGGCTGATTGCACCACTGGTGATTTCTTCATCAGCCTTGTTTGTTGCGGGGGTCGCGTTTTGTTATTTCTTCGTATTCCGCGTGGTGTTTGCTTTTGTGAACCAGTTTGCCCCAAAATCGATTTCCGTCGCGCCGGACATTGAGAGTTATCTGGATTTTGTTCTGACCATGTTTTTGGCGTTTGGCGTGACGTTCGAGGTCCCCATCATCGTGATCGTATTGGTGCGGATGGGCTTTGTTACGATAGAAAAACTCCGGGCCGTTCGCCCCTATATCATCGTAGGCGCATTTATTGTCGCAGCGGTAGTCACGCCGCCTGATGTGACCAGCCAGTTATTGTTAGCGGTGCCGATGTGTGTACTTTTTGAAATTGGACTGTTCATCGCTCCGTGGTTTAATAAAGTCACTGCAGCACCCGTTGAAAACGACATTTAAAAAACAATTGAAGCCAATAGCAATCAGTCGTGTAATTGGGTTGCCATTATTCGTAGGACTCCAGTTTTTAATAATCAATAAATGACACGGGGATCAAAATGAGCATGCTGATTTTAGGGATAATTATTTTTTTCGGAGTCCATTCGATTCAAATTGTTGCCAGTGACTGGCGTACTGCACAAGTTCAACGTATCGGCCTGATGCCCTGGAAGGGCGCTTACTCATTATTATCCCTGACAGGTTTTGCGCTGATTATTTGGGGATTTTCTATCGAGCGAGCGGCGCCGGTATTTTTGTGGATGCCTCCGCACTGGACTCACCATGCGGCAGCGCTGTTAATGCTGTTTGCATTCATCTTTCTGGTGGCAACTTATGTGCCAGGAAATCGCATCAAAGCCACAGTTGGTCACCCTATGCTGTTGGCTGTAAAAATTTGGGCTGTCGCCCACCTGCTGGCAAATGGCCGACTGGCTGACGTAATTCTGTTCGGTGCGTTTTTGATTTGGGCTGCTGCAGGCTATTCCGTGTTGCGCAGGCGTGATAGAGCGGCGAACGTGACTTATGCAAACCTGGGTATTCAACGCAATGCTTTGGTGATTGTTTTGGGTATCATCCTGTTTGTGCTATTTGCCCATTTTGCTCATCAGTGGCTATTCGGTGTTCGGCCTTTGTAGGTTTTTTTCTGTCTTTTAAGTACAGGAGTCACTTAGCCTCGCGCAGCCAGCATACCAAGGGGTAAGCAGATTTATAGTTGCTTACTAAAGTTTTTAATATCAATGCAGACTGGTCAGTCGACTTTAATTCTTTGGCTGGTAACCGGTTCCACACCATGTAATGTTTGAGCTTGATCATTTCAATCTGCGGGTGCTCCGGGTCAAATCCTTTTGGGGGGCGCTTTAGTTTGTCTTCCTCAGGAAACCCGCCATAGATATCCTGAATTTTTTTGCTTTTCATAATTTTTGCCAGACCTGCACCATGCTCGGCAATCGTCGTGCGAATTTGTTTGAGTCTGTCGCTTGGTGGCATGTATTCACCAACTGCGAAAAATAGCTCCCCATGCGCATCAAGATGAAAATAGTAGGCCGGGCCACCGCCCTGGCTCGGCTTTTTGAGATCGCCAGGGACAATAGCCGCAGAAAATGAGGTTTTGTACGGGCTCTTGTCTTTGGCAAACCGCACATCGCGATTGATACGAAAGATTGCTTTCTTCGGATTGCATCCGTACACCAGCGGATCGAACTTGCTGATCTGGGTGATCAGGTCAGTAACCAGTGCCAGAAACTCTTCACGCAAGATATCGTAGCGGGGCTTATTCATGACAAACCATGCGCGGTTATTATTTTCGGTCAGTTCCGCAAGATAGCGGGTCAGGTCTTGTACATGCATGGCTTGTTGTTTCCTGTTTATTTATCTTGGATCGTCGCTGACATCTTCTTCATTGGATGACGATTTCGGCTGCTGGCGCGCGCCAATTAACACGTCGAGTGTAATCGCTTTGCTTTTGCGGATAAATGTCAACTTGGCGGTTTTGTCGGGGGGTAATTGCGCAATCAGGTTCATGATCGCGACCCGATCGGCTGCTTTGGTGTTATTAACCAATGTCAGAATATCACCAGGTTTGACACCCGCTTTATCAGCCGGTCCGCCACGAATCACCCCGGCGATCAAGGTCCCTTCATTTTCTTTGACCCCAAAATTTTCTGCCAGGTCCGGTGTCAGTTCCTGCAGTTCGACGCCTATCCACCCGCGGATGACATGACCGTTCGCAATAATACCATCCATGACGGTTTTGACTGTGCTGACTGGAATCGCGAAACCGATCCCTAGCGAGCCTCCATTCTGGGAAAAAATCGCACTGTTAATACCAACTAAATTTCCATTGGTGTCGATCAGCGCGCCGCCAGAATTGCCAGGATTAATCGCCGCATCAGTCTGAATAAAATTTTCAAACGTATTGATGTCGAGATGGTTTCGACCCAGGGCAGAGATGATTCCCATTGTGATGGTCTGGCCAACGCCAAACGGATTGCCAATGGCCAGAACCACATCACCGACACTGGCGTTTTCGATATGCCCCAAGGTAATTGCAGGAAGGTCCGGCAAATCGATTTTAATCAGCGCCAGATCGGTATCTGGATCGGTCCCTACAACTTTTGCAATTGCCTTGCGGCCGTCGGTTAACACCACGTCAATTTCGTCAGCGGAATTGACCACATGATTGTTGGTAATGATATAGCCTGTGCTGCTGACAATGACACCTGACCCAAGGCTCGATTGCTTCTGCGGTTTTGGATTCGGATTCTTAAAGAATCGTCGAAATAATGGATCGTTAAAGAATGGATTAGGTGCCAGTTTAATTTCTTTGGTCGTAAAGATATTGACTACTGATGGCATGGCACGTTTCGCCGCATCCCGATAACTGCCAGGCGCCAGCATGTGGATTGGTGCTTCGGTGACTGGGGCCGTACTTAAGCTCAGTCCATGCACCGATCCGGGCAATTTATTGAGCCATTCAGGTTTTAAGGTGTTTACAATCAAGAAAATCGCCAAGCCGATCGTTGCAGCTTGCGCAAATAATAGCCAGAGTCGTCGCATAGATGTGTAAGAGTGGAAAAGTAATTAAAAAGGGTAATCAGAATGAGCGAAAAAAAGAAATTCATAGATAGAGACGAACTAAGCCGATTTCTAGCCGATAAACTACAAATTTCAAAAATAAATGATTATTGTCCAAATGGCCTGCAGGTGGAAGGAATTGAAAAAATAAAAGTGGTCGTCACGGGTGTGACTGCCAGTTTGGCGTTAATTGAAGCGGCAATCGATTTGGAGGCCGACTGCATTGTGGTCCATCATGGATATTTCTGGCGAGGCGAGAACCCGTGCCTGACCGGGCAAAAATATCAACGTATTAAAAAGTTGATAAATCATAATGTAAATTTGTTCGCCTACCACTTGCCGTTGGATCTGCATCCAGTATGGGGGAACAATGCGCAACTGGCCAATGTACTGGGGTTGCAGACTGAGGGCATTTTTGCTGATCAGGGCTTGGCGTGTTTTGGCACTGCGATCAATCCTAACCTGCACACTGTAGGAGATTTAGCCAGTTGGGTGGAACTTAAACTGGGCCGTGCTCCCCTGTTGATCGGTGCGTCCGAGCAGGCACTGGGGCGAATTGCCTGGTGTACTGGCGCAGCACAAAATTTCCTGAATGATGCCATTCAAAATGGGGCGACTGTGTACTTGTCGGGCGAAATATCGGAGCCGACAGTTCATCTGGCTCGTGAATCCGGCGTCGCCTATTTGGCCTGCGGACACCATGCCACGGAACGCTACGGTATCCAGGCTTTGGGCGAGGCGATTGCCGAGCAGTATGGCATCACGCACCATTTTGTGGATATCCCGAACCCTGTCTGAGCTACGTATTGGCGCGTGACGAATTTCACGCAGAAGCAATACGTCTTTGTGTGGCGCTGGTTGACCGGCCGAGGCGACTTCTGCCTCAGCGGTTTTTCTCGAGATACTGGCCGGCTTGCTGTAGACAGGAATGCAATCCATATTTTTCGTGCACAACTTAAATTTTTATAAATTGTATTTAATTCGATCAAATTGCCTTTAATATAATTTTAATTTAATAATATTTGCTGTTTTTGGGCTAAAAACCGGCATTGATTGCAAGTATCTTAAGGTTTTTCTTTAATTCGTGGTCTCGGTCAATTATAATTTCGGGTTGCTGGGGCTGTGAAATAGGGCTTACCCAAGATCGTAGCGATTGTGTCCAAATTGTTGCGATTTTGCGTAAGTCCTATGAATATTAGGTATTGCTCAAAAACGACAATAAATTTTTTAACAATTCAGTTTTGACGAATGGGGTTGGTATGAGTATCGAAAAGCAGGTCGATTCCGGTCGCCGCGGATTGCTCGTTGCAACATGCGCGGCGGGTGGCGTTGTTGGCTTGGCCACAACAGGAGCATTGGTAAGCACTTTTCAACCGTCTGAGCGAGCAAAAGCAGCCGGTGCACCAGTTGAAGTGGATATTTCAACCCTCAAGCCAGGCGACATGATGACCGCTGAATGGCGCGGCAAGCCAGTGTGGATTCTGAAGCGTACCCCCGAAATGCTGGCAAGTCTGAAGCAGACTCAAAGCGAAGTTGCCGACCCTGATTCAACAAAACCCTACACCATGCCTTTGCCAGAGTACTGTGACAAACAAAGTCGTGCGCGAAAAGAACACAACGATGTATTGATCGCTGTAGGCATCTGTTCTCATTTGGGTTGTTCACCAAGCTCAAAGTTTACTCCTGGCGCGCAGCCGTCCTTGCCAGACAATTGGGAAGGGGGCTTTTTATGCCCATGTCACGGTTCAACATTTGATCTGTCTGGTCGCGTATTTAAAAATAAGCCAGCACCGCAGAACCTTGATGTTCCACGACACATGTACCTTTCCGATACCAAAATCATTATCGGAAAAGACGAGAAAGGCGAGGCTTAATCATGGCATTTGTTGAGAAAAAAGTTGCGGCTGATGCACCGGTCATAGAAAAATCACTGGCTTGGGTTGATTCTCGTTTTCCACTGACCAAATTGTGGAACGATCAGTGGGGTCAATACTACGCGCCCAAGAATTTCAATTTCTGGTACATCTTTGGCTCACTGGCGATGTTGGTGTTGGTTATTCAAATCGTTACCGGTATATTTTTGGTGATGCACTACAAACCGGATGCTGCGCTGGCATTTGCTTCGGTCGAATACATCATGCGTGAAGTGCCTTGGGGCTGGATGGTGCGTTACATGCACTCGACCGGCGCATCGGCGTTCTTCATCATTATTTATCTGCACATGGCTCGTGCCCTGATGTACGGTTCGTATCGAAAGCCGCGTGAACTGGTGTGGTTGTTTGGGTTTGCAATCTTCTTGTGTTTGATGGCCGAGGCATTCTTTGGCTATCTGCTGCCTTGGGGCCAAATGTCTTACTGGGGTGCTCAGGTTATCGTCAACTTGTTTGGCGCGATTCCTTTCATCGGTCCGGATTTGTCATTATGGATACGCGGCGACTATGTCGTGTCTGATGCAACCCTGAATCGCTTCTTCTCATTTCACGTCATCGCCATTCCGTTGGTCTTGTTGGGCCTGGTGATGGCGCATTTGATCGCCTTACATGAAGTGGGTTCAAATAATCCAGATGGCATTGAAGTTAAAGATAATCTGGACGCCAACGGACATCCGGTGGACGGCGTCCCATCGCATCCCTACTACACGTTTCACGATATCTTCGGCGTCACAGTATTTTTGATCTTGTTCAGCGCAGTGGTGTTCTTTGCGCCTGAAATGGGTGGCTATTTCCTGGAATCGAACAATTTCATTCCTGCGGATTCATTGAAAACGCCATTGCATATCGCGCCAACGTGGTATTTCACACCGTTCTATTCAATTTTGCGAGCCACAACAAGTGACTTCCTGTGGGTGGTACAAATCGGCATTGCGGCCTACGTGTGCCTGATCTATCTGAAATCATCTCTTCCAGCCATCATCAAAACCGCGATTGGCGCGATAGCCTTGGTGATGATCGCAGGTATGTTGCCTAACTTCGGACTTGACGCAAAATTTTGGGGCGTCGTATTGTTTGGTTCCTCTGTGATGATTTTGGCGGGCATGCCATGGCTAGATCAATCGCCTGTCAGATCTATCCGCTACCGTCCGGACTGGCACAAAGTTGTGCTGGGTATTTTTGCGATTGCGTTTGTGATCTTGGGCTATTTGGGTGTTCAACCGCCTTCACCGATACGCAATGTTATCTCACAGGTATGTGCTGTTTTATATTTCGCGTTCTTCCTGTTAATGCCATGGTGGAGCGCAATGGGCACGTTTAAGCCGGTACCAAAACGCGTCACATTCCAGCCTCACTAGCATCCAAAGGGATATCAAGATATGAAATTTTTAAATAAAATTATCGCCACCTTGGTTTTGCTGCCAGCATTGGCGCTGGCAGGTGAGGGTTATCCGTTAGACCACGCACCGGACCGCGCCAACAACATGGCGTCTTTGCAAAACGGTGCAAAGCTGTTTGTGAATTACTGTCTCAATTGCCACGCAGCCGCTTCCATGCGTTACAGTCGCCTGAAAGATCTTGGATTGACAGAAGACCAAATCAAGGGGAATCTGTTACTTGCGACTGATAAGGTAGGCGATTTAATGACTACTCATCTATCGGCTAAAGATGCGAAAGCCTGGTTTGGCGCAGCGCCACCTGATTTATCAGTAATCGCTCGCTCCAAAACATCCGAAGCCGGCAGCGGTCCGGACTGGTTATATACTTATCTGCGCAGCTATTACAAAGACGATTCGCGCCCGACCGGCTGGAACAATATGCTGTTCCCAAATGTAGCCATGCCGCATGTGTTGTGGGAATTGCAGGGTGTGCGTGGTGTAGAGTTTGAAGAAGTGGAAGATGAAGACCATTCCAAGAAATTGGAATTCAAGAAATTCACTACCCTCACTCCGGGCAAATTAACCGCTGCTGAATATGACAGTGCTGTTGGTGATTTGGTAGCGTATCTTAACTGGATGGGCGAACCTGAACAAAGCACCCGCAAGCGCTTGGGTGTGTGGGTGTTGATATGGTTGAGTCTGCTGAGTGTCTTGGCATGGCGTTTGAATGCCTCGTATTGGAAAGAAGTTAAGTAATAGAGAGAGGGAGCAGCTGACCGTCCTCTTTCTATGTGTTGTACGCTGTTCGTACTATCAGGGTGAGCCTTAAATTTGATGAGGGCATCACCCTATTTGTTTTAAAGGAACTGTAAAAATGATGGTTCTCTATTCGGGTACTACTTGTCCATTCTCCCAACGCTGCCGTCTGGTGCTGTTCGAAAAAGGAATGGATTTTGAAATTCGCGACGTAGATTTATTCAATAAACCGGAAGATATTTCAACGATGAATCCGTACGGGCAAGTGCCGATTTTGGTTGAACGTGATCTGATATTGTATGAGTCGAATATCATTAATGAGTATATTGATGAGCGTTTTCCTCACCCACAGTTAATGCCAGCCGATCCGCTGATGCGTTCACGCGCGCGGCTGATGTTGTTTAATTTTGAAAAAGAATTGTTCATCCACGTGCATACCCTGGAAAATGACAAATCGGGAAATGCCAGCAAGACACTGGAAAAAGCACGGGCAGAAATTCGCGATCGGTTAACGACACTTGCCCCCTTGTTTGTAAAAAATAAGTATATGTTAGGTGAAGAGTTTTCAATGTTAGATGTGGCGATCGCTCCATTGCTGTGGCGCCTGGATCATTACGGCATCGAAATTTCAAAAACGGCTGCGCCGTTAATGAAGTACGCTGAACGTATTTTCTCCCGTCCCGCATACATTGAGGCATTAACGCCATCTGAAAAAGTGATGCGCCGTTAATTGACGCAATTGGCAACCTGATCGGGTTGCCACTAAGTGCAAGTGAAAAGATTATGTCGGAAACAGTTTCAACCAAACCTTATTTGATTCGTGCCATGTACGAATGGTGCACGGACAACGGTTACACTCCCCACATTGCAGTGAAAGTCCACGGTGCTGTTCGTGTTCCGATGGAATATGTTCGTAACGGCGATATAGTTTTGAATGTAGCCTTTAGCGCAACCAGTGGATTGCATATGGATAATGAAGCAGTCTCGTTCAAGGCGCGTTTCGGCGGCGTGTCGCGTGATATTTATGTGCCAATCACTGCGATTTCGGCAATTTATGCGAGCGAAAATGGTCAGGGCATGGCGTTCGATGTGGTCGCTGGTGGAGAGGTGAACAAAGAACAAAACGCTGAGCAGCAAACGGAAAAAACGGGTGTAAGTTTAGCAGTGACAAATGACGAAAGCGTGACATCGCCAGATGATAATGATCCTAAAGAAAACAGAAAAAAGCCTAGCTTAACGCGAATAAAGTAGGTTAAAATACGGATCTTTCAAATTGCCGACTTAGCTCATCTGGTAGAGCACCTGACTTGTAATCAGGGGGTGGCGGGTTCAAGTCCTGCAGTCGGCACCAAAATTCAAAACGACTCATATAATTGTGAGTCGTTTTTTTTCGCGTCGCTATTACCTTCGATATCTGTCCGCGTTCACTGCCCTTGCCTAGTTCGGTAGTTTGTTTTTAATTGGATAGAGGATATTCGCAATTTTTCAATGCGAGCTGAACTTTTTGGGGGGCAGTTGTGTGGTGCGACCGACAGGAATCGAACCTGTATTGCGAGCTTCGGAGGCTCGTATCCTATCCGTTGGAAGACGGTCGCCGGATTTTGTTAGTGTTGCGCTAGAGTGCAGGCGCGAATTATACGCTATAGTTAATTGGGGTGAGCAATAAGTTGCCAGCTCGGTTTATCAAACAGGCCGTTGGGGAGTCTCCATTTTATCTGAAAGCGTGACAGGTCATCGCAATAAGGTACGAATATCGCCCAATAAAGCCGCATTTTAGAGATTCGATGCATTATTTCCAGTTCCAAACATCGGTCTTTGCCCCTATAATCTGGGGTTTGCGAAGCAATACGAAACATTTTTTAATTGTTCTGACTAGAATGAAGTTTGTTTTTGGTTCGGCTGATACTACGCAATTCAGTCAACGCACAATTCAGCATATAAATATCAACTGATACCCAAATAAGTATTGAGGAAATTATGAGCGATGCCCACGACGAACACGAATCACCAATAAAAACGCCAAAACAACTTGTCGTTGCAGTCTTAGCGGCTTTCGCAGTACCCATTATCTGCATTGTGCTATTAGTACAGTTTGTAACCGCGGAGAGTTTGCCTGCTGCCGGATCTACAGCGCAAACGCCCGAAGCAATTGCCACGCGTATTCAACCGGTGTCCGACGTTGGTTTTTCGTTTAAGGACGCCAGTGGTCCAAAACAGTTATTGAGCGGCGAAGAGATCTACAAATCGACATGCGTCGCCTGTCATGGGGCCGGTGTTGCAGGCTCACCAAAATTTGGTGATACAGCAGCTTGGGCGCCACGCATCAAGGCCGGTTACGACAAAGTGCTGGATCATGCGCTGCACGGCTACAATGCCATGCCGGCAAAAGGTGGGAATGCTGATCTGGATGATGTGGAAATTGCCCGCGCGGTTGTGTACATGGTGAACAGTAGCGGTGGAAGCTTTAAAGAGCCTGAAGTGAAAGCGGTCGCTGCGGCAAAATAGATTATTGGACCAGTCAAGAAAAAAGCCGATCAACTGATCGGCTTTTTTTATGCTGCGACTTTTTGTTTCGGAGCCGCTTTTTTCGCTGTTTTTTTCGCGGCCGGATCTTTTGGTTTGCGCTCTTCAAATTCAAAACTGATTTTACTGTCTTTACCTTTGACTAAAAACGCTTTAAACGGGCGTCTCGTGCGTTGTGAGATGAATCCAGGCAGCAAATCTGTCTTGCCCTCGTTGAGCAATTTCACCATTTGTTCGGGCAGTATTTCTTGCTGCAGGATAATGCGACCACTGCGGAAATCACAGGCTTTCGGTCTGGCGACAGTTTTCTCGCAAACGTAGGCTAATCCTAATTCGTACACATTGGAGCCACATTTTGGACAGGGGCCCAATACCGGTTGGCCCGTGAAATCAACTGGCTCAGAATCTTCGTTGTCTTGATTTTGCCCAAAGTCGAATTCCAGCTTGAGGTTAGTACCTTCATCGTCCGGAACGATTTTCAAGATGGCGGCAAACGGCCGACCCATTTTTGAACGGAATCCCTGTAATGGTCCGATTTCACGTTTGGCCAATAACTCCTCAACTTCGGCAACTTCAAACTGTCGGCTGCCTGGCGTTTTGGAAATATTGAAGTCGCATTTGGTGCAGGCAAAGCGTCGGTAATTTTCTTTGACGACACCACCACAATGCGGGCATGGCGTTGTTAAAGTCGAGTAGTCGCCTGGGATGGTGTCGTTGTTGTATTCCTTTGCGCGCTTGACGATGATTTGCGTCATTTGGGCAATTTCGCGCATGAATTCCTCGCGACTGATCTGCCCTTTTTCCATTTGCGCCAGTTTATGTTCCCAGCCGCCGGTCAATTCAGGCGACGTCAGTTCATCCACGCCCAAGCCACGAAGCAAAGTCATCAACTGAAAGGCTTTTGCTGTCGGTTGTAATTCGCGTCCCTCGCGGATCAGATAACGCTCGGTTAACAGTCCCTCGATGATCGTTGCGCGCGTTGCCGGTGTGCCCAAACCTTTGCCGGACATTGCTTCTCGCAATTCGTCATCATCGACTAATTTCCCCGCACCTTCCATCGCCGACAATAATGTCGCCTCGGTATATCGGGCTGGTGGCTTGGTGACTAGTTCCTGGCCAGTAATCGATTCTGTTTTGACTTTTTCGTTCTTGGCCACCGGCACCAGTGTTCCATCTTCTTCACCAGCCGCAGCGGTTTCTTTACCGTAGATTGCCAGCCAGCCAGGCTTGATCATGACTTTGCCTTCAGTCTTGAACTGATGGCCCGACACCTCGGTTATTCGCGTTGTAATCTGGAACTCCGCAGCTGGATAAAATACCGCCATGAAGCGGCGGGTCACCAGGTCATACAGTTTCTGTTCTGGTTCGGATAAATTTTTTGGTGCTTGTGTTGTTGGGATAATCGCAAAGTGATCAGAAATTTTGCTGTTATCGAAAATTCGTTTGTTCGGCTTGACCCAACCCTGCTTCAAAATATTTGCGGCAAACTGTTGATAGTTATTGTTTTCTGAAATGACTTCCAAGGTCTCTTTGACTGATGTTATGTAGTCTTCCGGTAAATGGCGTGAATCAGTTCTTGGATAGGTCAATACCTTATGTTTTTCATATAAGGCTTGTGCCAGACCTAGTGTATTTTTGGCCGAAAAGCCGAAACGCGAGTTGGCTTCGCGCTGCAAGCTCGTCAAGTCGAATAGGGCTGGCGCAATTTGTGTTGCTGGCTTCGATTCTTCTGTAACTATGCCGGTCTTGTTGCGACAGGCTGTGACTATCGAATCGGCTGCGGCTTTGCTCCACAGGCGCTCCGCTTTTTGTTCCGGATCCAATTCGTTTTTCTTGTGCAGATGATCTAACCACCGTCCTTCATAGATTCCCGCCGCACAAACAAATTCGGCTCTAACCTCCCAGTATGCGCGGGGAACAAACTGTTTAATTTTTTCTTCGCGCTCGACAACGATCGACAGCGTCGGGGTTTGCACTCGTCCGACTGTTGTCAGATAAAAACCACCTTCTTTGGAATTAAAGGCTGTCATTGCGCGGGTGCCATTTATCCCGATCAGCCAGTCCGCTTCAGAGCGACAACGCGCAGCATCAGCCAGCGGCAGCATGTCGGAGTCGGAACGCAGGCGTGAAAAGCCTTCACGGATTGCATTGGGCGTCATGGACTGCAACCAAAGTCGCTGTATCGGTTGTTTCGCCTTGGCGTGTTGTGCAATAAGCCGAAAAATCAATTCACCCTCGCGGCCCGCGTCACAAGCGTTGATCAAGGCACTGACATCTTTACGCTTGATCAGTTTGGTCAGCACTTTCAGGCGTGATTCGGTCTTGGCGATCGGATTTAAGGCGAAATGCGGCGGTATCATGGGCAAATTAGCAAAACTCCACTTGCCACGTTTAACGTCGTATTCTTCCGGCACGGTAATTTCAAGCAAATGGCCGACTGCCGATGACAACACATAGTCATCGGATTCGAAATACTCATCGTGTTTGGTGAATCCGCCCAGAGCCTTGGCAATATCAGATGCGACTGAAGGCTTTTCAGCAATGATGAGGGTCTTGGTCATATTTTTTTATTTTCAATGAGATACGTGATAGAGCAATGATAGAGTTAGTAAGCACTATAGATGCAATCGGCGACATTGCAAAATTTTGCCCATGATAATGCAAATTTGTAAAATAGATGCTGTTACTGGGGAACTTTGGAGATAAGCCTGCATTTTTTTACTTAAAACACAATAAAATAGCTCGAGGCGAGGTATTTTGACAAGTCTGTGTTGAATAATCAGTGTAATAGACCGGGTTTGGCCTGCTCGTCGGAAGACAGTAATTCATCAAACATGAATACATCAGGTTCTTTGCCCTGGCTCCATAACATCATTAAGACAATGATCTTTAGCTTGTCAACGGTAATTGGTGATTCTTCGACAGCCAGAGCCCGATCGATAATAATCTCGCGTTGCTGTGAATTGATTAAGTTTGCCGATTCCAGGAATTGAATAAACCCAATCGCGGTAAAACCTAATAATGCAGCTTCCTGCGAAGCGTAAATGCGAAAACTATTTACGTCAGGCTGCGTTGGACTGCTTTTGGTCGACTTTTTCAATACATCAAGCCAATCAATTGCTTCTGAAATCTCGTCGTCATCAAACCCGACCGCCGACAGTTTCTTGGCCAGGGCCGGTGGTTCAGGACAGGCGTCTGGGCGGTAATAAGTTTCGTAGAGGTAAACTAAAATATCGAACATGGCGTAACTGTACTGAATCGGTACGTAGTATTCAAGGTTTTTAATAGTTAATTTAATCGAGACTGATGCGGCGATACAGGCCGCCAGCAATCATTTCAACCTGCCCGTCTAATTCCATCATGACCAGCTTCGCGTTGATTTCGCCGAGCTCGATCTTGCAACGCTGCGCCAAATCTTCTGGATGAACCGCTTCGTAGCCCATCGCAGTCAGCAATGCAGAATCAACAGCGCAAGAACTGATTTTGCTGGTGCCAATGGCACTATTCGTTTGCGCATTAGCCACATTTATTCGTAATTCTTCAAGGATATCTTGTACATTTTCAACCAACTTTGCGCCTTGTTTGATGAGTTGATGGCACCCCTTGGCGAGTGGAGTATGAATCGATCCAGGGATTGCAAACACATCCCGGCCTTGTTCGGCAGCCATTCGTGCGGTGATCAAAGATCCGGATTGTGCCGCCGCTTCAACTACCAAAACGCCTTGCGACAAGCCCGAAATGAGGCGATTGCGACGCGGGAAGTTTGATGCAATGGCGGGGGTATAGTGGTCCCAGGATTTGAGACAGTAACCGCAGGGTAGTTTAAGCTGTTGTCTTGAAAAGGATGACAGCAAATGAGTGAAAGTAAAAAGCGC
>JBEONO010000024.1:0-55289 GCA_040544425.1 Oxalobacteraceae bacterium GrIS 1.18
CAATGATAGTGCTGCAACCAGTGTGAAAGTAGGTTATCGTCAGGCTGTTTTACTAAAAAACCCCCGCCAGGAATCTGGTGGGGGTTTTTGCTTTGGGGCCGACCAAAAACTTTTTGATTCAACTAATACCTGCTACGCTTCGTTTTTAGATTTTATAAATTCGTCTGATGATTCCATGGCTTGATCCCGATACGCCTTTCCCGGATGTTGATACTGCGCTTACTGAAAAAGAAGGCGCAGCAGGTCTGCTCGCCGCCGGTGCGGATCTCAGTCCGCATCGCTTATTGAATGCATATAAAAAAGGAATCTTTCCTTGGTTTTCCGAGGGCCAGCCGATATTATGGTGGTCGACAGATCCGCGTATGGTTTTATTCACCGAACACTTCAAGGCTTCGAAGAGTTTAAATAAAACAATCCGTAAATATCAAAATCGAACCGATGTTGCATTTAAATTCGATAGCGCCTTTGAATCTGTGATGCGCGCCTGCGCTGAGCCCAGATTTGATGCAGACGGGAACTTAAGCGGGACTTGGATATCAGAAGCTATGGTTAGCGCCTATACTCAGCTTCACCAGATGGGCTATGCCCATTCTTCAGAATTGTGGGTCAACGGCGAGTTAGTTGGTGGTGCCTATGGTGTGTGTATTGGCCGTATGTTTTACGGTGAATCGATGTTCTCACGGATTACTGATGGTTCAAAAATGGCATTGACAAAATTACTGCAGTTTTTAAAGTCGCGTCAGGTTCACATGATCGACTGCCAACAAGAAACCAGGCATTTGGCCTCGCTCGGTGCCGCACCGATTTCGCGCAAAGAATTTATCAAATGGATTGGCAACGCAGTGCAACAGCCCGCAATTACCGATTGGAAAACTGCTTCATCAGGAGGTGACGATGACCCAATTGAGTGATTTGCCGTTCAACGAAATTCAATTTTATGCAACTGCACCATACTCTTGCAGTTATCTGGAGCACCGCCTGGCCCGTTCGCAAGTTGCGACGCCACCCCAACTGATCAATACTGAAGTATATTCGCAACTCGTCAAAAGTGGTTTTCGTCGCAGCGGCGAATACACTTATCGTCCGTACTGCGATGAATGTCGGGCCTGCATTCCAGTACGGGTCAAGGTTGCCGAATTTGATCCGAATCGTAGTCAGCGACGGGCGGCGATACAACATGGCAATTTGATTGTCAGTTCGTCCGAACTCAGCTTCAGCCATGAACATTATGATTTGTATAAACGCTACCAACAATCGCGCCATTCAGGGGGCGGCATGGATCACGATAGCCGCGAACAATATGTTCAATTTTTGCTGCAAAGTCGCGTGGACACCAGGTTAATTGAATTTAGAGATTCCAACCACAAGCTGAAAATGGTCAGTCTGATTGATGTCCTCAATGATGGCTATTCCTCCGTGTACACTTTTTACGAACCGGAGAAGTCAGCCTCATATGGTACTTATAACGTTGTCTGGCAAATCAAAGAGGCTCACAAACTTGGCTTGGCGTATTTGTACCTTGGCTATTGGATTAAAGAGAGTCGGAAAATGGCATACAAATCAAATTTTCATCCATTTGAAGCCTATATCAACGAAGAGTGGGTGACGGAAAATAACATTGAGAATTACATCAAACATTCATAAACCAGTCCTATACTGCAGTTCTAAACCAACTTTCACGACAAACCAAACCGAAAAAAACCTGGCGACGACCAGGGTACAACATGCCTACTAAATTATTATATTCATTTGTCCGACCATTTCTATTTTCATTAGACGCTGAAACTGCACACAACCTGACCATGCCACTGTTGCAGTATGGTGCGGCGCTTGGCATTGGTGCGATAGTCGCTAAACCGAAGCCTGATCCTCGCCGTGTCATGGGGATCGACTTCCCCAATCCGGTAGGCTTGGCTGCCGGTCTGGACAAGGATGGTAAGTACATTGATGGGCTGGCAGCTTTGGGCTTTGGATCAATTGAAATTGGTACCGTGACCCCGCGTGCTCAGGCAGGTAATCCGAAGCCGCGTATGTTTCGCCTTCCTCAAGCCAATGCGATCATCAATCGTATGGGTTTTAATAACGGCGGTGTGGACGCGTTCGTGAGCAATGTTCAACGTTCGCAATTCTATCAAGACAAATTGGGTGTGCTGGGACTGAACATCGGCAAGAATGCCGACACGCCGATTGAGAAGGCAGCGGATGATTATTTGATTTGCCTTGAAAAGGTGTATCCCTATGCCAGCTATGTCACAGTAAATATTTCTTCGCCAAATACGAAAAACCTGCGCAAGTTGCAGGGTGCCAGCGAACTGGATGACTTGCTGTTCAAACTGAAAGACACGCAGCGCCGCTTGGCCGATCAGCACAAACGCTATGTGCCGCTCGCATTGAAGATCGCACCGGATATCGATGCTGAACAAATCAAATTGATTGCCGAAAATTTACTGCGTCATCAAATCGATGCGGTAATTGCGACCAACACCACCTTGAGCAGAGACGCTGTGGCAAGCCTGAACCATGCCGATGAAGCTGGCGGCCTGTCGGGTGCGCCAGTTTTCGAACTGTCGAATAAAGTCATTCGCGGGCTGAAAGCAGAGTTAGGTAACGCTCTGCCTGTCATTGGTGTTGGGGGAATTTTATCTGGCGCAGATGCCAAAGCTAAAATTGCGGCTGGCGCAGATTTGATTCAAATTTATTCTGGCTTGATTTATGAGGGCCCGGCGTTGATTCTTGAGTGTGCGGAAGCACTGCGGCAGGGATAAGTCAGGAACGTTTGGGCGCCTTTTTTCTGGCTGCCGGACTGAACTCTTCAATCATATCGCGGAATTCTGCGACATCCTCAAAACTTTTATATACCGAAGCAAACCGAATGTAAGCGATTTTATCGAGTCGCTTTAATTCATGCATAACCAGTTCGCCGATTTGCACAGAATGTATTTCACGTTCACCGCTGGCCAGCAAACGTTCCTCGATATGTTCTATCGCGCTGTCAATCGCTGGTGCTGACACCGGACGTTTGCGTAATGCCAGCATCAAACTGGAACGTAGTTTGGCCGAGTCATAGTCGCAGCGACTGCCATTTTTCTTGACGATATACGGCATCGCCAATTCAATACGTTCATAAGTTGTAAAACGTTTTTCACAATGATTGCAGCGACGTCGGCGTCGTATCGCGTCGCCCACTTCGGATACGCGCGTATCCAGAACCTGCGTATCATCGTTATGGCAAAAGGGACATTTCATGTGCTTGCCTGTTTAGTTGAGTGTTGGATTTGAGCCCAACACTCGGCTACTGCTTAAACTTCATAAACCGGATAGGCATCAGTCAGTTTTTTGACTTCTACCTTAACCCGTTCTATGGTTGCTGCATCATTGGGGTTATCCAACACATCTGCAATCAAATGGCCGACTTTTGCAGCGTCCGCTTCTTTAAAGCCACGCGTCGTCATAGCCGGGCTGCCCAGGCGTATGCCTGAAGTGACCATTGGCTTTTCCGGATCATTCGGAATGGAATTCTTGTTGCACGTCATGTGGGCAGAACCCAGAATTGCTTCAGCAGCTTTACCGGTAATTTTTTTCGATCTTAAGTCGACCAGCATTACATGCGATTCAGTGCGTCCAGAGATAATGCGCAGCCCACGTTCAATCAGAGCCTTCGCCAATGCATCGGCGTTTTTGACGACTTGTTGTTGGTAGGCTTTGAACTCAGGTGTCAACGCTTCTTTAAAGGCGACAGCTTTACCGGCGATTACATGCATCAGCGGTCCACCTTGCAATCCAGGGAAAATCGCGGAGTTGATGATTTTTTCGTATTCCGCCTTCATCAAAATAATTCCTCCACGCGGGCCGCGCAATGATTTGTGCGTAGTCGAGGTTACGAAGTCAGCAAAAGGAACCGGGTTCGGATAAACGCCTGCTGCGATCAGACCAGCGTAATGAGCCATATCAACCATGAAATAGGCGCCGACTTCTTTGGCAACTTTTGCGAAACGTTCAAAATCAATGCGCAGCGAATAAGCTGAGGCGCCCGCGATGATCAGTTTTGGTTTGGTTTCACGCGCAAGTCGTTCCATGGCGTCGTAATCGATTTCTTCTTTGGCATTTAAGCCGTAGGACACAACATTAAACCATTTGCCCGACATATTCAGCGGCATACCGTGCGTCAGATGCCCACCTTCTGCCAGAGACATGCCCATGATGGTGTCGCCAGGTTTCAGTACCGCGAAAAACACACCCTGATTGGCTTGTGAGCCAGAGTTGGGCTGCACGTTGGCTGCTTCGGCACCAAACAATTTTTTGAGGCGATCAATCGCAAGCTGCTCAACAACGTCGACATTCTCACAGCCGCCGTAGTAGCGTTTGCCCGGATAACCTTCGGCATACTTGTTGGTCAGTTGTGAGCCCTGCGCCTGCATCACGGCGGGCGAGGTGTAGTTTTCAGAAGCGATCAACTCGATGTGTTCCTGTTGACGTTTATTTTCATTCTGAACAGCGGCAAAAATTTCTGGGTCGATCTGGTCTAAAGTATGATTTTTGGTAAACATTGTATTTCCTAGCGATGAAGGAGAAGTCCGATATCGTTAATAGCTGCAAAGATAATAAAAGGGAAAGGCAGGCAGGCATCAACAGTCTTACCATGTAGGCTACCCAGGCGCACGGCTTTGAACTTAAGCGAGTTAACTAAGTCCAGACAAAATCTCACACTTCCCGATGGAACTCCATCTTGCGCTACCCAGGTTGTGGGCAAACGGTTTCGCCAGTCGTGTGAGACGAAATGGTTGGCAAATTCTACGCGATGAGCCCTGTTTGAGCAAGTTTAAGTCAGGGTCAGAATGCATGATCTGGCCAGAACTACTATACTGTCGCCTTCATTCCATTTTGCAGGTCACTTGGAATTTCCAAATCATAAATAGCTAAAGTTACAGGGGAGTCAGCGATGATCGTGCTTATTACAGGGGCAAGTTCCGGTTTTGGTGAAGCAATGGCGCGAGTGTTTGTGCGCGGGGGACATCGCGTAATCGCAGCTGCACGTCGCACCGACAAGCTCAAAGCATTGGCAGATGAATTAGGTCACGCAGTGTTGGCAATCACCCTGGACGTGACAAAAACAGAAACTATCCCTGGCGTTCTGAACAGCTTGCCTGACGACTGGAAGAACATTGACGTTCTGATCAACAATGCCGGTCTTGCTTTGGGTGTTGCGCCCGCCCAGCAGGCGTCGCTGGAAGACTGGGACACCATGATGGCAACCAATAATCGCGGCCTGGTGCATATGACTCATGCGGTCTTACCCGGCATGATCGCTCGGGCCAGCGGTTTGATTATTAATCTGGGTTCGATCGCCGGTCATTACGCTTACCCGGGCGGCAATGTGTACGGGGCGACTAAGGCATTTGTTGATCATTTCACCTTGAATCTGCGCGCCGATTTGGCCGGTACCGGCGTCAGATCTACCAATATTGCACCGGGCCTATGTGGTGGAACAGAATTTTCGCAAGTGCGCTACAAGTGGGATGAGACTGCGGCTGCCAAAGTGTATCAAGGGACCCAGCCGCTTACAGCCGAAGATATTGCGGAAACGGCGTATTGGATCGCGACTTTGTCCAAGCATATCAATATCAATGAGATTGAATTGATGCCGGTTTGCCAGAGCTTTGGTGGTTTTGCAATTGACCGCGGAACCAAGTGATTGGCGGACAAAAGCTGCTTAATTAGGGTTAAACAGGCCCTATCTGGCCGGTTTTCGTGGCAAAACCAGCCATTAAATCAGATGTTTGGATGGTAAGAAATAAGCTAAAATGCCCAACTCTTGCTAATACAAAAAGGCACAAGTGAGTCAAGACTCGATCTTTCGCTGGACACTGCGGATTTATTACGAAGACACCGATGCGGGCGGCATTGTTTATTACGCCAATTACCTTAAATTCTTCGAGCGCGCCCGGACCGAATGGTTGCGTCAGGTCGGAATCAATCAAACTGAGATGGCCTTGCAATATCAGGCTATGTTCGTGGTCAAGTCAACCACGATTGACTACCATTTACCAGCGCAACTGGACGACGAATTGGTGATCACGACCGTCGTTGAAAAAATGGGGCGAGCCTCGCTGGTGTTTGTTCAGGAGGCCTGGCGCAAAGATCAATGTTTGGTAAGCGCACGTTTTAAGGTTGGCTGCGTTGATGCACAAACTGTCAGACCCTGCGCTATTCCCATGAGTGTTGTGAAAGCGGTCCAGTCGCAGGCACTTCCCTTACTTTTAAATTACTAATTGAAATAAGCTCCCTAAAATGATGACAGTAACTGAAGACCTCTCTCTGATTACCCTTGTTACCAATGCCTCCATCATCGTGCAGATCGTGATGGTTTTGCTGCTGGCCGTGTCGCTGATGAGTTGGAATTACATTTTTCGCAAACGTTTCGCGATCAGTAAGGCGCGTACCCAAACTGAAGAATTCGAGCGCGAATTTTGGTCCGGTGGCAGTTTGACCGAATTGTACAAGAGCCTTGATCAACGCAGCAAAAGAAGCGGTGCTCTGGAACGCATCTTTGGCGCGGGCATGAAGGAATTTCATAAAAGTCGCGCAAGTGGGCAGAGTGGCGATTCTGCCAGCCTGCTTGATGGCGCGCGGCGCGCCATGCGGGCGGCCTATCAGCGTGAGATGGACGCGTTGGATTCGCATCTGTCATTCCTCGCCTCAGTTGGTTCGGTTTCACCGTATGTTGGTTTGTTTGGCACCGTATGGGGTGTGATGAATGCGTTCCGCGGCTTGGCAAATGTTCAGCAGGCGACCTTGGCTGCGGTAGCGCCTGGCATTGCCGAAGCGCTGGTTGCAACCGCGATCGGTTTGTTTGCGGCCATTCCGGCCCTGATCGCGTACAACTCCTGCACTCATGATATTGACCGTCTCGCGGTACGATTTGAAACATTTGTGGAAGAATTTTCCAATATTTTGCAACGCCAGGGAAGATAAATGGCAGTCAGCATGCGCAGCGGGCGCACCCGCAAGTTAAAGGCCGAAATCAACGTTGTGCCATATATCGACGTGATGCTGGTATTGGTGGTGATTTTGATGGTTGCCGCGCCGATGACCAACCCGAGTGTCGTTAATTTACCGAACGCCGGACCTTCCAAGCAAGCGCCGACGGATTATCTGGAATTGACTATAAAAGCAGATGGCAGCATTAGCGTGGGAAAGCACAGCAAAGGAAAGGCCGAAAAAAGTGCCGGTCGTGCTGATTTACTCGAACGCCTGCAGCAACTCCACGAGTCTGAACCCGACATGCCTTTGCTGATCGCGGCTGATAAAGACATCAAATACGATGAAGTCGTCCAAATGATCGCCGGTGCGAAAAAGCTGGGTATCGCGCGCGTTGGTCTAGCGACGAAATGAAATTTTTTTCGGTGGCGTTGTGTTTGTCGTTGTGTTGCTGGTCGTGCCTTGCTCAGGACAGCAGCGGGGATCTTGATCCAGAGCCGGTGGTTGTTCCCAATCCTGTAGCAGAACAGGGCTTGCTGACTGAATTTCTCCTGGCTGAAAACCCTGCGATCGACAAACGGATCATCACCCTGATGAAAAAATATGTGACGGTATTTAATCGCAAACCAGAAGTTAGCACTGCCATTGAATTGCGCTTGCTGCGGTTTTCGACCAGAAAAGAAATCGCTGGTCTGGTGGCCACTGAAGGATATTTTTCACCGGCGATAAAATTCGAAAGCCTGATCAGCAATCAAAAGCGTGTCGTTACGATCCAACTTGATTTAGGTCCGGCCACCAAAGTCGCCACGGTCGCCATCGACTTTGCTGGAGACGCAGTGCCTGCCGATCTCAGAGACTCTATCAAGTCGCACTGGGGATTGCCGAAGGGCGCGGTATTCAGAGACGATGATTGGACCCGTTCCAAAAATCTGGTTTTGGATAGTTTGACTGAAAAAAGTTTTGCGTCTGCAAAGATCACAGACAGCGAAGCTGTCGTGCAGGATGAATTGGCAGATTTGGCGGTCGATCTGGACAGTGGCCCGGCGTTTTACATTGGCGACCTTCATGTGGCCGGATTGCGGGCCTATAAGCGATGGTTGGTTGATCGATATAATCCACCAACCAAAGGTGAGCCATACAATCGCGCGGAGTTGTTAAAATTTCAGCGCGAATTACAAAACTCTCCCTACTTCTCATCGGTGACTGTCAGTGTAGATCCTGATCCCGCCAACGCCGCGGCGGTCCCGGTCGAAGTCCTGGTCTCTGAGCGTCAACGACATGATTTCGGTTTTGGCGCAGGTTACGGCAGCAATACCGGAGCGCGTGGCGAAGTCTCCTATCGTGACCGCAACTTCCTCGATGACGCCTACGATCTGCGCAGTGTCATCCGGATCGAGCAGCGCCAGCAAATCGGCTATACCGATATTTATCTGCCGCCGCGTACCTCCGGTTATCTTGATTCGGTTGGTGTGCTGTTCCATCGCTCTGATATTTCAGGTCTGGTCACCAGCACCAGTTCATTTGGTGCTAAACGGGTCATCACCGACGGTAACATTGAACGAAGATTAGGGCTTTCCTATGTTTACGAAGAAAGTACGCCGGATGGTGGCAGTCAAACTTTGGCTAAAGCCTTGGTCCCTTCTGCAGGTTGGACACTGCGACGAATTGATAATGTGTTTGCACCACGCAAAGGCTATATAGCGAATCTGGATATTGCCGGCGCATCCAGGGCCGGCTTGTCGGATCAGAATTTTATCCGCCTGTATGGAAAATTACAATACTGGATACCGGTTTGGTCGCGTGACGTAATCATCCTGCGTGCAGAAAGTGGTTATGTCATAGCGCCGAGCAGCGATGGCATCCCTGAAGACTACCTGTTTCGCGCCGGTGGCACTGCAAGCGTGCGCGGCTATACCTACCAAAGTCTTGGAATAAATAAAGACAGTGGTGTCGTCGGCGGCCGTGCATTGGTTACCGGGACGGCGGAATATGTGCATTGGATCGACGACACCTGGGGTGCAGCGGTGTTTGTCGACGCAGGTGATGCCAAAGACAATTTCAAGGAATTAAAATTGGCGCAGGGGATAGGAACGGGTCTTCGTTATAAAACACCGGCCGGCCCGATTGCCATCGATATCGCCTATGGCAAAGAAGTAAAAAAGGTTCGCTTGGATTTTTCAATCGGGATCGCGTTTTAAAGAAATGACAGAGCCGACCAGCCCACAACCAAGTCCAACGCCGCTGTCTGACAAGCCGCGGCTCAGGCGAATTGCCGCGTGGGGATTTGGCTGTATGTTGGTTTTTTCGGTGGTGATGCTGACCACGGCAGCCTGGCTCAGTATGAGCAATGCCGGGGCGAATTTCAGCCTGTCAATGCTGGAGAGATTTGCCGGCATAAAAAGCACGGGAGTTTCAGGAAGTCTCGCCCGTCGCCTGCATGTTCAGCACATTGAAATCCTTGATCAACAAATGGAATTGAGCGCCGATGATGTGGATCTGCAATGGCAACCCAAGGCATTACTACAAGGCCGCCTGCAACTGGATTATCTGCGCGTCAAAAATCTCGACCTGGCTTTGGGAGCGGGCGACGGTAAGCCGATTACATTGCCCAAATCCTTGCAATTGACTGGTTCAATCCGATCAATCAATGCGGATCAACTTGAAGTCAGTCGGCTTGAGCTGTCAACGCTGACTGCCAACCATCGGCATGAACACCCACAAGATTTCTCTGATTTGCGTGGCAAATTATCGATCGACTCCAGGGCCTATGTCGCCCAACTTTCTGGTTTGACCCCGTGGGGTAACGCGGCGTTGAAAGGGCAACTGGCAAGTTCTGCGCCGTTCAAGATTGATGCGCAAATCGACTGGCATGGCTTGCCGATTCAGCAAAAACAGTTGACGGTACCGAAGTCCACGTTGAGCGGCACAGTAGGTGGAGATCTGTCAAAACTTCTGGTCGATGCGAGCCTCATCATGGCCGAATCGCAAGTCGATCCCAGCTCGGCCAAAAAGAGTCCAGAAAGCAGCGGCACGATCCATGCCGCGCTGACGCCGTTTGCGAAGCTGCCGGTCGATACCATACAGATCAATCTGGTGTCCGTGAATCCTGCCAGCTTTTACAAGGATGCGCCTCAAGCTGATTTACAGGTCAATGCAGACTTCAAGGCTACCGGCAATATCAATGCGCCGGTACTGAGCGGGCATTTTTTTATTAAGAATTCCAATCCGCGGGCCTGGAATTCCGGTGGCATTCCCGTTGTTCAACTCAGTTCCGATTTGACCGCATCCGAACAACAAATCAGTTGGAAGTCTGCCAGGATTGAGCTGGAACAAGGCGGCTATGCGGCTGGTGACGGCGCATTCAAGATGGCTTCAGCAGCCCAGAAAGATGTTGTGCTGCCTGATCTGAATGCCCAGTTTGAAGTAAGCAAAATCAATCTGCTGCTTATCGACAGTCGCTTGAAGAAGACCCAGCTTTCCGGAAAAATTCAGGTGCAAAACAAACGTCAAGACTTGAATTTCGCGCTGAACCTGCAGGAGCTCGATCCTAAACTGCCCGGCAAAGTGAACGCCACGTTGATTTTGGATAAGCAACTGACCATTCAGCTGCAAAAGATGGAGCTAAGCAGCAAGGATGCCACGCTGACTGCAATCGGGTCCTACGCCCTGTTTGGCAATCAGGAATTCGCATTGACCGGTGAGGCTCACAATTTCAACCCGGCGCGCTGGATTGACGTCCCCGAAGGACATATTGCCACCCATTTCAAACTTGCCGGTCAACTGCAACACGGCTGGCAATTTGCTGCGCAAATTGCCGAGCTGTCCGGACGCTTCGCCGGATTGGATTTGCAGGGCGAGTCCGATTTCAGTGCGCGTCAGGACCAATTGCTGGCGATCAAAAAACTGGATATCAGTTGGGGCAAGAATCATTTGTCCGCGAAGGGGAACTGGCAGCTGGAACAACATCTGAACCCGCGCCTGCATGAACAATTGCGGCTTACTCTGGCTGTCCCGGACCTGGCAGCACTCAGTCATCCATTCGAAAAAATTCTGCCCCTGAAATTAAAAGGCTCGCTGCTGGCTGATGGCATCCTGACCGGCAATGCCGCACAGCCTGCCGGTCATTTGACGATCAAGGCCAATCAGCTCGCCATTCCTGATGTGATCTATCTGGATAATATGCAGGCGGACGTGGCGCTTGAGGAAGGCGCAAAGGGACAAATAGTCGGCACGATGACAATGGCTGGACTGTCGACGTCCGCACCGACGACAATTGAAAACAGCAATCTTAGAATCGAGCGACTGGACGCGCGTTTATCTGGACTGCGTCACGCTCATAACTTGCAGGTCAACGTCGCCATGCCGCAACAGCAGCAAATCAGCTTGCAGGTCATGGGCGATCTGCAGAAAGCTGATGCTCGAAGCGAGGTGCATTGGCTCGCTCAGGTCCAAGCCCTGAATCTTTCCGGACCGCTCGACTTCAAACTCCAGGCACCGTTTCGTCTGAACGTGTCGGCTTCAAGCGCACAGATGAGTGAAGCGGATTGGCAGGGCAGGCTGGGGCGATTGCATGTGCAGCAGGTGAATTGGACGCACGGGCAAATCAGCACCACGGGCCGATTTCAGGATATACCTGCGGTCAGGGTATTGAAACTTTGGCGCACCGACCTGCCGATTACAGGCAAATTATTGTTGGATGCCTCGTGGCAGGTAGAAATCGGGGATAGGGTTGCCGGGCAGGTGCAAATTCAGCGCACCAGCGGCGACATAACTTTTCAGGATATCACCAGCGGACAGCCGCAACTGGTTGCATTGGGATTGCAAAATCTGTTGGTCAAAGCCAGTGTCGGTGATGACAGGATTAATTCGCATCAAGCCAGCCAGGCAATCAAAATCTCGGTGCATGCGCAGGGTGACCAGCTAGGTTTGATTGATGCAAATTTGTCGACTAGTCTGCGTCAATCCGGACAAGGCTGGGCGTTGCCGCATAATGCGCCATTGTCCGGTCAGGCGACCGCGCAGGCAAAAGATATACGCTGGATGAGCCCGCTGCTCGGGCCAGACGTCAATATCCATGGTGAGCTCAATGCGGAGGCCCAATTGAATGGCACGCTCGACAACCCCGATTATCAGGCCAGGATACTTGGCTCAAATCTGCAAATCGCCTTCTCGTCGCTGGGCATTATGCTCCCCAACGGCAATCTCGATGCCAGGATTGAAGATCATCAGTTCAAGCTCAGCACACTGAAATTTTCGCAGACAATCAAAAAGCCTCCTCGACACGAGGACCTGAACGATCTGACCTGGTTGGCTGAAACTGGCTATGTTGAATCTTCCGGTGTGGTTGACCTTAAAACTTTAAAAGGATCGATCAACACGACGTGGCAGAAATTTCCATTTCTGCAGAATCGAGAAAGTTGGCTGGTCGGTTCGGGCGAGGCGCAATTGGTGGAATCGGAAAAAACCTGGAATTTAACCGGAAAATTTTTGACGGATGGCGCGTATTTTTCAGTGCCAAAACAGGCATCGCCCAGATTGTCCAGTGATGTCGTGGTCTTGAAAAAAAATGACAAACGCAGTCGCGAAAAAACAGGTGGATTGCAAACCAGTCTGGACTTCAGTATCAACACTGGCAAGAATTTTATTTTCGTCGGCCGCGGTCTCGACACCCGATTAGACGGTGAGATCAGAATGCGCAGCAGAAACGGCGGAGCTTTGCTGGCGACCGGCTCGATTCAGACCGCTGGTGGAACTTATGAAGGCTACGGCCAGAAATTGGCGATCGACCGCGGCATCTTGAATTTTCAGGGTCCGATCGATAATCCAGGTTTGAATGTTCGCGCAATCCGGCGTGGTTTGCAGGTTGAAGCCGGTGTCGAAGTAATCGGTACGGTTGCCAAACCAGAAGTGCATCTGATCTCGGAACCAAATGTGCCAGACTCGGACAAGCTATCCTGGATGGTGTTGGGTCGCGGGACCGACCAGATGGCTGGCTCGGAAACAAGTTTATTAATGAGTGCCGCGGGTGCGATCTTTGGCGGTGAGGGCGGTAGCAATATTCCGGACAGTATCGCCCATACCCTTGGATTGAATGGCCTCACGTTCGGCACGACCAGCGCTGCGCCGGGAACGCAGCTGCCCAATCAGACCGTGGCGGGCACGATCAACAATGGCGCGTCACCCGATCAGGTCTTTAGCGTGGGAACCCGCGTTGCCCCAAATCTGGTGTTTTCCATAGAGCGCAGTTTGACTGACGCAAGTAACGGATTGAAACTGACGTGGCAATTAACCCGTCGATTCAGTATCATTGGTCGGGCTGGCACTGATACGGCAATTGATGGACAATACATATTTTCTTTTGATTGAAATATCTTGAAGCATGAGTAATACAAACAATACGACACAGAATCCGTCCAGTGGCTGGTCTGCTTCGCACTATCAAATTCCGCGCGAACCTGGTCGCAACGCTGCGTTGGTGCTGGCGGGGGCGATGCACGTATTGTTATTTCTGTTTTTGTGGACAGGTATTCATTGGCAAAACAGTACCCCGGTCGGAGTTGATGCAGAGATCTGGGACATGACTACCAGAGAGGCGGCGCCGGTGCCCGTGCCGGTTGCAGAGGTCAAGGCCCCAACACCGCCAACTCCGGAAGTGGTAAAAGTCGAACCGCCGAAACCATCTGCAGAAGAAATCGAGAAAGAGTACGAAGCGGACCTGGCAATCGAACGGGCTAAGGAAAAAAAGATTGCCATCAAGAAAGAGCTTGAGCAACAACAAAAGGAATTGCAGCGCCGCGAAGATTTAGAAAAGGAACAGAAGAAGCAAGAGCAGACGAAGATAGCTGAGCAAAAAAAATTGGATGCTGTAAATGACAAGCAGCGTGCCGATAATTTAAAACGGTTAACGAGTCAGGTGGCCGGCACTGGAGTTAATGGTGATGCGGTGAAATCAACTGGCAATAATCGGGTTGATCCTGGCTATGCTGGTAGAATTGCCGCCAAAATCAAATCCAATATGGTGTATGTTGGTGCGGACAACGGCGCAGATAATCCTACCGTAGATTTTCGAATTGACTTGTTTCCCGATGGCTCAATACGCGGTGCTCCTCACAAGACCAAACCCTCTGGGGTGCCGGCTTTTGACGATGCGGTGGAGCGAGCCATCACCAAAGCGGCGCCTTACCCAGCAGATAAATCTGGCAATGTACCATCAACGATTCCACTGACTTACAGATTGAAAGATTAAACTGCATGAAGTTAACCATAGCGACGAAAAAATACCTGCAGCATTTGTTCTTGATTGGCTGCTTATTCAGTTTTTCGGCACACGCTCAACTGCATGTTGAGATTTCAGGGGTAGGTGCCAACCAGATCCCGATAGCGATTTCAGGTTTTACCAATGAAGAATTGGCTCCTGAAATGGTCAGCAAGATTATCAAAGACGATTTGACCCGCAGCGGTTATTTTAAAATAATCAAAACCTTGGGTTCCATGTCTGAAACCGATACGGTCAATTTACCCGATTGGAAATCGAAGGGCGCCGATGCCTTATTGGTGGGGAGCGTGCAGAAACTCGACGATGGACGCTATGACGTTCGGTACAAACTATACGACACCAACAAATCAACGACCTTGTCTGCTTTCGCTGTGTCGGGTTCTCCCAAGTACACAAGGCTGTCCGGCCATCGGATTGCCGACGACGTATTTGAGAAACTGACCGGGATACGCGGGGTATTCTCAACCCGGATCGCCTACGTCACAAAAAACGGCAACAACTATCAGCTGGAAATCGCCGATGCCGATGGCGAAGGCGTTCAGGTTGCAGTTCGCTCCAAAGAGCCAATTATTTCACCGGCTTGGTCGCCGGATGGAACGAAAGTTGCCTATGTATCATTTGAATTAAAGAAGCCAGTAATCTATGCGCAAAACCTGATTACCGGCCAACGAACCTTGATCGCGAATTATCGGGGTAACAACTCCGCGCCAGCCTGGTCGCCGGACGGTAGTAAGTTAGCCGTAGCCTTGTCAAAGGATGGTTTGACCCAGGTTTATAGCGTCAATGCTGATGGAACTGGCGTACAACGCCTCACCAATTCAAGCGGAATTGACACCGAACCACAGTTTTCGTCGGACGGGAAATCAATCTATTTCACCAGTGACAGAAGCGGCGGCCCACAGATATATCGAATGAATGCTTCCGGTGGCGAGGCAAAACGGGTTACATTTACGGGGTCCTACAATATTAGTCCGCGCATCTCGCCTGACGGACAGACTTTGGTCTATATTTCCCGTCGCGATAATAAGTATCAGCTATATGCGCTGGATTTGGGCAGTAATCAGGAGCTGCGCTTAACTGATACACAAGATGATGATTCGCCAAGTTTTGCCCCAAATAGCAAATTTATAGTATACGCTACCGAAATTGCGCAACGGGGAAGTTTAGGTGTTGTATCCGTGGATGGTCGAACTAAACAGCGATTGACCACACAAGCAGGTGATGTTCGAAACCCTACGTGGGGTCCGTTCATGAAATAGAACAAGTAGATAAAATGGCTGAACGCTTGTAAATTACAAGTTTTTATTTTTTTAATTTTAAGAAGGGAAAGTATCATGAGTAGCATTTCAACAAAATTAGCTTTGGCAGTTACGGTAGCTGCATTGTTTAGCGCATGTAGCACTCCAAAAGTAGAAGAAAAAGCACCGGTGGCAGAAGCTCCTAAGCAAGAACCAGTAAAACAGGCAGATACTCGCGATGTTAAGCCAGTACAAACAGTTGAAGTCGATCCTCTGAATGATCCAAAAGGTCTGTTGGTCAAACGCAGTGTGTATTTTGATTTCGATAGTTATGCAATCAAAGATGAATTCAATTCTTTGATTTCAGCACACGCAAAATATTTGGCATCACATACAGCACGCAAGATACTTGTTCAAGGCAATACCGATGAACGCGGTGGTCGTGAATACAATTTGGCCTTGGGTCAAAAGCGTGCACTGGCTGTTACCAAGTCACTGACAACTTTAGGTGCTTCAGGTTCCCAGGTGGAAGCTGTATCCCTGGGTAAAGAAAAACCAAAAGCTGCCGGTCATGATGAAGCTGCGTGGGCAGAAAACCGTCGCGCTGATATCGTTTATTAACAGGTATTGATGCATGAAGCGATTCTTTCTTATCCTGATCACTGCATTGGCGACTAGTGTGTTATTCAACCCGGCCCAGGCCGGGTTGTTCAGTGACGACGAAGCGCGCAAGGCGATTTCCGATTTAAGTGCCAAGCTTGATTCCTTAAGTGGCAAGGTCGATGATCAGCTTGCAAACAAGGCGGATAAGGCCGCGCTGCTGGACCAGTTGAATCAGATTGATTCACTGCGTCAGGAAATTGCAAAGCTGCGCGGTCAGTTAGAGGTGTTGGGCAATGATGTCAGCGACAGCCAACGGCGACAAAAAGATTTTTACGTCGACCTTGATAATCGTTTACGTAAATTGGAGCCTCAAAAGGTGGTTGTGGATGGGAAGGAAGAGCAGGTTGATCAGACAGAACAAAAAACTTACGAAACTGCACTGGCAGTATTTCAGTCCGGTGATTATGCTGCGGCGGCCAGCGCACTGAACTCGTTTGTGCAACTGCACCCGCGCTCTATCTATGTCCCCAATGCCCAATATTCTCTCGGTATTGCCTACTATGCGCAGAAGGACTACAAGAATGCGGTCAGTACATTTCAGATGTTAGTCAAAAATTTTCCAGACAGCCCTAAGGCTCCCGATGCGATGTTGAATATCGCGAGTTGTTTTTCAGAGCAAAAGGATAAAGCGACTGCAAAAAAATGGTTAATCAATTTACGCACTTTATACCCAGATTCTACTGCTGCAAAAGCGGCAAATGATCGTCTAAATGCACTCAAATAATGTGCGCAAATTATTTGATAATGCGCGTCGCGGTTTTGCATTGAACTATACATAAAAAGATATTTTCTTCTCTTTTGTATTCTGGATATAACATAAGGGCAGTTTTTGTTTGACACTCGGCGCAGCGTTAACCTATAATAGCGGTCTGTCGGGTCGTTAGCTCAGCTGGTAGAGCAGCGGACTTTTAATCCGTTGGTCGCAGGTTCGAATCCCGCACGGCCTACCACGAATCGTAAATAAAAGGCTTAGTTTCAATCTAAGCCTTTTATTTTTTGGCTCTCTGGTTGACGTAATCAAGAAGCACAATAAGAAAATTTTTTGGGTCGTTAGCTCAGCTGGTAGAGCAGCGGACTTTTAATCCGTTGGTCGCAGGTTCGAATCCCGCACGGCCTACCAAAAATAAAAAAGGGTCTAAGTTAATTTCTTAGACCCTTTTTGCATTTTAATTCGTTTGAATATCAGTTAATCTAACTGAACTCTTGGTGGCAGTGACAATGAAGAAAAATAAATCCGAAATTCTCCCGACCATGGCGACCGGCAAGCCTGCTGAGAAGATCGACGCTGCGCCGGAGATACGTCATGGGCAGTCGCTTGAGTTGCTGAAAGAATTGCATATCTTGACGCGCGATGGGAAGATGAATCAGGACAGCCGTCGCAAATTAAAACAGGTATACCATTTGTACCAATTCATTGAACCGTTGATGCAGGCCGTTCAGGAGCAGCACGTCGACGTCAGCCTGGTGGACCACGGCGCCGGAAAATCTTATCTCGGTTTTATTTTGTATGATTTGTTTTTTAAATCTCAGCAAAATCAGTCTCATATTTATGGTATTGAAACACGCGACGAATTGGTCAATAAATCGCAGGAGTTGGCAAAGCGCCTCGGATTTTCTGGCATGTCGTTTTTAAATTTGTCGGTGGCGCAATCGATTACCTCAGACGCATTGCCCGAACAGATCGATATCGTGACTGCACTACACGCATGCAATACCGCAACCGACGATGCGATTGACTTTGCATTGAAAAAGAAGGCCAACTACATTGTGCTGGTTCCCTGCTGTCAGGCCGAGGTGGCGGCAACATTAAAGAAGAACAAGAGCGGCGCAGTCAAGCAGAACCCCATGTCGGAATTGTGGCGCCATCCCTTGCACACGCGTGAATTTGGTAGCCAATTAACCAATGTATTGCGTTGCCTGCAATTGGAAGCCCACGGTTACCAGGTTACTGTCACCGAACTGGTCGGATGGGAGCACTCCATGAAAAATGAATTAATTATCGCGACGTATAAAGATTTACCCAGACAACATGCGAAGGACAGACTGGCGCAGGTGCTGCAATCAACGGGTCTGGAATCGCTGCAGCACCGTTTCTTTGTCTGAATTGACAGATTGACGGTCATTACACTGTCATGCTGACTTGCTAGTCTCGTTGATCGGGGTTGTGTAAGCAAAATTGGATATAGAGTATTAACAAGTGACTGACAGTAACTAAGACGCAATTAAAGGAAGTGAAATGTACGCAGCAGTGGATTTGGGATCAAACAGTTTTCGCATGCATATTGGCCGCTTTGATGGCGACGCCATGCGGATAGTAAAAAGTGCTCGTGAACCCTTGCGACTGGGGGCAGGACTCGACGCTGAAGGCAACTTGACTGCATCAGCAATTCAAAATGCAATTACTGCGCTTGCACGCTTCCGTTTAATACTGAATCAATATTCGCTCGACGCGGTGCGCGTAGTGGCAACCAACACCATGCGCATCGCAAAAAACGCAAATCAATTTATCCCCGAATTGGAAAACGCCATTGGCCACCCGATTGAAATCATTTCGGGCGAGGAAGAAGGTCGTCTGATTTATATGGGTGTTGCCAAGGTTCTGGCAAATCCCGCGGAAAATCGTCTCGTCATCGACATTGGCGGCGGCTCTACGGAAGTGATATTGGGACGTGGGCAGGAAATTTTGAAGGTCGGCTCCTATAGCGTCGGGACTGTAAAACAAAGTCTGACCTTTTTTCCTGAGGGGCGCGTGACCAAAGAAAGTTTTGAGTCATCAATATTGTCCGCAAGGTCCCATTTTGAAGATGCCGCACCCCACTATTTGACCAACAGTTGGGCGCAGGTTTACGGCTCTTCCGGCAGTGTCAGATCAATCGCTGAAGTCCTGGAACGCAACAAGATCGGCGATGGCAGTTTGAGTTTGAAGAATCTGGAAAATTTAAAAGACCTGTGCATTGGTGTTGGACAAATCAGTCAACTCGAATTGGCAGGGATCAAGCCTGAACGCACCGCGATGGTAGTCGGTGGCTTGGCGATTTTAATCGGGGTGATGCAAGAACTGAGTATCGCCAAAGTGCAGACCATCGAAGCCGGATTGCGTATGGGCGTGATCTGGGATTTGCATCTGCGCGCGACCCAGCATGACAGGCGTGAGCAGGCTGTGCAAATTGTCTCCAGTACGTTTCATGTCGATACCCGGCGCGCAAAATTTGTCGCTGAACTGGCGCAGATTTTATACGCGCAGCTGAAACCGAGTTCTGAAATCTATACCGCGCAATTAATTTGGGCAGCCAATCTGCACGAAGTCGGCCTGGTTGTTTCAGAGACCGGTTATCACAAACACGGGGCCTACTTGGTCGAGTACGCCGACATGCAAGGTTTTACCACGCGCGAACAACGCAATATGAGCAAATTGATTTTGAGTCAGAAGGGCAATTTACGCAAAATTCAAGAGATGTTGATGGATGTCGATTTTGCGAAGGCTATCCTGGCATTGCGACTGGCGGTCTTATTTATGCACACCCGACTGGAAATAACCCTGGCTGACGTCAAAGTCAGAATGAAAAACAAAATTGAACTGGAAATCAAAGGCGAATGGCTTACGCAACACCCTACGTTGAGCTATTGGCTGGATAAAGAACGTGAAGCCTGGTTGGAAATCAATATCGATTTCGTATTGAGAGTAACTCAATAGCAGGGCTCGCAGCTTCATTTGGGGTAAGTAGCTTGCGAAAGCGGAGTCGACATCTTCGCGAAACAGTGCACTTTTTATCATCTCATCCCCCGCTTCTGTTAATTCGTCGCATTCCCGTAGCAGCGCCATGTCGGTTTGTTTAAAGTGCAGCCATCAACTTAACAAACCCCAGGAGGGAATTAACATGAAAACCTTACATTCTGTTCAAACCTTGCAAGCCAAACTTATATTGGGAACCGCGCTGATTATTGCGGTATCGGCAATCAGCTTCGCATTTCAACAGGCGGATAATGCGAAATTCAATGGCGTGCCGTTAGCGCAAACCGAAGTGCAACAGGTTGTGATTCATGGCCAAAGGATGAGCGCTGAAGAAAAGCTGATCTACGATCTGGTGCCACAGGAAATAGCGCGCGTGGAAATTATCGGCAAGCGTTTGGGTGCCGATGAAAAAATGGCGATGATCGCTGAGGATGAAAGCGCTGCAAAACGGACTGTGGCACATCGAAAGGCATAGGATGATGAACGCACTGTTTTATCAATACGTCTTTTTACGATCAGCCAGACAGGTGCACGCTTAATTGAGATTGCAGCAAGTGATGCAATCTCAATTGAGCGTGCCACCTTGACCAGATCGTGGTCAATCCCAACACAATACCTGCCTCACCATTGTCTGCACTGACCCAACCAAAATCGAACAATTATGTATGACCCTGTTCCAGGATTATGGTAGTGTGGCGCCGTCATCTCGTAAGTTGAAAATACCAATCTTGATAAACTGGAGCGCCGCATGTACAACCCGTCTGAATATATTAAGAGCCATATCAGAACAGTGCCAAATTGGCCTCAGGATGGCGTCATGTTTCGGGATATTACCCCGCTGTTGCAAAACCCAAAAACGTTCCGCGTGCTGATTGATCTGTTTGTTCACCGTTATATGGACGCCAATCTGGATTTGATTGCAGGCATGGACGCGCGCGGATTCATTATTGGATCTGTTGTGGCGTATGAACTCAATCTGGGATTTGTTCCAATACGCAAAAAAGGCAAATTGCCGTTCACCACGGTCTCGGAAGAATATACCCTGGAGTATGGGAATGCGACTGTGGAAATGCATACCGATGCCTGCAAATATGGCGACCGGGTGGTATTGATTGACGATTTGATCGCGACCGGCGGAACCATGTTGGCCGGAAAAAAACTGTTAGAACGAAATGGCGCAATTATTGTTGAAGGTGCTGCGATCGTTGACTTGGTTGAACTGGGAGGTTCAACCAATCTGAAAAAAGAGGGACTGTCACTCTATACGGTGTGCGAATTTGATGGCCACTGAAATCTAAACCGGCAACTACATGGGCGACCAATTTAAGGGGTTGCCCTGTTTGTCTGTAATCGTCATCATTTGCTTAAAAACCTTGGCCTGGATTGAGTCCGGTAAATGAACGAAATCAAGGCTATTGACGTAATGATCACCTTGCATGAAACCCCATGAGAAAAACTTCAATGCAGCGATAGTCTTTCCGTTATTCGCCGTCACCTGCGGCATGATGACGAAAGTGCCCATCGTGATCGGCCAGCTAGTCGGCCCGGCTTTTTCAGTCAGCATCTCATTGAAATTACCCTGTGTTTTCCACGAACTATGATTTAACGCCGATTCGAATGCGGCCGGAGTTGGACTGACAAAATTTCCATCGGCGTTCTTCAGTTGAACGAAGGTCAGCTTGTCTTGAACGACGTAGTTATAGTCAACGTATGAAATTGAGTAGGGTGTTTGTTTAAGCGCAGCAACGACGCCAGTGCTGCCCTTGATTTGTTGAACCTCGGGGGGCCACTTGATTAAGAAGTTAGTGCCGAAACTGGTTTTCCAATTTGGATTGATCCGGCTGAGATAGTCGCTGAAATTATAAGTGCTGCCTGAGCCGTCGATTCGGGCAATCGCGACAATGGGAACTCTTGGCAAATTAACGTTAGGGTTCAATGCGACGATTGCTTCGTCATTCCATCTGGTGATCTGATGAGAAAAAATCCCCGCCAAAATTTGCCCAGTCAATTTTACTTCGCCTGATCTAATGCCAGGCAGATTGACAATTGGCACAATCCCTGAAATGGCACTCGGAAACTGTATCATTTGACTTTTTTGCAAGTCTTCATTGCTCATGGCTACGTCACTGGCTCCAAAATCAACGGATTTTTCCTTGATCTTTTTTATGCCGGCAGATGACCCAACTGCATCGTAGGCAACCGCAACACCGGTTTTTTGAACATAGGCCCCTGCCCAACTGTGATATAAAGGCATCGCTGCCGACGATCCCGCTCCGCTGACAGACTCGGCAGAACTGGCAGTATTTGAAATCAGGCAGAGGAAAGTGACGATAAACGGAGTTAATTTGAACATGGCTCACACAGAAAGGTAAATGCAACTACAGCTTACGAAGTCCGACATTTTATAGCGAAATCCAATTTAGTGCCCGATGGAAACAAATTAGTTTATTGATTAAATAGTGTTTTCAGGGCATTTATGATCAAATCAGGGTTCTTTAGAGTAAAGCTACTTTTTATTGCACGCCAATTGCCGAGTTGCAGCGTTTAATGGATGCTCTAGCTGGTTTATATACTGTGAATGAAACATATTCAATGATGAAATTTTTTTTAAATCTAACGCGTGTCCAAAAACAATTGGTGGCGGTTTGCGCGGACATATTGTTTTTGCCAGTGATGTTTGTCCTGGCGCTGTGGATGCGCTTTGATGTCATTGACCGTAATTTGCTTGGGCAGTTTTGGGTGTTGATTTTGTTCGCCCCCATCATCGCCATTCCTATTTTTATTCGCCTGGGACTGTATCGGGCGGTAATTAGATTTGTCGATCAGAAGATTGTCTTTGTGGTTGCCTACGGTGCCGCCCTGGCCGTGATTGGCCTTTTGGCGATTGCCGTGTATCTGCAGGTGGGGATTTTATCCCGCGCCGTATTTGGTATTTTTTGGATCACTTCCGTGATGTATTTGTTAGGCAGCCGCTTTTTGGCGCGAGCCTATTTACTTCAACTTAGCAACAATCAGGACGCCATCAGAGTAGCGATTTATGGCGCAGGGCATGCGGGCGCACAATTGGCGACGGCATTTCGCTCCAGCATTGAATATCTGCCTATGTTCATGATCGACGATAAAGAAGAATTGCAGGGGGCGATCATTGCGGGCCTGCCTGTTCATGCTTCAAAAAATTTACCGGAGCTGATCACAAAAAATCAGATTCAGGAAATTCATTTGGTCATGCCGTCGATTTCCAAAAGAGCACAAAAAATTATTTTGAACCGCCTCGAGAAATTAAGGGTAAAAGTGCGCGTCACGCCACCGATTCGAGACCTGTTGAATGGCGAATTGACGTTAAAAGATATTCGGGAAATTGAAATTGAAGATTTGCTGGGCCGCGATTCGGTGGTGCCGAATCCTGCCTTGATGGCAGCATGTATTGAAAACAAATCAGTGATGGTAACTGGCGCTGGCGGATCTATCGGATCGGAACTGTGCAGGCAAGTCCTGCTGCAAAGGCCGACCAAGCTGATACTGCTGGAAATGTCGGAATACGGACTGTACGCGATAGAAAAAGAACTGTCAGAACTGAAAACCACCCATGCGATCAACACGCAGATCATGCCGTTCTTAGTATCGGTTTTAGATAGCGAAAAATGTCATCAAATCCTGGATACGTTCCGTGTTCAGACCATCTACCATGCCGCAGCCTACAAGCACGTGCCGTTGGTGGAGCAAAATCCTGTAGAAGGAATTCGAAATAATGTCTTTGGCACCTTAAGCATTGCGCAGGCAGCCCTGCGCGCAGGCGTAGCAAATTTTGTTCTTATTTCGACTGACAAGGCGGTTCGTCCAACCAATGTCATGGGGTCAACAAAACGGCTGGCCGAAATGATTTTGCAGGGACTGTCACTGCAACAGTCGCATACACGATTTTGTATGGTTCGATTTGGGAATGTGCTGGGCTCATCGGGCTCGGTGGTGCCTTTGTTTCGCCAGCAAATTTTGGCCGGTGGCCCGATTACATTAACCCATCCGGACATTACCCGATACTTTATGACGATTCCGGAAGCGGCCCAGTTGGTGCTGCAGGCGGGCGGTATGGGCTCAGGTGGTGACGTTTTTGTGCTGGATATGGGGGAGCCCGTCAAAATTTTGGATTTGGCCGAACGCATGGTGCACTTAAGTGGCTTGCCTTTGAAATCCGAAAGTGACGCCAGTAATGCCATAGAGATCCAGTTAGTCGGCTTGCGGCCTGGAGAGAAATTGTTTGAAGAGCTGCTGATCGGTGAAAATGTCGATGGAACCGAACATCCCTTGATCATGCGTGCCGAAGAAAGCCTGGTGCCGTGGCCCGTGCTGCAACCGAAGCTGGCGAGGTTGGATGCAGCATGCAAGAGTTTTTCATATGAAGAGATTCGCAAACTCTTATTGGAGCTGGTTAAAGAATATCAACCGCAATGCGGCATTGAAGACATGATCTGGACTGAACAAACTAAGCAAAGCAGGCAGCAATTTCAACAGACGGAACAATTCTCGGGCGATTATCGCCTGCATTAATTTTTTGATGTGATTGATTGAGGAATGAAAATGAAAAATCATGGAACGAAGAACGCTGGTTTAATTCGCCTGGCAGCAGCATTTGTCCTGTCGGCCGCGACGGTATCGGCATTGGCGGTTGAAGTGACGATGAATGAAATTGATGCCGCTGGCAAAGTCACCGCGGTAGGCACTGTCTCGTTAATGGAATCACCTTATGGCGTGATATTCACGCCAAATTTAACTGGCCTTCCGCCGGGCATGCACGGATTTCATGTACATGAAAAACCCAATTGTTCGAATACAACGGTAGATGGCGTCGTCACCGTTGCCGGTGCCGCAGGCGGTCATTGGGATCCGGATCATGCAGCAAAACACGAAGGCCCTTACGGACAGGGGCACCTGGGCGACCTGCCTGGCCTGTACGTTGCTGCCGACGGAACGGCGACAACGCCGGTATTGGCTCCGCGCATCAAGGATTTAAGCAAGTTGCATGCGTTGGCGTTGATGATCCATGCCGGTGGCGACAATCATAGCGATCACCCGGCCAAACTCGGTGGTGGCGGCGCACGAATTGCTTGTGGTGTGATCAATTAACGCCGGGGGGATGGGGCGGAATTTTAATTGCGAATAATGGTTATTCTTCGATTTATTTTCAGCTCGACGCGCAGAATCGATTTAACAACTCGTCCGCCGCGCATGCCTGGCAAGAAGACCACTTTCTTAAATCCCTGAATCAGCTGGTCTTCTTCCTGATCTGTCAAGACTCCTTTTTCATCTATAACGACCTCGTCGACGCTGCCCGATTCGTTAATGTAGAGCGACAGCCTGACGATTTGCCTGATCGGGATATTCAGGCTTCCCGTTTCATCGTACAACATGTGCACCTGTTGACTTAATTCCTGTTGCAGATAATAGCGATCAGTGTCTATAGGTTGCTGTAGCTCTGTTGGATCAATCAGATTTTCAACCGGGCTGACAAGATCATGGATATTGGCAGTCATCTCGCTACTCGGTTGAAATCGGGAGGAGACAGGAATCGATACCCGGATGATATCGTATGGGGAGTGGTGCCCATGATGGTGGGAAAAGTTCGTGCTTGCCAGGTAAAACAAAAACAGATGGGCCAGTGTTGTCAGAATAATCGCCGTCGGCGATATTTTCTCTTTCCCCATTACTTGTTCGGCGTTCAATTAATTGATGGTCGCGATGACCGGCGCATGATCTGAAGGCTGCTCCCATTTTCTGGGAAGGCGGTCGATCACACAGCTTTGACAGCGTTTGGCCAAGTCAGTCGACAACAAGATGTGATCAATGCGCATACCCTTATTCAAGCGAAAACCCAAAGCCCGGTAATCCCACCAGCTAAAGCTCTTCTCTGCCTGATCGAACATCCGGTACGCATCGACCAATGGAACAGACAGCATCGCCTGGAAAGCAGCGCGCTCCGGCGGTGAAACCAAATTTTGACCAAGCCATGCAGCAGGGTCGTGCACGTCACGATCTTCGGGAGCGATATTGAAATCACCCAATAATGCCAGCTCGGTAAATTTTGTACTTTGTTCTTCCAGCCAGATCTGCAACCCGGCCAGCCACTTTAATTTGTATTGAAATTTATCGGTTTCCGGTGCCTGGCCATTCGGTATATAGGCGCAGATAATACGCACACCCTGTATGGTGGCCGTCAACAAGCGTTGTTGCTCGTCCGCGAAGTGGGGGTTATTTTTTACGACATCGCTGATTGGATGCCTGGACAGAATCGCCACACCGTTGTACGTTTTCTGGCCATTAAATTCGACGTAATAACCGGCCGCCCTGATTTCCGATTCCGGGAACTTGTCATCGGTCAGTTTGGTTTCTTGCAGACACAGCACGTCCACCGGATTGACCTCCAGCCATTGCAAGACGTGTGGGAGCCGAACTTTTAAAGAATTGACGTTCCAACAGGCGATTTTCATATTTTTCAATTGACAGGTTGCCCTGCTGATGCGGTCGATCAGGCAGGTTTTGTGCTGCCATTATACTCAGGACCAAAAATAAAAAAAGGCGCAGTGTGCGCCTTTTGTCGTTCGGGATCCAAAGTGTGCTTACTCGAGTTTCCAGACAAATTCGACCTTTGCCCATAGTTGATCGGGCTTGCCATCTTTCGTTCCTGGTTTGAATTTGCATTGGCTGAACGCTGTCAAAGCGGCCTTGTCCAGACTTTTGCTGCCACTGGACTTATCAATTTTCGAATCCGTGACTTTGCCGTCGACGGCAACCAGAAACATCAGAGACACCGTTCCCGTTTCTTCATTCATTAATGCGGCCTTGGGATAACGGGGCGGCTCGCAAGACTTTGCGTCCAAAACTGGTGCGACATCCGCGCCAAATGCGGCAAACGTGGCCAACATTAAGATCATGGAGGCGATAGCAGAATTGCTGGTTTTCATAAAGTGGGTCCCCGTTCTAATTCGCGAAATGTTATAGCGTTGATATGAGAAAAGTCATTTATCCGTTGCGCCGATTAAAACTCTTCCCAATCATTGTCGTTGCTCACTGCTTTTTTCTTTGGCGCAGGTTTAGCTACCGGCAGTGATTTCACGTTAGTCACTTTCGGCTTGACCTTAACTTGCATGGTCTTGACTTCCGAACGCGCTGCAGGCGGCGCAGGTTTTCGTTCTGTGTGGCTCTTGGAGTCTGTATTCAACTTGAAGATGCTGACCACCTTGGCCAATTCCGAGGCCTGATCCTGCAAGCTTTGCGCTGCAGCCGCTGCTTCTTCCACCAACGCCGCATTTTGCTGCGTCATGCTGTCCATATCGATCACGGAGTGGTTGATGCCTTCGATATCTGAACTCTGGTCCTGGCTGGCCTGGCTGATCTCGGCGATGATGTCGGTAACCTGTTTTACACTCGAGACAATTTGATTAATCGTCACGCCGGCCTGGCTGACCAATTTACTGCCGATCTCAACTTTTTCGACCGAGTTGGTGATCAAGCCCTTGATTTCCTTGGCTGCGACCGCACTGCGCTGCGCCAGGTTGCGCACCTCAGATGCCACCACCGCAAAGCCGCGTCCTTGTTCACCGGCGCGGGCCGCTTCGACCGCCGCGTTCAATGCCAGGATATTTGTCTGAAACGCGATGCCGTCAATAACGCTGATGATGTCTTCGATTTTCTTGGCAGATTCGGTGATCGAACTCATGGTGTCGACCACTTGCGACACCACTGTCCCGCCGTGTCGCGCAACCTCGGACGCCGAGAGCGCCAGCTGGTTTGCTTCACGTGCATTGTCGGCATTCAGTTTGACGGTGTTGGTCAATTCCTTCATGGCTGACGAGGTTTTTTCCAGTGAGCTGGCCTGCTGCTCGGTGCGCGAGGACAGGTCGATATTGCCCATTGCAATTTCGCTGGACGCGGTTGCGATCGTGTCTGTTCTGACCCTGACTTCGCCAACGATATTGACCAGGCTGTCTCGCATATGTCGCATCTCGGCAATAATGCTGCGTTCATCGCCCGGTTTGATGTCAATCACGACCGCAAGATCACCGGCAGCAATTTGGCTGGCAATTTGAGTCGCATAGTCAGGTTCGCCACCAAGCTGCTTCAGCAGACTGCGGGTAATCAGAGAAGCGGCGGCAATGCTGGCGATGAGCGCAAGCCCGCCCAATAACAGCATCCACAATCTGGCGGTGCCGAACGCTGATTTCGCGTCATCCGCAACACCGGCATTGAGCTTGTCTTCCAGACTGAGCATTGCATCGAGAGTTTCCATCCACTTGTTTTGAATTGGACGCAGCTTCTTGATCAACGTGATCGTTGCAACCTCAGGATTATTTGCCAGACCGAGTTCCTGAGCCTTTGCCGGTAATGATGCCGCCGCAGCCTGTTGTTCTCTCAATTTTGCGAGTAAACTTTTTTCTTCCGAGGTGGTGTCGGGATTGGCATCAAACATTTTTGATAACTTGTCGTCTGCCGCTGCGTACTTATCTGACTGGTCTTTGATTTTCGCCAGATCGGGTGCCATATCATCGATATCGGTGAGCAAGGTCAGATTGCGCAAGGATACCAGGCGATCAAATACAATCGCCCGCATATCAATAATTGTCCGTGTTTCCACGTTGCTGACATTGACAATTTTCTCGAGGCGGTCCTGAATCTGCGCCATGCGCGAAATGCCAAGCAGCGTAACGACGATTAAGAGTAACAGCACTAAGGCAAAACCAAGCCCCAAGCGTTTTCCGACTTTAATTTTTTCGAGGTTCATATTTATCAGAAAGTAAAAAAATATTGAGAAAATTCTTATCCAAAAATGACTTTGATAAGTGTGAATTGCAGATACCTTGCGCAGCGCTAAACCGTTCAAATGATTCGAAACTGGAATGGGCAGTTGTTATCTGTTTTGACAACGCCCCAGTCCAAGCCTAGATACCATCTTAGAACGCAAAAATATAATTTCAATCTAGAAATTTGAGTTGAGCCGCAAATTGCATCCAATGTTGGAAATATGAAAACATTCGGCGTCTTGTGCAAAAAATTATTGTTGGGCGCAGGGCCGTTGGATAGACAATAAAATCAATGGCTTGAGGTATGGGAGGATACTGGCGAAAAAAATTAAAGGCAGGGATTTTGGTTGAGAAAAAATTTTGGATACATCCAATTTAATTTCCAAAAAATTGGCTTTGCCAGAATAGGATTGCATAAAAAATGCCTTTCGATACGAATCCGGTGTGGATTTGGAATATCGAAAGGCAGGGATATCGTTAAGCTTCTGCGCGGTTAATCAAAAATGTTGTTAATAGTGACACGGGACGGCCAGTGGCACCTTTCGACGCACCCGATTTCCATGCCGTGCCGGCGATATCCAAATGAGCCCAGGTGTATTGCCGCGTGAATCGCTCCAGAAAACATGCCGCTGTAATACTGCCGGCAGCTGAGCCGCCAATGTTGGCCATATCCGCGAAGTTCGATTTCAGCTGTTCTTTGTAGGCTTCACCGATAGGCATGCGCCAGGCAGTGTCACCGGTATCAATACCCGCTGTCAGCAGCTCATTGGCCAAGGCATCGTGATCGGCATCGTGGCGGGTAAACAGTCCGGAATTGTGATGTCCCAGTGAGGTGATGCAGGCGCCGGTCAATGTTGCGACATCGACCACGGCGGCTGGTTTGAATCGCTCGGTGTAAGTCAGAGCATCACACAAGATCAGTCTGCCTTCCGCATCGGTATTTAACACCTCGATCGTTTGACCTGACATGGACGTGACGATGTCGCCAGGTTTGGTGGCACGTCCATTCGGCATGTTTTCACAAGAAGGAATGACGGCGATCACGTTCAGTTTGAGATTGAGTTCTGCGATCGCACGCATGGTGCCCAGCACGGAAGCTGCGCCGCCCATATCGTATTTCATTTCATCCATGCCCAGGCCAGCTTTGAGGGAAATCCCGCCAGAGTCAAACGTAATGCCTTTTCCGACCAGCACGACAGGCGCGTCTTTCGACTTGCCACCGAGGTGCTTGAGGACGATAAATTTCGGTGGCTCGTCGCTGCCATTGGTCACAGACAGAAAACTGCCCATCTTCAATGCCTGGCATTGTTTTTTGTCTAAAATTTCAGCGCTGATCCTGGCAGATCCGGATTTGAATTCAGACGCAATTTTTTTTGCGGCGTTGGCCAGATAAGTCGGTGTACAGAAATTGCCAGGCAAATCTGCCAGCTGCTTGGTCAGCTCAATGCCGTTTGCCAAAGCAACGCTCTGCGCCAGACTGGTTTTTGCGCGTGCCTGATCTTTGCTGTGAATTGCCAAAACAACCTTGTTGACGCCCGTAGTGATTGGTTCAGGTTTGCTTTTCAGGCCGTCGCATCGATAGGCCGCGGCGCGCAGGGATAGCACCAGACTGCGAATGGCCGCATTCAGATTTTCTGCATGGAGCAACAGCGTGATCAAGGTGTCGGCGGCTGACAGACCGTTCAGGCATTGCGCAGTGGCCTGAGCGACTTTGGCAAACGTCGCATTGTTGATCGCGCCAGACGATTTTCCAGAAGGCGCAGCGCCCAGACCGACGAGGACAACGCGTTCGGCGGCAATACCGCTTAACCCGCGCAGTACCAAGGTGCTGCCAATTTTCCCGGTGATGTCTCCGGACTTCAAAGTTGAACTGATCGCACCTTGATCATTCAGGGCTTCTGCTTCGGCGGTTAATTTTTTATTTTCATAAATGCCTACAACGATACAAGCAGTTTTGCCGCTTGCAAAGTTACTTTTTGCATCAAAGGGTTTTGTGCTAAAGTCCACGTGTTTCTCCTCTTTTATAAATCAGTCAATCCGCAATTATAGCCCCATCCATGATTTTTAAGCGCGCACTGCAACGTGAGTTGACAAGTACAGCAAGTGCTGTCTTCACCATTCTGTTCACTATTGCCATCACGGTCAGGCCGATCAAGATACTCGGGATGGCAGCCAGTGGCAAGGTTGATTCGAATGATGTCTTTACCCTCATCGGGTTTGCCGCTCTCAATCTGCTGCCGATTATTATCGTGTTAACGGGCTTTATCACCGTGCTGATGGTTGTCACGCGCAGCTACCAGGACTCGGAAATGGTGGTCTGGTTTGCTTCAGGTGTGAGTCTGACAAACTGGATTCCACCGATATTGCGATTTGCCGCGCCGCTCTTTGTGCTCACTGCCGCCATGACTTTCTTCGTCACGCCATGGGCTAATCAACACAGTGTCGAGTACACCGACCGATTTGAACAGCGCTCCGATATCGCCAGAGTTTCACCCGGCAAGTTCCAGGAATCTGCTTCACGTGAGCGCGTGTTTTTTGTTGAGGGCGTTGCCGGCGATTTGTCCAGAGTCAAAAATATTTTTGTGAATACAGTTCAAAATAATCGACACAGCGTTGTGATCGCCAAAGAGGGGGAAATCGTTGTCGATAAATTTGGCGATAAATTCTTGATCATGCACCAGGGTCGTCGTTACGACGGCGCCCCGAACGAAACCGATTTCCAGATGATGCAGTTTGAACGTTACGGCGTGTTGGTCGATGGTGACAATAAAGAACTGATTGTTGAAAGAAAAGCAGAGTCGCTGACAATGCTTGAGTTATGGGTCGACCCAACTCCGATCAATATGGGTGAACTGCTGTGGCGGCTGGCTCTGCCGATTATGGGCATATTATTGATGTTGCTGGCGGTGCCCCTGGGTTACGTCAACCCGCGTTCCGGCCGATCGGCCAATTTTCTTCTGGCTTTGTTCTTGTGTGTTTTTTATTACAATATGGTGTTGGTGTCGCAGGCCTGGGTTAAACAATCCAAGTTCGGTATAAATATGTCGTGGTGGCCGGTACATCTCGGATGCCTGCTGCTCATCACGCTTCTGTTTGCCTGGCGCCTGAATGTAAACAGCCGCCTGCACCCGCAACGCCTGTGGGCCATGCTGTTTAGAAGAAGGGCGCGAAAATGTGCGCAAACCAGCATGGCTGAAGGTGGTGCAACATGAACACGCTGGAAAAATATTTTGCGCGCGAGATCGCCCGCTCGGTTCTATTCGTCCTGCTGGCGTTCATCGCCTTGCTGGCATTCTTCGACATCGTCAACGAAGTCAAAAGCGTGGGGGTAGGCGGTTACACGCTGGCCAATGCCTTGTACTACGTTTGTCTCGGTATTCCCGGCAATATCTATGAGTACATGCCGCTGGCAGCATTGATCGGAACGATATTTGTCATGGCGCAGTTCGCATCGCGTTCTGAATTTACGATTATGCGTGTCTCAGGATTTTCGACCAATCAAGCCATCAGGATGCTGCTGAAAATTGGTCTGGCATTCGTTCTCATCACCTTCGTGTTTGGCGAGTTATTTGCACCATACACCTTCAGAATGGCCGAGCGCTACAAAATCAGCGTGTTGCCGGGGTCGCACAAACAGGATTTTCAATCTGGCCTGTGGACCAAGGATTTAATTCGTTCGGATGGTCTGCACGGCGAAGTGATCGGTTCGCGGTTTTTGAATGTGAACGTTGTCGAACCAAACGGGAAATTGTTGGGCATTAAATTTTATGATCTGGATACACAATTCAGACTGGTCAAACAAGTCACTGCCGATGCCGCCGTCTATAAGGGTGGCTCTACCTGGCGACTGAGTAAAGTCGTAGAAATTTACTTTCCATTGTCGATGAGTGAAACTGAAATGACGGCAGTGAAAGTCAATGAACTGCCAACTCTGGACTTGATCTCTGAAATTACGCCGACCATACTTTTGGCGTCTTCGGCCGACAACGACACAGATCGCATGTCGGCCTATGATCTGGCGTTATATTCAAAGCATCTGCTCGATAACAAGCAAAGCGCTGAAAAATTTGAAATCGCCTTTTGGAAGAAGGTCATTTATCCATTTGCCGTGCTGGTCATGATGGCCCTGGCGTTACCGTTCGCGTTTTTGCATTTCAGATCGGGTGGCATCAGCCTGAAAATTTTTGCCGGCATCATGATCGGGGTGGGATTTTATCTGCTCAATAATGTGTTTGCACATATTGGTCTTCTGCACACCTGGCCGCCTTTTGTGACGGCGGTGTTGCCAAGTTTAATATTTTTGTCCGCTGCGATGGCAGCGTTATGGTGGGTGGAAAACAACTGATGTCCAATATATCAAAAGAAGTTCGCGCACTGATCCTGTTTGCGCATGGCGCCCGCGATCCACGCTGGGCTGAACCACTGGGCCGGATACAGCAACTGATCCGCGCTCGTGTTGACAGTTCGGTTCAGGTTCATCAGTCCTTCCTGGAATTGATGTCACCTTCCTTGCCGGATCTGGTGGCAGAGCTGGTCGCGCAAGATATTTTTACAATAACTGTCATCCCGGTCTTCTTGGGTCAGGGCTCACATGTTCGTCAGGATTTACCCAAATTGATCGAACAGCTTCGACTCAGCCATCCGCAACTACAACTTGGTCTGGCCACAGCGATTGGCGAAAATGAACAGGTTCTCGATGCCATCGCAACGGTTTGCATTGCTAATTTATAGCACGCTTGCGCTGCTGTGGCCTGCCGGGCAACGCAAGAACCAGCTTTCCAGGAATTAGCTTTCCTTGTGATAGGCGGTCACGCGTTCCACTTCATTCTTCGACCCCAGGAATACGGCAACGCGCTGATGCAGTTTTTCAGGCTGAATATCCAGCATCCGCTCAATGCCGTTGGTCGCCGCACCACCGGCCTGTTCTACCAGCATCGACATCGGATTGGCTTCATACATCAGCCGCAATTTACCGGCCTTGTCCGGTTCACGCGCATCGGCCGGATACAGGAAAATTCCGCCGCGATTCAGGATGCGGTGGACATCAGCGACCATCGAGGCAATCCAGCGCATATTGAAATTCTTGGCGCGCGGTCCAGAACTGCCAGCTAACATCTCATCGACATAGCGGGTAACTGGCGGGTACCAGTGGCGGGCATTGGATGCGTTCACTGCAAACTCTTGCGTGTCAGCCGGAATCTGCATATTGCGCTGGGTGAGCACCCAAGACCCCATTTCCCGATCCAGGGTAAAACAATTTACCCCGTGGCCGGTTGTCAATACCAGCATGGTTTGTGGTCCATATAAAGCATAGCCTGCTGCGACCTGTTTGGAACCGGCCTGAAGAAAATCTGCTTCAGTCGGAGTGCCCATGCCATCGGGAGCTTTGAGGACAGAAAAAATGGTACCGATCGAGACATTGACGTCGATGTTTGAGGAGCCATCCAACGGGTCGAACAGCAACATATATTCGCCCTTCGGGTACCGATTCGGAATCAGGTGGATCGATTCCATTTCTTCCGATGCCATCGCCGCCAGGTGGCCGCCCCATTCATTGGCCTCCAATAAGATTTCGTTGGACAGGATATCCAATTTCTTTTGCACTTCGCCCTGCACATTTTCGGTTTCGGCACTGCCCAGGACTTCGCCTAATGCGCCTTTGCCAACTGCATGGCTGATTGTTTTACAGGCGCGTGCGACTACCTCAATCAACAGTCGCAATTCTGCCGGTATCGTATTGTTCAAGCGTTGTTCTTCGACCAGGTGCTGGGTTAAGCTGATGCGTTTCATAAGTTCATTTGATCCAGGTTAAGTTCGGGTGATTTTTCAGTTCTTTCGCTCAGACTCCCAGGGCTTTGCTGACGATTTCCAACACATCTTTGGACATGTTTTTACTTGTCATTACTTTTTGCAAAGCCGCTTTCATTTTCAATTGCAGTTCCGGCGTATATTTGCGCCAGCGATCCATGCTCCGTGCCAGCCGCGCTGCGACCTGCGGGTTGATGGTATTTAACTCGATAACCAGCTCAGTCCACAGCTTGTACCCGCTACCGTCAAGCGCGTGGAACTGTGCGGGATTGGCGTTGCAGAATGCATAGATCAAACTGCGCGCGCGATTCGGATTGTGCAGATTGAATGCCGGGTGTTTCAATAGCTTGTGCATTTTTTTCACGTCGGTGCTGCTGGCACTGCCCTGCAACATAAACCATTTGTCGACTACCAGCGGCTCGTCTTTAAAATCCTTGTAGAAGGTTTTCAGCGCAGCAGTAACGATCGCCTGTGCCGCCTTGCTGTCTTTTTTCGCTACGTCGCTGCCACCATTCAATATTCGGGCATTGACCATGCATGACAGTGCGCCGATCCGGTCCGTCATGTTTTTTGCATCGACAAATTGACTGTGGGCCAAGTCAAACGTGCTCGCCTTGGGCCATTCCTGCAGATAGGCCAGCGCCATATTCTTTAAAGCGCGTTTTCCGGATGAGATCGCATCCGGAATGTATTTGCCTGGCGTCAGATTGGTTTCATAGGCAGTCAGCAGATCTGCTTTTAGATGGCGGGTGATTTCGTGGCGCATGAACTGCCGCGCGGCTTTGATCGCGTGTGGATCAATGACCGTCATGTGTTCGGCGATATTCGTAGTCGAAGGCAGGGTCAGCACCAGTTCGCGGAAGGCTGCGTCCAGTGAGGTGTCGTTCAAGGTTTTGCGCAACGCTTCAATGAACATCGTGTCGAGTTCCAAGGGCTGATTCGCCTGAAATGCAACCGTCATTTTAAGCAGGCGGCGCAATGCCAGTCGTTGCCCGGCTTCCCAGCGATTGAAGGCATCGCTGTCATGAGCCAGTAAATGGGCCAACTGCGCATCGCTGTAATTGAAATGCAATTCAACCGGCGCTGAAAAATTACGCAACATTGAGGGGGTCGGCTCTTCAGTGACCTTGGTGAAATTGAACACCTGTCTGGCTTTGGTTAATTCCAAAACCAGCGTGGTCGCGCCGGTCGGATTCGCCTGTTCCAGACATTGCAAAGCCATATCCTGGCCCTGCGCGTTTAACAGCCCAACAGCGACAGGAATGTGGAACGGCAGTTTTTTATCCTGTCCCGGTGTTGCCGGACAGGTTTGGCTAAAGGCCATTTGAAAGGCTTGTTGGTCCGCATCATATTTTGTCGTCACCTTTAATTGCGGCGTGCCACTCTGGCTGTACCAGCGCTCAAATTGGGACAGGTTGCGGCCACTGGAATCTGCCATCGCCGCGCGGAAATCGTCGCAGGTGACCGCCTGTCCATCGTGACGCTTGAAGTACAGATCCATGCCTTTCCTGAATCCTTCGTGGCCGAGCAGGGTGTAGTACATGCGCACGACTTCAGCACCTTTTTCATAAATCGTCACGCTGTAAAAATTATTGATCTCCTGATAGGATTTCGGGCGGACCGGGTGTGACATCGGCCCGGCATCTTCCGGGAATTGCGCCTGCCGTAAAACGCGCACATTTTCGATGCGACTGACTGCACGGCCGCTGTTGGTACCGATCATGTCCGCTGAAAATTCCTGGTCACGAAACACGGTTAAACCTTCTTTGAGTGACAACTGAAACCAGTCACGACAGGTGACGCGATTGCCGGTCCAGTTATGGAAATACTCGTGCCCGACCACCGATTCAATGCCGGCATAGTCGTTATCGGTCGCAATTTTGGAGTTGGCCAGGACATATTTGGTGTTGAATATATTCAAGCCCTTGTTTTCCATGGCGCCCATGTTGAAGTCGGAAACGGCCACGATCATGAATCGATCCAGGTCCAGTTCCAAACCGAAGCGCTGTTCGTCCCAAAAAATACTGTTTTGCAGCGAGTCCATGGCGTGCTGGGTTTTATCCAGATTGCCCTTTTCCACCCAAACCTGCAGCAGGGCTTTACGACCAGATTTCAGGGTAATTTTTTCTTCCTGACAGACTAATTTGCCGGCAACCAGAGCGAACAGATAGGAAGGCTTTTTAAAAGGATCTTCCCATTTGGCGTAGTGACGTCCATGGGGCAACGGCCCGTGCTCAATCAGATTGCCGTTCGACAGCAGCACCGGATATTTCTTTTTATCGCCGCGCAACATGACTGTGAACTTCGCCATGACATCCGGACGATCCTGAAAATAGGTAATCTTTCGGAACCCTTCGGCCTCGCACTGGGTGAACAAATTGTGGTTCGACACATACAGACCGGATAACGAGGTATTTTCGGCCGGGCAGATCTGGGTTTCGATATCCAGAGTGATCTCATCAGGCGGATTAAATATCCGTAACGCCTGCTTGTCAATTTGATAGGCTGTTCTTGCCAGCTTTTGGCCATTCATCCGAATTTGTACCAATTTTAACGATTCACCAAACAAGACCAGGTCTTTTTCAGTGCTGGCCGGATTGCGCGTCAAGGTGCTGCGCGTCGTAACCACGGTTGATTGAGGATCGAGGTCAAATCCCATTTCAACCGTGTTAACCCAAAAACTGGCTGGGGTGTAGTCTTTGCGGTAAACCGTGGTGTTGTGAGTTAAATTAGTGTTTGTGCGCATATTGAAATAGTTTTAATAAATTTGATGTAAGCCCGCATTCTACCAATGTCGCTGCTTTAAAATATGAAATTCCTCTTTGCTGTCTTATAAATATGAATCGTTGATTTACAAAATGACACAAAGCGGGCATATTTTTGTAGCATCATGCCTAACGTTTTAAACAAGGGAGAATATCGTGAAGAGAATTTTAATTGCATTGGCGCTGTCGATCACGGCATTGTTGGCCGGATGCGCCGCGCCTTCTGTAGTCAGTAGCGTCACCGTTTTTCATTCGATGACCGGAAATGAAACCAACAAAACATACATGGTAGAAGCGTCGCCGGAACAGGCCAATAATCTTGAATTTAACAGCTACGTAACGATGTTGAATCAGGAATTGCAACGCCTTGGGTTCACCATGGTCACCAAGGACCCTAATTTGAAAGTCTCATTGAAATATGGCACTTCACAAACCGTCGCCAGCTCGCAGGAGCCGGTCCCGGCTTATGGCCCATACGGTTATCGCCTCGGTGCTTACCCGGCATGGCAGACCTCGGTAGATACCTACTACATGCAGCAAATGGAAGTGTCGATCAATCAGACAAAAGATGGGAAAAATATTTATTCGGTGCGCACCCGCTTGCTCAGTGCCAGCCCTGAGCTTTCCCAAAGCATGGATTACCTGATGCAAAGTGCATTCCAGAATTTCCCAGGCAAGAATGGCTTGACTGAAACGGTAACTTTGCCAGCGCATCAGCAATAGAGTTCGTGGAACCGGTCTGGCTGCCTGCACGGCAGTCAGCCATTAATTTCTTTCTTCGACTACCGCCTGTAACGCCCTGTCAATCACCGGTTCGTCATTAATCATCAGCGCTTTTCCTGAGCGGAAAATATCAATCAATTCTTCTGAAGAAATTGAAAATGCGTCGTGGCCCTGACGATTGGTAAAGATAAAGCGGCTGCGTCGTGGACTGACCCAGGCAAGTTTGAAACGCACCACCGAGCCATTGTTGCGGGTAAAGTCAAACCAGCTCCCTTTTTCAATCTGATCAATAAAGAACACAAACTGATCCGGCATGGTCTGATCGTTCTTGCTTTTCTTCAGACTTTTCTCACTGGCTTTTTGCGCAACGTTGACAGCAATTTCAACCTGGCGACGCGTAGATACTTCCATTGGGGCGCGTGCAATGCTGGCGTGGCGTTCAGCAAGCTTGGAGAAAAAGATGACTCGACTCGGGTCTTCCCATTTGATCGCGTTCAGCCAGGTATTCAATGAACTGAGCAGGGCGGGTAATTTGTTGACCAGCTCGTGGCGTTCTTCAACACTGTTTTTGGGTTTGACACTCCAGATCAGGTCATCCATGGTCTTGAGTGTTCGTTCCAGAGCCTGCGGTTTCTGCTCTTTAACGGTATGCGCCAGCACTAAAATATTGACCCATTGCTGTTCGAGGAACGATTCGATAAATCCGGCAACTTCGCCAGAGTCGGTGCGGGTCGCCACATCATTGGTCGCCAGTTCGCGCGCCTGCCGGATTTTTTCCTGCTGCATCGCCTGCGCGATGGGCTCTTCAATTTCTTTCTGAGACTGCTTTTCTTCTTCTTCCAAAAACTGCGCCAAATCGGCAGCAACGTCAGAAAATAATTCCAGCTGCTGGTCAAATTCCTTTTGTACCCGCTCGACAGTTCTGGCGATCATCTTGTACAGAGGATCGTCAACGCCTTTATCCGGGTTCCAGGTCACGCTTGACTTCGCCAGGGTGTCAATCAATACCCGCGCCGGATGGGTCTGCTTAAAAAAGAATTCCCTGTCAATTAACGCAGCTTTGAGCGTCGGAATCTGCAACTGACCGATTAAACTCTTCAGGTCGGCCGGAATGTGCGGATCTGAGAAAACATAATCAAATATTTTTGCCAGCAAGCCGATGGTGTTGCTGTCAATCTGGGTGATGGTATTTTGCGGCGCCTGTTCAACAATCCCTCGCAAGGTGGCAGCGTTGCTGGTTCTGGGGTCAATCGGAATTGCTTTGCCCTGAATGCCGGTCAGATATTCAAAAAATTGTCGATCTATGGTGACGGTGCCCTGATGGTCCATTACCACGTTGGTGGCTTCGTTGACATGGAAGTTCGGATCCGCCGCCGTGACAGCCTCTTTGGAGATTTGCTGGGTACCTGCGCCGGGATCCTGATTGGCAAACAAAATACCTTTAATTTTGCTCTCAAAAAATGGATCAACTGCAGTTTTGCGCGACAAGGTTGAATTATTCGAGGCGGCAGAACCCTGGTGCTTGTTGAGCTTGAATAAATCAGATGCCTTGGGCAAAATGCCGCGTTCAATCAGAGCATTATTCAACTCACGCAGAATCGGATTCAACTGCAGGAACGTTTCAGGTTTAAGAATGCGCAATACCAGATGATGCGAGTCCGCCACCGGTTCAAATTCACACCAGGCTTTATAAATCGCTTTCAAAAAAACTTCGGGCCGGAATGGATTGTATTTGACGTTGATCTGGTCAATCTTTAACAGATGACTGATGCGCAAATTCAGTTTGACCAATTCGTCGGCATTGTCCAATTCGATTGACTGGCTCAAGGTTTCGAGCAATACCTTATTTTCCATCTCGTCAAAGGTCACCAGCGCCAGGGAAGAATCATCTTCAAGCGCCCGCGGTTTGTGTCCTTTTTCCAGCAGCCTGACTTCGTAGGCAAACAGTTCGCTTAATTTTCCTGAAGCCAGGCGATAAAACGCACCGCTATTTTTCTTTAAATGGTTGTAGGAATGGAAGCTGATATTCGCTTCTTCCGGCCGCACAGATTGATCGGAGAGTTTGAACAATGCTTCACCCAGGCGCAGCGTAAACCCTTCCAGCTGGGTTGCAGTCAGACTGGTGGCAATGGGTATCAAGCTCTGTAAAATCACGATCCGGCTTGAATGTGACATGCCCTTTTGGGGAGCTTTATGTTCTGTGATCATTTAAGATAATTGTGCAATCAAGCTTTATCAAAACTCTGAAAAGTGCCAGGTCATTAACAAACAACACTAAGACCAGTACGTTTCAGAGGCCCAAGTTATCACTCCCAACAGCATTACTGTAAAAATCAATACCGCCAGAAGGCGACCAAACTTTGGTTTGCCTTCGTCGTCAATCTTTGCTGTTGCTTCAATGGTTTTTGGTGCGTGCGACATGTCATTCTCTTTGCGTTAATTCAATTTCACGGTATCAAAATGCTGCTGCCGGTAGTTCGTCTTGCTTCCAGATCGCGGTGTGCCTTGGCCACGTCGGCCAGCGGATAACGTTGATTGATCTGCACCTTGATCTTCTTGCGTTCTATCATGGCAAACAATTCCGCCGCCATTTCATCCAGATCTGATCGTACTGCGGTGTAATGCATTAATGATGGTCTGGTGATGAACAACGATCCTCGACTTGATAATTCAGTCAGATTGAAATCCGGGACTGGTCCGGATGCATTGCCGAAACTGACCATTAATCCGAGCGGGGACAAACAATTCAGGGAATCAAAAAAAGTATCTTTGCCGATAGAGTCATACACCACCGGTACGCCCTGTCCTTTGGTAATTTCTTCAACCCGATCTACAAAACTTTCTTCACTGGTGTTGACCACATAAGTACAGCCGTTGGCCTTCGCCAATTCTGCTTTGGCACTGTTGCTGACAGTGCCGATCATTTTGACACCGTAGGCTTTGGCCCATTGGCATGCCAGCAACCCGACTCCACCTGCAGCGGCGTGAAACAAGATCGTTTCGCCGGGCTTGATCTTGTAGGTGCGGCGGAACAAATACTGCACCGTCAGACCTTGCAGCATGACCGCTGCGGCAGTTTCAAAATCGACAGAATCCGGCAATTTAACCAGCACGCCGGCCGGCATAATTCGGCGTTCGGCGTAAGCACCGACTGGCCCTCCTGCATAGGCCACGCGGTCTCCCACCTTAACGTGCGTGACATCCGCCCCAACCGCTTCGACAATGCCAGCACCCTCGCTGCCGAGGCCAGCAGGTAACAGTTGTTTGTACAGGCCAGTACGGTAGTAAATATCAATAAAATTCAGACCGCAGGCTTTTTGTAGCAAGCACACCTCGCCGTTGCCTGGCTTGCCAACCGGGAAATCCACCAGTTGCATTACTTCAGGCCCGCCATTTTGGGTAATTCTGATTGCTTGATTCATTCGTATCCTTCAGAAAATTTTAGATTTCACCTGATCAGTTTAGTGCGTTAAGCGCCTCTGCCAAGGATTTAAAACAAAATGAAAAATTTCCTTCGGGCGATTAATATACAACACTAATTCAGGATAAAGTCGTTACAGAATGCAACAAAGGAAAATATACGCAACATACGTTGTTTATTTTTTAATTTTGGATCGTTAGTTGCGCTTGTTGCCGTTCTGGAATTATAAACGATGCATGGCAGAAATCCGGCAGCTGGTCAGCTTTATCATGAAGTAAATTGCGGTGTGAATCAGACTGCCCTATAATTCGCGACGTTTTGCATTCTTTAAACTACCTCGAGATTCCATGTCCAGAACCTTACACCTATTCGTTGCGAGCATGCTCGTATTTTCCCTGGCTTCTTGCGGCGGCGGTGGTAATTCAAACTCTGGTTCAACTCCTGCCATTAAGTGCAACGCAGGGTCAAGTGCCGGTTCGGGATCTGCTTCAGTGACAGCGTTGTCTTATGTCGATACCGTGGTCGGAACCGGCCCGGCCGCCGCAGTGGGTAACGTATTGACCGTCAATTACCAGGGCTGGCTATATAATTCAGCCGCTGCAAATAATCAGGGGACGCTGTTCGCCAGCTCGCTGGGGACACCCATTCCATTTATCCTGGGCTTGGGGCAGTTTAATCCAGGTTGGGATCAAGGTTTGGTTGGTATGCAGGCCGGTGGCACACGCACTTTGACTATTCCAAGTTCATTGGGCTACGGTAGCTGTCCTCCGGTTGGGAGCCCAATCCCACCCAATTCGGCACTGGTGTTTACCGTGAACCTGGTGAGCATTACAACCAGTCCCTGACTTGCCCTGCAAAGTTAGAAGTTGCGCAGCATCATGTTAGAATGCCGGGGCAAATTTTACGACGCGGCAGAATTTAAATATCCCCAAGTTTTCAAGGAACAGTTATGAAAAAAATGATCGCTGTATCTACAGCTCTTTGCATCGCACTTTGTATGACTTCGGTTGGCGCCTATGCCAAGCAGTCGGATACGGCTCACAAGCATACGTCCCATGCGACAAAATCATCGCACGCAAATCACGCTAAGCACGTGAAGCACGCGAAATCGGGAGGATCGCATAAAAAATCTCACCACAAGAAATCGTCCAAGACCCATCACCAGGCCTGATTACCAGACCAGTAATTAAAAAAACCGGCAGCAGCCGGTTTTTTTGCTTCAGGTGCCAGACTTTGCTCTAATCTTGATCCGTATTCCAGCGAGCTCGACAGTTTGCCCGGCGCGAATCTTGCAAGTCTTGCGCAATTCCTGTTTGCCGTCCACTTTCACCATGCCTTGCGCAACCATCACTTTGCCTGCGCCACCGCTCTGACACAGGCCAGTCACTTTCAATAAATCGTTGAGCGAAATATAGTCGTCGGTCAGTTCAAATTGGAGTTGCTGCATAGCTTGCCCGGTAGTAGTTGAGCCCGGGATTATACCGATTTCTTGCCCGCCTGATTCTTCAACACGGCATCCAGTGAAAATCTTCCCGCGCCAAATACCAGAACGACCAGCAGCATAATCGTCCAATAGAAATGATCATTGATCGCGGCAGGGCACTCAAATTCCCACAACTGCGGATAGGAGATCACTGCCATGGCATTGACCGCCATCATGCCGATGGCGGCAGGTCGCGAAAACAGACCCAATATCAGGAAGCAGGGTAAAACCAGTTCGCCGCCCGCACCCATATAGGCCGCCAGATCTGGCGGCAGGACGGGGACATGATATTCGTTGTGGAACAGATCCAGGGTACTCTGCCAGTTCTGGATTTTAACCAGGCCAGATTTTAAAAATTGCCATGCCACGTAGCAGCGCAAGACTGCTGACAAAAATGCGCCGCCCCATTGCAGGATAAATTCATCAAACCGCGTGCTGAGTTGGTGAATCTTTAATAAATTTTTCATGTGTTTGACCAGTTTTAATTGATTGAAATGATTAGCTGTTTTTTTAACCAGTCAGCTAATTCGTCTTGGACTGCGAATTCTGAATCTACCGATAATGCTTTTTCTAATGCGGTACCCAGCGCTTCACCACTGTGTAATGCCTGTAATCCCATATAGGATCCGACTGACAAACTGCTTACCTGGACTTTCCAGCTTGATTGCCACGGCTGTCGCCACACCAGTGCATACGATTGCGCTTCAATCTGCTCCGGGAAAACCGGAGTATCGCCCTGGTGAGCATGCCAAATATCAGCAATAGCCCAAGGTGATTCGATCAGCGCGCAGCAAGGTTGCAGTTGGCAAAGCACATCGCCCAGGTTTTCTGGAGCAACCGCTGCCAGCTGCGCCAGGCTCACAGCGTCTTGCTGCTTCAGGTAATACGCACGATGCACCAACCATTCCAATGCGGCGACATCGCTCAGATAGGGGTAGGGCCGACAACTGTCCAATATGCTGATAAAACTGGACATTGACGCGCCGAACTCGTTCAAATTGCCGCTTTGCGACGGATATGCTTCACCGTATGCGCGCGTCAAGCCATTGAAAAAATCTGTTCCCAATAATTTTTGCAGCACCGGGTACGCACTGGCGCAAGTCTGTTGCCAGATCGCGCTGATGTTGCCGCGATAATAGGAAAATCGTTCCCGGTTTAATGCTGGATCGCCTTTAAAATCTGCCAGTGCCGCGTCCACCAGATTCAGATCGATCAAGCCTTGCGCAAAGCGCGCCTGCATCGACTCTAAATCAGCGCGCATCGTGCTTCCTCAGTGATGCGTTCAGTGCGTTGCCGCGCCTGATCGGCTTCATCCATCAAGATGGCGATCTCGGGGATGTCGGTATCCCATTCGATGAGCGTCGGGATCTGGTCGCCAAAAATACGTCGAGCCTGTTCGTACAAGTCCCACACTGCCGGATCGATCCGGCAGCCGTGATGGTCGATCAAGCCGGAATCTGTGACCAGGTGACCCGCCAGGTGAAATTCACCGACGCTATTTACCGGCAGTACCTGTAATGTGGCGAGCGCATCGGATGCCGATTCGCCATGATTGACCTGGTTCACGTACAGATTATTGATGTCCAATAAAATCCCGCAACCGGTCCGTTGCACAAGTTGCTTTAAAAATTGTGCTTCCGACATTTCATCGCAGGAAAAGCGCGCATAGGTCGACACATTTTCCAACATGACGCGCCGCTGCAAAATATTCTGCAGGTAGTCGACGCGCTCGCTGATCAGGTCCAAGGCTGCCTGCACCAGTGGCATAGGCAATAAATCGTTTAAATGTCGGCCGGCTATTGAGCCCCAACATAAGTGTTCTGAAATCAGCGCGGGCTGGATGCGCGTTGCCAATTCCTTGATTTTGTCGACATGGGCGAGGCTGTATCCTCGTGCTGATCCGATCCCCAGGCCAACGCCATGCATGCTGACCGGATAGTCGGCACGCAAGGTTTCCAATACATCCAAGTCAACCCCAACACCAAAATAATTTTCTGAATGAACTTCCAGCCAGTCAACTGGCTGACGTTGTCGCAGAAAGTCCCGATAGTGCTGGGTGCGCAACCCCACTCCATAACCCAGAGCAGGGAAGGCAAGATCAGTGTCGAAGTGACTCACGATGTCCGATTTCAGGTTGACTGAATTATTTCTTTACTTCTTCCAATTTGCCGCCGCTCGATACACAGGTACCGGCAGGAACATTTTTCCAATCTACTGCGCTATTGTCTTTTTTAGACTGACCGGCGCATGAATGGCCACCAGTTTTGCTTGCGCAATCATTTTGACCAGCTTTCGCTACGCCATAACATTTTTCCATTTTGGCTGGTGCGTCAGCAGCAGCTGCGAAACCGGAACTCATCAAACCTGCCAAAGCTACTGCGATCAAAGCACTGTTCTTAGTCATATCATTTCTCCAGAAAAAATCATTTAGTAAGTTAGGTAATTCACACAAAGCCCTTAACTAGACTCAGCCAATTTGACAAATTTAATCAAGGTGCTGAGTGATAGTCGTATGCATTCTATGATTCCTTACATTGAAATAAAAAATATTTTTAATTTATTTTGAAATGGCAGAGATTCTTCTGCGTGTGAGCAGACGGCTGTGACGGGAAAAATCAGCAATAAGGACTCAAGGTCATATTGATGCCTTGGTAATAAAGCATGTTGCAATGACATTTAAAGTGCGAAATGCCGCATTGCTCTTGGCCCGTAATGGTCTGGGTGATATTCTGCGCATCTCGACTGTTAACTTTTTCAGCTACTTGCCATGACTATTCGTGAAATTCTCAAAATGGGCGATGCCCGACTGCTGCGCACCGCTCAACCAGTTCCCAAAGAGATGCTGGGCTCCGACGAACTCAAACAATTGATCTCGGATATGTTTGAAACCATGCATGCCAACGAGGGTGTCGGACTGGCAGCGCCGCAGATCGGGGTCGATTTGCAGTTGGTCCTGTTTGGTTTTCAAAGCAGTGAACGCTACCCCGACGCACCAGAAGTACCGGAAACCATATTGCTCAATCCGGTCATCACCCCGTTGGGCGATGAACAGGAAGAGGGATGGGAAGGCTGTCTGTCAGTGCCCGGATTGCGCGGTGTGGTGCCGCGCTGGTCACGAATTCGCTATCAAGGTATTGATCCGGATGGCGTGCCGATCGAGCGCGAAGTGGACGAGTTCCACGCGCGCGTCGTGCAGCATGAATGCGATCATTTGTCAGGCATACTGTACCCGATGCGGATCAAAGACTTTTCGCAGTTCGGTTTTACGTCAGTGCTGTTTCCCGGGCAAAAAGATGGCGACGAATAAATATCGGCATTACAAAGGCGGCGTGTACGAATTCGTCTGCACCGCAACACTTGAATCCGATCCGAGCGTCCAGATGATGGTCTACAAAGCAGCAAACGGCACGATCTGGACGCGACCGGTTTCGGTGTTCTTCGAAGTGATCGAGCATCAGGGACAACAGGTTCCACGTTTCACCGCAATTGAATAAGGTGTTCATTTGCCAATGTCGCGTGATCTGAGCGCTACAACACTCCCTTAAATTCTGCAGCCCCGACTCAAATTACTTTTCACAAAGGTATCGTTGTGCGATAGTTGCGGCTTCGCTGTTCCAGCCAGTTTTCACACGGGTGCCTATGTCAAATCCAACTCCTTCCACGTCGGTAAAGCCATATATTCCGGACGAAGCGCAACTTCCCGAATTCAGTCTGCGTGCCGTGTTGATGGGGGTCGTTCTTGGCATGATCTTTGGTGCCTCGTCCCTGTACCTGGTGCTGAAGGTTGGCCTGACTGTCAGCGCCTCAATTCCGGTAGCAGTGATTGCCATCACCCTGTTTCGCATGACCAAGAAATTGGGCGGACAGGATTCATCGATATTGGAAAACAGCATTACCCAGACCGCTGGCTCAGCCGGTGAATCGATCGCGTTTGGTTTGGGCGTGACCATGCCGGCTATCCTGATCCTCGGCTTTGATCTGGAAATATCACGCGTGATGCTGGTTGGTGTATTGGGTGGCCTGCTGGGTATTTTGATGATGATCCCGATGCGTCGTACCATGATCGTGGCGCAGCACAAGGAACTTAAATTTCCCGAAGGGACCGCCTGCGCCGAAGTCTTGAAGGCGGCGGCCACAGAAAGTTCCAGAGCTGCGGCCGGTTTGATTCGGCCTGGCGACGCAGCGGCCAATGAAGCTGAATTAAAAGCCGACAACAAACGCGCCTTGATTATTTTTGGCGGGTTTGGAATTGGCCTGCTCTACAAATGCATTAATGTTGCGTTCAAGGGTTGGAAAGATACCCCCAACTTCATATTTGGCGCGCCCCTGAACGCCGGATCAATCGGAGCAGAAGTCTCTCCCGAATTATTGGGCGTCGGTTATATCATCGGTCCGCGCATCGCCTCGGTCATGGCCGCAGGTGGCGTAATGTCGTACTTGCTGCTGATCCCCATGATTAAATTTTTCGGTGACGCGCTGACCGTGCCGGTGGCGCCAGGGCTTCAGCTGATCAGTGAAATGGGCCCCGACCAAATTCGCGGCGCCTATGTTTTGTACATCGGTGCCGGTGCGGTCGCAACAGGCGGACTGGTCAGTCTGGTGCGTGCCATGCCGACCATTTGGCGCAGTCTGACGGCAGGTCTGGCAGGACTGTCGATCAAAGGCATTAATGCTGCCAATACTGGCGCGGGGAATAACAACACGCCAACGGCAGTGCCGAGAACAGACCAGGACATCCCGATGAAATGGGTATTGATCGGCGGACTTGTCATCATCACCGCAATCACGCTGGCCACACCACTGCACATGAACTTGCTGGGCGCGCTGCTGATTGTCGTATTTGGCTTTCTGTTTTCAACCGTGTCTTCGCGCCTGACCGGTGAAATCGGTTCTTCATCGAACCCGATTTCGGGTATTACCGTCGCCACGCTGCTGTTTACCTGCCTGATATTTTTACTGATGGGTTGGACCGGCAATCAATATTATGTGACCGCGCTGTCGGTCGGTGCGATTGTCTGTATCGCCTCCAGCAATGCCGGTACCACATCGCAGGATTTAAAAACCGGCTTTCTGGTCGGATCCACGCCGCGCCTGCAGCAATACGCGATTCTGGTCGGGGCGCTGTCATCTGCATTGCTTCTCGGTCCAATTTTATTGAAGCTCAATGATGCTGCAACCGTGTATGTTCCAGCCGCGCAGGTGGCACCGGGGATCACCGTCGACGCGACCGCGCTGAAAGACAGCGCTACGCTGCAAGGTCCGCAGGCATTGACTGATACGAATACCTACAAGGTGTGGCACAAGTATGATGATGTCGGCGGGCCTTCCGGCAAATACCTGGTCGATAACAGCGGCAAGCCAGTCTATCTGGTTGATCCGGGTATTAATGGCACGCATACCAAACGCCCCGACGGTACGACCGTGAAAAAATTCGATGCACCAAAGGCTGTCCTGATGTCCTACATCATCAAAGGCATATTGGATCGCAAATTGCCATGGGCCCTGGTGATTTTTGGTGTGATGATCGCCGTAATATTGGAAATGTCCGGGATACCTTCGCTGGCTTTTGCGGTTGGCGTGTACTTGCCCCTGTCTTCTTCGATGCCCCTGTTTGTAGGCGGCATGGTGCGCTGGCTGGTCGACCGGCGCAGCAACAAAATGGAAAAATATCAGCACCTGAGTGACGATGAAAAACTGGCGGTGAACGATCGCAGTCCAGGCGTTTTGCTGGCATCGGGTTATATTGCCGGTGGCGCCCTGGCTGGTATTCTGATTGCGATCACTGCCGGTGTGATGACCAATTTTGATCAACAGCTCACTGACTGGGCAAGCCAAAACAATCCATTCTTTGAAGGCCCGTATTCTGATTTGCTGACCATGTTGCCATACGCCGTGATTGTATTGTTGTTGTATTGGGTCGGGCGGGAAAAGAAAGAAGCCTGACCTAACGCGCATCAACCTTCAAGTTGAGTTATCCCGTCTTGCTCACCGATTATGCAAGGGCTATACCGCGGTTAGTCACAGAGTTATACACAGGTGTTGCTGATGTCAAACTTAAAACAAGCCGTCGCCGAAGCCTAACAAGACGGCCGCACCGAGCGCGGCAAAAATTGCTGCAGCACCCCAGCGCACCCATTTGAACGGGAAATTGGGTGAGGCAACTTTACCAAGAAATACTGCTGGCACGTCCGCTAACATCATTCCCAGGGTGCTGCCCGCCACGACCAAATAAATATTGTCAAACTTTGCTGCCAGTGCCATCGTGGCAATCTGGGTTTTATCGCCGGTCTCGGCCAGAAAGAAGCTGATTACGGTAATGACGAACACGCCATACTTTCCATAGTCGGTTTTATCTTCCTCTATCTGATCCGGCTTAAGTGTCCACGCGGCGATCAGGAAAAACGAAAGACCCAATGCCCAGCGCAGCAGCTCAGGTGACAGGTGAGTGGCAACCCAGTGACCGACCAGTGCCGCCAGAATATGATTGCTCACGGTCGCCACCAGAATTCCCAAAATAATCGGTAATGGTCGTTTAAAACGCGCTGCCAACAGCAGCGCCAGCAGTTGAGTTTTGTCTCCGATTTCACCGACAAAGATTGCGACGACCGAGACCAGGAATGCTTCCATGATATTTTCTTGATGTTGAATTGAAGAGTGAGCGTGAACGACGCCAGCGTTGGGCGCCGATTATAGCCCAGTAAATCTACTCGCTACCAACTCCCTGCGCTCGCCTTGACAAGTCCGATAAACCGGTGAATGCTGCGTCCTTTGATTCTCTGGCCGTCATCCGCAAGGAAAACCGTATGTTCAAACCGATTTTGCGTCTGTGTATTTCCCTCTCCCTGACCTTGGGCGTATCTATCGCCGGGGCGTTCGTATTGCCAAAAGGCGTAACTCAGTTCAGCACGGTTGAAGGCGTGACGGAATATCGTTTGTCCAATGGCCTGAAGGTATTGCTGATGCCAGATGCAGCGAAACCGACCGTCACCGTCAATGTGACTTATCTGGTCGGGTCGCGATTCGAAAATTATGGCGAGACCGGGATGGCGCATTTGCTTGAACATATGATGTTCAAAGGGACCCCGAAAATTTCCGACATCGATGTCGAATTCAATCAGCGCGGGATGCGCTCCAACGCTACTACCGCACTAGATCGCACCAATTATTTTGAACAGTTTGAAGCCAGAGATGACAATCTTCACTGGGCGATCAAAATGGAGGCGGATCGGATGACGCACGCCAATATCGCAAAAAAAGACCTCGACAGCGAAATGACGGTAGTACGCAATGAGTATGAATCCGCTGAAAATTCGGCAGAGAGCGTCATGCTAAAGCGCATGCAGAGTCTCGCTTTTGACTGGCATAACTATGCCCATGCAACGATAGGCAATCGCAGCGACATCGAAAATGTGAACATCCAGCATCTGCAGGCTTTCTATCGCTTGTACTACCAACCAGATAACGCCGTGCTGATTATTGCCGGTAAATTTGATGGCGACAAAACTCTCGCTTGGGTCGCAACTGAATTTGGGGCGATTCCCAAACCATCGCGCAAACTGCCCATTTTTTGGACGGTTGAGCCGACCCAGGATGGTGAGCGGCAGTTTGTCGTTCGGCGCAAAGGCGATTCGCAGGTGGTGATGGTCGGCTATAAAATGCCGGCTGGACTGCATCCGGACAGCAATGCCCTGTCGGTTGCCGCTGATGTTTTGTCGGACAACCCGAGCGGACGTTTGTATAAGACCCTGGTCGATACGGGAAAAGCAGTCGAACTGTTTAACACCAGTATCGGCGGCCACGACCCCGGTTTGATGGTGATCGGCGCGGTCGTCAAAAATGGCGATATGCTGGAATCTGTGAAAGACGAACTGGTTGCGGCCATCGAAAAATTTTCAGCTACGCCGCCTGGCGCGGAGGAAATGGAAAGGATGAAGCGCAATTATCGCAATCAATCGGAAAAAATTGCGTCAGATCCTGAACTGCTGGGTTTGGAATTGTCCGAGGAAGTCGCTTTGGGTGACTGGCGTTATTTTTTTCAAAACCGCGACCAGTTGGAAAAATTGACGGCACAAGAAGTGGCCGATGCTGCCGGTCGCTATTTCAGACGCGATAATCGGGTGGTGGGATTGTTCATTCCTGAAGATCAGCCACAACGCGCGGTAATTCCCGTCGCGCCCAGCATCGCTGAAGTCATGCAGGGCTACAAGCCGAATGCAGTGACTGACACTGCTGAAGTGTTTGATCCGTCTCCAGAGAATATCGAAAAGCGTGTGACAAAGATGGTTATCGGTGGTTTGCAGGTCGCGCTTTTGCCCAAGAAAAATAAGTCGGCGAAAGTATCGGTTGCATTGAATTTGCATTGGGGCGACGAGCAAAGTCTGCGTGACAAAAAAATGATTGCGGTGTTGACCGATGAGATGCTCATGCGCGGCAATGAAAAATATAGCCGTGAGCAATTGAACGATGAGTTCGCAAAATTAAAAATCAGTCCGGAGCTCCATCATTTCGACAGCACGCGTGAAAATTTGACTGCCGCTTTGACCCTGATTGCGCAAGTGTTAAAACACCCGACCTTCCCTGAAAATGAATTTCAACAGCTGAAAAAGCAAGTTGTCGCCAACCTTGAATCGCAACGCAGCGATCCCGCCGCGCTGGGATACCAGGCTCTGCGTCAGCACTTCGATCAATATCCGCAAGGCGACTGGCGCCATAGCGGAACGATTGATGAATCCATCGCGCTGGTCAATGCGGTGCAGCTCGTTGATCTGAAAGCATTTCATGATAATTTTTACGGTGCCTCAAAAGGGGAATTGACGATTGTCGGCGACATGGACGTTCCAGAGGTGAAGAAGGTCATTGAGCAGGTATTTGGTGATTGGCGCAGCCCGGCTGCCTACCACCGGGTGGACGAAGTTTATAGCGATATTGGTCCGGCAAAAATCAGCGTTAACACAGCAGATAAAGAAAACGGTTTTTACCTGGCGCGACTCAATCTCAATATGAATGACAGTGATCCGCAATATCCGGCGTTATTGATTGCGAATTATATTTTTGGCGGCGGTGCAGAATTAAATTCCATCCTGATGCAGCATTTACGCCAAAAGCTGGGCTTGTCGTATGGCGGTGGTTCTTCCCTGCATGTCGATGCATTGGATAAGGCCGCGTATTTCCAGATTAATGCGATCGCAGCACCGCAAAATCTGGCGCAGGTTGCCAAGGTGGTCCGGGAGGAGTTGACACGTGTGGTGAATGAAGGATTCACTGCTGAGGACGTGCGGCGCGCCAAATCCGGTTTCCTGCAACAGGAGCTGCAATCGCGTTCTCAGGATTTTCAATTGAGCGGGGAAATCAATCGGAATCTTTATCTGGAACGCAGCTTTGTGCAGACGCAGCAGTTTGAAAACAGTATTCGCGCGCTGACTACAGAAAAGGTTAACGCCGCAATGAAAGCCTGGATCGATCCGGGAAAACTCACGGTAGTAATCGCCGGGGATGAACAAAAGATGGCTGGGAATACGGGCAGGTAGGTTGGCGTGTCGAGTGATGCGGATGCGTTACCTGTATCGATGCTATGGGCTGTCTTTGCTTTTGCTGAGCAGCGCTTTGAGATTGGCCAGCCGGTTTTGTGGCGTAATGGTTTCAGCTTCTGTGGCTGGAGCGTTGCCCTCGTCGAGCTTCATTTCTTTAATAAATCGTGACATGTCGCAATGCACGTTTTCTCTGGCGCGGCGGCGTTTTTTGCACCAGCTGATATGCAGACTGCGCTGGGCGCGAGTAATCCCGACATACATCAGGCGTCTTTCTTCCTCGACGCGCGCACCCAGCGTATCGAATGGCGCATCCGGATCTCCCTTGTGCGGCAAGATCCCTTCCTCGACGCCGATGAGAAATACATGCGGAAACTCCAGACCTTTGGAAGCGTGCAGGGTAGACATGCGGACGGCATCCGGTTGCTCATCACGTCCGTCCAGCATGGTCATCAAGGCAACCATCTGGGTCAAGTCGAGCAAACTTTTTTCTTCATTGGCGCCATCTTTACCGCCATTGCCTTTTTCTTTTAACCACGAGACGAAATCGCTGGCGTTTTGCCATTTGCTTTGTGCCTGACGATCGTCGAAGCTATCGTAGAGATACGCCTCGTAGTCAATCTCCTTCATCATGTCATCCAAAACCTGTGCCGCACTATCGTTGCTGGCGTTGGTTTTGGCTGCGCGCGATTCCAGCTGCAGAATAAAATTGCCAAAATCACGCAAGGGGCGCAATTGTTTGGCGGGCAGCTTGGCTTCAAGGCCGCCTTTAAAGACCGCATCAAATAACGAGCATTGCCACTGACCGGCAAATTCTCCCAATACTTCCAGCGTTGCCTGCCCGACACCGCGTTTGGGTGTCGTGATCGCACGGATGAATGCCGGATCGTCGTCCTGATTGGCGACCAGTCGTAAATAGCTGATGATGTCCTTGATTTCAGCTTTATCAAAATAACTCTGCCCACCCGAAATCGTGTAAGGGATTTTTTCTTTGCGCAGCGCCAGTTCGATGATGCGCGACTGATGATTACCCCGATACAAAATAGCGTAATCGGAAAATTGCGTGCGCCGGTCAAAGCGATGCGAGGACAACGTGATCGCAACCTGCTCTGCTTCCTGTTCGTCGTCCTGCATCGCCATCACGTTAATTGGATCGCCAACGCCATGTTCCGACCACAGCTTCTTGTCAAATAATTTTGGATTGTTGCCGATGACCGCATTGGCCGCTTGCAGAATCCGGGTGGTGGAGCGGTAGTTCTGTTCTAGCTTGATTATTTTCAGGTCTGGAAAGTCGACCTGCAGTGTTTTCAGATTCTCTATCGTCGCGCCGCGCCAGGCATAAATGGCCTGATCATCATCACCGACCGCTGTGAACAGGGGTTTCTTGCCCAGACCGGTAACCAGCAATTTAACCAATTCGTATTGGCAGGTGTTGGTGTCCTGATACTCGTCGACTAAAAGGTAGCGCAATCGCCTTTGCCATTTGTCGCGCACTGCCTCATTGTCGCGAAACAGCACGACCGGCAGGCGGATCAGATCATCGAAATCGACTGCCTGATAGGCCGATAATGTGGCGACATAGCTGCGGTAAATGCGCGCCGCCTGCGCTTCGTCCTCGTCCTTTGCCTCTGCGATGGCAGTGTCGGGATTGGTCAGTGCATTTTTCCATAACGACATGGCAGACTGTATTTTGCGGATCAATTGCTTGTCGGTGGTGACCGCCAGATCCTGAACAATCGCAAAGCAGTCGTCACTGTCCATAATTGAAAATCGATCTTTTAATCCCAATGCGGAAGCTTCCTGTCGTAGAATCTTCACCCCGAGCGAATGGAACGTAGAAATAGTGCATTGCTTGGCCAACCGGGGTTGTTGCAGCAGCTTGCCGACCCGCTCCTGCATTTCCGTCGCGGCTTTATTGGTGAACGTTAAAGCGGCAATATGTTTCGCTTCGTAATTATGCAGCTCGATTAAATTCGCAATTTTTTGCGTAATCACCCGCGTCTTGCCCGAGCCGGCACCCGCCAGGACCAGACATGGGCCATCCAAATAAGCGACCGCTTCGCTCTGCGGTGTGTTTAAACCATGTTTAGATGACATAAGTGAAAAAATGAAAGCTGCAGGTTGGCTTGTGAGTTGAAAGCCCAACATTGTAACGCAGTGAATAAAATGTTCTACACTGGAAATAACATATCAAAGATCGCATTATGAAATTTGAACATCTTATCGAAATCAATGATTTAAATAACTCCCTTGTCCGCCGAATGACACGGGAGCAGTTATGGAATGGCTTGGTGCTGCGCGCAGAGTTCCCCAGATTGTTCGTGTCTTATCTGGACTCGTGCACCATTACGTCACGTGATCTTGATAGTTTGACACGGACCTTGTTGTTTGGGGATCTGAAAGTGCACGACCATGTGCAATTCAGTTTTTTAAATTTTGTTCACTATCAAGTCCATCAGCAGGGTGAGATCCCCGAATCGAGTATGCGCATGACGATTGAAGAACCCTTTCCAGATGCTTTGTTCATTCGGTTTAGCTATGACGATGGGCACTCAGAGGCCGAGGATGCAGAAAATGCCGTCTACAATGATTTCAGGCGCTCCGCCTATGTAGAGGCAGACATTGATACCGTGAAAATTTTGCGCGAAATGCATGAGGTTGGTCGCCTGGACCACCTCCTCACATAAAGTAAGGTCGAGCCAGCCAGAGTTCGACGACGAGTACTCCTTTCTGGTCGAGACAAAAAAACAAATCCGCCACAAAAGAGAGTTGGCCGCAAAAAAGTTATTGACGAGTAACGGCAAGTGCCGCATAATCTCGCTTCTGTTCTGCAAACAAACAAAACGATTTGGTTGCCAAAAGTAGGTTTCTCCAGTAGCAGA
>JBEONO010000025.1:0-42518 GCA_040544425.1 Oxalobacteraceae bacterium GrIS 1.18
AGCTGGATAGATAATGCGAAAAACACAAACAAACAGACTTCAATGAGATCGGATTAATTTAAAAAGTTACACGACAAGTAGTCTGACACAGGGGGTTTTGCGTTAGCGTAGGCTGGCAGCATTTCTTTCATCGAAGGCAATTTCTGCGGAATTGGTTTGGACATATCCTTGCCCTCTCGACAATCCAATAATATTTTTATTGCAATTGACCTGGCTTCATCAACAGAAATTAATGGCCAGTGCCCGATAGTAATTCGGACCTGTTTTCCTTTCGAACTTGTCGCAACCATGAACGTGCGACTACGTTTATTTAATCGAAGACAAAATCCGGAACAAATTCTGTCACGCAAAATGCGACGGTCATTTGCGGCAAGCCGTTTGATTAGTGCATCTGAGAAGGTTACAATAGCCATATTTGGGAACAAAACGGGAACAAAAACTTGTTGAACCACACCTGATTTTCTCCAATCACCAATTTCCAATGCGTTTTTTGCAATATCCGTTCTGCTCTGATCAAGTGGACGTTAAACAATGCTAACCCCTTGATTATGAAAGTTCTAATATGAGTCTCCAATGCGGCATCGTCGGCCTTCCCAACGTAGGCAAATCCACTCTGTTCAATGCGCTGACCAAAGCAGGCATCCCGGCTGAGAATTATCCCTTCTGCACCATCGAGCCGAATGTCGGTATCGTCGAAGTGCCTGATCCACGTCTGGCGCAATTGGCATCAATCGTCAAACCCGAGAAAATTCAAAACGCCATCGTTGAATTTGTTGATATTGCCGGACTGGTTGCCGGGGCCTCCAAAGGTGAGGGGCTGGGCAATCAGTTTTTGGCCCATATTCGTGAAACCGATGCCATCGTCAATGTAGTGCGCTGTTTTGAAGACGGCAATGTGATTCACGTTGCAGGCAAGGTCAGCCCACTGGATGACATCGAAGTCATTCAAACTGAACTGGCGTTAGCCGACATGGGTACTGTTGAAAAAGCTATTCATCGCGAAAACAAGAAAGCCAGGTCGGGTGATAAAGACGCGGCAAAACTGGTCGACCTGTTAGAACGTATCATGCCTGCCTTGAACGATGCCAAACCTGTGCGCTCACTTGGTCTGGATGCCGAAGAAATGCTGCTGATCAAACCGCTGTGTCTGATTACCGCCAAACCGGCAATGTACGTCGCAAACGTATCGGACGACGGTTTTGAAAACAATCCGCTCCTTGATCTGCTGACCACTTACGCGGCCTCGCAAAACGCGCCGATAGTAGCCATTTGCGCGTCGATAGAATCCGAAATCGCCGATCTGGAAGACGCGGACAAGCTGGCTTTTCTGGAAGACATGGGCATGCATGAGCCGGGCCTTGATCGTCTGATTCGCGCGGCTTATAAACTGCTGGGGCTGCAAACCTACTTTACGGCAGGCGTGAAAGAAGTCCGCGCCTGGACCATTCATGTCGGCGATACGGCTCCTCAGGCAGCAGGTGTGATTCACACCGATTTTGAACGCGGCTTTATTCGCGCGCAGACCATCGCGTTCGATGACTTTATCCAATTCAAGGGTGAGGCAGGCGCTAAAGAGGCTGGCAAGATGCGCGCTGAGGGTAAAGAATATGTGGTTAAAGATGGCGACGTGATGAATTTCCTGTTTAACGTCTAATTCAAACTGCATCAACAAAACAGCCCAGTTCATCACTGGGCTGTTGTTTTATCAGGTCGTTTTTTTTGCGATCTGCAATTGTTCATATTTCGCCAAAAGCTGCTCCGGTGTCTCGCGCCAGGCGGGATCAAACGGAATACAGTCCACAGGACAAACCTGCTGGCACTGCGGCTCATTGAAATGACCGACACATTCCGTGCATTTAAGCGGATCGATCACATAAATCTCAGGCCCCATCGAGATTGCATCATTGGGACATTCTGGTTCACATACATCGCAATTGATGCAGTCATCTGTAATCAGTAACGCCATACACTTAGCCTAAATACCTTTATCTTGTTCTTCTTCAGCGTCCTTGGCCACTTGCGCAGCCAGCACTTTTTGCTGCAACCAGCGGTCAACCGAGGGAAACACAAATTTGGACACATCACCGCCAAATTGGGCGATTTCGCGAACGATAGTGCCTGAAATAAATTGATATTGATCAGACGGTGTCAAAAACAGCGTCTCTACATCCGGGAGCAAATAACGATTCATACCCGCCATTTGAAATTCATATTCAAAGTCAGACACCGCGCGCAATCCACGCACAATCACCCGACCATCAACTTTGCGAACGAAATCTTTGAGCAGGCCAGAAAAGCTCTCGACCTGCACATTCGGATAGTGTCCCAACACTTCATTGGCGATCGACAGTCGCTCTTCCAGAGAGAAAAACGGTTTTTTATTTTTACTGTCTGCCACTCCCACAACCAGCTTATCGAACAGACCGGAAGCGCGACGCACCAAATCTTCATGGCCGCGCGTCAACGGATCAAAAGTCCCCGGATATACTGCTGTCACCATTACGGCTCCTAGAAGTGAGCTAAGAAAGAATGCGCATTATGCCTGAATTTCAAACGGGTACTTACTGCTTATTGCGCTGCAATAAATGAAAAAAAACTTTTCCGGCACGATCACAACGGATTACTTGCCAATTTTCCAAGCAATCTGGCAAATCAGACGCATCCAGGGCTTTTTCTGCTTCCAGATATAACAGGCCGTCTTCGCGCAACACGGCCAGGCAATCGGGCAAAATTTTACTCAGCATATCCCGATGAAATGGTGGATCAAGAAAGATGACATCGTATTTTTCCGGCTCGGTTTTTACAAAACCTGCCAATTTTTTCAGCACCAGCAGGGCGTCACCCCGGATTATTTCAATCTGCGGCGCTTTAAGTCTGTCGCGCAGCGCTTCCAATTGCTGTATCGCCGGGGGATGGGTTTCAACCATCGTCACCTGCAAGGCACCACGACTGCCAGCTTCAAAACCCAACGCGCCGCTGCCGGCAAACAAGTCCAGACAGCGGCGGATCTCCCAATTATTTTGGAACAGAAAATTCAACCAGTTAAACAGGGTTTCGCGCACCCGATCCGGGGTCGGCCGCAATCCTGGCGCATCGACAACCGTGACTGGGGTACGTTTCCATTGACCTGCAATAATTCGAACTTGTTGCGGCGCAGATTTTTTTTGCATATTTATTATGGAAATTAAAATTACGGTGATCGAAGGCGCAATGGGTCGCCTCTGCTAGAATGACGCACATTGTAGCCTGACTTGGCTACCGAGCTCAGCCAACACTTATCCAGCAAACACCACCCACATGTTCAGTTTCTTCAAAAAAAAGCCCAAACCTGATGAAGTTGCAGATCCCAACCCCTCGGTAGCAAGCACGCCGATCCTGGGCAATAGCCCGGCCACTGATGAAACCAGCAATAAGCAGTCTTGGCTGACTCGCCTCAAAACGGGATTAGCGAAAACTTCAAGCAACCTGACCAGTCTGTTTGTCGGCGCCAAGATTGACGATGACTTGTACGAAGAATTGGAATCGGCATTATTGATGGCTGACGCCGGAATGGATGCCACCTTGTACCTGCTGGACGAATTGAAAAAACAGGTCAAACAGCAAAAACTCACCGACGCACAGCAAGTGAAAGCGGCCTTGAAATCAATCTTGATTGCGTTCTTGAAACCATTGGAAAAAACTTTGGAGCTGGGTCGCCATCAACCGATGGTGATGATGATCGCGGGCGTTAACGGCGCGGGAAAAACTACTACTATTGGAAAATTGGCCAAGCACCTGCAGGCGCATCACCAATCTGTCTTACTCGCAGCCGGTGATACATTTCGGGCCGCGGCACGGGAACAATTGACGGTGTGGGGCGATCGTAATAACGTTACCGTCATTTCACAGGAATCGGGCGATCCGGCCGCTGTCGCATACGATGCGGTCAGTTCTGCAACCGCCAAGGGCATCAACGTCGTCATGGTAGATACCGCGGGTCGCTTACCGAGCCAATTGCATTTGATGGAAGAATTAAAAAAGATCAAACGCGTGGTGACCAAGGGCATGGAAACTGCACCGCATGAGGTATTACTGGTAATCGATGGCAATACCGGTCAAAACGCGCTGGCGCAGGTTAAAGCATTTGATGATGCGCTGGGACTGACTGGATTGGTTATAACCAAACTTGATGGGACTGCGAAGGGCGGAATACTGGCAGCGATTGCCAAGACCCGGCCGATCCCAGTCTATTTCATCGGCGTCGGCGAAAAAATCGAAGACCTGCAACCTTTCAATGCTACCGAATTTGTTGACGCTTTACTTGATTAGATTGCCATGACGCCAACCACCAAAATTGTGATTAGCTCAGACAGGTCAAAATTAAATATAGACTTCGTTCATACTGAACTGGCAAAAAAATATTGGTCACTGGGTATTCCAAGGCCTGTCGTTGAAACTGCAATTGCAAATTCACTGTGCTTTGGTGTGTATCTGGACCAGACAGAACAGCAGATCGGTTTTGCGCGAGTAGTGTCGGATCTTGCCACGTTTGCCTATCTGGCCGATGTATTCGTTATAGAGACGTACCAAAAGCAGGGTCTTGGTAAACGTTTGGTCGCTGAAATAAAGGCGCACCCGCAGTTACAGGGATTACGTCGATGGATGCTGATGACCAAAGATGCGCATGATTTGTACAAGCAATTCGGCTTTACCGCGCTCGCCAATCCCGATCGTGCCATGGAACAAAATAACCCTACCATCTATCAACAACTATGATCGAATTTAAACAGGTCAACAAGCATTTCCCGCCAGGCATAGCAGCACTGACCGATATTTCATTTTCTATTGGCCGCGGTGAACTGGTTTTTCTTGCTGGCCCATCGGGAGCAGGAAAGTCTACGATCTTAAAAATGATCGCAGCAATTGAACGTCCCACGAAAGGTCAGATTCTGGTGAATAATCAGGATATCGCCCGTTTAAATTCTGCAGCACTGCCCTACTTTCGCCGCAATCTGGGTTTGATATTGCAAGACCATGCTTTGCTGCTGGATCGCACCATCATAGAAAACGTGATGCTGCCATTGCTGATCAGTGGCGCATCAAAAACCGATGCGCTGATCCGCGCCAATGCTGCTTTGGAAAAAATGAATTTATCCGACAAAGTCAGTGCGTACCCGCTCGCCTTGTCTGGCGGCGAACAACAACGCGTTGCCATTGCGCGCGCGATTGTCAACCGGCCACAACTGATCTTGGCCGATGAGCCCACAGCCTATCTGGATCGCGACAACGCCACGCAGGTGATGAATGCGCTTGAGGCATTTCAGGCCTCGGGCGTGACCTGCATTGTGTCGAGCCACGATGAAGAATTTCTTGTTAAGGCCAGCCGTGTGATTTATTTGAATCAGGGCAAGCTAAGTCAAACCTGGCAATCAGCGGCTTAATGCCGCTCGCGTAACTCTGTAACTATACTTCACCGACCTTTATGAAAATTTGGATCACCCAACACGCCAACGCCAGTTTGGCGGCCGCCAAGCAGATCATCAGCGCGCCCGGTAATTTTATGTTCAATGTGCTGGTGGTAGCCGTCGCCCTTTCCTTGCCGATCGTCGGCCTGACCCTGATCGAAAATATCCGGCCAATTTCGAATCAATTATCGATAGAGCCAGAACTGAGCGTATTTCTAAAAACCGAGATCAGTCGCGATAACGCCACCGGATTGGCCGACGCGATTAAAAAACTGATCAAGAGCACCGGCACTTCAGCCAAGCTAACGTTTGTGCCAAAAGAATCCGCATTAAATTCCCTGCAGGCGAACTCGGGACTTGGTGATGTACTGGCCACGCTCGGCGAAAATCCCTTGCCCGATGCATACGTACTTAATTTTGAGCAGCATTTTGAACTGGCGACGCAGCAATCAAGCCCGGTAAAGATCGAAGCGCTGGCAGCGCAATTGCAAAAATTGCCCCAGGTTGACCACGTGCAGATCGATTCAAACTGGATCAAACGATTGGCCGCATTGATGCATTTGGCCCAAGTTGTTTTAATCAGCGTGGCAATCATTTTAAGTGTCGTAGTCATTACCGTCGTGTTCAATGCAACCCGTTTGCAGGTACTCTCGCACCGTGCTGAGATCAGCGTGATCCGGCTACTGGGAGCAACCAACCAGTACATACGTCGGCCCTACTACTACGCAGGGGCGTTTTTAGGGCTCGTCGCCGGCGCAGCCGCCCTGGCGATCGTCGCGGTGGGCCTGCAGCCGTTAAACTCGGCAATTCTGGAGTTTGCAAATCTATATGGTTCGCAATTTCAATTGGCCCCTTTAAATTTAATTTTTAGTGCCTATTTACTGTCGGCAAGTGCAGTCCTGGGTTTATTTGGGGCGTTTTTATCGGTCAGGCACCAAATCAAGCAACTTAATTAGGTTCTCCCAGTCCAAAATCGGGTAAATGCATGCAAACGTCGCAATGAACTGTTCGATCTGGGACAAAACTCGCCGATAGTTTGATTCGATACAACTTAATACAAGAAATTCCGGCATTTAGCACTCTTCTCGTTTGAGTGCTAATATAATGTGTATGACATTGAGAGATCGCTTTTAGCTTAGTTTGCCCATTATTTTGTTAATGAAATAAATGTATTCAATGCATTAATTTTAAGCCAACGATCTTGGCGACATTACTGATTGGAACCAATACACATGAACCCTTCAACAACGACCACATTACCGGCTACGGCCAACAACAGCGCGCTGGCGTTGGGATTTACCGGAACGCTCGGCAATATTGACGCCTATATCTCGGCAGTCAATCGTCTGCCAATGTTGACCCAGGAAGAAGAAACCAGACTGGCCACCGATTTACGCGACAAAAATGATCTGTCTGCTGCACAGCATCTGGTTATGTCGCATCTGCGCCTGGTTGTCTCAATCGCGCGCGGTTATCTTGGTTATGGCTTGCCGCATGCTGATTTAATCCAGGAAGGCAATATCGGATTGATGAAAGCAGTAAAGCGCTTTGACCCGGACCAAGGTGTACGCCTGGTGTCTTATGCCATGCATTGGATCAAAGCTGAAATGCATGAGTATATTTTGAAAAACTGGCGTCTGGTCAAGGTGGCGACCACCAAGGCTCAAAGAAAACTGTTTTTCAACTTGCGCAGCCATAAACTGGGTTTCGACAGCATGACACAAGGTCAGATCGATCAGCTCGCAGCAACACTGAATGTGAAGCGTGAAGAAGTCATTGAAATGGAGATGCGTTTATCTGGGCATGACATGGCTCTCGATGCGAGTTCAGATGAAGATGACGACAAATTCGCTCCTATTGCTTACCTTTCCAGCGACAATAACGAACCGACCAAAGTGTTGGAATCGATGCACTATGACCAATTGCAAACAGTAGGACTGGAAACCGCATTGGAAAATTTGGATCCGCGTTCACGTCGCATTATCGAAGCACGTTGGCTGGCCAACGATGATGGCAGCGGCGCGACATTGCATGACCTGGCTGCAGAATTTAAGGTTTCGGCAGAACGTATCCGTCAAATTGAAAGTGCGGCATTGAAAAAAATGAAAGGCAGTCTGGCTGCTTACGCTTAAGCTGATTTCGCTTCACAAGAAACGCTCCCTTCGGAGCGTTTTTTTATGGATTTCACACTAACTGCATACGCTGGCTGGCGCGCCAGATCGAGTTGGGCTTAAGTTGCACTGGCTGGGTGATCTGGGCAGCTTCAACGCAAACCATATGTGCGTAACCGTCCGGCTCTAAATCAGACAAGGCGGCGCCTGACTCTTGCCATGGATTCCAGATTACCGTGTCGGCGAAGCCGAGATTCTGGACCAGCAGTCGTTGCTGCTTTTGTTTGATTTCCAATTGAGATGGAGCATTCCTGTAAATACGGTCAACCTGCTCATCAATTGTCAGCGCATCGGCCAATTCCAGACATTCACGCTCACCTGTAACGCTGTCTTGATAGTGTGTGCCTTTCAAGCCCGAGATCCTTGTGTCGCGAATCTGCTCGACACGAAAATAGGAATGCAGCGCGGATGTAAATTCGAAGTCACGGCTTCCAGTGTTATGAATCGCCAACTCAATTTCCAGTGCAGCACCAGATAGCGTGACAGTCAGCTCAGCCAGGAATGGATAGGGCCAGAGGGCTCTGGTTGCGTCAGTATCGCGCAATTCAAACACTGCGCAATTGCCCTGGCCGGTGCTGCGCGTCTGCCAGATCTGGTTGCGTGCAAAGCCATGTTTCGACAACGGGCCAAGTTCGGAAAACTGCGGAAAAATAACTGGCACACCGCCACGAATGGCTTTACCTGAATCAAGCGAGGAAGTTTTACTGAGAAATAATTGTTCAGTTTGGTTGGCCGGGACCCACGATATTACTTGAGCACCTTGGTGGGCAATCTGGACGCGCCCACCGTGCGCCTCTAATGTTGTGATCATCACGGATTAATTGAGCAATAATTTCAGATCATGCGTGATCGGTTCCGGACCTTGGTTAAATCGCACAAACAAACGGATATGGCCTTCTTTATCAAAAACATAGCTGCCAGCACTGTGATCGATTGTGTAGCTGTCAGCGGTTTTGCCTGGGACTTTTTCATAGAAAATTTTAAAATCTTTGGCTATTTTTTGGGTTGCAGTCAAATCACCCACCAGACCTAAAAAGCGCTTGTCGAAACCCGGTACATATTGCGAAAGAATTTTTGGCGTATCACGTTCCGGGTCGAGAGTAACAAACAAAACCTGAACCTGGTCAGACTGTGCACCCAATTGCTTCATCACAGTCGACAACTCAGCCATCGTGGTTGGACATACATCGGGACATTGGGTATAGCCGAAAAACAGAACGACCACCTTACCTTTAAAGTCGGACAGATGGCGTAATTTTCCATTGAAGTCTGGCATGCTGAAGTCCTTTGCATACTCCAGTCCGGTTATGTCGGTATTCTTGAAATCGAGTTTGGTCGCCTGGCTGCATGCACACAAAGTAAACATCAGTACTAACAGGGTAATAAATTTTTTCATGGCAGATTGGATGGTTAATTCACGTGATTAGAATTTGAAATAATGATCGATCAGCAGCGCAGCAAATAACAGCGATAAGTACAGAATCGAATAGGCGAAGGTTTTTCTGGCTAACAGATCGCTATAGTTGCGATGGATCTGCCAGGCGTAGTATAAAAACACCGCGCCCAAACCCATAGCACTGACCAAATAGATTAAACCGCTCATCCCCACAGCAAACGGCAACGTCGTTGTCGCCACCAGCACGATGGTATAGAGCCAGATATGCAAACCTGTAAACTTCATCCCATGTGTAATTGGCAGCATCGGCAGGCCTGACTTGGCATAGTCATCGCGACGATATAATGCCAGCGCCCAAAAATGCGGGGGGGTCCAGACGAAGATAATCAGAACCAGCAGCCATGCCTGCATCGGAACATCGTTGGCGATCGCTGCCCAACCCAATGCCGGTGGCATTGCGCCGGATAATCCCCCAATCACAATATTTTGCGGTGTGGCTGGCTTCAATAAAATCGTGTAAATCACGGCGTAGCCAATAAAGGTCGCCAGCGTCAACCACATCGTGAGAGGATTGACCAGAAAGAACAGCACCCACATCCCTGCTCCACCGATCACCGATGAAAAGATAATGATCTGCTGAACCGATATTTCCCCCTGTGCTGAAGCGCGTCGCGCGGTGCGTGCCATGCGCGCATCGATTTCACGCTCAACCAGGCAATTGACCGCAAACGCTGCACCAGCCAACAACCAGATCCCTGCCGCCGCGGCCAATACGACGCGCCAGTCAGGCAGATCCGGGGTCGCCAAAAACATGCCGATCACCGAGCAGAACACTGCCAATTGTGTCACGCGCGGCTTGGTGAGTGTCAGATACTGTGAAATCCGGCTAGGTTGGGCGGTCGTGGTGCTCATTCATTCTATTTTCGTGGTACTGCAAATTATTTACGCCGCTGGTCAATCGGCATTTGGACGCGGTAGTTTAACACGGTCAGCAGCCCCAAGAGCATTGCCGCGCCGCCGTTGTGGATCACCGCAATCGGTAATGGCCAGTTTAGTAAGATATTCGCCAGGCCGGTACAAAACTGTATGACCAAAACAATAAGAATCCCCTGCGCAATGCGACTTACCCCGATCATCGCCCGCGCCCGAAACGCGACATAACCTGAACTGAGAATAACGAGCCACGCAAAATTCCTGTGGACCCAGTGGATTGCCATCAACGCCGCAAACGACAGATAGGCACCGTCTGCAGCCTTGCCCAATTCACGCCACAAAGTAAAACCCTGTGCAAAATCCATCTCCGGAATCATCACGCCCTGGCAGAGTGGATAGTCGGTACAGGCCAATACAGCGTAATTGGTGCTGACCCAGCCCCCAAGTGCGATTTGCATCAACAAAATTATCCACGCTAAACGCGCCCACCATTTCAGCTTCAAGGCTTCGTGGGTGACACGTATCCCAACCGGTACGACCTGACTGGTTTCAATCACTGCGGGATTCATCATCTGAATGCGTGCTGCCAACCAGGCAAGCATGGCAAGCAGTCCCATCCCCAGTAACAGGTGCGTTGTGACGATGACCGGTTGTAATTTCAAGGTGACCGTCCACATGCCAAACGCTCCTTGCAGGCACACAAACAGCAGCAATGCCGTGGCATATTTGGGCGCGCCCTCAAACTGTTTGCGTTTAGCCCAGGCGATCACCATTTGCGCGAAGATCAAAACACCAACTGAAGCGGCCAGATAACGATGGATCATTTCCACCCAGGCTTTAAAGTGTGTGACCGGTCCCTGCGGCATCGCCGTTTCGGCTACGCTGATCGCAGCGTGTGAGATCAGCGGATTGGCCGCGCCGTAACAACCTGGCCAATCGGGACAGCCCAATCCAGAATCGGTCAAGCGCGTGAACGCGCCAAACATGATCAGGTCAAAAGTCAGAAACAAGGTGACGAACACAAGTTTGCGATATTTAATCACGTCGCTCGAAACCCACACTACCGACAGAGGAAGCGCTGCGACCATCAAGGCGGTTAATGCCATTTCTATCCACATAGTACTCATCCGATGCTGGAGGCCTTCAGTAACTTGGCGATATCTTTTTTGATTTTGTTGGGATCAGCGTCAACCGGGTAACGCATCATCAAATTACCCAGCGGATCGATCAGATACAGCCGGTCTTGTATGCTGGTTCCGGATTCGGCTGGCAGCCACGCGTCCAGTGCTTTAGCGTCAACGCGCAGAATATGCATACCGTCGTATTCTCTGATCAAGATTGTTTCAAGCGGAAGTTGATCGGGAACCAGCATAACTCGTTCGATTCTATCCATGTCCTTACCCTGCATCAAACGCAACTGACGCATCGCAAACAAGGCTGACTGGCACTTGGTCTGACAATCGGAAGCGCTCACCTGCAGCATGATCCACTTGCCCTGATAGGCACTCAACTCTTCCGGCGCACCACCTTGCAAGACGCTGTTCAATTTAGGCATCGGATACAAACGCGGATCGAGCAAAGTGCCGTAGTTGGTGCGGCCGGTTGGTTTGATTACGTAATAGGCCAGATAGGAAAAGATCAGGGGCGAGGCACAAATGGCGATCACCATATATAACTTCCATCGTCCGCGCGCAATTGCTCTGTTACTTGCTGTATTTTCTGTTTTGCTATCCACGTTTGCTTCCATCCCGTTTGCTGAAATTTGTCGCTAAAAAAAATAATAATGCCATGACTGCCAGCGCCAACCACTGAAACGCATAACCGCGATGCCGCTCCGATCCCATCGACGCACGCGGCCAATCGCGCAACAATCCATCGTCGATATTCTGAGTCTGTTCAATGATAAATGGATAGACCGGCAATTTACTGGCCTGTTCAAATTCTGCAATATCGAAATTCTGGATTAATGTCTTGGCTTGCAGCGCTGCGGTCGGACCAAATTGAAAAACGCGGTCATTGTGTGCCTTGATCGATCCTTCGATCTGAACGGTCCCGGCAGGTGTTTCATAATGCCTGACTTCGGACCGGTCCAGATTATTTCTGGGAACCCAGCCACGTGCGACCAGCACATATTTATTTTGGTTATGGAGTTTGAAAGGCATGATTACGTCAATACCGGCCATGCCATTCATTGGGCGATTATCCAGATAGATTGCCCAGCCTGGCTCGAACTCGCCATTCAAAATGACGCGGACATATTCCATTTGGCTTACATCGACTGTTTCTGGCAAGGGGATTGCGGGGATCTTTTCGCGATTCTGCAACTTGGCTTCGATGACTTCCTTCTGGTGGGCACGTTGCGTTTGCCAGTAGGATAACGAGCATCCCAAGGCGATTAATAGCAGTGTCGCGATAAAGGGAACTAGTCTAAAATGAAAAGCGGGCATGACTGACATTCATTTACAGGCGTTTTGCGCCTCACGTTAACAAATATGAAAATTCTCGTAGCGATTGCATTTATCCTGATCATCGCCAGCATGGGATCAGCGCTGTTCTTTTTGATGAGAGACAAAGGCCGCAGCACCCGCACGGTGAAAGCCCTGGCATTGCGGGTCGGCTTTTCGGTGACCTTATTTATCTTGATTTTGCTGGCCAACCATTTCGGCTATATTCAACCGACTGGCATTCCCTATTCAAATCCACGCTAGGCCTTGGCATTGTACACCAATAAAAAACCGCACCTTGAGTGCGGTTTTCTTGTGGCTAAAAAGTCTGCTTACAGCCAGTACACCACCACATACAAACCCAACCAAACTACGTCGACAAAGTGCCAGTACCAAGCCGCACCTTCAAACGCGAAGTGATGGGTCGGCGTGAAATGACCATTCAAATGCCGATATAAAACGACCGACAACATGATTGCACCCATGGTGACATGAAAGCCGTGGAATCCAGTCAGCAGAAAGAACGTGGAGCCGTAAATACCAGAACTCAGCTTCAGGTTCAGCACCGAATAGGCATCCATATATTCATGCACCTGGAAACCCATAAAACAGGCACCCAACAAAATCGTCGCGAACAAGAACCACGATGTTTTCGCGCGATGTCCGGCGAGCAGAGCGTGGTGAGCGATAGTCAGCGTGACGCCAGAAGAAAGCAGCAATGCGGTGTTAATGGTTGGGATCGGGAACGGGGTCATCATCTTGAATGCCTCAACCGTTCCTGCAGGACCTACACTACCCCAGTGACCGACGAAATCTGGCCAGATCAATTTATTATCCAGGTCAGCCAGCCAAGGCATTGTGATCGACCTTGCGTAAAACAGAGCACCAAAAAATGCCCCGAAAAACATCACTTCGGAAAAGATAAACCAAGCCATACTCCACCGATAGGAAATATCAACCCGCTCATTGTATTGTCCGCCTTCGGATTCTGCGATGGCAGCACCAAACCATTTGTACAAAACAATCAGGGTCAGGAAAATTCCCACCAGATTTGCAACCATACCGCCTGGCACATCATTCACCCAGGCAGCGGCGCCTAACATCGTCAGGAGCAAGGTCGCTCCTGCACACACAGGCCATTGTGATGGACTTGGAACAAAATAATATGGCGCGTGCCCTGAACTCATTTTTATCTCCCGAAGCTCTACTTTAAATTTGAATCAATGATTTGCTACAACAGTTTTAACTATGACGAGCAGGGTTGCAATGAAAATGATTGCACCCAAAATTCCGGCAATAATCACATGAACAGGATTCAGCTTTGCCACATCCTCTTCGTATGAACTTTTTTTACGTATGCCGAGAAAGGACCACATTACCGCCTTCATTGTTGCTACAAACGATGATTTGCGCCGTGTGACATCTTTTAAATCCTGCATATAACCTCTTGGGTTTTCTACTGCTTTAACGACTGCCAATGCTGTTAAGGTAATGCCACTTTATTCGCGCCGACCTCGAAAAATGTGTATGACAAGGTGATCGTAGTTACATTCTTCGGCAACTTGGGATCGATAAAAAATACCACCGGCATTTGCCTGGCTTCATTCGGCCCCAAGGTCTGCTGCTTAAAACAAAAGCATTCCACTTTTTTGAAATACGGTGTTGCGGCCTGCGGCGCATAACTTGGAATTGCCTGCGCGTCCATTTTACGTGGCTGTGAGTTAACTACCTCATAAATCACATGCGACATTTCACCCGGGTGTACCTGCATCTTGCTGACGACCGGCCGAAACCGCCATGGCCCCGTCGTATTGGCATCAAACTCGACAGTGACGAAACGACTTTTATCAATTTGCGAGTTTTCCGGAAGGACGATTTTTTCGTCTTTGTTGGTGAGTATATTCACCCCGGTTATTTCACAAATCTGCTTGTAAATTGGTATCAGCGCAAAACCAAATCCGAACATTAAGGCCGCGATCACCAGCAACTTACCCAACATCACAGCGTTTAATTTAGCCAGAAGTTTTCCGGCCTTGGTGTTTTTCATTACTTATCTGAACCAGATCTGTTTGACAAAAATTCCTGCAAAAAATACAGCTGCAAGAGAAAACAGGATCAACGCGGTACGTATATTCTTCGCTTTGGTATTTTGCATTTTTCACACCAGGAGGCAAGCCTCCTGCCTTTTACTTAAAAGTCGGTGGAGTTTCAAAAGTGTGGAATGGTGCAGGACTAGGGATGGTCCACTCAAGACCCTCTGCGCCTTCCCAAGGACTGTCTCCCGCCGCTTTGCCACCACGATAGGCCGGCAAGACCACGAAGAAAATAAAGTAGACTTGGGACAATCCAAACCAGAACGCGCCAATCGTTGCGATCTGATTAAAATCAGTGAACTGCGCCGGATAATCTGCGTAACGACGCGGCATACCGGCCAGTCCCAGGAAGTGCATCGGGAAGAACGTCACGTTGAAGGCAATCAGGGAAGACCAGAAATGGATCTTGCCGCGCGTTTCGTTATACATGTACCCGGTCCATTTTGGACTCCAGTAGTAGAATCCAGCGAACAGGGCGAATAAGGAACCTGCCACCAACACGTAATGGAAATGCGCGACCACGTAATAGGTATCTTGCATTTGAATATCGATCGGTGTTACCGCCAGGATCAAACCGGTAAAGCCACCAATCGTAAATACGAAGATAAAACCGACCGCGAATAACATCGGTGTTTCGAAGGTCATGGATCCCTGCCACATCGTGGCGATCCAGTTAAATACTTTCACGCCGGTTGGCACCGCGATCAGCATGGTTGCGTACATGAAGAACAGTTGTGCAGTGACTGGCATACCCGTGGTGAACATGTGATGCGCCCAAACGATGAACGACAAGATGGCAATCGAGGAAGTCGCATACACCATTGACGCATAACCGAATAAAGGCTTGCGGGCGAACGTCGGGATAATCTGCGACACGATACCGAAGGCCGGCAGAATCATGATGTATACCTCTGGATGTCCGAAGAACCAGAAAATATGTTGATACATTACTGGATCACCGCCACCTGCAGCATTAAAGAAAGAAGTGCCGAAATGACGATCAGTCAGGGTCATGGTAATTGCGCCCGCTAACACCGGCATGACAGCAATCAGCAAATAAGCAGTGATCAACCAAGTCCAGCAGAACATCGGCATTTTCATCAGGGTCATGCCGGGAGCGCGCATATTCAGGATGGTTGTGATGATGTTGATCGAACCCATGATCGAGGAAGCGCCCATGATATGAATGGCGAAAATCGCCATGTCCATACCAGGTCCCATTTGCGTCGACAATGGCGCGTACAATGTCCAACCGGCAGCGGTGGCGCCGCCTGGAACAAAGAACGAACTCATCAACAAAATCGCTGCAGGAGGAAGCAACCAGAATGAGAAGTTATTCATCCGCGCAAACGCCATATCGGAAGCGCCGATCTGCAGCGGGATCATCCAGTTGGCGAACCCGACGAAGGCCGGCATGATCGCACCGAACACCATCACCAGACCGTGCATGGTCGTGAGTTGATTAAAAAACTCTGGCTGGAAAAATTGCAATCCGGGCTGGAACAACTCAGCGCGTATCATCAGGGCCATGACGCCACCAGCCAATAACATCGTCAGCGAGAATATCAAATACAAAGTACCAATATCTTTATGATTGGTCGCAAACATCCAGCGACTGAAACCATGCGGGTGATCTTCATGTGCATGGTCGTGACCATGAGAATGATCAGCAGCGTGGGCGTGATCCATTGTGGTGTTACTCATTTGAATCTCCTATGAATTACTTACGCGCAGCCAGAACTTCTGCTGGTTGAACAATGTTTTCCTGCGACTTATTGGACCAGTTGTTCCGTGTGTAGGTAATAACGGCAGCGATGTCTGTGTCAGACAAAACTTTTTCCCAACTTGGCATAGCGTTTTTACCCTTCATAACCAAATGCATTTGTATATCTTTAGCACCTGCAACGATGGCAGAACCGTCCAGTGCCGGGAACGCGCCCGGTACACCTTTACCGTTTGCCTGATGACAGACAATACAATTGGATGTGTAAACTTTTTCGCCGCGCTGTTTCAGTTCATCCATGGTCCACACTTTGCTCGGATCATCAGCCAGTGCAGCCATTTCTTTTTTCTTGCCTTCTACCCATTGCGTGTATTCAGCCGCGCTCACGACATTCACCACTACCGGCATAAACGCATGTTCTTTTCCGCACAGTTCAACGCACTGGCCGCGATATTTACCGAGCTTTTCAGCTTTGAACCAGGTGTCACGCACAAAGCCAGGGATTGCATCCTGTTTCAGACCAAAGGCCTGAATCGTCCATGAGTGAATCACATCATTGGCCGTTGTAATGATGCGGATTTTTTTGTTCACCGGTACGACAACTTCATTGTCAACTTCGAGCAGATAATTTTCACCGCGTGCCTGCGTAGGAGTTTTGCCAGGCGTGCCAATTTGTTCTCTTGGGGTAGACAGCGCTGACAGAAATGAAATGCCCTGGCCTTCTCCATTAATATAGTCATAGCCCCATTTCCACTGCATGCCAGTGACTTTAATGGTGATATCAGAATTGGAGGTATCCTTCATTGCCACCACTGTTTTGGTTGCCGGCAGAGCCATACCAATGACGATGACAAACGGCACGATGGTCCAGGCGATTTCCACTGAAATGCTTTCATGGAAAGTAGCAGCCTTGTGACCCAGAGATTTGCGGTGTTTGAGTATCGAGTAAAACATGAAGCCAAACACAATCACGAAGATGACCATGCAGATTATCATCATCATGTTATGCAGCGAGTAGATTTGTTCAGCTATTTGGGTCACTGGTGGCTGGAAGTTCATTTCACCAACAGCGGGGCCGCCCTTGCTATCGACTGCTTTGTTCTGTACGACCTCTTGTGCCCAGGATGAAATTCCAGCCATCATCAACAAAGAACCGAGCATTAACGATGGCAATCGCTTTGCATATTTCATGTTTTCCCCAAAAAACCAATTAGAATTCTTCTCAGACGGCGGTCCGCATGTGGAATGCCGTGACGTTCCGCATCCCAGCTTATGCCTCGCAGCTCATACTCGTTACGTCAACCATTTGTTTCGGTTGCATTTCTTTTTCTGGCCGCTACTAAACACTCAATTAATGACGGCCCTTTTACAATCCGGTGAGTATATGTCGGAATTACGCCGGTTATCAAGCACAATACCGTGTCAACAACACTGATTCACCGCAAATCCAAGTCCTGCCCGGCAAATCTTTGTTGAATTTACCGCGCCAAATTATCGTTCATTTTTTTAAAATATCAAATTTGATAATGCTTTCGCCTGGCTTTAATCTGCTCGCTTGCGGCTTGAACGCGTGACCATAGATGATTTCCAGCGTCAGTGGAATGCGCCCGTCGGCATTGCGCATGCGCTCAAGTTTGTCGCGCGCCCGCGCCCAGGCATCTTTGCCCATCAAACTTTTTCTTCTGGTTTCCAATGGATTGCCGCCTGTCGCGCGCACTTCACTCAACAACTTGTCGACTGATGTGTAGGTTAACGTAATCACCTCCATGTCCATCACGGGCGTGGCGAAACCGGCTTTGACCAGCATGTCGCCAAAATCATGCATGTCCACAAATGGCAGGGTATGTGGTGCTTGATCAGCGGCGTCAAATGCCTGGCGGATTTCCTTCAAGGTGTCGGGACCAAAGCAGGAAAACATCAGCAATCCGTTGGCTCTTAAAATTCGTCGCCACTCTTTAAAAACCTGATCTGGCTCGCTATGCCAATGCAGCGCCATATTCGACCACACCAGATCGACGACCTCTTCACTTAGCGGTATATGACAGAAATCAGCGCAAATCAAATCCATTTTTTTTGACATGGAATCTTTGCCCCGCATCCATGAAAACAGGCTGCGCTTCAACAGCCCGCTGGCGTCCGGTTGTTTCAGTGCCTGCTGTAAAACTTGGGACGATCCGTCCAATCCAAGTATTTGCGCATCGGGATAATTATTTTGCAGTACGTCTAAATCGGCGCCGCGACCACATCCGACATCGAGTGCTCGTTTAGGTTCCAGCCGCACAAGTTGCAGCCGCTCAAACATCCGGGCGGCGATTTCACGATAAATAAAATCGGATTCCAGCAACCTGGCAGGGTCGGTGAACAAATCTCGAACGCGGAATAAATCGATTGGAGCGCTTTTCATGGATATATCATCGCTATAATTGAGGCAATGTTGCAGTTTACTCGCTGGGCGGTCACCATGTCACAAAACTTATTGTCTCTGCTTAAGGTCGGCAAATATATACGGTCCGGCATGGCAGTTCTGGCACCTCAAACCTGCCTGCTTTGCGGCGCAGAAGGCGAACGCACAATTTGCTCCGGCTGTAACCAGCAATTTTTTTCAATTGCGCCTCACCGGTGCCGCTCTTGCGCCCTTCCCTTGCGCGCAGGCGAGATAGTTTGCGGACAATGCCTGTCCGACCCTCCCGCCTTCCAAGGAACGACCGTCGCGTGCGACTATCAGGCACCACTCGATCAACTGGTGCTCGCCTTGAAGTTTGGTCATGAACTCGCCCTCGCCCCGACGCTCGCCCAACTTCTGGCAAAATCCGTGGTCAATTCTGTGCCATCAAACCTGCCTGACTATCTGATCCCCGTACCACTTAGTCGCTCCCGATTGGCGGAACGGGGTTTTAATCAGGCTCTTGAAATCGCCAGGCCGTTGGCGCGACAGCTTAATCTGCCGGTCTACCCGCGTTTGCTGCAACGCGTGCGTGACACCACCGCGCAAACCCTGCTCCATCCCAATCAGCGCCGCAAGAATATTCGCCATGCATTTTCCCTTAACGACAGCTATACAGATAGAATACCGGGCAAACATGTTGGCGTCGTTGATGATGTGATGACTACTGGAGCAACCTTGGACGAAATTGCGGCATGTTTAAAACGTCATGGGGCAAGTCGGGTGAGCAACTTTGTATTCGCACGTACCCCACCCCATTAACACCGACTGCAGGAGTTTATTTTGTTTCATGTTGTTTTGGTTGAACCTGAAATTCCACCCAATACCGGGAATATCATCCGGCTTTGCGCGAACACCGGCGCTCAATTGCATTTGATTGAGCCGCTCGGCTTTCCACTGGAAGACAGCAAGTTAAAGCGTGCCGGGCTGGATTATCATGAATACGCGCGCATGCAGCTGCACAAAAACTGGCAGGCTTTTGTCGATGTTCTTAATCCCGACCCGCAGCGAATGTTTGCGCTTACGACGCACGGTTCAGCCTTGTTTTCTGAGGCCAGATTTCAAGAGGGCGATGTATTCGTATTCGGATCAGAAACCAAAGGACTGGATCCAGCATTGCGTAATGCATTTCCTGTTAATCAGCGCATACGCTTACCCATGCAACCCGACAATCGCAGTTTGAACTTATCGAATACCGTCGCCGTCGTTGTGTATGAAGCCTGGCGACAAAATGGATTCATTGGCGGATCGTAGCAATTAGCTTTACACAAATTAAAAAGGAAAATCATGGTACTGAAATCAAGAATACTTGCAGGGCTATTATCTATGCTCGTGATCACTGCAGTCTGCGCACACGAATTTAAATTGGGCGAAATCCAAATTGCTCATCCATACGCCCGTGCCACCGTCACCCAACAAACCTCCGGCGCAGCTTATCTGGGATTGGAAAACAAAGGAAAAACGACCGACAAGTTGCTTAAAGTGGAGTCCAACGTGGCCAAATCGGTCGAGATTCACAATATGGAGATGGTCGGCGATGTTATGAAAATGCGTGAAGTTGATGGCCTGGAATTAAAAGCTGGCAGCAAAATCAGCATGAGCCCCGGCGGAGGTTATCACATCATGCTGATCGGCTTGAAGCAACCATTGAAAGCAGGCGACAAATTTCCATTGACTTTGACTTTCGAAAAAGCTGGGAAAATTGAAGTCGTCGTCTATGTTGATGCTGAAAAATAAAGTCTGCGAACCAGATCTATTCGGTTCTTACTTTCGCCAGCAATTTTGACGTCGAGCGGTCATGTTTAAACGTGATCGCCTCGACTCTTCCACCGTATGACAATACCTCCTGCCCTTCTGGTATCGCATCCATTTGATAGTCCCCGCCTTTGGCATAAATATCAGGACGCGACAACTTTACCACTTCAAGCGCAGTATCTTCATCAAACGCTACGACCAAGCTAACGGATTCCAAGGCTGCGACCACTGCCATGCGATCAGCGCAGGTGTTAATTGGCCGGTCATCGCCCTTCCCCAATCGCTTCACAGAGGCATCGGTATTTACCGCCACGACCAGTGATGCCCCCAATGCCCGCGCCTGCTCCAGATACGTCACATGGCCACGATGCAAAATATCGAACACGCCGTTGGTCAATACCACAGGTTTTGGCAATGCTGAGATACGTTGTGACAGCATCTCTTTTGAGGTCAGTTTTTCTTCAAACATTGTCTGATTCCGATTTATAGGCACCACATAATACCAGCCACCGTGCTGACAATTATGGAAATTTTGCGGTCTGCGCGGCAGACATATCAGCACAACCGTTGGAAATTAGCGATTCAAGCTCAGAACCATGCACGTAAAAAAAGCCGCCAACCTTGTAGACGCTGGCAGCTCTTTAGAATCAATTCGATATTATTGGCACGAGACGCCAATATTTGGACTGCCTGAAGAAGGCACGGTACCAGAAGAAATACCGTTCAAAAACGTGCAGGTTTGGCCGACAGGTTGCGTCTGTATCGATACAGTGAAAATTGCATTCGGCAGCAGAGAAACCGGGAAGTTTTGCGGCACTGTGCCACCGACAGCGGTAGTCGCATTTCCAATCACAGTAAGAACTCCAGCAGCTGGGCTGGTTAAAACCAATTGCGATCCGTTCGCCAAACCGGCAACAGACGCAATCACAGGCACTGCAGTGCCATTTCCAGCGGTACAGGTAACCGTGATATTTGTGACGTTACTGCCCGAACTGTTCACCGTCCCGACACCGTTCGCCACTGTACAAAGCTGACCCGCCGGGTCGATTGCAGTCACAGTCACGTTGTAATTGGAATTTTCACTGACGGATTTGGGAAAGGTAAATGAATTCGAACTGCTGGAATAGCTATACTTCACCGTATCACCGTTGCTTGAATTCGTTAATGTAATTGTGCTGCCAGAGGCTAAACCGGAAACTGTCCCGCCGATCGTGGCATTAGTCGAACCACCGCAGCCAGCCAGTGTGGCGGCAGACATTACGCATAACAATGCAATTCTTAAAAAATTCATTTTGGTACCTCTTAAAAAAAATTTATTTAATCTACCAACAAAATTAAGCCACATACATCAGGCAAATCTGCTTGAACCATAATATGGAATTCGAGGGGGGAATTAATTAAGGTGAGCAATGCTGATATTCCACAAAATGGACATTATCTTAACATTGCTCACGACAGAGCGAGGATGTGGTTTGTTCCGAAATGTAACCAGGCGGCAAACTATTACGCTGTAGCAGCAGTCAACCGTGCGGCGATTTCTTTGCGATAACGGTTTAAGTCCTGCACCGTGTCAAAACTCTTTTCAAACAGCAATGACAGATTGTGCAGGATACGTTCAACCACTTTCTTTTCCCACGAATCGTCAAATTTGATTTGACCGTCCAGCCACCGCTCCAGCCAGGCCGGATCTGGCAAGCGGCTCTGGATGGTGTCATTTGGGAACAAGGACTGATTGACGTGCAAATTGGTTGGGTGCAGTGGTTTATCGGTACGACGTGACGACGCCATCAATACCCCGATTTTGGCGAACGACGCACTGGCAACATCACCAGATTCATTCAGTGCTTTTTTCATATAACGCAAATAAGCACCGCCATGACGTGCTTCGTCCTGGCTGATCATTTTATAGATTTGCTTGATGACCGGTTCAGTATGCCAGTCCGACGCACAACGATACCAGTGGTTCAAGCGAATTTCGCCGCAAAAATGCAGCATCAATGTTTCTAACGGCGGGGCAGGATCAAATTCGAATCGCACTTTATCCAACTCTTCTTCAGTTGGAACCAGCTCAGGGTAGAAACGACGCAGATATTCCATCAATACCAGCGAGTGTTTCTGTTCTTCAAAAAACCACACCGACATGAATCCGCAGAAATCGCTGTCCTTGCGGTTATCGCGCAGGAACATTTCGGTCGCTGGCAACGCAGCCCACTCCGTAATTGCGTTCATTTTGATGGTTTGCGCCTGCTCTAAAGTCAGTTTTGAAGCATCAAACTGATCCCACGGAACATCAGTCTCCATGTTCCAACGCACTTGCTCTAATGATTTGAATAATTCGGGATACAACATAGTCACATGAATACCTTTTATAGAATGCGAGATTCAGAACCAGCTACTAATTCTAACAGAACTCAGGGACGCGTATCACTTTACTAATTTCTCCCGGTTAGATCGAATCCATCCAAGTCTGGCAAACAAATACTACCGCAGTGTGAATAATAGTCAAAAAAAAACACAATAAGCTTGAATTTATTGTGTTTTTACGACGAACCACCCAAATAAACTTTTGAGTAATTATTTAGTCATCCAGTATTTTTTGTACTGGTTTCGATAATCGTTTTCAGGGTCAAACATATTTTTAGAACCGCCATCAAACGCGATATTGTCGGCGGAGACAAAATGCACTGGCACAGTAAAGCCACTTGCGCCGACACCAGAAAAGGCACGATTCAATTCGTCCACCAACTGCCATCCTTCCATCGTCGCAGGTTCAGGTACCGTGCCGATCTGTAGCGTGTTCGAATGCAGGCGCTTATAAGCGTTCACCGATCCGTCACCAGCAGAAATGCCTTTCAACTTATTGCCAGCAATTGCAGAGGCGATTGCCGGCCTCTCCATCAAATCAAAATAACTATCGTTGACTGCAAGAACATGCGTCCATTTTGCTCCAAACCGCTTGACCAGCTCTTCCGCACTCGTCTGAAGTTTGGTGCCCGCTTCGGACAATGGCAATTCTTCAACGCTTAACAATCGGCAGTGTTCACATTGCTTTATGATTTCTACCACCGCCGACGATTTTGCGCTGAGATATGGGGTGGAGTTGTCCGTTAATATCACCATCCCCATGCGGCTGCTGGCCTCAGTCACCCCGTACAGGGCGGCAATTTGCGCGGCTTCTCGCGGGTTATATCCGACATCGGCAAACAGTCCGTCGACCGCACCTGCTTTATACAAACTGTGCCAGCCGACTACTGAAACTTTTTTCTCAATCGCCAAGGTTAAACCTTTGGCCTGAGTTGTCGCATCGATTCCGGCCAAAATGATCCCGTCGGGCTTCATATTGGCAATGGCCTGATTAATAACTGGCTGTCCCTGATAACAGGCACCTCTGCAATCAATCAGCAACACCTCCCAACCTGCCAGGGATCCCGCTTCTTTCGCGCCTTTGTACAGATCAGAGACTACAGAATCTGCCATGTTGGCAGCAATAAATACGACGCGCTTCTTGCTCTGTAACGATGGCCCATCATTTGGCCCGTCCCAGTGAGTCAGCCGCGACGACGCTTTGGCCACCTTGGCATTCGCTTTGCCCATCATTTGCATCGCATTTTCTTGCGCCAGCACGGGTCCAACCAGACATACAAGGAGGAGCCAGAATAGTTTCAATTGATTTTGTACCATGATCTCACGTTTATAATGTTCAGCTATAGGTCAAGCAACAAGGGGGCGATTGATTGCCTCGATACAACTTGTAATTTATTGCGGATACTTATTATTGGTAACAATATTTTTTCACGGAAATACTTGAATAAATGATTTTTATTTTAGCCACTTTTTATCCACAGCAACCAAAATAGCACTAACAGAGCAACATTTCAGCAAGTTAACGAACTAAAACGGTCCATTTATGTGCGAAAAGCAACATTACGCACAAAAGGACCGTTTTAACATGTCGTCCAGGCTGGTAGAACTAGTTTGAGGAAACCTCCCCAGAGCCCGTATTTGTAACAGATTTAATCATAGGATTGCCATAAATTTCGATATCACCACTGCCGGTTGACGTGACGTTTACATTTTTGCTTGCATAAATTTTGATGTTGCCGGAACCATTAGAGACTGCCTCGGCCTGCACCGAAATCAAGCGCTGGGTATCGATATTTCCGGCGCCGGTAGAAATCGCGGTCAGTTTTTTCGCCTTCCCAATGGCAGTAATTTCGCCTGATCCGGTGGAGATGAGCTCAATATGATCAATGTTACCCACCTCCAGTCGAATATTGCCACTGCCTTTGGTTTGCGCGGCCAGGTGCAGGTATTGCCCGGTAAAAGACAGATCACCAGAACCATTTAATTCAAAATTGATGTCGGGGCCGCTGAATCCCTGAATTTCGCTGTCACCACTGCCAGACTGAGCCACGGAAGTTAATTTGGGAATAGTCAGCGTTAGTTTTACCGTTTGGTTCATTGTCACCAGCATTCCTTTGGTGTTGATACGCAACACCGGCCCGTCTTGCTGTACAACCACCTTGGAAAGTAATCGCTCTTCACCGACCAATACCAGGCCAGATTGGTCTCCGCGAACAATCGCCAGATCGAATGGCCCATTCATCTCTACTCTTTCCACGTCGTTTGTCACTGTTCTGGATTGCTTGCTCAAATTTTGATTGGCCAAATTAATCGTCCCGGATTGTTTAACGTTGGCGCTCATCAGATTGTAGGCAATGGCCCCTAACGCTAACGCAAGCAACACCAGTATTAACATCGACTTCGCTATGAATTTCATTTCGCCACTCCTTTTATGCGTTTTTCAGCAATGAAAAATGCCATGCCACAAATTGCCTCAACATACGAAACGTAAATCGAGTCGCCAAAAAGCAAAGTACTAAAAACAGCATACCGGCAAGAGTCGTGGCCAGGCCTTTCCAAAATGTATTTTTATCCAAATGAGTCGCGACATGAAAACCCTGATCTCGCAAGAAATGATGTGGATGTTGTTCAGGCGATTCATCGTCAGACCCGGCCTTGGCTAAATCGTCGCCATCGGCAAGCTCGGCAGGCACAATATCGATATCGGCGATCTTCAAATGCGTCGACCCTTTCATTGCGAATTCATTTGAAAAATAATGAGCAGGTACATCGATATACTTTACCTCCGCCAGACTGGAGGCACTGATAAAAATGCCGGCCAGGTAGACAAGCAAAGCAGCCAGATAAAAGGCAGACAGTACTGCACAATAGATTGCGGCCGGCACCAGCAAAAATAGATCCATCACCATCAATCCAATGCCACTGATACCAGCCCGTGCCACTCCTTCCACGCTTACCGTTTTTTTCAGGTTGCCATTTAAGGTGCCAAGCTTTAATTTTAAAGCGGCGGTGTGCGGTGATCCCCATCGGTCGACAATTACTTCTTCACTCACACCGGCCAATAGTTGGTCCGTAAACTGACGTTCAAAATTCACCAGCGCTGCATCCACCAATTCAATCGGCAGCGCATCGCAGGCCAATTTGAAAGCAGCGATAAATTCTAATTTAGTCACAACAGGCTCCTGGTTCGGTGTAATTAGGCTGAACTATATTCAAATATCAAATCCAATGCGGGGCTTTTGCGACCAAGCGTATTTTTTGAGGCATGGTCTGCAAGTGCGAACAACATTGCGAAATCGAAAATGTTTGTCCAGACACATCAATAAATTAACAAAGCATTAAAGAGTTGTACTTTATATCTCAGATCTTCAGCGACAATCGTGTCGTATTCAGCAACTTTAAAAATATTTCGACAAAATCAATAACAAAAAACAACATTTCACCTGCGAAATTTTTTATCTTCGCTTAGAATTCGACATTCCGGCACAGATAATATTGACGCAAATAAACATTTCGGCTTCTTTCTGATTTTTTGCTGAGCGCTTACTGTTTAATAAATCCGTCGTGCCCTGACGTTTTGCAACAGGCAGCGGTTTAATTACCCTCAAGAAACCAATTAAAATGAATCTTAAAAACACTGTCCCAAACATCGTCGTGATTGGTGGTGGCCCTGCAGGGCTGATGGCGGCTGAAACACTCGCGCAAGGTGGGGTGCAAGTTGATTTGTTTGATGCGATGCCCTCGGTAGGGCGTAAATTTTTGCTGGCCGGTAAAGGAGGGTTAAACCTGACTCACGCGGAAGACACGGCAGATTTTCTTCGTCGCTATGGCCACCGTCAGAATGAAATTGGTCGCTGGATTTATGAGTTCAATCCGCTCAATCTGCGGCAGTGGGCCAAGAATTTAGGTGTTGATACCTTTGTTGGCACATCTGGGCGCGTATTCCCCAGCGACATGAAAGCAGCCCCATTGTTGCGGGCCTGGCTACATCGTTTGCGAGCCAAAGGTGTGCGCTTTCATATGCGGCATCAATGGACCGGTTGGAGCGACGGCGCACTGCGTTTTAATTCCCCTGAAGGCGAGTACTTAAAAAGAGCGGATGCGGTGGTGTTGGCTCTTGGCGGAGCCAGTTGGCCACAATTGGGATCAAACGCTGCCTGGGTACCTTTGCTAAAGGCGAAGGGCGTACAGGTTGCCCCGCTGGAACCGAGCAATTGTGGCTTCAATGTCACCTGGTCGGATCACTTCAAATCACATTTCGCCGGTGAACCACTCAGCCCGGTTGCAATCACCTTCACGAACGAATCGGGCACATCGTCACGGAGACTGGGCCAGTTTGTCGTTACCGAACACGGTGTCGAGGGCAGTCTGATCTATGCCCTGTCCGGTTTATTACGGGAGCAAATCAAAGCCCACGGAAGCACACAAATTTATCTGGATCTGCTGCCTGATCTACCTTTACATCGTGCAGTTCAGCACTGCGAGCATCCGCGCGGTTCGCGATCGGTTGCGGGCCATTTGCAGAGCCGTTTAAATTTGCGCGGCGTGAAAACTGCATTGCTGCGTGAACTCTGCACTCCTGAAACGCTCCAGGAACCAGTGTTGCTGGCAAACGCCATCAAAGCACTTCCCATTAACCTGCTCTCGCCTCGCCCGATTGAAGAGGTGATCAGCACGGCAGGAGGCGTAAAGCTGGAATCAATGAATCGAAACCTCATGCTGAAAGAATACCCGGGAGTTTTTTGTGCTGGAGAGATGCTGGATTGGGAGGCGCCAACCGGTGGGTATTTATTAACCGCATGTTTTGCAAGCGGCAAAGTCGCAGGCAAAGCGGCGCTGGAATGGATCGCGCAAAAGAAATGACTGCACCCCACCAGATCAGCACCCCGGTTCCCTCGCCGTGCGTAAGCCTGTGCAAGATTAACCAAGACAGTGGCTTATGCGAGGGATGCTGGCGAACACTTGAAGAAATTGTAGTCTGGGGAACGGCCAGCGATGAGGTCAAGCGATCAATTTGGCAAAAAATTGATCAGCGCAAGTCTATTGATTAAAAACCTGCCTTAATAATCACCTGGCCCTTATTGATCGCTTGTGCCATCTCACCGGTCCCACTCAAAATCTGGCCAACACTATAGGTGCTGGCTCAGAGAATTCAAGGCATATTTTAAATTCAAGTTTTTCGGGGTTCTTGTCGTAATAAGTAGAACCCTAACTGATTGCTGGCAATATATGCGTAATTTCCCCACTGCTTCGTTTTCCTCGCTCCTGACCGGCGCTGTACTTGCGTTTTGCTTCAACACTTCTAGTTACGCAGCCGATGAAACTGCGCCAACTAAGCCGATCACGCCAGACTCCATTCCAAACAAGATTAAGGCGCTGGAAAATACAGACGGCAGTTTAAAAACCAAAATGACCGCCAGTTCCAGCAAGACAGGCGCAAAATCTGCAGCGCCACCCGCCAAAGACGAATTGAGTCCTGAAGAGCTGGCTGACCGTATAGCCAAAAAAATGGCCGAGCTGCACAAAGAAAACGAACGCATCAAAGCACAGGCGCCGGTCCGCAAAGCTGTTCCGGCCAATCCTGCAGGTATGCCACACGGTGCAAACCTGGCTGGCGACAGCATGATGGCTGCGCGAGATATCCACTGGAGTTACGAAGGTGAAGGCGGTCCGGCACGATGGGGCAAAATTGATTCGGCCAATGCAAAATGCGACATCGGAGAACGTCAGTCGCCTATCGATATCCGGGACGGCATCCACGTTGATCTGGATCCCGTTGTGTTCGACTACAAGCCGGTTCGGTTCAATGTCATTGACACTGGACACACCATCCAAGTCAATCTTGGCGCTGGCAGCAGCATCACGATATTGGGCCGGCGCTATGATCTGGTGCAATTCCATTTTCATCGACCATCAGAAGAACGTGTCAACGGGATTGGTTACGAAATGGTTGCACATCTGGTGCACAAGGACATGGACGGCAAACTTGTGGTGATCGCGCTGTTAATCCAGCAAGGCAAACCGAACAGCCTGGTACAAACGATCTGGAATTACATGCCGCTTGAAAAAAATGATGCCGTTCAACCCCCTGGCATGATCGATATGAGCCAACTACTTCCCGCCAGCCGTCAGTACTACACGTACATGGGATCACTGACCACCCCGCCCTGCACTGAAGGCGTGCTCTGGGTGGTATTCAAAGAACCGATCGAGCTATCTGCGGACCAGATCAGTATTTTCAGTCGCCTGTACCCAATGAATGCAAGGCCGATTCAAAGCAATGCCGGACGTTTAATCAAAGAATCCAACTGACCAAGCCAATTACCAGAGATCGATTACAGGGCGAAGCCAGCCAAAGGCAGATTTCTGCGCCGGACCTAATTTTCCAATCCAGATAAAGTCAGACAAATTTTCATCATTCATTTTTTACATTAAAATGTCCGCGAGATTAAAACAAATCGATCTCATTTCATCAATGCAAAAATCAGGTAATGAATGAAACAAACTCTCAGCATTATTGGGGCGGGAAAAGTAGGGCAAGTTCTCGGTCAACAATTTCATCGGCATCAAATCTTCAGAATTCAGGATGTATTGAATCGAACCGTTGAAAGCAGCGACGCAGCGTGCGCATTTATCGGCGCAGGGCAGCCGATTTCAGATTTTGCAGAATTGCGCCCGGCAGATATTTTTATGATCACGGTTCCCGATGATCAAATAAGAAACTGTAGCATCAAGCTTCAAGAGCAGGGTTTGATCACCGCGGCTACTATCGTGTTTCATTGCAGCGGGGCACTCAATGCAAGTGAATTAGGCTTGAAAGATGGCGCGGCAAGTCTTCATCCAATGCGCAGCTTCGCCGATCCGGCCTTTGTTGCACAACACTTTATTCCCACGATATGCACTCTGGAAGGCGATCGCAAAGCAACGCGCATGCTGGCTCTGGCGTGTCAGAACGCAGGAACACAAATTGTGGAAATCAATGCAGAAGGCAAAACGCTCTACCATGCTGCGGCAGTTTTCGCCAGCAACTACCTGGTGACGTTAATGGATGCAGCACTGCAAACTTTTGCAGCAGCAGGCATACCGCATGAGATGGCATTGCGCATGACCAAACCGCTGGCGCAAGAAACATTCAATAATATTTTCAAGATGGGGACACAGCAATCGCTGACCGGGCCAATTGCACGTGGCGATGCGCGCACGGTGGAGCGTCATCAGGAAGCGCTAAAAAAATGGGATGGCAATGTCGCCGACCTGTACGTGCAGCTGGCAAAATCCACCCAGACCATGAAGGACCGGAGTTAAACCAGGCGCGTTATTTAGATACTCAGGTAATAGGAAATTTCTGCGCGATTTCTGCCCTCGGATTTCGCCAGATACACAGCCTCGTCGACGCGGGCAAAAAGTTCATCGATTGATTCATTTTCAGTCCACTCGGCAACACCTAAACTGATGGTGACGCTTGCTTCCTGATCATCGAATGCAAATGAATGGTTCTGTACATTCAGCCGCAATTGTTCGGCCACCTTGTACGCCTGTTCAAGCTCACAACGTTTGAGCAGCACAGCAAACTGCTCACCACTCCAACGGCATAACAAGTCACTGCCGCGCACCGATCTGCGGCTTAATCTGGCAATATCGGTGATGATTTTATCGCCGGTCGCGTGACCATGCGACTCGTTGATTTTTTTCAAATAATCGATGTCGAATAAAATAAACGACAGGGGCAGTTTCAGGCGCTGCATCTCCAGCACTTCCTGTTGAAAGGAGTTAGTAAAAGACTGGCGATTCATCAAGCCGGTCATGCTGTCTCTGCTCGCCAACGCGCGTAATCGGCTCTGGTGACGGGCGATTGAAAACCAGGCCAACACCAACGCAAATATCAACGTGATCGATCCAACCAGCGCATTGGCATATGCCAGTGGCCAGGTTTGGCGAATGATATTTTGAGGATTGTCCTCGACAACCAAATACCAATTCAGCTCTGGAATGAAACGGGCGTTCAGATCAATTCGCGTGCCGTCCAGATCATATGAATAGTTTGTGGTGCGCTGCTGCTTGAGCAATGCATCGGCAAGCAGTTTAATGCCTGCCTGTTGATGAATATTTCCAGCTTTTCCTGTATTGGACAACACTATTTTTCCGGCTTGATCAACGAAATAGATTGAGCCAGCCAAGTCGCTGTCATCGTGACCGGCCGCAAAGTCAAATGCATTGATCGCCACGCTGAGACCAACTGCACCTTCGAACTGATGGTTTGCGTTGAGCAGACGGCGGCTCAGGAAAAGTGTGGAATGGTTATCGCTGTCTGGCTCAGGAACGATTGTGATGTCATACGGGCGGTTTGACTCACGCGTTTTTCGGTACCATGGGTCGCGGCCATCTTCGAGATTGATTGTCCGCACCGTACCCAGGCTGTCGACATATTTCCCATTCGCGTCGCTTACCAAAAAATGCGCCAGCGAATTATCAGTCGCTTTGGCAGATCTAAGATGCGCAATCAAAGACTGACTGTCTTGTTCTTCGCTCACCATCCACTCATGCAAAAATTCATCGTCAGCAATCCGGGGCGACATGGCCAAAGCCTTGGCAACATCGGTCTGCAGTGCAGCATGGAGATTGGCACCGACCAGTGGCAATGTTTTTTTCAGACTTTGCTGCGCCAGCATGTCACGCGACAAATACAGCGTGAGTGCGCTATTGATCACCAAGCCGATCACCAATAGCAATCCCAGCCACAGCAGGAGATTGTATTTTTTAAACAAACGGCGCATAGAGATAATGTGTTTTAGGTTTGAGAGAAGTAACGCTGACCGATTTTAGTTCATGCAGAGCGATTTTGTGCCGAATATGTTTTAGGTGCCGCGCCTGTATTCGCTCATTATATTTGCTAAAAAGGTATTTTAATTTCAGAAAGTGCAGCATAAAGCCATCCCAGTTTGCTCATTTACCAGTTAATGACTGTATCATCCCCATTTCAGTGCTCATAACCGATTTGGGGACAATATGAAATTAACTGCATGGGTTACGATCGCCTGCCTGTTCATGTGCAACCGGGTAATTTCCAGATCTGGAACAATGATTGATTTGACCACCCGCTAGTCACAAACTGCAATCAGCCCGCAGCGCTTACCTGACCAACTGTCACCTATGCCAAATAAATATACTGTACCCGTCATTGCATCCTACCTGTTGGCCCTTCTGGCGGCAGTGGTCATCCTGAAAGCCGGTTTACTACTCGCGCTGTTTTCCGGCCTGATCGTGTATTCACTGGTGCATTTAATGACACCATTCGTCGAGAAAAAAATCCGATTTGTACGGGCTCGCCTTTTAGTCATCGTCGTGTTGGCGATCGTTGTGATCAGCTGCCTGACTGCGTTGATTATCGCTGCGATCTCATTTGCCAGAAGTGATGCCGGCAGCGTGCACATGATGTTACAGAGCATGGCAGGCATCATCGAAGCCTCGCGTCCGCAGATTCCAGCTTGGGTCAGCAACTATCTGCCCAACGGCAGTGAAGCGCTGCGTGGTTTGATGTCTGACTGGTTTCGCGAGCACGGGGAGGAAGCGCAGCGCTGGGGGCAGGAAGCCGGACACTCGATTATTCATCTGCTCATGGGCATGATCATCGGCGGCCTGATTGCCGTGCGAGACAGCCATACCTGCATGACTGAATTTGCCGGTGCACTTCAGGAGCGCGCCATCAATCTGCAATCCGCGTTTCAACGCATCGTCTTTGCCCAGGTGCGCATTTCGGGAATCAACGCAGCACTGTCTTCGATTTACCTGCTGATCATCCTGCCAACTTCCGGCGTTCATTTGCCGTTTTCAAAAACCATGGTGCTGATCACCTTTGTCGCCGGTTTACTTCCCGTGGTCGGCAATATCATTTCCAATACCGTGATCGTGGTGGTCAGCCTGTCTCATTCGGTGCAAATTGCTTTCTTTTCCTTGTGCTACATGATGGTGATCCACAAGCTCGAATACTTTTTAAATGCCAAAATCATCGGCACGCAAATCAATGCCATGGCATGGGAATTACTGATCGCGATCCTGGTCATGGAAGCGATATTCGGCATCCCTGGTCTGGTTGCTGCACCGGTGTTTTATGCCTGGCTGAAAATGGAATTGGGCATGGGTTGCAAGCGTATCAGGTAAGCGATGACCGATCACACCATCATCCAGATTCATCCGGCCGCACCAGAAAAACCCGAGTACGGCGCGCCCTGCAATGGATGTGGCGTATGCTGCCTGGTGGCGCCCTGCCCGGTTTCTGCACTGCTGTTGGCGCACCGGGAAAACGCCTGCCCGGCTCTGGTCTGGCAGTCAGAAACGAATAAGTACCGATGCGGCATGCTGCAGGCACCTTCAGAATACTGTCGCTGGCTGCCACGCATGTTAGACCGGCTGTTGATCTCACTGATACGCCGCCAGCTGGCCCTCGATATCGGCTGCGATGCAGCTATAGAAATCGATCAGTCAATACAATAACCTTTTTTACATCACGAGCTCACTATGACCCTGCGCATCCTCGCCACCGGCGGCACTTTTGATAAACATTATGACGAAATCGCGGGCAAGCTGACCTTTGCCGACAGCCATTTGCCCGCGATTATTTCCCGCGCCAGAATCACCTTGCCAACGCAACTGGAAATTGTCGCAATGCTGGATTCGCTCGACATGCAGGATGCAGATCGCAATAACGTTCTGAGCGCCTGCCAACGCGCCAGCGAAGCGGCCATCGTCATCATCCATGGAACCGACACGATGCGCGAAACGGCGCACGTGCTGGGTAACGCAAATCTGGCCAAAACGATTGTTTTGACCGGTGCCATGATCCCCTTTGAAATTGCCAATTCCGATGCCTTATTTAATTTGGGATTTGCCTGCGGGATCGCACAGACCTTGCCGCATGGCGTGTATATCGCCATGAATGGTCAGATCTTCAATTGGGACAATGTGAAAAAAAATCGCAGTGCCGGTGTGTTCATGCCGGAGTAAAGGTCACCCATGTACAGCGCGACATTTATCTTCAAGAAGAAAATGTTCGATGAAGCTTTTCACAAGCTTGATCAATCCATCGCCGAATTTGCCAGACAGACCACCGATTACATCGGTGAAGAAACCCGGGAAAATTCCGTCACCGGCTGCGTGTCCAATACCTACTATTGGAAATCCATGGATGGCTTGCAGGAGCTGATGCAACATCCAAAACATCTGGAAGCCAAAGCCAATCAAGGCAAATGGCTGGATGGTTATCAGGTAGTGATCTCGCAGGTGCTGCGCGTTTATGGTGATGGTCAAATCGCGCACCCTGCCGCGCAAAGCTAAACCTGTTTTTTCCTTCTACGTAAACTTACTGATATACCTCGAATTTTTAGCACCCTAGAATGCGGGTCCTCTGGTGGCTTCAACACGTCCTTCATTCAGCCACTTCCTGCCATCAATATGCTTTTAAATTCCTGGAATGCGGTTCATAAAATGACTGAGGCAATGCACAGCGAATTGAATGACTATGTTGAACGTATTTCCACTGCGCTGGCGCAACACCGGACACACAGTTTTTCGAGTCAACGGGAAGTACAACTTTATTTGCAGAAAACAAAAAAAGAAATCCTGCAGGCATTGCATAAAAGCGGTGCCATGTTGGTCGAAGGCCTAAGAATCCTCGAAGACAGGAAATCCAGCCATGTCGAACGCGTTGTATCCGGATACGCTGCCAAATTACTTAAACATCTGGATTCTTCAAAAAAACTGACTGCCATAATCGAAGACATCCTGCAAGACGAGCGATCAGTATTGTGTTTTAACGAGGTCGTCAATTCCTTTTATGAATGCGGTGACTTCCATCAAGAGCTTTGCGTCATCATCGTGTTTATGACACTGTTCCCATTCAATCCGCAGCCCCATATCAGCCTCGGTGTGCTCACGTGGCGCAGGGATGGCATTGACACAGCTGAACATTATTACGACAGCGTCGTGGATGCCATCAATAATCCGGCATTGGATTACTATGCCGCCGAATGTTTTTACAAAAACGGCAAGCGGGGCAGAGCCAAAGATATTCTTAACCGAGCGCTCAGCACGGTGGAAAAATCACCTGAAATTTATGGTGACAAAATGATGCGTGATTTGCGCGGATTATTTGCAAAGGTCTGAATGGAATCGCGTACTCAATTCAAACCACTGGATAGATAGCGCTATGCTCGCCGGATCAAATTCAAGTAGCGCTGAAAGACTTTTTATCCAGCCAATTTTTCCAACCACCGTACTGTAAAAATTTTGAAAAACAGAATCATATTTAAATTTAAGGAACTTAAACGATGGATAACCTGAGCTTTTCAAAAGAACCGTCAACACGGTCAATTACACAAGACTACCCAAATCAATATTTGGAAAAGGACGAATCAGGTCCATCAAACCCAAACCGCTGTTGTAGCTGGAAAGGATTTTGGAGGCCATGTCTTACGATCGTTGCAGGAGTTGGCCTGATCGCCCTTGCCACGATAGACGTAGCCCTTATTGCATTCGTCGGATTTATTTCGGCAGGTGCAGCATTGGTTTTGGGAGCACCGGTAACGATTGCGGCTGGGAACGTGGCGATCGGCCTATACGCGGCAGGCGGTACATTGATCGGACTAGGCATAACTGATTTAATGCTTGGGTGTTTTCGCAGCGGATCTGATGGTTCCGGAACTCAAAGTAGTCAGGGACAGGACAGAAGGACGTCAATCGAAACAACTGACCCAACAGTGGAAAGGTTAGCTGACAGTGGATTTTCCAAGGAAACAGGTTCGAATAAACAGACAGCGTCGCTCCCGCAAACTCAAAGTGACGATAACCTGCCCCGGTCAGAATCTGCTCTGGACTTTGAAGAACGTGGCAGGAGTGCAAATAGTGGCACCAGCACACCTTCGGCCTTCATTGCAAGCCAACCGTTTCAAGTACCACCGCCATTTCTGTCGGAAGCAAATAAGAGCATGAAAGGCTTAGAGAGTAACTGACGCGTTTGGTTAATACTCCCCGGATGATCAATCATCAAAAAACGGGCAGCAGCCCGTTTTTTTGGATTAAACCAGCCTAAGCTACGTGCTTATTTTTCTCACCATTAAACCCAGCCAACAAACCCTGTTCCTTGGCCTGCGCCAATGTCAGATGCCGTTCTTTCACGTGGCCATAGCCGCGAATTTCTTCGGGAATGCTGGCAATCGCCACCGCCTGTTTCAGATTGTCCTTGCTCAGTTGCCCCAACAGCCTGATGATCGTGTCCCGATATTCAATCGGCAAGGCACGTTCCATTTTACGTTCGGAACTGTATCCAAAAATATCGAAAGGCGTACCACGTAAAGATTTCAAACCCGCCAGCACTTTAAAGGCGCTCATCATCCAGGGACCAAATTTTTGTTTGACCAGATGACCTTTAGCATCACGTTTAGCCAGCAGCGGTGGTGCCAGGTGGAAGTTGATTTTGTAATCGCCTTCAAACATGGCAGCAATCTTCTTTTCAAAATCTCCACTGCTATGCAGACGCGCGACTTCGTATTCGTCTTTGTATGCCATCAATTTAAATAAATATTTGGCGACCGCTTCGGTCAATCTGGTGCTGGACTGATCAACCCGACTTTCAACCGCCTTCACCTGCGCGACAAAATCCCCATACTGTTTTGCGTAAGCCGCATTCTGGTAGTCAGTTAAAAACTGCACCCGTTTGGCAATGATGGAATCGAGACTCGCTGCGCGCTTGAATTCGATCACCGTTGCCGGTGTTGCGATCTTCTGTACTGCTGGCAAATCAAACGCAGCCTTGCGGCCCCAGTCAAACGCGGACTTGTTGAATGCGATTGACACACCGTTGAGTTCGATTGCGCGCAGGATGGAAGATTCTGCTAATGGCACCCACCCGCGTTGCCACGCATAACCCAACATAAACATATTGGTCGCGATATTGTCACCCATCAGTGCCGTGGCGATATCGCCCGCAGCGATCAGTGCCACGCGGTCTGCGCCGCAGGCATGGCGGATGGCGTCTTCCGCGCTCATCTCCGGAAATTGCCAATCCGGATTTTTCACAAATGCTGCGGTCGGAGTTGTGGTGGTGTTGATCGCAGCGTAAGTGCGTCCTTCACCCATGCGTGACAAGGCATCGCGGCCGGCAGTGACGATTACATCGCAACCGATAACCAGATCAGCCGCGCCAGTCCCGACCCGGGTTGAATGCAGATCAGCATCGTGATCGGCAATGCGCACGTGCGACAGAACCGGTCCGCCTTTTTGTGCCAAACCGCTCATATCCAAAACCGAGCTGGCTTTGCCTTCGAGGTGTGCGGCAACGGCCAGAATTTGACCGACGGTCACCACCCCGGTTCCGCCAACGCCGGTGACAATAATGCCGAACGGCTCAGCGGTCGAGGGCATCTGCGGCGTCGGCAATTGCATCGCGGTGCTGGCCACCTCAACTTTTTTCGGTTTCTTCAGCGAGCCGCCTTCGACCGTCACAAAGCTCGGGCAGAACCCGTTCACACAAGAAAAGTCCTTGTTACAGGACGACTGATTGATCTGACGCTTACGCCCGAATTCAGTTTCCAGTGGTTCTATCGACAGACAATTCGATTGCACACCGCAATCGCCACAACCTTCACACACCGCTTCATTAATCACGGCGCGCACTGCCGGATCCGGGTATTGATTCTTTTTCCGGCGCCGGCGCTTTTCGCTGGCGCAGGTTTGATCGTAGATCATTGCCGACACGCCGGCCACTTCGCGCAGTTCGCGTTGCACCGCATCCAGTTCGCTGCGATGACGGACCGTGACACCTTCGGCCCAGGCATAATCTTCCGGATATTTATCTGGCTCGTCAGTGACGACGATAATCGGCCTGACGCCTTCCGCGGCGATCTGGCGCGAGATCATGCCCGGGTCAATGGGCCCGTCAACAACCTGACCACCAGTCATGGCTACGGCATCGTTATACAGAATCTTGTAAGTGATGTTCACCTTGCCAGCGACTGCAGCACGGATCGCCAGCAGACCGGAGTGGTAATAAGTGCCATCGCCCAAATTGGCGAACACGTGTTTTTCTGTGGTGAACGGCGCCTGCCCGACCCAACTGACACCTTCTGCACCCATGTGGCTGTAGTTGCTGGTTTCTCTGTCCATCCAGATCACCATGTAGTGACAGCCGATACCGGCCAGGGCGCGGCTGCCGTCCGGCAAACGAGTGGAGGTATTGTGCGGACAGCCTGAGCAAAAATGCGGCACGCGGTCTTTGTTGGGATCTGGTTTCGCCGCGGCCGACAGCAAGGCTTCTTTGGCTTCCAGAAAGGCGATGCGCTCGGCGACTTTTTCGGCGACCGGATGTCCTGAAAAATAAGTGGAAATGCGCGAGGCAATGGCTCGGGCGATTTGCGCCGGACTCAATTCATAGGTAGCGGGCAGCAGCCAGTCGCCGTGCCCGGCGCCATCCAGATCGTTCCATTCGCCGGTATTGTCGAACTTGCCGACTACCCGCGGACGGACATTGTCTTCCCAGCCGTACAGCTGTTCCTTGACCTGGTACTCCAGAATCTGGCGCTTTTCTTCAACCACCAGAATTTCTTCCAGGCCAGTTGCAAAATTACGCACGCCTTGCGATTCGAGCGGCCAGATCATGCCGATTTTGTACAGGCGCAATCCGATAGCGCGGGCGACCTGTTCATCAATCCCCAAATCGGCCAAGGCTTGACGGGTATCCAGGTACGATTTACCGGCGGTGATGATACCGATTCTGGCGTGCGGACTGTCCCAGATAATTTTGTTCAGTTGATTGGCACGTGCATACGCCAGCGCCGCATACCATTTGTAATGATTCATGCGCGTCTCTTGCGCCAGGATCGCATCGCCCTGACGGATATTCAAACCGTCCGCTGGCAGTGCCAGATCGGTAGGAATGACCGGTTGCACGCGCTCCGGATCAATCTCGACAATCGCACCGGATTCAACGATATCGGTTACGCATTTCATGGCCACCCACAGACCGGTGTAACGACTCATCGCAAAGCCGTGCAATCCATAGTCAAGATATTCCTGCACCGACGAAGGATACAAAACGGGGATGCCACAGGCATTGAGAATATGTTCGCTTTGATGCGCAGTGGTGGAAGATTTGGCAGCATGATCGTCACCAGCCAATACCAACACCCCGCCATGTTTCGAAGTACCGGCCATATTGGCGTGCTTGAAGACATCGCCGCAACGATCGACGCCCGGCCCTTTGCCGTACCAGATTGAAAACACACCGTCATATTTCGCGCCGGGGAATAAATTCACCTGCTGCGTACCCCAGACTGTGGTCGCTGCCAGATCTTCATTCATCCCTGGATGAAATTTGACATGCTCGGCTTCCAGATATTTTTTGGCTTTTTCTGCCGTCATGTCGACAGCACCCAGAGGCGAACCACGATAGCCGGTGATATAACCGGCGGTATTCAAACCCGCTTTCACGTCGCTTTGATGCTGCAGCATCGCCAGACGTATGAAGGCCTGCGTGCCGGTCATAAAGGCGCGGCCGCGCGGTAAGGTGTATTTGTCTTCGAGGGAAATCGTATTGAGTGGCGATTCAGAAGCTGCGGGTTTACTGGTGTCTGTCATGGTGTCTCCGTGGCATGCCTGGTTGTGAATAAGCTGCGGATCAGGCGCCTGTTCGCGACTGGGTAGTCGTTTCAGGCGTTCTATTAAAGGTCCGTTTCTGATGCCTCGTGAGCACCAAAATTCGGCACATTAGCACGGCATCCGACGCGACTCCATGCACACACTTTAATATTCTTACCGGTACAGTTGGGGAAAGTGTTGCGGCTGGAAATTATTCCTTGTTGATCAAAATCTGCTTGTCAACTTTCTTGATATCAGTGTGACCACAAAAAGCCATCGTCAGGTCGAGTTCGTTACGGATGATTTCCAGACATTTGGTAACCCCGGCCTGCCCCATTGCACCGAGCCCGTACAAGAACGGACGTCCGATGTACACGCCCCTGGCACCCAGCGCCAGCGCCTTCAGCACGTCTTGCCCGGAACGAATGCCGCCATCCATATGCACTTCAATATTTGACCCGACCGCATCCACAATCGCTGGCAATGCCCGGATGCTGGACGGCGCGCCATCCAACTGACGCCCACCGTGATTCGACACGATCAAGGCATCTGCACCGCTCTCTACGGCCAGGCGCGCGTCTTCCGGATCCATGATGCCCTTGATAATCAGCTTGCCGCCCCAGCGCTGCTTGATCCATTCAATATCCTTCCAGGACAGCGACAGGTCAAATTGCTGTTGCGTCCAGAGCGACAGCGAAGACAGGTTCGAGACCGTACTGGTGTGACCCATGATATTGCCAAAAGTATGCCGTCTGGTTCCGAGCATACCGAGACACCAGCCTGGCTTGGTCATCATGTTCAGGATGCTGGACGCGGTCAACTTGGGTGGAACCGACAGTCCATTGATCAGATCTTTATGACGCTGCCCGAGCACCTGCAAATCCAGCGTCAATACCAGGGCCGAGCATCTGGCAGCTTTGGCCCGATCAATCAGCCGATAAATATATTCACGATCACGCATCACATAAATCTGAAACCAGAATGGTTTGGTGGTGTGCGCAGCGACATCTTCAATCGAACAGATACTCATGGTCGATAACGTAAACGGCACGCCAAATTTCTCCGCGGCCTGCGCGGCCAAGATCTCGCCATCAGCACACTGCATGCCGGCAGACCCGGTCGGTGCCAGCGCCACGGGCATCGACACCGGTTCACCGATCATGGTGCTGTGCAGGCTGCGGTTTTCCAGATTCACCGCAACACGCTGCCGAAAGTAGTAGTCGGAAAAATCCGAGCTATTGGCCCGGTAAGTGGATTCGGTCCACGAACCGGAATCGGCATAGTCGTAAAACATCCTGGGTACGCGTCGCTTGGCCAGGCGACGCAAATCTTCGATGGTAGTGATCGTTGTCATGGCAGTCTCAATACACCATCAGCGTAAATGGATAAACATAGGCCTGCAGTGTCACCACGATGCCGACCAGGCAGGCCAGCGCAATCGAATGGACAAACACATAGCGCAAAATTTCACCTTCGTGGCCAAACCATTTTGTCGCAGTCGCCGCAACCACAATCGACTGAGCATCAACCATTTTCCCCATGACACCGCCGGATGAATTGGCCGAGGCCATCAGAATCGGGTTCAGTCCCAACTGTTGTGCCGAGGTTTTTTGCAGACCGCCGAACAAGACGTTTGAGGCAGTATCCGATCCGGTCAACGCGACGCCGAGCCAACCGAGCAAGGTACCAAAAAATGGATACAGCACGCCGGTGTGAGCAAACGCCAGACCCAGCGTCGAATCCAGACCCGAATAGCGGGTGATATACCCGAGCGACAGCATGGTGGCAATGGTCAGCAATGAAAATTTCAGCAGCTTGATGGTGTCCCAGTAGACCTTGAACAGGTCAAGAATTTTGTAGCCCATGAGCAGCCCGGACACCACGCAGGCGATCAGAATTCCCGAGCCAGTTGCGGACAGCCAGTTCAAATTATACAAAGCCGCTTCTGCGGTTGGCTTGCTGACGATCGGCGGCATTTTCTGTACGAGTTTGTGCAAGGCTGGCCACTCAAACTTGAATATCGAAATCCCATCCAGATATTTTTTCCATTCCGGCACACCCCAGATAAACACGATGACCGACAGAATCAGCCATGGCAACCAGGCCTGAATGATTTGACTGCGCGTGTAATTGTGGACTTCCTGTTTGACTTCAACCTGGCTGGCGCCGGTAAACTTACCGGCTGGATTGGTCCAGATGACTGTTGGCTTCCAGATTTTTAAAAACAGCGTCAGGCACGCCATCGACGAAATCGCTGCGCCGACATCAACCAGCCACGGTCCGTGGAAATTCGAAATCAGATACTGCGGCACGGCAAACGCCACGGCTGCGACCAGAATCGCCGGCCAGATTTCGCGCATCCCCTTGAAACCGCAAAATGCGCAGATCAGCCAGAACGGAACAATCAGGGAAAACAGCGGCAACTGCCGACCCACCATGCCGGACAGCTGCAGCATATCGAGGCCCGTGACGCCAGCCAGCGCAATGATCGGCGTGCCGAGCGCACCGAAGGCTACCGGCGCGGTATTGGCAATCAAGGACAGGCCAGATGCAGCCAGTGGCGCAAACCCCAGTCCGATCAACAACGCTCCAGTGACCGCAACCGGTGTACCGAAACCGCCTGCGCCCTCAAAGAAGGCTCCAAATGAAAACGCCACCAGCAATAACTGCAGGCGGCGATCGGTGGTGACGGTGGTTATGCTGCCCTGCAAAATTTTGAAGTAGCCCTTGCGCTCGGTGAGCTGGTATAAAAAAATCACATTCAGCACGATCCAGCCTATGGGCAGCAAGCCATTCGCTGCCCCCAGAAAGGCCGCGGCAACTGCAGTTTGTGGCGGCATCGCGTACAGAAATATCGCAACAATTAACGCCGACAGCAAACCCATTAATGCAGCGTAATGGGCGCGGACATGAAAAAATGCCAGCGACATCAACATGACGACGACCGGCAAGGCTGCGGCTAAAGTTGAAAGCCAGGGGTTATTGAAGGGATCATAGACTTGGTTCCACATGGTTTGTCTCCTGTTATGTTTCGCGAGTTCAAACATGAAGTGCAACTGAAGATAAATGGTCATGGGTGGGAAGATGCAGTAGCATCCGGCCTCCCAGACCTCCAAGTCAAAGTTG
>JBEONO010000026.1:0-40192 GCA_040544425.1 Oxalobacteraceae bacterium GrIS 1.18
AGTAAAGCGGGGCAGCGCCGACCAGCTGCAATGAGGAAAATGGATGCAGCTTAAATTCTCTGAAATATTGTCTTGACCAATGGGTCCACTTTAGATCCCCTCAAACGCGAGTTCTATCTGGAAATGTGTCGTAAAGAAGGTTGGAGTACCCGGACCTTGCAGGGACGACTCGACTCCATGCTCTTCGAGCGGACGGCTCTCTCCCGCAAGCCGGATGAGTTATTGGAAAGTGAGCTGGCGACTTTGCGCAATCAAGGCGTGTTTAGTCCAAATCTCATCTTGAAAGACCCCTACGTTTTAGATTTTTTAGAGCTTCGCGATCACTATCTTGAAAGTGATCTTGAAGACGCCATCCTGAGTGAGTTGGAAAATTTTCTACTGGAACTAGGTACCGGTTTCAGTTTTGTTGCCCGCCAAAAGCGGCTCCAAATCGATAACAACGACTTCTATATTGACTTGCTGTTCTACAATCGCCGGCTACCACGCCTTGTGGCTATCGAATTAAAACTCGGAGAATTCAAGGCATCTGACAAAGGCCAGATGGAACTCTACCTGCGTTGGCTGGCAAAAAACGAACAAGAACCCGGCGAAGCGCCGCCGCTGGGAATTATTCTTTGCACTGGTAAAAATCGTGAACAGATAGAATTGCTGGAACTTGATCAAAGCGGCATTCACGTTGCCGAATACTTGACTGGCTTACCATCTCGAAAATTACTCGAGAAAAAACTTAATGAGGCAGTAAAACTTTCCAGGGCGCGATTGGAAAATCGGTTTGAAACAAGCGCAGGCGAAATCAAATAAAAAGATGTACCGAAACTATTTTCCTGCATCCATAGTCATGAGCCTAGCGGCCAGTTCAATCACTCTCGCAAGGGTGATGTTTATCGGCCAGAGCTCGCCAAGGCCTGATTCCTCTATGTTCGGCCTCGCACCGACCAATCGATCAAAGAACAATAATCTGGCAGCCTCCACCCCCGCCGAGTACGCCGATGAACCTGCCCAAACAAACTGTCTTTATGCTGGATGTCGACAATACCCTGCTCGATAACGATGCGCTGGTGGCAGACCTGCGCAGTTTCCTGAACCTTGAATTGGGCAGCTCGCTGTCCCGGCGGTATTGGGAAATTGAACATTCACTGCGTAAACTGCACGGCTATGTCGATTACTTCGGTGCGATGCAACTGTTGCACACCGAGTCGGAAACCAATCCGCATCTGTCGCAGCTGGCGACATTTTTTCTGGATTACCCCTTCGCTCTGCAACTGTTCCCGGGCGCGCTGGCATTGTTGCAGCACTTGAGTCTGCATGGCCAGACTGTGATCGTCTCCGATGGTGACATCGTCTTTCAGCCGCGCAAGATACAACGCTCCGGCCTGTGGCGCGCCGTTTCGGGGCGGGTGCTGGTCTATCAGCACAAGGAAACAATGCTTGGCGATATCAAGCAGCGCTTTCCGGCGCAGCATTATGTGATGGTCGACGATAAGCTGCGCATCCTGTCAGCGATGAAGCTGGCCTGGGGAAATCTACTCACAACGGTATTTGTGCGCCAGGGTCATTACGGATTGGACCCCGCGGTCCAGGCAAACTACCCCGCTGCCGACCTCACGATTGAACATATCGGCGATTTGATGCAGGTTGACTTTTCCGATCGCAACGTGGGATAGCGTGGGGTAGCGAACAGACCGCCCCTGCCACGAAATTTAGTATTTCGTCATTCATCTCCACGATCGGGAAACACATGAGCGACGACAGCACAAACCAGTTATCTGACCGCGCGCTTGACGAACTGTGCGTCAACACGCTGCGCTTTCTGTCGGTCGATGCAGTGCAAAAGGCCAATAGCGGACATCCCGGCTTGCCCCTGAGTGCTGCGCCCATGGCGTATGTGCTGTGGACACGCCTGTTAAAACACAATCCGGCCAATCCCGACTGGTTCAACCGCGACCGTTTCGTCCTGTCGGCCGGTCATGGCTCAGCCCTGTTATACAGTCTGCTGCACGTAACCGGTTATTCGCTCACGATCGACCAGCTCAGGCAATTTCGCCAATGGGGCAGTACGACGCCGGGCCATCCGGAACGCGGCACCACTCCCGGCGTTGAAATCACCACCGGACCACTGGGCCAGGGCTTTGCGAACGGCGTGGGCATGGCACTTGCCGAAGCCAATCTGGCCTCGCGCTATAACCGCCCCGATTATCCGGTGATTGATCATTACACCTACGGCCTGGTGAGTGACGGCGATCTGATGGAAGGAATCAGCTCGGAAGCGGCCTCGCTGGCCGGTCATCTGCAACTGGGCAAACTGATCTATCTGTATGACCAGAATCATGTCACGCTGTCGGCCTCGACCGACATGAGTTTCACCGAACAATGCGCACATCGCTTTGATGCCTATGGCTGGCACACCCAGACCGTCGTGGACGGCAACGACCTGCATGAGATCGAGCAGGCATTGCGGCGCGCCCGGCAAGAACTGTCGCGCCCCTCGCTGATTCTGGTGCGCACCCATCTCGGTTACGGCTCCCCCCACAAACAGGACAGCTTCGCCGCGCACGGCGCGCCGCTGGGTGTCGAGGAAGTCGCATTAACCAAAGCCAGACTGAACTGGCCGGTTGAGCCGACCTTTCTGATACCAGACCAGGCCAGTCAGCATTTTTTACTGGCCCAGGAACAGGGACTGGAAGCCGAACAGCACTGGAACAAAACCCTGGAATCCTATTCGGAAACATTTCCCGACCTCGCTGCCGAATTGCAGGCACTGATCAGCGACGCCCTGCCCCTGAACTGGGATCTGGATCTGCCACAATTTCCCGCCAGTGCACAAGGCATATCGACCCGCGCAGCCTCCGGAAACATGATGAACGTGATCGCCCAGCGGCTGCCCGGCCTGATTGGCGGATCAGCCGATCTGGACCCGTCGACCTTGACCGCCCTGCATGAGTTTGGCGATTTTCAGGCGCCCTCGACCGCGGTCCTGGATCATCAGGGTTCCAGCGGCGGTGACTGGTCTTTTGCGGGGCGCAACCTGCATTTCGGTATCCGCGAACATGCGATGGGCGCGATCGTAAATGGAATCGCCGCACATGGCGGGATGATTCCCTACAGCGCGACTTTTCTGGTGTTTTCCGATTACATGCGCGCGCCAATCAGACTTGCCGCTTTGATGGGATTGCACGTGGTGTACGTGTTTACGCATGACAGCATCGCGGTTGGTGAAGACGGCGCAACGCATCAACCGGTCGAGCAATTGGCGAGCCTGCGTGCCATTCCGAATTTGATTGTGCTGCGCCCGGCCGACGCCAATGAAACCGTTGCAGCCTGGCGTGTCGCGCTGACCAGTTTTGCCCAGCCGGTTGCTTTGATATTGACGCGCCAGGCGGTTCCCACTTTGGATCGTGGACAGCTTGCGTCTGCCGATGGTGTCGCCTTTGGTGCTTATATTCTGGTGGATTCATCGAACGGCAAACCGGATCTGATTTTAATTGCCAGCGGTTCGGAAGTGGCGCTGATTGTAGCGGCAAGGGAAGAACTGATTAAACAGGGCCTGAAAATTCGCATCGTGTCGATGCCGAGCTGGGAACTGTTCGAAGAGCAGAACCCGGAATATCGCGAACAGGTGCTGCCGCGCCTGTGTACCGCCCGTCTTGCCGTTGAGGCAGGCGTGGCGCAGGGCTGGCAGCGTTACACCGGCGACAGGGGCGATATTATTTCCATCGAAGGCTTCGGTGCGTCGGCACCCGGCGCGGTACTGCTGCAAAAATATGGTTTTACTATAGAACACGTTTGCATCCGCGCGCTGATGCTATTAAGATCAAAACCGGCGATCGACCGGCGACAAATGAATTAAATTCCATCACACAACAGGAGTATGGCTATGCAGCTAGGCATGATTGGACTGGGCAGAATGGGCAAGAATCTGGTGCGCCGTTTGGTAAATGGTGACCATCAGTGCGTCGTCTACGACGTGCAACCTGATGCCGTGGAAAGTTTATCGGGCGAAAGAATTAGCGGCGCAACTTCGCTGCAACATCTGGTCAGTCAACTGGAACAGCCGCGCGTGATCTGGCTGATGCTGCCTGCCGCCGTGGTGGATCAGACTCTGAATTCGCTGGCGCTGTTTCTCGACCCCGGCGACATCGTCATTGACGGCGGCAATTCGCATTACCACGACGATGTGCGGCGCGGCAAGGAATTAAAAGCCAACCGGGTGCATTACGTCGATGTCGGCACCAGCGGCGGCGTCGAAGGTCTGCAGCGCGGCTATTGTTTAATGATCGGCGGCGAAAAAGATATCGTCCGCTACCTGACACCGATTTTTGCCACGCTCGCACCCGGTGTTGATGCCGCGCCTGCCACATCTGGTCGCGACAGACCGGACAGCACGGCCGACTCAGGCTATTTGCATTGCGGTCCGCAAGGCGCCGGCCATTTCGTGAAGATGATTCACAACGGGATTGAATACGGCATGATGAGTGCCTATGCCGAGGGACTCAATATTTTGCGGCATGCCAATATCGGCAAGCATGTGGTGGATGCCGACGCCGAAACCACGCCGCTGAAAAATCCCGAACATTATCAGTACGACCTCGATATCGCCGACATCACCGAATTATGGCGGCGCGGCAGCGTGATCGGCTCCTGGTTGCTCGACCTGACTGCCACGGCCATGGTGCGCGATCCGCAGCTCGACAATTTTTCCGGACGGGTTTCCGATTCCGGCGAAGGTCGCTGGACCCTGATGGCTGCGATCGATGAGGGTGTCCCTGTGCCGGTATTGAGCGCCGCTGTATACCAGCGCTTCAGTTCACGCGGCGCCGCCAATTTTGCTGACAAAGTGTTGTCCGCCATGCGCCACAGTTTCGGCGGGCATCTCGAAAAATCTGATTAACCACTAATTTTTTTTAACATCACCGAGAGGAGAAAACATCCATGAATATCAGTCCACTGGCCGGAAAGCCGTCGCCCCTTGCAGAACTTGTGAATCTGCCGCGCTTGATTTCAGCCTATTACAACAATGTCCCGGACCCGGCCGTACCTGAACAGCGGGTTGCCTTTGGCACCTCCGGTCATCGCGGCAACTCACTGGAGTCCAGTTTTAACGAAGCCCACATCCTGGCAATCTGCCAGGCAATCTGTGAATACCGCAGCAGACATCAGATTACCGGCCCCTTGTTTATCGGCATCGACACCCATGGCCTGTCGATCCCGGCGCAAGCCACGGCGCTGGAAGTGTTTGCCGCCAATGGTGTCGATGTACGACTGGCCAGGGACGATGAGTACACCCCGACCCCGGCCATCTCGCTGGCAATCATGCTGTTCAATCGCGACCGGCAATCCGGTTTTGCCGATGGCGTTGTGATCACTCCCTCGCACAATCCCCCCGACAGTGGCGGACTCAAATACAACCCACCGAACGGCGGTCCGGCCAGCACCGCAGTCACCGAATCGATTCAGACCCGCGCCAACGAACTGCTGGGCGGCAATCTCGGCCACGTCAGACGCATGCCCTATCAACGCGCCCTGCATGCACCGACCACCCAATTCTTCGATTATCTGAGTCTGTATGTCGAGCAACTCGATCAGGTGATCGATTTTGAACCGATCAAGAATACCAATCTGCGCATTGGTGTCGATCCGCTGGGTGGAGCCGGAGTCCATTACTGGCACCGGATCGGCGAGCGCTATGAATTGAATCTGAGTGTGGTAAGCAGCGAAGTCGATCCGACCTTCCGCTTCATGCCGCTGGACTGGGATGGCAAGATCCGCATGGACCCCTCGTCCCCCTACGCGATGGCGCAACTGGTCGAACTGCAGCATTGCTACGATATTACCTTTGCCTGCGATACCGATCACGACCGGCATGGCATCGTGACGCCCTCTTCCGGATTGCTGGAGCCGAATCACTATCTGTGCGCAGCGATCGAGTATTTGTTCACCAACCGTCCCAACTGGTCAGCCAAAGCGGGCGTTGGCAAGACGATTGTGAGCAGCCAGATGATTGACCGGGTCTGCAAACAGTTGCAACGCCCAGTCTATGAAGTGCCGGTCGGCTTTAAATGGTTTGTCGACGGCTTGAGTGACGGCGCGCTCGGCTTTGCGGGCGAAGAAAGCGCTGGCGCAAGTTTTGTGCGGCGCGATGGCACGAGCTGGACCACCGATAAAGACGGCATCACCGCCGCCCTGCTTTCTGCCGAGATCACGGCCAAAACCGGGCGCGATCCCGGACAGGCTTATCAAGGTCTCACCGCGCTGCTGGGTGATCCGGTCAGTCAGCGCGTGGAAGCGCATGCCACGCCAGTTCAAAAGAAAAAGCTGGCGCAACTGTCGGCGCAGCAAATTCACTCCAAAGAACTGGCAGGCCAGAAAATTCTCAACATTGAAACCGTCGCGTCCGGCAATCAGGCAGCCATTGGCGGGATCAAAGTCAGTTGCAGTGACGGCTGGTTTGCGGCAAGGCCCTCCGGGACCGAAGAGATTTATAAAATCTATGCGGAAAGCTTTTTGGGGCAGGAGCATCTGGAGCGGATTATCAACGAAGCGCAGCACATTGTCAGTGCCGCAATTGGCGACGACTAAGTAATACCAAGCCATCAAGATAGATCGAAGCTCAGGAAAAGTGGTTCTCGAAAATAGTTCTTGTAGTGATATTCTCAATCACTTACCATTTCAACGAGTTTCGATAAAAAAGGATGACTATGCGACCCTCAGTGGCACTTGATCAAAAACGAACTGCCATTCGTGAAGCGGCGAGCCGCTTTCATACTACGAATCCGCGTATTTTCGGTTCCGTGTTACATGGTACCGACCTGGATGGCAGTGATCTGGATCTCTTGGTCGATGCACTGCCCTGTACCACATTGTTCGACTTGGGCGGGTTGCAGGTAGAACTGGAAGCACTACTTGGCATTCATGTCGATTTGCTGACACCTTCTGACCTGCCAGAAAAATTCCGCGCCAAGGTGCTGGCGGAGGCGCAGCCGGTATGAGCGAGAATCGACTCTCCGATTACCTCGACCATATTCAAAAGGCCGCAACGGATGCGTGCACCTTCGTGGAAGGTTTGAGCAAAGCCGACTTCATAGCGGACAAACGCACTCAACAGGCGGTCATCATGAGCTTTATCATCGTCGGTGAAGCGGCCACAAAGATAATGGATGGATACGCCGGATTTACCAAGGCACACCCCGAAGTTCCGTGGAGCAGTATGCGTGGAATGCGCAATCGTATTGCGCATGGCTACTACCACATTAACCTTGAAATAGTCTGGGAGACGGTTCAAACGGCGCTACCGGATTTGTTGGCTCAACTGTCTGCGGCGCGCCGTGATGTTAACAATAAAGACTTTGACATCGAACCCTGAACATTGACAAAAAATATTCATTTGGCCGTTACCTGGAACGAAACGGTAAAAACGAGACCATCTGGAGCAGATTGCAAAAAAATTCCAACAATTTATTAGCGCCGCAATTGGCCACACCTGAGCTGATTTGATCTGGCACAAACAATCCCCTGTTTTTATGAAGTACCGTTGGCATTGGTATGCCAGCGCACAGAGCGCCATCCCTCACTGAGATTAAATCGATCGTGCTGCCAGGCTGTTGCGTCGTTAACGCCTGGCAGGTCGTCCATTGAACTCATTTGAAAGGAAAACGCATGAAATCCAATTCACAGCTGCAACATGACGTCATGGCAGAACTCCAGTGGGAGCCCAGTCTGCAGGCCGCAGAAATCGGTGTGGCGGCCAAGAATGGCGTGATTACGCTCACCGGCACGGTTGACTGTTACGCCAAAAAATCAGAAGCCGAAGACGCTGCCAAGAAAGTCTCAGGCGTGGTTGCGGTGGTCGAAAACATTGAAGTGAAGTATCCCAGTACCTGGGCCAAAAAAGACGACAGTGATATCGCCAACGAAATCATCGCCGCGTTCAAGACCAATTGGGAGATTCCGTCGGAGCGCATCAAGGCGATTGTCGAGAAGGGCTTTGTGACGCTTGAAGGGGAAGTGCAATCGAACTTCCAGCGCGTTGCGGCCAGGAAGGCGGTGCAAAATCTGCTCGGCGTCATGGGCGTGGTGAATAACATCAGCATCTCGATTCAGGTGGAAAACGCGATTGAAGTCGAGGAGATTGAAAACGCCATTGCCCGCAACTGGTCGATCTCGAACAAAAATATCGCTGTCACCGTATCGGGTCATAAGGCTACGCTGAGCGGACACGTAAATTCGTGGTACCAGAAGAACGAGGCAGAACGACTGGCCTGGAATGCGCCCGGCGTTTCCAACGTCGAGAACGAACTGGTCGTTGAATACGACTGACAATTTTTTTACAGGAGAATCACATGAAAAAGAAAACTGACAAGCAACACGAAGCCGCCCACGTTGCCCCATCCACCGCGCCAGCCGACGTGAAAAATCTCAAGGAAAAGGCTGAGCAGAATGAGGTCGCAGGCCGCCATAAAAATGACGGGCAAATCGGACACAAGGGTGCCCGGTAAACAAGCTCCGGAGCGACATTGAATTTCCGCAGGTTCAGGCGGGAATTCAATGTCGACTTGATTCGGTTGCCGACCAAACGCCACTAAACTCCCGGTCCGCTACGGCACAAGCACCGCCGCACCTTCGAATTTCCCATGTCGCAAATCATCGAGCGCTTCATTCGCCTGCCCAAGCGCATAGCTCGTGGTGTGCGTAACAATGCCGATCTGAGGCAGCAAGGTGAAAAAATCCACGCCATCCTGCCGTGTCAGATTCGCGACCGACAGTAATTGTCGCTCGCCCCACAACAGGCTGTAAGCAAAACTGGGAATATCGCTCATGTGGATGCCGGCGCAGACCACCCGTCCACCTTTACGGATTGCCTGTAACGCCAGCGGAACCAGCGCACCGTCGGGCGCAAAGATGATTGCCGCGTCCAGTTGCTGGGGCGGTGGCTCATCAGAACCACCGGCCCAGACTGCACCAAGCTGCCGCGCAAAAGATTGGCCAGTGCTGTCACCGGGACGGGTGAATGCGTACACAGAGCGCTTCTGCCAGCGCAGCACCTGGGCCACAATGTGGGCCGAGGCACCAAATCCATACAAGCCAATCCGCGCGCCCGGCCCTGCCATCACCAGCGAGCGCCAGCCGATCAGACCGGCGCACAACAGCGGAGACAGTTGCACATCACTGCCAACTTCACCGAGCTTGATCACAAAAGCCGCGTCTGCAACAACCTGCGTTGCAAAGCCACCGTTGCGCGAATAGCCGGTGAAAAGCGGATCATCACAGAGGTTTTCATGCCCGGAACGACAAAACGGGCACACTCCGCAGGTATGGGCCAGCCAGGGTATGCCGACCCGTTCGCCAATCGTAAAGCCGGTCACGCCCGCGCCGAGCTGATCAATCCGTCCGACGATTTCATGGCCGGGTATGATCGGCACCTGTGGCTTGGCCAGCTCGCCGTCCACCACATGCAGATCGGTGCGACACACGCCGCAAGCTGTCACCCTGACCCGCAGCTGCCCGCTGCCGGGTTGTGGATCGGGCAGCTCGGTCCACACCAGCGGTGTGCCGATTTTGTTCAGGACCATTGCGAACATGCGAACCTCCCCCTCAATTTTCGACTTTACTTAGGATCTTTGATCTCTTCAAACTCGGCGTCAACCACATCGTCGGCCGGTGCTGCCTGCGCCTTGGCCGGTTCATTGGCCTTGCCAGCATCTGCATGCATCGCCTCACTGAGCTTTTGGGCGGCATCGGTCAGCGCTTTGGCCTTGGTATCGATCTCGATTTTATCGTCGCCTTTTATCGCAGCTTCAAGTTGTGAAATGGCCTGGTCAATGTCCTGTTTTTGCCGGGCATTGACCCTCTCACCATATTCCGCCATGGTCTTGCTCGTCAAATGGATCAGCGCGTCAGCGTGATTGCGGGTCTCGGCCAGTTCCTTGAGTTTTTTGTCGCTCTCTGAATTGAGCTCGGCGTCCTTGACCATCTTTTGAATTTCCGCTTCGGTCAAACCAGAGTTGGCCTTGATGGTAATTTTATTTTCCTTGCCGCTGGCTTTGTCCTTTGCGCCTACATGCAAAATACCATTCGCATCGATGTCAAAAGTGACTTCAATCTGCGGTGTGCCACTTGCGGCAGGCGGGATGCCTTCCAGATTGAATTCGCCCAGGGCTTTATTGCCGATCGCCATTTCGCGCTCGCCCTGATAAATCTTGATCGTCACCGCCGCCTGATTGTCTTCGGCGGTAGAAAATACCTGACTGAACTTGGTCGGGATCGTCGTGTTTTTAGCAATCATCTTGCTCATCACCCCACCCATGGTCTCAATACCCAGCGACAGCGGTGTCACGTCCAGCAGCAACAGATCTTTCTGTTCGCCCGACATCACTGCGCCCTGAATGGCAGCACCAACTGCGACAGCTTCATCAGGATTGACATCCATGCGTGGGTCTTTACCGAAAAATTCTTTCACCTTTTGTTGCACCATCGGCATACGGGTCATCCCGCCGACCAGAATGATATCGTCGATATCGGCGATCTTGACTTTCGCATCTTCAATCGCAATCCGGCATGGTTCAATAGTGGCGTTGACCAACTCTTCAACCAGCGATTCAAGTTTGGCACGGGTGATTTTCAAAGCCAGATGCGCCGGGGCGCCGTTGGCCATGGCGATATATGGTTCATTGATCTCGGTTTGCTGGGTCGAAGACAGTTCGATCTTGGCGCGTTCGGCCGCTGCCTTGATGCGCTGCAGTGCAATCGGATCCTTTTTCAGATCGATTCCGTTAATTTTTTTAAATTCGTCGATGATGTAATCGATCATGCGCTGATCAAAATCCTCACCGCCGAGGAAGGTATCGCCGTTGGTCGACAGGACTTCGAACTGCTTCTCGCCATCAATGACACTGATTTCGATGATCGATACGTCAAAGGTACCGCCACCCAGATCATAGACCGCGATTTTACGGTCGCGGTTATCGCTCTTGTCCATACCAAACGCCAGTGCAGCGGCAGTCGGTTCGTTGATGATCCGTTTGACATCCAGACCGGCAATGCGTCCGGCATCTTTAGTGGCCTGCCGCTGGACATCGTTAAAATACGCCGGTACCGTGATGACAGCTTCGGTAACCGGTTCGCCCAGATAGTCTTCGGCAGTTTTCTTCATCTTGCGCAGCACTTCTGCCGAAATTTGTGGCGGGGCCAATTTCTGGTCGCGCACCGCAATCCAGGCATCGCCATTGTCCGCTTTCATTATTTTGAACGGCATCAGGCCGATATCCTTCTGCACTTCCTTTTCATCAAATTTGCGACCAATCAGGCGCTTCACGGCATACAGAGTATTTTTTGGATTGGTGACCGCCTGGCGTTTGGCAGGTGCACCGACCAGAATTTCACCGTCCTCCTGATAGGCAATGATCGATGGCGTGGTGCGCACGCCTTCCGAATTTTCAATCACTTTCGCTCTGCCATTTTCCATGACTGCGACGCAGGAATTGGTGGTGCCGAGATCAATGCCGATAATTTTACTCATGATAATTTGTCCTGGTTAAGGTGTTCTATGGTTGAGAAATACGTTCGATTGTTCAGACACATGCAGGTCGATATTTGCGGCCTGCCGCTATTGCTGCCGCTTTTCCTGCCGCTGTTACGGGAGCAGTGTGAAATTTTCAAGCAATTGATTCAGTTCGTCAGCGAACATAGTGACTAATTGTTCACAACCCAGTGGTCTGCAAAAAAAAGATATCGACAATGCTTGTTTTTTTCACTATGTCTGATAGCGAACAGACCAGTAAATCTGATCCCCCTAATCTGGGCTCTCTTCAACCAGACTTCGAGAGAATCATGAAAACAGATGCGCAAATCAAGGAAGACGTTACCGCTGAACTGAACTGGAATCCGGAGATCGATGCCACGGAAATCGGTGTTGAGGTCAGCCATGGCGTCGTTACCCTGTCCGGACATGTTGGCAGCTTCAATGAAAAGCTCGATGCTGAAAGCGCCGCTCAGAACGTTTCGGGTGTGCAGGCACTGGCCGTAGCAATGAAAGTGATTCCACGCGGTTCAGGCCGACGCGACGATGCCGAGATTGCGCTGGCGGCGAAAGACGCCTTGCAATGGTTGAGCGAGTTAATGCCCCACTCCATCAAAGTCATGTCCGAAAAAGGCTGGGTCACGCTGTCCGGGGAAGTGACACGCCAGCATCAGCAGGCCGCCGCGATTGGCGCCGTGCGCCATCTGAAAGGGGTAATCGGCGTCTACGATCACATCACGGTTCAGCCGCACTCAGAATCGAAATCGATCCAGATGAATATTGAATCAGCCTTGAAGCGCAGCACCCTGGACAACTCCGAAAAAATTCTGGTGCAGGTAATCGGTGCCGATGTGATTCTTTCCGGCGTGATCGACAACTGGGAAGAGCGTTCGCTGGTCAAGCAATCTGCCTGGGCCGCCCCGGGTGTCAATAAAGTGGTGGATAACATGACGCTGGCATTCTGAACCAGAGCCAGCAAATATCGCTGTGTCCGGTGGCGAACCGAGCGTGGTTGGTGACTGGCACGTTCTTAATGATCATATTTTGATCAAACAACGACTTTGAAAAGATTTTTATCATGACCTACCAAAGCACCAATCCGTTTGACGGAAAGATTTTGAAAACATTCGAACATCTCAGCAATGCCCAGTTGGAAAAATCACTGGCAACCGCCGAGGCCAATTTTCAGACCTGGAAACTGACCAGCTATGCCGACCGCGCCAAAATCGTTGCCAGGGCCGCAGAACTGCTGCACCAGCAAGCGGATGAGTTCGCAAAACTGGCTACCCTGGAAATGGGCAAGCGAATTGATGAGGCTCGCGCCGAAGCCAATTTCAGTGCCGACATTCTGTCTTACTACGCCGAGCACGCAGAGCAATTTCTGCAAAACGTCAAACTCAATCCCAAGCAGGGTGAAGCACATATGGAAAGCACGCCGTTCGGGGTTTTGTTCTGTATCGAACCCTGGAATTTCCCCTACTACCAGCTGGCCCGGGTGGCCGGTCCGCAGCTCATGGCAGGCAATACCATTGTCGTCAAACATGCCGGATGCGTGCCGCAATGCGCGATCGCCTTTGAAAAATTGTGGATCGATGCAGGCGCGCCGGTCGGTACCTACACCAATCTGCTGATCAGTCACGAACAGTCCAATGCCATTATTGGAGATCCGCGCATCAAGGGCGTGGCTCTGACCGGCAGTGTCGAAGCCGGGCAACTGGTGGCGGCGCGTGCCGGCCAGTTTCTCAAAAAAACCTCGATGGAATTGGGCGGCAGTGACGCCTTTATCGTGCTCGACGATGCCGATCTCGACCAAACCATTCCGTGGGCAGTCTGGGGACGCATGTATAACGCCGGACAAACCTGCTGCGCAGCGAAACGATTCATTGTGCTCGATTCGATCGCCGACCGGTTTATCGAAAAATTCCAGACCGCCCTGGAAGCCCTGGTGCCTGGTGATCCGATGGATGAAAAGACCAGCCACGGCCCGCTGTCCAGCGAAGAGGCTTTGCTGCAGTTGATCAAGCAGGTCGATGATGCAGTCAAACATGGCGCCAAGGTTTTAATGGGCGGAAAACGCCTCAAGCGCCCTGGTTCATTTATGGAAATTACGATTTTGACCGACATCAAACCGGATAACCCGGCCTTTCGGGGTGAATTCTTTGGACCGGTGGTCTCGTTCTATCGGGTGAAAGATGAAGCCGCGGCGATTGCTCTGGCCAACGATTCCGATTTCGGCCTGGGCGGCTCGGTATTTACCAAAGATGTGGCCCGCGGCAGGCGCGTTGCCAGCCTGGTCGATACCGGCATGATGTTCATTAACAATATCGATTGGGCCGATGCCGAACTGCCATTTGGCGGGATTAAAAATTCCGGCTATGGCCGCGAATTGGGCAATATGGGAATCCAGGAATTTGTGAACAAAAAGATGGTGCGGATTGCCAACCACCCGGCGCCCAAATAAACCGACAGAGATTGAACCAGCCAATGTTAGCCAAGGAGAATGACATGAAACACATGATGCATGCTGCGGTAGTCGAACAATTCGGCCAGCCGCTGGTACTGAAAGAACTGCCGATTCCCGAACCCGGTGCAGGCCAGATTCTCGTGAAAACCGAGGCCTGTGGCGTCTGTCACACCGACCTGCATGCGGCCGATGGTGACTGGCCGCTCAAACCGGCGTTGCCATTTACGCCAGGTCATGAAGGCATCGGGATCGTTACCAAACTGGGCAGCGGCGTCACCGCCGTCAAAGTCGGCGACCGGGTCGGCGTGCCATGGCTGTATTCGGCCTGCGGGCACTGCGAGTATTGTCTGGGCGCACACGAGACTGTGTGTGCCGAGGCGCAATTTGGCGGCTACACCAAAAACGGCGGCTTTGCCGAATACATCATTGCCGATCCCAACTACGTCGCCCATATTCCGGCCGGTTTGTCGGCGCAGGAAGCGGCACCACTCATCTGCGCGGGAATTACTTCCTATAAAGGCATCAAGGAAACCAAAGCCAAACCGGGTGACTGGATCGTGATTTCCGGAATCGGTGGTCTCGGGCATCTCGGTGTCCAATACGCCAAGGCGATGGGACTGAAGGTGTGCGCGGTCGATATCGACGACAAAAAACTGGCACATGCCACCAAGCTGGGTGCCGACGCGGTCGTCAATGCCAAACACAGCGACGCCGTCGCTGCGGTGGTGAAAGCGACCAACGGCGGCGCGCACGGTGTGCTGATTACCGCACCCTCGCTTGCCGCCTTCAAACAGGGCATCGGCATGACGCGCAAGTTTGGTACCTGTGTACTGGTCGGCATCCCGCCAGGCGAATTTCCGACCCCGCTGTTCGATGTGGTTGCCAACTGCATCACGATTCGCGGATCGTTTGTCGGTACCCGTCTGGATATGGCCGAAGCATTGGCTTTTGCGGTGGATGGCAAAGTCAAGGCAGATATTGAACTGCAGCCTTTATCGGCAATTAATACCGTATTTGAACGACTCAAGCACGGCGATGTTCCGTCACGCGTCGTATTAGATTTCTCCGAGACGTAACCTGCCGGTTTTCGAACCAGGCCAGCGTCTTTTGAAGTGTCGATCCGATTCCCAGTTCGGCGCTTCTTTTTTTATTCTGTACTTAAAGGAACTTAAACCATGAACGCAAAGAACAGCAGCACAGCAAACGCAGCAGACAAAAACAGCAAGCCGGTATGGTTCATCACTGGCTGTTCCACCGGATTCGGCAAAGCGCTGACCACGCTGGCTCTGGAGCGCGGTTACCGCGTGGTGGCCACGGCCAGAAATACCGACGACATTGAAGAGTTCACCGGTCAGGGCGACGTCCTGTTACTGAAACTGGATGTCACCGACAGCAAGGAAATCAAACACGCCGTCAAAAAAGCGCTGCATCATTTCGGTCGCATTGATGTGCTGGTCAACAATGCCGGTATCGGGTATTTCGGAGCGATCGAGGAAAGCGATCACGAGCAGGTGCGCAAGATGTTCGACATTAATGTCTTTGGCGTGTGCAGCATGACTGATGCCGTGTTGCCGGGCATGCGCGAGAACCGCTCCGGTTTCATCGTCAATATCTCGTCCATCGGCGGCCTGTGCTCTGCACCAGGTGTCGGCTATTACAACGCTACAAAATATGCTCTGGAAGGTTTGTCGGAAGCGCTGCGCGGCGAAGTTGAACCACTTGGCATCAAGGTGATGACGGTTGAGCCGAGCGGATTTCGTACTGACTGGGCCGGCCGTTCGGCCAATGAAAGCAAGCATCTGATTGAAGACTACGCCGCAACTGCGGGTGCCAACCGGTTGGCGATTCGGGCGATTTCAGGAAAGCAGCATGGTGATCCGGTGCGCGCGGTACAGGCGATTATTGAAGCAGTCGAAGCGAAAGCGCCACCGCAGCATTTATTGTTGGGCAATGATGCGGTTGACTCGGCCTTGGCCAAACTTGGCCGGTTAAAGAAAGAATTCAGTTTGTGGGAAAAGGTCTCACGTGGCGCTGATTTTCCGGTTGAAGTTTGACGATAATCCAGTCTACGCGACCCCGTCTACGCGACCCCGTCCAAGCGACCGCGTCTACGCGACCCCGTCCAGGCGACCGCGTCCAAGCGACCCCGTCTAGGCGACCCCGTCTCGGCGACCCCGTCTCGGCGACCCCGTCTCGGCGACCCCGTCGTTCCCGCGGCCTTAGGCGGGAACCTAGCGTCGTTTGGGCGTCCGCGTTTGGTTGATATCAGAGCTATACGACACTGGGTTCCCGCCTAAGGCCGCGGGAACGACGGTTCTTAGACGAGAAGCACTAAGGGCGAACGTTCGCTATCGAACAGACGCTCATCCTAAACCGTCTTATACCAATGGCTGGACCAATAGTTGAAACTAAGCTGAACTAAGCTGCCGCCATGATCCGGAACAGCCGGACAGGCATCCACCAACATCTACAGAACGGATTTCACCATGAGCACAGCAACCCACGCCAACGAGCAGGTCAAACAAGAGCTAACCCAACAACTGGAATCGGATCACTGTATCGGTGCGCCCGACGCCAGACTGGTGCTGCTCGAATACGGGGATTATGAATGTCCGTCCTGCGCAGATGCCTTCCCGCTGACTAAACATCTCGTGGAATCGTTCGGCGATCAGATCAAATTCATCTTCCGCCACTACCCGCTGACCGAGATTCATCCGCACGCCGAGCTGGCTGCCGAGGCTGCCGAAGCGGCCGGTGCACAGGGCCGCTTTTGGGAAATGCACGATTTATTGTTCACCAATTCCACTCATTTGAAAATGCCCGCCCTGATCAGCTACGCCGAGCAACTGGAACTGGACATGGTGCGCTTTCAGGCCGAAATGCAGGACCGGATTTATCTGCAACGGGTTCAGGACCACCGGCACAGTGCCGAACTGCTGGAGTTGCGCTCGACCCCGGTGTTTTTCCTGAACCATCAGTTCATTGATGTCTCGTTCAATCTCGAGCATCTTGAAAAGGCTGTCTTTGAAGCGGTCAACCGTAGCAAAAATCAAGGAGGAAATCATGATTAACCCACCCCAAGTCAATATGCCGTCCCGCGTGACCAACATCAACGAAAGCAGCGTGGTGCAAAAACTGCACTGGCGCTATGCAACCAAAAAAATGGACCCGGCCAGGTCCGTCTCAACAGAAAAGGTCGAACGCATTCTGGAAGCAATCCGTCTGGCGCCCAGCTCGAGCGGTTTGCAGCCCTATGATGTGCTGGTGGTAACCAACCCGCAGGTGCGCGAAGAATTGAAACCGGTTGCCTGGGGCCAGCAGCAGATTACCGATTGTTCCCATCTGCTGGTGTTTGCGGCCTGGGATGACTACACGCCAGAGCGCATCAACATGATGTTTGACCTGATGAGTAACGAACGCAATTTCAAAAACGCCGACTCGGAAAATTATCGGCAGATGCTGTTGAAGGATTATCCGCCACGCGGGCCGGAAGTAAATTTTCAGCATGCAGCCAGGCAGGCTTATATCGGTCTTGGCGTGGCATTAATTGCCGCCGCGTTTGAGCAGGTGGACAGCACGCCCATGGAAGGCTTTGATCCGAAGGCATTCGACGCCATTCTGGGACTGCATGCACGTGGACTGCGCAGTGTTGCGATTCTGCCGCTGGGCTATCGTGAAGCCAACCACGACTGGCTGGTCAATCTGAAGAAAGTACGCCGCACCCGCGATCAGTTCGTCATCGAGGTCGACTAGGAATTTAAATCCATGCCGTCAGAAAAACCTATCCGTAGCACCGCCCTGCCCGGCAACTGGTTCGGGTGGCTGCGGCCATTTCTTGCATGCCTGCTGGTGGCGGGCTGCGCCTCGACTGCCGTGCAACCTGACACCGCACTGTCGTTTACCGTGCCCGCCACCTGGTCAGAGTCATCCAACGCCGCGGGCCAGCAAGACCTGCTGCACTGGTGGACTCGCTTTAACGATCCGGTACTCAATGGTCTGGTTGGCGACGCACTCAACAATAATCTGGCCGTAAAAACTGCCAGAGCGACCCTGCGTCAGGCCTGGGCGCTGCGTGACATTGCCGATGCCGCGCTGCTGCCGACTTTGGACGGTACGGCTTCAGTACAAAGAAATCGCAGCCCTGGTTTGGGCACCAATAATCAATTTCAGGTCGGCGCAGCGGCAAACTGGGTACCCGATATTTTTGGTGCTGCGCGCAGCGGGCGTGCTGCGGCTGAAGCGGTCGCGCTGTCAGACCAGGCCAGTCTGGGTGACATGCAGGTGGCAATTGCCGCCGAAGTCGGACTGAACTACATCGCCTTGCGCAGTGCCCAGGCGCGCTTTGATATTGCTCTGGGCAATATCCACAATCAGGAAGAAACCCTGCAGCTCACCCAGTGGCGTCAGCAGGCTGGACTCTTGACTGCACTGGAAGTGGAACAGGCCAGCGCCGCGCTCGACCAGACTCGCGCCCAGCTACCGGCACTGCAAATTATTGTGGTGCAGAGCCAGCATGCCCTGGCATTGCTGACCGGTCAGCCGCCGAACCAGTTAAGCATGCAGTTATCCGAGGTGCAACCGGTACCGCGCGCCGACGACAGCTTTGCCCTGTCGATACCGGCCGAGACCTTGCGCCAGCGCGCCGATGTGCAGGCCGCAGAATTCAATGTCGTGGCCGCGCAGCATCGTGTCAATCAGGCGACTGCCGCACGTTTGCCGGCCTTCTCGCTGGGCGGATCGATTGGTTTAAGTGCGCTCACGGCTGCGGCCTTGACGAACGGCGCTTCGGTAGTCAGTGGCCTGGCAGCCGGGGTGACCTTGCCGGTATTTGATGGCGGAGCCAGACGCGCTGAAGTTGATCTGCAACAGGCTGCACAGACCCAGGCGCAACTGGCCTATCAGACGACGGTTCTAACCGCATTGTCAGATGTGGAAAACGCCTTGATCGCCCTGAAAAATGACCGTCAGCGCCTGATCAGTCTCAGCACTGCGGGCGCATCTGCAGCCAGCGCCTCGCAACTGGCCCGCCAGCGTTACGGCAGTGGTCTGATCGATTTTCAGGTGGTCTTGCAGACGCAACTGACACAACTCCTGGCCCAGGATGCAGTGGCTCTTGCCAATGCCGATGTCAGCAGCGATCAGGTCAGACTGATCAAGGCGCTGGGCGGCGGCTGGCAGCCTGATCGCAGTGACGGGCCGATTTCAACTCCGATTTCAACCAAAACAAACCAGGCCAACCCACCATGAACACAGATGTTCCCGTCACCACGCCACCTGCTGCGGCGCTGCCACCCGTCACCAATGAACCACCCAAGGTAGCGATCAGCACCCTGCTCGCTGAACCGGGCCAGCAGCCCTGGTATCGTCGGCCCGTAATCTGGGGCCTCGCCGTGCTCGTGCTGGTCGTCATCGCGTTGATCTGGTGGTGGATGCTGCGCAGTGCGCAAAATGCCCTGCCTGCCTATAACACCCAGGCAGTGGCACGCGGCAACCTGACGTTGACTGTCACCGCCAATGGCACCTTGCAGCCGATCCGCTCGATCAATATCGGCAGTGAACTGTCCGGCACGGTGCTGAAAGTTAATGTTGACGTCAACGACAAGGTAAAAAAAGGGGATGTGCTGCTGGTGCTCGACCCGGCCAAACTGAATGATCAGATCCTGCGTTCGGTAGCCGCACTGGATGCCGCCAAAGCCAAGGTGCTGCAGACCACGGCAACGGTCAGGGAAGCCAGCGCGACCATGAACCGGCTCAATGAAGTGGCGATTGTATCGTCCGGCAAGGTACCGGCCAGGACCGAGCTGGACACCGCCCAGGCAACGCTCGAGCGGGCCAATGCTGATCAGGCCAGTGCCCAGGCCGGTGTGCACGATGCCGAGGCGGCGCTGTCCACCGACAAAATCAATTTGAACAAGGCCTCAATCAGAGCACCGGCTGACGGCATCATCCTGACGCGCACGGTCGATCCCGGCAATGCGGTTGCGGCCTCATTGCAGGCGGTGACGCTGTTCACCCTGGCTGATGATCTGAGCAAACTGCGGCTCTGGGTGTATGTCGATGAGGCCGACGTCGGCGAGGTCAAACTTGGCCAGGAGGCCACATTTACCGTCAGCGCCTACCTCAGCCGCAAATTCCCGGCGCACATCACCCGGGTCGGTTTCGGCTCGACGATCACCGATGCAGTGGTCACCTATCTGACCTATCTGGATGTTGACAACCGCGATCTGAGTCTGCGCCCCGGCATGACTGCCACCGCTTCGATTATCGCGGCGCAGCGCAAGGATGTGCTGCTGGTGCCGAATACCGCGCTGCGCTTTATGCCGGGTGCAGCCGCCGCCGCGAGCGCGCCAGCAATGGGCACCAGTCTGATCCCACGTATTCCCGGCAACAGCAACCGCAAGTCAGCTGCGGCCGGTGCGAGTACCGCGCTGGCCAAACAGGTTTGGGTGTTGCGTGATAAAACTGCGGTCGCGGTCGCCGTGACACCGGGCATCACGGACGGACACATGACTGAAATCACCGGCGGCGATCTGCAGGTCGGCATGCTGGTCATTACCGACCAGAAAAGTAAAAAAGCCAAATGAATACCGTCTCCACTTCCGGATCGATCCCGCTGATCAGCCTGCGTGGCGTCACCAAACGCTATGGCAGCGGCGCGACCGAACTGATGGCCTTGAAAGGCATTGACCTCGACATCCAGGCGGGTGAATTTGTCGCCATCAGCGGACCGAGCGGATCGGGCAAATCGACCGCCATGAATATTTTAGGTTGCCTCGACACGCCGACCGGCGGGCAGTATCTGTTCAAAGGCGCGCATGTTGAAGCGCTGTCCCGCGATCAGCGCGCCCGGCTGCGCCGCCAGTATCTCGGCTTTGTATTTCAGGGTTTCAATTTGCTGGCCCGCACTTCGGCGCAGGAGAATGTCGAGCTGCCGCTGCTGTATCGCGGTGACAGTGCCAGCACTCGTCGTGATGCGGCGACCCTGGCGCTGCAGTCAGTCGGACTGGGTGGCTGGGAACACCACACGCCGGCCGAGTTATCCGGCGGTCAGCAGCAACGTGTGGCAATTGCCCGCGCCATCGTCACCCAGCCGGATGTGGTGCTGGCTGACGAACCGACCGGCAATCTCGACACCCAGCGCAGTCATGAAATCATGGGATTGCTATTGGCCCTGAATCGGGATCACGGCATTACCGTCTTGATGGTGACGCACGAACCCGACATGGCCGCTTACGCCAGACGCATGGTGCTGTTCGTCGATGGCCGGATTGAGAAGGATGAAATCAATCCACATCCGGTGACGGCCGCACCGGCGACACTGACCGAAAGCACCTGATGCTGCTCTCCGTCTTCATGCTGGCTCTGCGCTCGGTGCAACGCAATATGATGCGCTCGTTCCTGACCATCCTCGGGATCGTCATTGGCGTGGCGGCCGTGATTACCATGGTCACCCTCGGTAATGGCGCGACCCAGGCCATCAATACCCAGATCACCAGTCTGGGCGCCAATCTGCTGATCGTCAGTCCCGGCCAGCGCGGCCCGGGTGGTGGCGGCTCGGGCGCAGGCAGCGCTGGCATCCCGCATTTTAAAGAATCCGATGCCTCCGCCATCGCTTCGCAGATCGGTGGCGTGGACGAAGTGGCACCGCTGGGCCGGACCAGTGTCACGGTGGTGGCCAATGGCCGCAACTGGATCACCAGCGTTTCCGGCAGCACCAATGCCTGGTTCAAGACCGGCAACTGGCTGCTGGCCAGTGGTCGCGAGTTCGATCTCGATGAGCAACGTGCCGGTTCGGCCGTGTGCGTGATCGGCGAAACCGTGCGGCGCGAAATCTTCGGCGGTACCGCAGGTCAGACCGGCCTTGGTGAGCTCTTGCGCGTAAAACAGTTTTCCTGCGTTGTCATTGGCATTCTGGCCTCCAAAGGGCAAAGCGGCATGGGCGACCAGGATGATACGGTGGTGGTGCCGCTGCATACCCTGCAGCGACGGGTCACCGGCACGCAGCGGGTCGACATGTTACTGGTATCGATGAACGACAATGCTGACAGCGCGCCAATCAAGGCCAGTCTGCGTCAGCTGATGCGTGAACGGCGCAAACTTGCCGAGGACGATGACGACAATTTCAATATCTTCGATACCCAGCAACTGGCCGACACCCTGGCCAGCACCATGGGCGTGCTGACGAATCTGCTCGGTGCAGTGGCCGCTGTCAGTTTGCTGGTCGGCGGCATCGGGATCATGAATATCATGCTGGTCAGTGTCACCGAACGCACCCGTGAAATTGGTTTGCGGCTGGCAGTGGGTGCGCTGGAACAGGAAGTACTGTTGCAGTTCCTGATTGAAGCCATGGTGCTGTCCGCGTTGGGAGGTTTGATCGGCGTCACGATTGCCACCATCTGTTCGTATATTCTTTCCGGAGTGATGGGCGTGCCCTACTCGTTCGATGTCATGATCAATCTGCTGTCGCTGGTATTTTCTGCCGGGATCGGCGTCGTGTTTGGTTATTTCCCGGCGCGACGCGCGGCGCGGATGGATCCGATTGTGGCGTTGCGTCACGAATGATTGAGTTGGCTGCCAGTCCTGCTGTGTCACAAATTTACCCCGGCCAGGCGCCCCCGGCAGGGCGCCGTCGTTCCCGAGGGGGTAGTCGGGAACCCAGTGCCGTAAGGTCGTTGATTCAACGTGCAAGTCATTTTAATTAACGCCGAATACGCCGCTGGATTCCCGCCTGAAGCGCGCGGGAAAGACGGGGGCGCCTAGCTGGGGGCGCCTAGACAGGGGCGCCTGGCCGACATAAATTCGCTTTCCAAACTTTCGACACAGCCGGACCAGTACATAAACAGGAGCAATGATGGGCAATATCACGCGACGACAATTCATGTATTCGGTCCCGGCCTCCCTCGGCGCGGGTGCGCTGTTATCAGCCTGCGGAGCAGACTCCGACGATTACAGCGCAGCGGCCAACTCCGTCCGGCGTCCAATCAGCAACACGGAAGGCATGGCATTGCGACGCGAACTGGTACGCTATGCGACCCTGGCACCATCCAGTCATAACACCCAGTGCTGGAAATTCGCCATCGAAGACCAGGCGATCATAATCCAGCCCGATCTGCTGCGTCGCTGTCCGGCGGTCGATCCCGACGATCATCACCTGTTTGTCTCGCTTGGCTGCGCCACCGAAAATCTGGTCCAGGCCGCACTGGCGCACGGCCTGATGGCCGAGCCCCGCTTTGATCTTGTTAATGGCAACATCCGCGTGGCGCTGGCACCGACCAGGCCCCAACTTTCTGCCTTGTTCAATGCCATCCCGACGCGTCAATGCACCCGGGCCGATTACGATGCCAGGCCAATTGCCAGTGAAGAAATCGGCCTGCTTGAGCGGGCGGGGACAGCGAACAATGTACGCATGCAGATCTTCACAGAGCATCGTGACATGGAGCGCGTGCTGGAATACGTGGTACAGGCCAATACCGCGCAAATGGCTGATGCGGCGTTTATCAAGGAACTGAAAAGCTGGATTCGTTTTAACGGCCGCGACGCATTGCGCAGCAGTGATGGACTCTACAGTGCAACAACCGGCAATCCGAATGTGCCGACCTGGCTCGGTGAACTGGGCTTTGGCCTGCTGTTCCGGTCAAAAAGCGAGAACGATAAATACGTGCATCAGATCCGCAGCTCGGCCGGGATTGCGATCTTTACCGGTCTGTCTGCCGAGCGGGCCAACTGGATCGATGTTGGTCGCTGCTATGAACGTTTCGCACTGCAGGCCACGGCACTGGGGATTCGCAATGCCATGATCAACCAGCCGGTGGAAGTGATTTCGGTGCGTCCCCAGTTCGCCGCGGCATTCGGCATGGGGCAGCAACGTCCCGATCTGGTGGTGCGATTCGGACGCGGGCCGACCATGCCCGCATCGATGCGGCGAACGCTTGAAGCCGTGCTGGTCTGATGGTTTGACGACTGAAACATCAGCGAGCTGCTTTCAATTGCACCGCCGAGTCCGGCGCACCGGGCACAGCGACGCGGAATTTCAGGCTTTCGAGCAATCTGTCCCACAGCTCCAGCGCTTCCTGGTCATTCAAGGAAGCCTGTTCTGCCGCGCCGATCAGGTCGTATTTGACTTTGTCATGCATCCGCACATCCAGCCACGAGGGGTAGGCAACGCTGTGTCGTTTGTCGACCAGCATCCAGCGAAATTCGTGAGAGCCATCGTCATTCCGGAACAGCACTTCTTCACCCTCCCAGTCATGCACCTTGCGTTTGGCGGCGCGCAAGACCGTGGTCTTGGGATACCAGATACCCAGAATTGATCGCTGGTTTTCCATCAGCTTCAGCAAGCCATACCCATTTTCGCCATCAGTGCTGGAGTTGGTGCAGCTGAACACGCTGAACACCACATCCGGCAAGGCCGCCATGTGCACTCCTGCACTGCCCATACTGGGTTCGTAGCCGGGCGAATGTTGGAAGGCGTATTCGTTGCATATCCCCTCATCGGTTGGTATTTCATCTGGTTTGCGCAGGCGTATATTTTGGGCTCCGTCCAATGCACTGGCTTTTACCTCTTCGAAGGTTCTTTCTCCAGGTGACACGGCATCGCCATAGTAAAAAATATGGGGCGGCAACACGTAATAAATGTCGAAGCCTTCCAGTCCCAGATCCTTCGACGTATCATCTTCATAGGATCTGATCCAAACCATATGGGGAGCCGGGCCAATGCCCACATAATTAATTTCCGCAGTCTTGTGTTTAGCCTTAATTTCCGCCACCTTCGCATCCACAATTTTCCTGATATCCAGTGCCTGATTGGGTAAGGTCGTCAAGTCGTACCCAAAACTTACTCGGGATAGTACGGGTACTGTCAACACATAGCGGTTAAAGCAAACGAGTTTGGTGTCGGCAAACACCCGTTCAATGCGTGATCTGGTTTTCATTCGTTCTCCTGGTAATTGGGTTTGGCCCACCATGTCGCATCGTAGGCACTGGCAATTTTGATGATGCTGTAAAGCGTAGAGTCTTTCACTTTCGTATTTCCATAACTGCCTTGATGGTCATAGCCGGTTTGTTCAAACTTCACTTGCGCCTGCACTTTCCTGGCGCTGCGCTCAGTCGGCACGGTGCCATCGCCGGCCTCGCAGGGCACCTGCATGACCAAGGAAAGTGCCTGACCATCAGCGCCTTTGACAAGTAATTTGCCATTTCCGTAGTCGGCAAGCAGTTGCCAATGCTGCGGATTGCCGGCCTTGACTGGGTCGCCTGTCACAATTCGCCAAACTATTTCGCCCCATGCAGGGTCGTCTGACCCTACGCCGTAACTGGCAAAAGTGGATTTGGCAAAAGTATTTGCAATAGATTCAGAAAATTTTTTAGCATTGATGATTCGTTTTTGTGTTGCATTCAGGCCTATTTCGTTTGGCCCTTTTCCACCTTTTTTAGGATCTAGATGCACCTGATCCGCCGGATCAATCCAATCCGGATTAATCAAGCGCCACCACACGTCGCTCCGGGTATAAATCTCCTGCGCGACGTCTTCGCCCGGCCAGCTAAACAGCACATTCCCGGCGAGATCTTTCACTTTGAGCCAGTGGGTACCGTACTGTTTAAAGGGCAGCAGTTCCAGTCCACCCTGGGCATTGGCCAACACGGCGGTACATTTGGGCCCATCGTTGCCCAGCACTTTTTCCGTGACCCAGGAGACCGGGCCGCGGCCTTCGCCACCGAAGCCTGCGCGCAATCGCTTGTAGGCTGCGGCAGCGCCCACCGTCGGCATGACGTTGTGACAGATGCCCAGAATTTTGTCGGCGATATTGCCGTAGTCGGGATGCAGCAAGGCGCGTCCCAGTATCCCGCCCATGCTGTGCGTGACCAGAATCACACCCGGACAGTCGCGCCCGTTGCCCCGGTAGGTGGCGATCAAATCCTTGATCCGTTGCGCCATTTCCCTGGCGCATTCGCCATTGCTTTTCAACCAGTTGTAGCCCATCGCGTGCACCGGATACCAGCAGTCACCCACTCTGATGATCTCCGCTTCATCGACCGGCGCTGCGTTGTCATTTCCCATTTTGTGCGGATCGCGATTCATGACCTGACCGGCGTGGTGCCAGGAATACCATTGATTGGCATCGACCCAATTCTGTTTTGGGAAGCGCTTGCCCTCATGGGCTTCCAGAATGTAGTTGAGCTGGCCCTCCAGTGTTTTGAGAATCTCGCCATAGGAACTGAACATGACTTCACTCCAGCCCCGCGCCCGGGCTTTCTGGGCAGCTGAAAAATGTATGTGTCCCCCGCCGGGATCGCTGCGTAACAGACCAATATCTTCCAGCGTATCGGGCACATTGTGATGTCGTTGGTCCGAGGTTTCGGTCAGGTCGCCGGTGGCGTCATATTCGCCATTGGTCTGCGTCATTTCGTAAGTGTCAACTTCGGTCGCATCGGGATCGAGCCGGAGTTGGCGTTCCTTCGCGGGCGCATCGAGCTTGTCAAAGATGCTGATGGCATCCGGTCGCCAGGCAATGTTATTGCCTTTTTCCAGCAAGACCTGGCGGCTGCGTTTCATGCGCAGATTGCTGCCCATAATCCCGGGCAAAAATACAATCGGGATTAACTTCACCGGCGGCACGCGCATATACACTTTGCTGCGATCTGCAACCGGTGTCATCTGCACCGCTACCTGGGCATGGCCACCGACGCCCCAACTTAAATCGACGAGTTCATCGCCGGGGTTGAAGATGATGGGTTGAGATTTGAAATCAGTCATGATTGACGCAAGCCTTTCCAGTTGGCGTGAGATGATGAAAACGAAGCGCCAATTGTCCAGACGGACTGCAGAGAGGCCAAGCGGGATTTTCATCAGTTGACATGACTGGTCGAAATTGAAATCCAGCGCTCAAAAATTGATGCATCACAAAGGATCGAACGATCTTCAAGCCTATGATGGGCTCGTCACTTTGCACAATGTTCGCAGCAGATATTTTTTTGGAGCCATCATGTCTTTAGCGGGAAAAAAAGGATTGATAGTCGGCATCGCCAACGACCAGAGCATCGCTTACGGCTGCGCCCAGGCTTTCCGGGCCGCCGGTGCCGACCTGGCGATTACCTATGTGAACGAGAAAGCCGAGCCGTATGTGCGTCCGCTCGGCGAGAGTCTGGGCAGCGAACTGATCCTGCAATGCGATGTGCGCGCAGCCGGTCAGCTGGAAGCGGTGTACAGCGAGATTGAAAAGCACTGGGGCAAACTGGATTTCGTCTTGCATTCCATCGCCTTTGCCCCGAAAGAAGATCTGCATGCACGGGTGATTGATTGTTCACAGGCCGGTTTCTGTACCGCGATGGATGTCTCATGCCACTCCTTCATCCGCATGGCGCGCCTCTCTGAACCCCTGATGGTTAACGGCGGCTGTCTGTTGACCGTCACTTTTTACGGCTCGGAAAAAGTGGTTGACGATTACAACTTGATGGGGCCGGTCAAGGCGGCACTGGAAAGTTCGGTGCGCTATCTGGCCGCTGAGTTGGGCAGCAAAAGAATTCGCGTGCATGCCCTGTCACCCGGACCACTGAAAACCCGCGCCGCATCCGGCATCGAACGCTTTGATGAACTGCTCAACCGCATGCATGATCGCACGCCTGAACAACATCAGGTCACCATCACCGACATCGGCAACTTCGCGACCTTTCTGGTTGGCGACGGGGCGGTGGCACTCACTGGCAATGTCGAATATATCGACGGCGGTTACCACATCACTTCGTAGGCTTTCATCAAATCTACTATCAATATTGGATTAGTTGGGGTTGCCGTTATTGTTGGGGTTGCCGTTGCCGTTGTTGTTGGGGTTGCCGTTGCCGTTGTTGTTGGGGTTGCCGTTGTTGTTGGGGTTGCCGTTGCCGTTGCCGTTGCCGTTGTTGTTGGCGTTGCCGTTGGGGTTGGGGTTGCTTTTGACTTCGGGGTCCCCATGTGCCGCCGCCGGCATTTTTGGACTAAAAATGGATCAGAAAGAAAAACTGTCTGAGCCGCCAGGCGAGTTTTTTTCTTTCCCATTTTTAGTCCAAAAATACCGGGGTTTCGGCGGAACTTGGGCCGCCTTTTTTGGGTTACCTTTTTTGGCGGAGCAAAAAAGGTGACTAGCTGCCGGGCTACCCCCGGCCCGTAATCTAAAAATATTTAAGTGGCAATTCAAAGAACCAAAGCAGATGCAGCTCGGTTTTGAATTTCCTTCTTAGTTAACCGGCGTTCAGTAGGTCGGGGGTGGCCCGACAGCCAGTTACCTTTTTTGCTCCGCAAAAAAAGGTAACCCAAAAAAGGCGGCCCCAGGTTCCGCCGAAACCCCGACATTTCGGGCCTGAAAATGGGAAGTGACCGAAACTCGCCTGCGGCTCAGACAACGGTCACTTCTAATCCATTTTCAGGCCCAAAATGTCGGCGGCGGCACATGGGGACCCCGAAGTCAACAGCAACGTCAACAGCAACGTCAAAAGCAACTTCAAAAGCAACCCCAACCCCAAAAGCAACCCCAACCCCAAAAGCAACCCCAACCCCAACACATACAAATTTCACCGGCGGCTATGCAAGTACAGTTAATCGCAAATTTTATAATCAAGGTTTTTTCGGAACGATTCTCGGCCCCGGCCAATTTTCCGTTGGAGGTGGCATTCCAATGGAAAATCGCCCCTTTCAGAATTACCATCAGCTCAGTACGTCAGCGTACTGAGCTGAGCGCGTGGCCGCTGTACCGTCAATATCCCATCTCATTTTTCCAGGAGCTATCATGCAAGCGCATGCGCAACATCACCGTAAGAAAAATCACTTTGTCGGGCATAGCCTGCTTGCTCTGACACTGGCTCTGTGCGCAGTGTCACAGCCATTTGCAGCTGACGGCCCCCTGCCACCAATACTCCAGCCGACCAATCCCGAGACCCATATCGGCAAGGTCAACTTTATCGAACTGATCACCCCGGATCTGGCCAGTGCCACGCGTTTCTATGGCAGCCTGTTTGGCTGGACCTTCCGCAGCTCAGACCGGCCCGATTATGCCGAGGCCTACATGAACGGTTATCCGGTTGCCGGGATGATGCAAAAAACCATTATCGGTAACGAGCATCTCCAGCCGGCCTGGCTCACCTTTATTTCATCGGCCAATGTTGATGCGTCGAATCGCAGTGCCGTACAACATGGCGCAAAGGTGTTGATGGCGCCAAGGGACGCCCCCAATCGCGGTCGTCAGGCCGTGCTTACGGATCCGCAAGGGGCGATGTTTGGCATGCTTAGCTCAACCAGTGGTGATCCGGCCGATTCGCTGGCTGAACCGGGAGAATGGATCTGGAGTTCGCTGATCTCCAGCGATCCGGATACCAGTGCCGCGTTCTACCAGACTGTGTTCAACTATGAAGTGTTTGAAGTCCCCGCTGCGATCGGCAAAGAAACCTTGATGCTGGCCAGCGAAGACTATGCGCGCGCCAGTGCCAACAGCCTGCCGTCCACGGATAAAAATCGCCATTCGCATTGGCTCAACTATGTGCGTGTTACGGATGCGACCGCGATGGTGGCAAAAGTTGTGGCGCTCGGTGGTCATGTGTTGGTTGAACCCCGGGTCGATCGTCACGGCGGAAAAGTGGCAATCGTGTCCGATCCCGCCGGTGCAGCTTTCGGATTATTGGAATGGACCGGTACTGAACTCAATGAGGTAGAGCAATGAACCAGTCACGATTACGACTGAGCCTGTTGGCGATCAGGACTGTCGTGACTGCGGCTGCAGCTGGTGAGGTGGTCCCCTTCAAATTCCCTGCGTCGTTTCCGCTAAACCAACCCGGGAACGACAGGGAAAAATAAAGGGAGTATTTCTGCTGTCTCAGTTATGCTCAGTTATGCTCAGTTGTGTTTTGACGCCTCAACCGGATCCATATTCATCCGGTCCAGTTTCAGAAAATACTTTCTGGCGAAGGCCAGTAACTGTGCATCGGTCGGATGATCAGCGGTCAGCGCAGCAACGATTTTTTCAGCGACGGGACGGTGCATTTTCTGCGCGTATTTCATGAACTCGTCTTTTTCACTGCCTGGCCCCATCAACAAAATTTCAATCGAGTCCTGCAAACCTTCGACGATCTCATTGAAATATTTTGTGCTTTCCGGTGACCGGCCACTTCCGCTATGTCCAGCCTTGACATGCAAATGCGGATGCTTCGAATGTGCCTTGACTGTTTGTTCCGCCGAAGTGTCAACCGTGAAATGAATGATGTGTGCTTCAGTATGGTCCAGCCAGACGACTGCGTGATGGGATGACATAATTTTTCCTAAATGGTTATGGTGGGATTGAATGCAAATCATAGTCAGAAAATCCGATCAACTCTGTACGCAAACGTACATCGTTACTCCGGGATCAGGCCGCTGCCGCTATGAAACCATGGGCCGCAGTCGCAGTCCTTGATGTACATCAAACAAAGCAAATGGCTATGTGCGCCAGCGCACCGTGTTGGAGAGACAGAGATTCCACACTCGTCACCAGGTTTGAATTTCCCTCACCACTCACGGAGCCCACCATGATCAGCCAATCCCCGGCCACTGCCCGACCGCAGTCCATTCCAGACGCGCAGGTCTCAGAATTTCATCCGGCCTTTCTGGTCGCGTGGATCCTGTGTCTGATCTTCTACTTCGGGCAATACGCCATGCGCTCGGCACCGGGCGTGATGATGCCGGAACTCACGCAGGCCTTCACCCTGACTGCGCTGGGTGTCAGTTCGCTGGTTGGTCTGTACTACTACACCTATTCGCTGTTTGCCCTGGTGGCCGGTGCGCTGCTGGATCGCTATGGTGCGAAGTACGTGATCCCCGCTGGGGTGGCGATGCTGGCGGCTGGTGCCGTGCTGTTCGGTGCCGGCTTGGTGAGCACGGCTGAAGGCGGTCGGCTGCTGCAGGGTGCGGGTGGCGCATTTGCCTTCACCGGCGCAGTGTATCTGGCCACCCATGGTTTTCCGGCGCGCTATCTGGCCACTGCAGTCGGCTTCACGCAATGCTTCGGCATGCTCGGTGGTTCGGCCGGACAATTGCTGGTTGCGCCGCTGATTCATGGCGGAACCAGTTGGCAGCAATTCTGGTTTTATTCGGGTCTGGCGACCCTGGTGGTGGCGGTCGTCATGATGCTGATGACACCGCGCGGTGAGACCGCGAGCACCACACAAAAAACCCCGTTCTGGTCAATGTTCGCGCCCTACAAAACCGTGTTGACCAATCCCCAATCTTATCTGTGCGGCTTTGCCGCCGGTCTGTTATTTCTGCCTACCACCATCGGCGACATGATCTGGGGTGTCGCCTTTTTGCGCGACGGCTGGCACCTCGGTTATGGCGAGGCGGTGTTGCGCACCTCGATGGTGCCGCTCGGTTGGGTAGTCGGCTGCCCGATGCTTGGCTATCTGGCAGATCATCTCGGTCGCCGCAAACCGGTGCTGATCGGTGGCGCGGTAGTGATGCTGGCCGCGACCATGGCCATTCTGTATTTGCCGCCGAACAGCCTGCCACCCTATCTGGCCGGATTGCTGCTCGGCCTGGGATCGGGTGCGGCGATGATTCCTTACACCATGATCAAGGAAGTCAATCCGGACCGGGTTAAAGGCAGCGCTACCGGCGCCATCAATTTTCTGGTGTTCACGCTCAGTGCCCTGATGGCACCGGCTTACGGCTGGTTGCTCAGCAACCTGTCACACGGTGCCACCCTCACCCTGCCCGCCTTTCAACAGGCCGGTGTGGTTGGCGTGGCGGGTATCGTGATCGCAATTATTCTTTCCTGTTTTATCAAAGAGACCGGCCACGCAGTACAACAGACTACCCACATCAACATGGAGTATTGAGATGAGTAATGCAAAACCAGCCGACATGACCCCGGTTATCAATTTGACCAAAATCAGCGGCACCGGACCGAAGCGCAGCCAGCGACCGGTGTATGAAAATCTGCTGCCGCCCTGTAACTCGGCCTGCCCCGCCGGAGAAAATATTCAGGCCTGGATGGCGCATGTGCAGGCCGGCCAGTTTCGCACCGCCTGGGAAACGCTGATCCGCGATAACCCGATGCCGGCCGTGCATGGCCGGGTCTGCTACCACCCCTGTGAATCGAACTGCAGTCGCGAAGAATTGGACAGCCCGGTCAGTATCCACGCGATCGAACGCTTTCTTGGCGATCAGGCGCTGGCAGGCAAGTGGCCCTTACCGGTTGATGCCCTGCCATCCGGCAAACGCGTGCTGGTGATTGGTGCCGGTCCCAGTGGTTTGTCGGCCGCCTATCACCTGACGCGGCTCGGTCATACGGTTGAAATTCACGACGCTGGTGCCAAGCCGGGCGGGATGCTGCATTTCGGGATTCCCGCCTATCGGATGCCACGCGAAATCCTGATGCAGGAAATCACGCGTATCGAACAGATGGGTGTCAAGATTGTGTTGAATCACAAGGTCGATGACTTGCTGGCTGAAAAAATCGCCGGTAACTTCGATGCCGTATTTGTCGCGATCGGCGCGCAGCTCTCGCGCCACGTTGATATCCCTGAACGCGATGCGGCCAAAGTGCTGGATGCGGTAACCCTGCTGAAAGACGTCGAGGGCAGCAGCGTACCGTTTCTCGGACGCCGGGTGGTCGTGTATGGCGGTGGTAATACTGCCATGGATGCAGCACGCACCGCCAAACGTCTGGGCGCAGCCGAGACCCTGATCGTGTGCTGGAGCGACCGCGCCCATATGCCGGTGCATGATTTTGAACTGGAGCAAACCGAGGCGGAGGGAATCAAAGTCAAATGGCTGACCGGTATCGATCAGATCGAGGGCAGCAGTCTACAGATTGAACGCATGGAAATCGACAAGGACGGCCAGCCCCAGCCGACCGGCAAAACCGAGACGCTGCAGGCCGATGCCGTTGTGCTCGCTCTGGGTCAGAATTCGGACAGCGGCTTTCTCAAAAAAATTCCGGCGATAGTTTTTCAGAACGACGGCAGCATGATCGTCGGTCCCAACATGATGAGTGGTGAACCCGGTGTGTTCGGCGGTGGCGATCTGGTCCCCGGCGAGCGGTCGGTGACAATCGCCACCGGCCAAGGTAAAAAAGCTGCCAGACATATCGACGCTTGGCTCAATAATGTGACATACCAACCGGCTCCGAAACATCAGCCGGTGACGTTTTCAATGTTGAAGCTGTTCAGTTACAGCGATGCCGAACCTTCCGTACAAAAAGAACTGGCGCCGGAAGCACGCACTTCCTCGTTTGCCGAAGTGATGAGCGGGCTCAGTCAGCAAGACGCGGTGCATGAAGCGCAGCGCTGTCTGTCTTGCGGCAATTGCTTTGAATGCGATAACTGCCTGGCAGCCTGTCCGGAAACTGCCATTGCCAAGCTCGGGCCGGGACTGGGTTATCAGGTTGACCTGAACCGCTGCACCGGCTGCGCTGTCTGTTTTGATCAATGTCCCTGTCATGCCATCGAGATGACTGCCGAACCAACCCCTGACCAGGAACTGAATCATGTCCAATAGAACCACGATGGATGGCAACACTGCCGTTGCCCATGTCGCCTACCGCGTCAATGAAGTGTGCGCGATTTATCCGATCACTCCCTCCTCCACCATGGCTGAACTGGCCGATGAATGGGCAGCGCATGGCACCCCGAATATCTGGGGCAATATTCCGGTGGTCCAGGAAATGGAGAGCGAAGGTGGCGCGGCAGGCGCGGTGCACGGTGCGCTGCAATCGGGTGCACTGACCACTACGTTTACATCGTCGCAAGGTTTGATGTTGATGCTGCCGAATATGTTCAAGATTGCCGGGGAACTGAACTCGACCGTGTTTCAGGTTGCCGCGCGTGCGGTAGCAACTTCAGCACTGTCCATTTTTGGCGACCACTCGGATGTCATGGCTACCCGCACTACCGGCTTCGCCCTGCTGTCATCGGCCTCGGTGCAGGAAGCGCATGATGCCGCCCTGATCGCCCAGGTCGCCACGCTGGAAGCGCGCGTGCCGTTTCTGCATTTCTTCGACGGCTTTCGCACCTCGCACGAATTGAATACGCTCAATCTGCTATCGAATCAAGAGATTCGTTCGATGATCGACGACAAACTGGTCAGGGCGCACCGTGCCCGGGCGCTCAATCCCGAGCATCCGTTTATCCGCGGCACGGCGCAAAATCCGGATACTTTTTTCCAGTCGCGCGAAGCCACCAATCCCTACTATGACAAAACACCGGCGATTGTCGAAGGCGTGATGGCGCGCTTCGCAGCGATGACCGGCCGCAAATATGGCCTGTTTGAATACGAAGGCGCACCCGATGCAGAGCGGGTGCTAATTGCGATGGGTTCAGGGGCCGAGACTGTCCGCGAAACCGTCAAAGCCCTGTGCAGGCAGGGAGAAAAAGTCGGAGCCCTGCAAGTGCGCCTGTTCCGGCCATTCTCGGCGGCCCATTTCATCGCCTGCCTGCCCGCTTCAGTGCGCAGCATCGCCGTCCTGGAACAAACCAAGGAACCCGGCGCGCCGGGCGAACCGCTGTATATGGACGTGGTGACGACCATCGCGCGTGCCTACACCGAAGGTGAAATGAGCAAGATGCCGCGCATCATCGGCGGTCGTTATGGGCTGTCGTCCAAAAATTTCTCGCCTGCGATGGCGCATGCGGTATTGGAAGAATTAAAGCGACCGAATCCGAAAAACGGATTCACTGTCGGGATCAATGACGATCTGACCCATGGCAGTCTAATTTATGATCCGCTGTTTTCGATTGAACCGGCCAGCGTCAAGACCGCCGTGTTTTATGGTCTGGGCGCCGATGGCACGGTGGGTGCCAACAAGAACACGGTCAAGATCATTGCCGAAGATGCGAATCTGTTTGCGCAGGGCTATTTTGTGTACGACTCGCACAAGTCCGGGGCGCAGACTGCCTCGCATCTGCGCTTTGGCAGCGAGCCGATCCGCGCACCGTATCTGATCGCCTCGGCCCAGTTCGTGGCCTGCCATCATTTTGGATTTCTGGAGCGGCTTGACCTGTTGCAAGTTGCTGCCGACGGTGCAGTATTTTTATTGAATACCGAATTCCCTGCTGATCAGGTTTGGGATCATCTGCCGCGCTCAGTGCAGCAGGCCGTGATTGCCAAACATTTACAAATGTATGTCATCGATGCGTCGCGTGTGGCACGCGAGGCCGGACTGGGCACCTTGACCAACACCATTTTGCAGACCTGTTTTTTTGCGATCTCGGGCGTGCTGCCGCGTGACGAGGCGATTCGTCACATCAAGGAATCGATTACCAAGAGCTATGCCAAAAAAGGTGGCGAGGTGGTGGCGAAAAATGATGCCGCCGTCGATGCCGCTTTGGCGCATTTGCACCAGGTCGTGGTTCCCAAAACAGCGAGCAATCCTGTTGATCTGGCACCTCTCGTACCGGCTGACGCACCGGATTTCGTGAAACGGGTCACGGTAAAAATGTTCGCCGGTATCGGTGACACGATCCCGGTCAGCGCCATGCCGGCCGATGGGACTTTTCCATCCGGGACCGCAGCCTTTGAAAAACGTAATGTCTCAGACATTGTTGCGCTCTGGGATGAAGAATCGTGTATTCAGTGCGGACAGTGCGCGTTCGTCTGCCCGCACAGTGTGATCCGCTCGCGCTATTACAATGAGAGCAAACTGCATGGCGCACCGGCTTCGTTCAAATCGGCACCGGTCAATGCACGCGGTTATCCGGAAGAGCGGTTCACGCTCGAAGTGTATCTGGAAGACTGCACCGGTTGCGGACTGTGCGTGGAGGCTTGCCCGGTGAGCAGCCCCGATGATGTGAACATCAAGGCGATTAATCTGACTGACAAGGCCCCGATCCTCGAAACCGGCCGGGCCGATATCGCCTTCTTTGAAACGCTGCCGGTCAATGACCGCGCGCGGGTTGATTTTGAAAACGTGCGCGGTATCCAGTTTCTGCAGCCGCTGTTTGAATTCCCCGGTGCCTGCGCCGGTTGCGGCGAGACGCCGTATTTGAAATTGCTGTCGCAATTGTTTGGCGACCGCGCTCAGATCGCCAATGCTACCGGTTGTTCATCGATCTACGGCGGCAATCTGCCGGTCACACCGTGGGCCGTGAATCACGAAGGTCGCGGTCCGGCCTGGTCGAATTCGCTGTTTGAAGACAATGCCGAATTTGGTCTGGGCTTCAGACTGGCCGCCGATAAACATCTGGACATGGCCAGAACCATCTTGAGTGCCATGGCACCGCAGGTGGGACAGGATCTGGCTGAAACGATTTTGAATGCACCGCAGATTGAAGAATCGCAAATCCGCGCACAGCGCAAGCGGGTTGCCGATCTCAAAACCAGATTGCTGAAAATCGATTCAGAAGCGGCGCGCGATCTGTTGTCACTGATCGATCATCTGGTGCGCCGCAGTATCTGGATCGTCGGTGGCGATGGCTGGGCTTATGACATCGACTATGGCGGACTGGATCATGTGCTGGCAACCGGCCGCAATGTGAATGTGCTGGTGCTTGATACCGAGGTGTATTCCAACACCGGCGGTCAGGCATCGAAAGCGACGCCGCTGGGTGCGATCGCCAAATTTGCCGCGGCCGGCAAACGTGTAGCGCGCAAGGATCTGGCTCTGCAGGCCATCGCCTATGGCAATATCTATGTGGCACAGGTGGCGATGGGTGCCAATCCGCAGCAGACCTTGCTGGCGTTCCGGGAAGCCGAAGCGTATCCGGGCCCATCGCTGATTCTGGCTTACAGTCAGTGCATTGCCCACGGTATCGACATGCGACATGGCATGAAACAGCAGGAACTGGCGGTAGCCAGCGGCTTCTGGCCACTGATCCGCTTTAATCCGGCGCTGCGCGAAATCGGGCAAAACCCGTTCTGCATGGATTCGCCACGACCATCGATCCCATTGAAAGATTATGCCTACAACGAGATACGTTTTTCCGGTTTGGTGCAATCCGACCCGGCCGAAGCCGCAGTGCTGCTTGAAACCGCGCAGCAGGATGTGCTGAAAAAATATCTGGAATATGAAACCCTGTCTGAGCTGGGCGGAGAACATTTTGATGGAAGCACCGACACCAGTTTGCGGCGTTGGGCGGGGACTTGATTGACTCTGTGTGCCAATTGATTTTAAACGCGCAGGCTGGGATGGTATCCCAGCCTACCACCCAAAGACATTCAACTGTATCGATCGTAAAAACTGCATCGCTCTGGATGGCAAGGAGACGAACCAGGTCCAGAGTGACTGCGGTTTTTTTGGCATACTCGCCGTACTGCCTGCCTGTATTTTTAGCGGCTTCGGCGGCACCGTCACTTTTGATGCCGCATCAGCAAAGCTGAACGTTTTCAATTCGACCTCTGGAGCAGAAGACAGAGAGTGGCGTGATAGCTGCGGTCCAGAATTCAGCCGTCTACGGTGATAGAAATCAACGATGGAATTATTTGAACCATTTATTTTCGGCCTGGGCTCTGGTTTGAAGGTTTTCTTCCGGACTCCGCCCTGCAGATCTTCCGGGAATGACGATGTAACGGTCAAATCTGCTTCATAAAATTTTTTACCATTCACTGTTGCATTGCTCAAATCAACAGCACCCAAATATGCCCGCGAGAAATCCAGGGTGCTTAAATCGAGCAGACCCGCGAGCTGAGCGCCATCCATGTCCAATCCTCTTACATTAACGTTGTAAAAAATTGGCTGGAACAATCTTGTTCCACTAAAACTTGTTTCACTCAAATCCGTGCGCTCAAAATTTACGCCTTCAAAATATGCTCCTTGAAAATCCACGCCACGCAATGTACACCATGAGAACTTGAGGCCCACCAACTCCAGATTTTCTTTAAAACTCATATCAGTCAAATCCGCATCCGAAAAGCTTGCGCGTTCCAAATTCACCTTGTAAAACCTTGCTTCAGTCAAGTTCACATTCATAAATTGTGCTTCCCGCAAAATTGCCCCACTAAAGTCCATCCCTTTCAGGTTTACGTCGCAAAAGGAAGCTCCACACAAATTTTTACCTTTAAAATTGACACCAGACACATTTGTATTTATTAAATCCAAGCGCTCAATGTTAGCGCCCTCAAAACTGGCGTTGCTTAAATCGGAATCTTCAAATGTTGTCCCCGCTAATTTTGCACCATCAAAATTTGCATCAGTACAATTTGTCTTGGTAAATCGGATATAGCGAATTTTTGAGTCCCTCAGATCTGCCCGGCTCAAATCAGAACCAGTAAAAAGTACATCAATCAGATCCAGGCCAGAAAAATCCATATCGGCTAGATTAAGACCAATTAGCTTGACACGCGGTTCCTCAACGGTAAACAGTTCCGATCCGAACTGTGGATGGAGCCTGACGACATCAACTACGCGCTGTTTAGCTCGCCGAGCGTCTTCACTATCTTCGGCACACAGCACATTTTGTAGCACTTTAATAAATTCGGGCTGAGCCTCATCCATATTGGTCATGGAGAATTCGATCTCTTTGGAGCTCATGCCAAGAATTTTAGCAATGGATATCTTTTGAAGACATTGCAATTCGAGTTCACGACGCAGCGCGTCGTTTATATATTCATCACGAGTAAAGTCACACGTAAAATTATCGCCATCGTCGCCATCGTCGTCACAAATAGGATCTGAGTATGATTGGGAAGAATCTGAAACTAAACTATGATCACAATCAGACATGGAATCATATTCATCGTTATCAACGGAGTCTGAGTGCGATTCGGAATTTTCCGAAGCCAAAATTGGGACATCATTCAGTGCTTCAAACAGTATTCGGGAATAAAAATTTTGCCTCACGGGACCTGATAATTTACTCCTCTGTTCATCTTCCGAGTCTGACTTTTCGACTTTCGATTGCAGTAGCGGTTCAGCAAGAGCAGAACGTTTGCTTTTTATTCCACCATCCCGGAATTCAGAATGACATGAATTTGATTCACTCATTTTCCTGTCGGTTGTACGTTCAAGTTTCCTGTGAAAATCCCGGCCTATGTCTAGATTGAACGATCCATACGCCACACCACCAAAAGCTTCATTGGACATAAGATTGTCGTCGGATTGATAGGAAAGACTAATTCCTTCGTCAACATCTGGAACAGGATCTTCAGTAAATTCGAATTTACTTTTGCTCGGACTCGTAGTTGGAGAAGGATTCAAATTTGGAGAACTCGCACTTGATGGAAATCTTGGAGAAAAACTTAACATAAAAAATTTTAAACATTGCGTTCTTGCTGGAGGTTTCAAAAAATGTGCTTCGCACAATTGCGAAATAATGCTTCACGATTTCGCCAGTTTGGCAGCTGAATACTTTCCACTTCAGAGCAGCAGTGTTCTTCCTTTCCTTAAAAGTAGAATTAAAAAAATAGATCCGATATTTGAAATCGGATTTCATTTCGGGCGTTGTAGGCTGTCTGATCTGACGCTACTTAATCGGCCAGCGGGTAGATTAACTTTTTTTAATTTAATTACTCGTTCGGAATTTCACTTAGCTAAAAAATGTTCGACCAAATCATCGCCCGGTCGTTTTAATCGCACTTTGTCGGGATGGATGTCGGATCAATTAATTCACGTTAACGGTATTGGGGGATGCGCGTGGCGCGTTGGGCGGGGACTTGATTGACTAGGTGTGTGAATTAATTTTAAACGCGCAGGCTGGGATGGTATCCCGGCATCAACGGTTGAAGTGCCGGGATGGGATCCCAGCCTGCGGTCCTTCGTAAGTGATTGAAGTATTTTAAATGACCACTCGTGTTTCGTTCAAAGGTGCATTCAGCGGGATTGTCATAGAAAAAACAGTGGATTTACCCTCCTCGCTATCCACATGAATATTGCCTCCCAAGGTTGATTTCACGATATTAAAAACGATATTCAGACCGAGGCCACTTCCACCCTGCCCCATCCTCGTTGTGAAGAACGGATCGAATACCCGATCCAGATTTTTTTTAGGAATCCCCTTGCCGTTGTCGGCAATAACCAGTTTCAGGTGATCTTCATTTTCAATAGCGGCAGAAATGGAAACTACCCCTTTCATGTCATTCGTGAAACCGTGAATTAACGAGTTAAGAACCAGATTGGTAATCGCCTGGCCGATTGCCCCCGGGTAGCTGTCCATCTTGATCCCGTCCGGGATATCAACCACTATGTGATGTGCAGTATAGTGGATCCACGATTTGAGACAGTAACCACCGGGTAGTTTAAGCTGTTGTCTTCGAAAGGATGACAGCAAATGAGTGAAAGCAAAAAACG
>JBEONO010000027.1:0-38580 GCA_040544425.1 Oxalobacteraceae bacterium GrIS 1.18
ACTTCTCAGAATAAGAAGCCGTTTCAGTCGTTAAATCAACAAACAGTGGTGGCAAGAAACTTTTACCGCGCGAGCGGTTTCGTCCCAGGGCACACTGTGAGCAGTCATTTTTAGACAGCTGCCAGTCAATTTGTTAAATCTTTCTTGCAGCCAACAATGCGACCTCAATGGCTGCTATGTGGAAAGCGGTCGTAGGGAAAATGATTTTTTCTAAATTCGAACGGCTGGTTTCTGAGTCCAGCAGACATACAAAAAGCGATTTTTTTAGGTCGCACAGACCGCTATGTGCCGATTTCTGTCTGTTACAACTGTCCAACATCACAAATCCCCAATAATTCGTGCCAGCTTTTTTGTTCGGAAATCCATGTTTTCGATGCAAATACACGCGGATTCAAAAGCTGCAGGCTAATATCAGGTAAGAGACTATAGATTTAATGACCGCTTGTAAATGCCCTAAATAGATCATTAGCCGGGTTCAATGAACGCTTTGAAATGTCAAAATTGGGTATTGCTGGTCACCGTTAGTCACACATTTTAAGAGCTGTACGGGGTGGAAACCGCGATGCGGTCGTGAAGGACGTCCGCGGACGGCATCGCAAGTATCTGCCGCAGGTTTTCACATGGCATGGCGGAATCGATACCGGGTTTTCAACCCAGCCTACGCAAACAGCAACGGCATCGGAGTCACGGTCACTTTTACCTGCAACTCCTGATCCCCACCACCCAACACAATCCCGCGCATCGGCGTGACATCGCTGAAGTCGCGGCCGATGCCGAGCGTGATATGTTCATGCTGAACCAGGCAGTGATTGGTCGGATCAAAATCCACCCAGCCCAGCGTCGGGCAATATACCGAGACCCAGGCGTGCGAGGCGTCTGCGCCTATCATTCTGGGCTGACCTTCCGGTGGGTGGGTGAGGATATAACCGCTGACATAGCGCGCCGGTAATCCGAGTGAGCGGATGCAGCCTATCATCAGGTGGGCAAAATCCTGGCACACACCGCGTCGTCCGGTGAAGACGGTATCGAGCGGCGTGGAAATGTCGGTGGCCTGATCATCAAATTCAAAGTCGTCGAAAATGCGCTGGGTCAAATCCAGCGCGGCATCAAGATGCGGACGGCCGGGCGTGTAGCTGATGCTGGCGTAATCGCGCAGCTGGGCGCTGCAACTGATGTGTGGTGAGGCCTGTAAAAAACCGCAAGCCTCCTGGGTTGCGCGATTTTTGCTCTGCAAGATCGTATCGCGCAGCACTTCCCAGGGCAGCGAGCTGGCCAGTTTTTCTGGTCCTTCGCGACGGGCCAGCGCCACCGAGAATTCGGACAGCACCACCAAGTCGCGATGCGGGACGGTGATGCAGATATGGCGCGTGCCGTTACCAAAATAGTCGTGACCAACGATGCATTCTGATTCAGACGGGACGATGGAAATCAATTCCGATTCAACCCGTTGATAGCGAAAATTAAGCGGCGACAAATGCAGGTATTGCTGCGACAGCGTGACCGGAGTCTGGTAGGTGTATTCGGTTTCATGCATCACATGGTAGCGTGCGCAGGCGACGAAATCGGCAGCGGGTTGAGAAGTGGTGTCGGCCATTTATGCCTGCTTTCTGTGCAAATGCTGTCCGGTGTAACTGAAAAATTGCAGACTGATCTGTTCCGAAATCGTCGCGCTGGCGCTCCAGATCTGCGACAGCATGGCAATCAACTGTTCGTTGCCGCAATACAGGCCGGTGTCGACATTCAGTTTCAGCAGCGCCTCGCGCGACTGCAGCAATTTATCTTCGCCGCAGGGACCATAGGTGCGGGCGATTTTTTTGAGGCTTTTGCCGATGCCGTCGATCTGAAACAGGATCGAGCGCGGATTGCTTTCATCCAGCAACAGCAGATCCAGCACCGGCAGCCATTCCGGTTTGGAACGATAGCGGGCGCGGTAGGTGACGATACTGTCAGACAGTTCCAGCAGCCAGTTCAGATCGCCGCCGGGATCCATTCTCAGAGCGCGCTGCAGGGCAATGCTTTGAAATTGCAGACGCTCGAGGCGACGTCCCAGCGATAAAAAATTCCAGCCCAGATCCCGGGTCATGCCATCGAGCGTAAAGCCGGTCAGCGTCATCAGCGCTGCGGTGACATCATCCAGCAGCAACATCGCATCCGACTGAGACAGCGGCAGGCCGGTCTCATCGCTGGTCGAGACCATCTGATTGAGCACGCGCCAGTTGTCGATCGAAAACCGCTCGCTCAAATGATTGGCCGCACTGTGCAACTGCTGCAGCTGTTGCGCGAGGCCAGGAACATCCGGCTTGACTACGGCAGAGAGCAAGGTCGCTTCGATTTGCGCATCAAGTTGTGCCTCCGATTTCGCCACGCCTGAAATTTGCTGCTGAGTTTGACTCTGCATCTGGCTGGCAGGCTCGGGTGTCTCCGGTTTGGCGATCAGCTCGTACCAGGTGCAAATCGATTTGATGGCTGGCCATTCTGATCCGCGTTCGGCGGGGGTATTGTTCGACCGATAGTTGAGCGCAACGCGCAACAGACGCGTGGTGTTGTCGCAGCGATCTGCATGGCGGCCGAACCAGAATAAATTTTCTGCCATGCGGCTTGACAGATGGGTGTCATCGCGGACCAGCTCGTCGCTGGTTATGGTGCGCGTCAGTCGCGATCCGGGAATGTCGCTGTGATTGCTGGCCTGAACCCAGGTATCCTTGCTGCCGCCACCACGCTGCATGGTGATGATACGGGTATCGGTGCCGGTCGCTGCGCGCGTCAGACCACCGGGCATGACGATGTAACCGTTTGGCGTGGCGCAGGCGTACACGCGCAAACCGATGGAGCAGGATGACAGGCCGCCCAGACTGCCCGGCTGCCAGACCGGGGCCTGCGACAGTTTGACCATTTCCTGCGCCACATAATTTTGTGGATTGTTGCGGATCGCCTTGATCAGACGTTCGCGCTCCTGGGCATTGAGATCCTGACCAAACACCGGCGCCAGCCGCAGTTGCGGAAAACTCGGCTTGATCACCAGCTGGTCGATTTTTTCAATCACGGTGTTTAATGCTGCCGGTTCGCCGCACCACCAGGTCGCTACCGATGGCATGGTCAGCGTTTGTCCCAGCAATCGTTCGCACAGTTTGGGCAGGAAGCCGAGCAGGGCACCGGACTCAAGCAGACTGGAACCCAGACTGTTGGTGATCAGCACATTGCCGAGGCGCGCTGCCAGCGTCAGTCCGGCAATGCCCAGCGTGGAATCGGCCTTCAGTTCCAGCGGATCACAAAAATCATCATCGACCCGGCGCATGATGACGTGCACGCGCTGCAGTCCGGCCAGACTCTTCAGCCAGACCATGCCGTTGCGCACCGTCAGGTCGCTGCCTTCCACCAGCGGCACGCCGAGATGACGCGCCAGATAGGCATGTTCGAAATAGGTTTCGTTGAATGGTCCGGGCGTGAGCAGCACGATCAGGGGTGGCTCGTTGGCACGCAGCGGCATGCCACTTTGCGCGGCGCACTGTTTGCCCCAGTGGGTCAGGGCTTTGAGCATCTCGGTAAAAAAGTCGGTCAGATGCCGCACTTTCAGATCGCGCAGCAGGTCTGGGAAAGTGCGTGCCATTGCCGAGCGGTTTTCCAATGCATAACCGGCACCGGACGGCGCCTGGGTGCGATCTGCCACCACCCACCAGCGACCACTGGGCGCGCGCGCCAGATCGATCGCGTAAAAATGCAGGGCGATATTGTCAAGATGGCGGATGCCATGACAGGGCCGTAAAAAACCGCCGTGACCATGAATCAGGGTCGGCGGCACCAGCCCTTCCTTGATGATGGTTTGATCGCCGTACACATCCACCAGAATCTGATTGAGCAGGGTGGCACGCTGAATTACCCCGGCTTCAATCTCGGCCCATTCATGTTCGGGCAGGATAAATGGCAAAAAATTCAGATTCCAGGGACGCTGCATACCTTTGGCATCGGTGTACACGTTATAGGTCACGCCGTTCTCGCGCACGTGACGTTGCACCATATCGAGGCGTCGTGTGATATTTTCGGGCGTTTCGTCGGCCAGACTGTCTAAAATGGTGCGCCAATGCGGACGCGGCAGCTTGGCTTCGTCCAGCATTTCATCAAAACCGCCTGATTGAGGACGATATTTCGCCAGTAAGTTAGTTAACATTGCTTCACTTATTCATTAATGCAAGACCCAGATGATACGGTTAACGCGCTTGCCAACGCAAATCGAGTGTCAACGGGAAATTGGGATTGAGTTCTTCCTTGGGCACAAACATCGGGCCGGGCGTATGTCCATGTTCCCAAAAACGGGCAAAGCGACGGGCCTCGGCGGCATTGGCATTGACTGGCGAACTTTCTTCACTGCGGCCACCCGGATGGGCCACATGATAGGTGCAGCCGCCGATGGCGCGCCCGCTCCAGGTATCGACCAGATCAAATACCAGCGGCGCGTGGACCGGAATGGTCGGATGCAGCGCCGACCATGGACTCCAGGCGCGAAACCGCACTCCCGCGACGAACTCACCCGGCACACCGGTCGGGTGCAGCGGCAGCATGCGGCCATTGCAGGCAATCACGTGGCGACCGCCGGTCAGACCACGCACGCGCAGCTGCATGCGTTCCACCGACGAATCCACATAACGCGCCGTGCCGCCCGCGCTCATTTCTTCGCCCAGCACATTCCACGGTTCGATTGCCTGACGCAATTCCATTTCAACCCCTTCGTAGACCACCGTGCCGAAACGCGGGAAGCGAAATTCGATGAACGGATCGAACCAGTGCTCGGCAAACGCATAGCCGGCGCGGTTCAGGTCCTTGACGACATCACGCATGTCCTGCGCGACAAAGTGCGGCAGCATCCATTTGTCATGCAGGGCGGTGCCCCAGTTAATCAGTTTTTGCTGATACGGCTGATTCCAGAAGCGCGCCACCAGCGCGCGCAGCAGCAGCATCTGCAACAGGCTCATGCGTTCATGCGGGGGCATTTCGAAGGCGCGAAATTCGACCAGCCCGAGCCGTCCGGTCGGACCGTCCGGCGAATACAGTTTGTCGATGGAAAATTCCGAGCGGTGGGTATTGCCGGTCAGATCGACCAGCAGATTGCGCAGCAGGCGGTCCACCATCCACGGTTTGTCGCCGGGATGCATAGTGGGCAGAACCTGATCCATCTGCTGGAAGGCAATCGCCAGTTCATACAGATTGTCGTCGCGCGCTTCATCGACACGCGGTGCCTGGCTGGTCGGTCCGATGAAGGTCCCGGAAAACAGATACGACAGAGCCGGATGGTTTTGCCAGTAAGTGATCAGGCTTTTCAGCAGATCGGGGCGACGCAGCATCGGGCTGTCTTCTGCCGTTGCGCCACCTAAGGTCGCGTGATTGCCGCCGCCGGTGCCGGTGTGCCGTCCGTCGAGCATGAATTTTTCAGTGCCGAGGCGGGTCAGACGCGCTTCTTCATACAGCGTGGTGGTGTTGTAGACCAGTTCATTCCAGCTGGCGGCCGGATGCACGTTGACTTCGATTACCCCGGGATCGGGCGTGACGCTGAGCAGCTTGATGCGCGGATCACGCGGCGGCGGATAGCCTTCCAGCCACAGTTTGAACTTCAGTTTTGCGGCAGTGTGCTCGATCGCATTGACCAGCGCCAGATAGTCTTCAATCCGTTTCAATGGCGGCATGAATACATGCAGCCGACCGCGGCGCACTTCGATGCACAGCGCGGTGTGGATGATATCGGTGGCGGCCACTGTCGTTGCTGTTTTTGCAGGCGGGACCGTGGCGTTGGCTTTGGCTATGCGTGCGGGAATGTGGGCGGCGCGCCGGGCTGATTTGGCCAGGGCCGGTTTCGGGGCAAACGGGTCGACCTCAAATTCGCTGACTTTATCTTTGGGCATCACCCACGGCAGGGATTGCAGCGGCAGGCGCAGTCCCAGTGGCGAGTCGCCCTCCAGCAGATACAGATGCTCGCGCTTGAGTGGCCAGGGCGAGGTTTTCCAGATCGTGCCCAGCGAATGCTCCGGGTCGAATTCGAGAGCCTTGAGCGGCAGCACGTAACCGGCCACCTGTCCCAGTCCGCGTGCCAGCAGACGTGCCAGCCGACGCCGTTCATCCGGGTCGGTCAGATCGGCCTTGGTCGGGTCCAGATTGAGCGGCATGGCCTGTTCGCGTTGCACCTGCAGGATCACGTCTTCATAGGCGGAGATGGCGCTGCCGGTCGGCAGGTTCAGCATGCGGATCAGCTCTTCCATGAAGCGGCCGGACTCGGCCGGACCATAGCCGTCGTTGTGGTTTTCATCGGAAAACAGCGTCTCGTCGACCCAGAGCGGCTCACCGTCAGTGCGCCAGAAAATGTTCAGGGCCCAGCGCGGCAGGGGTTCACCCGGATACCATTTGCCCTGACCGTAATGCAGCAGACCGCCCGGTGCAAAATGATTTTTCAGGCGCTGCATCAGCTGCCCGGCCAGCTTGCGCTTGTTGTCGCCGTGCGCCAGCGTGTTCCATTCGGGGCCGTCCATGTCATCAATCGAGACAAAGGTCGGCTCGCCGCCCTGGGTCAGGCGCACATCGCTGCGTTTCAGGTCGTCATCGACCTGCTGCCCGAGCAGATCGATGTGCTGCCAGTCCTCCTCGGTGTACGGTTTGGTTACGCGCGGATCTTCGTGAATGCGGGTTACCGTCATGGTGTGGGTAAAAGTGACCTCGGCCTCATCGGTGAATCCGGTAACCGGCGCAGCGGATGAGGGCAGGGCCGTGCAGGCCAGCGGGATATGACCTTCGCTGGCCAGCATGCCCGAAGTCGGGTCCAGCCCGATCCAGCCCGCGCCGGGAATATACACTTCGGTCCAGGCATGCAGGTCGGTGAAATCGACCTCGGTACCACTCGGACCATCCAGTGCGGCCTGATCGGCCTTGAGCTGGATCAGATAGCCCGACACAAAGCGCGCCGCCAGCCCCATTTCGCGCAGAATCTGCACCAGCAACCAGCCGGTGTCGCGACACGAGCCCGAGGCCAGTTGCAGGGTTTCCTCCGGCTTTTGCACGCCGGGCTCCATTCTGAGCAGGTAGGCGATCTGCTTTTGCAGGCGCTGATTGATCGCCACCAGAAAATCGTTGGTCAGAATTTTTTCCGCCAGCAGCTCCTCCCGTGCCTCTGCCACCCATTTTTTGAGCAGCGGACCGGCTTCATCGCTTTTCAGATAGGGGCTCAGTTCACCCTGCAACTGGCCGGGGTAGGCAAACGGAAAATGCTCGGCATATTTTTCGACAAAAAAATCAAACGGATTAATGACCGTCATGTCGGCAACCAGATCGACCGTGAATTCCAGCAAATCGGTTTTTTCGGGAAACACGAAGCGGCCTATGTAGTTGCCATAAGGGTCCTGCTGCCAGTTGATGAAGTGCTTTTTCGGCTGAACGGTCAGCGAATACGAGAGGATGGGCGTGCGGGCATGCGGTGCCGGACGCAGCCGCACTTCATGCGGCGACAGGTTGATTAGGCGATCGTACTGGTAACGAGTTCGGTGATGAAGCGCGATACGGATGGCCATAAAGTATTGTCTTTCAATAATTAAAAGCGAAGTGGTCCGGAACTCATTGACCTCAACTAGCAGGATTCATACCCGAGTACCTGACGACCCTGTTTCGGCAACCCCTGCCCCGTCGTTCCCGCGGCCTTAGGCGGGAACCCAGTGTCGTATATCCCTGGTCCCAAACCAAACGACGCTAGGTTCCCGCCTGGGCCCGCTGGAACGACGGAGGGCAGTGCCTGGCACGGTTCTTGATAGTGAGTAATCAACCGGGAGGTAACGATGCGTAGATTTTTTGACGAAATGTATTCAAGTCCTTCTGAAGTGCGCCAGCATTATGGCCACTTCCAAAGCTGGCTGGCAGAGCAGCAGCCGCAGCTGATCGAACAGAAGCGGGTCGAAGCCGAGCTGATTTTTAGGCGGGTGGGGATTACCTTTGCCGTCACTGGCGACAATGAAGGGAATGAGCGGCTGATTCCGTTTGACATCATCCCGCGCATCATCTGCGCCGCCGAGTGGAAGCAGCTCAAAGCCGGTCTGATCCAGCGGGTCACGGCGCTGAATCTTTTTCTGCACGATATCTATCATGATCAGCACATCCTGAAGACCGGGCTGATTCCACCCGAACAGATTTTGAACAACGACCAGTACCGCAAAAAAATGCAGGGCGTCGATGTCAGTCTGTCGGTGTATGCGCATATCGCGGGCGTGGACATCGTGCGCGCCGGTGAGGGTGAGTTTTATGTGCTCGAAGATAATCTGCGTGTCCCGTCCGGGGTTTCCTACATGCTGGAAAACCGCAAGATGATGATGCGCCTGTTTCCGGATCTGTTCGCCCGGCACCGGATCGCACCGGTCGCGCATTATCCTGATCTGCTGCTGGACACGCTGCGTTGCTCGGCACCCAAAGGCCGCGACAATCCGACTGTAGTGGTCATGACCCCCGGCATGTATAACTCGGCCTATTTTGAACACGCCTTTCTGGCGCAGCAGATGGGCGTCAATCTGGTGCAGGGCAGCGACCTGTTTGTCGATAACGATATTGTTTTCATGCGCACCACGCGCGGACCGAAACGGGTCGACGTCATCTACCGGCGCATCGATGATGATTATCTCGATCCCCAGGAATTCCGCAGCGATTCAACGCTGGGCGTGCCGGGTCTGTTTTCTGCCTACCGCAAGGGCAATGTGAGTCTGGCCAATGCGATCGGAACCGGTGTCGCTGACGACAAGTCGATCTACCCGTACGTCCCCGACATGATCCGGTTTTATCTGAGCCAGGAGCCGATACTGAATAACGTGCCCACCTACCAGTGCCGCAAGAAAGAGGATCTGTCCTACACGCTTGAGCATCTGGCCGAGCTGGTGGTCAAGGAAGTGCATGGTGCCGGTGGCTACGGCATGCTGGTTGGTCCGGCTGCCAGCAAGGCAGAAATCGAACAGTTCCGGCAGCGCATCCTGGCCCGACCGGAAGGCTATATCGCCCAGCCGACGCTGGCACTGTCGGCCTGTCCGACCTATGTTGCGCAGGACATTGCGCCGCGCCACATTGATCTGCGTCCGTTTGTGCTGTCCGGCAAATCGGTGGTGATGGCGCCTGGCGGTTTGACCCGGGTGGCGTTGAAAGAGGGTTCGCTGGTGGTGAATTCATCGCAGGGCGGTGGTACAAAAGATACCTGGATACTGGAGAGATAATATGCTGAGCAGCACTGCCGATCATCTGTTCTGGATGGCGCGTTACACGGAACGTGCCGAGAACACAGCCAGAATGCTGGACGTGAATCTGGAAAATTCACTGATGCCGCAAGACGAGAGCGCGCTCGAACAAAGCTGGCTGGCGCAACTTAAAATATCTGAACTCGAACCGCATTTTTTTAAAAAATACGATGCGCCGACCCAGCAGAACGTCATCAATTTCATGGTGATGGATGCCGACAATCTGTCCTCGATTGCCAGCTGTCTGAAAGCCGCACGCGAAAACGCCCGGGCGGTGCGCGGCAGTCTGACCACCGAAGTGTGGGAGACCCAGAATCTGACCTGGCTGATGCTGCAGCGCCATTTGCAATCGGGATTACACAAAACCAATCCGAGCGAATTTTTTGAATGGGTCAAGTTCCGTTCCCACCTGTCACGCGGCGTCACCATCGGCACCATGCTGCAGGATGAGTCCCTCAATTTCATCCGGCTCGGCACTTTTCTGGAGCGCGCCGACAATACCGCGCGGATACTCGACGTAAAATTTCTCGCTGCACCGAATGATGATGGCAGCGAGATCAGCTCGGAGACCGAGTTTTATTATTGGGCAGCGTTGCTGCGCTCAGTGTCCGGATTTGAAATTTACCGCAAGGTATATCGCGACGTGATCACACCTGAGCGCGTCGCCGAATTGCTGATGCTGCAGGTGAACATGCCGCGCTCACTGGCCGCGTGTGTGAAAGGTGTGGTGCAAAACCTTGGTGACGTGAGCAGCGAAGCGTCCGCCGCGACCGAAAAGTTTGCCCAGGATCTGTATCAGGGGCTGGAAAACACTTCGATCGATGCGATATTGGAGTTCGGGCTGCATGCTTATCTGGTGCGCTACCTGGAACAGATCAATGAGTTGGGTGAGCGCTTGAGTAATGATTTTTTGGTGCCGGTTGCACTGGCTGAACTGCCCTGAATCTCGCGTAGCGAATGTGGATTTGAGCAATCCTGCCTTTGATCGATGTGCAAACACCGCGGTGCCAGATTGAAATTCAGGCAGCCTGAATTTCCAATGGCTGGATTTCCTTTTCAATCATTTTCAAAACATCTTTTTGGGTTGAGCGCAGGTCGTAGGCCATTTGAAGATTCAACCAGAATTCTGGTGTGGTACCAAAATATCGGGCAAGTCGCAATGCGGTGTCGGACGTTACTCCGCGGTTTTCGCGGACGATTTCATTGATTCTCGCGGCATGCAGATGCAAGGCTTTGGCCAACGCATGAGGCGTCATGTTCAGTGGCTGCAAATACTCTTCACGCAAAATTTCGCCCGGGTGAATCGGTCTCATTTTATTTTTTTGCATAATTCCCTCATTTAAATAAATCAGTGATAGTCGACAATTTCAACATTGGCTGGACCGTGTTCAGTCCAGATAAAACAGATTCGCCATTGTTGATTAACACGAATGCTGTGTTGGCCAAACCGATTTCCGCTTAATGCCTCCAGGTGATTCCCGGGTGGCGAGCGCAAGTCTAAGAGTGCCGTTGCGGCATCCAACATTTGTAATTTTCGCTCCGCAATTGGCGCAAAATTTACGAACTTGGGTACACGATTACCTTCAAATAATGATTGTGTCTCTTTACATCTGAATGACTGGATCATATTTTAGCTGCTTACCGTTTATCGATAAACGATAGGTGTTTTCAGGAATTTGGTCAAGTAGTATTTTGACGAATTTGTTCAGGCGCTCGGCCTTGAAATTGCACACGACCATCTGGCTGATTTGCATTTCGAGGATATACCCGCTTTATCCATCATTCGCCATGCGCAAATAGCGAATGACCGATTGCCAAGTATATTGCGTTCGAAGTTGGCGGTGATTTGCAATTGAATCTTGAAGTTCACGGCAACTTCTTCTCAAGTTTGCACCCGCGCTTCATCGACTTGATCGTGGCGCGAGCATCCTTAATCTGGCCGGATTCGACGTCGTTCAATCCGGCATTGACTTCATCGATAAGTAATCGACCAATGTATGCAAGCTCCAGCCGCTGTACATTAATTAATGCGACGTATCTTTCAACATTCTTGGTGATGATTTTTCCGGAACCTGCTTTTGCCTGATCAGCCAACTCTGAAAAATTGGCCCTCGCTTGCGAAAGAGGCATTGTTTCGTTGCGTGAAAATTCCATGGTGGATTCCAATTAACGTTACTGGACGAGTGGCGGATCCGGCATTGGTACTGGCGCCGCTGATTCATGAGTTTGGTTGGGCAATGGACGATTGGTGTCGGCTTGGTCAGGGGATTCTGGTCGGTCATTTGCTCGAATGCGCGGGGCAGGTCAGCGGGGGATACTTTGCCGATCCGGGCTACAAGGATGTAGCGCAATTGGCGCGACTGGGATTTCCGATCGGAGAAGTTCGCGAGGACGGCAGCGCGGTCATTACCAAGGTTGCGGGCTCCGGTGGTTGTGTGACTGTAGCGACCTGCAAGGAACAGCTGCTGTATGAAATACACGACCCAAAGTCCTATCTCACCCCGGACGTGATCGCTGACTTTTCTGCAGTCGAAATCACGCAGCTTGGGCCTGATCAGGTTGAATTGCGTGGCGCTACCGGAATGCCCAGACCCGCCATGTTGAAAGTGTCGGTTGGGTATGTCGATGGATTTATCGGCGAAGGCCAAATATCTTATGCCGGTCCCGGAGCGACGGAACGCGCGCGCCTGGCAATGGACATCGTTGCGGAAAGATTGCGCATGACAGGTGTGCAAATGTCGGAGGCGCGCTTTGATCTGATCGGCATCAATGCACTGCATGGACAAACATTAAGTGCCTCTCACCGTGATCCATATGAAGTACGCCTTCGCGTTGTCGGTCGCACCGACGATCTCGCCAACGCGCAGCGCATCGGAAACGAGGTGGAAACGCTCTATACCTGTGGCCCGGCTGGTGGTGGCGGTGCGACGAAGACGGCAAAGGAAGTCGTTGCAGTGTGTTCGACATTCATACCGCGCGAATTGGTTCGAGCGACCATACATTTTGAGGAGAACTGATATGAAATTGCGTGAAATTGCCCACGCCCGGGCTGGCGACAAAGGGGACACCTCCAATATCGCCCTCATCGTATTCGACATGAAGGACTACCCATTGTTAGAACAGTCGGTCACCGCCCAGCGGGTACAAGAGCATTTTGCGGATGTCGTCGCAGGCCGCGTCGTTCGCTATGAACTCGCTGGTTTGGGGGCGCTGAACTTTGTTATGTATAAATCGCTCGGCGGTGGCGTGACGCGCTCACTTGCGCTGGACGCACACGGCAAGAGTCTCAGCTCGGCGCTTCTAAGCCTCGAGATTCTGGGTAAAGCCAGCGTTGAGTCAAGCCAAGGCAACTGTCGCCATCTTGACGGTCAGGCGTCCTGAAATTCCAATGGCTGGATTTCCTTTTCAATCATTTTCAAAACATCTTTTTGGGTTGAGCGCAGGTCGTAGGCTATTTGAAGATTCAACCAGAATTCTGGTGTGGTACCAAATTCAAAAGCTTGGTCAAGGTGTATTTTGGCGAATTCGTGCAGGTACCGGGTCATTATCAAGATCTGGCGGTAGTGCCTTGCCTTGGAGGGCGGATCTGCATCAGCTTATGCAGAATTGGGCGAAGACATGGGGACGCTGTTGAATTTAGCCCCTGGCATCGAGCCGGGCCTGCTCCCGGCACACCGGCAGGCGCAGCGTCAGTCTGGTCCCGTCGGGGCCCGACTCCCAGCTGATTTCAGCGCCAATCGCCTCGGCCCGGCTGCGCTGGTTGGACAGTCCTTTTCCGCCTTTTTTCAGTGCCTCGGCGACTGAAAAACCTGAACCATTGTCGGTGATTGTCACCACCACAAAACCCTGGTCAACGGCAGTGGCCACAATGATTTCCGTGGCGCGGGTGTGCTTGATGATGTTGGTAAATGCTTCCTGCAGAATGCGCAGAATGTGCAGTGAGTTGCGCGGGTCCAGCCAGTCCAGTCCCGGAATGACGACCACTTCCCAGCGCAAAATAATGCCGGTACTCTCCAGGCGCGGACCCAGCCGAAAGCGCAGCGTGGCCAGCAACAGCAGCAGGTCGGCTTCCACCGGCTCCATGGAATCAATCGAAAGTTTCAGATCGTCGATACAGCCTTTGAGTAACAAGGCAATCTCGCTCTGGTCAAGGTGACCGTGCTCGATTACCCGCAAGGCGCTGATCAGGGAGGAGCCCAGACCGTCGTGCATGTCCTGCACGATCCTTTGCCGTTCGCGAGCCAGGATCTGGCGCTGCTCGTTCTGGCGCAGACGCCGATAACTCTCCTCCAGCTCATTATTCTGGGCCAGCAGCTGTTCGGCGAGGTTGATCACTTGCTGTTTGACCGTATTGATCGCGCCGACATAACGGTGAAACAGAATGATCATGAAAACCACGAATGCGCTGATGCTTGAATACGGACCGAGGTAAATGCTTTCGATACTGACGTAGTTGTTTTGCAGCAGCCAGTCATACATGCCAAACAGGATGCCCAGCACACTCCAGCCAGACAGCAGCAGCCCTTCGGTGGAGTGCGCCAGACGGGAATTTTTCCAGCCCATGACGGCAATGGTTGCGCCCATGATGATCAAAAACAGATACACCAGCGATGAGATCACATACACGCTTTCCATACCAAACACCGGCAGGGTGGCAATGCCGACGACCAGCACGATGCCGGTCACCAGCCGGTTTAACCAGCGTTGCCCGCGATCGTGCAGACAGGTGATGAACACGTGGACCAGGGCAACCAGCCAGAACAGGGAATTGACCGTGACCCAGCTAAACCATTCATCGGAAATGGGCAGCCGCTCCGTGCCAAGGTAAAAATGCAGGTTGCGCAGGTAGGACGTCACCGATACCAAAAAAAACAGGCCGTAAAACCATTCGTCACGCTGCTTCAACCACACGAACAGGGAAAACAGACCGACGGCCAGGAAAGCCGCGCTGCTCATGGCCGGTAACATGTTCTGCAGCAGGTATCTGGCGTGGTAACGCCAGCTCAATGATTCTTGGCTGCCTAACCAGACCGAAGAAATGCCGCCGCCCGAGCTGGCCGGTCGCACTATCCGGATATTGATCAGACGCGGAGGCAGCGCGCCCTCGGTTTCGTCCAGCGCTATCCATAACGGGGTATTCCAGCCATTCCACGCGATGCTGGAATGGGACTGGTACAGCAGGCGGCTATCGCCATACACGGCAATCTGGCCGTCGGTCTTCCAGCGCGGTATGTAGAGATAACGCGGACCGGTCGCAGGTGACAGCACAGGTATCTGCAGACGATACCAGGTGACCACCGTTGGCTTCTCGCCTGCATGACCGGCTGGGTTGGCCGGAATCAGTGCCGGTTGCAGGGCATAGGGGAGGGTGACCGGTTGCCACGGCCCGCTCAGTTCTTCAGGATGAATGCTGTAGGGTGGCGGTGCATAGCCGTAAGAGGGCATGGACCAGATCTGCGCGGCGTTGAAATGTAAGGGCGTATCGGCATGCGCCGCTGGCAGCCAAAGTAGCAGAACCACCAGCAGACCCGGCAGTGACAAGACCGCCTTTCGCAGGTAACGCACCGGATCAGTCATCGAGCAAGCCTTGCGTGCGCGCTTCATAAATTGCCTCGGCTTTGGAATTGACCTCCAGTTTGGTGTAGATGCGGCGCACGTAGGTCAGCACGGTATGGCGTGAGACAGCGATCAGCGTGGCGATTTCTTCCGCCGTAAATCCCCGGGTGATATATTCCAGCACCTCTTTCTCACGCGCTGACAAGACTGCATTCTGCTGCGGCGCTGAGCTCGGTTTGAGCGGGGTTTTGTCGCGGTGAAAACGTGTCAGGATCTGGCGCGCAATCAGCGGGCTGATCGGGCTGCCGCCGCGATGCAGGCTGCGAATTTCAAACACGATCCGTCTGGATTCGCTGTCTTTGAGCAGATAGCCCGATGCGCCTGCTTCCAGCGATTGCATGACATGCAGTTCATCACCAAAAGTCGTACTGACCATGATATTGGATTGCGGGTATTTTGTATGAGCGGCGGTGATGATGTCGATGCCGGATCCATCGGGCAGCCCCAGGTCAACGAGCAATACATCAAACCGGGTTGTTTCGAGCATCTGCAAACCCTGCGCGCGGGTGCTGGCGACGGCCATTAACTGCATGTCGGGGACGGCCTCGATTGCAGAAATCAGGAATTTCTGAAAATCGATATCGTCTTCCACCAGCATGACGCGAATCAGCGTGTCGTCTTCGGGTGTTTGCATACATTCCTTATGAATAAAAGTCCGACCCGTGATAACGGCACAAGATGGCGATTGTAACAATGATCCCACAACATAGATACGCCGCTGTCACCTGTTGTGGGGACATACAAAAGACGCCCGGACGGCTATCATCGCGCCAGCATGCGGTATTGAGTCGGATTTCGTAACAAACGACACTTGATCTCGCGCATTCAACCAATTTAATCATCAGCGACGGGAAACTCAAGTGAATCATATTTTCAGATCAATCTGGTCAGAAGTCCTGCGCGAATGGATCGCGGTTTCCGAACTCGGCACTACCCTGGGCAAATCAGCCTCCGCCACGCGCAACAAAGCTGCCATCACGGTTGACGAACAGCCCATGCCGGTCAGCGCGATGAAACCGCTGGTGTTGGCGGTACTGTGCTGCTTCAGCCTGCACACTCTGGCCGCCGCTACTGCGCCGGGTCCGTTTAAAAAGAACAGCAGCACCAACCGGGATGGCAAAAGCGAGCCGGCAGGCATGGCCGCGCCAGGGTCACTGAAAACTGCCAACAGCATTACTGTGGATGGCAAAACCAAAACCACCATAACCGTCAAGGGACAAACGACCAGCATCACCACGGCCACGGTATCCGGGACAGTGGCATTCAATTCTTTCTCGACGTTCAATCTGGGACAGGGAAACACCGCCAATCTGTATCTGCCGCAAGGGTCGGCGAGCCTGGTCAATCTGGTCTCAAGCAGTCAGGCCATCATCAATGGCGTGCTCAATTCCTACAAGAACGGAAAAATCGGCGGCAATGTTTTTTTTGCCGATCCCTACGGCGTGGTAGTGGGTAAAAGCGGTCTGATCAATGTTGGCAGTCTGGCGTTCTCCAGTCCGACGCAATCCTTCATGAGCAAACTGATGGACCCGAACGGTTTGATCGATCCGGCTTCGAGCGCCATTTTGCTGGCCAATGCTGCGCCGGTGTCCGGCAACGGCATCATCGATATTTTTGGAAAAATCAATGCGCCGGACGGCGTGCGTCTCAGTGCCAACGCTGTCAATGTCTCGGGTCAGATCACGACCGGCAATGCGGCTGTAGCGCAGATCAATGCCTTTCAACAGATCGTCAATCCAGGTGCGGCCAATCAGATTGTGGATCTGGTTGAGCACAATGGCGCGATCGAAATTGTCGCCCAGAGTTCGGCAGATATCTCCGGTCAATTGCAGGCCGACGGCAGTACCAATCATGCGGGTGGGACGATCGGTATCAAGACCGTTGGCGGCGATATCAACATCGAAAATGGCGCGCTGCTCAGTGCCAAAGGAAACGGTACGCAGGCCGATGGCGGAAGCATCACGGTATTTGCAGCGCGTAATCTGAGCCTGGGTGACAAGACCGGTTCAGGTCCGCTGTTGGACGTGTCGGCAGGCGTCTCGGGCAATGGCGGCAGCATCGACACCAGCGCCACTGGCACGGTAACGCTGGGCGGCGGGATCTACAAGGCGTCCGCCAGCCAGGGTAAAGTTGGCAGCTGGACTGTCGATCCGGACATCGTGCTGATTGATAACAGTGGCAATTCGATTATCACCGGTGGCCTCAGCTGGGGGCTCGACGCGAGCATCAGTTTTACAGTGGCGCCCGGTGGCAGCGTTAACACCACCAACCCACACGGTGATGCTGGATCGATCAGGTTGAGCGCCCCGAGCATCAACATTGGCGGCACGCTGGATGCTTCGGCAACCGGTTCCTTTGCCGCTGGTGATGTGACGCTGATTGCGACCAGCGCCAACACGGCGCCAAATGGGCTGGGCGGGTTTGTCAGCGCCACTGGCGGGATTGATATTTCGGGCACGATCAAAGGCGCAAATTTACTTTTTTCAGCCAGCTCAAGTGCGGTGTCAAATTACAGCAATACACAGTCCGGCATTGCTCTGAGCACGACCGGCGACCTGACTCCGGCAAGCTTGGGCAATGGAGTTGGCGTGGTGTCGGGTGCGGCGCACTCGCATGTCATGATCCACAGTGGCGCCAATATTGTCGCCAGCAATAACGTTGTGCTCAATGCCGTGACCACTGCAACGGCGGACGATTCCGCCTATACCGTGGCTTCCGCGAACAATAGCAACCCGGACATGCCTGCAGTTGTGTATGGCAAGGTGGTGGGCAATGCGGTGGCCCAGATCGAAGCCGGTGCCACAGTGAATGCCGGTGGGACGCTGACGGTGCGTGCGCACAATACTGCCACGCTGGCTGTGGCCGCGGCGACTTATTCGACTGATTCGACTGGGCCGGTCGCACTGACCGCGGCCTATGGAGCGGCCGATGTGCAATCTACCGCACAGATTTTATCGGGCGCGAGCGTGACGGCGCAAAACGTGAGCGTCGTTGCGCTCAACAGCAATTCATTTTCGGTTGCTGCTTCCAATACTGTCTGGAGCAGCGGCAGCAGTGGTGGCAGCAGCGGTGGCGGGAGTAGTAACAGCGGCGGCGGACGGGTGCTGGCGTTTGCGAACGGACTGACTTCCACAGCCACTGCGCTGGAAGCTGCCACGCTCACTCTTGCCACCACGGCGCGTACGGCCGGGACCGGGCAGTTGCTGGTGGAAGCGGATTCGTTGACGAAAAAAGATTCAGTGACCGCTGCCAGCAAAGCCGAAACCGGGAACGGCCCCTCATCCGGCACCATTCAAAGCGCCTCGACCGCGGCCACGACCTATCTTGAAGGCGCGATGGCTGGCAGTCCTGCCACGGCAGTCATGTCGACCGACGCAGCCACTCCCAAATTCGGTGCTGCCATGGCCCTGACTTTGGGCGACGCGCAATCTGCCAGCGCGAAAATCGCTGCCGCTACCAGCATTAGCGCCAACACGACAACGCTGACGGCACAAACTGTCGATGCCGGAGCGATCAGCGCAGCTTCCAGCGCGGTCAACATCAAGGATGTGTCGGGTAATTCAGCCAGTCCGGTTGGCTTGAATGCCGGTGTCACGGTGGCAGTACGTTCATTGTCTGCCGACGCGGAAGTGGGCAGCGGGGCGATCATCACTGCGCCGTATATTGGCATTTACGCCAATAACAGTTTGCCTCTCAATGCGCCCCTGGTGAATGAAGTGTCGGCGCTTGGCGCGGCGTCAACCTGGGCCAGCCCGTCGAGTATTTTCACTGCCCTGAGCAGTCTGGCCTCGACATTCAGCAGTACCGCCAATTTTTGCGCTTCGATTGCGTCCAGCTGTGCCAACGGCTCTGCCACCACCCCGGATACCGGCTTTTCCGGTTCGGTCAATTATCTCAGTATGACCAACCAGGCGACGGCCTGGGTTGGCAAGGGCGCGCAGCTGACCAGTTCGATTTCGACGCCGACCGTCACAAAAAACAGCTGGAGCACGGCTTTGGATACGGGTGACGATGCCAGTCTCGGTCAGGCTGGCACGGCACGCGCACTGGCATTTACCAGCGCAGTAGCCGTGCAGGCGCAGAACAGCATCAAGACCATCAATATCGGTGGTAACTTTGGTCTGGGCAGTTCCGATAAGGCTTCTGGTGGCGGCTCAAGCAATTATATTTACAGCAGCGACACGACCCTGTCCGGTATCGGTGCCGATGCCAATGTGCAGACCAATTCACGGCTGGCTGTGCTTGCAACGGATGACAGTCTGGTCCTGTCCATTTCGCCGTCAGGAGGCAGCGGCAAATCAATTACCGGTGGCGGGATCGTCGCTTATACCAGTATCACTAACAGCACCCAGGCGTCCATCAGCAATGCCGCTGTGATCAGCGCGGCAGATGTCGCGGTTTCGGCCAGTGCAGCGCAAAATCTGCTGACGGTCACCGGCAGTGTGCAAAAAAATAATCCGGACAGTATCGGTGTGGCGACCAGCATCAATGAAGTCAACGCCAATACCAAGGCGTTCATTGGTGACAACAGCAGCATCGATCCTTCGCTTGCCTATACCGGGGTGGCACCGGCTGCGCAGTTTACCACCGGGTCGCTGGAGATTGACGCGGCCAGCATCGGCCAGATCGGCGCAGTCGCGGTTGCGGCGGGCTCAAATTCGACCACCTCATCAGGCTCACAGTCTTCCGGCTCACAGTCATCCGGTTCAACTTCACCCGATACCCAATCACGCAGCGATGCCGTCGGCAGTGAGCCGAGTCTGTCGGCGACCTCATTGCGCAGCTTCCTGACCAGCGCGGCAAATTATCTGACGACCAAGGAGTCTGATTCCGGTTTCGGTCTGACAATTTCAGGCAGCGTGGCGATCAATCAGATTGCCTTGAATACCGACAGTTATGTGTCGGGCAGCAGCGCGGCCAATCCGGTTTCCATCAGCTATGTCGCGCCCGCTTACGTTGACCCGGCCCGGTCGGCCGGTTCGTTCACCGTTGAAGCGATTCGTGACACGTATATTGGCACCGCCGCCGGTGCAGCGGCACTGATCAGTGGCAAGGGTGACAGCGGTAAGGGCGGTGCGGCCGTGGGTGGTACCGTGGCAGTCGAAATCAGCAACAATCAAACCGATGCGGCAATGAGCAATGCCACGGTCAGCGGTTTTGACAGTGTTGCCGTGCAGGGCCTCAGTTCGGGTCAGCAAACCAATGTGGGCGTCGATTTTGCTGCCAATACCAGCAAGAAAGGCTATTCCAATTATTCCGCTGCCGGTTCGGTGTCGCTGGCACTGATCAACGATGGCGTATCGGCCACCTTGCTCGATTCCACCGTCAGCGCTGGTGCGGCAACCGTGCCTGGCAGCAGCGTGTCGGTGGTCGCCTATGACCACAGCAACATCGGCATTGGTGGCGGGTCGATGTATTTTGGCGGGCAGGGCGGCGGCAGCGTTGCCCTGAGCTATCTGTCACTGGGTGATCCGGGAACGTCGGCCCATGCCAACGATGCGCGCATTGTGGGCAGTACGATCAGCAAGTTTGACACGGTAAAGGTTCAGGCGATCAACAGTGATGTGGTTATCATCGGCGCGGCTACCGCCGGTGGCGGTTCAGGTGCCACCGGATTTTCAGGCGCGCTGGTGTTTGACTCGATTTCCAGAACCTCGAATGCCGCGATTGTCGGTGATACGCTTGGTCTATCCAACCTTCACGTCAGCGGCAACGTGCAGGTGCAGGCGGCCGGTGGCGACCAGACTGACCTGGATCACATCATCAGCCAGGTTGATGGCAATCCGGCTGGCCTGTCCAGCATCGATTTCACCGGCAGCGCCGCCGGTTTGAGCCTGGGCGCAGGTGCCGCCATTGTTGACGTGGCTGGTGTGGTGCAGGTCGGTAAATCCAATGTCGGCCTGTCCTATGTCCAAAACACGGTTGCGGATAATTTGACTGCGACAATTTCCGGAGCAACCATTGTTTCCACGGCGGGCAAGGTCAGCGTCGAGGCCGATAATCAGACCACCATACTGGCACTCAGTGTTGGTGTCGGTGCTGCCAGCGGTTACCTGGCAGGCGTTGGCTCGGCAACCTATAACAAGATTTCTTCCGGCACCAGTGCGCAGATCGATCAGACTGGCACGGCGCCCCTTGAGCTAACCAATGTCGATGCCGCCAATGTGGTTGTGAAAGCATCACAAAGCGCAAGCATTCAATCTCTGGCAGGCGACGTTGCGTTCGCCACCAATGGCAGTGCCATTGGTGCTGCCATTGCGGTCAATCAGATGGGCGATCCCACTGCCGGTGCCGGGGCTGCGCCGAACGTGACTGCCGCGATTGAAGGCGCGACTGTCACAGCAACCAATGTCAGCGTCTCTGGCCAGTCAAGCGATACGATCAAAACGATCTCGGTAGCGGGCGCAGTCAGTACCAGCCAGGTCGGCATTGCCGGTTCGGCCTCAACCAATTTATCCGCAGCCAGTGTCAGTGCTGAAATTGGCAGTGGTGCGACCGTCAACGCCAGTGACAATGTGGCGGTCCTGGCCGGCAACAGCAACAATGTGGCGGTCGTTGCCGGTGCCGCCGGTGTTGGTCTGGGTGCGGTCGGCGCAGGTCTGTCGGTCGTGGTCAATGAAATGAAGAACAGCACCAGCGCTGATATCAGCGGCGCATCGACCGTGGTCAATGCATCTGGCCTGGTCCCGACCGACACCGTGGTTGTGAACAGCGGCTCACTGGTCAATCAGTTCGATCCACGCACCGTGTCAGCGCCGAGCGTGGCCGGACCATCCTATGCCGAAACCACGCTTGCCGTGTCCGGTCTGGCGGTGGTTGCCACGACCCAGCAGACTGTCAATACCAATGCCGTCAGCCTGGCTATTGGCAGCGATGCGGCAGTGGCCGTGCTGCCGGTAGTGAATATTCTGGGCGGCACTACTTTCGCCTATATTGACGCTGCGGCAGTGGATACCAGGTTGAAGGCCTCCGATCCGAAACCGGCGATTGATGTCACGGCCAGCAGTTATTCGTATGCGGGCAATTTTGTTGGGGCAGTGTCCGGTTCGGCAGGCGTATCGGCCAGCGGCGCGGTGGCTGTCAATACCCTGAACGGGGTGACCGAGGCATACATCAATTCGGCCAATGTCGGCAGCAATGTCGCAGCCGTTACGCAAAATCTTGCCGGCAATCCCGATGCGCCGGTCAAAGTACCGGTCTACGGGAACAAGCTCCCGACGGTTGGCAGTGTCACGGTCAACGCGATTGCCGAACAGGACAGCGCAAATATTGTGGCTGGTCTGGCCGGAGGTGCAGCCGGTGCCGGTGTCGGCTCGGGCCTTGTCAACCTGTTCAATGCCACAACCAAATCGTATGTCACCGGTGGCAGCGTCAGTGCCCAAAGTTTACAGGTCGGTGCAACGGCAACGAATGGCTTGCAGGCCCTGGTCGGCGCCGGGGCTGCAGCCGCAGGCGCTGGCGTGGCGGGATCTTTTGCCGCATCGGACAGTACCGACATGACCGAGGCCTATATTGGAAACACCGGTGCGCCGACCATCTTGACTGTCGCAGGACCACTGACCGTCAACGCGCTGACCAATAATTCCTATAACAGTATCGTCGTCAGTGGTGCCGGAGGCGGTTCGGCAGGGATTGCCGGCATGGTCGATGTCACGCTGATGAATAACAGGACCAGCGCCACAATCACCAACACGAAGGCGGATGGTTCCGGTGATGCGGTTCCGCTGGCGACCGCTGCGGTTACCGTCAGTGCAAATGAAACGATAGCCGTGAACGCGTATGCCGGCTCGCTGGCGCTGGGAGGCGGACTGGGTGTTGGCGCAGGCGCGAATGTGATTGTGCTGAAAAGTTCAGTGGAGGCAGCGATTGACGGCAGCACTATCGACTCGAATGGCGCCGTTGCCGTCACTGCATCCAGCACAAAAAATATTGCCGCTGTGACGGCCACGCTGGCAGTCGGTGGAACCGCAGGAATCGGCGGCGCAGCGGCCCTGATTTTAATCGGGACCGGCGCAACCGGTGACGCGATGTCGGAACTGGATCAGGGTAACTCCGGTTCACTGGCGTCAGTCAATTCCATGACCACCAATGCCTCGTCAAATGCCGGGAACGATGCTGGCTTAACGAGCGCACAGCGCAGCGGCGTGACCCAGTCGGGTCCCGCATTCTCAAGCAGTGGTGACAGCTTCAGCACCGCTGGTGGTGACAACGTCACTGCCTTTGTCGATCAGTCCAGCAAAATCACCGGCGCGACGGTCAGCGTGACTGCCCAGAGTCTGATTTCTACCAATAATATTGCCGGGGCTGCCGGTGGCGGTGCGGTTGGCGTCGGCGGTGCGGTGGCCTACACACGCATTTATGATCATGTTTCGGCCATTTCCAAGGGAGCCCTGACAGCGTCAAAGGTGAACGTGGATGCCCAGGTCAGTGATGGTCACACCGTCCTGCTGGGTGGCAGCGGCATCACTGCGCAAACCAGCGCGTATGCCGGTGGTGCCGGTATCGTCGGACTGGGTGCCGCGGTGGCCGATTCGATTGTCGACAATACCGTCGTCGCGCAGGCTACCGGTACCCTGCTCGGTGATGGGAGCACCGGCTCGACTGCAAGCATCGGGGCGCACGATACCAGTTCGGCTGGTGCCAGCGGAATCGGTGCAGCGGTGGGTGCCGCCGCAGTGGGTATTGTGGTGGTTGATGCCGCAAAAACCAGCACGGTATCGGCCAGTCTGGATCCTGCGCTCATTGGGCAGGATGTCGGCGGCAATATTTCCAAGACCTATAACCAGATTACTGTGGCTGCCAGTGACAGCGGCAGTGTCTCGAGCAGGGCGCTGGCAGCAGCTGGCGGCATCATCTCCGGCATGGGTGCAGGCGCGACTGCGACCGATAGCGCGACGGTGACGGCAGAAACATCAGGCACGATTAATCTGGGCAAAGGCGCGATCAGCATTGCTGCGACCGATACCCCCGATGTGTCAGCGACCAGTGCCGGTGTCACAGTTGGTGGTGCGGCTGCCGGTGCCACGGTGGCGCTGGCCAGCGCAGCGCCCAACGTGTCGGCCACGGTGGCCGATAATACGGTGTTCCAGGGCAGCGGAAGTATTGCCGTGACTGCCACCACAGCGCCGCAACCGAATGATTCTGCGGTCAGTGCCAGCGCGATTGCCGGGGTGGGTGCACTGGTCGGCGTCAGCGCAACCTATGCCGGTGCGCAGGACAATGCCACCGTGCTGGCTTCGCTGGGCAAGGATGTGAATCTGACTGATGCCGCATTGAGTGTGACGGCGGTCAACAGCACTGACCAGAGTGCAACGGCCACCGGTGTGACCGTGGCCGAGTTTCTTGCCTTGGGAGCCAATGTTTCCAAAGCCTCCTCAGATGGCAGCGCCAAAGCCGTTGTCAAGTCGGGTCTGATTACCGACTCGGCCAGGATCGCTGATCTGACTATCCATGCCACGGAGACCGACCGCAACAGTGCCTCGACCACGGCCGGCAGTGGTGGCCTGATTGCTGGTGATGCCGCCGTGGCTTCAACAGAAAACACCGCGACCACGACGGCGCAGTTGCTGGCTGGCGCAGATACCGGCACTGCCGGCAACAATACTGTTTATGGCGGCAAGTTTTCAGTCGACGCCAGTCACGTTGCAACTTACAGCGCGCGTGCCAATTCGGTGAATGCGTCGGCTTTTGGCGCAAGCGGATCGATCGCGTCGAATCAGGCTACTGCCACCACATCGGCGTCGATCGGACCTGATCTGACCGTGTATGCGGTCGGGGCGATCGAAGGATCGGCGAGCAACACGTTTAATGAAGCAGCCGGTTCAGGTGCGACTGGTGCCGGGGGCGGGCTGGTCAATGCCGCCGCCGCCCTGAGTTCAACATCGGTCACCGGAAGCTCTGGTTTCACGCTGGGCGATAAGGTGGTATTACATTCTGGCCTCAGTCCGAATGTGGCACCTGGTGACATCAGTTTTAGCGCCTCATCCCTGGTCACGGGCGCAGATCAGGCCAGTCTGGCGACGGGCGGTGCCCTGGCCGGAGCTGGCGTCAGTTCCAGTGTCAACGCCAATTTGACGAATACCGTAATCACCGGCAAGTCTGATCAGTTGTACAGCTACGGCAATATTGGCATGGGTACCTGGACCATCGCGTCACCATCGAGCTCGGCTGAAGTCAGTACCTATGGTCTGGCAGTGATCGGATCGGCTTCGGCGACCACCAACGTGGCCAGCAATCAGACGGTGACCGTCGATACCGGCACCATGCTGATGGCCGAAGGCAATGTGAATCTGAAGGCCGGTCAGGCTCCGGACGGATCCTACAGTACCGCAATCAGTCCGGTCGCCGATGCCGAAGCTTACGTCCGGGGACTGATTGCAGTGCCGAACGTTGGCGTGAGCATCAGCGCAAGCAGTAACGCCACGCTGAATCTGAATTCTGGTTCCATCATTCAAAGCGGCCAGAACACAACTATTGGCGCATACCAGGGCGCTATCGATCCATCGAGCGATGCGACCGGACATGGTTTTGAATTGGGCTTCATTCCGGTCACCACCCATCCTTCTGCCGATATCAGCACGCCCAACAGTGCCGTTGTAAATATCAATGGCTCAGTGACTGCCGGTATTTTTCACAGCCTGGTGATCACCATCGATGATTGTCAGAATGCCGGGATTTATTGCAGTACCGCGAAGGTGCTTGAATCGGCCGGCAGCGGGTATGCGGTGAATCCGCTGTTTGTCAGTAACTTCGATCCGCAAAGCTATATTGCCGCGCAGTTTGCCGGTGGTGCGGCCGGTTCCAGTGCAGTGTTGAATTCCAGCGTGTCGGCCACGCCGGTCGGCGCGTTTTTTATTCCTGACCTGTATGCCTCAGGTGGCGTGGTGAATGTCAACGCCGGCACCATTACCGGTAATGGCAGCATTACCTCGTTTGGCAATCCAACGATTTCGGTCGTCAACAACAGTCCGGATTATCTGATTTTGCAGGACGCCTATATTCCCTATATTCCGGGCGGTAAAGTCAACTTCACCGGCGGTGCAACCAATGCCGGCACAGTCAGCGTTTCTCCGAACATTGCCACTGATCTGAGCTCGATCACCGTGCAGCAAAACTACGTGCCGACCAATCTTGCCACGGTGGGACCGGCCCTGTTTTTAATGGGGAATCTGAACAATCTGGGTGGCCTGATTTCGATATTCAATGCCAAGGGTTCGCTGGGTCAGACCGGGCAGGATTTCGGTCAGGACGTCAAGGTTGACGTGCCGTTTGGCGCGGCCCTGATCGACGCGCCAAGCTACTCGGTCACCGGAAGTCCGTATTCAAATTGGAACGGCGCCATGATCTGGCCGGGCGGCAACCCAAGTTCTGCGGCACCTGATGCCGTACAGGCGGCGCAATATGCGGCCGATTATTACGCCTTGAACAATCTGCATGCAGGATCTGTCGGCGCGATCAATTCTGCCTTGCTGGGCGACGTCGGGACGCTGTCAGGTAATTCCTATATATTTTTGGGCACCAACTGCAGCTGGTTTGGCTGCAGCGATGTGGCCAATCCGGTTTCGATCGGCAATTCGTCCAGTCTCAATCCGTTCTGGGCCGTGCAATCGAATTCCCTGACTGCGCAGTCGAACTTCGTTTCTCCGACCTTCACGCCGGGAACCAGCACCTCAATTTACGGTACCGCCGTAACTGTCAACGCAGCGATTATTGACATCAACGGACAGGTGACTGCAGGGCAGCCAACCAACTGGGCGCTGACGCTGCCCAAAACGCTGGATGCAATCCTGGCGAATGACCGGCTCAGCTATCAATCAGGGATTACTTCGACCTATTTATTCGACATCCCAACCGGCCCGGTCGTGACCGGCGTGTCGCAGATCAGTGCCCAGTACAATGCCAAAACCAACCAGATTATTGTCTCGGACGTGAGCGCAACATCGGGCGGTGGATCCATCGTTCTGAACGGTGCCATCATGAGTACCACGCCGTTGGGCAATATCAGTGTCAACAACGGTCTGGGTACCGTGAATGTGACCAACCAGACCGGACTGGGACTGGTGCTGCAAAATATCAATGCAGGCAGTGCTGCCACGGCAAATGCCCTGACCAGCACGGTGCAGATTATCGACACGCTGAAAGATTCCAATACGCTGTACACCTATACCCCCGGCAACGGATTAACCGTGTATCAGGGCGCAACGACTGCGACGGTACAACAGTTGATGGCGGGGGGCGGGGCGAGCACTGCCACCAATACCGGCAGTTACAATCCCCTCACCAATCTGCGCTGGAACTGGGAGCTGGTCGCCAATCTGGTGCGCACGATCGGATACGATTCGACCGGGCATGTCACCACGCAAAGCAACTGGATTTTTGATCCGGTAACGGGGCAGCCGAATAATCCGTGGCAGTACCTGCTTCCCAATGCGCAGGGCAACGGATTTGGCAGCAACACCAGCAAGACACCAACTGGAATGACCACGACCAATGGCAATGCCGCCATGCCTGCATTTACCGAGAGTGTCTCTGCAACAGTCGGTTTTGAATACAACCCGATTGCGTTCCACGGCTGTGACGATGGCAGCTGCCACTTTAACTTCAGACAGACCGGCGCAGACTATGGCCAATGGAATTACAACTACGCCAAGTCGATTCAACTGATCCTGGCCAATTCAGTGAAGGCAGATAATCAGATCGGCATTTCCTTCCTGGGCAATCCGACCGGACTGGTCAATGTGACTTCCAACTCGGCAGTGACTGTTGCCGGGCAAATCGTCAATCCAAGCGGTGCAACCACGATTTTGGCAACCGGGGCAATTCAGGAAACCTCGGCTGCTTTGGTGCAAAGCAAAGATCTCACCTTAAGTTCAGGTACAGGTAACTTCGCCGCCGGGATCGGCACGCACAACACACCGTTTGCAGCGACGCTGACCAAGGGGGGAATCCTGAACGCCAGCGGTGGCAGTGACGGCGTCTATCTGAATATCAATTCCAGTGCCATCAGTCTCGGTCAGCTGACGGCCGGGTCCGCAGGCAACTGGGGCGATCTCTCGTTGAGCACTACCGGTGACATCAATGCGAATGGCGCTTCACTGCTGAAGGGAAAATCGATCTCATTGACATCCCGGCAGGGCAGCATCGGATCAGGCAGCAACCCTGCCGGTGCCATCAATATCAGCACCAACGGTGGCGTGATCAATGCAAGCGCTGCGGGCGACATCAATCTGCTGCAGGCCAGCGGCGATTTACTGGCAGGCAGCATCGCCTCGACAGCGGGCAATGTGACCGTTGACGTGGCGAATGGCGCCTTGCTGACCGGCTCGGGCCAGACTGCCGCGCAGACCCTGTCGACTGCCCAGATTCAGTCGATCTGGAGCAATCTGTATCTGACCGGCAGCACGGCGTCCAGCCATGCCGCGGCGGTGTCGGCAACCTCGCTGAACAATCTTGAGAGTGCCTTGAATGCCGACTATCAGACCTACTGGAATCTGCTCGGCAACGGCTCGGTCAAGAACGGTGTTTTCAGTCTGACCGCAGCAGGCCTGAGTACCTACACGCCGATTGTTGCTGCTCAGGGTGGCATTGCCTCACCAACCGCGGCACAGGTGCAGGCCTATGCAAACAATCTGTATCTGTCCACCACCAATGCGTTTAACAATTATCTGGGAGCGAACTGGTCTACCCTGGCGGATTTCAAAACCAAAAACAGTTCATACAGCGTCAGTTCGGTGGCAAGTACCATCGAAAATACGGTCAATGCCGACTATCGGAGTTATTGGAATCTGTTGAATAACGGGACTGTTTCGGCCGGGGCGTATCGCCTGAATGTCGCCGGACTGAGTTATTACACCCCGATCGTTGCTGCGGCAGAGGGGCTGGCGGTACCGACTGCGGCGCAAGTCCAGGCCTATGCACAAAATCAGTATCAGACGGCACTGACTGCGTTCAATAATTTTATCGGCGCGGGCTGGTCGGCATCGTCGGATTTCCAAACCAAAAATAATTCCTACAGTTTTGTGGTTGCCAATAACAGTGTCGCTGCGACGGGCGATGCGGTCTGGACCACCCAGCAACTCAATAACGGCATTCCGGTATCTGCATTGCAGCCGTCACCGGGCGTGGTCGGTAACGCGGTAGCCAGCATTTCCGGGAAAAACGTGAATTTGACGGCATCCAATATCGGCAGGCTGGCCGATCCGATTTATATCTCGGTGGCTGACATCAAAGGCGGTACCTTGAGCAACACCCAACTGGCAGCCCTTGCCATTGCCGTGGACCCGGGCAGTGTGATCCCCGTGGATGCCAAAGGTAACCGGGTTGCCCTGTCTGATCCGGGTTTGCTGGGCTTTGACATTCTTCAAACCGCGCCGCTTTACCTGAGCTCGGTGGGGAATTTAACCGCGAATTCAGCCGGTGTGGTTTATGTGCAGAGTGCGCAAACGCCGCTGGGTGTGGAGACAGGTCTGACGGTCAATGCAGTCACTGCTGGCGGCAATGTCAGTCTGGTTGCGCAGAAAAATATTGTCGGTGCGGGCAGCAGCCCGACCGATATCACTATTACCGGCAGCGGCAATCTGGTATTGCAGGCAGGTGCGGGCGACCTGGGCTCATCCGCCCATCCATTGACCTTCCAGCTTGCCAATGGCGAACTGTCTTCTGCCAACACCAGTCAAAGCGCCTGGTTGCAGGCGGTCGGCGGGGATATGGTTATCGGTGCGGTGTATGCCGCTGATTCGGCTAACTTGAGTGCCCCGAACGGGGCAATTGTGCAAGACCCGACTGTCGCCGGTGTGTCTGTCCGAGCCAACAATATAAGCCTGACTGCTGCAAACAATATTGGCAGCTCGCTGACGGCACCCTTGATCATTGAAGAGCTTACGCTGACCGGATCTGTCGTGTCCGATTCTGGCGCGACAAGCTATCTGGCGGCCAATTCGGCACTGGCGGGCGTCCGTGCCACTTCGGCCGGTGATTTGAATCTGGCCGGGCAAAGTGATCTTGGCGCATCGACTCTGACTTCTGCCAATGGCAATGTACTGGCCACTGCTGCAGGAAGTCTGCAGATCGGAGCAGTCACGGCCAATGGCACTGTTGACCTGACGTCGGGCGGAAGTATGCAGCTGACCTCATCGCATAGCGGTGCAACGGCGACACTCAGTTCGGGCGGGGCACTGACAGTCTCCGGTCAACTGGTGTCCGGTGATGCAGTCAGCCTGACCTCAAGCGGTGACATGAATCTGGGAACAATACAGAGCGTCAATGCGATGACACTGACTACGGCAGCGGGCGGCAGTCAAAGCGCGACCAGTCTGGTGGCAACAACCGGGGCGGTCGTCGATCATTCCGGCGCTGACCTGTCGATAGCAACGATCGCCGCTGGCCAGGACATTACCCTGATCAGCAACGCTGCCATGTCCTTGGGCAGCGCATCTTCCGGGACCGGCAATATAGACCTGAATTCGGGTGCTACATTGTCAGCATCCAGTGTAAGCAGTGGCAAAGCCGTGAATGTCAAAGCCACGAAAGACGTCAATCTTGGTGTGACGGTGGCACAGGCTGGTGATGTGAATGTGGCGTCGGATACGGCAAACGTGACTGTGGCCGGTATCACTGACCAGGGCAGCACCATCATCAATGCTGCCGGTGCGACGACCATCAATGGCAATGTCAACAGCACAGGCGACATCGTCCTCACAAGTGGCGCTACCTTGACCGAAAACCTGGCAGCAGCGATTGCCAGCAGCGGCGGGGCACTCACGGCAGTTGCCGCCAACATCAGCATGGGCGCTGGCAGCAGTATGGCGGCACAGGATGCTCTGAGCCTGACCACCACGTCGGGCGCGATGACGCTGGGCGCATTGCGCAGTGCCAAGAATGGCGTGGCGGTGTCGCTGTTGTCTGCTGACACTATCAGCGGCAACGGTGACGGCCAGACAAATATCACGACCTCCGGTGCCAATGCGCAAACCGTATTGACTGCATCTGGCAATATTGGTGCCGCAGAGTTGCCGCTTGCGGTCAATACTGCCACCGTGCAGGCGACCTCACACGATGGCGGGATCTGGATCAATGATGCGATCGGACTATCCAACAGCAAGCTGCTGGCAAGTGCCGACCTTCAGTTGTTCACGGCCGGCAATCAGACCGGCATGACGCTGACCTCGGTCAAGGGCAATGTCAGCGACAGCGCGAAGGGCACGCTGGCGGCTGACAGTGTTTCGGCCGGAGGCAATGCCAATGTGGCCAGTACTGGCGCGATGCAGCTGGGGTCGGTCAACTCGACTGGTTCAGCCGCCATCAACGCGGGCGGCACATTGAATCTGCAAACCATGACGGCCGGGCAAAATATCGCCATGACCTCGGGTAGCGATATGACGATTGCCGGTCAGGTGCAGGCGGGCGGCAGTGCGGATATCAGTTCCCTGGCCGCGTTGCAGTTCAATGTGATTCAGGCTGCAGGCAACGTGTCGGTTGCCAGCGTCGAAAATCAAACTGGTGCCAGATTGTTGTCGACAGCCGGGATCGTGACGGACAGCTCGCAACAAAATATTCAGGTGACAGCGATCGATGGCGCATTGGGAATTAATGTGACCAGTGCCGGCAATCTGGACTTCGTGGCACTGTCCTCGCAACGTGCTGTTGATCTTACCTCGACCAAGGGCAATATTCAGATTCAAACCCTTTTGGCCAGCAATGCGAATTTGAATGCTTTCGACGCGCTGCACGCCGGTCTGATCGAAGTCAGTGCTGGTGCCAGTCTGGGGGCGCAAACCACTGACGCGGCAATTTCCCAAACCGGTACGTCATCGTTGCAGATTAATGCAACGGGCTATCACGACGGTGTTGCGCAAGACACGGTCCTGTCAGTCAGCGCGACCTTGCCGGTTGATTTCAATACTCTGTATTCACAGAATGCTGCAATCGCAAGCACGTCGTCGAATGTGAACCTGGCTGACGGTGTGGTGAGCGGCGTATTTTCTCTGACGACGCCCGATGCGACCGTGTTTCAAAACAATCAAAGCGTGGCAGCACGCGACGTCAATATTCAACTCTACCAGCCAGCTGCGAGATTCAACTTCAAACTGGCAGGCAAAAGAATTGGCACGGACAGTTTCGTTCTGCATTACCAGCCAGGCTATATGGTTACCGTCGGCAATTACGATACCAGCCACAGCGCGGCAAGTATTGCGACCGAGGCCGTCTCGGCGCTCATGGATATTGGTTATATTCAGGCCGCAGGTCTGACGCCATCGTTATTCTCTGTGCCACCGTTGGCTGGTTTTGGCGCAGGCTTGCCGACCTTGCCTTTGACAATATCAAAAGACGGTGTCATGAATAAAGATGGATTGGAAAATGCGGCTGATGTGGTGCTGGAGATTTCTCCCGACACCCGCAATTCCGACCGTACACCCGCAGTCGAAAATAAACTGAATATCGTTTCGGGGATTCAACCGGAAAGTAAACATGTCGCGCTGAGATGACCCCGTGCTGACTTTGCTGTCGATTGCGTCGGGCCAAGCTGCTCGATGCAATCTTTTTTAGCCTGAAAAATAATGATTATGCGTCGCCAAAACATGAACTCAAATCCACATCCTCCCGGTACTCTGCGTTTCTCCAGACTGACTCTTGCCTTAATCATGAGTGCTGCCACTGCCATCGCCGCAGCAGCACCGGAACAGGCCATGCGCGCCGATACTCCTGCAGATAGCCGGCCTGCCTTGCGGTTTGTATTAACTGAAGTGATTTTTTCCGACTCAGCATTTCTGAGCAAGGCAGAGCTTGCCGGGTTGAGCAAACCTTATCTCGGGCATCAGGTCGGACTGAGCGAGATTGAGGAGCTGGTCCGTGCCGTCAACGAGATGTATCAGGCAAAAAATATTTCAACCGGTTTGGCCACGCTGTCCGGGCAAACAGTCGTTGATGGCCGAGTCCATATTGATCTGATTGAAGCCAGATTGGGCCAGGTCAAAGTGGTCAGCGTCTACACCAGTGCCGATTACATTTTGGGGCAATTTAATTTAAAAAATGACCGGGCACTCGATTTGAGTCAGGTCGAACAGGATCTGAGCCGGTTTAACCGGGTGCATGAAATCCAGCTCGGTGCTGAAGTCAAGCCGGGCGATGCACCAGGCCTGACCGATCTGACACTGAATGCCACGGAGCCAGACAAATACCAGGTCAGGCTGTTTGCCGACAATGAGAATGCTCCCAGCCTGGGAAAAAATGAAGTGGGGGTGAATGCCAGCGTCAACGGCATCCTGGGTCATGCTGATGTATTCGCTTTGATGCTGAGCAAATCAAAAGGTGGCGACAATTATTTTGCCAATTACGGGCTGCCGTTTGGATCTGGTGGCGAGCAGTTCAATGCGGCTGTGAGCAAAAACAATACGGCCATTTTGTCGGGGGCATACAGCGCGATCAATATCACCGGGGTTACCGATAAAGCAACGCTTGGTGTCAACGCGCCCCTGCTGGCAAATCTGGAATGGCTGGTCGCCGCAGATTTTAATTTCGCGAAATCCAAATCCAGCAATTACAGCGCAGGCAAATTACTGAGCAGGTTTGATGTGGATGATTACAGCGCCAGCATCGCCGCGGATCGCAGGACTGCTGCGTATCAGTGGTCGGACCTGTTTCAGGTCGATTATGGCAAGGCGATCGATTCACTCGACAAGCACAGTGATTACGTTCTGTACTCAGGCAATTTCAACGCAATGCTGCCTCTGTACGGTGCCACTTATGGGTCCGTGCGCGCCAACGGGCAATTTACCAAAGCAGAGAACCTGCCACCATCAGCCCTGTTTCAGGTGGGGGGCGCCGCGTCAGTGCGTGGCTATGACACCGGCCTGGTAACCGGACGGGATGGCTACGCGCTTGGACTGGAGTTGCACAATAATTTCGCCGAGGGCTGGAATGGCTTTGTATTCGTGGATCACGGTGAAGCGGCGAATTCGAATGCGCCCAAGACAAAAATATCCGGTGCAGGATTCGGCGTCAGCTGGACCTGGAAAACAGTCAGCAGCACGTTGACATACGGCCATGCCGAAAACATTGTTCGTCCGGAGCAAGCCAGAAACAATATTGAATTCAAGATTGAGGGGCGAATTTTTTAGGTGGGTGAATGCAGGCAGGGATGCAATCCCAGCCTGGTAGCTTACAAATTCATTCAATCCGTTAGAATTGGGTGCTTACAAAGCAAATAGCGGCGCAAGCCAGAAGCTTGGATCAACCAAAACATCTGAGGAGTAAAAAACGATGGATTACAAGACGCCTGGCGTGTATATCGTTGAAAAAAATGCTTTTCCCAATTCGGTTGTTGAAGTTGACACGGCAATCCCTGCCTTCATTGGCTATACCGCCAAAGCTGATAACAAAGGGTCACCGTTGACCGGCAAGCCATGGCGCATCACGTCCATCTCTGAATTTATCAATTACTACGGGACCTTCCCGGAATTTGAATTCACCATCCAGGTTCAGGATGCATCTGATCTAAATGCCGTGCCGGATTTTGAGTTTAAAGCGAACAAATATTCCCTCGCGCAAAGTGCCGGAAGATTTTTGCTGTATCAGAGCATGGTGCTGTTTTTTCAGAATGGCGGCGCGGTCTGTTACGTTGTCTCGGTGGGCGGCTTCAATGCGGCGATCTCGGCGCAAGACTTGATTGCCGGTATTGACGCGCTGAAAAAAGAACCGAGCCCTGCCATGGTCGTGGTCCCCGATGCGGTCAGCTTGAGCGCGCCCGAGTGTAGTCGCGTGCAGCAGGCCGTGCTGGCGCATTGCGGAATGGATATGAAAAGCCGCTTCGCCATCTTGGATATCCACGATGGGTTTAAGAAACGGACCGACCCATCGGGTGATTGCGTTGCCCGTTTCCGTGATGCACTCGGCGTGAACGGTCTGGATTTTGCCGCTGCTTACTATCCCTGGGTGAATACAACGGTGGTTCAGGACAGCGACCTGGATTTTACGCTGATAGCCGACGCCGCTTCCCAAAAGATATTGAAGGATCTCCTGACCGTCGACATGGGTGTGGCAGGGACTGCCCCGGCTGATGCAACGGCCCTGAAAAACTGGACCGACAAGATCGACGCAATCAATGCGATTGGTCAGACTGTCCCTGGAGCCGCAATGAGCGATGAGCAGTTGGCAATGGCGTTTGCAGACCGGAGCGCTGCGGTGAACAAATTGCTGATCCAGTTCAGCCCGCTGTATGTCTCGGTGATGGGCATCATCCGGAACAAGCTCAATGTCTTGCCTCCCGGCGCAGCAATGGCCGGTATCTACACAAAGGTTGATCAAACGCGCGGCGTCTGGAAAGCGCCGGCCAATATTTCATTGAGTGCGGTAGAGACGCCGGTGGTGGATATCAGTCAGGAAGAACAGGAAGATCTGAACGTGTGCACGGTGGGCAAATCGATCAATGCGATCCGTTCATTTGTTGGTCAAGGGACGCTGGTCTGGGGCGCACGCACGCTGGATGGCAACAGCCTTGACTGGCGTTATATCAGCGTGCGCCGCAGCACGATCATGCTGGAACAATCGCTGCGCTTGGCAGCCAGGGCCTATGTATTTGAGCCGAATGTTGCCAATACCTGGATCACGGTGAAAAGCATGGCACGTAATTTCCTGACCAGTATCTGGAAGCGCGGCGGCCTGGTCGGGGCGACTCCGGATGAGGCATTTTCGGTCTTCGTCGGGTTGGGTGAGACCATGACGCAGGAAGACATTCTGGAAGGATTCATGAAGGTGACAGTTCTGGTTGCGTTGTCCCGGCCGACGGAATTTATTGAAATCACCTTTCAGCAGCAAATGCAGAAATCGTGACTGGATGGCGGTCTACTAGGAGCCTGCGCGGCAGAACGACGACACTACAATCTTTGTCATTCCCGCGCGCCTTTGGCGGGAATCCAGCGACGTTACGCTGTTAATTCCAAGTTCAAATCGATCCAAGACTCATTGAATCTTCAAGACCGTATCAGTTTGACGCTGACGTTCTTCCAGTCTCGCACGTGCCGCACGTATCACGGCAAGCGGGGTTTCGCGTCGACTGATCTCTGCCGGAATATCCAGTTCCGGTTCGCTTTTTTCTGCTTCGTCGGTCGCTTTGGCCTTCGCCATCAGTGCATCAATCTGCGCTTTCAATTCAAGTTCGGCTTTGTTCATCCGCTCGTAACTCATGGCTTTGTGACGGGATGCGTTAGCCTTAAGCTTAGTGCCATCCACCGACACCGTGCCAAGCTTAACCAATCCACATTCTTTGGCCAGCTTCACTACCTGCACAAACAGTTCTGACAGTTCTTTCAGGTGGAGGGCTCGGAAATCGCAGATCGTCCGGTGCGCCGGATAGTTCCCTGCGGCCAGTACCCGAAATGCCACATCTTCGTGCAGTTTTTTGGCCAGCTTGCGCGATGAGAATACGCCGGTGGCATAACCGTAGATCAGTACCTTGACCATCATTGCCGGATGAAACGGCTGATTGCCGGGACCGCCTTTGGCGTATCTGGCGTGAAAGGCAGACAGATCCAGAGAGTCGATCGTATCGCTGATGTAATAAGCAAGGTGCCCTTCAGGCAGCCATTCTTGCAATGCGTGAGGCAGCAACATTTGCTGTTGCGGTTCGTAGGGCAGGTAGCTCGTTGTCATTGGATTTTCAGCTTTGCGTCGATATCAACTGATATGACAACGCTGGGCGGTTTTAGTTTCTGCCCCATCGACTCCTGTCGTCTATTTGCAGACCACAGCATACGTCGCTGGATTCCCGCCAAAGGCGCGCGGGAATGACGGTGATTGAAGGGATGCTGTTGTTCTGCCGCGCAGGCTCCTAGCCCATCAAACATATACAAAACCGCAGTTTTTATGTATTTCTGATCAATGTGTATAAAAAAATCGATTTTCTATGCGTGTGATGTGGTATATGTATAAAAATTTCAAAATTTTTATCACGTAATGATATTTTAATGCTTTCATGGCAACAATGATTAAATCACTATTTCAGCTCGATATCAGACGATTTGATACGCCAGAAATCCTGAAAAAGCTTGCAACAAGCAGCCGGCAATTGGCCGAGCTCAAAGGCGTCGCCTCGTCCATTCCGCATCAAGGCATACTGATCAATACGCTTGGCTTACAGGAAGCAAAGGACAGCTCAGCGATTGAAAACATCATTACGACGCACGATGAACTATTCAAGGACGACGTATTGCCCGACGCGTTCAGCAATCTGGCGGCGAAAGAAGTCAATCGCTATCGACAGGCGTTGAGAGTCGGATTCGAATGCGTCAATCAAACCGGATTGCTGACATCAAATCACATAATCGACATTCAGGCAGCATTGGAACATAACACTGCAGGCTACCGAAAATTACCTGGCACAGCGTTGAAGGACAGTGCGGGTCTGACGATTTATACGCCGCCGCAAGATCACTCAGAAATTGTGACATTGATGCGCGACCTGGAGCGGTTTATCAATGACGCTGATTCATTTGCTGTCGACCCTCTCATCAAGATGGCATTGATGCACCACCAGTTTGAGAGCATCCACCCGTTCTATGACGGAAATGGTCGCACGGGTCGCATCATGAATGTTTTGTATTTGGTGAGGGAGGGGCTATTGGACATTCCTGTTCTCTACCTTTCGCACCATATCGTGAGCACCAAAACCGAATATTATCGATTGCTGCAGGCAGTTCGTGAGGAGGACCGCTGGGAGGAGTGGGTCATCTATATGCTTGTCGCGGTGGAGAACACTGCTGCGAAAACTATTTTAACCATCAAGGCGATCAATGATGCATTGATGGACTTCAAGCACCGCATTCGTGACGGATACAAATTCTATAGTCAGGATCTGATCAATAATTTGTTCAAGCATCCTTACACAAGAATTGACTATATCGAACGTGACCTACAGGTTTCGCGCATTACCGCCGCAAAGTATCTTGACGCGTTGGTTGAAGGTGGCTTTCTGAAGAAGCAAAAAATCGGCCGCGGAAATTATTATGTGAACGTCGCTTTGCTCGCGATCGTAGCTGGACAATAGAAAATTTTGCTGTTGCGTCCTGCTCAATTGAAAAGGGGGCTGCATCGCTGCAGCCCTTTATATTTTGTGGCTTCCTGAACTGGATTTAAACCAGGGATCTGCGGATTATCAGTTTTAATTCAGTTACTTTTTATCGGTCAATGGCTCGCTCTCAATCGCTTAATCGCGCCATATTCAATTTTTTCAGTGCGGGGAATGGTCCCCATACAAACGGGTTTTCTGAAAAAGTTTAAATGTTTTGGTTTTTACACAATCTCTGCCCAGAGGAGACAGATGGCGCTCGCTAATGCAGTCATTCAAATTCAAAACTTCATCGCAATTTTGATCAACTTTTGCCTGTTTTATTTCCAGTATTTATTCTGATTGAGTGAACTATCGTTGCATCAACAGGTCGAAAAACCTCTTGTATTTCGTAATCGAACGATTACAATCACAATGTTCTCAATCAAATCCATTCCTGAATTTACAAATTGGCTGACTAAACTTTCCGATAACGCTTTGCGCGGCATCATCGTCGCCCGAATCAAGCGGTTGGAACAGGGGTTGATGGGGGACGTTGAACCTGTGGGGCAAGGTGTTTTTGAGTTACGGATGTTGGCGCCAGTTGAATATTGACCCACCCTGCCAATTGAAATTTGACCCAGGGCTGGGGGTTGCTTTTTGAATGAGCAACTGTGGATAAGTGTA
>JBEONO010000028.1:0-35446 GCA_040544425.1 Oxalobacteraceae bacterium GrIS 1.18
TTGTTTGCAGAACAGAAGCGAGATTATGCGGCACTTGCCGTTACTCGTCAACACCTTTCTCACTCTTTTCCCATTTTGTTGTGGCATTGCTTTTTGCATTGCTAAAAAAAACCGCCTGGCGGCGGGCTTTTAATGCGCTTTAAATGTTCTTGAACTGAGGTGGTCGTTTTTCTAAAAACGCTTTCATACCCTCTTTTTGATCTTCAGAAGCGAAGGTACTGTAGAACATGGCGCGCTCATACTGCATTCCTTCCGAAAGCGTGGTTTCAAAAGCGCGGTTCACCGACTCTTTAATCATCATCACGGCAGGCAAAGACATGCCGGCAATCGTTTTCGCTGCTGCCAGGGTCTCTTCCATTAATTTCTCGGCAGCGACTACGCGCGACACCAATCCCGCACGCTCGGCTTCCGCTGCATCCATCATGCGTGCAGTTAGACACAGGTCCATGGCTTTGGATTTTGAGATGGCGCGCGGCAAACGTTGGGTGCCGCCACAACCCGGAATTGTCGCCAATTTAATTTCCGGCTGTCCAAATTTGGCATTATCAGCGGCAATGATGAAATCACACATCATCGCCAATTCACAACCGCCTCCCAGCGCATAACCAGCCACCGCCGCAATTACGGGCTTTCTGATCTTGCGAATATGTTCCCAGTTGCGCGTTACGTAATTACCCTTGAATGCGTCCATATAGGTGTAATTTGCCATCAGACTGATATCAGCACCTGCGGCAAAAGCTTTTTCGCTGCCGGTAAGGACGATGCACCCGATCTGTTCATCTTGATCAAAGTGATTCAGGGCATGGCCCAATTCATCCATTAACTGATCATTCAGGGCATTGAGCGCCTTGGGACGATTCAATGTAATTACACCGACTTTATCTTTGGTCTCTACCAGTATTGCTTCGTAGTTCATGGTTGCACCCCTTTGTAATTGCTGCGTTAGTTAATCTTAATTGATGATCGCGCCCAAAGGCGTGCTGGCCGTCCTTGGCCACAGCACCCAAAGCATGCCGCGCTGTTTCATGCGCCCAGCCATTTCACCAGCCGGAGCACCAAAGCCCCAGAAAAAATCAGCCCGAACCGCACCGCGAATCGCACCACCTGTGTCCTGCGCCATCATCAAGCGTTTAAGCGGCACATCGGAATTGGGTTGCGTTGTATTGATAAACACCGGCGCGCCAAGCGGTAGAAATTTGGCGTCGATGGCGATTGACCGCTTTTCGGTCAGGGCCACGCCAAGCGCCCCATTCGGCCCCTGGTTCGGATCAGTCAATTTCTCTTCCTTAAAGAACACAAAACTTGGATTCGCATTTAACACTTCGTTTTCACGACCGGGATGCGCCGCGATCCAGTTTTTAATTCCTTGCGCAGAAGCCTGCTCCAATTTCAACTCGCCGATATCAACCAGGTAGCGACCGATCGATTTATAAGGCTGACCATTTTGATCCGCATAGGCGACCCGAATAACTTCCCTGGAATCGGCGAGCTGCACCCGTCCCGAGCCCTGCACCTGCAGGAAGAACGCGTCGACCGAATCGTCCACCCAACATATTTCATTGCCCGCCAACAAATTCGATTGAAGCAGATCGCCACGATTTGGGTAAGGCAATACCTTATTCCCCACAACACGCCCACGCAATCGCATCCCTTTTAATTCAGGGTAGACACTCGTCATGTCAATGGTCAGTAAATCTGCGGGAGGTTGATAGATCGGCACCTGAAACGCACCACCACGCTGCCGTGCTCCATGCAATAACGGTTCATAGTAGCCGGTAATTAAACCGGACTCCGTTCCGTCTGGATTAATTACTTGATAGGGACTAAAGAAAGCCTCAAAAAACCGATGGATGTCTGGACTGTTTGTGCCGTCCACGCCTTGCGCTATCGTGCACAGTTCGTGCCAGTCAGGCTTATTGATCATGACACTGCAAGACGCCCTGAATGCTGGCCAGAGCTCGACAAGGTTATCTTGACTCCAGCCGGGCAAAGCAGAGTAATCCAACAATTTAAAGCTTGCCGGTTTTTTCTCGATGGCCGCGGCAACTGGCTGCGCAATCGGTTTGACGGCAGGAGTCTGACAGGCCGCCAACAGCACCAGGGCGAGTAAAAAAGGTACACTACGTTTCGTTTTGAACATGAGGGGGAAGCTATGTGGTTGGTTTTTGTAGAAGCTACCGGGGCGTTTTTCGTCTTTGCATTAATTGTTTGGTGGACAATGTTTTCCAAACCGAACCCACCGCAAGATGAGGAAGACTGAAGCGGTAATTAATGCAAGGTTCTCGGCAATGACAGGACGAACTCGGGGATAATGGCATCAAATTGCGCCCCGTCCTCGGCTACGCACAGATAGGTACCGTGCATACTGCCCAGCGGCGTTTCCAGAGCTGTCCCGCTGGTATATTCAAATTCCTGACCTGGTTCAAGCAACGGCTGGTAGCCGATTACACCCAGACCACGCACCTGTTCTTCGTTGCCGTTCGCATCCTTGATGATCCAGTGTCTGGCGATCAATTGTGCCTTCATGGTGCCAACATTTTTTACATTGACGGTATACGAGAACACGTACCTTGATGCATTTGGGTCCGACTGCTGGGCCAGATACTTGGTTGTGACCGATACTTTGAATTCATACAATGCCATTGACAGCCTTCAATTCCGACAAAAATAAACAAGCAACTATTCGACACCAAATCGGACACCAAAGCAAGCGTTTTGACTGACCTGAACGGAATACCTAAGCACACACTCTAATTCCCGATCCAAGCTAGAATACCGCATTGCGCAGCAACCACGATCAATTACCGACATCCCGCCATGACGCCTACACCACAATACCGCATTGCCCCCAGCATTTTATCTGCCGATTTTGCCCGATTGGGGGAAGAAGTCAGGAACGTTGAAGCCGCTGGCGCAGACATGATCCACTTCGATGTCATAGACAATCATTATGTGCCAAATTTAACGATTGGCCCGATGGTATGTCAGGCGATTCGTCCCCACGTGCAGATCCCCATTGATGTGCATTTAATGGTCAAGCCGGTCGATCGCATCATTCCGGATTTTGCCAAGGCCGGTGCCAACATCATCAGCTTTCACCCGGAAGCCACCGAACATCTTGACCGCAGCCTGCAACTGATCCGAGATCACGGATGCAAGGCCGGACTCGCGTTCAATCCAGGCACATCGCTGAACTATCTGGAATACGTCATGGATAAACTGGATTTGATTCTAATCATGTCTGTCAATCCAGGATTTGGCGGACAGTCGTTTATCCCACATACCCTGCAAAAGATTGTTCAGGTCAGAAAATTGATCGAAGCTTCCGGACGCGACATCATGCTGCAGGTCGACGGTGGAATCAAGACTGACAATATCGCCGAGGTAGCCGCTGCCGGTGCCGACACCTTTGTTGCCGGATCGGCTATCTTTGGCAAGCCGGACTATGCAGGCATCATCGCGGGGATGCGGCGCGAGTTGGCAAAATAACTGATCACGATTGGGCGGACTGTACGATCCAAAAAATTGGTGGTATAGTCGCCAGCCATTCGATCTTACCTTTGTAATCACTTAACTATGCTTCTCATCAACCAACGTCCCATGACCACTCCAGGCACCTTCGAGGCCTGGCTATGGCGACGCTAGCATTTCCCGGCGCTCAATAGAACTCAAAAAGGGTATCATTGCTTTTTTGTTTTTTCATGCCGGGTGCCTACGCTAGGAGTTAATGTGTGATTGTCGTTTTGCCCTCCTGCCTGCGTCTTTACACATTGACCTGTTAATTATTTCAGCCCTTTCAGGGCCATATGAGAAAGTCATGACCGAAATCGAATTCCACTCCTTGGCGAACCAAGGCTATAACCGCATTCCTTTAATCAGCGAAGCATTTGCAGATTTAGAAACTCCATTAAGCGTTTACCTGAAATTGGCACAGAGCCAGCACGCAGGCAAAAATACCTTCCTGCTCGAATCTGTAGTACGCGGTGAACGCCTGGGTCGCTATTCGTTTATTGGTTTGCACGCCAACACCTCGCTGCGCAGTTACCAGGACAAAACCGAAGTACTGCAAGACGGCAAAGTGATCGAGACACACACTGGCAACCCGCTGGATTTTATCGCCAGTTTTCAGAGCCGCTATAACGTGGCAATGCGTCCGGGGCTACCGCGTTTCTGCGGTGGCCTGGCCGGCTATTTTGGTTACGATACGGTACGTCATATCGAATCACGTCTGGCAGACTCCTGTCCCAAAGACGATCTGGGCTTACCCGATATCCAGTTACTGGTCACCGAAGAATTAGCCGTAATTGATAATCTGTCCGGCAAACTGTATTTGATTGTCTACGCCGATCCCGGCAAGCCAGAGGCATTTTCCAAAGCCAGGTTGCGCCTGAAAGAATTGCGCGCCATGTTAAGACGCAGTGTTGATGCGCCGGTCACTTCGGCATCGGTGCGCACCGACACAATCCGCGATTTCGCCAAGCCAGATTACCTGGCCGCAGTCGCGCGCGCCAAAGAGTACATCATGGCTGGCGACCTGATGCAGGTGCAGATTGGCCAACGCATTAAAAAGCCATACGTCGACGCGCCACTGTCCTTATACCGCGCCCTGCGTTCACTGAACCCGTCGCCGTACATGTACTTCTACAATTTTGGCGACATGCATATCATTGGCTCTTCACCGGAAATATTGGTACGAAACGACGGTCACCCAGATGGATCACATACCGTCACGATTCGCCCACTGGCCGGCACCAAACCGCGCGGCACCACACCGGCTCAGGACGAACAACTGGCTAAAGATTTATTGGCCGATCCCAAAGAAATTGCCGAACACGTGATGTTGATCGACCTGGCCCGCAACGATCTGGGCCGCATTGCCAAGACCGGAACCGTGCATGTCTCTGACCAGATGGTGATCGAAAAATATTCACATGTGCAGCACATTGTCTCCAACGTGGAAGCAACGCTGCAAGACGGCCTGTCCAATCTCGACGTCCTGAACGCCACCTTCCCGGCAGGCACCTTGTCGGGCGCACCCAAAGTGCGGGCAATGGAGATTATCGATGAACTGGAATTGACCAAGCGCGGCATCTACGGCGGCGCCTGCGGTTACCTGTCATTTAGCGGCGCCATGGATCTGGCGATCGCCATTCGCACCGGCGTATTAAAAGACGGCATGCTGTACGTGCAAGCCGCAGCCGGCATCGTTGCCGATTCGGTTCCGGAAACCGAATGGCAAGAAACAGAAAGCAAGGCACGCGCGGTTCTGCGCGCTGCTGAACAGGTCCAGGATGGCCTGGATGGGGAGATTTAAATGCTGCTGATGATAGATAACTATGATTCCTTCACCTACAATCTGGTCCAGTATTTCGGCGAGCTTGGAGAAGAAGTCCGCACGTTTCGTAACGATGAAATCAGTCTCGATGAAGTGGCCGCAATGGCACCTGATCACATCTGCATTTCACCTGGCCCCTGCACGCCACATGAAGCCGGCATTTCGGTCGGCGTGCTGCAGCGCTTTGCCGGACAGATCCCGATTCTGGGCGTATGTCTCGGGCATCAAAGCATTGCCGCTGCATTTGGCGGAAAAGTTGTGCGTGCCAAACAGGTCATGCACGGCAAAACCAGTCTGATTGCGCACACCGGATTTGGCGTATTCCAGGACTTGCCGACACCCTATACCGTAACCCGTTACCATTCTCTGGCGATAGAACGCGCCAGTCTGCCGAGCTGCCTGGAAGTTACAGCATGGACCGACGATGGTGAAATCATGGGCGTACGCCACACCGAATTTCATATTCAGGGCGTGCAGTTTCACCCCGAATCGATCTTGTCGGAGCATGGCTACGCCCTGTTGAAAAATTTTTTGACGGTCGCCATTCCCAATCGACAACCTGATTCCGCGAGCACGCCATGACCATCACTCCCCAAGAAGCACTGTTGCGCTGCATCGAGCATCGTGAAATCTTTCACGATGAAATGTTGTCGCTGTTCCGCAGAATCATGAGCGGTGAGATGTCGCCGGTGATGATCGCCGCACTCACCATGGGACTGCGTGTCAAGAAAGAATCCGTTGGCGAAATCGCAGCGGCAGCACAGGTGATGCGCGAATTTTCTACCAAGGTTCCGCTCGCCAATACCGACCACCTGATCGACATCGTCGGAACCGGCGGCGACAATTCCAATACATTCAATATTTCTACCGCGGCGATGTTTGTTGCTGCCGCAGCAGGCGCACGGGTTGCCAAACACGGCGGCCGCAGCGTCTCCTCGTCTTCTGGCAGCGCCGACGTACTGGAATCGCTGGGTGCGAATATCAATCTGAAGCCGGAACAAATTGCGCAATCGATCGCCCAGACCGGAATCGGCTTTATGTTTGCGCCGAACCACCACGCGGCAATGAAACATGCCGCACCCGTGCGCAAGGAATTGGGCGTGCGCACTATTTTTAATATTCTGGGGCCGCTGACCAATCCGGCTGGCGCACCCAATATCCTGATGGGCGTGTTCCATGCCGATCTGGTAGGTATCCAGGTGCGTGTGCTGCAAAGATTAGGTGCCCAGCATGCCCTGGTGGTGTGGGGTCGCGACAATATGGATGAAGCCTCGCTGGGCGCAGGAACCATGGTGGGCGAACTGGTGAATGGTGAAATTCGCGAATATGAAATTCATCCGGAAGATTTTGGCTTGGCCATGGCATCAAATCGCAGTTTTAAAGTTTCCAATGCCAATGAGTCGAAAGAAAAAATGTTTGAATCATTGAGCGGCAAGCCGGGCCCGGCGCGCGATATCGTCGCACTCAATGCCGGAATGGCGTTATACGGTGCCGGCATCGCCAGCAGCATTGCCGACGGACTGGTTCGTGCCAGCAACGCAATTGAATCTGGTGCGGCGCGCGCCAAGCTGGATCAATTCATTCAGGTCACGCAGCAACTGGGTGGAGCAGCTCATGTCTGATATTTTGAATAAAATTCTCGACGTCAAAGCCGATGAGATCAAGGCTGCTAAACAATATCAGGCGCTCACCAGCCTGCGCCGTGACGTCGAACAAAATATTGAACTACGCAACGCATTACGCAATTTCGAATCCGGTATGCGGGGCAAAATTCAATCCGGCAAACCCGGCGTCATTGCAGAGATAAAAAAAGCATCGCCATCCAAGGGCGTTATCCGCGCCGAGTTTGATCCGGCCCAAATTGCCGTCAGCTACCACCAGCACGGCGCTGCATGCCTGTCGGTGCTGACCGACGTGCATTTTTTCCAGGGCGCCCCTGAGTATCTGCAGCAGGCCAGAGCAGCGTGCACATTGCCGGTATTGCGCAAAGATTTCATGATCGATCCTTACCAGATCTATCAGGCACGCGCCTGGGGTGCCGACGCGATTTTGCTGATCGTCGCCGCCCTCGATATCGGGTTGATGCGCGAGCTGGAAGCGCTGGCCCACGAATTGGGGATGGGGGTATTGGTTGAAGTGCACAATGCGGATGAACTGAATGCTGCCCTGAAGTTAACTACCCCACTGCTGGGAATCAACAATCGCAACCTGCGGACTTTTGAGGTATCGCTGGACAATACGCTGGCGCTGCTGCCGCAAATCCCGCCTGAAAAACTGGTGATCACCGAATCCGGGATCAGCACAGCTGACGATGTAAAACGCATGCGTGACGCCAATGTACATGGATTTCTGGTTGGAGAAGCGTTCATGCGCGCAACCGAACCTGGCGTGGAAATGGCGCGCATCTTTGCCTGATCAAAATCTATTTGCCGGATTTCAGCAACGCAGGTCGCGGCAGGTAGTTTGATTTTCTGGCTTTCTTGCCGGGTTGGATCAGCTGAAACGACCACATCGGCACATCATCCGATTGCAGTTTCACATCAAACGTCATTAATTCATCGCGGCGGAATGCATGCACTGCAACGTGTACACCGACCTTGTAACGCGCCATTATTTTACTTAAATTGGACTGTGCGTCTGAACCACTGACCCGCAAACCGTCGATCGCCATAATCACGTCGCCAGCCGACAAACCTGCAGCATGGGCGGCGCTTTTGGAAAACACCTGGGCCAACTTGCAATCGTCGCCGTCGCGCCTGCACTTCACACCCAGACCTGGTTTTTCCGCCTTGCGCAAATTCAGCAACTCAACGCCAAACTCGGGAAGCAACTCAGCCAGTGGCAACTCCCGGGTACCGCGCACGTATTGGTCAAAAAATGATTTCATTTTCATTCCACACAACTGCTCGACCATCTCTTCAATTTGCTGTTCAGTGATGCCGCGCTGCTTTCCGCTCAGCGCCAGCTGGTAAAAATTGCGGCCGAATTCTTGCCACAGCATGCGCATCAGGTCGTCTAATGATTTTTTCCCGTTACTCGCTCGTCGGATGGTCAGATCCAGCGTCAGCGCAAGCAGTGAACCTTTGCTGTAATAACTGACGATCGCATTCGGCGAGTTTTCATCTTGCCGATAATACTTGGACCAGGCATCAAAGCTCGATTCAGCCAGACTCTGGTTGTGGCGCCCGGAACCGCGCAGCACGCCATTCAGAGTCTTGTTCAACAAACCAAAATAGGCCGTTTCATTAATCAGACCACTGCGCAGCAGCACAAGGTCATCATAGTAGCTGGTCACCCCTTCAAAAAACCACAGCAGACTGCTGTAATTTTCCTGCTGCAGATCATAGTGAGCAAACGCGTCGGGCTTGATACGCTTGACGTTCCAGGTATGAAAATACTCGTGACTGCACAAACCCAAAAACGTCGTATAAGCCTCATCAAATTCTGTGCTGCCCTTCACCGGCAGGTCAGACCGGCTGCAGAGCAATGAGGTCGAGGCACGATGCTCCAGTCCGCCATAGCCCTCACCCACGACCATGGTCATAAACACATAGCGGTCCATCGGTGCTTTTTTGGTCTTGGGTTCAAACAGGGCAATTTGATGCGCGCAGATTTTTTCCAGATCGATCGCAATGCGCTGCAGATCAAGATTGGGCACCACACCAGTCACCACAAAGTCGTGCGGTACGCCGTACACGGAGAAGGTAATTTTTTCGAACTCACCCATTTCGACCGGATGATCAACGAGGGCATCATAATTTTCTGCAACGTAGGTGCCAAACCCATATAACTTCGCTTTGAGCACAGGCAGCGAAGTAGCAACCCGCCACTGCCTGCAGGCCGGATCCGCAGATCTTTGAATATCCACGACATGCTGCGCCATTTCCTGCCCGATCACGCGCAGAAATACGCTGGTGCCATTGAAAAATCCGTGCGTCTGATCCAGATGCGCCGAGCGCACCGACAAATCCCAGGCGTACACCTCGTATTCAAGGGTCAGAGCGTGCCCGGTTGGCGCTGCTTTCCAACTGTGCTTGTCCAATTTGGTCAGCGCGATTTTCTTGCCGTTTGCAGTGGCTTTGATTCTGACGATATGGCGCGCAAATTCGCGCATCATATAACTGCCAGGAATCCAGGCTGGCAACTTGAATTCCTGGCCTTGTGGATCAGGCTTGGCGACATGCAGGGTTACCCGATAAAGGTGACCTGATAAATCGTCTGGAACGATGCTGTAATGAATTGACATGAATTTTTTAGTGGAATCTCGTTGTAAAAAGACACAGCGCTACTGTATTTATAGCCCATTTTTGCAGCATTACAAACAATCAGGTTCGCAGGTTCACAGCCAGCAGCGTCGTTGCCAAAGAAGCTACGACGACATAGGTTAATCTGCGCCGCAACACCAGAAACCAGTCCGGCATTTGATAATTTACATAGAGTTTTTTATCAATTTGGTATGCCATGATGAACCCAAACATCAGCACAAAAAAGCCCAGGCCAAAATGCAATTTGGAACAGCAGGCAATCATGCTCGGGACAATACCCCAGATTAAAGCACGCTTGATTTGTAATGCAGTTAAGTCCGGCGAAGTCAAAGCAACGCCCCAGTGGATACCGCCCAGGAAAGACAGTATCGCTATACCGTAGGCACTTTGCGCATAGACAAATCCTTCCAGCCAGTCGGGGTGAGTAATCCAGCAGGCCATGCTCAAAAATACAAAGGGGATGAGTCCGATCACGCCCAATTGATGCGCAAGTCGCTTACTTAGAAAATGATGGTTCATGGTGCTCTTTTTGTAATTACATCAGGCAAATTAAAGAAAAAACTACGGCTTCCCTTTGTGCAGGTCGGAAATATAGTCAATGTCCTGCACGATACCAGGATCATCCACGGAAATTTGTACGACAGGAAATTTACGCAACAAATGTCGCGCACCGATGTCACCGGTGAGCGCCATCAAAGCCGGAAAGTGCCGTTTCGCAAATCCAACCGGATGGCCGGCCTGTTGTTGATACACTGGCTGGACAATTTCGGCCCCTGCCTGCAACGCTTCGACAATCAATTCAATCGTGTTGGTCTGCACAAACGGCATATCGGCCAGGCCCACGATTACTGAATGCGCGTGGGGCTCATGCGCGATGACATTGGAAACGGCAAACGCCAGACTGGCACCCATTCCGCACTGCGCATCTGGAAACACCAGAGCATTGAAGCCCGAAGCGATAAATTGATCAGCCATCTGCGCATTTGCAACCACCACAATCAGCCTGCCTGATACCTGGCGCAATTTCTCCGCAGCCTGCATGGCAACAGCTACGCCACTATCCAATACCTGCGTTAATTTGTTGCGCACTCCGGTCGGATCAAAGCGCTGACCGCGTCCGGCGGCCAGCAGGATGCCAACCGAAACAGGATCGGCCATGTTTACTTGACCGACTTTAATTTTTCTTCAATCGCTGCCGCTTCAGCAAAGCCAGGAATCCGCGATCCATCTACAAAAAACATCGCCGGGGTGCCATTGATATGCAATTTACGGCCCAGAGCAATAATCTCAACGTGCGGATCTTTGGTGCATGAGGCTGGCGCTTCAGGAGCGGGCTTGCCGTTGATCATCCAGTCATTCCAGGTCTTGGCCGGGTCGGCTGAGCACCAGACATTGCGCGATTTGACGGCGGAATCGTCTGACAGAATATCGTACATAAACGTGTAGATCGTAATGTTGTCGACGCTCTGTAATTCTTTGCGCAACCGTTTGCAGTAGCCGCAATTCGGATCTTCAAACACCGCGATCTTGCGACTGCCATCACCCTTGACCTGCTTGAATGCCAGGCCGAATGGCAACTCATCAAATTTCACCGCGTTCAAACTTTCCAGGCGGGCCTGTGTGAGATTTTTATGATGATCATTTAAATCGATGATTTTGCCGGCAAACAGATATTGCGCCTTGTCATCGGTGTAGTAAATTTCATCTTCGATGATCACTTCATACAGTCCGGCATAATTCGTTTTCTTGATCGAATTAACCACCACACCTTTGCCCAGTTTTGGTTCAATCGATTTCTTGATATTGGCTTCGACATCAGTTTGCGCGCAAGCTGTAGTCAACAGGACGCTCATGGCCAGACTACCCAGCACACAACTCAGTTTTTTAATCAATCGCATATCAGCCTCTAAATTAAATTTCATTACTTGCCCATCGCTTGTTGAATTAGCTGCTTTTTTAAAAGCGGCAACTTGTTAACCAGATTCATACCCAAACTTCTGACTGTCTTGACTGGCGAGAATGTTGAACCAAACAGACGCGACAACCCATCGGTCGCAACCTGCATCAACATAACATCTTCCTTGCGTGCTCGTGCGTAACGTTGCAACACACGCGCATCACCACAACTACGCCACGACTCTCTTTGCGACACGATCTCCAGCAAGGCAACAAGATCACTGAACCCCAGATTCATTCCATGCCCAGCCAGCGGATGAACCACGTGCGCGGCGTCCCCCACCAGCGCAAATCGGGTGCCAGTCATGCTGTGCGGATTGATAAACTGGAGAGGAAACGCTTGCGCACGAAAGGGCGGCAGTGGCGTCAACTCACCTAAAGTTTCAGCGCAATATCCCGCCAGTCGTTGCGCGAGCTGATCAACACTCTCGGTCATCAAGGTCGCTGCCAATGCATCCGGAGCAGACCACACCAGCGAGACTTGTTGTCCGGGTAAAGGCAGCAGCGCAATCACGCCCAGCTCGCCAGCAAACCACTGACGCGCAACACCATGATGAGGTTTGCTGCAGGCGAAATTGGCCACCACGCCGCGCTGCCCATAGGAGCGATAATCCAGCCCGATTTCCGCCTGGTTGCGCAACCAGGATTGTGCCCCATCGGCACCGATCCACAATTGGGCTTGCAGGGTGGTGTGGTCATTCAGAGTTAGTTCAGAAAAATCGGCAGAGATTGATTCGGCCTTGCCGACCACGATCTGAACGTTGGGAGTGAAACGTAATGCCGCATCCAGCGCATGATTCAAATTCTGATCTTCAATGATCCAGGCCATTTCCTGCTGATTGGCCGAGTACGCGTCCAGCTGCACACTGGCACCGGCATCATCAACGACATGCATCGCCTCAACCGGCGTAATGCGTTGTAAATCCAACGCATCCCATACTTTTAATTTGTTGAGCAGATTTTTGGCCGTGTGGTTCAGCGCAAACACTCTGGCATCCCACTCTTCCGACCTGACAGTCGCAGCCGCCTTGGGTGCCAGCAGGACCACCTTAAATCCCGCCTGAGCAAAGCCCAGTGCGGCTGTCTTCCCTATGGCACCGTTACCGATTACAGCTATTTCACATTGCATGGCGATTTACCGAAAGTTGTAGCTCAAATACAAAAACGACCACAAGAAAGGATGGTCTGCGCTTGCCCAAATCAGTGCTAGAGAAATTAAATCAAAAACAGCCTTCCATTTTACACCACACTTGACTATAATGTCGCTCTTGGCCTGGTAGCTCAGTCGGTAGAGCAGAGGATTGAAAATCCTTGTGTCGGTGGTTCGATTCCGCCCCGGGCCACCAAGAATAAGAAAAATCAACGGGTTGCAGCGTAAGCTGACAACCCGTTTTCTATTTGGTCAGTCGTGCGTCACATCGCGTCGATTCATGTTCCATTCCTTGAAGCTAAGCATCACCGGGGATACTCTACAACCGGCCATTTCCACATTTTTCAATTTGCAAACGCATAATTCCCTCGCCACTGTCAGCACAGTTAATCTAATACGGCACAGCTCAATTTAATCATTTGCGAATCGCTACCGAACTAAACGCTAAAAGCCCTGTTTTGATCATCGCTTAAGTATTTTGATTTATTGCATTGCCTTTGGCTTAAAATACCGACCATTCCAACCTGTCAGCTTCCCCCCATGGCCAATTCAATTTATCTGTGCGTAAGTTTTGTCTTAATCTCCTACCTGATCGGGTCCATCTCTTTCGCGGTAGTCGTGAGCAAATTATTTGGCCTGTCCGATCCGCGCACCTATGGCTCAAAAAATCCGGGCGCTACCAATGTACTGCGCAGCGGGAATAAAGCTGCAGCGGTGCTGACTCTGATTGGTGACGCCTTCAAAGGTTGGTTGGCAGTGTGGCTGGCGTTCAGACTGCAACTGCCCGACACCTACATCGCGCTGGTCGCACTGGCGGTATTTTTAGGGCATTTATGGCCGATATTTTTTAAATTCGTTGGCGGCAAAGGCGTAGCAACGGCTGCAGGGGTTTTGTTGGGAATCAGTTGGCATTTGGGCTTGGGGACCTTGATGACGTGGATCGTGGTGGCATTTTGCTTTCGCTACTCGTCGCTTGCGGCATTGATCTCAGCGCTGTTTGCACCATTTTATGCTGCCCTGATTTTTGGCACCGGCAGTCCCCTGTTTGTCGCGGTGTGCATAATGAGTGCCCTGCTGATTTACCGGCACCGCAGCAATATCCAGAATTTAATCGCCGGTAAAGAGAGTCGTCTGGGCAGCAAGAAATCGGCGACTTAAACCAATTCGCTTAACGGCCACTTCGGGCGCACGGTAAACGAATAATCAAACTTTGCCTCGCCCGGATCGGCTTTCAGGCGCAGCGCGGCGGCAAATGCGATCATGGCGCCGTTGTCGGTGCAAAATTCCAATTCCGGGTAAAACACAGCAAAGCGTTTTTTTGCCGCAGCCGCATTCAATCCCGCGCGCAGCTGACTATTCGCGCCGACGCCGCCAGCAATCACTAAACGCTTCAATCCGGTGTGCCGCATCGCGTTCACACATTTGGCAACCACCACGTCGACCAGGGCATCAACAAACGAGCGCGCGACATTGGCTTTATCTTGCTCACTTAATTCACCAACATGATTTTTAACGACGGTCAGCACCGCTGTTTTTAAACCTGAAAAACTGAAGTTGAAATCCTTGGAATGCAGCATGGGGCGAGGCAGTGTGTACACTGATGGATCGCCCAATTCAGCCAGTCGGGAAATCGCAGGTCCGCCCGGATAAGACAAACCCAGCAGTTTGCCTGATTTATCAAATGCTTCACCGGCAGCGTCGTCCAGCGTCTCACCCAACAAAGTATATTGACCAACACCTTCAACCCGCATCAGTTGCGTATGGCCACCCGAAACGAGCAGGGAGATAAACGGAAACGGCGGCGGATTGGCCGACAATAACGGCGACAACAAATGGCCTTCGAGATGATGGATGCCGATTACCGGCCGGTTCAGCGCCAGTCCCAATCCGCATGCAACGGATGCGCCAACCAGCAGCGCTCCCGCCAGACCCGGACCCTGGGTGTAGCCGATCGCATCAATGGCGGTCTTGTCGAGCCGGGCTTCCTGCAGGACCTGTTGCAGCAAAGGCAGGGCGCGACGAATATGATCGCGCGATGCCAGCTCGGGCACTACGCCACCATATTCCTGATGCATCGTAATTTGGGAGTACAGGGCATGCGACAGCAGGCCCTTTTCCGTGTCGACCAGGGCCAGGCCCGTTTCATCGCACGAGGATTCAATACCGAGAACGATCATATTATTTTTTAAAAATTTCAGGGCGGGACTTATTGCGTTGTTCGTAAATCGTTTTGGCATCCTGCTGGGCACGCTCCACAGTGCGCATCTCAGGCATATCGTCATGCAGGGTGAAATAGTCGCCAGCCTGGGCGCGCATCACAAATTTGATGGCGGCAGCATCGGACAGATCGAACATTTCGGTCATCAAGGTTGTGACTTCATCAAGGTATTCTTCGTAAGTCATCATTTTATTTCTCCAAATAGTTCGGGCGACGAAAGGTGGACATTTTAGCCCCAACTGCCGCCGCCCGACTACTGGCAAATAAATTTAGATCAAACTATCTGCCGCTACGTACTCAATCCCCAGATCATGTGCCACCGCTTCGTAGGTGACTTTACCCTGACATACGTTCAAACCGTGCTTCAGATGCACATCGTCCCTGCACGCCTGTTTCCAGCCTTTGTCAGCCAGTGCCAGCGCATGACGGATGGTTGCGTTGTTCAGCGCGAAAGTTGAGGTGCGCGCTACAGCACCAGGCATGTTCGCGACACAGTAATGGACAACCTGGTCAACGATAAAAGTTGGCTCGGCATGCGTGGTGGCATGTGAAGTTTCGAAGCAGCCGCCCTGATCAATGGCTACGTCAACCACCACCGCGCCCGGTTTCATTTTCTTGATCATCTCGCGCGTGACCAGTTTGGGGGCCGCGGCTCCGGGAATCAGCACGCCGCCAATCACCAGATCGGCTGCCAGCACCGATTCTTCCACTGCCTGCGCATTGGAATACAGGGTAGTGATGCGATTGCCAAAAATCAGATCCAGATGGCGCAGGCGATCGATATTTTTATCCAGAATCGTCACGCGCGCGCCCATCCCGACGGCAACCTGCAAGGCACTGGTACCAACCACACCGGCACCCAAAATCACCACGTGTCCCGGTGCGACACCTGGCACACCACCGAGCAGCAAGGCCATACCGCCCTTTGATTTTTCCAGATGCGCAGCACCTGCCTGAATCGACATACGACCGGCGACTTCACTCATCGGTGCCAGCAGAGGCAATCCGCCCCCTGGACCGGTGATGGTTTCATACGCGAAGCAAATCGCGCCCGACGCAATCAAGGCTTTGGTTTGTTCCGGATCAGGAGCCAGATGTAAATAGGTATACAGGATTTGACCGGGACGCAGCATCGCGCACTCGGCCGGTTGCGGTTCTTTGACCTTGACGATCATCTCGGCGCGTTTAAAAATTTCTGCCGCGCCTGCCACCATTTCCGCACCGGCCGCCTGGTAATCCTTATCGAGCAAGCCAATCGCCGTACCGGCATCGTTTTGCACAATCACGGTATGACCGCGCAAAGTCAATTCACGCACGCTGGCCGGGGTCAGGCCAACGCGGTATTCATGGTTCTTAATCTCTTTGGGTACGCCTACTAACATGATGTCTCCTTCGTTGTGGAAGTTGTGTGATTAGAGTTTTTGTGAATTTATTCTATTCGGCATAATTACTCCCATAAATGCCTGCTTCTGAATGTCAGGTTATCGATTAGCGAAAGTAAGAGTGAAATAGATTTGTTTGAAAGGCCAGTCTACACCTGGTCTTTTCAGGAAAGAACCATTGCGACTTCAACGTGGTGAAAATGTAATGAAACGGTCCTTTAATTTAACGCTGAATCCGAATAAATTGCTTTTTTTGAATTTATAAATTACCTTGCCACATGCGCCTGGTCAGCATCGCAACTTGAGTATGGCGCTCAACAATCGCAGCAACCAGACAGGGAAAATCTGTGCGTATGATTTATCGCTATTTTGTGCAAATAAATTTGGCCTTGGTAATGCTGGCAGGCTGCGCTTCGATCCCGGCCACGCCGCACATCGCCCGCGTTGTGGTGTTTGGCGACAGCAATGTGGACAATGGCAATCTGTATCGGCTCACCGGACAAAAATATCCCGCAGCACCAAGGTGGCAAGGCCGCGAGTCAGATGGGCCTGTGGTGGTCGAATATCTGGCCAGCAATCTCCATGCGACTTTGCAGGATTATGCCGTCAGTGGCGCTACCACCGGCGTGTCCAATATCGTTGAGCACAAATTAACCGCCGCAGCGGGCACCGGCATGATGCGGCAGCTCGATGATTTTTTTCAGTCTGGTGCGCAGTTGAAGGAGTCCGATCTGGTTGTAATCTGGGCCGGATCAAATGATATCTTTGAAGTTCGGCGCGAAGACCGCAATGCGCTGAACACTGGCATCGCAACGGCGACGGCCAACCTCGAAAAGGCGGTCGATCGATTGGCAGCACAGGGAGCGGGCCACATCATCGTGGCAAACCGGTCGCCACGCCCGGCCATCGGTTCTGACAATGACCTGAACGGCACCGAGCTCAATGCAGCGATCGACAAAACCGTGCGCATGCTGCGCGAAACCCGGCACAGCGACATCATGCTGTACGACGATTATGCTGCCATTTCTGACATGGTAAAAAATCCGTCACGCTATGGATTTTCGGAAGTCAACGAGCTGTGCATCAAGGTGCCCGCCTGTGCCGAACAAAATGTCGATACCAACATGACCATCGCCGACACCTATATCAATTGGGACGGCGCGCACAAGACCACCCGCGTGCACAGGCTGATGGCAGACCAAATTCAACAATTGCTGGTCAAATAGAATTCATTGCGTCCAAAAAAAATGTCATCCAGCAGGATGACATTTTCGTTTTCCAGGTGCGCTGTTTTTATTCGACGGCTTTGACCATATCTTCAATCACCTTCTTCGCATCGCCAAACACCATCATGGTTTTATCCATGTAAAACAGTTCGTTATCCAGACCCGCATATCCTGACGCCATCGAACGTTTGTTGACGATGACTGTCTTGGCTTTGTAGGCTTCCAGAATCGGCATGCCGGCGATCGGTGATTTCGGATCTTTGGCTGCCGGGTTGACCACGTCATTGGCACCCAACACCAACACCACATCGGCCTGCGCAAATTCGTTGTTGATATCTTCCATCTCAAACACCTGGTCATACGGCACTTCAGCTTCAGCCAGCAACACGTTCATGTGACCAGGCATGCGACCGGCAACCGGGTGAATCGCATACTTCACGTTGACACCTTTGTGAGTCAGCTTTTCGGTCAGCTCTTTCAAAGCATGTTGAGCACGTGCCACGGCCAGACCATAGCCCGGCACGATGATGACAGTTTCCGCATTACTGAGCAAAAACGCGGCGTCATCGGCAGAACCGGATTTGACATTGCGCGCCGCATGTCCACCCGCAGCAGCTTCGGCAGGTGCGCCGCCAAAGCCGCCAAGAATCACGTTGAAGAACGAGCGGTTCATGGCCTTGCACATGATGTACGACAGAATCGCGCCGGATGAACCGACCAATGATCCGGCAATAATCAGCATCGAGTTATTCAATGAAAACCCGATACCCGCTGCCGCCCAGCCGGAATAACTGTTCAGCATCGACACCACCACCGGCATATCCGCGCCGCCGATCGGAATAATGATCAACACACCCAAGGCAAAAGCGATGGCGGTCATAATCAAGAAAGGCGTCCAGCTTTGCGTCATGCAAAACGCGATGCCACATCCCAGCATCGCCAGGGCCAGCAGCAGGTTCAAGATGTGCTGACCTGAAAAGCTGACCGGCGCGCCCTGAAATAAACGGAATTTATATTTGCCGGACAATTTGCCAAATGCGATCACCGATCCTGAAAACGTAATCGCCCCGACAAAGGTCCCGATGAACAATTCGATCCGGTTACCGGAAGGAATCTCGCCACCCTTTTCGGTCAGATTGAAAGCCCACGGCTCGGAAACCACCGCCACGGCGATACACACCGCAGCCAGACCGATCAGAGAGTGCATCGCCGCGACCAGTTCCGGCATCTTGGTCATCTCGACCCGTCTTGCCAGCGTCGCGCCGATCACGCCACCTACCACCACACCACCCAGCACCAGTTCCAGACCAATACCGGCACTCGACAAATGCGATTTCAGTTCCAGCATCATGGCAACGGTGGTCACCACCGCGATTGCCATGCCGCTCATCCCGAAGGCATTACCACGCCTTGCTGTGGAGGGATGAGACAAACCTTTCAATGCCTGAATAAAACAGACTGAAGCGATCAGATACAGCATCACCACTAAATTGATACTCATTATGGCTGCTCCTTTCCAGCCGGTGCCTGCTTGGGTTCTTTTTTCTTGAACATTTCCAGCATGCGCTGCGTGACCAAAAATCCGCCGAATACATTCACCGCAGCAAGGGCAACGGCCAGCGTTCCCATCACCTGGGCCAGCAAGCCTTCCGTTAAACCGGCAGCCAGCATGGCACCGACGATGATGATGGCAGAAATCGCATTGGTGACCGCCATCAGCGGCGTATGCAAGGCGGGCGTAACTGTCCAGACCACGTGGTAACCCACGTAGATGGCTAACACAAAAATAATCAGATTGGTAAGAGTGTGACTGACTTCCATATGGTGACCTCGTCTATTGGGTAAGTTATTTGCGTAGCACCGCACCGGCTGAACACAGCAGGGTAGCGGCGACGATTTCATCTTCACGGTTGATTTCCAGCGCTGCATCCTTGTTGATAATCAGCTTCAGGAAATCGAGCACGTTGCGCGCATACAGTGCTGATGCGTCGGCTGGCACCAGCGTGGCCAGATTCGGTTCGCCAATAATGTGCACGCCGTATTTGGTCACGGTCTTGCCCAGTTCCGACAGCGGACAATTGCCGCCTTGCTCGACTGCCATATCCACAATCACCGAGCCCGGCTTCATGGCTTTGACGGTCTCTTCCGAAATCAGCACCGGCGCTTTGCGACCGGGGATCAACGCCGTGGTGATGATGATGTCGGCCAGCTTGGCACGTTCATGCACCAGCTCGGCCTGACGGCGCATCCAGTCGGCCGGCATGGATCGCGCATAGCCGCCGGACCCTTGTGCAATTTCCTTTTCTTCCTCGGTCAGATAAGGCACATCAATAAATTTGGCGCCGAGCGACTCAACTTGCTCCTTGACCGGCGGACGCACATCGGATGCCTCAATCACGGCACCCAGACGTTTGGCGGTCGCGATCGCCTGCAGACCGGCCACGCCCACGCCCATGATCAACACTCTTGCTGCTTTCACGGTACCGGCTGCGGTCATCAACATCGGCATAAACCGGCCATAGGTATTGGCCGCCAGAATGACCGCTTTGTATCCGGCGATATTGGCCTGGGATGACAGCACGTCCATCGATTGGGCGCGACTGATCCGCGGTGCAGCTTCCAGGGCAAATGCATGGATGCCGGTAGCGGCCATTGCTTCGGTATTCTCGGTGTCGAAGGGATTCAACATGCCGACCAGCACGCTGCCCGATTTCATCATGGCGCGCTCGCTGCCATCGGGGGCACGCACTTTCAAGACCATCTCGCAGCCAAATGCTTCTGCGGCAGTGACGATTTGTGCGCCAGCCAGGATATACGCTTCATCGGTGATGCTGGAAGCCAGACCGGCGCCCGACTGAACTACGACCTGATGTTTGCCGCCAAGGTATTTTTTGATGGTTTCCGGAGTTGCCGCGACCCGTGTCTCGCCAGGTCTGGTCTCGGCGGGGATGCCAATTCTCATACAGTTACTCCCTTTTCGAAATCAATACATGTAGTAGTGCTTGGTATTTAATATGGCAACTTAATATGGCAACTCCAACGTCGCGGATCGTCGCGGTCTGTGTTGCATAAATGATGCGCCGAAATTAGCTTGCCGGTAGACGCTGTAATTTTGGCTGACCCCGTACTATATAGGTTTAGCTCATCAATTTCACCCGATATTCAACATTTGTCTTGAAATTTGAACATTTTTTGAATTAGCAAATTCATCACTGATCGGAAACCGTTAAATTAACTTCAGTCAATGGTCAACAGCACAATCAAGGTTAAAATAGCGACCTTGTTGATTCGGGACCTATCCCGAGCGGACTCTTACGAGGTAAAAATGCCAGATGTTTGGAAACCTGCAGTCACCGTCGCTTCGATCATTGAACGCAACGGACTGTTCTTCATGATCGAAGAAGATACTTCGGATGGCCGTCGCATCAATCAACCGGCAGGTCACCTCGATCCGGGCGAGTCGCTGATCGAGGCGGTGATTCGGGAAACGCGTGAAGAAACCGCGCATGCATTCAACCCCACCTATCTGGTCGGCACCTATCTGGCCCGCTATATGTCGAACCGGCGCGGGGTACCCGTGACGTATTTGCGTTTCGCATTTGCCGGTGAACTCGGCCAGCAGTATCAGGAACCTCTCGATGAAGGCATCGTGCGCACCATGTGGATGAGTTACGACGAGCTGGTCGCCACCAAAGATCGGCATCGCAGCGAATTGATACTGAAGTGTATTGATGATTATCGCTCTGGCACCCACATCCCTCTGTCGGCAATTTATACCGATCCAAGTGTCACACAAAATTTGTAGTCTTTTTAGTTGGTAAGCATCATGGCAAAAAAACGCGTAGTCATCGGCATGTCGGGCGGGGTCGACTCCTCGGTCTCGGCACATCTGCTCAAGGAACAGGGGTATGAAGTCATCGGCCTGTTCATGAAAAACTGGGAAGACGATGACGATTCCGAATACTGTTCGACCCGTCAGGACTGGATTGACGCGGCCAGCGTTGCCGATGTGGTGGGCGTGGATATCGAAGCGGTGAATTTTGCGGCTGAATACAAGGACCGGGTATTCTCGGAATTCCTGCGCGAATATCAGGCCGGGCGAACGCCGAATCCGGATGTGCTGTGCAATGCCGAAATCAAATTCAAAGCCTTTCTGGATCACGCCATGGAATTGGGCGCCGACTATATCGCCACCGGGCATTACGCGCGCGTGCGCGAAGTTGATGGACGCTTTGAATTACTGAAGGCCAGAGATTTAAGCAAAGATCAAAGTTATTTTTTGCACCGGCTCAACCAGGCACAACTCTGCAAAACCTTGTTTCCGCTGGGTGAAATCAATAAAACCGAAGTGCGCAAAATAGCCGAACAGCTGCAGTTGCCGAATGCGGCGAAAAAGGATTCGACCGGAATCTGTTTCATCGGCGAGCGCCCGTTCCGTGAATTTTTGAATCGCTATCTCGCCCAGCAACCCGGCCCGATCAAAACCCCGGAAGGTGAATTGATCGGTCAGCATATCGGTCTGAGTTTTTACACGCTCGGGCAGCGCAAGGGAATCGGCATCGGCGGCATTAAAAGTCATCAGAATGAAGATGGCAGCAGCGATGCCTGGTATGTGGCGCGCAAGGACATGGTCAACAATGTGTTGTATGCCGTGCAGGGTCATGATCATCCGTGGTTGTTGTCGCAGGCCCTGCAGGCGGATCAGGCCAGCTGGATTGCCGGGACCGCGCCTGATGTTGAAAACCTGATGGCAAAAACGCGTTATCGGCAGGCCGATGTAGCCGGTGAATTCACAGCCTTGAATCAGCAGGAGTTTCAGTTGAATTTCAGCGATGCACAATGGGCGGTCACGCCGGGGCAATCGGCGGTGTTGTATCAGGGTGATATTTGTCTGGGTGGCGGGATAATCAGCAGTTAATGAAGGAAAGCTTGTATGAACACTTCCCCGGTCATTTGCGTGGTGGGCAGCATCAACATGGATCTGGTATTTCGCACCCCGCGCATGCCGGCACTGGGCGAAACCATCAGCGGCCATGAGTTCGTCCAGATCGCAGGCGGCAAAGGCGCGAATCAGGCCGTGGCCGCTGCAAGACAGGGCGCGCGCACCACGTTCATTGCCTGTGTCGGCGATGATGCTTATGGTGAGCAGTCCTTGACCGGCTTGCAGCGGGAAGGCATCGTGACCGATTACATCTGCACCGCGCCCGGCTGCGCAACCGGCGTGGCGGGAATATTCGTCGATGACCAGGGGCGCAACAGCATTGTGATCGCACCCGGAGCCAATGCCACACTGATGCCTGAACATGTTCAACCGGCTGCAATCAGGGATGCCCGGCTCTTGATCTGTCAGTGCGAGACACCGCTGGCAACAATTCAGGCCGCCATGCACATCGCCAATCAGCATGGCGTGCAGGTCGTCTTCAATCCTGCGCCTGCGATTGCACTGCCCGATGATATCTTCGCGCTGGTCGACTATCTGATTGTCAATGAAACCGAAGCCGGACAATTAAGCGCTGTCCCTGTCACCGACCCGTCCAGCGCCGCCGCAGCAGCGAAACAGTTATTGAACAAAGGCGTGCACTGTGTGCTGGTGACGCTGGGTGCGGAAGGCGTCTGCATTGCCATGCCAGGACAATTTCATCACCTGCCGGGCATCAAAGTCAGCGTCGTGGACAGCACCGCTGCGGGAGACACGTTCGTTGGCGCCTTCGCCACTGCAATCGGGCGTGGCCTGAACGAATTGGAAGCCGCACAGGAAGCACAATACTGCGCCGCGTTAACCGTGACCAAACTCGGCGCGCAAAGTTCGATACCGCATCAGATCGATGTGGAAAAATTTAAATCAACCTTCAACCAAGGAATGCCATGACGATTCAGCACAAAGTAATTTTTGATACCGACCCGGGTGTGGATGATGCGATGGCGCTGTATTTCGCGCTCGCCCATCCCGATATCGAGGTACTGGGCATTACCACCGTTTTCGGCAATGTCACCGTGCAGCAGGCGACTGCCAATGCGCTGTATCTGACCCGCATTGCCGGGTATGACATCCCGGTGGCGCAAGGCGCACCGGTACCACTGGCCAAAGCACCTGGCATGCCGCCCGGCTTTATTCATGGCGATGATGGTCTGGGCAATCTTGACAGTCGCGTTGCTATCAAAGGCCAGGCGGAAAACTGCAGCGCTGCCGAATATATCGTGACCATGGCTCGCGCTCATCCGGGTGAAATTACTTTGGTGGCCGTGGCCCCCTTGGCCAATCTGGGGCTGGCCTTAAAAATTGAACCAAACCTGCCCAAGCTGTTAAAGCAGGTCGTGTTAATGGGCGGTACCGTGGTTGAACCTGGCAACGTGTCGCCGGTTGCTGAAGCCAATGTCTGGAATGATCCTGATGCGGCAGATCTGGTGTTCACGGCAGGATGGAACCTGACCATGGTCGGCCTGGACGTCACGCACCGTGTCGAATTGCCGTCCAGTTTCTTCGACGCGCTGGCCAAACGGCACAATCATCTGGCGATGACAACGCTGCAGCATGCCGTGCATTTCTACTGCAATTTCTACAGCGCGATCCGTCCTGAATTGGGCCATGCCTGTTTCGGCCACGACGTGCTGGCATTTGTGTATCTCGTTGCGCCAGAATTGTTTACCACCCAGGAAGGCCGGATCCGCGTGGCGACCACCGGAATTGCGAATGGCCAAACCATGATGGACAAACATGGCGCACTGTTTTATCCGCAACCGGGCTGGGAACCGGAAAAACCGACTACCCATGCGTGTATGCAGGTTGATGCGCCAGCCTGTGTGCAACTGATAGAAAAAACGCTGAACGGTAACTGGTTGAAGACGCCACTGACTGCATAAAAAAAAAGAGAATCAACATCGGGTTGATTCTCTTCAATCCTCGCAGGGAATTTAGAAAGTGCCTTGCAGAGCTACCGACAGCAATCTGGAATCGCCAAAGAATTTATACGGAAACTTCGACTGGTCTTTGTTGTCGTCATACTGAACTTTCAGCGCCGTATTCGGCAGGAAATCCCAGCGCAGCACAACTGAATTCGTCGACTGCGATTCAATCGGTGCCGCTACCGTGGTGTAATACGAATGCGTCAGCATCGGTGTGAAGTCGCCAAACTTGTAACCGACCCCCAGCAGATTGTATTTGTAGACATTGTCCAGACCCACTGCTGTGCTGACCTGCTGATAATGATCAATCTCTGCGCGCACGACCCAGTTCTGGTAGTCGATGTTGGCAGATAAACCTTCGAGACGGGTAAAGGCATTATCGACATACGGTGCCGAGCCCATCAACGCAACGTGATCGCGATATTTCATCACCATCGCCCGGACATCAACAATGCCGTTGGTGGCCGACACATAGCCGCCCAACATATTGTCCCAGGTTTCCGTGGTTGGCCTGCCGTTATAGATCAGCGTGTCGTAGGCGTCATACTTCTGCTTAAACCGGCCGGCCCAGGCGCTGGCATTCATCGTCCAGGCCGAAGCACCGAGCTGGGTGTGGTAACTGATATTGGCGCCATCATAGGTATAGATCGGCCAGCCATACACATTGGGTGGCGGTCTGACCCAAGGGTAAGAATAGCCGATGTACAGGTAGTCGCTGTAGTAGTACAGCGGAATGCGCAGGCGTCCGGCCTGAACCGTGACCGGCGAATCGGCCGATGGACTCCATGCTGCGTACAGCCAGTCTACCGATGGGCTTGACCCGTTATTGGGATTTTGTGCGCGCAGCACAAATTGTCCGGTCACGGAAAACGTGCTGGAAAACTCCTTGCGCAGCTGCAGGCCGATCAGCGATTCCTGGTCGAGTGTAAATCCTTCGCTTTTTTCATAAACGCCAACGTATTCCCAGTTCTGCACCGAGCAGGGACATTTCCATTGCTGATAGGTCCAGGGTGCACTGCTGCCCTGCGCAGATCCGCTCAGCACCGAGGCACCGGTCAGATTGTAAAACCCCGATGCAGTGAATGAACCGTTTTCGTCCAGGTCGATGGCATGGGCCAGCATATGTGTGAGCAGCAGCACCATCAAAACCAACCATGCAGCTAATGTTTTCATTTGATGCTCTTCCCGATACACGGATTGGTTTATGCAGCTCACAAGATTTTTCGGCAGGTTTTTCATGATATTGGCCTCTCGTTTTGACAGGTCAAGGTGCTGGATAAACAACTTTGACGGAGGAATCCACTGCACTTTTTTCGATATAGCCGATGGCATTGACATCATTGGCCACCTGTTTTTTCACTGCCTCACTGCTGCCAAACTGCTTGGGCGGCCTGGCCTTGCCGGTAAATACCAGCTTGGACCAAATCGCTCTGACCTGGGAAGGGTCTTTGTCGGTAATGGTCCTGTAAAATTCGGCGCGCAGCGGCGATCCTTCCACCATATCGACCGGCGAAAAAGTATTGGTACTGCCCAGGTAGTATTGGGCGATCTGATCCTTGGTAATTCCGGAGACCGTGCTTTTGGGATTGACCACCACCACGAAATCGGCGGCGGCAACGTGATAGCCGATCAGCAAAACAGTTATTCCGGCGACGATTTTTCCTGGTATTTTTTTCCTCATGCCTTCCCCTGACCGCGCCACGAAATGTCAATGCAATGCCAAGACCACAGGATCAGCGTAGGCAACAATCGGGATGAATTCAAAGCTTATTTGCGCTAGTTGGACGAAATGCGACGAACAAAAAAAATCCAGTCCCGATTTCTCGAAACTGGATTTTTCAACCAGAACTTGCTTGAGCGTTACGCGGCCTGTTTCTCGTCGCGTAATTGGCGGCGCAGAATTTTGCCGACGTTCGTTTTTGGCAACTCGGTTCTGAACTCGATATGACGCGGTTTTTTGTACCCGGTCAGTTCATGTTTGCAAAAATCGAGGATGTCCTGCTCGGTCAGGGCCTGATCTTTTTTGACGATATACAGTTTCACCGCTTCGCCGGAATGTTCATCCGGCACACCGACACAGGCACATTCCAGCACACCGGGATGCATTGCCACCACGCCTTCGATTTCATTCGGATAGACATTGAAGCCGGACACCAGAATCATGTCTTTCTTGCGATCGACGATGGTAGTAAAACCGCTCTCGTCCATCACACCGATGTCGCCTGATTTGAAGAATCCATCTTCGGTCATGCATTTATCGGTTTCGGCCTGATTCTGCCAATAGCCTTTCATGACCTGCGGCCCGCGGATACCGATTTCACCCGACTGGCCCAACGGCACTTCCAGACCGGCATCATCCAGAATGACAATTTCGGTCGAAGGCAAAGGCAGGCCGATCGTGCCCAGTCGGCCGGTTTCCAGCGGATTGGCAGAGGCGATCGGCGAGGTTTCAGACAGGCCATAACCTTCACAGATTACGCAGCCGGTCACTTTCTGCCAACGTTCCGCAACAGCTTTTTGCACGGCCATGCCGCCACCCATGCTGACCTTCAATTTAGAAAAATCGAGCTGAGCAAAATCGGGATTGTTCAACAGGCCATTGAACAGCGTATTGACCGCCGGGAAAAAATCAGCCGGGTATTTGCCCAGTTCCTTGATGAAGCCGGGGATGTCTCTTGGATTGGGAATCAGCAGATTCATAAACCCCATGCGCATACCCATCAGGCCACACACGGTCAAGGCAAAAATATGATAGAGCGGCAAGGCGCATACCATCGTCATTTGCACACTGCTGTCGACCTTGTTCAACTCAGGTTTGAACCAGGCATCCGCCTGCAAAATATTGGCAACGATATTGCGATGGGTGAGCATCGCACCTTTCGATACGCCGGTCGTGCCGCCGGTATATTGCAGGAACGCCAGATCATCGAGGGTAATTTGCACCGGACTCAAACGCAGCCTTGCCGACTCGCCCAGCAACTGCCTGAACGAGATCGAACCCGGCAATGAAAAGGCCGGAACCATTTTTTTGACGCGCCGCACCACCAGGTTAACGATGGTTCCCTTGACTGTGCCGAGCAGATCACCCATGCTCGCCACCACCACATGCTTGACGGCAGTCTTGCTGATTACCTGCTCCAAGGTCGTCGCAAAATTTTCAAGAATGAAGATTGCTTCCGCGCCCGAATCCTTGAGTTGATGTTCCAGTTCGCGCGGTGTGTAAAGTGGATTGACATTGACTACCGTATAGCCTGCGCGAATGATACCCACCATCGCCGCCGGGTACTGCAATACATTCGGCATCATCACCGCAACACGCGCGCCCTTGGGCAAACCTTTGGTTTGCAACCAGGCCGCGATCTGCAGGGACATGGCATCGAGTTCGGCGTACAGGATCGATTTTCCCATGCACACAAATGCCGGACGGCCAGCATACTTTTTGAACGACTCTTCCATCAATTGCGCAAGAGACTGGTAATTCGACAAATCGATTTCGGCAGGCACGCCGGGCGGGTAGGATTTCAACCAAAGCTTATCCATTCATTCCTCTTGTCTCGTTTAATTATTGTATGAAGTGGTATTACAACACCGATGCGGGAAATAAATGCTAAGTCACAGCGTCCTTATACGCAAGTGATTTCCGGCGTCTTGAGCTTAACCTCTACTCGCTACAGAGTACGAGTCAGTTTTTCGACCTCGACCAATGTGTCGTAAAAGGTCGCACCACCGCCCATATCGGTTAATCGCTGACTGGTCACGGCGTTGGCATTTTGTCCATCTCCAGCCAGTTTTTTACACCAGATCGACAGGCCCACCACCAGACCACGACGCGCCTTGTCGGTGACTCTGACACGCGCCTGCATGCTGCCGCGCAGATTGAAAATACGCGCCATGTCTCCGTCTTGAATTGCCCTGTCCCGGGCATCGGCAGGATGCATATCCAGATGCGGCTCGCCTTCGGTGTCACGCAGGCTGTGCACATTCACAAACGTGGAATTCATAAAGTTGCGCGCAGGCGGGGAAATCATCGCCAGCGGAAAGTCACGCGCCAGTTGTGCATTGCTGACTACTGACTCGTACGGCGCGATATAGCCCGGCAGTGGGTCGAGGCCATCTTTCAGCATGCGCTCGGAATAAAATTCGCACTTCCCGGACGGTGTCAAAAACCCGCCTTCCGCAAACGGCGCTGCAGGCAGATTGAGTTTTTTCCAGCCAGCCTGTTTGAGTGCGTCCCAATCAAAATGCATGGCTTTGACGTCATCGGTCCGGAATGCTGTGGCGGCAATCTGGTCATCGGTTTCTGCAAAACACGGGTCGGCAAACCCCATCCCTCTGGCCAGCAAACGAAAGATTTCACTGTTGGGTTTCGACTCGCCCAGCGGCGCAATTGCTGCATTATTGGCCATCATGTAATAGTGACCGTAGGCCGAATGCACGTCGACATGTTCGAGCTGGGTGGTGGCGGGCAGCAGGATGTCGGCATAGTCCGCCGTATCGGTCTGAAAGTGCTCCAGTACGACAGTAAACAAATCATCGCGCGCAAACCCTTGGGCGACTTTGCCTGAGTCGGGTGCAATCGCCACCGGATTGGAGTTGTAGACGATCAGTGCGGCAATTTTCGGTCCAAATTCGGGACTGGCAGCGCGCAGTAACTCGTCCCCGATTGAGGTCATGTTGATGGTGCGTGGTTTGATCGTTGCGGGGATCAGATCGGGGCGCTGCATAGCGGCGTTATTTTTAGGAAAAGCGCCCGACAGTGACAGCATCGCGCCCCCGGCCGGATTGCGCCAGGCGCCAGTCAGGGCTGGCAAACAGGCGATATTGCGTGCCGCCATGCCGCCGCCGTGAGTGCGCTGTACGCCGTAATTCAAGCGTATCAATGCTGCCTCGCCGCGTCGACACACGGCACCATATTCGCGACCCAGTTGAACCACTTCTTCAACCGTAATTCCGCAGGTTGTCGCGGTGCGCTCCGGTGTCCACTCCTGAACCCGTTCCGCCAATTCAGCAAAACCCAGTGTATATTTTTCGATGTAATCGTGATCAACCAGTTGTTCCTGAATCAGAACATGCATCAACCCCAAAGCCAGTGCAGAATCGGTCCCCGGCAAAACTGCGATGTGCTGATGACATTTTTCTGCGGTCAATGAGCGATAGGGATCAATCGCGATCAGCCTGGCGCCGCGCCGTTTTGCTTCTTGCGCGCGGGTCCAGAAATGCAGATTCGACACGATCGGATTCGAGCCCCAGATCACAATCAGCTTCGCATCCTGCACCTGTTCCAGATCAGTGCCGATCGACGCACCTACGCTGTATTTATAGCCGGTCGCACCAGCCGTCGCACAGATTGTCCGGTCCAGCAATGAGGCGCCGAGGCGATGAAAAAATCGCTGCGCCATCGCCTCACCCTGTACCAGGCCGCAGGTGCCGGCATAGCTGTAAGGCAGAATCGCCTGCGGATTGTGCGCGGCGATTTGTTTCAGATTGTCGGTAATGGTGTCGATCGCCTCGTCCCAACCGATCCGGACAAATTTGCCTTCGCCTTTTTTACCTACACGCTTTTGCGGGTAGAGCAGGCGATCCGGGTGATAGGTCCGTTCGGTATAGCGCGCCACTTTCGTGCACAACACACCGGCCGTGGTCGGATGATCGGGATCGCCACGCACTGCTGTCGCTACACCATCTGTGACAGTAACCAACATGGCGCAGGTGTCTGGGCAATCGTGAGGGCACACGGCGCGGACAATCGTAGTAGTCATCAAAATCTCCAGTCGGCTTGGTTCCAGTCAGCTTAGTGATTCTCGGGCAGTTGGTCGCGGCCACTGCCCAATCGAAACGGGTGATTATTATCTTCCAGATCCAGCAACGCAGCTGAATGATCGGCATGCGGGTGAGTTCTTAACAGTCGCCGATACACCTCGGTAATCAATGCCGCCTGCGGCAAATTTAACTCACTGTCCTGAGCCGCGGCCAAAATATTTTCCATGTCTTTGCACTGACTTTTCACCTGCCCGCCCGGCATGAAATTACGCTCCAGCATGCGCTGCCCATGCAATTCCAAAATTTTGCTGCCCGCAAATCCACCCAGTAAAGCCTGTCTGACCGCAGCCGGATCGGCACCACCGGCCTGCGCCAGCAACAAGGCTTCGGCAATCAAATTCAAGGTGCCACCGACGATCAATTGATTGCATAATTTTGCCAGCTGTCCGGCACCCGGCCCGCCGACCAGAGTGGGATTACCCAGCGCTGCCAAAACAGGTTTGATCCGCTCAAAACCGGACAGACTGGCTCCCACCATAATTGCCAGCGTTCCCGCCTCGGCACCGATCACGCCACCAGAAACCGGCGCATCTACAAACTCAATTCCCTGCCCGGCCAATAACTGACTGAGTGCCAGGGCTTCGGATTGTCTGGTTGAACTCATGTCGACCACCACGGCCTCGTGCGTGATACCGGGCAGCGCCGCGCTCAGCACCTCACGCACGATGGGACCATTTTCCAACATGGTGATCACCAGATCGGCATGCTCGACTGCTGCGGCGGGTGTCGTTGCAATGGACGCACCATGGTTATGGCATCTCAGGGTTTTCGATGCAGTACGATTCCACACAGTGACCGGATAACCAGCGTGCAGCAGGCGCAATGCCATTGGTTGGCCCATTAAGCCTGTGCCTAAAAAAGCTATGTGAGGTAACGTCATATTATTTATTTGAATCGCATAATCCGCTGCCAGACGGTCTGCGGTGGTCAGTTTAGTTCGGGCTGTCTGCCGCCAAAACAGTGGTGATCGTAATCGCACTGGTCATCAACTTATGTATCGGACATTTATCTGCAATTTCCAATAAGCGGGTAATCTGTTCCGCACTCAGATCGCCCCGAAATGCGATTTCACGAGTCAGATGCGATTGCGCGCCTTCCTTGTCCACGGTTACCTTGACGTCAGTTGAGTCCAGCTTCCACGCATGGCGGTCTGCATACATCTGGACGGTAATTATCGTGCAGGCGGCCAGCGACGCCTCGAAAATTTCGTGCGGTTCCGGACCTGTATCAGTGCCGCCCAGATTGGCCCTGACGTCGGCAATAATGGTGTGACTGCCGCTGGTAATTTCAGCGACGAATTTTTCTTTCCGCTTACCTGTAATCATTTTGCTCCCCAATATTTTGTCTCTTGCGCCCTCAATCAGGGGCAGGTATAAATTCATTGTCGCCGGGCACAGTCGGGAAGGTGCCGTCTTTCCATTTTGCTTTGGCAACTTCAATTTTTTCGCGCGAGCTGGAGACCAGATTCCACCAGATAAAGCGTGGACTCTGGAAAGGCTCACCGCCCAGAATAATAAAATGCGCACGGTCATCAAATTCCAGACGGGTCTTGCTGTTGACAGGCAGGGTCAGCATCTCGTGCACATCGATCGTCTGCTCAACAACCTGCACCTGACCGGCAATCACGTAAATCCCGATTTCGAATCCCGGAAAATCCAGATCGATAAAGCCATATGCCGATTTGGACTTGATTTCCGCCAGGATCAGGGGTGAGCTGGTTTTTACCTTTGACTTCAAGCCAAACGCCTGCCCTGCCACCACCGACAACTGGTGGGTTGCTGTTTCGATGCGGGGAATTTCAGAACTGTCGTAGTGATCAAAGCCAGGTTGCACATCTTCCAGCTCATCGGGCAAAGCGACCCATAATTGCAGGCCGTGCAGGCGATGCGGAATATTTCTGTCGTCCGGGTGGCCGCGTTCGGAATGGGAAATCCCGCGTCCGGCCGTCATCCAGTTCACGTCGCCCGGTTTAATCGTCACATCCGACCCGATGCTGTCTTTGTGCACCATCCGGCCTTCCAGCAGGTAAGTGAAGGTTGACAGGCCGATGTGCGGATGGGGTCGCACGTCAATTTTTTGTCCGGGTGCGATGTCGACAGGCCCCATGTGATCAAAAAAAATGAATGGGCCGATCATTCTCTTTTTGGCTTGCGGGATAATCCGTGTGACTGTCATCCCGCCGCCCAGATCATGCGGCTTTCCAATTAGCTTCAGAATTTCTGCCATTGCTTCCCCCAGATTGATTTTTATCGTTAGTGCCTCAAGCCGAGCTATTCTAGTCCCTTCCAAAACTTATTGGTTAAACACGCCTGAATTCTTTCACGGCAACCAGAATTTCAAGTCTGCCAACCTGTCCGGATCTTTCAACTTGTCTTGCCAGGCGTCAGTGGTATTCAAATAGCCCTTGTTGCTGTTCGCGTCTTGCGCCCTAAGTTTTTTTGCCGCAGCCTGTGACGCTGGCCAGTGATAGTGCTGATAAACGGTCATGCAATTGACTGCATAGGCTTTGGCCAGCTCCGGACAATTCTCAATGATCAACAGATTTTCGTCGTTCTTTTCGCTGGCTGACACGGATAAATTATGTGAGCCTGTTACCACGACCGGATTTACTCCGAACGGATCGATCACGATGACTTTGGAGTGCGTGATCGCAAAACCCATACCACTCAGGAATTGCTGACGCGAGAACTCGGCGATAAAACTGCCCACCGCGTCCGCACCTGCCGGTTGGATCACCTCAAGCAGATGATCCTTGTAGCCATCCCCATTCATGATCTGATAGGTCAGCGAAGGATTGGTCTTGGAACCGGTTGGCAGGGTACTGACCACACCACGCACATACAGGCCGGCTTCCTGGCGTTTCAGAATCGATGCAAGCGGTTCCTGGCCGGGCATGAACATGACGAACAAGATCCCGTCTCTGGCATTATTCACCAGGGCAGTCAGGTCATCGATGTCCGGACCGCCGCCCTTTGCCTTTCCCGAATTCGGGGTAAACCAGATTCGCGCCTGTTGCTTGCCAGCCATGGCAAGCGGACCTTTTACCGCGTCGTTACTGGCTTTCAGAGCTGGCGTGAAACTACTTGCCGAGTCTTTAATCAGATTCCATTGATTCAGATAAGTCGTGGCAATTGCTTCGTTGGTGATCGCAACACCATTGTTGATCTGCGTGTGCAGGCCCGTCATGGTCCAGTTGGTACTGCCGGTCCAGACACCGAACGGTGTGCCGTCAACGACGATCACGACAAATTTATTGTGGGCCAGACCACCCGGCGCGACCATCCGACGATGCAAATCGACACCGCCATCCTGCAACCGTTGCGCAGCGCCAGCATTTTCATCATCGCCCCTGGCCTTGACGGAACCATTGCCGAGGATGACATGAGCGCGTCCCTGCAAGGCAATCAGGCCTTCGATCAAATCATCCAGATCCAGTTCGAACAGCGCGCAATAGATTTCAATCTTTGGATTTGATTTGGCCTGCTGCAAAATCCCGCGAATGGCCTTACCCAGTTCGCCGGTCAGAAATTGCATCAAGGGTTGATCTACCGCTTCCAGCAGGGCCTTTTTTAACGCGGGCATTGAGGTGATGTTATTTTCCTGGGCAAAGCGTGACACGAACTGGGAAAGAATCACACCGCGATTAAAGAAGGCCGAGGTTTGCGCGCCTGCCGCAGGGGACAGGGTCAGCATTCCCGACCAGCCACTGGTTTGGCCGCGCGTCAGATTATGCGGCTGCCCCACCATGGCCGTGACACAAAATTCAACTTCCGTGCCCACCAAAATGGTGTGATCGGTCCAGATATAAGTTTGTAAAGGCCAGCTGGTACTCGGTTGCGTTTGCCCGATTTTGGGCTGGTCGGCTGCGAAACCTTTGAGATTCACCAGAGCTTCAATGCTGCCGTCTGATTTTTTTACTTCGATGGCAAATCCCAGACATCCCGGGATGACACCGTCTGTCACATCCCACACCAGCAAAACATCGTCGCAATTTGCGTAACACTTCAGCGTGATCGTCATAGAGGCTCCCTGAAAAGGATTGAGGGTATGAATCCGGACGATACTAGCAAGCGTTTGTGTCGGATTGATGACGCACCTTCGCGGCTGTCTGCAACCATCATCTGAAATTTCCCTGGAGGAAATAATTTTAGCAATGTTGTGCAATGCCTGAGTGCGAAACGGATCCGACTGGCTGTCAATTCTGATTTATTCAGGGTAAACGACGATGCGTGCTTCGAGTTGAACTGAATACAATCCAGCCCACATCACCTTGGCCAAACGGACAGATAAGACGATCTGTTTGGCCGGTGCTTTCTGACTATCGTGAGACTCAAAATATGCAATTATCATCGTTATCATCATTATTTAAATCCAGTTCGTCTGGAACTCGCTACCAATCTTCATCGCCATCGCCATCGCCTGCGGACAGTTTTCAGCCACGCAACGACCAGGACATTCTTGACGGACTGACGCAAGTGAAGGAATACTACTCGAACCAGGCAGGCCATTTCACAGGTGAATTTGCCAAAAAATTTGTAGCTACGGTATTTGGTGCGGACAGCAAGGTCTCGCCCGAAATACAAAAGCGGGTGCGTATTGGGTTAAACGAGTTTATTGAAAAAGCAGGGGAAAAAGGTACTTTGTTGCAAACGGAACTGGCCAAATACCCCGAAACCCAGTCTTCATCATCATCGTCTTCTTCGTCTTCTTCTTCGTCTTCTTCCCCATCGTCTTCGTCGACTTCAAGCAACTCTACCCAGTCCTCCGGTGTTTTGCCGATGAAGGAAAATGACGCAATGGGTCTGGTGAACTCCCTTAAGGAATACTACTCCCCTGAAAACAAACAAATTCACAATAATCGTCTGGCTATTTCGATCTTACGGAGCATATTTGGAGCCGGCAGCCGTGCATCGGTTGACGTGCAAACAAAGGCACGCACGTACCTCGAGGATTTAATCAACACTGGCCAGTTTGGAAATGAATGCGTGCGCGAACAACTGGAGCGGTACTTTCCTTCAAAATCAGGCTACTCAACTTCAGTATCTTCTTCTTCTTCGAGCGTTTCGACGAGATCCGCACAGACTCTGCAACTGGATGACTATAGTGGATCCACGATTTGAGACAGTAACCACCGGGTAGTTTAAGCTGTTGTCTTCGAAAGGATGACAGCAAATGAGTGAAAGCAAAAAAC
>JBEONO010000029.1:0-26055 GCA_040544425.1 Oxalobacteraceae bacterium GrIS 1.18
AGGACCGTGAAACGACTCTGCGCCAATGATAGTGCTGCAACCAGTGTGAAAGTAGGTTATCGTCAGGCTGTTTTACTAAAAAACCCCCGCCAGGATACTGGTGGGGGTTTTTGCTTTGGGGGAATCCATTTCGTTGTTAATGGTCATCCCGGGAATGTCAAAATAGTTGGAACAATTTTCTTATTTCGCATGTCCATACCTGCCATGATTGAAGAAAAAATTGGGAGGGTCGCGTGCCATTTTCAGGATCTCTATTGCGCCGAGTGTTGGTGACGACCGCTACGGTTGGAAGCGCGTATTATTGCATTGGCCGGTATGGCTCAACACCCAGAACGGTGGATAAATCCGATTCTGGAGCAGTCAGAAGTTTAATGTTTACGGACAAGGCGTTTCGGTTTTCGTATTTTGGTCCGCAGCTACACCTGTACAGCTATGGTGACGAAGCATTACTGGACGCTCATGAAATTCCAGAACTGTTTAATCAATGGTTATCAGGAACTCGGACCGACGATGAGGTAATCAGTTATTTCAAAGATGCAGCAATCAATTTGGCACGCGCATGGCCAAGTAACTGGCATTCAAGTCAAGCTAACGCTCCAGACAAATTCCTCGAATTGGCAGAGCAATACCAACGGGAAAAGACGGCGTTGTTCTTATGCGCTGCGTCAGCCTCACATGGTCTGAGACAGGACAAACTCGACATTGCTCTGGAGTGCGCAAATTCATTACATGCTAAATCGGGGCACAATCGGAACGTAGTGAAGCTTGCAGAATTGTTTCTGGATACCGAAGAGTTCTCGTCTCTATTCGCGACATCTGGTAAGGAACTCCAGTCGATCAGTAAAATGATCCGGTTGAAATCCACTATTCTGGAGGCTGCCAAATGGCACGGACTTGCTGATCGGGATGTTCCTGTCAGTATGCTTGCGGCGAGACGATGCCTGTCTCCAGAAGAAAGAAATCAGTTCATCGATAATCGTTCGGCGAAATCCGCCGAGATCTACGAGGACTACGGTTTTGAGAATCAACAGGCATATGATTTAATTCGGCAAACGCGAGTTTTGGGTGCCGCGTCAAGAACGCGGCCGCTTGCGGCCCAACTGCTCGATCTGCTAGACCGGATTGCCGCAATAGGATCAAAACCCTATTTCAAAAACAGCGATGGAACTGTGAATGTTACTGCGCTATTTAAGTCTCTTGATGTTGATATTGAGAAGAACAATGTATTTATTGACGCCGGATTAAAAGCGGCAGTAAAAAACCGCGTCGAAAAAGGCATGTTGGATTTCGCTCTATCGGAACACCGAAAAGAAAATCTCTATCTGGTAGGGAGCACGCAGCAAGAATAACAGTGGCGCACTGGTAAAACCAAGTGGACTCGATCAGGTGCTCACTTCATCTTTTTTGTGAAATGTCAGTAAATCAGCAGGGATTGGCCGGCCAAACAGATAGCCTTGGAACATATTGCAGCCACAGGATTGCAGGAACTCTTGTTGCTCCACCGTTTCAACGCCTTCGGCGATGATTCCAAGCCCCATGCTAAGGCCCAATGTCACGATGGCGCGAACAATCGCCAGGTCGTTATTGTCGACAAATATATCGCGAATGAATGACTGGTCGATTTTTAACTGTTCCAACGGTAAGCGCTTCAGATAAGCCAGTGAAGAATAACCGGTGCCGAAGTCATCCAATGAGAAACGCACACCATTCAACATCAAGGCACGCATTTTGGTGATCACGCCATCGATGTCTTTTAACAGCAGGCTCTCGGTCAATTCAATCTTCAGTTTGCTCGGATCTGCAGAATTACGCTTCAATGCAGTCAGCACGTTGTCGACAAAATGCGCATCATGAAACTGACGGGCGCTGATGTTGACAGCCAGTGACAGCTCGGCAGTTTGCGGATTCAACGACCATTGATGCAATTGTTTGGCGGCGGTATCCAGAATCCATTCACCAATCGGCAAAATCAATCCGTTTTCTTCAGCAACCGGAATAAATTCAGCCGGTGAAACTGTACCGCGTTCCGGGTGATTCCAGCGGATCAGCGCTTCGGCACCAACGATGTGATCGTTGCTGTCGGTTTGGACCTGATAGTGCAGCACAAACTGCTGCCCGGCGATCGCCTGGCGCAGATCAGATTCCAGCGCAGCGTGGTCGTCAACCGCTTTTTGCATCAACGGATCGAAGAATCGTATGGTGTTGCGGCCTGCATCTTTGGCTTGATACATCGCCAAATCGGCATGTTTGAGAAGATCGTCGACGGTTACATCATTCGATTTGAATATCGTCACACCTATGCTAGGTGAGATATGGTGTGTCTTGCCTTTCAAGAGATAAGGCAGATTCAGTTCACATTGGATTTTTTGCGCAACCAGTTCTGATAAATCAGCAGCGTTCGCGATATCTTCGTTCAATCCCTCAAGCAAGACCACAAATTCATCACCGCCCAGACGAGCGGCTGTATCTCCCTGGCGCAGACACAGTGACAGGCGTTGGCCGACCATTTCCAGCAACAGGTCACCAACATCATGACCACGGGTATCGTTCAATTTTTTAAAGTTATCCAAATCGATAAACAATAATGCGCCATGATTTTTGGTGCGCGAACTGGTTGCCAGCGCGTGCTGCAATCTCTCAGTCAGCAGGCGTCGGTTTGGTAATTTGGTCAGAGAATCGTAAAACGCCAGATTACGGATTTCATCTTCGGCTACCTTGCGTTCGGTAATATCAACCAGGGAAAAGATATAGTTGGTAATAACATCTTCAGCAGACCGCACCGCAGTAACCGTCAGCCACAGAGGAAATTCTTCGCCGCTCTTCCGCTGGGTCCAGACCTCGCCTTGCCAGGTTTCGGTAGTCTTTACCGTATCCATCACCATGCGATAGAAATCTTCATCGTGTTTTGGTGATTTAAACATGGCCGGATTCTGGTTGGCCATTTCTTCGGCGCTGTATCCGGTTATTTTGGAAAAAGCGCTATTAATTTTTAAGATGTTTTGATTGGCATCGGTAATAAACATACCTTCCTGCGATTCAAATGCGATCGCAGCGATGTGTAATTCCTGCTCATGAACCAGTGAACGCTCCCGGGCAGCTTCGACTGCGCTGTAGGCCGCAGCGTTATCGAGTGCAATCGCGCCGTATGCACACAGCGTCCGAAATATTGAGCATTCTCTTTCGCCGTAGGCATTTTCGTTTGGCGATTGAATTGACATCACGCCGAGCACGCGTTGACCGACCATCAGTGGCGCAAACAACAGACTGATCGCCTTCTGGGTTCCGGGAATCACGCGATGGGAATTCTGCTCATTGGCCGAATTAATCACGAACTCGCGCTTTTCACGCGCACACCGTGCGGCAAGCGAGGAAGGATTGTCTACCGCCACTTCAAAATACGGAAATGGTTTAGTCAATCCAGTCTCAACCGCAAATACGACCTGCAGTCTGGTTTTGTCTTCATTGAACAAATACACGATGAACGACCACGATTCGAGCAAATCATCGGCGTGATGATGCAGCGCTTCCAGCACTTCCTGCGCATTCAGACTGGCAGTAATTTTTCGGCCGATCAGACCCAGCGTCTCGAGCGTCGAATTGGTGTTTTGCAGCGCCGCTGCCAATTTAATATGCTGTTCGGTTTCTGCCCGGTTGCGGTCCATCTCGCGTCGCACCTGCAGAGCAATGGCGCGATTTTGTGCTTCGGAAATTCGCGAATCATTGCGCGCTTCGGTTGCCGCCAGCCCTGCTTCATAAGCGGACTTGAAATCACCGTTCGAGGCGTACTCATTGGCAATTTGATTGAGCAAGTCAGGCGAAACCCGATAGCCGGGAACTGTCCTGGCGATTTTCACAGCCTGATCAAGATAGTGCAAAGCGGCGCTTGGCAGTGCTGAATTTTTGGTTTTGACGATGTTGCTGCCACTGTGCAGTTCAGCCAATACCCGCAGTGATTTGATTTGTTCGTCAGCGCTGCCTTGCTGATTGGCCAGTTCCAGTGCTTCCGCAGCTTTGCTGGCGGCTTCATCTTTGCGACCCAGGCGCAACAGGGCGGTCGCCTGACCGCGTGCCATGATGATCAGCTGATCGCGATCACGCTGCGCTTCAATATTTTGTTCGATCTTCAAGAACCAGTTCAGCGCCTGTTCGAAATTACCCAAATCGAGCGCCAGCAATCCAAGGTTGTTCAATGCGTTGATGTGACCACGTGAGCGCGGCATCGCCTGCATGCGGTTGATTGCTTCAAGTAGAAATACTTCCGATTCATCGAAGCGTTCGAGTCTGCGCAACACGTCACCCACCTGCATCAGGCAGAAGCCATTGCTGTAGGGCCAATTCGTTTTGCGCGCCAACGACAAAGCATTTTCAGCCCATTCCAGCGCTGAGTCCAGATCGGACAGCGTAACAAAATCTTCGGATATGTTTGCCGCACAGACCAAGGCGTGTCGGATCTGTCCTGAATTGAGTCCGGCATGATAGGCCTGCAAATCCAGTTTGATTGCCGCGCCAGGATCGTCGGTCAATGCTGCTACCGTGGCGCGCGTGGTAAAGATCCAGGTGAGAATCGCATCATGCAAATGCACGGGATCGGGAAATATCTCCGTTAATTTGGCGGCGGTCACCGCTGCGTTGGTGAATGCGTCACGCGCCATACTGCGCGCCTGCGTGGCCGCAACGCGAGCCTGGTCATTTCCCGATTGGTATAGTTGTATTGCGTTGGTGAGATGGATATTAATTTCCCGGGACAGTCCTCGGTCCTGTCCCACCGTCGCCAGCAACCATTGGCAATCTCCCTGCCCAATATAATCTTCAATGGATTCAAACTTGGCCAAGGCAAGTTTAATTTCGCACTCGCCTTCATCAAGCTCTGCACATAAGATATTTACCTCTGCGCGTATCAGGCGAATCCGGGCTTTGCAACGGGTCGTCTCGAGATCATCCAGCGTCGATTTGTCCAGCAGGATTTCTGCCTCGGTCGCCAGGCGCAGTGAACGGTTATAGTCTCGCTGTCTTAATTGCCACGCCAAAGCCACCAATGTCAGCACGCGCTGGTGGCCCTCGTCTTTCGATAACTGGACCTCCAGCGCCGCGACTTCTTCATCGAGGGCAAATAAGTCCAAAGAGTGATCTGTCATTTGGTTGGGCAAAATAATTGAGCCAGAAAATAAATTCGTGAGTAAGACACAAAAGTAACGGCTCAGTATAAACGAATGTTGCCCAAAATTAATAGTCCGCGAACATTAAACAACAAGATTTTCGGGGCTCACTGCCAGAAACCCCCATTTTTAATTTTGAAAGCGCTTTGGAAATTGGCTTTAAATATTGAAATGCTAATTTCAGTGCGATTGTAATAATTGACTTTTATTCACTATCCTTGCGAAGGATGTCAATTGACTCATCTTTGTCGTGGCTTAGTCGCAGATGCACGAATTTGCCGGGCACTACAATCGTGTTTTGGACCAGTGAAAATCTAAATTCGATTTTGTTTTCAGCTTTATCCAGTGAGGTAATGTCAGGCAGTGGTGCATCCGGTTTCAGCGTAATCAATACGTCTTCGTTATTTTGCTTGACCTCTGTCGGATACAGCACGCTGCTCTTGTTTCCCTTGATGATGTACACCGCTTCTTCCGGTGCCTTGACGGCTTTTTGACAGGCAGTGCAGAAAACTAAAGCGATCATCAGGTAATTGGTTCGCAGCGCCATGTGCCGTGCTCCTGTGGTGGGTAAGGTCGGTCAGTGTAATCGAATCAATCAGCGCATCAAGATCGGCCAGTGATAAAGCGTGATGCAGATCAAAAAAACCAGCAACTCGGTTGCTTGAAAATTTATTTAATTTGGCTCAGCAATTCAAGCTCACCATCAAGCAGCGAGTTTGCCGGTAACGGTTCCTGCTGTTTGATGCGCTGATAGATTGGCGTGAAGTCCGGCGCGGTATCATCAAACAACTGTTTGAAATCGCGAATCACAAAATAGGTTTCCTGATACGAATCGATCTTGTACAGAGTGCGCATGCATCGCTCAACATTGAGGGCGATATGGCGGCTGTCCGAAGGTTCCAGGCAATAGGTCAGTTCACCGCCAGACGATAAAATACCGGCGCCATAGGCACGCAAACCTTGGGGACTTTGGATCAGTCCGAATTCGATGGTGTACCAATACAGCCGGGACAACTGATCCAGTCCGCCGAGTTTCATTGCTTTCAATCCGCCCTTGCCGTACTCCTGAATATGGTCGGCAAAGATCGGATCAAACAATAATGGAACGTGCCCGAAATAATCATGGAACACGTCAGGCTCAACGATGTAATCGAATTCTTCCGGCTTGCGCAACCAGACAGTGACCGGGAAACGGCGGTTGGCCAAATGCGTAAAGAAGGCCAGCTCAGGGATCAGCCCGGGTACTGCAACGATGCGCCACCCGGTTGCTTTGAACAAGGCTTCAGAGGTGGACTCAAAATGTGGAATGCCATCGGCCGCATCGAGTGCGTTCAAGCTGTCGATGAAGACATCACACGCTCGGCCCGGCAACAATTCGGCCTGGCGGCGATACAGTTTGCGCCATAAAGCGTGTTCGTCCTCGGTGTAGGCATCCCAGTTTTGCTGAACGACGTAGTCGTCGGTGATGTCGGAATAATCGCCGCGCAAACTGGCCCCATCCGATTTTTCAGCGACAGTGGCAAAAAATTCCAATTTTGAATTTTGCATAATTTTCTAAAATAAATGTGCAGGCGACAAATACTTGTCGCCTGTCGGCGCTTACGCTTTTGCCGGTTCGGCTTTTAATACGCCGCGTCGGATCTGATCCAGTTCAATGGATTCGAACAGCGCGCGGAAATTGCCTTCACCAAAACCCTGGTCGCCCTTGCGTTGAATAATTTCAAAGAAGATCGGACCAATGACCGTCTGAGTAAAAATCTGCAACAGCAATTCGCGTTTGGTTTCGGTGCTGGTACCGTCGACCAGTATACGCAGTTCACGCAATTTGGCCACATCTTCACCGTGACCGGGCAAACGGCGATCGATCAGATCGTAGTAAGTGTCGATGGTATCCTGAAACGCCACGTTGACTTTTTTCATGCTGGCCACTGATTCGTACACATTGTTCGAACCCAACGCAATGTGCTGTACACCTTCACCGTGATAAAGATCCAGATACTCTGCAATCTGTGATTTATCGTCGGAAGATTCATTGATCGGGATCCGCACTTTGCCGCAAGGTGAGGTCATGGCTTTGGATTTCAGGCCAGTCATTTTTCCTTCAATATCAAAGTAACGCACTTCACGGAAATTAAAATAATGTTCGTAGAATTCAGCCCATTCCTTCATCCGGCCGCGATGCACGTTGTGAGTCAGATGATCGATGTAGGTCAGGCCATGGCCAACCGGGTAGAGTGGTGTGCCGGGGATGGCCACGAAGTCTGCGTCATAAATACTGATATCGCCGATCGCGCCAGCTTCGCCGGATTTACCGCGCCAGCGGTCGACAAAATAAATCAGCGAATCACCGATCCCTTTGATGGCCGGGACGTTCAATTCCATCGGGCCGGTCCGATTATCAAAACCCCAGGCACCCAATTCCAGCGCGCGCTGATAGGCGGCAGCGGCATCATTCACACGGAATGCAAAGGCGCACACGGAGGGGCCGTGCTTGCGTGCGAAGCGCTGGGCAAAGGAGTCGGGTTCGGCGTTGATGATGAAATTGATTTCGCCCTGGCGATACAGCGTGACGTTCTTATGGCGGTGACGCGCGATTGCCATAAATCCCATTTGTTCAAACAGTGCGCCCAGTGCTTTTGGATCCGGTGCGGCGTATTCGATAAATTCGAAACCATCGGTACCCATTGGGTTTTCCCAGCCTGTAAATTCCATAGAAGTCTCCCGTGTAAGATCGACCAGTATAGTCCTCATATTTGGCTATTAAATACCAAGTTTTCCTTAATTGGGCCTAATTTGAGCAATTAAAATGCGTATAATCTGCAATTATTGGCTATAAATACCAAACATGAAACTGGATAAAATCGACCGTAAAATCCTCGCCATTTTGCAGGCCGATGGCAGGTTAAGTAATCAGGAAGTGGCCGAGCAGGTCAACCTTTCTTCCTCGCCTTGTTTGCGGCGTATCAAACGTCTGGAAGAACTGGGGGTAATCCGGCAATACGTGGCATTGCTGGATCCCGGCAAAATCGGTTTAGGGCTGTTGGCGTATGTGAATGTGCGTCTGGAAAAGCACAGCGATACGCCGACCAAAGGCGGCTCACGATCACCGCGTTCCGATTTCGCAGCATCGGTCGAGCAGTGGCCGGAGATCGTCGCATGCTACGCGATGACCGGTGAAATGGATTATCTGCTGCGCGTGCATGTTGAAAACATGGATCACTTTTCACGCTTTATGATGGAAACCTTATTGCGTCATCCCGCGGTGTTGGACGTCAAATCCAGCTTTGCGTTACATCGAATTAAAGAGACGACGGCACTGCCGCTGACGCAAATATCAGGCTAGTTCTCAAGTCCGTTCGAATTTAAATTCAGACTCAAAATAATTTTCGTGGTCCGCGACGTCAATTTCGGCGCAAACGACCTGATTTCTTCCGCTGTCTTTAGCATGGTACAAGGCTTCGTCAGCGGCCTGTATCAAGGTCTCCGGTGGAGTAGTTGCAGTGGGTACGATCAGGGCAACGCCGACGCTGACCGTGATCATGCCAAACGGTGACATCGTGTGTGGCAGGTTGGCCTCAGCAATGGCTTTGCAGATGATGTTGGCCATTTCGATCGCATTTGCCTTATTGATGCCCGGTGAAATAATCGCAAACTCTTCACCACCGAAACGTGCTACCAGGTCACTGCTGCGCCGGATCTTGGCTTTGAGGATGTTGGCGACGCTGCGCAGGCAATCGTCGCCTGCCAGATGGCCGTTGTGGTCGTTGTATTTTTTAAACCAATCAACGTCGATCAATGCCACCACCAAGGGTTGGTTGCTGCGCATGGCGCGCTTCCATTCATTGCTCAAGACTTCGTCAAATTTGCGTCGATTGGGTATGCCGGTCAATCCATCGGTATTACTTAGTTCAAATAAATTGCTGTTGACCAGTTCCAGCTCGGCTGTGCGTTCGGCAACGCGTTCCTCAAGCGTGGCTACGGTTTCACGCAGATTTCCTGCCATGGTTGACAAGGATGTACGCAGCTGGCGCAATTCTTTAACCGGGTAGTCTTTCAGGGCCTTTTCATCCGCGCTGCTGATTCTTCCCCAATTACTGTGGCTCAGCATTTCGGCCCACCGGGTCATTTCAATGATGGGTTTACTTAACTGCACAGCCAGCAGCAATACCAGCGCAATGCCGATCAGTAATGCAATCAGCACATAGATCACCATTGAGCGGATGTCCGATTGCATGGTCGGGAAAAATTGGGTTTCGGGCAGTAGCACCACTACCTTGAGATTCAAGCCGCTGCTGGTTTGCAACGCGTGCACGTCCTCAATGTAGGTTTTGTCCTGAAGTTTCAAATAGCTTGCACCAAATCCGTTTTTCAACAGGCGCTCGCCAGCCAGGCGGATCGGCGGCGAGGCGTTGTTATCAAAATGTGTCAGTTGTGGCGTCGAATTTTCATCTTGCCTGCTGAACAAAGGGGTGCCGTCTGAGATGCCAATGACCTGATTCAACTCATTGGCGACAAACACCAGCCCGCCTGGTGCCAAAGGCAGCAAATTCAGGTAGCGGCTGATTTGACCCAGCGCGATGTCACTGTTGATCGCGCCGACCAATTTATTTTGATCGTCGTACAGCGGCATGGAGTAACCGATACCAAAATTGCCAATGACATCGGCAATTTCGCTGCTGGGATAGCGATAGATCGGGTACCACCCAGCCTTTCGCTGTTCCACCGCATGGCGATACCAGGCACGCGTGCCTGGCACGAAACTGTTCGGGTCCCGAAACAGGAACAGATCGCGTTGTCCGTTCTCGTTGACCGAATATACGTCCCGGTAGGGTTGGGCGCCGGAGGCGACTACCGAGGTATGCAGGACGCCATTGAGCAAACTGCGATCGACACCGATATCGCGGCCGTCTTCAAAGCCGATATTCAGCGCCGTCAATTCTGGCAGACCTGAAATCACAGCCGCTAACTGTTTGGCCTGACCTTCGGCATCGACTGCGTTCAATTTTCCGGAGTGATACAGGCCTGCTGCTGCATTGACTGCGTTGACTGGCTCTGAAAAAATCTGGTTCAAATATAGATTAACCCGCGTATCCAGGCCCAGCGCCAATTGCTGTTCCACCTGATGCCCCATGCTCTCACTTTTTTCATAGAACACCCACAACGATATTGCACCCATCACCAGGAACAAGGCAAGGAAAGGCAGCGCGAGAAATTGGCGCAATGAAAAAGTGTATTTGTCGGTGGAGACGTTCAAAGTATTGCGTGAGTTCGGTAATTAGCACAAGGCGAATGCATGATCTGCATTCGGCCGTGTTGTTGTTCAATAAAGGGGCCTATTATCCTTCAAATCAAACAATGTCACTGGATAAAATAGCGCAGATGGCACATGCCAAACCGATTTGAATCGGCAAAAAGCGAAATGTTGGAGTCGCGCTGACTGGATTCAAGCCAACTATTTGTGACCAGTCAGATGCCGAACGGCCGCAACCCGCGCTTCAAATATGTATTCGGCAATACGATGCGGCTGATTTGGAAATTGTTGTGACACCCGCTGGGCAATCGCACCATTGGATATGGACTGCATGGCTAACAAGGCTTGTTCCAACAAGGCTTGCTGAGGGAAATCCCGCGGAGTTAACAGGTAGTGGCAACGGATTGCCTGCAGCGTTTCGATAAATCGCGCCGGGCGGCGTAACGCGTCACAGCGCTCAATGAAGTTGACCAGCATCTCAGCCGACATGTCTGCGATGTGCTTGAGGTTGCGATACTCACGGCAGGCAGTGAAGGCAATATCGCGGACTTCGGTTGGCAGTTTCAGTCGATTGGAAATGCCGAGCACTGAATCGATGCGCGCGTCGTCGCGGTGTGAAATTTCCACGCACAGCGTGGCCCATCGCACTGCCAGTGATTGTTGCTGTTGCGCGGCAAAGTCAACGCTGCGCAGCAACGGCGTATCCACACAATCTATGTATTGGTCGATCTCAGGAAGAATGCGTTTTAATGCGCCCGTGTCGTGCAATATCTGCAGCATGCGCGACGGGCGCGTTTCCATCAGTCCGCGTGCCAGCTCTTGCCACACCCGTTCGGGTACCAGCGCATCCACCTCGCCCGACTCGACCATCGCCGACATCAAACGCATGGTCTCGGGCGCGACCGAGAATTGCTCAAAGCGTGCGGCAAATCGCGCCAGGCGAAGAATCCGCACCGGATCTTCGGAAAACGCCTCAGATACATGGCGCAAGACTTTGTCAGCCAGATCGCGCTGACCGCCGAACGGGTCAATAATCGATTGATCCGCGTTGACGTCATCTGCCACGGCCATGGCATTGATTGTCAAATCGCGGCGCTGCAAATCCTGGTCTAAAGTGACGTCCGGTGAACAATGAAAGATGAAGCCATGATAGCCCGGTGCACTCTTGCGTTCGGTGCGCGCCAGGGCATATTCTTCTTTGGAGTCGGGGTGCAAAAAAACCGGAAAGTCTTTGCCAACCGGGGTAAATCCGGCGGCAAGCATTTGTTCCGGCGACGAACCGACCACGACGTAATCAACATCTTTAACTGCGATCCCCAGCAAGGTATCACGCACTGCGCCGCCAACACGATAAGTTTTCATCATGCTATTTATGGTCAGGTAAGATTTCGGTTTCAGCGTTGGCTTCTGCTATCCAACGCGCTACGGCCGGATGGGCGATCACTCTTTCCATATACGCCTGCAATGCCGGTGCCAGATATACCCCGTAGGTTTTAAACCGCATCACGACCGGCGCATAGTAAGCATCAGCAATCGAGAAATCACCAAACAGGAATTGATGCGGTCCGTATTTGCACAGACACTCTTCCCAGATTTCTGAAATCCGGCCAATATCAGCCTGCGTTTCCGTAGTCCTGCCTTCGCCCGGATGGCTGGCGCGAATATCCATGGACATCGAACTGCGCAACGCAGAAAAACCGCCATGCATTTCAGCGCAAATGCTGCGCGCCATGGCGCGCGCGGCGGTGCTGTGCGGCCATAGATTTTTATCGGCGAATTGTTCGGCCAGATAGTCGCAGATGGCGAACGAATCCCAAACCGTCAGGTCGCCATCAATCAACACCGGCACACGACCGGCCAATGAATATTCCGCGATCCGGGTGGCTGTGTCAGGTTGATCGAGACAAATGCGGATCTCTTTAAACGGAATATCAAATGCCACCAGCGTTACCCATGGACGCATCGACCAGCTCGAATAATTTTTGTTTCCGATGACCAGAATTAATTCGGCGCGGCTGGCGTATTCCAGAACACTGGCTACTTCAATATCCGTATCGGCTGAGGTCGTGTTGTCTAAATTTTGCATAATGGTTTTAAATTATTTGGGCAGTTCGATCGTGACGTTGCCTGGCATACTGTTATTTGAATCTACTTCTACTGGCGTATCAATAAATGGCGAAATCACCCCGAGCCGTTCTTTGAGTGATTGCGGTTTCCCCAAAAACAGCGCGGCATAATACGTTGCGTTCGACATGACATTTTTGACGTAATCACGCGTTTCCGGGAAAGGAATCGTTTCAGCAAAAACAGCGCCTTCGACCATTTTTGTCAGGCTGGCGCGCCATGTGCGCGGCCGACCCGGACCTGCGTTATAACCGGCACTGGCCAACACTTCCGAGCCGTTCAGATTACCGAGTACGATGTTGAGGTAATTGGTGCCCAAGATAATATTGGTTTCAATATCGTTGATTCTGGTGACGTCGATATTGTCCCATTTCAGTTTTTTTACAACGTACCTGGCGGTGCCCGGCATCACCTGCATCAAGCCATTTGCACCTGCTGCGGAATGTGCATTTGAAACGAATCGGGATTCCTGCCGTATTACACCATAGACCCACGCCATATCCAAGCTCAAGGCGTTAGTATTTTGGGCCATGATGTCTTGGTGTGGTGTGGGGAAACGCTGCGTGTAGTCGAAAACTGTCCGGGTACGATCTGAGGTACTGACCATCCGATCCAGCACCTGATTTTGGCGGGCGAATTCGGCCGCCGCCAATAGCTGATATTCGGACATCGAGCGCAACTGCCAATTCCATTCGCGATTGCCTTCGAGCCGGCAATTCAAGGCATAAAATTTCAATGCGCGTTGCAGCCCCTGATTATTCGACGCAGCAATCAGATCCAGGGTCTGGATCGGTGTGGCGGGCGGAATGGTGATCTGCAAACCGCGTTCTTCGAGGGCTAATTGTCCGTAAAAATGCGGCCGGTCGGCAATGCTTTGAAATAAAGCCTGCGCTACGTCGACCTTGTTTTCAGCCATATAGGCCCGTCCCAACCAATACACCCAGGCTGGTTCCCTTAACAGCGAGGCAGGCATGGATTCGATTGCGGCTCTGACATTGACCCAATCCATTACGCGCAATGCGGTGCGGACCCGCCACTGATACGCTTCCAGAGAAAGCGGCGCGTCGTCGACCTGTTTCCAGTAAAGTGCCGCTTCCGGCATTAATTTTTGTGCGGCAGCCAGAGCGATTTGAGTCCAGGCGATGCCGCGTTCTGACTCCTTCAATTGCCGGTTCATTTTATTGAGTGCAGCCAGTGCTTTGTCGGGATCCGACTTGGCAAGACGGCCCAATAAAATCAGCGCCGTTTGATGTGCATCCTCTGCTCTGGCCAATGGTTTGGCCAGCTCTGCGTCGAGTTTGTTGGCAGGTTTGTCCAGCGCTTTGGCCGTTGCCTCCAGATCGACCAGCTTCGCTAACTGGATGGCGACGCCGGTCGTTGGCGCCTCAGCAGCCCAGCGTATCTGGCTCCACATATCCGTGCGACTGAATTGGCCCGATGCCACCAGAGTTTCGAACAAGGGGAAACATCCTTCGCCATAGACTTTGGACGAAGTCAGCAAGTTGCGCGCACTTTCTGCGACGTTCTGCCCCTGCTTTAATTTCGACAGCAACGCAAAGCATTTCACCTGGGTGTCATCGTTCAAAACAAACAGCGGATATTCGGCATCAAAGGTGGCCCAATTATTCTGGTGCCCAAGCATGATCAGCCAATCATTCCTGAGCCGGTCCGCGATGGCGGTGTTGGCATTACGCGCCAGAAAATCACGGATTTCACTTTCACTGGCGGTGCGCAGGTGCGATTTAAGCAAGTAATAATCAACATACGACGGGATCCCATAGCCAGATAATTGGCTGGCAAGTTCCGCCGCGCGGCCGACATCTTCTTTCGATGCTGCATCGCGCAACGCCAGGAAGCGCTGGTCGTCACTGGAGAAGTTGGTCAACGGCGATGCCTGACAGACTGCTGCAGACAGCACGACAAGCAGCATCGGGAAAAGTTGGAAAGGTTTGAAAAGATTGATCATTGTGTCACAGACTCGGAAAGCGAAAATTATGGCTAAGAATAACAGACTGCCGCAGCAGTTGTGCCATTCCTTGCACAAGAAAGCGCTTTAAGTTGCCACAGGTCCTCTGGTGCGGTGCAGGCAACTTTATATTGGGCGCATGCAAGTTATGGTGTGCCGCAACCGGGTTCTCAATTGTTCGTTTGCAATGCAGCATCGACAGTTAACGCGCGTGCCGAAATTGAGCTATAAATACAGCGATAAACAATCTATGGTGAGAAGACTGGCGCGAAATAACACTTGTACTTACGCAAACGAAAAATTAGTATTGTGACTGCCCACCCCAAATCGACTTCAACCTCAATCGGAACATCAATGAACGCAATCAGAGCGGCCCAACGAGCTTCGTTAATCGCCGAAAGACGTTCCATCAGTCCGCACCTTAGAAAGCGATGGGACAAAGAAATTTCCGAACAGGTACTGGACTGGTGCAAGGCGCAGGGCGTCGGTATGGTAGGTGCATATAACCCGATTCAAGGCGAACCGTCGTTGTATGAAATTTTCCCGGCCTTGGCTGAAATTGGTATCAAGCTTGCGCTGCCCTCAGTGCCTGCCACCGATCACGCGTTAACGTTTTCAGCCTGGACACCGGGCGATGAATTAATGAAAGATCGGTATGGCGTATTGGTACCTTTGGAAACCGCGCCGCTGGTCAAGCCGGATGTATTGTTTATCCCCTGTGTCGGTTATACGGCAGAAGGCTATCGGCTCGGATATGGTGGTGGTTATTATGACCGGACCCTGGCTGAACATCCGAAACCCCAAACGGTTGGCATCGCGTACCGGATTTTAATGTGTGAATTGGAAATACAGCAGCATGACATTCCGATGGATCTCATCATCACCAATCTGTAGTTTTTTGTAATTGCAATCTGTTTGGCGCGCGGTGGTTACTTATGGACACATTTCGGCTATAGTCTGCACATTATTTTTTAACCGAATCGTGCCGCGATGATCCTAAAATCTTTTTCCACTTGCTCAGCTTATCAGCAACTGCATTCTCATTGCCAGCAAATGCGATTGCATGGCGTCGACATTGCGCAACTTTTTGAGCAACAGTCTGAGCGCTTTAATCACTATTCCTTATCAGCGGCCGGCCTGTTTCTCGATTATTCAAAAAATCAAATTGCGCACAACACAATCGAGATGCTGTGTCAGTTGGCGCGGGAACGAGAAGTCGAGAGCCAGCGTGATGCAATGTTCGCCGGAGCAAAAATCAATTTCACCGAAAATCGGGCCGTACTGCACACCGCCCTGCGAGCACCTCGCGGTGCTGCAAAGATAATCGATGGCGTTGATATCAATGTCGAGGTGCATGCCGTGCTGGATCGCATGCAGGCATTTGTCGAACAGGTACATAGCGGCGACTGGCGTGGTGCGAGTGGCGCGGTGATCACCGATGTGGTCAATATCGGTATCGGCGGCTCAGACCTGGGCCCGAAAATGGTGACCGAGGCGCTGCGCTGTTTTGCCCACCCTGGGATTCGCAGTCATTTCGTTTCCAATGTTGATGGCCATGCGCTGGATGCCGTGCTGGGGCAGGTAGAGCCAGCCACAACTTTATTTATCATTTCATCAAAAACCTTTACCACGGCTGAGACCATGCTGAACGCCCACTCGGCACGCAACTGGTTCTTGGGTAAATTTAAAGAGGCAGATTTGCCGCGCCACTTTGTTGCCGTGTCCAGCAATCTTGACGCTGCGCAGGCATTCGGCATTGATCGTGCAAATTGTTTTGGTTTTTGGGACTGGGTCGGAGGACGTTATTCTCTGTGGTCGGCAATCGGTTTGCCGATTGCTCTCGGCCTCGGCTTCCACCATTTCCGGGCATTGCTGGACGGCGCGCACGCGATGGATCAGCATTTCCTGCATACGCCGATCGAGCAAAATATGCCGGTACTCATGGCGCTGATCGGCATCTGGAATCGTGACTTCCTGGGCTGTCAAAGCGTATCAATTGCCCCCTATCTGCAGGATCTCGCCGCGTTCCCAAGCTACCTGCAACAGCTCGATATGGAGAGCAATGGAAAATGCATCGACCATCAGGGCATCGCTGTTGATGTGCCAACCGGCCCGATAATCTGGGGTAATGTCGGAACCAATGCGCAACACGCTTATTTTCAGTTATTACATCAGGGCAGTGACATCACCCCGGTCGATTTCATCGCCAGTCTGAAACCGCAACATCATTTGCCTGAACATCATCTGCTGTTGCTGGCAAATTGTTTTGCCCAATCCCAGGCATTAATGAAGGGAAAAACGGCAGCGCAAGTCAAAGCCGAAATGCAGGCCGAGGGAATCAATGATCAACAAATTGAGCACCTGATTGCCCACCGGACCTTTAACGGCAACCGACCAAGCAATACCATTTTGCTCGATGAGCTGAACCCGGGAACCTTGGGTGCCTTGATCGCCTTGTATGAACACAAAGTCGCCGTGCAGGGATTTTGCTGGGGTATTAACAGCTTTGATCAATGGGGCGTAGAGTTGGGTAAAGTAATGGCCAAGGCGATTGAAGCTGACCTGCGTGCTGAACAGACTTCCGACGCGCAGGACGGTTCAACTGTCGGCCTGATAGCAATGGCCCGCGCGGCGAAACAGATCTGATACCGTCCACTCAGGCACTGCGCAGAATCTCAGTGTGATCTGCGTGGTGAAGCTTCTCCATCCGTACAGCAAACCACTATCCTGGCAAGACGATTGCAGGCCGACCCGAGACGAGTCGGCGCTGCTGCATCATGGCGTATAGATCGCGGAACTAAGCTGCATCAAAAAGTTCAATAGTGGAAAACTTGGGTGGGCAGATCTGCCGGAATTTATTACTATCCTGCACGCGATGGCTGCGAAATTTATTGTTTTCACCAGAGTCGCCCCAGTTCAATTCCCCTACAAAGACCAAATTTCAGGAGCTTATCCATGAGTCCAACGAACAGCGCATCCACGCCACTATTGAATGGTGGCCAACCTGCAAGTGAAGCAAGGCAAACCCGCCCGTCAGCGCCTTCTGCCCCCTCAGCGCCAAGATTAAGTTGTTTTGCACACATTAAGATTTGGTCGCTGCGCGCCGCATCGATAACAGCTTTTGTTCTTGGTGGCCTGTCAATCGGCGGGACACTGCCCTCATTGGGCAGCGGGGCATTGATCGGAGGTTTGTTGTTGGGACTCGGTTCGGTATTGGGTTTATGGGCTCGGGAAGTGCAGTTAAGAGAGGTAGCCGAGGCAACGCTTAGAATGATGACCGGGGGTAGCGGTGGCGGTGGTGGCGGTGGCCAGTCTTTCCATTTGACCCCCGAGTCGCCGGACCAATCCGACTTTGTGGATCTCCGCGGCACTGGGATCCCGCCAGGTAACAATTCAGGCGGTCAAGTGGTTTCGGCTCAATTCGTGGTAATTCACGTCGAGCAGCCTGAGCCTCAAGCAAGTCAGCAGGATCTGGACAGGGTTTTGGTTGAGAGTGACGTGGTCAATACAGCTCAAAGGGGATTGGCCAGGATTACGATCATGGAGGATAACGATGAAGCCCGTACTGGCACCTATGGTTCTACCAGCACCAGCTCCGACCAACCCCGAACGTAGGTTTTGCGAGCATTAGGAAACCACCTCTGGCCGGTAAACCCGGCATAGTTCAGCCAGCTGTTAGGCCGTTACAAGCCCCGATTCGTATGAATCGGGGCTTGGTATTTTGCGCGGCAGCCGAAATTGTTTATATTAACTTGCCATATTTTTATCGGTTCTGGCTCCGCCAGTGTAGATTGCCATCAATCAGAGGGCCGCAATATGATAAACTGCCGCCCTTAACCTTTTGATTTTCTTCGTTAATTATTGGATATCTATGCACGCAATCTCAGTAAAGTTTGCTCGTGTCGGTTTCGCTTTGTTGCTGTTGCTCAGCGCAATGGTCAGCAACCCAAGTTTTGCGGAGGACAGACCTTTGCCGAAAAACGGCATTTTGGGCACCTTCAAACCATCGCTGCTGCCGAAATTCGTGATTGATGAGAATCTGGTCAGAGCCGGAGCCGGGGTGCAGATTCGCAATCAAAAAAATCTGATTGTGCAGACCTCCGCCCTGAGCGGGCCCGACGTCAAAATCCTGTACACGAAAAATAATCAAGGTCAGGTTGAACGTATCTGGATCCTGGACGACGAAGAGTTCCAACGCATCAGAAGTGGCGGAAACCCTGCGTTCCCAGGGGTAAAGACGCCGCCAGTCAAGTCCAACTAAATTTAATATCGCCAAGCAAACGTCAGTCCTTTATGCAAAAAAAAGTATTTATCAAAACCTTTGGCTGTCAGATGAATGAGTATGACTCGGACAAAATGGCCGATGTCCTCAATCATTCGGATGGCATGATCAAGACCGACAACCTTGAAGAAGCGGATGTCGTTTTGCTCAACACCTGTTCGGTGCGCGAAAAAGCGCAGGAAAAAGTATTCTCCGATTTGGGTCGTTTGCGCGAACTGAAATTGAAACGCCCGGAATTGATTATTGGCGTCGGCGGTTGTGTCGCCTCCCAGGAAGGTGCTGCAATTGTGAAACGCGCGCCGTATGTGGATGTGGTGTTCGGCCCGCAAACCCTGCATCGTTTGCCGCAGCTGCTGCATGATCAACGCACTACCGGCAAATCCCAGATCGATATCAGCTTCCCGGAAATTGAAAAATTCGATCATTTGCCGCCCGCCAAAGTGGAAGGCCCGACCGCGTTTGTCTCGATCATGGAAGGCTGCAGCAAGTATTGCAGTTATTGCGTGGTGCCCTACACCCGCGGCGAAGAAGTCTCGCGCCGCTTTGAAGATGTGCTGGCGGAAGTGGCCGGATTGGCTGCGCAGGGCGTCAAGGAAATCAGCTATTTGGGGCAGAACGTGAACGCGTTTCGCGGTGCGATGGCAGATGGCGAGATCGCCGATTTTGCTTTGCTGATTGAATATACCGCGGAAATTCCCGGCATCGAGCGGATTCGTTTTGTGACCAGTCATCCCAAAGAATTTACCCAACGCCTGATCGATACCTACGCCAAAGTGCCCAAGCTGGTTGATCATTTATATCTGCCGGCGCAGCATGGTTCCGACCGGATTCTGTCAGCCATGAAGCGCGGCTACACGGTACTCGAATACAAATCCGTGCTGCGTCGATTACGGGCGGTGCGTCCGAATATGTCAATCTCTTCTGATTTTATTGTTGGCTTCCCGGGCGAAACCGAGGCTGATTTTGAAGCGATGATGAAGCTGATCGATGAGATCGGTTTCGATAACAGTTTCAGTTTTATCTTCAGCCCACGTCCGGGAACACCGGCCGCCAATCTGGCAGACGAGACGCCGCACGAAGTGAAACTGGCGCGTCTGCAGCGCCTGCAGGCTGTGATCAACAATAACGTGAAGCGCTACAGCAACGCGATGATCGGCACCACGCAAACCGTGCTGGTTGAAGCGCCGACGGTCAAAGACGTGCACGAGCTGCAGGGACGGACCGAAAATAATCGCGTGGTCAATTTTCCGGGAGAGATTGATCTGATCGGACAACTGGTCGACGTCAAGATCACCCATAGCTACAGCTTCTCCCTGCGTGGCGAACTTATTCCAGTGACTGTGTCCTAGTGAAAAATAAAACTAACGTACTGACCTTCGCTCCCGAGCAACCTCTGGATAATTCCAGGCTGGCCGCATTGTGCGGTCCCATGGATGTCAATTTACGGCAAATTTCCGCAGCGTTGGATGTGTCATTGTTTCGACGCGGTGAAAAATTTATCGTCAGTGGCGAGAACGCTGCCCAGGCTCTGGCGATACTGGAAAAATTTTACAGCTCCGATCAAAAAAATATTTCAGTCGATGAAGTGCAGTTGGCCCTGGTGGAGCAGCGCAGTCATGGCAGCCCGACGAATTTGCCGGCAATTTTGAGTGATGAACTGCCGTCGGATATTGTCAGTCCTGTTTTGAAAACTCGTCGTACGGATTTGCGCGGTCGCACTCCCCATCAGATCAGCTATCTCAATTCGATCATGCAGCATGATGTGACGTTTGGCGTGGGCCCGGCCGGTACCGGCAAGACCTATCTGGCCGTGGCCTGCGCAGTGGATGCGCTGGAGCGCGATGCGGTGAAGCGGATTGTTTTGACCCGGCCAGCGGTTGAAGCGGGCGAGCGGCTCGGATTCCTGCCGGGCGATCTCGCTCAAAAAGTCGACCCCTACCTGCGTCCCTTGTACGATGCACTGTATGACTTGCTGGGATTTGACCGTACCCAAAAACTGTTCGAGAAGCAGTCGATTGAAATCGCGCCGTTGGCATATATGCGTGGACGAACCTTAAATCATGCGTTCGTCATTTTGGATGAAGCGCAAAACACCACACCAGAGCAGATGAAAATGTTCCTGACCCGCATCGGCTTTGGCAGCAAGGCGGTTGTGACTGGCGACGTGACTCAGATCGATCTGGCGCGTGGCCAGAAAAGCGGATTGGTTGATGCCATGAGTGTCCTGGGCGATGTGCGCGGCATTGCATTCACCAAATTTTCCAGCGTCGACGTAGTGCGCCATCCTTTAGTGGCGCGGATAGTCGATGCCTATGAAAATGCCGCAGAATCGACCGCCGAATTTTCCACCAAGTTTAATCAGGCCGTCCCCAAGGCGAATAAAAATGCCCGAAAAAGCAGCGGATAAAATCAGGCTCAAACTGACGGTGCAGTTCCCCGACAAACGGCTGCAAAGACAATTGCCGAAAGAGTTGATCAAAAAAGCCGTCAAGGCGGCATTGTTCGCGCCTGCCGAATTGACGATCCGCTTTGTTGATGCCGTCGAAGCTAAAACCCTGAACCGTGATTTTCGCGGCAAGGATTACGCCACCAATGTGCTGACCTTCGCCTATACGGAAGATATCGATGCCGAGCTAACTCTGGCGGACATTATTTTGTGTAGTGATGTCCTGCTGCAGGAAGCAATCGATCAAAAAAAATCCGTTGTCGACCACGCTGTGCATTTAATCGTGCATGGTGTTTTGCATGCGCAAGGCTATGATCACGAAGATGAAACAGAGGCGGAAGAAATGGAAGCGCTGGAAGCGGACATTCTGGCCGAACTGGGCATCGCCAATCCTTACCTGTAAAAAACACAATTGCGTGCGAAATGTGTGTCTCAAACGCACACATTTCATGAAGTTGACATACAACATCACTACTCTTCGTCAAACATCCGCCTGATTAACGGATAAGGACAGGAGAAACGTGTGAGTAATAAAGCCAGCCACAACGATGATGAAACGTTTGATTTCAAATTGCGCACCATCTTTATTTCTGACATTCATTTAGGTACCAGTGGATGCCAGGCCGAAGTGTTGCTGGATTTCTTGAAGCACTGCCATGCCGATACCTATTATCTGGTGGGCGATATCGTTGACGGCTGGCGCCTGAAAAAGTCCTGGTACTGGCCACAGGAACACAACGACGTCGTGCAAAAATTGCTGCGCAAGGCGCGTAAGGGTAGCCGGATTATTTATGTGCCGGGCAATCACGATGAATTTCTGCGCAATTACTATGATCTGTCTTTTGGCGACGTCGAAGTAAAAAACAACCCGATTCACGAAACTGCGGATGGTAAGCGACTGCTGGTGATTCACGGTGATCAGTACGACAACGTCATGCTGTATTCGCGCTGGCTGGCGTTCCTGGGTGACAGTACCTATGAATTGCTGCTCAAACTCAACCGCCCAATCAACAAAGTGCGGCGCTTCTTTGGCCTGTCGCACTGGTCATTGTCACAATATTTGAAGCTCAAAGTCAAAAACGCGGTGAATTTCATTTCATGCTTTGAAGCAGTTGTTGCCGCCGACGCCAAACACAAAAATGTTGATGGCGTCGTTTGTGGTCATATTCACCACGCAGAAATCCGCGATATTGATGGACTGACCTATTGCAATGACGGCGATTGGGTTGAGAGTTGCACAGCCCTGGTCGAGCATATGGATGGCAGGCTGGAGATTATGCACTGGCTGGATCACTACAATCAGCGTCTGGCGCAAGAGAAACTGGATAAACAGGCGGATGGCCGCGTGGAAGTTGCCATCTCGAAAGCGGCGGCGTGAATTTGCTTTTTGGATTTCGATGTTTTTCATGTATCCTATAGCATTCAAATTACGGCTCCCAGCCTCCTATGCCAGAACATCCTAGTACGGTCAGAAATTCCGAATTCAAATCGATCACTTCTGACACCAAACCCCACCGTTCTTTATTTGAACGCCTGACTGCTCTCATTTCCCCTGAACCAGAAAATCGCGCCGAGTTACTCGAAGTGCTGCAGGATGCGCACGAACGCAATTTGATTGATGCCGATGCGCTGTCGATGATCGAAGGTGTGTTTCAGGTTTCTGACCTGTGCGCCCGCGACATCATGGTGCCGCGTTCGCAAATGGATGTGATTGATATCACCAAGCCAATCGCCGAGTGGATGCCTTACGTGATCAGCACGGCGCATTCCCGATTTCCGGCGGTGGAAGGCAATCGCGATAAAGTAGTCGGCGTATTGCTGGCCAAAGATTTGTTGCGCTATTACTTTGACGAAGAATTCGATGTGCGCGACATGCTGCGCCCGGCGGTATTTATTCCGGAATCAAAACGTCTGAATGTATTGCTGCGCGATTTTCGCGCCAATCGCAATCACATCGCCATGGTCGTGGATGAATATGGCGGCGTCGACGGACTGATCACCATCGAAGACGTGCTGGAACAGATCGTCGGTGATATTGAAGATGAATACGATTTTGATGAAGAAGAAGACAATATCCTGTCGATCGGTACCGGTACTCACGGTCCGCGCTGGCGCGTGAAAGGGCTGACCGAAATCAGTCAGTTCAATGAAGTGATCGGCAGCCATTTTTCCGACGAAGATGTCGATACCATCGGCGGCCTGGTCGCCAATCATTTGGGGCGTGTGCCGCACAAGGGCGATAAATTTTCGATTGGACGCACCAGCTTTGAAGTGTTGCGCGCCGATCCCCGTCAGGTCGATGTCTTGTTGGTAGAACGCCTGGCGACCGCGGTCTTGCCCGATGAAGACGAAGCCGGTTAATCCGACAAGACAGCGCATTGAACGAAAGGCCGGTTTTGCATAGTGTTCTTGCACGTTGCCCTTCCTGGGCACTTTTTTTATGTGCTTTCGTACTCGGTGCGATCAACGTGTTTGCGTTTGCGCCGCTCAGTCTTTGGCCATTGCAGTTGCTCGGTCTGTCGGCGCTGTTCACTTTGCTGTATCACAGTAGCAGCGCTCTGCGCATGATGCAACTGAGCTGGTTGTATTGTGCCGCCTGGCTGTTTTTTGGCGTCACGTGGTTAACTGTGACGATGTATCGTTACGGCGATATGCCGGTGTGGTTGTCGTTTGCCTGCGTCGCCCTGTTCTCCGGCGCTCTGGCGCTCATTCCGGCACTGCTGATGGGGTTGGCTGCACGCCTGCGGACCCGGTATGTCCTGGCGCCATGGATGTGCTGTCTGGTACTGTTTCCAACTTTATGGAGTTTGGCCGAGTGGACCAGAGGCTGGATATTTACCGGTTTCCCCTGGCTGGTTTCCGGCTATGCGCATAATGTCAGCCCACTGGTCGGCTTCGCGCCGATCATTGGTGTGTATGGCATCAGCTGGCTGGCCTCGATGATTGCCGGTTGCCTGGTGTTGATTCTGGAACGCCAACGCGTTTACGCGCTCTTGATAGTGGGTATCTGCATCGCAGGCGGGGCTCTGCATTTTGTGTCCTGGACCCAGCCGTCCGGCGCGCCGCTGACGGTGCGGCTATTGCAGGGCAATATCGATCAGCAGGTCAAATTTGAACGCGAACATCTGATCGACTCACTGCAGTTTTATCATGACGCGATCATGGAAAAGCCGGCCGATTTTATTGTCTCGCCTGAATCTGCATTGCCCATAATCAGGCAGGCATTACCGGCCGGGTACCTGGACGGCATACAGAAATTTGCGACCGAGACCAACAGCACCGTTGCGCTGGGAATGTTCAGCAACGATGGCCCGGACCTCTACGCCAACAGCGTGATCAGTATCAATCCAGTGCCGCAAAAACTGGAGTACCGCTACGACAAACATCATCTCGTACCGTTTGGCGAATTCATTCCGAAAGGGTTCGCCTGGTTTTATGCCTACATGCATATCCCCATGGGTGACCAACAGCGCGGGCCTCTGCTGGCCTCGCCGTTCCCGGTGAAAGATCAGCAGGTTTTACCGAATATCTGCTACGAAGATGTGTTTGGAGAAGAAATTGCCAGCAGAATTTCGTACGCTTATTTTGCGCACAAAGCGGTGCCGACGATCTTGCTGAACATGACGAATATTGCCTGGTTCGGCGACACCTGGGTCATGCCGCAACACGTGCAGATCACACAGATGCGCACACTCGAAACCGGTCGCCCCATGCTGCGCGCAACCAATACTGGCGTAACGACTTTGGTCGATGCGCAGGGCCGGGTAGTCAAACAGCTGGCATCTTATGTGCGCGGTAAATTGGAAGTGACCGTGCAGGGATACCAGGGCCTGACACCTTATATCGTGTGCGGAAATTATTTATGGCTTGGGCTGATGAGCCTGTTCGCCCTGATCGCCCGGATCTTTCCGTTACGCGTCAAAAAATCCAAATCATAAACTCAGCAACTCAGGCCAGAAATGCGGATCATGGAGTAAATTGCCGATGCCGTTGATGACGAACTGCACGCCGATACAAATCAACAAAAATCCCATGATCCGGGAAGTAGCCTCAATACCTTCCGTGCCTAACAGTGAAGTGAGTCGCTCGGATGCGCGCAACACCAGCCACGCGATAAACGCGACCAGCAAAATTCCAATTACCACCGACAGGTATCCCAACCAGACCGGCAATTCGGTTTGACTGTGCACACCTGTTGACATCGAAATGACCACAGCAATGGAACCGGGACCTGAGAGTGTCGGCATCGCCAGCGGGCTGAATGAAATGTCGCGTTTGGCATTGATCTTTTGGTCATGCGCATGCTCGGCTGGCGGGAACAACATATTGAAGCCGAATTTGCAGACGATTAAGCCTCCGGCGATGCGCAGGCCCGGAATGGAAATGCTGAAAAAATCCATCAAGAGAGCACCGACCAGCAGAAACACCACCAGGATCGCGGCCATGTAGTAGCAAGCCCGTTTGACTTGTTTGGCGCGTTCTATCGGGGTGAGATGCGCGGCAATGCCGGGCAAAATTGCCACGGTTGTGAGCGGATTGGCGATCGGCAGTAAGGCCGAAATCGTGCCCAAAATTGTTGTGAACACCTCGAAAATAATTTGGTGCATAAATTTTCCACTGGTTAGATTAAAGGGATCATACTATGTTCACCCAAAACTACCAATTCGCCACCATCCAATAAAGAACCGATTGCGTACTGCCTTGTAGCCAAAGTTGTTCATCCATTTTAATAAAAGGCGGATTCAATTTCGAAGTGCAACCACATGTTGATGCGATTGTAACTGTTTCATAAATACTTCGTGAGGCGTTTTAAAGCCGAGACATTTTCTG
>JBEONO010000030.1:0-22965 GCA_040544425.1 Oxalobacteraceae bacterium GrIS 1.18
TACGTTTTTTGCTTTCACTCATTTGCTGTCATCCTTTCGAAGACAACAGCTTAAACTACCCGGTGGTTACTGTCTCAAATCGTGGATCCACTATAAACTACGCTCTATCTGAATTACTTTAATTCGAAACGTGATCCGAAATTTGCAAAGGCGGACAATAATAGCGGCGGGCCTCTGGCCAATACCAGTCTGCTTGGTAATGTAGGAAATCTATTGCAGAGAACCGATGATGTTGTCACTGTAGGCGCGCAATATAAAGCAACGCCGCAGCTAGTATTTACGCTTGGCTATATGGTGGATTCAGTGAAGAATGAGACTTCGGCTGGAAACAGCGGGAAAATATCTACGCCATACGCCTTGGTTAATTATTATTTGTCGAAGCGCACTGACGTTTATTTGGGTGTGGACTATACCAAGGTGAGCGGCGGAGAAATCGACAATGGAACACAAACTAACACGATATTGCAGTTCGCTGGTGCCCCATTAGGTGGTCAAACAAGTCGCACCGGTGTCGCGATTGGGTTACGAACCAGTTTTTAAAATTCGTAATGCTCGTTGAGTTGTATTGAGCCTCGATTTCAAGTCCGCATAATTGGCAGTACGAAAAATTATGCGGACTTTATTTTTTTAAAAGCCTCTGCTGCAATGGCTAATGTTGCATCGATAACTTTTTCATCATGTTGGGCCGATACAAATCCAGCCTCGAAAGCAGATGGTGCCAAGTAGACTCCCGCATCCAGCAGCAAATGGAAAAAACGATTAAATTTTTCTTTGTCCGATTGCATCATTGCCGCATAGCTGGTTGGAACGCGATTTGTGAAATACAGGCCGAACATTCCACCAACCGAGTCTGCGCAAAAGTCCACGCCACATTCTTTCGCCAGTTTGGTCAACCCCTGCGTTAACTGTGATGTTCGCGCGCTGAGATTTTCGTAAAAATTGGGAGTTTGAATTAGTTTCAAAGTGGCCAGTCCTGCGGCAACTGCTACAGGATTGCCAGATAGCGTTCCGGCTTGGTAGACACCGCCTAATGGTGCCATATGTGCCATTAAATCGGCGCGTCCGCCAAATGCTGCGACCGGTAAGCCGCCGCCAATCACTTTCCCTAAAGCGGTCAGGTCAGGTTTGATTTTGTAAATTTGTTGTGCTCCGCCTAAAGAGACGCGAAAGCCGCTCATGACTTCGTCAAAGATTAAAATTGATCCGTAGTCAGTGCATAAGCGGCGCATTGCTTCGAGAAATTCGGGGGTTCCTTGAATTAAGTTCATATTGCCTGCAACCGGCTCGACAATGACACAGGCAATTTCGTTACCTAATGCCTTGAATGTATCTTCCAACTGTTGCGTATTGTTGTAGTCAAGAACTAACGTGTGCTTGGTAAAGTCGGCAGGGACTCCGGATGAACTTGGATTGCCAAAGGTGAGTAATCCACTTCCTGCTTTGACCAAGAGTGAATCAGCATGTCCGTGGTAGCAACCTTCGAATTTGATGATTTTGTCGCGACCTGTCGCTCCACGCGCTAATCGAAGTGCACTCATTGTTGCTTCAGTACCCGATGAGACCAGGCGCACTTGTTCAATAGAAGGAACCAGTCGACAAATCTCTTCGGCCATTAAAATTTCACCTTCGGTTGGCGCACCGAAACTCAAACCGCGCGCGGCTGCATCTTGCACTGCTTTGATTACAACTGGGTGAGCATGGCCAACTATGGCAGGTCCCCAGGAGCCGATATAGTCGATGTATTTCTTGTCCTCGGCATCCCAAAAATACGGGCCTTCGGCGCGCGTAATGAATCTGGGGGTTCCGCCAACTGAGCGAAAGGCGCGCACAGGAGAATTCACTCCCCCTGGCGTTGTAAGTTGGGCACGGTCAAACAGTTCTTGGTTACGCATAGAGTTTTTAAAAGTAAAAAAATGAATGGGCGGATTCAAACGCGAAAAACATTACGTTGCAGGTTGGTCCAGGTCTTGTGGTTCGTCAGGCTCTCTGGCCCAAAAATAGCGGTCGGGTACCAATTTCCCCATCCCAAATCGTTGCGCGTGGGCTAAAGCGGCATTGGTAAATTCTTGAGCCTCCAACACGGCTTCCGGGAAATCCAGGCCATTTGCGACCAGCGCCGTGATTGCAGCAGATAGTGTTGCGCCGGCTCCGAGAAATGAGCCGCTAAGTCGTGGCCAGTTGTCTTGCCGAATAATTCCGGACTGATCGAACAGGCAGTTGGTTATTTCAGTATTTGACGTTGAGGTTCCTGTAACCAGCACATATTCGCAGCCTGATTCAATCAGTCGTTGTACATCAAGTGCTAACGTGTCTTCAGTCGATGGTTCGCGCCAGGTCTCAGCCAGTCGGGAAATTTCGACAGCAGACGCCAGCAAAAGTGTGGTTTGAGGAATGATTAATTCACTGGCGGCAAGGTAGATATCTTCACTATCCTGGCCTTGGTCGGGAATTGACGAAGAAAACGGGTCAAAGATCAAAGGCACTTCAGGATAATCCGAGACAATTTCAGCGATAGCACTGACATTCTCTATACTGCCTATCGTGCCCAATTTGAATGCCGCAACTGGAACATCCTCCAGAACAGTGCGCGCTTGCTCGACAAGAATTTCCGCGTCGACTGCTTCGATATCCGTGATTTGGGTAGTGTCGCCCATCAGAATTGCGGTAATAACAGTTAAACCGTGGCAGCCCATGGCAGTGAAACTGCCAAGATCGGCTTGAATCCCGATTGCCCCAAGTGGGTCAGAACTGCCAAAACTTAAAACAAGAGGGGAAGTTTGGTTTTGCACGTCGGGTAGATTAAGATATGGAACTTCGTATTTTATTCGATTTCTTTGTCATTAGTGCATTGTATATTTTTGGTGGACGTATGTACTTGGCATGGCAGTGGCAAATTTGTATTAGTGCCGAAATCGAATGATTGTGTTAATTGGTTTTATAAAATACTCGAAAGGGCGTAACAGTGAGTAATATGGGAAATAATTTCACCGACAACTCTAATCAGGATACAGAGTTTAAAACCTGGATGTGTTTAATCTGTGGATGGATGTATGACGAGGCCGCAGGCCTGCCTGATGAGGGAATTTTGCCCGGCACACGTTGGAAAGATGTTCCAATGAACTGGACTTGTCCGGAGTGCGGCGCCCGCAAAGAGGATTTCGAAATGGTTGTTATTTAGTAAACTTTACACAATATTGTGAAATAAATGAAACATTTCCTTAAGGAACTCTACAAAAACTTTAGAATTTTTGGGGTTTTTAGGTATTCTTAAGGAAATTAATTATAGATGGTTGTAATATTGAACCACGGCAATTAATCAGTCCAACCAGATTAAATTTGAGACAATTTATGACGATGCAGGTTGAAAAGCAAAATTTGAAAATCATGGTCATTGACGATAGCAGTACGATTCGTCGCTCTGCGGAGATTTTTTTAGGTCAAGTCGGATATCAGGTTATTTTGGCTGAAGACGGCTTTGACGCTTTGGCAAAAATCAATGACTACCATCCGGATTTAATTTTCTGTGACATTTTGATGCCTCGCCTGGATGGTTATCAAACCTGTGCCCTGATAAAAAAGAGCGCGAAATTCCGCAATACACCCGTCATTATGCTGTCTTCCAAGGATGGCTTATTTGATCGTGCTCGCGGGGCGATAGTTGGATCAAACGAGTATTTAACAAAGCCGTTCACCAAGGATAGCTTATTAAAGACAGTGCGCAGCTACACTGGGCAGGCTGGAGCATAGATTGACTATTGGCAATTTGTAATTTGGATTTTCAAAGGAATCGACATGGCAATACAAAAAATATTAGTAGTAGATGATTCTCCTACTGAGCGTTATTTTTTAACGGATATTTTGGCCAAAAATGGCTTTTCAGTTTCAACGGCTGAAAATGGCGAAGAAGCATTATTGAAAATAAAAGCGGACAAACCGCATTTAATTTTGATGGATGTGGTGATGCCTGGACAAAATGGATTTCAAATTACCCGTGCAATTGCCCGCGATGCTGAAACCCAAGATGTACCGGTGATTATCTGCACCAGCAAAAATCAGGAGACGGATCGTATTTGGGGATTGCGCCAAGGAGCGCGCGACTATTTGGTAAAACCAATAGATCCACAAGAGCTACTGGCTAAAATTGCGAGCTTGGGATAATCGGATTATCGCCAATTTAGTGAATACGTAAAACGGGATCGACATGGACCAAGTCAGGCCACTTGAAAAGTCAAGCGAAGATAAACGCGGTGCCCGACGTGAACGGCTGCGGGATTTTCAATCGCAATTGTTGGAACGGATGCAGATTGCACGGTCCGGTGAGTCCGTCAGTTCGAACCAGTTAGGTGTAATGATCGGCCAGACACGCTATTTGTTAAATCTGCGCGATGCTGGTGAAATCGTTGCGGTGGGCCAAATCACGCAGGTGCCGTTAGCACGGGATTGGTACCTCGGATTGCTGAATTTGCGTGGAAATTTAATCGGCGTCATTGACATCCAGCGATTTCGACAACAGGCCAGAATTGAATTGAATACCGACTGCAGAGTTATTGCGTTCTCGAACGGACTTGCATTTAATGCAGGAGTATTGGTCAGTAAAGTTTTGGGTTTAAGAAATGTAGACGAAATGAGTATTCAGCAGGAGTCCTACGAGAATCAGCCAGCCTGGCTACAGCAAAGTTATGTTGATAGCAGCAACCAGGTTTGGTTTGAATTAAGCCTTGCAAACTTAATCCACGACGGCGAATTTTTGCATATCGGTTTATAGACGCAAGGATTCTTATTCTTGAAAAGCAGCAAAATTTGAGACTGTTGTTTGTTCAGGTATGAATTTTTGACGTTGAAATAGGCGCATAAGAATCAGGCTCACTGATTTGCGTTTCAATTGGAAATAGGAGATTGAGTAATGGCATTAAAGCTACCGTTGCGTTCCGAAGAAGTTACCTCTGGTCATGACGAGGATAAACTATCTGAAAATTTGAATCCCGCTACTCTGATTGATTTAGAGGCTTCTCAGTCGGGCTTTGCTCCATCATCCAATGTTCCCAAAGCGACCTCTAACAAAGAGGAGCACGACAGTAATTTAACTTTTATTGGCGACGTTCTCGATCAGGCAAGGGACATCAAGCTTCCATTAATTGGACATATGTCCTTGCAACGACAAATTCGTGTTTTGTTTGTCACGATGTTTGTCTTGCTGATCCTGGGTGGTGTCTTCGTTTATATAAACAGCAGCCAGAAATTGCTCGCGTCAGTACAAAACCAGATCGCCGGTGACGCGTTGATGCACTCCCAACGAATCGGTAAAGCCGCACCAAATGCGATTCAGGGCAAGCCCGAGGCGTTTAAACAACTGGAAGAAAGTCGCGCCGAATTAAATGCCGATTTGAGTGTATTGATTAAAGGTGGTAACTATAAAGGTTACAGCTTGGACAGCGCGAAGGCGGAAGATCTGGCGGTATTGAAAGACGGCGAGAAACTTTGGTCAAACTCGGACAAGGCTGCGGAAACAATTTTAAAGCTCAAAAAAGAATTGACCGGCTTTGGTCAAACATTGGAAAAATTAAATTCGATTTCTCCTGTCTTGTTGGAGTTGACTGAAGAAATTTCAGCTCAAAAGCTGCAGGGGGGCGGATCCGCCAGGGAAATTTCAGCGTCAGGTCAGTTGGTTATGTTGACGCAACGATTAGGCCGAAGCGCCAGTGAATTTTTGACCTCAGAGGGTGTTAATCCGGAAACTGCGTTCTTGCTCGGTAAAGACACAAATACGTTTCGCGATCTGGTTGATGGTTTCTTAAATGGTAGCGATGTCCTGAAATTGACGCCAACCAAAGATAATGATACCCGAACCAAGTTGACGGACCTGAAAACCACGTTTGCTGACTACCAGGCATCTGTGTCAACTCTGCTGGGCAATCTGCAAAACTTTATCGCTGCAAAACAAGCTGAGCAATTAGTGTTTACGGAAAATGAAGATTTGCGTATGCGATTAATTTCCGTGCAAAAGATTTATCGTGACCATCTCGATTCAACCGGAATCAGTTTCTATTTAATGTTGTTGTTCTTCTTGCTGTCATTATTACCGGCAGCAGGTATTGCCGCAGTGCTGTTGCAAGATAGCCGTAACCGGGCAAAAGAAGCGAATGCGCGTCGTATCGAAGCCGATATTCAAATGATGCAGGCACAAAAACAAGAGAACGAGGCTAAGCAGGCAAACGATCAAAATCAGGCAGCGATTTTGCGATTGATGAACGAATTGCAAGAGGTGGCGGATGGAGATCTGACGGTTCAGGCGACGGTATCCGAAGATATTACCGGTGCGATTGCTGACTCGGTGAATTATACGGTGGAGGAATTGCGTGGACTGGTGGGCCGGGTTACCACTACTGCTGAGCAGGTGACGTCTGCGTCAAATCAGGCTGAAAGTGTTTCGGTGGCACTCTTGAGCGCGTCCCAACAGCAGGCTCGTGAAATTAAAGATGCGGGTGAGGCGATGTTGACGATGGCGAACGATATTACCGATGTGTCCAAGTCTGCGAATGAATCAGCTGACGTTGCGCGTAATTCGGTTGCGGCTGCTGAGCAGGGTGCGAATGCGGTGCAAAATGCCATTAAGGGCATGGATGAAATTCGCGAGCAAATTCAGGAAACGTCAAAACGTATTAAACGACTCGGTGAATCTTCACAGGAAATTGGTGAAATTACAGAACTGATTTCAGACATTACCGAACAGACCAACGTCCTGGCGTTGAACGCGGCGATTCAGGCTGCGTCAGCTGGTGAGGCAGGTCGGGGTTTCTCGGTGGTCGCGGAAGAGGTGCAGCGACTGGCTGAACGTTCTGCTGAAGCGACCAAGCAAATTGGTGCTTTGGTTAAGACGATTCAAACCGATACCCACGATGCAGTTTCGGCGATGGAAAAATCGACACAGGGTGTGGTTGAGGGAGCTAAGCTGTCAGATGCTGCAGGCGCAGCGCTGGCGGAAATTCGGAGAATTTCGAATCAATTGGCGGATTTGATTCAAGGGATTTCCCATTCAACAGAACAACAAGCCACTTCTGCAAATGGTGTTGCGCAAAACATTCAACATATTTTGACAATTACTGAGCAGACGCAAGACGGTACTCAGCAAACGGCCCATTCGATTCGCGAATTGTCTGGGTTGGCGCAAGAGTTGAAAAATTCCGTGTCGCGATTCCGTGTATCGGTCTAAAGCTGGTTTTTATAATGATGTAGAAATGGCGATATCCTAAGCGGTGTATCGCCTTTTCAGTCTGTGAGGTTTCATGATCTCTTCCGATTCGACGCAAAGTATGCAAAATAAATTTGATACAGGTCCATTGTCTTGGGTTATGGCCGAGACTCGAGAAGCATTGATGAGTGCCAAACGTGCATTGCATGATGCTTTAGAACAAAGCGCAGAATCACAATCGACTTTATTGAAACATGCCAGAACTTATCTGCATCAGGCTCACGGCGCGCTGCAGATGGTTGACGTTGAGGGCGTTGCAAAGTTATCTGAAATCATCGAAGTTTTGTTGGACCGGATGACCGACGGTCAACTTGCGATTGAATTGAAAAATGTAAATCCGATCGAGCAGGCTTTGGACGCAATACAGGAATACCTGGACGAGTTGTTGGTGAGCGGACTTCAACAACCAGTCCGGCTTTTCCCGTACTATCGAAATTTGTTATTGATAAAGGGAACCGAAAGAATTAATCCCGTTGACTTGTTTTCCCCGAATTTAATTGCGGCTTCTGCAATCACTTTGGTCGATGACGCGGCCAACACAATTCAACCTAGGACCCAAAAAATCAGCTATGCAAACATTCGTAAGCGTTTTGAATTGGCGCTATTACCCTTTTTGAAGCAAAGCGACGAACAGTTATTGCATGCCAGCGTGAAGCAAATGCAAAACTTGCTCGCGGAAATCTGGGCTGCGCAGACAAACTCCCAATCTCGATCGTTCTGGGCTGTCATGCACGGGTTCGCCGAGCTCACTGCCGATCAACAACTGTTCAAAGAGCAGCATGTCAAGCAATTATTCGGACGTATAAACCTGCAGATTAGACGATTGGTTGAGGGTGCATTAAGCATTCCCGAAAGTTTGATGCGCGATGCATTATTTTTTATTGCGCGGACTGAAAACTTGTCGCCCAATGCGGCAATAGTTCATCAGGCATATCAATTGGAAGGTCAGGTTCCTGCCAGTTTTGAAGTTCAGCAGTATGGCGGAATTGAGTCCGGCGCTCTGGCTATTTGCAAGGAGCGACTGGGGCAAATTAAATCACTGTGGGGGAAAATTGCGAATGGTGACTCAGCTTCTTTTGAAAAATTTGAATTGAAGATGAAAGAGCTTGCTGATCTCGCTGTAAAGCTAAAATCAGCACCGCTCACCAAGTTGATGCGCGAGATGACAGGATTGTCGCGCCATGTCATGCAGAAAAAACCAGGCGAGGTATTTGCGTTGGAAATGGCGACCAGCCTGCTTTTCATCGAGAGTGCCCTAGATCAAATTGCTCATTTGCCTGCAGACTTTGCAGAGCGCGCAGAAATTGTGGCAGCTCGCTTGCTTGCGCTGATAAGTGGTGAGTCGTTGAATAAGAGTGCTCCATGGCTCGACGAGATGTCGCAAAAGGTGCAGCAACGTCAAACGATGGAGGCATTAGTCGGTGAAATGCAATCCAGTTTGCGCATCGTTGAAAAAACGTTGGATGAGTATTTCAGAGACCCTGCAGATAATAGCAATCTGGTCCAGATTGATCCGATTATGCATCAGATTGCCGGCGCATTAGCGATTCTCGATCAGGAAGAGGCGAACCTGGCGCTGACGCATACCCAAGAATTGATTCGTGAAATGGCACAATCGACCGAGCCAGTTGATCCGTCTGTTCACACAAAAATCGCGCAGAATATTGGCGCCATGAGTTTCTTGATTGAAGCATTGCAGACCCAGCCAGAAACAGCGAAAAACAAGTTTAGTTTTGATCGTCAAACCGGATATTTCAAATCTCACTTCCTGGATGTATCGGCGCCTGCACAGCATCCTGAATTGGAGATCGAATCTGTTCAGGCGACCGAAGAACCTGCCTTGGTGCATGTCTCAACCGAACAGGAACTTGCCGAGCAACATAAGCAATCTGCAAATTTAGCATCGTCTCTGCTTGTCGAACCTCACAATACGCAGATTCAGGCACAACTCATTGCCAGTCTGGAGCATGAGCGCTCAGTTGCGCGCTTGCTGGACGATCCCAATGCAAGTGAGAGGGCTTCACAGGCAATCGACATATTAGCTCAGTCTGACTTTGATATTTCCGACCCGCAGATGAATAAAATCATCAGCGCTGTTGGTGCGGAACCAGAAGTTTTGACAGTCCCGTCTTTACCTTCGCATCCTCCAATGCCGGTTGGTGATGATGCGGTGGATGCGGAGTTGCTTGAAGTATTTTTAATGGAAGCTGAAGAGGTTTTGGACAGTGTCAAGGAAACGCTGCCGATTTCCAGAAACGATCCAGGCAATCCGGATAATTTGATTACCTTGCGCCGCTCGTTCCACACCCTAAAAGGTAGTGGACGGATGGTCGGGTTGGGTTTGTTTGGAAATGCAGCATGGTCAATCGAACAGGTCATGAATGGTTGGTTGGCTGACGCCAGACCAGGTACAGAAGATCTATATGCCCTACTTGAAAAGTCTTCAGAAGTACTGGGTGCCTGGGTTAATGATTTGAATTCCACGGGTACCTCCGAGTCGAATGGCTTGGCATTAATCTCGGCTGCCGAACATTTCAAAAATTATGGAACTTTTAGTTATCAAGAAATCGACCAAGAAGCCGGAGAGCTGAATGCGCCAATGCATGTGGCGCGTCAAGCGGTAGCTACTGAATTAAATGATAGCCAACTGCCTGCAGTGACTGATGAGAAACTTTCTTCTCCTATTTCCCAGGCGAATCCAAAACACGAACGGGTGGAAACTTTAACCGTTCCTGAGATAAGTTTTGATTTCAGACCATTGGATCGGTCCGCGCCGACAGACTTGTCTTCGCCAGGGTCAACAGCATTTGGAAATGAAACCAAAGAGATCGACCATAGCAGACTTGGTGAACAGGTTGATGCTGATGACATGGCCGATTTGGGCGTCCCTGAACAGGGCTATTTATTGTCTGAAATTAACTTTGGCGCAGAATCAAGTGATTCTGCCCCGTCGGACGGTAACCCGCATAACAATGAGATTGAGCGCCCAGAACAATCATTGGTCGACCCTGTCACCGCTTCAGACGGCGACGCTTCCGATGAGATAAATGAAGAAAGCAGTGACGATAAGCTGAACCCGGTTCAGGAAGCCAAAATAATTGAATTTCCGACCAACCCAAGCTTCTATCCTGAATTCGAAGACAACGTTAAGAAGATCGGCAATATTGAAATTGGTGTGCCGCTGTACAACATTTATTTAGCCGAAACCGATGAAATTGTTCGGTTTTTGACGCAAGATTTTTCTGAGTGGCGTCACGAGCCGCATCGCCTGGTGACAAGACATGCAGTCCATGCTGCTCACTCCCTGGCCGGAAGCTCTGCCACAGTCGGTTTCGCGGCGTTGCAAGAAGTTGCGCATGCGCTGGAAATGGTTTTGCAGCGATTAGAACGTCATCCGGTAACTCTGCTGCCCGGAGAATTTGATACGCTCGATCGTTGCATGGCTTGTGTTAAAGAGATGCTGCATCAATTTGCCCTGACGGAAATGCCATCAAATAAACCGGAACAAATACTGGTGCTGGAACAGTTATTGGCGATCCTGACTGATCGGGCACAACCACCGGAATTTGATTTGCCTGCAGATCTCAGCCATCAATCAGACGGAGTGGAGTCGAATCGGGATTTGACAAATACTCATGGGTACGGAGAGTCTGCATTTGCCGAGTCGTTGGATGGCGAGGAAATTGAACATGAAGCTGTTGACGTTTCTTTGGTTGGCTCCCCGCTCAATTACGATGTTGAACCAACAGTCATTCCGATTGCTCAGGAAAAGATCGAAGATGCCAAGTTATTCGATGCCTCGGCCTTGCCAAAGGACGATCTTGATGCGGACCTTTTGCCGATATTCCTCGAAGAGGGCAGTGATTTATTTCCATTGATTGGACAAACTTTGCGTGCGTGGCAAAGCGCGCCGCAAGACACAGAAATTTCACAGTCTTTGTTGCGCTTGCTGCATACGGTAAAAGGAAGTGCTCGCATGGCCGGCGCCATGGCCTTAGGTCAGCACACGCATGACATGGAAAGCCAGATTGAAAATTTCATGCAGGCCGGTGCCATACCATCGATTGCAATCGAGAGTTTATTGACTCGACACGATGCCGCAATGCTGATGTTTGATCAATTGAGAAATCCAAGTTCAGCGGCAGTCATGCCGATCAGTCAAGATAATTCAGAGCCAGCCAGATCGCCAGAAAATGAACTGACTGGAACAAAACACGGTCACCTGGTGGAAGTGCCGAAATTTGTTAATCTTGGCTTGATCAAAACCACCCCGCCAACTGCAGCCCCAGTGCTGAATGCTGGCGCAGCGGCTAATACACCATTGGTTCGGGTGCGCGCTGATATTTTAGATCGCCTCGTTAACCAGGCCGGTGAAGTTTCTATCTCGCGGTCAAGACTTGAAAACGAAGTATCGACGCTGCGATCCTCACTGTCTGAATTAAATGAAAACGTTGGTCGTTTGCGCGATCAATTACGTGAAGTCGAAATTCAGGCGGAGACACAAATATCCTCACGCATGGCGATGTCTGGCGAACGGGAATTCGATCCACTCGAGTTTGACCGCTTTACCCGACTCCAGGAACTGACCCGAATGATGGCCGAGAGCGTTAGCGACGTTTCGACCCTGCAGGTCAATATCAGCAAAACTGTGGAGGGTGCCACGGATGACTTGCGATCTCAGGCAAGGTTGACTCGTGAACTGCAACAGGACTTAATGCGCGTTCGGATGGTGCCGTTCGCCAGTATTTCTGAGCGCCTTTACCGAATTACACGGCAAGCTTCGAAAGAACTGGATAAGCGCGTCAATCTGGATATACGCGGTACGTCAGTAGAAATTGATCGAAGTGTTTTGGAGAAGATGGCGGGTCCATTTGAGCATCTATTAAGAAATGCGATCGTTCATGGTATTGAGACACGCGAAAAACGCCTTGCCTTGGGTAAAAGCGAAATAGGTGAAATTCAGGTTCAAATTCGCCAGGAAGGAAATGAAGTCGTTATCAATTTCAATGACGATGGTCAGGGTTTGGATTTACAGCGGATTCGGGAAAAGGCTCAGCAAACTGGTTTGCTGGCAGTTGATGAAGAAGTGACGGACACGGAAGCCTCAAATTTGATTTTCGAATCCGGATTTTCTACTGCTCATGAAATTACTGAATTGGCTGGCCGCGGCGTGGGCATGGACGTGGTACGTTCGGAAGCCTCCTCGTTGGGTGGGCGTGTCTCAGTCAGTTCGATACCAAACGTCGGTTCAAATTTCACAATTAACCTGCCGCTGACCTTGGCTGTTACCCAGGTTGTTCTGTTGAGTTGTGGCGCCAAAACTTACGCAGTGCCTTCGGTTTTGGTTGAACAGGTTCAACAGCTTAAAGCGCAGGCTTTGGCCGCTGCCTATAATGAAGGCGCGATCATGTGGCAGGGGCAACGGGTGCCGATGCATTATTTGTCAACAGTGCTTGCCGACTATGATGCTTTACCGGTATCACAGCAATACACACCAATTATCATCATGCGCAGTGGTAACGATCGGGTTGCCTTGCATGTCGATCAGGTTGTTGGTAACCGAGAGGTGGTGGTCAAGAATATCGGGCAACAATTGTCACGCATGGCAGGAATTTCAGGCGCTACAGTGCTTGGCTCTGGAGATATCGTGTTGATTCTCAATCCACTGCCTTTAGCGCAAAAAATGGAACATGAAATGTTGCGCGCGCCGCGCATCCTGCAACAGAATAGCGAACATCCGGAAGTTTCAGGGGCTGATGATCAGCTTGGTGCAGTACTGGAAACGCGACGGGCGTCGTCGCAACCGGTTCAGGGGCTGCGTCGACATAATATCGTGATGGTTGTTGATGACTCCTTGACTGTGCGTAAGGTGACCCAACGTTTGCTGCTACGTGAAGGTTATCAGGTAGTATTGGCCAAAGACGGTGTAGACGCTTTGCAGCAATTGCAGGCAATTACCCCAGACGTCATGTTGGTGGATATTGAAATGCCGCGTATGGATGGTTTTGACTTGACACGGAATATCCGAAACGACGAGCGCCTCTGCCACATCCCGATTATCATGATAACCTCGCGTACGGCGGACAAGCATCGTAACTATGCTCAGGAATTAGGCGTCAACGCATATTTTGGTAAGCCGTATCAGGAAGACGTTCTATTGAACGCGATCCTGGGATTTTTACCCAATATCAGCACTGTTCAATAAAAAATCCGATGGCGTCTGCCATCTGATCTGATCAAGTTTTAACTTCTGCTTGAACCAAAAAAATACCCCGTAAAATCCGGGGTATAAGTTGGAGCTTATCTTTAGGAGGGTAAGCACCAAGGAGACAACTGGTTCAATCTAACCTCGCTAGATAATGCGCAAGATAAACGTTACTGACGGCTACCGATTACGCTTTTTTACTGGCGCGCGGAGTAGCTTTAACTGCTGCTTGAGAAATCTGATTAACTGCTGTGTTCAGATTTGCTTCTAAAGTTTCAACGGCTTGTTTGGTCGACTTGTTGATTTGGTCGTAGCTTGCGTTGGCATTGCCAATTGCTGACTTCAACAATGCAATCGCGTTCTCTGATCCAGCCGGAGCATTTTTCGAAATTTCATCAACGAATGCAACAACTTTACGGTTTGTATCGGCAACATGCGCTTCAGCTGCTTTAGTAAATTCAGCCTGTGCGCCGCTAGTGATCGATGCCAGGTGGCGAGCATAGGCCAACGCTTTGTCAGCTGATGGCTGAGCATGTGCAGCGGTTAAGTTAAAAAATTCCTGCGCGTCTTTTGCTGCAATCAATTGTTTCGCGGCTAAGTTGGATTCTTCGAATGTTGTTTTAGCTACGGTTAAATTCAATTCAACCATTTTTTCAACGCTTTCAATTGCTTTACTTGTGAAAGCGGACATCATGGCGAGTTGTGCATCAAAATTTGCTTTAGTTGCTGCAGAAAACTGTTCTGGTAATGTAAACATAATTTCCTCTTCAGAGTAATGTGTTAGATTTGGTCGGTAAATGGCGCGTCACGTTTTCTGTTTCAATTTCAGTATTTCAAATATTGTGCAGCGCAACAAATCGTATTTTAAAGATTTTTAAGAACGTGTCAAGTAGAATTTGTGCATCGCACCAAATAAATTTAAGCAATCTCCAAAAACAGCTTCAATGGCTATAAGGAACATATTGGTATCGGTAGGGTGAAGCAATGGGTTAATCTTCGCCTATCTGTGTGACAATATGATGAACGAAAGGCGTTTGGTTGCATCGCAACATTATTTCTTGCTTTAAGATAAGGACTGCTATGATCGAAAATGTTGAACAAGCAATTGTTGATAAAATAATCAGTTCCAGAAAATCAATTCGGGCCTTTTTACCTACTCCGGTGGCTCGGGAAGACATTCAAAGAATATTAGAAGTTGCAGCGCGTGCACCTTCAGGCACGAACACGCAGCCATGGAAGGTCTATGTACTGATGGGCGAAATAAAGCAGCAGCTTAGTGAGGAAATCTTGCAGGCACACAATAATCCTCACAACAGTTACAAGGAGGAATATCACTACTATCCAACAAATTGGTTAAGTCCCTACCTTGAACGTCGCCGCAAAGTTGGCTGGGATTTGTATTCCTTGTTGGGATTAGGGCGAGAAAATAAAGCGGGTATGCATGCCCAGCATGGTCGTAATTATTTATTCTTTGATGCTCCAGTTGGGCTGATATTCACTATTGATCGAATTATGCAGCAAGGCTCCTGGCTCGACTACGGGATGTTTCTGCAAAATATTATGTTGGCAGCAAAGGCACGTGGGCTGGATACCTGTCCGCAGGCGGCATTCACTCAATACCATAAAATTATTCACAAGACGTTGAGCCTGTCCGACCAGGAAATGGTGGTTTGCGGGATGTCGCTTGGTTATGCCGATCCAGGCAAGGTAGAAAATACTTTGATCACTGAACGCGACCTGACCATGTTTAAATTTTTGTAACTCATCACGATATAAACGATTTAATACTTCTTAACTTAACTATCAATTTAATGTAAGCACTGACAGTCACTAAAATTCATGAGCGAAATTGTAAGAATTAATGTCGAAGTCCTTTAATTAAATTTCCTAACTGTTTAATTTACTTGTAAATTACCGGCATTTTGTTAAACTTACCCCGTTGCAATTAAATAGTTCAGAGAAACAAAATGATCAAATATTCAATCACATTTGCCATTGCTTTATTGTTTCTGAGCTCTTCTTTTGCTCAGTCCAAGTCATTCGATCAAGCAAATGACCAGGCTACCAGTTCATCGGGTGCGGCATCAGCTGCCGCAAAGAAAACTTCAAAAAAATCAACGAAAAAATTAAAGAGCAAGCCTAATAAAATCGATGCTCCGGATCGGCCAAGCTTTGGAGATTCACAAGGCCTGCAAAATACCCAAGATCCACTGGAACTGAAATCCAACGTTGCGTTGGTGATTGATCAGGAAAATTCGCAGGTACTGTTTGAAAAGAATTCAAATGTATCGTTGCCGATCGCCTCAATTACAAAATTGATGACGAGTCTGGTCGTGCTCGAAGCAAATCAAGATATGGACGAAGTGTTGGAAGTGACTACCCAGGATATTGATACGGAAAAGGGAACCGGATCTCGACTCAGGATAGGTGCGAAGTTGAAGCGCTCTGACATGTTGCACATTGCTTTAATGAGTTCGGAAAATCGTGCTGCGTCCAGCCTCGGGCGTAACTATCCAGGTGGACTGCAAGCCTGTGTTGCTGCAATGAATGCGAAAGCCATATCGCTAGGGATGTTAGATACCCATTATGTTGACTCAACTGGTCTTTCAAGTCGTAACGTGGCCAGCGCCCAAGATCTGGCCAGACTAGTTACTGCCGCCTATTCTCAGCCCGTAATTCGCCAGTATTCCACGGATACCAGATATGCCGTTTACCCAGGCGGAAGATCATTGGAATATATCAGTTCAAATCGACTTACTTCAAGCGCTGACTGGGAAATTGGTCTACAAAAGACTGGCTATATTTCAGAGGCGGGACGCTGCCTGGTCATGCAGGCAATGATCGAAGGACGTGCAGTCGTAATGGTATTTTTGGATTCCAAGGGCAAGTACTCACGATTCGCGGACGCGGGGCGAATTCGAAAATGGTTGGGGTCATTGGAAACGTTTAAGCCACAACTTAATAAAATGGCTGTTCAATAGCAGATAAATCATCGACGGCGCTAGCTTGATTCGTACCCAAGTGTCGATGAGATTTGGTTTGCAGTTTCGATGAGCGGCTCTAACCAATCTTCCATCAGGCGATCAGCGGGAGCGGAAATCGATAGCCCTGCAATCAGTTTCCCGCTGTCATCTAAAATTCCGGCAGCCATGCAGCGCACACCTAACTCCAATTCCTCGTTGTCGCGCGCGTAGCCGAGCAGTCGGACCTGTTGTAATTCGTGTTCCAGTTTTCCTAAGTCGGTAATTGAATTCCGGTTATGTCCCGCCAGGCCGGTTCGCGTCGCATATGCGCGAATAGCTTTTGGTTCATCAACAGACAGGAACAGTTTTCCGGTTGAGGTGAGATGTAAAGGCGCGCGTCCACCAATAGCCCGTACAACCTGCATTCCCGAACGTTCTGAAAATGCACGATCAATGTAGACAATTTCATCACCTTGTCGCACTGATAAATTGACCGTTTGGTGAGTCTGACGATGTAAATTGCGCATCGCACCGATGGCAGCCTCGCGCACATTTAACCGACTTTTGACGATATTCCCCAGCTCAAGCAGGCGCATACCAAGTCGATAAGTGCCTGGCTCAGATCGATCAACAAAACGCGTGATAACCATATCGTTTAAGATGCGGTGGGCTGTAGAAGGGTGTAAGCCCGTTACTGCAGACAATTCTTTTAAACTAACCGGATCGGGATATCGTGCCAAGGCGTCCAGTAAGGACACCATTCTTTCAATGACCTGAATAGAAGTTTTTGCTGTGTTTGTGTCACTGGGATTCATTTGTTTGCGATTTTACCGAAGCCGACCGTAGGTGATTCTATCTCACAATGTGAAAAATAGCTCGAGAAAACGAAAATTGAGAAAAATTATATCTGTGAGTTTCATGGGTATGTCACTTTCTTGTCTCTTTTCAACTTTATTATTCAGCTTTGGTTAATGGATTCAATGGCGCGCTGAATTGTTCCGCGCTATGTTCGAATATAAATCAACGGCATTGTCGGACAGATTTTTTATTGTGCTTAAATCTATCCCAGGACCGAGCAGAAATTATTGAGATGTGAATTTATTTTAGAAAGCATGCGTATGTCTGAACAAGATCCACCAGCAGCAGTCAGTGAATTTAAAAGCAAGAGCGGCTACAAAAGAATTTTTTTCGCATTGTTTTATTCGTTTGAGGGATTTAAATCGGCATGGAAACACGAACATTCCTTCAGGCAGGAATTAGTGATGGTGGTTTTCGGCGTGATAGTCGCTTTGTTTCTGCCGATTTCCGGTTATCAGAAGCTGATGCTCATCGTCGTGCTGCTATTGATTCTGATTGTCGAGCTGATCAATTCAGCGATCGAAGCTGTGGTCGATCGGGTATCTTTGGAGCGCCATTCCTTGTCGAAAAATGCGAAAGACTTCGGTAGCGCCGCGGTGTTACTAACGCTCATCATAGCCGTGGCCACCTGGGGTGTAGTGCTGTATGAGCGGTTTAGCTAGGTTGTTGGATTATTTTCCGGCGACTTTGCTGGTAACACGGCGCTGAGATAAGCTGGGTGCCGCTGGTTTTCTGCTCGACTGATTGCCCGGTTCTATTTTCTTGGCGGCCGTTGACCGAGTTGGTCGATTTTGTTCTTTGGCTGCACTGGCCACCAACGGCTTTTGATGTCGTTTGACCGCGGCCAGTTTTACTGCCAGTGGTGAATGTTCGGATGGCACCAGATGCTTGTCTCCGCTACCAATCAGATCCCTGCGTCCCATTCTGACCAGAGCTTCTCTGATGATTGGCCAATTGTCCTGATCGTGGTAGCGCAGCAGCGCTTTATGCAGTCGACGAATCCGACCCGTTCGAACTGTCTCAACAGTTTCAGAATCTTCAGTGACTTTTTTCAGTGGATTTTTTCGGCTGTGATACATCGCAGTAGCCAGCGCCATAGGCGTCGGCATGAATGTCTGTACCTGGTCTAATTTAAAGTTATTCTTCTTTAGCCATAAAGCCAGATTCAGCATGTCGTCATCCGTGGTGCCCGGGTGGGCTGCGATGAAATAGGGAATCAAATACTGTTGTTTGCCGGCTTCCTTGGAAAACTTGTCGAACATTGCTTTAAATTCGTCATACGCGCCCATGCCTGGCTTCATCATTTTGGAAAGCGGCCCGGCCTCTGAGTGTTCCGGCGCGATCTTCAATAAGCCGCCAACGTGATGTGTCACGAGTTCTTTGACGTATTCGGGAGATTTCACCGCCAGGTCATAACGCAAACCCGAGCTGATTAATATTTTTTTTATGCCAGGGATTGCGCGCGCCTTACGGTACAGGGAAATCAATTTGCTGTGATCGGTGCCAAGATTGCTACAGATACTCGGATAGACACAGGACAGGCGCCGACATGATTCCTCAATACTTTTTTCTTTGCATGCCAGGCGATACATATTGGCGGTTGGACCGCCCAGATCTGAAATGACACCTGTAAATCCTTTAACCTTGTCGCGAATTTCTTCAATTTCTTTCAATATCGACGGTTCGGAGCGACTCTGAATAATCCGTCCTTCATGTTCGGTAATTGAACAAAATGTGCAGCCACCAAAGCAACCACGCATGATATTGACGGAAAACCGGATCATATCCCAGGCAGGAATTTTCGCGTTGCCGTAACTTGGATGCGGAGCGCGCGCATACGCCATGTCATACACTCCGTCCATTTCGTCCATCGCCAGAGGCAAAGGCGGCGGATTCATCCAGACATCCCGGTTGCCATGCGCCTGTACTAAGGCTCGGGCATTGCCTGGATTTGAGTCAAGGTGGAATACACGTGAGGCATGCGCGTACATCACAGGGTCGTCTTTGACAACTTCATAGGACGGCAGTCTTAGCACCGTTCTTTCGCGCAGGGCAATGCTGTTCGCCAGCCGCTCTTCGCGAGTAAATATTTTGATCGGTTTTACTGTTGTTTCAAGTTCAGCCTTATTGGCGGCGTCTGTTGATGCAGTGGCACAGGATTCGTTAGACTCGACCCCGGTCATCATATAGGGATCTACGTGTTGTTCAATTTTTCCAGGCGTGTCAACTTTGACCGAGTTAATCTCAATCCAATCCGGATTCGGTTTCCATTCGCTCGGCACTAGAAACGCACTACCGCGCAAATCCCGGATGGTGTTGACCTTCTCGCCGGCAGCCATGCGATGGGTGAGTGCCAAGAGCGCCCGTTCAGCATTGCCAAACAATAATATGTCTGCTTTGCAGTCGAGCAGGATTGAACGTTTAACTGTGTCAGACCAATAGTCGTAATGGGCAATCCGGCGCAGGCTCGCTTCAATACTGCCAGCAACAACGGTCACACCAGGATAGGCTTCTCTGACCTTTTGGCCATAGACCATCACGGCGCGATCTGGACGTTTCCCGGCTTCGCCATGCGGCGTATATGCATCGTCGGAACGAATCTTGCGGTCAGCGGTATAACGATTCACCATCGAATCCATATTGCCCGCTGTAATACCGAAGTACAAATTTGGTTTTCCCAAGGCTTGGAAGTCAGATACGGTTTGCCAGTTTGGCTGGGAGATGATACCAACGCGAAAACCATGAGATTCAAGTAATCGACCTACTAAAGCCATGCCAAAACTTGGATGATCGATATATGCATCGCCAGTCACCAAAATTACGTCACAACTGTCCCAACCCAGTGCATCCATTTCAGCACGTGACATAGGCAGAAAAGGAGCGGGCTTAGCTGCCTTTTCCCTATAAGAGGAATAAGAAAATAGATTTTTTGGTGTATTCATGGTTGAGCGAATCCTGCGGGATGGCATTAATCCGCTAGGTCTGTAGGTTTTGTAAGGCGACAGTGTACGCTGAATTCGCGGAGTCCGTTGAATCAGCGCGGGCTGAACCGTGTGTCGTAAGGTCTGAAGGAGAAAAATTAACTATTCAACATCAATTCTGATTTAACTTGCCGTCATCATTCGTTCTACGTAACGCGCAATCAGATCGATTTCCAAATTAACTTTCACACCAGCTTCAAGATAGTGGAGCGTAGTGACCTGCAAGGTATGCGGGATTAAGTTGATAGAAAACTCACAGCGATCAACAAAGTCGATCACTTTATTCACAGTAAGTGACACACCGTTAACAACAATCGAACCTTTATAAGCCAGATATTTCCCCAGAGATTTCGGTGCCGAGATAATCAGTTCAAAGGACTCATTTACAGGGCTGAATTTTATGACTGTGCCCAAACCATCTACGTGTCCCGATACCAAATGGCCACCGATGCGATCTGCAAGCGTTAGCGCTTTTTCTAAATTGACGGGTCCAGGTTGGTCCAGTCCGGCGGTTAAATTCAAGCTTTCGCGAGAAATATCGACACAGAATTGCTGACCAGTTTTGCTCACGACAGTCATGCAGGCGCCGTTGATCGCGATTGAATCGCCCAACGCGACATCTTGCATGGCCAGTTTGCCGGCATCAATGGTAAGTTTAAGTCCTGAATCAGGGTGATTCGATTGGGGCGAAGCTTGAGTGATATTTCCGACTGCAGCGACAATTCCGGTAAACATAAGAGTGAGAGCCTTTATTAATTTAAATGAGAAAACGGGCCAGGACACGCAAGTCAGCACCAATTTGTTGAACTTGATGAAATCGTAACTGCCGCTTCTGTGCGAGATCATTCAGCACGGGTAAGTCAAACATTCCCCGCGCATCACCCAACAGACTGGGTGCAAAATAGATGAGTAATTCGTCCACGCAATTTTCTTGAATCAACGAGCCGTTTAATTTCGAACCAGCTTCGATATGCAGCTCATTGATTTCCCGTCGACCAAGTTCCAATAATAATTCAGACAGATCAACCTTTCCACCAGAATTGGGTAAGTACAATAATTGCGCACCAGCTGCGATCAATCGGGCCTCATGTTCCGGTTTGCGTATTGCGTGCACGATTAAAACTCCGCCAGCACAGGGATTGCGTAATGCTTTGGCAGCGGTCGGCGTTTGCAACTTGCTGTCTACAATAATTCGCAAGGGTTGCCGGGTAACCTCGATAGCACGCACTGTCATTTGCGGATCATCTTCCAGTAGTGTGCCGATCCCAGTCAAAATTGCGCAGGCGCGTGCTCTCCAATGATGGCCATCGGCGCGAGCACTTTCACCGGTGATCCATTGGCTTTGATTATTATGCAGAGCGGTTTTGCCATCCAAACTGGCTGCCACTTTCAAGCGCACCCACGGTTTGCCGGTGCGCATACGCTTGAAAAAACCAATGTTCATCTCGTGAGCCGACTCCTCCAAAAGTGGGCAGTCAACTTCAATTCCTGCCGATATCAGGCGCGCCAGACCTTGGCCTGATACCTTCGGATTTGGATCTGCAATCGCGGCGACGACACGTTTTATTCCAGCACTGATCAATGCATCGGCACAAGGCGGAGTTCGACCGAAATGGCTGCAGGGTTCCAGAGTTACGTAGGCAGTTGCACCTCTAACGTCATGACCCATGCGCTGGGCATCAAGCATTGCCTGAATTTCAGCGTGGGCAAAGCCCGCTGGCTGAGTGTGTCCGGCACCTATGACTTGTTGATTTTTGACGATTACGCAACCTACACGTGGATTTGGCGAGGTTGTGTAAAGGCCTTTTTCAGCCCACTGCATTGCCAGTTGCATCGCTTCCAAATCTGAATGAATTTCCACGTTTACGGTATTGACTGAGTTGAGTGAGGGGAGAATTTTACAGTAAAGCAGGCTAAAGCAGGACTGGCATGGTCCTTGGCGGTACATCCCTGGTTGGCTTATTCGTCCGAATTGACATTGCAGGAGCGATCAGTTGCCGGGTTGCAGACCCGCGCACGACCCAAGAAATTAATGACGACCAGACGGGAATGGTCGCCAAGTGAAATGTGTATATGCCCGGATTGTGCGGCGTAACTGCTGTTGTTCCTTCGCGAGTGGCCGGTCCCGTTGTAGGCAATATGTTGCTTGCCGTCGCTGAATCTTCCATTGACTTCGAAGTCAGTATGTAGTGCTTCGTGCGTCATAATTTGTTCATTCTCAGCACTTGTAACGACCCAACCATTTTTCCAATCCTCGTTGAGCGCGATCAGATCAACCTTTCCATTTCGTTTAATGGCCTCCGTCCTGGTAAATTTGATCGCGGCATGTAGTTCATTGGTCACCGTCGACAGCCGAATTTGTTGGATAAAACTTGCAAAGCTCGGGATGGCCAATCCAAGAAAAATGGCAATAATAATGAGCGTGACCATTAGTTCAACCAGGGAAAATCCATTGCATCTGAGTCTGTGGTGTGAAATTGTCATTTGCACTCCGCTACCAGCAAATTGAGTTTGGTTCTGCACTCTCTGAATTGGATTTATTGTTTGCGCTATCGAGCATTAAATTTCCGCAGAGCGAATCGTGGTGGCTCAACACATTTTCGGTGCCAGGTATTGTTGCCGCCGACCGAAAATTGACCCACTAACAGGAGTTATGCCGACTCAAAATTGACCCAGGTGTTCTACTTACCCTGCCTAATAGTTAGGCAG
>JBEONO010000031.1:0-22432 GCA_040544425.1 Oxalobacteraceae bacterium GrIS 1.18
TGAGTAAAGCGGGGCAGCGCCGACCAGCTGCAATGAGGAAAATGGATGCAGCTTAAATTCTCTGAAATATTGTCTTGACCAATGGGTCCACTTTACAGTATGTTTGAATTGTGGCTGGAGAATTGAAACATTATCGGCAACAATTGTTTTCAATTCAAACTTGCGACGCTGTTCGCTGGCCTGATCGACTGAGACCTGTTTGAAGTGAATCAGCTGCTCGATTGCACGGTTCAAATTTCTCGAAACCAGATCCAGGCCATTCATCATATATTCGTTGTATTCATTGACGCGGGTTTTGGTCACCCCGCCGTTTTCAAGTTCGGCCTTGAATTTTGCAACCTGCTCAACCAGACTTGAACTGGCCATCAAACTGTTTCCAAGAGGTGTGTTCATCTCGTGCGAGACGCCTGCCACCAGAACCCCCAATGCACTCATTTTTTCCCGTTGGATCAATTCGTTTTGGGTGTACCTCAATTCTGCATTTGCCTTCTTGAGGGATTTGTTAATTTCAGCCAAATCGCGTGTGCGCTGTTCGACCCGCTGTTCCAGTTCGTTGTTCGTTTTGATCAATAATTCTTCCACCTGCTTTTGGGGAGTGACATCGGTAATGAAGCCATGCCAGAGTGTTGCGCCGTTTTCCTCGCGTTCAGGGATGGCGTTACCCAGCAGCCAACGCACTGTGCCATCTTGATATTTAACCCGGTATTCATGTCGCCACAGAGACATTTCCTGGGCCGATTTTTGAATCGAAGCCGCTACGCTGTCCAGATCATCCGGATGTAATACCGCAAAAACTTTGCTCGCGTCCTCACGAACTTCTTCCGGGCTTACCTGATAAATCTCCCTTATCGCATCGGTTGCAAACGGAAAACAGGAACTGCCGTCGCTGCGCAGCCGAAACTGGTAAATGACACCCGGAATCTGGCTGGCAAATTTTTTCAGCAAATCCGATTCTGCCTGTCTGACACTCTCGGCTTTCTTGCGCTCGGTAATATCCCGCAGGAAGCAAAAATTTAATTCACTGCCACCAATCAAAGCATAATTCGCACTGACTTCGATCGGATATTCGCGCCCTGATTTTGTCCGGTGTCGTGTTTCAAGTGTGATAGTTCCGTGTCGCTTGAGATCTTCAAAATGCCTTTCCCATATACCAGGCTGGTAGTCTGGGTCCAGGTCAAAAATTTTCATTCCGAGCATTTCAGTTCTGGTGTAGCCGCGCTCCGCACAGGCCGCATCATTTGCGTAGATAATCTCGCCATCGCGTGTCAGCCAGAAAACACTGTCAGAGGCGCGATCAACTGTTTGTCGCATCATCTCCAGTTCCCTGAGTGATGCCTGGCCTTTTTCGAATTCCATCACGCCCCTGATTTTCCATTTTTAATATCGACTGTGCCGGTCACTGTTGTGCCGGGCAACCTTGCCTCCTCGATTGACCAGAGGCAGCAGATTCTTTTTTTTAAACGATACAGCACAGTGCTGATCCGCGCAATTTGAATCTGATAGCCGCAGACCTGGCGTGGCAGCAGAGGAATGTTGATTTGGAAATTTGCGCGGGGTCAGGCTGCTCCAGCCGTTGTTTGAATTTCCCGGGGCCGCAGCAATGCTGGGTGTACTGCCCAGTCTGCCGCGTTGTTGTAAAAGCTACTCGTTGAGTATTTGCAGGTGTACTGAATTTTTCAATTTCATCAGCTTTTTTTGCCATTTGGGTTCCCGGTGCCGGAAACCACACCGGTTTTGGCAAAGTCGAGTGCCATATCCAGAGTATTCAAAAACAGATCAACCATAATCGGCTTGGTCAGGTAGTCAAAAAAACCAGCCTCAAGGCCGTTCGCAATATCGCGTGGCATGGCATTCGCGCTGACTGCAATGATCGGGATATGCTCGGTTGCCGGGTCGGTCCGCAGGATTCTCATGACTTCCAGGCCGCTGATGCCGGGCAGGTTAATGTCCATCAAAATCACCTGCGGGCGAAAGCTGCGTGCCCGCTCAATGCCATCAGTCCCGTTGGTGGCACTCAAGAGTTGCAGATTGGGGCGGCGTGCAACAATCCGTTGTACCAGCGCCAGGTTCGCCGGATTGTCCTCCACGTAAAGCACACTGAGCTGGGTCGTTGCCTGCGATGCGTTTGATGGCGGCAAGGCTGCGACCGCGATCGGTTGTTCGATAAACCGCATTTCGCCGACCAGCGCCAGCTCGACCCAGAACGTACTGCCCGCGTCAACCACACTCTCCACACCGATCCTGCCGCCCATCAGTTCGATCAGTTGTTTGGTCACCACCAGACCAATCCCGCTGCCTTCCTCAGTACCATTTTCCCGGCCGAGCCGGTTGAATGGCTGAAACAGCTGGGAGATCTGCTCGGGCGACATGCCGGGACCACTGTCACGAACGGTGATCCGCAGCGTACCGGTTTTACCTGCGACATAGTCAAGTGCAATATCCACCGTTCCGCCACGCTGGTTGTACTTGATTGCGTTGGACAGCAAATTGATCAGTACCTGCTTCAGGCGCGTCCGGTCAGCGCTGACAAAACAGGGAACGTCGAAGGCTGGATAGCTCATCGTGATGCCGCGCTGCCTGGCCTGCGATGCAATCATGTTGCGACAATCGAGCATCAGCTCACCCAGCGAGACTGGTTCGAACGACAGCGTCGCCTTGCCTGACTCGATCTGGGACAGGTCAAGAATTTCGTTGATCAGTTCCAGCAAATACCAGCCGCCTTTAATAATCTGGCTGAGACTTTCCTGTTGCGAAACAGTGGGCGGCGGCGTGCCGATTTCGAGCAGTTGGGCAAAACCCAATACGGCATTGAGCGGTGTGCGCAGTTCATGGCTCATGCTGGACAGAAAATTCGACTTGGCCAGATTGGCCGCGTCAGCCACCACGCTGGCGCGCAGCAATTCAACGTTCTTATCCTTGAGCACCTGATCGAGGCGATTGCGCTCGGTCACATCACGGGCGGCGGCAAACACGCCGAGTACGTTGCCCTTATCGTCTTTAAACACCGTTGCGTTGTACAACACGTCGATGACCCGGCCACTCGCGTGACGCACCGCCAGAGGGTAGTCGCGCACCAAGCCCTCTGAGAACGCCTTCAGATAACCGGCCCGTGCCTCATCCGGATCGGTGAAGTAGTCGGAGAAGTCGGTACCGATCAACAGTTCGCGCGCAATCCCGGTCGCTTCTACCGAGGCTTCATTGACGTCCGTGATCGTGCCGTTGGCATTGATCGTAACCAGCGGATCGAGCGAGGCTTCCAGCAGTGAGCGGGCATACCGTGAACTCTGCTTCTGCACTGTCACGTCACGGGCAGCGGCAAACACACCCAGCACATTACCTTCATCATCTTTGAAAACTGTGGCGTTGTACAAGACATCGATGATCCGGCCATTTGTGTGCCGCACCGCCAGTGGGTAGTCGCGCACGAAACCTTGCGAGAACGCCTTGAGATAACCGGCGCGCGCCTCATCCGGATCGGTGAAGTAATCGGAGAAGTCGGTACCGATCAGCAGTTCGCGGGCAATCCCGGTCGCTTCTACCGAGGCTTCATTAACGTCGGTAATCTTTCCGTCCGCACTGATGGTGACCAGCGGATCGAGCGAGGCTTCGATCAGGGAGCGCGCATAGCGCGATGCGACCTGGCTCGATTCCTGGACCTTCTTGCTTGCGGTGATGTCTTTAAACAGGATCGCGACCTGAGAGCTGCCGGGCTCGCCGATCTGGAAGGCATAGAGATCGAACCAGCGCCCGCCGAGCGCTTCGGCCTTGTTCTGAAACCGGATCGGCTCGCCCGTTCTTGCTACCTTGCCGTAGATCTCGAACCAGGAGGCTTCCATATTCTCAGCCAGTTCGCTGATCCGCTTGCCTGCGGCGTGGTACAGGCCGTTCTGCCGCTCGAAAGCGGGATTGACTTCCAGGAAGCGCCAGTCGACCGGCTTTTGATCCGCGTCATAAATCATTTCGATAATGCAAAAACCTTCGTCCATCGATTCGAACAGTGCGTAGTAACGCTCAGTGCTGCGCGCAAGCGATTGCTCGGTCTGTTTGCGTAAGCTGATGTCGGAGGAAGCGCCAATGATGCCGATCAATTTTCCTGACGGGTCCAGGATGGGGGTGTCGTGCACATCCGCGGTAAAGATCCGGCCGTCACGATGACGGACGTCGAATTCGCCCGACCAGGGCAGGCCCTGCCTCAGTTGGCCCATAATTTCATTTGCCTGGCTGAGGGAAACGTCGGGAACCGTGACATCAAGAATGCTGCGACCGAGCGCGCTGGACGACGGCCAGCCGTACATCTGCTCGGCGGCACCGTTTATATAGGTGACAATTCCTTCAGTATCGGTGGCGATGACCGCCTGGCCAATGGTATTGAGCAGCCTGGCCTGGAAATGGGTCTGCTCGGTGGCACGCCGACCCAGAGTGATGTCCTGCACCGTGCCGCGCAGACCACGCACTGCACCACTGGCATCGCTCTCGGTATTGCAGCGGATATTGACCCAGATCTGGCTGCCGTCAGCACGCAGCGCCGGTAATTCAAGGTCAAAGCCGACTCCGCTTTGAACGGCCTGCACAACCGCACTGTTCAGGTACTCCCAGGTGTCAATCGCATACAGCACGCCACGCTGATCGGGAAGCAGCGGGATTTGCTCGCGCCCAAAGATGCGCAACATTTCGCGCGACATCTGCTGCTCGCCAGTCGTGGCGTTCCAGTACCAGCTGCCGATGTGGGCCAGTTCCTGGGTCTTTTCCATCTCAAATTCCAGATGTTTGAGCCTGGTGAGGTCGGTCAGTACCAGATGCACAGTCGGCACCGATCCGTTTTGCAGCCTGCGCCTGCTGTCAACCTGGATCGCTGCGAGCGAGCCATCCCTGCGTGTCAGCGTCAGCTCACAGACCTGTTTTTCGTCCTGCCTGAGTACGCCCATCAGATGCAGGTGCCAACGATCGGCGCTGTCGGCAGTCAAAAAGCCGGCAAAACTTTTTCCCATCAGGGTTTCGCGCTCGCCGCCCAAGACTTCTGCCCCGGCCAGATTGACCGCGGTGATCTGGCCTTGCTCGCTGAGCGTCAGACAGCCTACCGGCACGAATTCAAACAGATCGGCATACCGGTCGCGCGACTCTGCCAGAGCCAGTTTTGCTTCGCGCAGGGACTCGTTCTGGGCCTCAAGCTCAAGCTGGTAGAGCTGCAGTTCTTGCTGTGAAAGTTCGGTGCTGTGAATGGCACGAGCTGCGCCCGGCAACTCGCTGTGAGCCTGCTTGCCTGATGCGGGCGGCAGGTGCGAGTCGAGTTGTTTCTTGTCATCCGAAGAATTCATGGCCCTGCTTCCGTGGTCTGTGCACAGCGTAATTCGTTGTAGTGCAATGGAGAGGAAATCTTTGTCGGTTGAGCGACGGGATGACGTCAGCGAGAAGTGCAGCAAGTGCAGTAAAACAGCGATGACGGGGTGTAACTTCACCGTTTTCAAAGGCCGACCAATTTGTCAACGCGCCCGCCATAACTTTTGGATTGCCTCAGGCTAACACAAACAGCTAGTAGCAAATTATTATAATTTCGTATTCCAGCCCCGGCCTCATTAACTTAGGGGTTCCCCTACACGAATTAGATGATTTGTTTCGAGTCACGTAGGTTCAGCTTCAGGGCTCTTGCCCGTAGCACTGAATGTTTTTAACTACTAAGTTTCAAACTATCTTAGATGCCTGAAAGTGGCCGCCGGCCATAATTGGAGATTATTTTTGCTGCCTCCCCCAGTCATCGGCAGGTGGTTATGAAATTTTTAGTTAAAAAGTACTTGACATCGTCATCCTCCATCAATATCATACTAAACAGTTCAATAAGCAAGTGCACAACCAGCACGCTGCTTCCGACCGGCTCAACTGCGAAGTACTTTCATGAAGGATTTACGATGTCTCAGAAGATCATTCCATTTTTTGATCCAGTCACCAGTACCGTGACCTACCTGTTGCATGCCGATGGCGAACAGGCCTGTGTGGTTATCGACCCGGTGCTTGACTACGATCCCAAAGCCAGCGCGATTTCGACCACCCAGGTTGAACGCGTCATTCAATACATCAATGAACATCAACTCAGGCTGGAGTTAATTCTTGAAACCCATGCCCATGCTGATCATTTATCTGCTGCGTTTTATCTGAAAAAGAAATTTGGGGCGCGCATCGGGATAGGCGCGAGTATTGTGCAGGTTCAGGATGCATTCAAGGCCCTGTTTAATTTCGGCGCGGAGTTTAACGCAGACGGCGCGCAATTTGACCATCTGTATGCCGATAACGACTCGTTCAAAATCGGTTCGATGGAATTTATTGCACACCATGTTCCCGGACACACACCGGCCGATATGGCGTATCAGCTGGACAAGGCGATCTTCGTTGGCGACACGCTGTTTATGCCGGACGTCGGCACCGCCCGCTGCGATTTTCCCGGTGGCAGTGCTGATGTTTTATATGAGTCAATCCAAAGACTGCTTGATTTACCGGATGATGTGACCCTGTATATGTGTCACGACTATCCGCCCGCAGGACGCAGTCCTGCGTGGCAGACCTCGGTCGGACAGCAACGCGAGATGAACATTCATATCAGACGCGGTGTCAGCAAGCAGGAATTCATCACGATGCGCCAGGCACGCGATCGAACCCTGTCAATGCCAACCTTAATTTGGCCATCATTGCAGATCAACATTCGGGCCGGCGAGATGCCGCAGGCAGAAAATAATGGGGAGAGTTACTTAAAGATTCCTCTCAGTATTCCAGCCTGAGTTGCCCTGCCAGAGTCGAACCTTTTTTTATAATTTTGAAGGAATAAGCATGAACATAGATTGGAATCACTTTACCCCGTATGCGTCGCTGCTTGGCGGCATGCTGCTGGGCGTGTCAACCGCCCTGCTGATTTTATTGAATGGCCGGATTGCCGGTGTCAGCGGCGTTCTTGGCGGTTTCATTGGCAATCTGCTGCGGGGAGTGCGGGCAGACAATGGCTGGCGCAGTGCGTTTGTCATTGGGATTGTTGGAGCACCGGCCGTGTATTCAATATTTGCAAGGCTGCCTGAACTGGAAATCGGAACCGGGTACGGCGCAATCGTTGCTGCCGGACTGCTGGTTGGCATTGGAACGCGCTATGGTTCAGGCTGCACCAGCGGTCACGGAATAAGTGGACTGGCACGCCTGTCTCCGCGTTCAATGGTCGCCACAATGTCATTCATGCTGGCCGGTTTCGTCACCGTGTTTTTTGTTCGTCATCTCATCGCTTTTTAAAGGAAATATCATGTTGATTTTTGCCTCTTTATTATCAGGCCTCATCTTTGGTCTTGGACTCATCGTTTCCGGCATGAGCAGTCCCGGCAAGGTGATCGGCTTTCTGGACCTAGCAGGCCCGTGGGACCCATCGCTACTTTTTGTCATTGGGGGCGCCATTGCAGTTTCTATCGTGCCGTTTGCCATCGCACGGCGTCTCACCGTGTCGTATTTGGGTGAAAAGATTCAGATACCGGCGCGCCGCGATATTGACCGTCGCCTCGTCATCGGCAGCCTGCTGTTTGGAATCGGTTGGGGCATTGCCGGTCTGTGCCCTGGACCAGCCCTGACGACACTGCTCAGTGGCAATCCCAAGGCGATCCTGTTCGTGGTGTCCATGATTGCGGGCATGGGGATTTTCGAGTTGCTGGAAATGCGCAAGACGTCCAGCGCCAGAAAAGCGCTCGTCGTCTAGCAATACCCGATTTACATGGGCAGCAAATATTATTAATTGAAATTAAGGAAAAAAATGAAAACCGTAAATGAACTGGTTGCGTCTGCAAAAAAAGAAATCGTCCAAATTGGAATCAATGAGTTTACCGCGCTGGTCGACAGTGCTGCCCTGATCATTGACGTTCGTGAGCCCGGTGAGTTCAGCACTGGCAGCATTCGCAACGCGCTGAACATTCCGCGCGGACTGCTTGAATTCAAGATCAACGATATTCTGGCAAGCGGATCGGAGGCGACCATCGGCGTGCTTTGCAGATCAGGCGCCCGTGCCGCACTGGCCGCTCAAACGCTGGCAACGATGGGCTATACAGACGTGCGCTCTCTGGAAGGCGGGCTGGAGGCGTGGATTAAGGACGGCGGTGAAATTGAAGTTGCGCGCAGTTAGATTGCCGGGGTTTAATCGAATATCGGACCATGGTAATGCCAAGGTCCGATCTGACAGTCACCGGGCTTGAACAGTTTGGACTTGTCAGATTAAATGGAAACCATTACCGCTCATTTCAGCATCCATTATGAAACTGACCAATGAAAAATTAATGACCGTACGCCTTCCGATAGACCTTGCCGAGCAGCTAAAAAAACTTGCCGAGGTCACAGGACGCAACCAGAGCGCGATCACCGTGGCCGCGCTGAGAGAATATGTATCCGCTGAAGCCCGGCAAATCGAAGATATACAACATGGTATTGCAGAAGCGGATCGAGCCGAGTTTGCGGACCTTGATGACGTCAACTCATTTTTTACAAAACGTGGCAGCGTGTAGGCTGGGACTAAATCCCCGCCTACAGCGTCGCAATGCTGATTTTGATGCAGAGTACCGCGTTTGTAGTCACCTACGAGTTACTCAGGCCGCCGAAAAATACTCGAAAACCACGCAGCCAGATGATCTTCAGAATTCTGTTGATCGTCATGCGACTCCATGGCATTCATGGCGAAAATTTTTCTGGCGGCCAGTTCCTGATTCAGACCCGCAGCAAAGCCCGGCCGGTCATTGACCAGACGCACCAGATCCTTTTTTTCCAGCCGGTACAGTACCGCGCTGGTCAATGTCGTCACCTTCGCCAGGGTCTGACTGCCTCCCAGCAAACCACCCGCGCCGAAATGATCCGCGGTGCTCATCCTGGCGATTTCAATCTGATGCCCGGCCACCTCGCGAGTGAGCGAAAGAACGCCGGAGCCGACAATGTACATCGACTCAGTATTGCTGCCGTATTCGACCACGGTCTGTTTGGCGTCGAAGGTTTCACGCAGCAAAAGTGTCGCCAGCTCCTTGCGTTCCAAGACCGGCAGACGCGCAAATATTGGCGTGAACGCGACCAGTCGTTCAACATCATCGTTGAGTGAGGAAGTGGCCTGGAGCAGATTATTCTGGAACGCAGTGGTGTGTGTGCCGAAGCCGATTCCTGCGGCACCAAGGCTACGAAAAATTTTCTCGTAAATCTGATTTTGCGCATCAACGCTCTGCCTGATTTCGGACGTGAAAAAGGTAATGTCCACCGCAATCCCTTCCTGGCTCATCGCCTTGATGACTATCAGCGGTGTGGGCAACAGCAACACCAGATGGCAGCCATGAATCACTTCGCTCAAGATGCGCCGTGCACTCATCGGGAAGGTATTTGCAGCCAGCATGATCTGGATGGTTGTGCCATGCACCTGAGAGGGAAAACTGGAATTGATGATCTTGGATTTGGCGACCATGCTGTTCGGAACAATCACCACGTCCTGCCCGACCGTGATGATATGAGTGGCGCGCCAGTTCATTTCCAATACCCTGCCCTCGACGCCGTTGTCGAGCGCAATCCAGTCGCCTTCCCGATAAGGTTTGCTGAGGTTGAGCACGACACCATAAAACACATCGCCCAAGGAACTTTGCAGTGCCAGTCCCAGCACCACGGCCACGGCCCCTGAGGTCACCAGTACGCCCTGCATCGGGAAGTTGAAGACAAAGGTGATCAGGCCGACAAAGGCGAACACATAAATCATCGCCACGCATAAATCGATAAAGAAGCGCTGTCCTTTGTGCTGGGAACCGCGATAAGTGAAGTTGCGAATCGCATTTGAGGCAATTGCGGCTCCCCAGAACCACCAGACTGCCCGGAACAGATCACTGGCAATGCGCGCCAGGGCATCGCCCGGCGGCACCGTCGCCAGATACGGGACCTGATGCGCCTGAAATAACAGGTAGGTAAACAACAGAAACACCGGAAGTCGCAAGATCAGGCGCGTCGCCGGGGCGCGGCTTGCGCTCCATCGGGTGACAAACATGCCGAGTAACAGGCAGGCGATCGCCCATAATTCCGGACGCTCGGTGAGCAGATGATAGGCATCAGCCATAAGGGGTCTGACTTTCTGGAAAGTGGCAGAAAAAGAATATCGCAACCAGGATCGGTATTTGGTAAATCCAGCTTACGCTCAGCACGCTTGATCGCGTTGATAACAATCAACTTAAGCCTGATCGGCGCTGGAATAAAAATCAGAAATGCGATGCGATAAAAATAATTTTCCGGATGCCCTGCCAGTGTTGGGCAGCGTACAGAGCAGGCATTTTATCGGGATCATTATTCAACTCTCTAAATCAAATTACGAGATCAACATGAAAACCGATGACCAAGTCAAACAGGAAGTCAACGCCGAATTAAACTGGGAACCTTCAGTGCATGCCGCCCAGATTGGTGTGGCAGTCAAAGATGGCGTGGTTACCCTCACCGGCCATGTGAACAACTATACGGAAAAACTCCACGCAGTACGCGCCGTGCAGCGTGTCAGTGGCGCTCAGGCGATTGCTGTCGAGCTCGACGTGAAACTGAACGGCGACAGCAGGCGTGATGACGCCGACATTGCCCGCACGGCCAGGAACGTGCTGGACTGGGTGTCAATTCTGCCGCTGGAATCCGTGATGGTGGTGGTTGAAGAAGGCTGGATCACGCTGTCCGGCAAGGTGGAATGGCAGTATCAGCGCGTCGCTGCAAAAACTGCCGTGCAACATCTGATGGGTGTGACTGGCGTGACCAATGAAATTTCGATCGACCCAATCAGCTCACCGAGCGTGGTAAAAGCGGATATCGAAGCCGCCCTGCTGCGCAGTGCCCAAGCCGATGCGAAACATATTCATGTCGAAGTCAATGGCAAGGATGTGACACTGACCGGCACCGTACACAGCTGGTCCGAGCGTGATTCGGTCCGGCACTCGGCCTGGAATTCACCAGGTGTGCGCACGGTGACGGACAATCTGATCGTTTCGGTCTAGGAACGGGAGCGGCGATGCGTTACCGGCACAGAGAACATCATCGGCTCGGCACAGTGGGTTGGCTGCGTGCAGCCGTGTTGGGGGCCAATGATGGGATTGTGTCGATATCGAGTCTGATCCTCGGGGTCGCCTCGTCACACGCTACCCACCATACCATTTTGATGACCGGCGTGGCCAGTCTGGTTGCCGGGGCCATGTCGATGGCAACCGGCGAATATGTCTCGGTGCAATCCCAGGCGGATACGGAACAGGCCGCACTGGCAACCGAAAAGCTTGAATTACGCGATCATGATGCGAGCGAACATCAGGAACTGGCCAGTATTTATGTGGCGCGCGGGCTGACCAGACCACTGGCAACCGAGGTTGCCGATCAATTGATGGCGCGTGATGCACTGGGCGCCCATGCCCGCGATGAACTGGGCATTACCGGACCCCTCGCTGCCAATCCGCTCAACGCTGCAATTGCCTCAGCACTCAGCTTTATCACTGGCGCGCTGCTTCCGTTGCTGGTTGCTTTCCTGGTACCAGCCGCAGAGTTGAGCATCGCCGTCGTGATCAGCTCGCTGCTCTGTCTGGGCGCACTGGGGGGGCTGGCCGCGCAGGCGGGCGGTGCCAAAGTTGGTACCGGCATGCTGCGGGTGACGTTCTGGAGCGCACTGGCGATGGGTGTTACTGCGGGAATCGGAGCACTGCTGGGGACCGTTGCGTGATGTAATACATTGTCAGGGTGTCAGGTCCTGCTGATCATCCAAAACTTTCAACATGCTTTCCGGATCGGTGGGCACCTGAAATGCTTCCGACTGCGGGTCAATTCGATCTTTAATCATCGGCAGATCGCGGCGCAGTTCTTCGATCAGGTTGATTAATTTGGTCACTTTTTGTTCGGTCAACAAATTGACCTGCAATTCCAGATGCGCGCGCCGATCTTCCATTTTGCTCAGGCGATTCTGTTTGATCAGAACCACGATGGTGGCCAGCAGCGCGCCAATGGTGACGATCCCCTGCAATAGCGGAAATGGTGACTGTTCGATGCTCTTATGATGCAGCTGGTGGGCGACGATATTGCAGACAATCCAGCTCACCACAAAGAAGACGGTGAACATCAGAAAGGTTGGACTGCCAATCAATTCACTGAGTGATTCAAGAAATTGCTGATGACGACTTAACGAGCCCTTTTCGTGCAAACCGAGGGCCAGCATCGTTTCTGTATTGTGAGATACGGGATCCAGACCGGGTAGTTTCTTGGTCATAAACGCAGTGTGAAAATAGGTGAAATCGCAATTGGCCTTCAGAAGGCCAATTGCAGATTGTTTTACTTAATGATGGTCTCTGTCGCCGTGGTCATGATCATGACCGCGGTCATGGCCATGGTCGCGATCATGGCCGTGATCATGGTCACGCCGATGGTCGTCGCGTCGGTAATCGCGATCACCACCCCAGTTACCGCCGCCATAATACACAACAGCTGGTGGTGCATAAATGGGAGCCGCGTAAACCGGTGGCGCGTAGGCCCGGCATCCGTAGTAGCCACAGCCATTAAAACCCAGGCTGACTGAAACCTGTGCCTCGGCAACCGGCGCAGCTGCGACAACGATCAGTCCCACCAACAGGGACAATAATTTGATTTTCATAATAGTTCCTTACGATTTGTGTTTCGAAGCACGTTGAGTAAACACGGTATCAGCAATCTTCTTTTGCGCGTCGGGCATGGCGGCATATAAAGGTGCGAACGAGACCGAGAGTTTTTTCACTGAATCAGCATGTGCCTGGGCGATGCCAGCATAGGCATTCAGATCATCAATGGCCGTTGCACTGGCCAGCAACTCTTCGCGCTTGTCCACTGCCGTGTCAATGGCGATGGTATTGGAGCGCATTGTGCCGGCAACCGTTGCCCACAGCGTTTCTTCGTCAGCGGTAATTTTCAGCTTGGCGTGCAGATCCTTGATGTGTTTTTCATTGGCTGCGTCACGCTTGGCGTCGTGTTTGGCTGCGGTGGCAGCAGTTGCAGTCGTGGCAGCGACGGCAGGTGCTGTATCGGCAGCAACTGCCACTTGTGCGAAAGCGGCACTGATCAGCACTGTTGACGCTAAAGCTACAAAAGATTTTTTCATAAATTTCCCCATGATTGTTATTAAATGATGTACCGGGCGGCACATGGCAGCTTACTAAGCAGGCTTAGCAGATGGTGTCCATTCAATCATCATGGGCAGGATCGGTATGTACGGTGTCACACACAGGAGTGCACTATTCTTTTTAAGCAAATAAATTCTCAAGGTTCGCTACCGAACGGAAACCTGCCCGGCAATTGCGCATGATGCGGACATACACCCTAACCGAGACCCTGATCATGAAACCAATTACACAAAACCGATTCAATCGTCAAACCGAAATCGACTGGGATTCATCAAAATATACCTCGGGTCTGGGCATCGTGAAAAACAGCGCCACGGCGAAAGCGCCGCATGCCGGTTTTGGCGTCAGTTTCGGCGTCATCAAGGCGCGCAGCGAGACATCGTCGGCCATCAGCGCATCAGCATAGAACAGTTCAATATACAGAGTTTGGAAATAACATGGTTTTTAATCGCGTAGTCATTTGGGTAGACCATGAAGAGGCGCACCTGATCCACTTCAATCTTGACACTTCAGAAAAAGAGCTGAAGACGATCCTGCTCACGCAGCCGCAGGCCCATATCAAACTGGGTATCATCGGGGCCGGGCCAGGAAATGACCATGTGCGATTTTTTAAAGATATTTTGCATGCCATATTAGGTGCTTCAGAAATTCTGCTGGTGGGAGCCAACGAAGAGAAGCACGATTTAATGTCCTACATCATCCGTCACCATCGTGCCATCGCAGAAAAAGTGGTGGGCGTAGTTACTGCCGACCACCCGAGCGATGATCAATTGCTCAGGTTTGGATTCAGGTACTTCGCAAAAATTGATCAGATGCGTGTCGATCCGATTGCATCATTGCGGGAAAACGTACGTTGCTTTAACTAATATCAATCGGGCCGACGCTGCTTGGTCCACAATTGCCTGATTGTCTGAAACCACCAGCAAGGAAAATTAATATGAAAATTAAGTCGGCTGATTTTTGTATTCAAGGCGACAAGCCGTTCACTTTAACTGAACTGCCTACCCGCGTCGCCCCGGTGTTTAAATCGAAACGCCAGTATCAAAAAATTCTGAATGATCACATTGCCCAACTGAGTGAACAGCAGCAGCTGCTGTACGCCTCCAACAAATATGCGGTACTGCTGATTTTTCAGGCCATGGATGCAGCCGGCAAGGATGGCGCGATCAAACACATCATGTCCGGCGTCAATCCGCAAGGTTGCCAGGTCTACAGTTACAAACATCCCAGCCTCAATGAATTGCAGCATGACTTTTTATGGCGCACCACGCGTGATCTGCCTGAACGCGGACGCATCGGCATTTTCAATCGCTCGTACTATGAAGAAGTGTTGATAGCAAGGGTACATCCCGAAGTTTTGGCCAGCGAGAATTTGCCGGGTGACGGTGGCGAGAATATCTGGCAGGAACGCTTCCGCTCGATCTGCAATCTGGAAAGTCACTTGCATCGCAACGGGACCCTGGTCTTAAAATTTTATCTGCACCTGTCGCAGGAAGAGCAACGTTTGCGTTTTATTGACCGTATCGACAATCCCGACAAGAACTGGAAGTTCGGTGCAGCAGATATGGCAGAGCGGAAATTCTGGCCGCAGTATCTAAGTGCCTACCAGGCCTGCATCGCGGCCACCAGCACGGCAGAATCACCCTGGTATGTGGTACCTGCCGATGACAAGGAAAGTGCCCGAATAATTGTCTCGCGCATCATCCTCGACAAGCTTCAGGCATTGGAAATGAGCTATCCGGTCACCGGCCCGGAACGCAAAAAAGAATTGCAAGTGATCCGCAAACAACTCAAAGCCAAACAACCCCGATAGGACCATCATGGAACAATGCATCAACCGCACTGACCGGTCACGAATCCAGCAAGAGCTGATTGATTCGCCGCTTGAGAGATTGGATTGTCTGACTGCTGCGCAGGCCAGCGCATTGAAGTCTTTATTTCACATCACCACCATCCGTGACTTTGCCAGTCTGAAAGTCATTCACTGCGCCACCGCACTGTTGACGCTGGCGCAAAAGATGGAACTGGAGGCGGAAGAAGAAAGTGTGCTGGACAACGCATTGCAGATGACTTTCCCGGCCAGTGATCCGACTTCGGTGGTATCGAACATCACCAGAATTGAATCGTCAATTGAATCGTCAAGTCCAACGAAAGAGTGATGATGAATAAATTTCAAACCAAAGATAAACAGCGCGGCTATATTTTTCTGTCCAGAAAACAGAGTCACAAGCAGGACAGTGCAGCGTATGCCGGTAAAGCCTGCGATATGAAAAATCCTGTTAAAAGCCGACGTCCCGCTGACGAGGCAGACCGGCAAATCAGACAGGCTTTTGACGCGTACTAAGACACATTTTATTTGACACATTCAAATCGCATTATTCTCCACACGGTGCGATTTTCTTCTCTCTCTCAAAAATACAACAACAGCTTCTTATGTTGGATAGCGAACAGTCGGTTTCAGAGGCTTCCAATAAACTTCGTTCAACATCAAGTCAATCAAAACGATGAATTCTGTGTGATGCAATACATTGAATTGTTCAATTGATTTTTCAGTCTTCTTGCCAACACATTTATTTATCTCTTTACTCAAAGGTCTCTCATGAACAATATCAATAAAATTTCCCTGGCCGTGTTTGCCTTGTGCAGCATCGCCAACTTTAGCGCCTTCGCACAGGCTGCCGATGTGCAACCAGCGACATCGACAGACAGCGTCATCACTCAGGCAATGGATTACAACCCTTCCTGGTATATCACGCCAAGCCTGAACATGATGCGCCCGGATTCTGAATTCGGCGTTAATGACCACGGCGAAGGTGCTGGCCTGAGTATCGGCAAGCCTGTGTCAGAAGATTGGGATATTCAAATCGGTACCAAGTACGGTCGTCAACGTGCCAACGGTTTGAAATATCAGCAAAACACATTGGGCGTTGATGCTCTGTATATGCTGAGCCGTTCAAGCATTCGTCCGTTTATTTTTGTTGGTGCCGGTTACCAGCAAGACCGCCTGAATAATAATACTGGCGAAGTTCATGCGTATGCACCGTTCCTGGAAGCAGGCTTGGGTGTGCAGGCAGTGTTGAGCGATCAATGGGCCCTGCAATTGGATTTTCGTCGTGAACACGGCTATCTGAAAGATAATACTTTTGGCAGCAACAGCAATGGCAATAACTATCTGAGTCTGGGTGTGAGCTATTCCTTTGACAAATCACCGACAGTAGCGGTGGCCAAGGCCTCCCCTCCTCCTGCACCAGCACCGGCTCCAGTGTATGTAGCACCAGTTGCGGCACCAGTTGTGGCACCGGCACCAAAATTTGAAAAAGTCGTGTTGACTTCAACCGAACTGTTTGGCTTTGACAAATTCAATCTGCAAATGCCACAGCCAAAGCTGGATGATATTGCTACAGCGTTGAACAATAATCCGCAAGTCAATCACGTTGTGATCTCTGGCTACACAGATCGTATCGGTTCAGACAAATACAACAACGCTCTGTCATTGAAACGTGCCAACGCTGTCAAAGATTATTTGATCAGCAAAAACATTTCTGCTGACCGTCTGTTCGCAGAAGGAAAAGGCAAATCAAATCCGATCGTTACTTGTACCGAGAAAAAACTGCAACCGTTGATCGTATGTCTGGAACCGAATCGTCGCGTAGAAGTTGAGCAAATCACGATCGAACAGCGCGTCAACTAAGAAGTTGAAAACCACCGTCTTCTTCGCTGAAGAAGATGGCTCAAGAAAAACCCGGAATGAGCATCATTGGCTCATTCCGGGTTTTTTACTTTTCAGGACTGCTGACTTTTTACGAGTTCGAGGCAGTCTTCCCGTCATTCCCGCGCAGGCGGGAATCCAGTGCGCGCGAGCGCTGTCGGCAGCCGAACGGTGCCGAGCATGATGGTTGACGGCAAGGCAGTTCCTTCAACCTGAATCGAATTCGGTGATGTTCGACATTTCACTATCGAGAGCGCTGACGCGCACTGGATTCCCGCCTGCGCGGGAATGACGCATTGTCGCTCAAGAGGATGGTTCATAGCAAAACCCGGAATGAGCATCACTGGTTCATTCCGGATTTTTCATTGTGGTTGCCGCTGGCATTTTTTTACGAGTGCGAGGCAGTCTTCTCGTCATTCCCGCGCAGGCGGGAATCCAGTGTGCGCGAGCGCTTTCGGAAGCCGAACGGTGCCGAGCATGGTTGACGGCAAGGCAGTTCCTTCAACCTGAATCGAATTCGGTGATGTTCGACATTTCACTATCGAGAGCGCTGACGCGCACTAGATTCCCGCCTGCGCGGGAATGACGCATTATCGCTGGACAGGATGGCTCAAGAAAAACCCGCAATGAGCATCACTGCCTCATTCCGGGTTTTTCATTGTGGTTGCCGCTGGAATTTTTTTACGACTGCGAGGCAGTCTTCTCGTCATTCCCGCGCAGGCGGGAATCCAGTGCGCGACAGCGCTGTCGGTAGCGAGATAGTGAAGAGCGCGGATGGCGGCAAGCTAGCACCTTCAACCTGGATCGGATTGGATCATGTTCGACAGTCCACTATCGAAAGCGCTCGCGCGCACTGGATTCCCGCCTGCGCGGGAATGACGCATTGTCGCTCAAGAAGATGGTTCATAGCAAAACCCGGAATGAGCATCACTGGCTCATTCCGGGTTTTTCATTGGAGTACAGCTGAAATTTTTTACTAGAGTTCGAGGCGGTGTTCAATGCGCTCAAGACGTTGATTGAATCCGTCTGCGGATAATTGTTGATTGGCGTCGGCCGCCGCTAAATGTCCAAGGTGCTGAATGATTGATGCCTGACCTGCTTCGAGGTTGGCTAACCGCGGCTGAACTTCAGTAAGTTTACGTTCAATGCGGTCTTGCCCGGCTTGAAACCGCTTCAAGTGTTCCAAAATCAGATTTTCAGTACTGTCAGTCATAACGCCCCCGTTTCAATTATCCATCGCACCAATTGCCTATTCAGTTTTTTTGCACAGTGAATAATACACTACCAAAGTAGCACTTCAAATATTTCCAGCAATTTTTTGCTTAATTTTTAGATAAGGCACAACGTGATTTAGTAACGCGTGCCCGAGCAATAGCTGAACCTTAGTCAGACTAATTCTCTACACACTCAGCTCTTGAGCCAGACGTTTCTGCTTTGCCTTTGGCACAGTCAGATTGCGCAAGCCAACTTCATCGCAGATCGTGATATCACGATGCCGCACTTCAATCAGGCCGGAATCATCAAGTAAAGACAGTGCCCGGCTGACCGTTTCGAGTTTCAGACCCAGATAGCTGCCCATATCATTTCTGGTCATGCGCAGATTGAAATGCGATTTCGAATACCCCATTTTGAAAAACCGTCCGGACAGATTCAGCAGGAAATTCGCCACCCGTACTTCGGCATTTTTTGCCGAGAGCAGGCACAGGCGATGCTGTTGAAACACCAGTTCGACACTGACCAGATTTAACAACGCCCGTTCGAACACATGATATGTTTTGCTGATCGTATTCAGTTTTGCCAGCGGCAGCAGTATCACATCGCAGTCAGACAGCGCCACGACGCTGGAGCAATGCTTGCCCGCATGGAGCCCATCCACACCAAGGATGTCGCCTTTCATCTGAAAATTGACGACCTGTTCATGGCCAAACTCATCCCACAGGGATGATTTGGTAAAGCCCGAGTTGACCAAATACAGCGTGTCACTTTTATCGCCTTCGGAAAAAATGGTATGCCCGCTTTTGTAATGCATGTGCTGAAACAGTTCCTGATCGTGCTGTTGCATCGAGGAAAACGGAATCTGTAAATAACGCGCAATGTCCGCAATATTCGAACGCAGCGCAACCGGCCGCAGTGCTGATTGAGGGTAATTGCCAAAGTGAATTGGCTTTGACGCATACCTGGTTGGGAGTTCGGTTGACTGCAGCATAGATTTCCTTGTGATTGGATTCGAATTGGTGGAAGCACTCTCAGGACATGACCCATGACCATGACTGATCATGATGCATCTGCCTGCGCTGATCAGTGTGGTATCGAACATAAGTTTGTATTTTTGACTAAAAAAACTAGCGGCCTGCCTGTGTGTGATGGCGAACAGACCACGCGAAACCGGTCGGTCATACTGGCTCTGTTGTGATAAGCAAAATAGAGTCGCAGGCTGTAACGCTCACAATAAAATCCAATTAACTTCAAATCGAATCAAGGAGTCTGTCATGCTATATACCATCGCTGTTGTTCTCGTTATCCTGTGGCTGCTCGGGCTGGTCACATCGTATACTCTGGGTGGCTTCATCCATATCCTGTTAGTCATTGCGGTCATCATGATCCTGGTGAATCTCATCAGCGGCCGCTCAGCGCTGTAGCTCTGAATAAAGCCAGATAAGAAAAGGGACGCAACACCAAAGTGTTGCGTCCCTTAATTTATTGCCGGAACAGTTTCTTGTTAACGACGGCCCAGTATCACACCCAACAACAAGCCGATGCCTGCGCCGGTCGCAATCGAACGCCATGGGTTTTCTTTAACGTAGTGATTGGTCGATGCCGCCATTTCCTTGCCGGCCGATAAAGCATTGGCGTGCGATTCTTTTGCCTTATTGATTGCGGCATCCATCAATACCATGCCTTGCTGATACATCTCTTCGGCTTTGTCGCCAGTCAATGAGGCTGCAGCGACCAACAGTTCTTGCGCATCGCTGACTAACAGTTTGACGTCGCGATTAACTGCATAGAAATTTTTTTCCAACATAATGTACTCCTGAGTATGGTTTGAATAAAGTGTGCTGCTGAATGACTAGGCGAGCAGATCACGCATATCGTCCGCGTGTTCTTCTTCCATGGCCATGATACTGATCAGCAAATGCTTGGTGGTCGGATCGGTCTCACCGATCTTGACGATCATCTGACGATAAGACTCGATGGCAACCCGTTCGGCAATCAGATTTGCTCTGATCATCGCCTGAATACTGTCGGAATCATCGTACTCGGCATGACTGCGCTCAATTAACGTCGCCGGATTAAAATCAGGCGCGCCATTCAATTGAACGATGCGCTCCGCCAGACGGTCAGCATGCCCCTGCTCTTCGATGGCATGCTGCAGGAACTCGGCCTTGATCGAACCGTTTTGCAATCCGGTGGCCGTGTAATAGTGACGCTTGTAGCGCAGCACGCAGACCAGTTCAGTGGCCAGTGCCGCGTTAAGCATGTTGATAATTGCGTGACGGTCAGCCTGATAACCGACTGTCACGCTGCCATCTTCGGTATTTTTCGCAGCAGCACGGATCGCTGCTTTGTCAATACCGGTGATTTCTGTTTGACTCATGATGCTCCTTGGTTATTTTGAACAATGCATTAACGCTGAATAATTTTGCCATTCGCATCCGAGATCACAATCTCAACCCGGCGATTCATTTGACGATTTGCCGAAGTATCATTGGCCGCAACCGGAAATTGCTCACCGAAGCCACGTACTGCTACGCGATCACCGGAAATGCCCATTCCCTGCAAGGCGCTCTTTACCGATTGGGCACGGCGCTCCGACAATTCCTGATTATGGGCTGCACTACCGGTACTGTCGGTGTAACCTTCGACCAATACTGTGCGCTGTGGATTTTGATTCAATACATCAGCCAGTTTCTGTGCCGTGCGCATGCCATCCGAAGTCAGACGTGACAGATCAGTACCAAACAAGACATCACCCAGGGTAATCACCAGGCCGCGATCAGTCTGTTTTGCTGCCAGATCAGCCAATTGGGCTTGCAACTGAGCTGCCTGGGCTTTTGCCGCGTCGGTCTGACGCTGTGAAGCGGCTGCATCTGCCAGGGCTGCCTGTGCCGTTGCTTGAGATTCTGCGGCGCTTTGTTTGGCTTTATCGGCTTCCAGAGTGCGCTGATTCAAAACCATCGCATCGCGTTCTTTGGCAGTACTGGCCAGCTCTTTCTCAGCCATTTTCTGTTTGGTCACTTCGCGTGCCACACCGATTTTGGATTTGGCAACGTAAGCCAGTTTATCCACGTCTTCGGCACTCTTGTCTTTGGTCGATGCTTCGTTAGCCTGATTCATTGCCTCAGTTGCCTGTTGCATTTCCAGTGGCGCCATGCGCTCGACGTTTGGATTGCTGTGGATTACCGCGTAGTCGCTGCGGGTCTGCTCCAGCAGGCTGGTGCTTCTTGGTGTGGTGCTGCAGGCAGTCATCAAGACGGCGATGGTAATGAGGGATGGAACGAGTAAGAATTTTTTCATGATATTTTCCTGGTGAATTTTTGCGTAATCAGATTATTGATTGGCGTGGTTGATTTGTTCTTGTAAAACCTGAATGTCGTTTTGCAGTGCGCCAGCGGCTGCCTGGGCTTTGGCCGTGTCAGCTTTGCTTTGCGCTAATTTGGCATCAGCCTGCGCTGCTTTGGCCAGGTCATCGGCTTTTTTGTAATCTTTCTTGGCCATGGCTGCATTGGCTGCATCAAGTTTTTCACGTGCCGAACGCATTTCGAGTGGGGCATATTCTGCTCCACCGGCGCTTGAAGCGTTATTGACGGCAGCATTCGATACCGCAACGTCAGCCGTGGCCGGTGTCTTCATACTGCTGCAACCGGTAGCCAGAACGACTGTTGCGAAACATGCTGCGATGATGCTGAGTTTGGAATTGTTATTCATGTTGTTTCTCCTGATAGTTATTAATCGATTTGTGCTGCTAACGATGTTATAGGCTACTTGAATATCAGGGTCGGTTCGGTGGCGCACATTCGATTGAGTTTGCCGGAAAGGATTTATTTTTTTGACTTGTGTACAGAAGTTTGAGATTTGAAGCCGCAAAGTGGTGCCCAAAAAGGGGACTTTGTTTTTGATGGATGAATCGTTGGTTTGTTCAGTAATGGAAGAGATCAGGCAATGCTTGCCTGGCTAACAGATTACAGACTTGCGTCGTTCCCGCGGGGGTAGGCGGGAACCTGGCGTCGTAAGCTCCGGTTGCGAACAAACGACGCCAGGTTCCCGCCTGAACCCGCAGAGCGACGGGTCGCCTTGACGGGGTCGGTTCGGTAGCGCGCATTTGGTCGTAAGTCAATTTTTGCATTTTCGCAGGTTGCAATCATTTTCAAAATTTCCGATCAGAACTGCGGACGAGGAAAAATTGCAGTAATAATACCTATGAAAATATAGGCCTCCACTTGCAGCCTCAGGATGGCGAAATCAAACTCCCCCACCGTAACCCCTTCAATAGTCAATATTATAGTGGTCCCAGGATTTGAGACAGTAACCGCAGGGTAGTTTAAGCTGTTGTCTTGAAAAGGATGACAGCAAATGAGTGAAAGTAAAAAGCGCA
>JBEONO010000032.1:0-20036 GCA_040544425.1 Oxalobacteraceae bacterium GrIS 1.18
GACCTTCTTTTTCATGTCCAATGATATTTTGGCGAAGGCCTTTCGTTCGAGCCTTGAGAATTTGAGGCCAAGGCGCTGTCCGATCAGGTAATACCGACACGCATTGACAGGGTCGTTCATCGAAATCCAGTGTCTGAAAAGACTACGGACAAATTTAACCTGATGGGTTGCGGCGAAATGTTTCTCTTGATCCTCCAATTTTTTCGGATCGAATTGCTGCAGTTGTCCCCGCCATGCCCGCAGTTGCCGACTGTAGATCTCTTCCTTCGTTACAGGGTCAATCCAGGTCTTTCCTCTGAACCAGGCTCGCCGTACTGATCCGTCCAAGTGTTCAACCTCATATGATCCTGTGTGCCAAGGTTTAATCGACCTATCGAACCAGTCGGTTGTTCTAATCTTTGTCATCGCGCACCACCATATATTTGGAATGTTTTGGATTGTAACTGCAGATCAGGTAGACGGCTAGAGCTGTGCTATGCACTATCTCAACGGTTTTACATGAGTCTTCAGATTCGTGTCCCATGATTTCTACGCTTCCGTTGGTCGGGACCTGGCCAAAAAATAGCAAAATATACGATAAGTCACGGAATTTATCCGGTTTTTCTATTCAGATCTAGATAGGCGCGTAGCTCAGCCACAATGCCTTGTTGCCCATCAGCTTTGGCAGTCGCAGCGGCCACTTCAAGTTCCAAATTCCGCACCTGTATTTTCAGTACTGATTCGCTGGCAACCGCTGCGTTAAGTTGTTCTGTCAAAGCGCTATTCTGCCGCTCCTTATCGACAAGACGCGCCTCTAACACGCTCGCATGTTGCTCGACATTCTTCAGCACATGCAGTTTTTGCTCAATTTGACGACACTGCATCTGCTGATCATGCAGGTTCTTTTGCGCATGTGATAGCTCGGCGATCAGGCGCACTCCCTCTTGGTTTAGGCGGGTCACTTCGTCTTGCTTGACGATCAAACTTTGCTGCAGATGGCGCATTTCCGCCTGCAGCTGCTGAATTTGCTGTTCGTGCCGACGCTGATCTTGGTCACGCTGTTCCTTGATCGAAGCGCGATAATGTTCCAGCGCATCGCGAGCATGTTGGTGTTTTTCTTCCAACGATTGGCGGTGCTGTTCGTTTTCAGCCAGCCGCTCTTTCAAATGGACACTTCAAAGCCTACACAGTTAAATTAAATCCGTTGGATGGTGTTTATTATTGCGATATTCGTCCGAACATGATCAGTGATGCGCTGCTGTCGCAGCACATAAAAACGATCGATCATTTTTTCTATTCTGATTTATGGGAACTACTGAATCGGCAAGGTCAAACATTGGCAGAAATAGAAATTGAAGACGAAGATGCTGATTCGGTAGACGGTACTGGTGCTTAATTTTTCTCGTAGTCTGTTTTAAAAACAGTACTGGCCGTGGCCTGTATAGCGCGTTCAATGACTTCTTTTTTGGTGGCACAGTTCCAGTGCTGCATCAGTAATAAAACCGCGTCATGGGTGGCCTTATCCAGCGTCACCTCGATGCGAACTGCGCCAAGTTGCGCACGCTGTGCGCGACTGGCACGTGTTCGAGCAATGGCCGGAAGTTGTGCGCCTGATCCAGCAGGACGACCAGGGCGAGAGGTGTTGGATTTAATCATGCACCGAATACATCTAAGGCGGCTCTGCGTTCATTCGCTCTGATCATACCATCGGGTGACACGCCGGATTCGGCCAGTTGATTACCAACCAGTGTTTTTTGTTCCAGCGTCATGACATTCAACATCGCATGCAAGATAATATCGGCCTTACCCAACTCACTGATCAGGGCATCAATATCGCGCTTATAGCCAGTGTAATCCGCACGGTACGCAATCCCCAAGCCCTTACAATCAAAACATTCGCCATGGGTGTGCCAGCCGGTTCCGCGGCATTTATAGCATTTGGCATATTTAGGTGAGACAGGTTGATTCATTGTCCGGCTCCGTTAGTCGAGCTGCTGCGCAAATAGCTTTAATTCATCCAGCAATTTGGGATGCTTATCAAGAATACTAAGCAGCATGAGCAGCGTTAACGATGGCTCTCTCTGACCTAATTCAATGCTACCGAATGCACTCTTGCCCAGCCCGAATGTCAGAGACGCTTCCTGCCTGTTGAGATGCAGTTTATTGCGCACATAGGCGCAGTATGCCGCTTTGTCGTCGTTCACATCCACGTGCTGATTGCTACCAGCCCAACTATAAATTTGATCCACTGGCACGTTGAGATATCGAGCCAGTCTTTCGGACGAAATTTTATGTTTCGGATTAACGTTGGCCGGATTATTGAAAACATCGACAACAAAAGCGGTCGTTAATCCCGTGAACTTTACGAACTCCGTCAAGGTTTTACATTTGTCTTTCGCCATCTGACGCGTAACACGCACCGCCAACGGATTTTGTGGGGCAGTGAAATCGACATTTAATTTTTTTCTTTTCTGTGGCATTGCAGTCTGCTTTATCGTTTGTAATTTGATTATTACCTACCTTACAAAGTTACTCGGTATCGCTAGTCACTCGAAACGGCACTTTTTTCAAGTATTGCTCGCCATCTTTCGCGGTAATCCAAATACGCGCATCTGCCTGCGCCATGATCTGTTTAGTTGCCGGATCAGTGGGAAATACAATTGAACACTCATTGAGGGTTGTGCCTGGCGCAGCGTCGACCAGAACAGGTAAGCCTTTTTTTAAAGTTACATACATGACAAATTTCCTTCGCATGAAAAGTGGTGAACCGCCAGCATAACCCAGTTTCCGCAACCGGACACATAAAACCAAAACGGATTTAACATAACACCCCTTCCACGAAGTCCCTTGCCAAAATGTATTCTTGCGTCCGGTTGCAGAAAACGCCGTTTATGCTTCGTTAGACAAGTTTCACTGTGTTCCTAAATAATGGGAAAATACAGTGAAACTCACCCCTGACAGATTTTCATGATTGACCCGCTTTGATTTCATCGGCCAGCTCAAGCCGGATCAGATCACAGCACAACAATACCATGTCGTTACTCATGCGGGGATTGTCCTGGCTGACAGTCAGGTAATCGCGTGCGAGGGTGCGCTTCCGAATGCCTGCGGCATATAGGACTTCGGCCAGCTCGGCAATGTGGGGCGACTCGTATTGCCGACCGTCGCTTAGATCAGCCCTAAAGCGACCGTTTTGGGTGGGAAAGACGTGGGCAGTAAGTTGAGGTTTCATTATTTGGTTCCCCAGTTGTCCAGCTCGGCCAGCTCTCGCACAAACGCAAAGCGGTTGGCGATGGCATCGTGGAGCGCATGGTGACGGTCCAATTTGCTCTCTTCCCAAAATAATTCTTGCTTCAAATCGTTAACGTAAGGGTAGATGTTGACTCCGCGTATCCAGGAGGGAACCTCATTGTTCAAGGCATGAAAAAAAAGCGTCCAGTCGTGGCCGGAGTCGTAGCAAATATCGATAGGTTGGTCGTCCATCTTGAATTGTTCCAGCCATGCCCGTAAACGCACATTCAATTCGTCCAACGTGCATTGTGCGCCCTTGATTTTTCCAAGCTGCGGCAAGACGACTTCTTTAACAAAATCGCTGCACTCTTTGCGCTCAATGGGTAACTCAGCGTAAAATTTTTGGTCGTCCTCACTCACCAATCCAATTGAAATCAGTTCGGTGTTAATGAAGTTGGTGAATTCGGTATCGATGAAAATCAACATGATGGCGGCGCTTTGCTGATTTCGTACACACTCAAAATTTCTGACGGTGACAAGTGACGCAGACCGGACTCATTAGCAAGAATGGTTTTTTCTTGGTCAACCTGGGCGACCAATAAATCAAAGTATGTGCCGTTATCCAGTAAATTTAGTACGGCACTCGGCCAACCCGACACCCAGCGGTTGGCAATTTCAATTGCGATGTTACCAAGCACCTCAATCTTATAGGCAAGGTCTGGGCCATAGATTTCGCGGGTTAGTAGATTTTCCATGATAGTACTCCTTCCCACAATTATACATTAATACGTAAAAACATAAAAACGTATTTACATAAATACGCCAATACTATTCAATGTCTAATCCTTTGCCTTTCTCAGGAGCGAGTGTGAGATTTGAGGTTTTATCGATAATCACCATATCATCAATTTGCACGTCAAAATTAGGAGCAGGATGCTTGCCGAGGGTTTTCCCATAATCCACGATAACCACACCAAGATCGACATAAACTACTTTATATTGTGTGCTGGAATTCTCTGACCTGGTTGTCGATAATGGTTTGCTCTGTGCAGCCAGCCACGACTCAACGGTGATGGCTTCTACCTTGGCTTCACGATTTGCTTCAATCTCGGCAACAGGAGTCGGCGCAGAATTCGCTTCCGGCAATGCCGGTGCCGGAACCGGTTGCACATGCGGTGCTGGGCGTTTTCGCGCAATCTCGGCTAACCGTAGAGATTCGAGGTTTGGATCAACGAACCTAACGTTAATATTCTGTGCGACCGCAATTTTCACAAGTCGTGCCTGAAACTCTGGCGAACCTGTCAGCGTTAAGTTCATGCCGAAACGCTCCTTCGCAAGCATCAATGCAGCGGCAAGAACCTCTTCATTATTCTCATCCAGAACGGCTAAATGATTACCTTCGTCACGCAAAACAGCTTGCCCGTTTTGGTGATAGGTTACGTCTCCGCTTAAATTGACATTGAATTGTTTAAAAATGGTGGATGCAGATTCACGAATACGCTTACGTCGCTTTTTTTCATCTTCGTCATCAACAAGCTCAATGGTGCCAGTGATCGAGGTCTGAGGAACAACACGAGCACTATCATCGATTTTGCGCAGTTCGGACAAGGCAGTTTCATCGCCTTGTTGAGCACGATCACGCAGAAACATGCGCCATGCCTGATCTTTGGGCAAGGGCCGGAGTTGTTCAAACAGCGCTTCGCGCTCACTGTCGAACACGGCACGCTCCTGCGCGGCAAGACTGGCTTGGCGTTTAATTTCATCCTGTTTTCTGGCGCCACTCAATCCGACTAATGCCGCTTGTTTTTGTGCCTTCAGCCGTACTGTAATCGACTTATTTAATTCACGTGTTTCAAGATTAAATGGTTTTCGCTTGGCAAACAGGCTTGAACTCTGCTCCTTAAATTGGGCCGAAAATTCTTTCCACAGTGGTGATGACGTTGACCTGGTGCGTTGATTAATCTGGTTCTCATACACGGCCTTTAAAATCGGTGCAGCTTTACTCCACGGCAAGCCAAGTTCCTTACTTAAAAAATCATTGGGTGTCAGTGACCGTGATCCACACTGGATACGCGGTGTACCATCTTTCGCGACGGTGACTTGATAGAGTGCCGGATTGATTTTTTGATCGTGGGATAGTTTCTTCAGAAGTTGATGGCAATCAATGCGTTTCCGAATTTCGGCAAAACGATCCTTGGCTGACGCTTTTTCGTAGGCTTCCCACAGCTCACACTCGAACTGTTGGATTAAGCTCGATGGCTGCAAAGTACGTCCTTCGTACTTTACGCTTCCGCGTTGGACTTCTCTTCTGCTGCCAAACGCGCTTGCTCCGGTGCGTCGCACATCCTGATTTTCCCTGGGCGACTCGTTTCCCAGACCACTCGGTAAAGAGTCCGGCAATATGCTTCCAGCGAGTGGTCTACCTGCATCCAAACTGCCATCGGACAGTTCATGCACGCGACTGGCTCGGTTGGCCTCAACGATTCTTCTATGTTGTTCAGCACGAATGATGTGGTCAGGGGGAATTCCTTCGTCAAAACTTTGTCTGAGGACATAATCAACTCCTTTGTTAATCTGTGTTTGTGTTAGATGGGAAAAATCAGGTAACGATACTACGCCAGGTGTGCGACGATTTTTTCGTTCCAAATCGTCCAAAATTTGCAACTTGGTTTGTGGATCGGCAGGTTGATAGACTTCTTTGTAAAACTTGGAGCCGGTATGTAGGTAGCGGTTTTCACGCGCTCTGAACAAGTACCACTCATCTAACACGCCAGCGATATACTCAGGCTGTTTTCGTGGCTGCATCTGCTCTAAATAGGCATCCTTGGCTTTCCGAATAAGAATGAATTCTTTCTCATGCGTTGGCCTTTCAATAAATTGCCGCTGATAAAAAATGCCAGTTAACCGCATGGATTTTTTATTACCTGCTGATTTCACACGAAAGCACTCATTGAACCGCCCTTTGCGCAGGGTCGAAACCTCACCATATTTTTTTAGCAATGTCTCAAAATCAGACCATGAAGTAATGTTTTGCGCCAAAATATCCTTTTGCAAGGCAATTTCCAACGCATTTTTTTGTTGACTCACCGTACCGAGCGTATCAGGAACATATCCTGTGTAACGTGCCAAAATATCAATGGCTGTCTCGGATGTGACCTTCGGATTGTCTTTCGGGCTACTAAACCCATTTGCTGTGTTGAATGATTCTTGGAAAGCATCCACAAATTTAGTGTTGTCGGTTTTTCCACCTAAATATCCCAGAACAGATATAGATTCGCCAGTGAGCAGATCGTGGCGGCCAAGCGCAATGTGGATATGCGTGCATCGGCTTTCTTCCTCGCCTGTAAGATGGTTTTTGTAGCTTAGGATTCGAGGCCGGTGCGCTTCGGCATAAAATGGAATGCGATCCCGATCTGCTTCAGGCCATGCGGCGAGAGCATGCTCCTTCCATTTTTCGACTGCCAGGTGAAGCATTTCATTACTGACATAATTTTCAGACCACGACAAAGTAATATGGTCATAGGCGACACCTTCACCAGAATGTGTGGAAGTGACCGTTTCAAAAACAGCCAGATCACCATCCAGAATGATTCGCTCATCCAGCTCATCACGGTGCAAGTCCCGCCCTTGCTTTTGCCCGTTCTCCAAATAGTCTTTAAGACCACCTCGCCCGCTGCCAAGTGTAATAATCATTTTTTGACCTTATCAACAAGGTCGTTGAGAGACTGACTTATATCTTCTAATTGATGAATAATAGACAAGAACGTTTCATTGGAAATTTTCTTGGCTAGGTGCTCAGTATTGGCTACACGTGCCAGTTGGTTGATGTTGTTGGATGTTTTTTGGAGTAAAAAAATGGCTTTGGTGGCGTCCTGGCTGATCTGTTTTTTGGGAGTGACGGTTGTGGTATTAGTAAGAACATGTTCCCTAAAAAACTCAGACTGCGTTAAACCAGACGCCAAGAATTTCGCCTGATATTTTTTATAGTCCAACTCAGTCAATCGAAATGCGACAGTTTTTACAAGCTTTTCTTCATCATTTTTGCCAGGGCGTGCCATACAAATTCCTTCATTAATATAGTGGGCTTCGCCCACGTCCACCGCAGGTGGCCCTTTTTTAAGGAGTCCGACGGGCTCTTTAAAAAATGGGGGTTGAGGGGAATCCCCCCTCAGCACATGCCAAGTGTAGCAAAAACCGGAGGTTTATGCAAACATGGCTATCGTGCCTTTCTTTACTTTCTTTACTTTCTTTAAATACATAATTCTTTTGAACTAAGTATGGCATTAAGGATTTTCAAAAAAATGGTTGCTTATAGTTGCATTTAGGTTTAAATTAGTTTTAATATGTTGTTTATGGTTTCTTTTAATTGTAAATAGTTGTATTTGTAGTTGTATATGGTTGTAATTGGTTGTGAATTGGTGTTTTTAGTTGTTTTAGGATCGTCGGCAAGATACCATAGCAAAACTTCACGAACGATCTTCACAAGGGCTAAAAATGGATATTGATGAATTTGAAAAAAACACAACGCCGAGAGCGAAGCGATCACAGTTGGAACCATTTATTGAGCAAATCTTTGAACTGAAACGGAAGGGTTATTCAAACCTGCAAATTAGTGAATGGTTAAAAGCAAACAAGATTGAAGTTACCCAGGAAGCGGTGCGCAAATTCATAAAATCGAGAACTGAAAAATTGGGTGATCCTAAAACACAGGAAAAAGTTGGAGACGTGAAATCACAAGAAGTAGAAAAAACTGCTATTGGTATAAAAGCAAAAGAAGTGGAAGAAACACAAGAACTACAGCCATCTGATGCAACAAAAAATACTGATGCTGCGGAACAGGGAATTAAACGCCCTGCTCCTCTATTATCAAATGATCGTGGTATTTGGGGAGAGTTAACGCCATCCCCAGTGGACGGAATAGTTGAATTTAAACAAAAGTAAAAAATTATCTTAAAGGAAATAAAATATGAGCATCACAATTTCGCATGGCGATAAAGGTGGCGTCGGTAAATCATTATTGACATGCGCTCTGGTTGACCACAAAGCCAACCAAAAGGGCTTTAATCCAAAGAAACTAATTATTCTGGATGCTGATCCGCGTAACGCGGACGTTTTTCGAATGTTCGATGGATTCAATGATTATGGTCACGCTGAACGCATCAGTTTGGCATCGAAAGAAGATTGGATGAAATTTATTGATCGCATCCAGGATGAGCAGGACAAAGGTTACGACTATATTTTGAGTCTGCCAGCAGGAATTGGATCAATTCTCAGTAAGGAAGGTGCAAAATTTGGCGATTTAGTCGGTCAATTGGGGCATGAAATCACTATGTTTTGGACTATTGATCGGATGCCGGATTCAATTAATCTTTTAAAACGGGCAATGTTTGACCTTGGTACAAAAGTTAAGCAGACCATCGTGGTTAAAAACCAGTTTTTCGGTGACTCAGAAAGTTTCACCCGCTGGGATAACAGTTATCTGCGCAAATTATTCTTGCTGAATGGTGGGATTGAAGCTGAATTGCCAGCGTTGCATGAATGGGTGATTGACCAAGTGATCGGCTCTCAATTGGACGAGGATGATATTAAAGCAACATTACTTAAACTCGGTCAAATTACAGATGATGAAGCTAAACCATCTAGTGCGCATCGAACGGTTCCATTCAACGAATTGTTAAGCAGGAAAGATTTGCGTGTAAGTCTGCGCGCTGAAATGGAGTTGTGGCTTAGACAAATTGATACTTTCTGCAAGGAAATTGATCAGAAAATCAGTGAAAAAAACCCCGTACTGAAGGTACAAAAAGGTAAGGAATAAATCATGGCTTTGTCCGACTCAGAAATAAGCGCCCTTTTGCCGGATGACGACAAGCGAAAGATCAACACTGCGTTCGAGGCATTGTCACAAACAATGCCTACCCACAAAGAGCAAGCAATTCTTTATCGGGTTGTTCATTCTTTGAATTTACAACCAACTGATTCAATTTTTTCATTCCTCGCAGCGACACATCTGTACTACCAACTCTATCAAGCGATGCCAGAAAAAATCATTCGGGCCGGTGATTCAGTCGTGGACAAAATCCTGAAAACGATAGAAAAAGCGAATCTGGAGAAAGCGAATTCTTCAATTCGAGAAGACGGTAATTCGCAACCAGGCCATGCCAAGAAAATCACAAATTCACAGTCGGATGCTTTGACCGCGATTAAGGAAGTTAATTCCGATACCAAGCTCAAATCCGCTCTCGATATTCTTGTTGACGCAAATACGGTCTTAACAGACGCAAATACGGTCTTAACAGACGCCAATAAAGTATCAGCAGCGGCAATTAGAACCAACACAATTATTTGTGTGTGCGCCGCCGTTTCAAGCGCCTTTTTCTTTTGTCTCGGACTGTACTTTGGTAAATGTCACATGTAAAAAACAGTACATGAGTATTAGTACATTTACTTAAAAACTGATATACTTTTTTGAGTTAAAACTTAAAGGAAGCCCAAAATGAAAGTTGTTTCGGTATTGAATCAAAAGGGTGGATCAGGAAAGACGACCGTTGCAACACATGTCGCAAGGTGTTTTCAGTTGGATGGTTCCAGCGTGATTCTGATAGATTCTGACCCGCAAGGTAGTGCAAGAGATTGGGCAGCAGCAAGGGAAGAGCAACCATTATCGGTAATCGGAATTGATCGGCCAACGATTGAGCGCGATCTTAAGAGTTTAGCAAAAACCGATTTTGTGGTTATTGACGGTGCGCCTCAAGCCGCAGATTTGGCCGTGTCAGCGATTAAAGCTTCCGACCTTATCCTGATTCCAGTTCAGCCTAGCCCATATGATATCTGGGCAGCAGCAGACCTAGTTGACTTAGTTAAACAACGAATAGAAGTCACCGACGGGCGATTAAAAGCTGCATTTCTGGTGTCCAGAGCAATCGCTGGCACAAAACTTGGTCAAGAAGTGGCTGAAGCATTAGTTGGCTACGGTTTGCCGGTTCTAACGACACGGATAATGCAGCGGGTTGCCTACCCTGGATCAGCAGCAACTGGCAGAACGGTGTTTGATACCGATCCAGATGGTGAGGCAGCAGCAGACTTTATTGCACTTAAAAACGAAATAATTCAAATACTCAAATAAGTAAATCAGTAAAAACACATTTAAGGTAATTAAAATGACGAATAAATCTACAGGATTAGCGGCAGGGCGACCAAGCGTAAAGAAGCAGCAAGCTTCGATGGAGGATGAAGTTGTACTGGTAAGAATCAATGCTCAAATTACAGAGCAACAGCACGAAAAACTCAAGATTTATGCCGCAAAAAATAAAAAATCTGTGCGGGATTTGATTAGTGCATTTATCGATGGATTGCCGGACTAAATACGCACCAACGAGAGTTGAAACAATGCAATACATATTTACGTAAATAAGTATTGCATCAAATACGTAAAAGAGTATAATACTTACATAGACAGCCCGAAGCAATGCGCTAACATTACTTTGGGCCTAGCCACCATAACCTACCAAGAGGTCACAATGGATATCATGAATTCTACTGCGAGTCGTCAAATGACTGTAAAAAATGAAGGGTACTCCCTGGATGAAGGGATGCGCCAAAAGATACTTGCCGAGGCACGCGCCGAATGCCCTGTGAGCATTGAAATTGAACGTCAGAGACAAGCTTTTATATCGGCTTTTGGTTCTGAATTTGGCGATGAAATACTGTAGGAAAAGCAGCAGCTAAAAGTGTAAAAACACTTGCTGTATAGAAAAAATGGGCGCAATATAACATTGCATTTTTGCGCAATAAATAATTACCCCATAATAATTTTTACCATCATGAGTGCATGATATCAGAATTATGTTTCGCTGCAAAACATTTTTTAGAGTTTTTAGTTTTTGTAGACTTTGTTAATAATTTTAGGATTCCTTAAACATGAACAATAAAACATTAGCCCCAGCAGAAGAAGCGATCGTCAGGAAAAACCAGACGGTACTCTGCGCAATTTTCATAGTCATTGGATTAATTACCTTCTCAATCGGATTGCCACTTGGAGCGCCGATTTGGGCCTATTTCCCCACGATTGCCACGGCAAGTGTCGGTGTTTTTGGGGCTTACCTCAAATTCAACCCAAAACAGGTGATGTAATGAAAAAACTGCTTTTATTATTATTTATCTCGATGCTGTCAGCGTCGTCGAGCTGGGCGCAATTCGTGTGCGCCAACTGTAGCGATGAACTTACTACACTAATTCAACTTATCGCTCAGATAGACCAAGGTGCGACACAAGCATTGCAATATGAAAATCAGATTCTTCAATATGAAACGATGCTGAGAAATATGCAGCAAAATCCAATGGCCGGAGTTCTACCAAATTATGGGTTGCTGGTAACGAACGCAATCCAAATTCAACGGCAGGGCGTCTCACTTGCGAACAATATGGGTGACGTGAGTGCCAATTTACAAAAGTCGTTTAAAACGCCACAACCAAATTTTGGTAGTCAGTATGCATTGTGGGTGTCCAGTCTTCAAAATGCTAGTCAAGTCGCTATGCTGAACGCGGGACTGCAACGCCAAAATCTACAACCTGGCGGGGTAGATCAAGCTCAGTTGCAAGCGTTGGTTAATAAAAACATGGCTTCAGGTGGCAATTTGGCCGCGTTACAAACATTGGGTGAGTTCATGGCTGCTCAACTGCAAGAATCTCAAAAATTAAGAGATTTAATCTCTAGCCAGCAGCAAGCTACGAACACCGAGATGATGTACAGATCGTCAGAATCACAAGCGGCACAAACACAGTATCAGGTGGTAACTCAACCAGACCCGAATCCAATTCCTTCGGCCTATTTGCAGGGCAATGTCCAAGTTAAAACTTGGAATTTATATCCATCCAACAAATGAAAGAAATATCGTCATGAAAAGCTTAATTCTAATTTTATGTTTAGCCAGCCTTGCAGCCTGTGACCACAAGGAAGCGGATAAACAGGCTCAGTTCGACGTGCTAACACAGCCTGATCCAAAACCAATTCCTTCGGCCTATGCACAAGGGACAGTGAATGCGCAGGATTTGAAATTGAATCCTGATCAAAAACAAACCAAAAAATAAGAGAAAAACCATGAAATCGAAACTACTGTTTTCGCTTCTTCTAATATTAGTAAGCACATCGGTACTTGCCCAGCAAGCAGCTCCTGTTGTTACGACTTCAACTGGCGATCTTTCGATTGTCGGTACTGTGACAGCGGCTCTTTCAAAGAATGCAGGACTACTGCTGACTCAAGCGACTTCATGGTTCTTTGCGTTTTTATCCCTTCAATTTGTTTGGACAAACATTGGCTTATTAAGAAATGGTACTGATATGGAAGCCATTTTTGGAAAGTTAATTGGTAGTTTGCTTTGGGGTGGTATCTGTATTTTCATGATAAACAAAGCCCCGAATTGGATTGATTCTGTCGGGACACAAACATTTAATACTTACGCTTCGAGTGTTCCAAGTGTTGGTGGCCTTATTACCTCGACTCTAGCAGTATTTGGCAGCCTCTCCATAGTCGCAATGGCCGCAGGAAAAATCAGCGAAGTATTGGGAAATATCATCATGTACATGTCCTTTGGCCTATTGATTATTGGCGTATATTTTGCGTTCAAAGTGTTCATGATTAAACTGGAATTAGCTTTGATTGTTTTGCTTTCACCACTTAGTTTTGCATTTTTGGGTATGAATGCTTTGAAAGAGCAGGGCATTGCTCCGTTCAAATCTCTGATTGCTTATATATACAAGGTGATCATTTTCGGGATGGTCTTCGCAGCATTTGGACAAGTAGAACAAGTGTTGATGACTACAATAAATGGAATTGGGCCACAAAGTCTTATAGGCTCGGCTGCTACCTATATAGAAGCAATTGGTGTAGGAATTGCGTCATACATTTTACTTGGAATTCTTTTATTTAAATCTGATTCAATTGCTCAAATGTTGGCTGGTGGCCATGTGTCACTTGGAACCAGTGATGTGGCTGGTGCTGCTGCTGCCGGTGCTGCTGTCGGTGCTGCCGCTGCATCAGGTGCATCCTTGATGGGTACAGCACCTGGTTCAACTATGCGCGATTTTTTAGCAAAAAATAATAGTGGATCAGTATCGAATGCCTCCTCTGTTGGAACTGGTGGCAATATTGATCTAGCGCCAAAGGCTCCACAAACAATGAGTTCACAAGCAAGTGGGGAAGGTATAACCGGCAAGGATCGCGCCCCACGAAGTGATACACAAAATCCTACTCCAAGAATTGACACCCCTAAAGGTGATGGTATGTACCAATCACCACAAACACAGAACGGTGCGGATGCCGGAATTTCCGGAGCAAATCCAAACTCTGGCACCGATAAGGAGAATCAAAAAACTGGTAGTGATAAGAAAAATTTTGCTGATAGCTTATCGAATTTAGGTCACCACGTTCAGCAAGAATCAGCACAAGTTCAGGTCAATATTAGTGCTCAGCATGATCTGCAATAAGTAGATACAAATAATTACATAAAAACTTAAATATGTATTGACATAAATGAGTAAAAGAGTAAAATACTTATATGGGCAGTTCGTTTTATTGAATTTACGAGACCCAACATACGATTAATTTATATATCCAAGGTGAAACAAATGAACAAAAATTTCTTGAAAAATATTCTTGCGGTAGTAGCTGGTTTCCTGATTTTGGCAAATATGACTGGCTGTTCCACATTCGCTGAAAAAACCAATATGTTGTCAGATCAATCGGCAACAGACCGTTCCGCAGCAATAATTGGTGTGCCAGCGTCAACATTGACACTCACCTCGCGCAGTCCAGATGGTAGTGCTACGACTTTTAATTTTGTCGCTACCAACAAAAAAGAATACACCTGCGTGATTGTCGGTGGAAGCTTGGCGTCATTGGGCAGCACATCGATGCCACGCTGTGCAAAAAAAGGTGATCCTTTGCCAGCTGGCACAAACTAAGAACTCAGATGGATATCGAATTAATTAAAACTCTCGTATATTTCTTTTCTGCTTTGGCGGGGTCTGCAATTTTAATGTGCAAGTTCCGCCATTTTCTTTATTGGAAAAAATCTGATACCTGGGCGACATATTTGGCAAGAGCCATTGAGGAAAATAAACAAGATAAGCTTGTTCACAACACGATGTTTTTTGATTCAATGGAAAAGACATTTAACGCGAATATGGTCAATTTTGTGTTTCTTGGCCTGACGGTTCTTATTGCTTTTCAGCAGAATGAACTGCTCACTTTTATTGATATTTTATACATCACTGTTGGATTTGTTTTCACAAGAAAAATTGCCAATTCACTCAAGACAGAAAACCATCATCGTCTTTTTTTACCCGATAAATTCTGGTTTAAACTTTACTTTGCTGTGCTCTGGCCTGTTTATTTTTCATCCAACAAAACCCAAAAATAAATAACACCCTGAAGGTTGAAGATATGAGTGTTGATTCGGATTTTTTTATAATACCTAACCCAGACGTTCAAACATGGCTTGACCGTGGACACACTTTGAAAGTCCCATTAAAAATTGATGAGGCATTTGATTTTAGTTCTTTGTCACAGATTACTGGAGAAATCGTTCGTGATTGCATCAATGATGTATTTGCGGTTGATGAAGAAAATAGTAGTATTGAGTTATTGGATGGCCGTAATATATTGGTGTGTTTCATTATTCACTTATATTTTGAAATTCCATCTGTCTCAATAGAAACGATTGCAGAATTTATTGGTGACTTATTATGGGATTCTGATCTTCAGATGTTAACTCACGTAAAAAATCGGCACTTTAGAATTTCTGACGCATATACATTTCGAAATTTATCAAAGGAGCTGCTTGTTTTACCAATTGAATGCCTAGATGTTATCTGGCAAATGGAAAATGACAGGTCACGCTTTGATAGTGCGATGCGCATTGCTCGTAATATGTTGATCATCCGTATGCTGAAAAAATGATCTATTCTGAAAACTTCGTGGATTAGGGGTTAGGTTCCAATTTCCGATTATGAATTATAGTAATTAATAATTTAACATTAAAAAGTTCACACGTCCATCGATCCAATAAACTCTAATTAAACGCCTTTTAAGGCGTTTTTCTTTTAGTGGCTACTGGAATGCGGCTTTTCGATAAAAACAGCACCGCTATTGATCTGGTTGAAAATAGCCCTATTCACATTAGTTGGGTTGATCTTGATTGGTTTTGGCATTATGGCGCACGCCATGTCAGCTAATCACTAATCCTGTTTGAATAAGCAAGAGGAAAGTTGATCCACCCATCATTGCAGACCGCTTTTAAAAATGTTGGATGATTGGTGTTATTTGTTTTCATGGAAGTCGGATTGCGTTTCTGTGTTGAGTTTTCCTTGTGGCCGAAGGCCAGTCTTTTTTGTTATTGTTTTTCTGACTCATCCAACAGGTTAAAAGATTTAGTTAATAAGTTAAAACGCGCGCGCACGCGATAGTCATTTTAAAACCCGCGCCAGTATTGGCTTTCAAGGGTTTTCGGTGGGTGAAACCATAGATGACCCTGTGGGTGAAACCATATATGCCGGTGGGTGAAACCATATATGGCCGTGTGTGAAACCATAGATAAGTGTGGGTGAAACCATAAATGCTTTTTTAGTTATCCACAGGTAGGAATGTTATTTTAATGTCTTTTTCTTAATTATTTTAATTCCTGATGATGCTAATTGTTTGACGTTTTTGTTTATATAGCAATAACCGGGGGTGCCATCAGCTTTTAATTTTGGTTCTATGCCGTAATCTGGAATATTGTTGTCTTTAATTATTTCTTTCATCATTCGTCGGAATTCTCTCGCTTCAGCACGGCTTCCACATTTTTGTTGTAGCTCGGCCTCTCCTATTAGCCACTCTGTTTGATTACCACAATGCTTTTTCCCAATTTCATATAATCGTTTTTCAAGTGGTTTTCGTAATTCAAAGTATGTTGGAGCTATTGTTAGTACTGATTTTTCCTCAACAACTTTACGGAGCCATTCCGATATCTCTACTTCAATAATGGTTGCACGGCCATCACCAGGAGAGCGTTCTACTATTGACCAATTCCCGATAAATGAAATGGCATCGACACGCCTTCCGCCTCGATCATTTTTTGTTCGGATTTTTACACTTGTAAACTTTAGTCTATCTAATGCTTCTTCAGCGAGTTGATAAGGGTCTTTTGAAAGTGGTTTTATTGGTTGATTGTTTTCATCTAATTCGATGGTTGTCGTGGCATTTTGCACGCGTGAAGCACGTTTGTTTACTTTTTTCTTAGTCACAAAAAAATAATCTGCCAATTGAAATCGAACACGTTGCGGAAGTGTTTCACCATCTTTTATGGTCGCCATAATTTGCGATGTTAGAAATATTAAAAAATCCTTGTCGTGCATTGTGGCTCGTCCAAGCCTACTTGGTTCAACCTCTACTGACCTACGGCCATCAACACTTTGCCATTTCCAAACCTGCATATCAGGTTTGGTAGAAAGAGAAAACACCGGCATTTCCATAGTGTCTCGATCATCTTTCAATGAATAATCTACTAGATTAGCTAGGAATAATTCTAGTTGAGTGGCAGAGTCATTTTCATATGTCTTAATTGGTGGCAGTGACAGTTCAGTAGCTGCGCGTTCAGCTGAACGTTGTGCGGCACGTTGCTCTGCCTGTTGAGCAGTTTCAAGAAGGGATAAGTTTTTGTTGGACTTATGTTTGATTAAATCACTATGAACTCCTTGCCCAGGCATGCGATCAGCATTATAGAATTCACGCCATATCATATATTCAGACATTAATTGTTTTTCTAATTCTTTTTGTTTTTCAAACAAGCGATTTAACTCAGAATTTAGATTTTCAATTGTGTCGTGGGCTGAATTTTCTTTAACTTCGGCTTCTAACAAAGCAGTCTGCTGAAGAACAATTATTCTCTGCTCTTCCAAGTCAAGAATGAACTTTTCCTTTTTTATTATTCCAAGATCATTCTCCAACTCCGCTTCAGATCGTGGTTTTATTTGAACTGTTTTCATAAGGCCATCTTGGTGTGTAAATGAGGTTTTATGTATTTACGTAAAATCAAACAGAAAACTTACGATGTTCTTCGAGTAAATTGCAAAGATGCGTTTTGTCAGCGGCGTTTGCCGCCCATGAATGATCGCAACTGATGCAATAAAACTTAACGCCATCTCTTGCAAGAAGCTCGGCAAGCTGCTTTTCGTCGAAAGATTGGTGGGTGACATGATTACATTTTTTATTCGTACAAACCGGCATATATGCGATGCGTTGACCACTAGCTATGCGACATTCTTCACGGTTTTTATGGAAGAACACGCTGAACTTGTCAGGATTTCCGTCTTTACCCTGCTCGGTCAATTTAGGGGAGCCAACAATGAAAGCGTCCGTGATTGGTTCTCTACAATGAGCACATAAAAACACACTCCGAATAACTTGAGAAATTCCTGAATAGCCTTGAGAGGCAGATTGCATCTTGACCGCCCTGGCAACATCAGATTCCACAAAGACAGACATTTTTACTTTTTCGGACATTCGATACCTCACCTATTTAATAGTAGAATCAATTGTATCACTACTGACACTACTGTCAACATCTATTCCATTGCCGGATACCGTGCAACTCAAAGACCAATTCTGACAAAAATCCGAATAGCCTGACATTGATGTTCCCCGTCAGAATTGAACAAGGCTCTTGTTTTGTAGTCACAACAAGACCACAATAAAACTTCGGATTAAATCAGGGGTTCTAAGCCCAACCCCGCGAAATCTTTAGGCGTGCGTAGAAGAAGCTGGAACCCAGCGGTATAGAGTGGGAACGGACACGCCGAGGTTCTTGGCCACATCCTTGGGAGGAACGCCGCTGGCCAGCAGTTTCTTGGCCGATACGATCTTGCTATCGGTCATCTTGGGCTTGCGACCACCCTTACGACCAAGCTGGCGGGCAACTTCCAGCCCCGCTCTGGTACGCTCGACGATCAGCTCGCGCTCCATCTCGGCGAGGCTGGCCATGACGTGGAAAAAGAATCTGCCAGACGGCGTACCGGTGTCGATGGCGTCGGTCAGGCTCTTGAACTGGATGCCCTGCTTGTGAAGCTCGCCGACCAGATCGACCAGTTGCTTGACGCTGCGACCAAGGCGATCCAGCTTCCAAACCACCAAAGTGTCGCCCTCGCGCAGCATTTCCTGCGCCTTTCCCAAGCCGGGGCGATCAGCTCGCGTACCGCTCACCTTGTCCTCAAAAATCTTCTGGCACCCAGCCTTGGTTAAGGCATCCCGCTGCAACTCAAGGTTCTGATCCTGCGTCGAGACACGTGCATAGCCGATTAGCATGGCTTGTCTCGCGCCCGGTCGATGCGATCCTGCATCGCCTGCATGACTTCTTCGTGCGTGTAAAAATTGGCGTTGGGGTCGTCAGCTTCACGAAGTGCTTCCTCGATCTCGCGCGTCATGCGCGCAAAATCTTCCGGCCACAACGTCTGCTCCATGGACAGTGATGCTTGGCCAAGCAGGCGCAGCAGGCCAAACAGGCGCATATCATTGGTGGCGACGATGTGGTCACGAATCCGTGCTTGGATGGCTTCGGATGCCCGATGCGCCGCAGGTGTGGCCGTCCCTTCGTAGTCAGGCGGGAGCATCACTTCCTCGGCGATACGCACCCAGGTAACTTAATGATTGGTGAATTCAGAATTTTCTTTGACTCGACAAACCGGAGAATTGTGAGGGTAAGACATAGTCCGTTCGGCCTGTACCACGCATTTTAAAGCTTCACATTTAGCTCATTAAAATCGTTCATCATACTTCCTAAGATGTTTTCTTCACAAACCTAAAAGGAGTCGCGATGAGAATAATATCCGCTGCATACGGTAATCGAAGTCGAAACCTCAAATTAACGCTCTTATCCGCGGTCGAATGGATATTTTTTATTGTTGGCCTCTCATTTGCATGCTTACCTGCCTTGGCCGACACTACTTACTTTTCTGCGCAAGGGTATTCAATCGTTGATACCAACGGAACACAATCAGCACCAGTTCCATTTACAGCCGTTATTCAATACGACCCAACATTGCTTAATTTTTCCCCAAGTGCTTCCGGCTACACAGCAGGCACGACGCCTTCTTCACCAGGAACTTCGAATCCGATTTTCGGCAGCATAACGTTCATATCGAATCAAGGAACAGAAACCGTCGCGCTAGGCGGAATTCAAGTGGATTACTACAGAGTGGCTGGGCCGATTTCATTGAATCCACCTACTCCACAGCGGTACGGTTATCAGGTAGAATTTTTTAGTAGGGCTTTTGCATTTGGATTAAATACTGAGACTCTGAGTAACTCACCGCTAGCTCAGCCGAGTCCATATTGGCTCCCAACCGTTGGTTCGCCAACGCCGACTGGAATTGATGGCAGTATTGTTCCTTTAACCGCAACGGCCACTGAATACGGCGGCACTAACACCAGCCTTCAGATAAATTCATTCTCTATTGGTTCCACGGTGAGTGCGATTCCGGAACCATATTCATACATAATGTTTTTGGTGGGACTAATAGTTTTGATTTTAATGAGACGGGGTCGCGATTCGTGTTTTTTTCGCCAAAATTAGGTTAACTTGATAATTCAAAAGGAAAATTGGCTATTTTTCTATAGGCAAGGGAATGAGGTTGCCTGACTAATTGATGTGTTCCGTCTTAGCGAAAAACTTATCGACGCTCTTTCGAATTTTGGTGCCGACCTTCTTTTTCATGTCCAATGATATTTTGGCGAAGGCCTTTCGTTCGAGCCTTGAGAATTTGAGGCCAAGGCGCTGTCCGATCAGGTAATACC
>JBEONO010000033.1:0-19842 GCA_040544425.1 Oxalobacteraceae bacterium GrIS 1.18
CAGAAAATGTCTCGGCTTTAAAACGCCTCACGAAGTATTTATGAAACAGTTACAATCGCATCAACATGTGGTTGCACTTCGAAATTGAATCCGCCAATCTTAATAATATGAGGGTGGGTTGGAAAGGCGGATTTCTGCGTTGAAGATTCAGTTTGATCGAGGGGGAGTATTTTGATTGGTGAAAATTGTTGCAGCACACATTTAAAAATGTCCATGCATTCAAGCGCAGACTGGGGCGGCCCAGTCTGCTGATATATTTAATTAGCTCTCAGGCTGACCGGCTTCAGTTTCGATTCCAGTCCTTTCCCTTTACGCGCCCGTTTATGGATATGTGGGGCAAGGTTGTTGGCCGACAGGCTGACTTCCTGCGGTTTACCCGCACGACCAATACCGGCTACCGTGACACCTTTTTGCGAAATCACTTGCGCGGCCAGCAGTTTTTCACCACTCTCCAGATCCATCAAGATCACGCCCTTGCCACCGCTGCTTAAATTTTTAATTTCATTCAAACCAAAGACCAACAGGCGTCCCTTTTCAGACAGGCAGGCGATTGCACTGCTGTCAGTTTTGATGACACTTGGCGCCAGCAGTTCTTCGCCCTCGATCATATTCATGAAGGCCTTACCCGCTTTCATGCGTCCAGTCATATCCGCGACGCTGGCAGTGAAACCCATGCCGGCTGAACTGGCAATTAACAAGATGGTCGTGGCGTCACCGGCAAAATAATGCAGGATGCGTGTGCCGCTGGCCAGATCAATCAGGCTGGTGATTGGCACGCCATCACCGCGCGCACCGGGTAAGGAAGCAACCGGCACGGAATATACCCGGCCGTTCGAACCGAAAGCCAGCAGGTTATCGATACTGCGACATTCAAACGTGCCATGCATAGCATCGCCCGCTTTAAAAGCGAACTGGGCCGGGTCATGACCGTGCGCCGTGCGTGCGCGCAGCCAGCCTTTTTGTGAGATCACGACCGTAATCGGTTCATCAATGACTTTCTGCTCAATCCCGGCTTTTTCTGCTACTTCTATTAATGTGCGCCGTGCATCGCCAAACTGTTTTTGATCGGCTTCGATTTCTTTGATGATTTTGCGTTTCATCGAAGTCGGGTTGCTCAGTAAGTCCTGCAAGCCGGTTTGTTCGATGCGCAGTGCAGCCAATTCCTGTTCAATCTTGATCGCTTCCAGACGTGCCAACTGGCGCAGGCGGATTTCCAGAATGTCTTCGGCCTGACGATCTGAGAGCTTGAACGCTTCCATCAGTGCCGGCTTGGGAACGTCGGATTCACGGATGATGCGGATCACTTCATCGATATTCAACAAGACCGCGATACGACCTTCCAGAATATGGATCCGGTCTTCGACTTTCTGCAATCTGAATTCGGTTCTGCGCGTGACCGTGGTAAAGCGGAATGCCACCCACTCGGACACAATATCAACCAGACTTTTCTGTCTGGGCCGACCGTCACCGCCGATCATGACCAGATTCATGGAAACATTGGTTTCCAGTGAGGTGTGCGTCAACAGAATCTGCATCAGCTCGGCGCTGCTCTGATTTTTCGATTTCGGCTCGAACACCAGACGCACCGGCGCATCTTTGCCCGATTCATCGCGTATCGCATCCAGCACACCGAGCATCAGCTGCTTTAAATTCTGCTGCTCAGGGGTGAGCGATTTTTTACCCAGTTTAATTTTCGGATTGGTGCATTCTTCAACTTCTTCCAGAATTTTCTGGCTGGAGGTGCCCGGTGGCAGCTCGTTAATCACCACCTGCCATTGGCCGCGCGCCAAATCCTCGATCTTCCAGCAGGCGCGCACTTTCATGCTGCCGCGGCCGCTCTGGTAAATTTCTGCAATCGTCGCTGCCGGGCTGATGATCTGGCCGCCACCTGGAAAGTCCGGTCCGGGAATGATTTCCATCAGTTCGGCATTGGTGATCGTCGGATTCTTGATGACGGCAATCGCTGCCTGCGCAACTTCAGTTAAATTATGCGAAGGGATTTCAGTTGCCAATCCGACGGCAATACCGGATGCGCCATTTAACAGCACCATCGGCAAACGAGCCGGCAACAATTTAGGTTCTTCGCTTGATCCATCGTAGTTAGGCTGAAAATCCACAGTGCCCAAATCGATTTCGTCGAGCAGCAGGCCAGCGATCGGTGTCAGGCGTGCTTCGGTATAGCGCATCGCTGCAGCGCCGTCACCATCGCGTGAACCGAAATTTCCCTGGCCATCGATCAATGGATAGCGCAGCGAAAAATCCTGCGTCATCCGCACCAGCGCGTCATACACCGACTGGTCACCATGCGGATGCAATTTACCGAGCACTTCACCGACCACCAACGCCGATTTGCGCGGTTTGGCAGTGGCAGACAAGCCCAGGTCATTCATGGCATATAAAATGCGTCGCTGCACCGGTTTTTGTCCGTCACACACATCGGGCAGGGCGCGCCCCTTGACGACTGAGATCGCGTAATCGAGATAAGCACGTTCAGCAAAAATCGCCAGCGTGATGGATTCGCCTTCCGATTCGCCGCCCGGTGGAACCGGCGGAACAGGTGGCTCGGGTGGCAATTTACTGTCTTCGTTAAACAAGTCGGTTTGTACTGGCATAATTATTGGGGTCTATAAATTAAATATCGGCTTCGACTTCGTTGCCATGTTCTTCTATCCAGGTGCGACGGGCTGAGGCTTCGCCTTTACCCATCAACATGGTAAAGCGTTCTTCAGAGCGCAATTGATCGACTTCCCCGAGTGATACTGGCAGCAGGCGGCGGGTATCCGGGTTCATGGTGGTTTCCCATAATTGGGAGGCATTCATTTCACCCAGACCTTTGAAACGCGCAATGCTCCAGCTGCCATCCTTCGCGCCTTCCTTGCGTAACTTATCTTCGATTGCAATCAGTTCGCCGGTATCCAAAGCATAAATTTTTTGCGCCAGCTTTTTACCACGCGGTGGTGCGTCGACGCGGAACAGTGGAGGGCGGGCAATACAGATATGGCCGGTCTCGATCAGCTTCGGGAAGTGTTTGAAAAACAGCGTCAGCAATAACACCTGAATATGCGAGCCATCGACGTCCGCATCAGAAAGGATGCAGATTTTTCCGTAACGCAGACCGGACAGATCAGGCGTGTCGTTCAAATTGTGCGGATCGACCCCGATCGCCACGGCGATATCATGAATTTCGTTGTTGGCGAACAGTCGGTCGCGATCGGTTTCCCAGGTATTTAATACTTTGCCGCGCAAGGGCAAGATGGCCTGAAATTCTTTATCGCGGCCCATTTTGGCGGAGCCACCTGCAGAATCACCTTCGACTAAAAATATTTCATTGCGGCTGATATCGGTTGATTCACAATCCGTTAACTTACCCGGTAACACGGCAACGCCGGATGACTTGCGCTTTTCAACTTTTTGCGCTGACCGCAAACGCGACTGCGCCTGCTTGATCACCAGATCAGCCAGCTTCTTGCCGTAGTCTACGTGCTGATTGAGCCATAATTCCAGCGGTGATTTGGTGAAGGTCGACACCAGACGCACGGCATCGCGGGAATTGAGGCGCTCTTTAATCTGGCCCTGAAATTGCGGGTCCAGTACTTTGGCCGACAACACGAACGAAGCCCGTGCGAATACGTCTTCTGGCAGCAGCTTGACGCCTTTCGGCAATAGCGCATGCAGCTCAACAAAATTTTTGATCGCGCCAAACAAACCCTCGCGCAATCCGGATTCATGGGTACCACCGGCCGGAGTCGGAATCAGATTCACATACGATTCGCGCACCACATTGCCTTCTTCACACCAGGCCACCACCCAGGCGGCACCTTCGCCTTCGGCAAAACCGTCGGTATCGGGCGTGGCATATTGCGCGCCTTCAAACAAGGGAATCAAGGTATCGCTGGTCAGTGATTCGGTCAGATAGCCGCGCAGGCCCTGTTCGTATTGCCACTCCAGCGTTTCTTTGGGTGCGTGCAGCGTGACTTTGACACCGGGCAGCAGCACCGCTTTGGAGCGCAGCAGTCGTTGCAAATCGGCTTGCGACAAAAGCGGGCTGTCAAAATATTTGGGGTTGGGCCAGATGGTTACCCGCGTACCCGATTTTTTGTCACCCTTGACCTGCGGTTGCGAAGTCAGCGGTTTTATAACGTCACCGTTGGAGAAGGTGATTTCATGCACGCCACCATCACGCCAGACGGTAATTTCCAATTTATTGGACAGCGCATTGGTAACCGACACACCGACACCATGCAATCCGCCTGAAAACGAGTACGCGCCGCCTGCGCCTTTGTCGAACTTGCCGCCTGCATGCAAGCGGGTGAATACGATTTCAACAGTGGGCACGCCTTCTTCAGGGTGAATGCCGACCGGAATACCGCGACCATCATCCTCAACCGTGACACTGCCATCAGGATTTTGCGTGACGACGATGTGTTTACAGTAACCACCCAGGGCTTCGTCGGAAGCATTGTCGATCACTTCCTGAATAATATGCAGCGGGTTTTCGGTGCGGGTGTACATGCCGGGGCGTTGTTTGACCGGTTCCAATCCCTTCAAGACACGGATAGAAGATTCGCTGTATGCAGCAGCGCTTGCGCCAGATACTGGTTTTTTGGTTGCCATGCAGATTTAGGTAAGTAGACGAGTTAATCGGAATGGATGGAGAGTATAGCAGGGTGTTTTTGAAAACGACTGTGGTTTTATACAGTTATTTTCAATGGGTTGAACATTGCCTGGTCTGTTCAACCCATCGTGTGCACGAATTACTTTATATTTTCTTAACTATCACGCAGCCAATTGAATAGCCTGCACCGAACGAGCAGATCACGCCAAGCGCACCGCTTGCCAAATCATCCTGATGCTTATGGAAGGCAATGATCGAACCTGCCGACGAGGTATTGGCATAGGTGTCCAGAATAGTTGGTGATTCAGCCGGGCTGGCGTCACGTCCCAAAATATTTCGGATGATCAGCAGGTTCATATTCAGATTGGCCTGATGCAGCCAGAAGCGCTGGATCTGTTCAATCTTCAGGTCGGCGTGTGCGATCGTGCCGGTAATCATGGCTGCGGCCATCGGGCAGACCTCTTTGAACACCTTGCGGCCTTGCTGACGGAACAGTTTGTCGGGCTTGCCAATGCCAGACTCGTCGCCCCGATTCAAGAAGCCGAAGTTGTTACGGATATTGTTGGAGAACTGCGTCTTCAACTTGACTTCAACGACCGCGAACTGATGCTGCGAAGTTGCCCGGTCGGCGCGTTCCAGCACGATAGCCGTGCAGGCGTCGCCAAAAATAAAATGGCTGTCGCGATCGCGCCAGTTCAAGTGGCCGCTGGTAATTTCAGGATTAATCACCAGCACTGCACGGGCCTGGCCACTCTGAATGGCGGCGACTGCAGCCTGAATGCCAAAGGTAGCAGAGGAACAGGCGACGTTCATGTCATAGCCGTAGCCCTCGATACCCAATGCAGTTTGCACTTCCACGGCAATGGCCGGATAGGCGCGTTGCATATTGCTGCAGGCGACAATCACTGCATCGATATCCTGTGCGCTGCGACCGGCGCGTTGCAATGCTTCTTTTGCAGCTGCCACCGCCATGTCGCACATGATCGATGGCTGATCGTCGGCACGCTCCGGAATATGTGGCACCATCCGCTCTGGATCGAGGATGCCGGTTTTTTCAACTACGTAGCGCGACTTGATGCCGGATGCCTTTTCAATAAATTCAACACTGGATTCTTGCAGGGCGACTGTTTCACCCGCGGCGATCGCGCTGGCGTTATCGTGATTAAATTTTTGCACATACTGATTGAAGCAGGCGATGAGTTCGTGATTTGAGATAGCGAAGGGCGGCGTATATAAACCCGTACCGCTGATGACCACTTGATCCATGGAGAGGGCTTTCTTGGTTTTAGAATTGATAGCGTGGAATTCTACCGCTTACCATGGCGAATTGACGAATAAAAATTGGGACTTATTAATTTATATAGTGTCTTTGCCAAATTCAGCTTCGATTTTCACGATCGGTATTTACAACGAATTGATTGACGTCCGCTTGTGGCCCGGTTGAAAAAAATCCAATTAGTGCGCCTTGAAGCACGAAAAAGCCACGTTCGCCGCAAATTCGAGCCTTTTCCCTGTAAAAGAACTTAGAGTGACGGGTATTGAGCGAAAATTGTGAGCATTATGAAAGAATCACCCGCAGTCAATTTCCCGAATGATCATCCGCTGCCCAGTAAAGTCTTTGGCAAATACGGTGGATGGGGCAGCGTGGCGCAGCAATATCCGATTTTCAGCCAGACCTGGTTCAAATACCGGATCCTGACTTTTATTTTGCCGATGGGTTTACTGGCGGCCTCGCTCGGCTTAAGTTTGTTCGTCATTCCTGAATCGAACGCCAAATTAAAATTTGCTCTGGCCATGTTGTTCACCTGGATCTCGATTGCCTCGGCACTGGTGTTGGGCCGCGGTGTTGCAGTCTTGATCTCCAAGGCCAAGTGGTCCGAACGACATATTTCGGCCGGGGTGATTATGGCGATCGTGTTCGGCGTGATTGTGGCCATTGGACTGTTTCGGATCGAGCATAACTTTGAGGCGCAATTTGTTGGTGAATACAAGCAGGAGCTGCAACAAAAAAAGCAGACCGATCTGGCATTCATTGATTCGGAGGCCGCCTACCAAAATCTGCCGGCCTACGTCGTCGTCAAAAATTTATTTCTGCTACTGTTCTTCGCCTGGTTAGGCGGTATTTTTGATCTGGTAAGTTACTTTCGCCAACGTCGGGCGATGAAAGATGTTGCAGTCGAACAGCAACTCGCGTTATATCAGAAAGAACGCAATGAAGCGGAATTGCGCCTGTCTGTTTTGGCCAGCCAGGTAGAACCACACTTTTTATTTAATACCCTGTCCGGGGTGCGCTCGGCAATATTAAGCGATCCGCAGATGGGCGTGGCAATCATTGACAATCTGGTCGAATATTTACGGGCCACGATTCCGCAGCTACGCACCGACGGCTCCTGTTCTCAGGTCAGGCTGGGGTCACAAATGCAGGCTATCCGTGCCTATCTGGGCGTGATCAAATTTCGCATCCCGCGCCTGAGCTTTGACGTTGACTTCGACCCGTCGCTGGCAGAATTATTCATTCCTCCGCTGATGTTGATTTCATTGGTTGAAAACGCCGTGAAACACGGTATCGAATTGAAAAAAGGTCTGGTGCACATTGCTGTCAAAGCGGAACGAGTAAACCTGGATGGGCAGGAAAAGCTGATTCTGACGGTGCGCGACGACGGTCTGGGTTTTGCAAACAGTGTTGCTGGAACCGGTATTGGTTTGAGCAATATCCGCGAGCGCTTAAGGCAGCTGTACCAGGATCAGGCTGCGCTTAGCCTGGAAACCAATGACGAGAATGGCGTAACTGCACGCATCATTCTGCCTACCGACACCTTCAACTGAGAAAGGCGAGTCCATGCCAACAGCAGTCATAGCCGACGACGAGTATCTGCAACGCCAGGAGCTGCGTCGTATGCTGGGTTTGGCGTGGCCTGAATTAAACATTGTTGAAGAATGCGAAGACGGCAGTGATGCCCTGGACGCGATTATCAATCTGCAACCGGACATCGCTTTTCTGGATATCCGTATGCCGGGACTGAGTGGCCTTGATGTAGCACGCGCCACCAACGGCAAAACCAATATCGTGTTTGTCACTGCCTATGATGCGCATGCCATCGACGCATTTAATCTGGCTGCGTGCGACTATCTGTTAAAGCCGATTCAGGCGGATCGTCTGAAACAGACGGTCAACCGACTGCAGGAAAAATTTGAGTCCGGCGACAAATCGGTTGACCTGCTGCAGATGATGGCAACCTTCGAGAGGCGCTTGTCGGAACACAGTCAAAAAGAACGGATACGCTGGATCAGCGCCAACTCCGGCAAATCGATACAAATTTTCCCCGTCGAAGAAATTTTATTTTTTGAATCCGATACCCGCTACACGCGCGTCGTCAGCGCCACAGACGAAGGGTTGATCCGAACGCCGATCAAGGAATTACAAAAGGGTTTGGATCCCGAACAGTTTTGGCAGATCAATCGCGGCATTCTGGTCAACATGCATGCGATCGCCAGAGCGCATCGCGATGAGTTGGGCGGGATTAAAGTGGATATCAAGGGATCCAAAGAACAGCTGAAAGTCAGTCAGACTTACTCGTGGCGATTCAAGGGCAGTTAATTCCGCCCAAAATGTTTGATCACGAAACTCCTAAAATAACACTCAGAAATTTCCACAGAGCGATGCGCAATAGGTATTGAAGAATAAAGTGCATCCATAGCGGATTCATCGTTATCGAAAATTCTCATGTCCGACAGTATTCTCATTCCTTCGTAATTCCATCCCCTCGAATTGCCAACAAACGGAGCGCCCCGCTCCCCGTTTGCTCATTTACTTTGATTGTGTGGCAAGTGAAATAATCACCGCTCATAAAAGTACTTATGGACGCAAAAAATCGCATCTCGTAACTTTGCAACCCATTCGTTTTTTTGCAAAGCGGTGTGCGATTACAGCTAACCATGAGAGGTTTCTTTGTCATTTATTTCGCGACGGACGTTATTTGGTAAATTAGGATTGCTACCTTTCCGAGCCTTGGAATCTGCCGCGGCGTTTGCCAAGTTGCGCGGCAATCCATACATCGAAATCGTCCATTGGTTGCATCAACTCTGGCAGGGTTCGAACACCGATTTACATTGTCTGGTCTCACACTGGAAACTCGACGCCGCACAACTTGAAAAGGATTTGGTCGCCGCACTGGCTGCATTGCCGGGCAGTTCAGGCTCTGTCAATGATTTTTCCAGACACATCGAATCTGCCACCGAGCGCGGCTGGATTGTTGCCAGCCTGATGATGGCTGACAATCGGATCCGCAGCGCATGGCTGTTGATGGCGATGTTGGAACAAGCTGAATTGCGCCGCGTCTTGTTTTCCATTTCTGGCCAGTTTCAACGAATCAGTATCCCAATACAAACCGAAGAATTACATGCGGTGCTAAGCCATTCATCGGAGCACACCGATAGCCCGCAAGACGGTTCAGACTTATCTTCAGCCACGCCGGGCGAAGCCAGCAATGCGCTCATGCCAAGTGAAGATGCCCGGCAATCGGCACTGAATAAATATTGCACTGACCTGACCGCATTGGCGCGCTCAGACAAAATTGATCCGGTGCTTGGACGGGAATACGAAATCCGCACCATGATCGATATTCTGTTACGACGTCGGCAAAACAATCCCTTGTTAACCGGTGAGGCTGGCGTCGGTAAGACCGCTGTGGTGGAAGGGTTGGCCTCTGCAATTGCAGCGGGCAAGGTGCCACCTGCGCTGTTGTCAGTCCGTTTGCTCAGTTTGGATGTCGGTGCCTTGATCGCAGGTGCCAGCATGCGTGGCGAGTTTGAATCCCGCCTGAAATCGATATTGAAAGAGGCCGATGAAGCGGTCGAGCCCATTATCCTGTTTGTTGATGAAATTCATACCCTGGTCGGTGCGGGTGGCCAGGCCGGGACGGGCGACGCTGCCAATTTGCTGAAACCTGCGCTGGCACGAGGGAACCTGCGAACCATAGGCGCGACAACCTGGAGCGAGTATAAAAAACATATTGAAAAAGATCCTGCGCTCACCCGTCGCTTTCAAGTGCTGCAAATAAAAGAGCCGGAAGTTTCCCAGTCAATAACGATGGTGCGTGGCCTGGTTCCAACCTTTGTACGTCATCACAAGGTTGATATTTTGGACGAAGCGGTACGTGCCGCCGTCACGCTTTCGCATCGTTACATTCCATCCCGGCAGTTACCGGATAAAGCCATCAGTCTGCTCGACACAGCATGCGCACGTGTTGCCATGTCTGTGCATACCCCGCCAGCGGATATTACTCAGTTGCGTGAGCAACTCGTCGCTCTGCATTCCGAATATGCATTAGTGCGGCGCGAGTTGCAATTGGGTCAACATGAGCCTGATGCAGTCGAGCGCATCGTTTGCCGGATCAAAGAAGCGGAAGCCGATTTAAATCACAGGGAACAGAACTGGCAAGAGGAATTGGGTTTGGTTCGAAAATTATTGCACATCCGGGCAACTGCTTTGGCAGATCGTAGTTCGCCCGCGATTGATGTGGAGCCTTGCTACGTACATGCAAATGAAAAATTCCAAGCGAAGGGTGATGGTGAGTATGCAGAACAACTGACTTTCGTTCATCGCGAATTAGCGGCCTTTCAAGCTGAAGGAGCCCGCGTCCACGCGCAAGTCGACGAGTCCGTGATTGCCGCGATTGTTGCAGATTGGACTGGCATCCCGGTCGGGCGAATGCTGCGTGATGAAGTCAGTGCTGTCATGGGTTTGGCAGCGCAATTGGAAAAAAGAGTGGTCGGTCAGAGTGCAGCAATTGCACAAATTACGCAGCAGATCAAAACGGCGCGGGCACGCTTGAGTGATCCCAACAAACCAGCAGGATGTTTTCTGCTGGCCGGACCATCGGGAGTTGGGAAAACTGAAACGGCCTTGGCGTTGGCGCATGCCGTGTATGGCGGCGAGCACAATCTCATCACAATCAATATGAGCGAATATCAGGAAGCGCATACCGTTTCCAGTCTCAAAGGTTCTCCACCCGGCTATGTGGGCTATGGTGAAGGCGGTGTACTAACGGAAGCGGTCAGGCGCAGACCCTACAGCGTCATCTTGCTGGATGAAATTGAAAAGGCCCATCCAGACGTGCACGAAGTATTTTTTCAGGTATTTGATAAAGGCTGGATGGAAGACGGTGAAGGCAGAGTCATTGATTTTAAAAACACGCTGATTCTACTCACCAGTAACGTTGGATCTCAACGCATCACTGAACTTTGTGAAGACCAGATGCAGCGACCCTCCCCGGAAATTTTAGGGCAGGCGTTACAGGACGAGCTGTTAAGAGTATTTCCGGTCGCGTTTTTGGCACGCCTTAAAATAATTCCGTATCTACCTCTGCTCGAAGCTGATCTGGCAATGATCGTACAACTGGCGTTGAATAAAGTGGCAGCACGCTTGGATGCGCAGCACCAGATCGGATTTACTTACAGCCCGAGCGCAGTCGAACAGATTGTGCGCCGTTGCGGAACACACGATTCTGGTGCCAGGCGGATCGCCCACTATGTTGAGCAACATCTGCTGACTCAGGTAGCGCAATTGTGGCTGCAGGCAATGCAGGACAGGCGACCAATTTTGACAATCCATCTTGATGTGCAACACCGTCCGTGCGATCACGAATCCGGTTCCGGGTTGGATCTGGTACGCATTGATCGACATGCCGATCTATATCTCAATACCGTGTACAGCTAGGAGGTGAAATTAACAGTGAAAAAAATAGACATGGAAATGTGTATAAGCGGTTTAGCAGTGTTGATTCATTCAATTTAATTTATTTGAAGGAGTACTTATGAGTGTCAGCAACAGCAGTCAAAAATTTATCGCCCGTAATCGGGCGCCGCGGGTTCAAATCGAATACGACGTTGAGATCTACGGAAGTGAAAAAAAAGTGGAATTGCCGTTTGTCATGGGCGTGTTGGCTGATCTGGGCGGAAAGCCCGTGCAGCCACAACCCAACGTCACGGAGCGCAAATTTCTGGAAATTGATATTGATAATTTCGATGAGCGCATGAAAGCCATAGCGCCACGCGTGGCGTTCGGCGTACCGAACACGCTGACCGGCGAAGGTCACGTCATGGTTGATATTACTTTCGAGAGCATGGACGATTTTTCCCCTGCAGCTGTGGCCACGAAAGTTGATGCCTTAAAACAGCTTTTGGATGCACGCACACAGCTGGCCAATCTGCAAACCTATATGGACGGGAAATCAGGCGCGGAAGGATTGGTGCGTCAGCTATTGAGCGATCCTGGTTTGATGAAGTCATTAAGTTCCATGCCAAAGGCCGTTGCTGAGGAAGCACTGACCTGATTGACTTGAAAACACAGAAAGGAATTTCCATGAGTACTCAAACAGAGAGCGCCGCAAACCGCGACGTGAATCAATTCTCCGATCCCGGCGCATTCGCGCAATTACTTGACCGCGAATTCAAACCGAAGGGAGAGGAGCAGCGTGACGCCGTTGTCGCGGCTGTACAGACCCTGGCGGAGCAGGCTTTACTGAATACCGTCACCATGAGTGACGACGCGTATGACAGCATTCAGGCGATTATTTCAGAACTGGATCAAAAGCTGTCCAGACAAATTAATCTGATCATGCATCATCCGGATTTCCAGCAACTGGAATCAGCGTGGCGTGGATTGGACCATTTGGTCTCGAATACCGAAACGGATGAAATGCTCAAAATTCGTTTTATGGACATCAGCAAGACCGAATTGCGTCAAACCATGCGTCGTTACAAGGGCGTGGCATGGGATCAAAGCCCCTTGTTTAAACGGTTGTACGAAGAAGAATATGGACAATTGGGCGGTGAGCCGTATGGCTGCCTGGTTGCCGACTACTACTTTGATCATAATCCGCCAGATGTCGAACTGTTGGGCGCCATGGCCAAAGTTGCGGCCGCGGCACATGCGCCCTTTATTGCCGGAGCCGCGCCGTCAACATTGCAAATGGATTCATGGCAAGAGCTGGCTAATCCGCGTGACCTGGCAAAAATTACCGGCAATTTGGAGCACGCCGCATGGAACAGCTTGCGCGATACGGAAGATGCGCGATACGTTGGTTTGGCCATGCCGCGCTTTTTGGGGCGCCTGCCATATGGTGTCAAAACCAATCCCGTCGATGAATTTGACTTCGAAGAAGAGACCGAGGGCGCCGATCATCGCAACTACGTCTGGAATAACGCAGCCTACGCGATGGCAGTCAGTATCAATCGCAGCTTCAAATTGTATGGATGGTGCACCATGATTCGTGGCGTGGAATCGGGCGGAACGGTTGAGAACCTGCCATGCCACACCTTCCCGACGGATGACGGTGGCTTCGACATGAAGTGCCCAACTGAAATTGCCATCTCGGATCGTCGCGAAGCCGAACTGGCACGCGCCGGATTTATCCCGCTGGTGCACAGAAAGGGTACCGATCATGCCACCTTTATCGGTGCGCAATCTTTACAAAAACCGCAAGAATATATGGATCCTGACGCCACAGCGAATGCAAATCTGTCTGCACGCTTGTCCTACCTGTTTGCCAGCACACGCTTTGCTCATTATCTGAAATCCATTGTGCGCGACAAGATTGGTGCCTTCAAAGAACGCGAAGATATGCAGCGTTGGCTCAATGAATGGATCATGAATTACGTCGACGCCGATCCTGCCAACTCAAGTCAGGAAACCAAAGCCCGGCGTCCACTTGCAGCAGCGGAAGTCATTGTGGAAGACGTGGAAGGCAACCCTGGATATTACAACGCAAAATTTTTCCTGCGCCCCCATTTCCAGTTAGAAGGTTTGACCGTCAGCTTGCGCCTGGTGGCCAAGCTGCCTTCAGTCAAAGCAGCAGCATAAAACATTAATTTTTAAAGGAGAGTTTGTATGGCACAAGATATTTTTTTGAAGATCAGTGGCATTGACGGCGAAAGCATGGATTCTGATCACAAGAGTGAAATTGAAGTGTTGAGCTGGAAATGGCAGGTCATGCAGGAATCGAACATGCACACCGGTTCTGGCGGTGGTTCAGGTAAGGCAACGGTCAAGGACCTGACCTTTATCCATAACGTGGACCGGTCCAGTCCCAATCTGATGAAGTTTTGCATGACCGGCAAGCACATTCCTGAGGCTAAATTGGTCGTGCGTAAATCGGGGGGGAATCCATTGGAGTACCTGAGCATTACGATGAGTGATGTACTCATTACCAACGTCAATCCAACCGGTGACGCCAAATTGGAGAGCATTCAGGAGGAAGTTGGTTTGTCTTTTGCGAAGATCAAGCAAGAGTACACCGTGCAGAATCAACAGGGCGGATCCGGTGGCGCTGTGACCGCTGGCTTCGACATCAAGCTCAATAAAGAAGCCTGAGATTGATCCTCATTCGCGGCGCTGCACCTTGGCTTGACCGGCAGCGCTGCGAACCTGGCTATGCTCAATATAGGAATGAAAATGTCAGAGACACTCTTCTGCACCGGTCAAATGGGCAGGTCCTGTCTGCTCAAGTGGCCGATGGCACTGGTGTTATCTCTGTTGGCCCTGACAGCAATGGCACAACAAGACAAAGAGCCAACGAAATTAGTGTTGACTGTTTGCGCAGATGCGAATGTGAACCCTGACGATGCGGGTCGAGCCGCTCCAATCAAGGTTCGCATCTATGAACTGAAAGACAGCGCGAGCTTTTCCGACGCGGATTACTTCAGCCTGGATAACAGCGACAAAGTTATCCTGAACAGCGATTTGCTGGCCAAGGATGAGTACATATTGCGGCCCACTGAATCACAGAAAATTGAAAGAAAAAGTAATCCACAGACTACTGCGATTGGAATTTTGGCCGGCTATCGGGATTTACCCAACAGTACCTGGCGAACTGTTTTCAAGTTACCAGCGGCATCCGAAGCAGCGTGGTACCGATTTGCGATCCCTGCCAATAAAGCCATCCTGACCATTCAGTTGCAGGAGCAGGGGATCGTGGTAGTTGAAGAAAAATGATGCGGCACCAATCCGATCTTGGACAGGAAGCATAATGACTTGGACTAATAAAGTAACGTGGAGCGAAGGTCTGTTTTTGCGCCCACAATTATTTCAGCAGCAAGAGCGCTATCTGGAAAATTTTGCACACAAACGTAGCGCGCCCTTGTCTCCCTTTTTTTGGGGCTTTGGGCACTTTCTGATCGATAGCGAATCGCTCAATTTGGGGAAGCTGGTATTGTCCAGTGCCAGCGGTATTTTTCAGGACGGAACGCCGTTTGAAATTCCCGGAGACGCCCCGTCGCCCTTACCTCTGACCTTGTCGCCGGAGCATTTGGAACAAACCTTATATCTCGCTTTGCCCATTCGTGCGCCCAACAGTGAGGAGACGACGTTTGACGCGGCCAGCAAATCGATGGCGCGGTTCGGCGTTGTTGATTCTGAATTGCGTGATGCCAATTCCATTGGTCAAGGTCCCAAGCCGGTACAACTCTGTCGGCTCCGTCTCAGCCTGCTGCCGAAAAATGAAATGACCAGTGGCTGGATAGGTTTGCCGGTAGCGAAACTGGCCACCTTGCGTTCGGACGGGGGCGCCGAGCTGGCCGGGACCTTGATCCCGCCTGTCAATTGTTACGGTGCCAGTGAGCGCTTGATCCAATGGATTGCACAAATTCACGGAACTGCTTATCAGCGTGCCGAATCTTTGGCGCAGCGCCTGTGTGGCAGCGCGGGGTCGGGAGCGACACAGTCAGCAGAAGTCAGTGATTTCCTGTTGCTGCAAATACTGAATCGGTACGAGCCGTTATTAGCCCATCTGCTCAAGGCAAAAGAAACCAATCCAGAACCCGTTTACTCCATGCTGCGTAGCTTGAACGGTGAATTGTCCACCTATATCCGTACCGAGCAGCGGCGTCCACTTAAATTTCCCGACTACGATCATGTTTGTCCTTATGACGTATTCAAACCTCTGGTCGAGGATACGCGCGAGATGCTCAACAACGTGTTGGTGCGCAGCGCCCAAAGCCTGGTCTTGGTTGAAAAAGGACATGGCATGTATCTGGCCAGTCTCGATCCGGCCGAATTGCAGGCGTTTTCCAGTTTGGTGCTGGCGGTCTGCGCGAGCGTGCCCGCCGAGCAATTGGCGCAAACGTTTGTCGCTCACGCCAAACTCGCGGCATCCGACCGCCTGCCAGGACTCGTTCGCATGCATTTACCGGGAATTGCATTGCGCGTGCTGCCTGTGCCACCCAGACAAATCCCGTTTAACTCTGGCTTTGTTTATTTTCAGGTTGATCCGCAAGGGACACATTGGGAGCATTTGTGCAAACACGGTGGAATTGGTCTGCATGTTGCCACGTCATTTCCGGGACTGCGGATGGAATTATGGGGGATACGTTGATGGGTAAGGCATACATCGTGGTGGGAGACGCCACCAGCCATGGCGGCAAAGTTCTGACCGGTTCGCCCAGATTAATTATGCGTGGCAAAGCGGCAGCTCGCGTGGGTGATAAAGTCAGTTGCCCCATTCACGGCGACAACAACATCTCTGAGGGACAGCCAAACAGCGTAGTCGATGGTGTAGCACTGGTCCTGGATGGACACAAGACAGAGTGCGGCAGTGTCTTGAGTGGCTCGGTCCCGGCTACGCATGGAAGTTGAAGGGGGTGTCACCGTGAATAGACTGTTTAATCACTCGCGCGCACTGAGCATCAGCGGGGCCAGCTTGTCTGCACTGGGATCCGTGCTCACGCCAATAAGCTTGAGCGGAACCGAAGGTATCAATCAATTATTTGACTATCGCCTGACGGTGCAGACGCCTGACTCCATTGGCGTAGCATGCGATCTTGATCTGGATAGCGTGATCGGTAAAGAGATCACCTGCACAATTGAACTCGAAGGCATGGGCTCGTTTAATCCGGGGCTGCCCGGCGGCAGTAAGTCAAATGTGGGCGCTGGCACGCGCGAAATATCGGCCCTGGTAAGGTCAACTCGGTTTGTAGGCGTCGATAGCCGCCATGCCTTATATGAACTCACCTTAAGCCCATGGCTGCATCTGGCCACGCTCACAGCCGATTGCAAAGTGTTCCAGAACCAGACTCCCGTCGAAACCATCCTCGCCGTCCTGAACGATTATGCATTTGTGGTAGACCGGCGTTTGATAGAGACTTACCCCTCGCGTGATTACTGCGTGCAGTACAACGAAACCGATTTCGCCTTCGTCACGCGCCTGATGCAGGAATGGGGCATCAACTACCACTTTGAACACAGCCAAGGCGTGCACCGGCTGATTCTGTCCGATTACAACGGCGCGTTCCCGATTGCCAGCCCAGCCTGCGCCACCATTCCCTATTACCCACCTGGTCACAAGATTGACCAGGAGTATATTTATGCCTTCACTCCTGAACATAGCCTGACCGCCGGCTCGGTCGCCAGTCGTGACTATGACTACACAAGATCACGAGCGACCATGGAAGTCCGGTACAGTGATCCTCGTCCCACCGGACAGAACCAGCAAGAGTTGTATGTCTGGCGTGATGCCCAGACTGGCAATCGCTACAGTCAACCCAATGCTGGCTCGGACCCACAAGCGAACCGCAGCGACGAGCAAGGTCAACACCTGGCACGCCTTCGTATGCAGGAACACCGCCAACACGGCCAGCGAGCCAATGCCAGCGCGAATCTGCGCGGCCTGGCAGCAGGCAGCACCTTTACATTGAGTGGTCATCCCCAGCAAGCTGCCAATCTGACTTATCTGGTTCTGAGTACGCATTTCCTGTTGGAGAACGTCAGTGAGGACACGCAGCGCAATTCTGCTACACGGCGCACGCCAACAACTCTGATCAATGCGTTGTCCGAGGCCCAGATCGAACGCGGCTTATGGCAGGTGCACACTGATTTTACGGTCCAACCCATCAGTGCCGTACTAAGACCTGAACTGACTCAAACCAAACACCGTTGTCTCGGCCCCGAAGTCGCACTGGTGACCGGCCCTGACAGTGACACCGCTGCGAACAATATTTACACCGACCAGTACGGGCGCATCAAAGTCCAGTTCCCCTGGGATCGTTACGGTGCAGCCAATCAAAACAGCAGTTGCTGGGTCAGAGTGGTATTGCCGTGGGCGGGTAATCAGCTTGGTCACCAAACCATCCCGCGGGTCGGACAGGAAGTGCTGATTGAGTTTTTAGGCGGTGATCCTGATCATCCGATTTGCGGCGGCAGTGTCCATAATCAATTCAATATGCCGCCCTGGCAATTACCCGGGCAGCAAGCCTTGACAGGAATTCGTAGCCGTGAACTTGGCGATGGTGGCGGAAATGCCAGCACCGGTCGCAGCAATCACCTGATCCTCGACGACAGCGAGGGCCAGATCCAGGCGCAGCTCAAGAGCGACCACGAGCACAGTCAACTCGGTCTGGGGTTTATCACGCGCGTGGAAGACAGTCAGGGACGCAAGGATGCGCGCGGTCAAGGCTTTGAACTCCGAACCGACGGTCACGGTGTATTACGTGCCAAAGATGGACTGCTCATCAGCAGCGAAGCCAGAGACGAGGCACACAGCCACATCACCAGTCTGGAAGAAACGGCACAACGATTGCATCAGGCGCGCAGCCAACATGCAACCCTGGCCGACGCGGCGCAACAGGCTGGAGCACAGGAAGCGGGCGACCAGTCTCAGGTGGCGACTGACCTGCAGAGCCAGAATGCTGAGATTGCCGGTATATCGAGCAAGGCAAGGTCTGGCACAAAGGCTGATGCAGGGAGCTTCCCCGAACTAAGCAAGCCACATATCGTCATGACCAGTCCAGCCGGGATCGCCAGCAGCACCGCCGGGATCACACAACAGCACAGTGGTCTGCATCACGCCATTACGGCGCAGCAGCACATCAGCCTGTCCAGTGGCAGGAGCGTGGTCGTCAGCGCGCTCAATGCCGTGCGCTTATTTGCCCATAAAGCTGGCATGAAACTGATCGCTGCCAACAACGACATCGACATCAAGGCACTGCAAAAAAATATCAACGTGCTGGCCAAATTAAACATCACCGAAACAGCCGAGGCCATCACCATCAATGGAAGCAAGGAAGTTGTGATTAATGGCGGTGGCAGTTATACCCGATGGAATGTCGCTGGTATTGAAGCCGGCACGAATGGGGAGTGGACTGCACATGCTGTTCGGCATAGTTGGAGTGAACAAAAAAACGTAACGCAAGCCGGGCAAAGTTGGCAAGGGATGCCATACGACCGCGAAGCGGCTTTTTATGAAAGCAAAGATAAGCCGGCAAATCGTCAGCCATTTCAACTAAGCCATGATGAGACCAATGCAGCAGGAACACAGGCAAGTCCTCATGATGGCAGCACTCAGGTACAGCAATCACTCAATCCGGATACTTATCTGGTCCACTGGATGGGATGGGAAAATTATGAGTAACAGCAAATTTCAATACGACACAGAAACCAAAGCCGCCAACCCACCCGACGAATGGGTCGATTTCAGTTGGGGCATTGGTGGTGGCGCCCAAGTAGCCGTGCAGATGACACCGGTTGCAGACAGGAGCAAGGTGTGCATGAGGGTACCGCCGGTCAAATTGATCCCTATTGTATTTTTGCCCGGGATTATGGGAAGTAACCTGCGCATGAAGCGTAGCCGCCAGGAGCTATTGGAAAGAAAAAATAACATTGCATGGCGACCGGACGCAGTGGGTCTATTTGAACCTCATGACAGTCCAGCGGTAGAACGCCAACTCAGACTCGATCCCGATGCAACAGAAGTTGATTACTATGAAATGACGAATGCCAATGGCAGGTTCGACGCCACCGGCGACCTGATAGAAACATCGGACAAGCGGCACCACAATGTGCCCGACAGGCTGGAAGACATTGGCTTGTTACGCAGCGATCCTGGTGGCGGGAAAATACACTTTTCTGCTGCCCAAAAAGCCCGTGCACGCGGCTGGAGCGAAGTCATGTTTGGCTCCTATGGCGGGATTCTCAAAATACTGGAGGGCCAGCTCAACTACATTCTCGAAATGCGTGATGGCAAGCGCGTCCCGAAGCAAAGTTGGATTGCCGGTAACCACTGGTATTCCTGGCACCATGCAGGCGAAGTCGTGAACCGCGATCCCCACAAAATGGGCTGTGATGACGCCGCGCCGGTGACTGAAAACGAGCTCATTAAAGTGGGCGACTGTTGGTATCCGGTGCACGCCATGGGCTACAACTGGTTAAAAAGCAATGGCGAATGTGCCAAAGAAAT
>JBEONO010000034.1:0-17951 GCA_040544425.1 Oxalobacteraceae bacterium GrIS 1.18
TGACGTGCGGAGAGGGTTAAGTGCCGATTGAGGCAAAAAAACGGCTGATTTATAATTCTGTGGGAGTTTTATGTCGTTTGTTTAAGAATACCCAGTATATAACGATGCAAAAGTTGCCCGTGAAACCGGGGGGCAGGTTGTGCCGTTCTGGGATATTTTCGCGCCAGTCCATTTGCGAAGGACGTTGCCAGCGGTCGTGATGGCGACCGGAATTTTCGGTGGTGCTTATGTCATGATTACTTGGTTGCCAACATACCTGAGAACTGAATTGCATCTTTCTATCGCTTCCAGCGCCGGATATTTGGCATGTAATATTATTGGATCTTTGGTAGGACCGTTCTGTTTTGGATGGTTGTCTGATCGTATGGGGCGCCGACCAGCGTTCATGATGTTCTTGGGACTGCAAGCTGCGAACGTTGCTTTCCTCCTGCTCGCACCTATTGGGCCGTCAATTACTCTTTTGCTTAGCTTCTTTTTAGGTGCGTTTCAGTCGGGTTTAGCGTCCGGTATGCTTCCAACTTTCGCGGAACTATTTCCGACAAATATCAGAGCAAGTGGCCAGGGATTTTGTCTCGGCGGTGGTCGCGGTTTTGGCTCTGTCGTGCCAGCGACTGTTGGCATCTTGGTCGCGACTATGCCGTTAGGTACGGCAATGGGAACTTGTGCATTGTGCGCATATTCAGTGGCATTTTGCGCAGCGATTATCGTTCCAGAGACCAGTGGTGCAAATCTTTAATCTACTCGCTAACGTAGCATTTCCCGCTTGGCTTGCGCCACGTTGGTCTGTTGTCGCAGACAGAAAATTGACCGGTCAATTATAGATAGAATGAAAAAGTGGAAGCTGGCTGAATCGTGCTTTTGGAGCTGATTGGTGCAGTTTGCAACAAAATGACTAGGTAAATCCTTGGGTTGCTCACCTTGCGACGTATCTCACTAATCCATTTAACCAAAACAGTGTGCTGACGCCGCACAACTTTATTGATTCGATTGAATTGCATGGCGGGGGCAAATTCACCCAGTTTGGGACACAGTGCTTTGCGCTCTTTCTCAAACGCCTGTTTCAGCGCGATGTTCGCATACCTGGCGATCGGGATCTTCAAAGCATCAATCAATTTGATTCTTTAGAACAGCCGCAGCACCTCGCAATGCTGGATTTTGCGCGTGAATTACAAATACAGGCACATCAGCGAGGTAATTAGAGATACGTCCCTTATGTTCGAACCTTGACCTGAACGGCGAGGCCGAAAAATACTCTCCAAACCTGGGGACGATACCGCCGCCGATATAGAGCCCACCTCTCGCACCAAGCGTAATAGTTAAATTTGCTGCTGTAGTACCTAATATTGCACAAAAGGTGTCGAGAGTTTCTCTGCAAATGGAACAGGCATTTTGTAAACCTTTTTGAATAATTTCAGCGGGTTCGATAGATACCCTCGGCAAACTATCGATCGTACTAATTGCATCAAAGATATTGAATAGTCCTGGACCAGAAAGTGCTCTTTCTGCAGACACATGGCCAAAGCGATTTCTCAACACCCTTAAAATTGCATCTTCTCTTTCGTTGAATGGAGTGAATGAAACGTGTCCACCTTCGCCTTGGAGTGGAATCCAATGCGGTATTGCTCCCGTCCTGTGCATTGGAATTAATCCGGAAACGCCAAGCCCGGTCCCTGCGCCGATTATGGCAATCGGTAAATCATCTTTTCGTACCTTCCCTCCGACTTTATTTAATTCTGAGTCGGTCAGACCAGGCACAGAAAGAGCGAGTGCAGTAAAGTCATTGACGACGATAAGGGATTCCAAGCCAAGCTTTTCCTTGAGCTCAATTTGGGAAAACTGCCAATTCAAGCAGGTCATGCTGACTAAATTATCTGAGACTGGGGCCGCAATTCCTATGCATGCCGAACCTGGCCTTACGTTTATCATCGCCAAATAGGATCGAATTGCTTCATAAAGCCCAGAATAGTCATTACAAACAAAGCTACGCTCCTCAACTATCGCGCCTTCGGCATTAAGGACGAGTGCAAATCGTATATTCGTGCCTCCAACGTCAGCCAAGAGATGTGGGTAAGGATGTTCCTGAATCATAAATACATACCACCTTTTAGACTGTTCAATACCAAATATTGAAATAAAAAAAATATTAGATATCTCATTGGTGATTTCAAAAATTTAATGGAAATAAATATCAATTGGATCCCGAAATTTACACGGTAATTTCGACAATATATTGATAAATAAACTGACCAACTGTTTAGCCCAATGGCTTTCAATTTATTCAAGGACAACCTGGAGGTATATTTTTGGCTGGAAGCTTTTCGCACTACAAGTTTTTTGCATTTTCACCAACTGTCGACACCACTTTTTTCCGACGACCAAACCAGCCATAGGCCGAAACTCCTGCATAACAAATCACGGGTATGCACAATGCCTGACTCAATCCGCCCACATCGGCCACCGCGCCCGTGATGACAGGAATGATTGCGCCGCCAACAATTGCCAGACACAATAGACCTGAGGCGCGAGGAGCTTGAACGCTGATGCCTTCCAGCGCCATTGAAAATATGGTTGGAAACATGATTGAATTGCAAAAACCCACTGACAATAGCGTCAGTGCCGCAAGGTTACCCGAGGACAATCCAGATACCCCAGTTAAGGTTGCTGCAACTATTGCAAATAAACTGAGCATTAATCCCGGGCTAAATCGTTTTAAGATTCCCACGCCCATAAAACGTCCCACCATCGCCATTCCCCAGTACACTGATACCAGTGAACCTGCTGTGTGCGGACTGGCACCAAGAACGGACGGTTGCATTAAATAGCTGACCATCGCACTTCCAATGGAAACTTCAGCGCCAACATAAAGAAATATCGCTGTTGCACCAAACATTAAACGAGGATTATTTATCAGTGCAGAATAGCTTCCATTAGCTTCCTGATGCCCGATCGAGGGGACCCAATGGCGGCAAAACCAGCAAATCACAGCCAATCCTGACAACGCGGAAGCGATCATTAAAAAGGGGAGTTGAATGGCATGTCCTTCAGACTGCCGCAATGCAACCAATGCAGATGAGGACAGTTTTGCTGGATCTGGTGTAACGAGTGTTCCAGTTAAAATAAATGTGGCGCCGAAAATCGGTCCTACCGTAGTTGCAAGTGAATTAAATGCTTGCGCCAAAGTTAACCGACTGTGTGTATATCTTGGATCACCTGCTATGGTTGCTAAGGGATTAACCGCAACTTGTACAATGGTTACACCAGTTGCAAGAATAAATAACGCGGCAAGAAATAAGGGGTAGCTTCCTATTTCAGCAGCAGGTGTAAATGATAAACAACCGGTTGCCATAATCGAAAGGCCGAGAGTAATGCTTTGGAAATAGCCTATTCGATTAATGATGCGTGAAGCTGGTAGAGAAACAATAAAATACGCACCAAAAAAACAGAACTGGGTTAACATCACTTCTGCATAAGATAGTGCAAACAGTGCTTTTAGTTTCGGAATTAGCGTGTCGACTAATACAGTGCAAAATCCAAAGGAAAAAAACAGTATCATCACCATTACGATCACACGATTGATCGATGCCGATTTTTTTGTCGACAATGGATAGGGGGGAGATCCGGTTTTTATCTTGTTCAGTAACATGCTGAATTCACTTTCCTGAATTGATTAAATTTAATCTGCTTTGTTCCAACCTAAATTTCCTGCGCCGGTAACCGAATACAACGCGTTGGGCGCATTGCGGGTGGCCTGTAATTCTTCCAGAGTCTGCCCTCGCATGGCCGCATAAATATGCAGGTTGGATACTCCAACGACGGCACCTAATTTTTCCAACATAAAGAAAATGACGCCGTAACGTATCATTCCGTCCCAATCGCGCCGCCGGATTAAATCGGATTCCTGCTCAGTCAGTCTGGCCACTTTGAAGCTATCCTCCGGCGTTTCAAGGAATTGCTTTCTGTTCTCCGGCTTGATCAAACCGTGTAGAAACTGATTAATCCGATACGCCTTGACGCTTACGGCATGCGTGAAGGGATGCGTCCCCGGGATTGCTGACATACCGGCCAGTTCTGACTGCATGTGCTGACGGTGTTGCTCCAGACGTTGCTCACGCTGCTCGCTGGAGAGATCCCAGTCCTGATTTTCATAAATAGCCGTTGCAATACCGGTCATCGAAGGCAGGTAATAAGATTGATGAATTTTTTTGACCGATGCTGACAACGCGCCGCGCATGATCAGCCACATGATGATTTCGGCACCCTCCATGCCGCCCAGTTCAACGTACTCTGCCAGACGCAAACTGGTCAGCGCCACCGGGTCTTTTTCAAATATCTCCAGAAATTGTCTGTCCCACTCGGTATTATTGAACCCGGCGCGCGCGCCATGCACCTGGTGCGACAATCCTCCTGTTGCGACGATTGCTACGGAAATATCTTCAGGATAACTTTCAATCGCGTTACGCAGAGCTTGCCCAAGTTTGTAGCAACGCTTTGCGGTCGGGATCGGAAACTGCAGCACGCCGACGGCAAGAGGGACTATCTGAACATTCCAGTCTGGATCGTGTGGGCACAAAATCGATAACGGTGAAAAACAGCCGTGATCAAGAGCTTTGTCCTGAAAAAAAGACATGTCAAATTCATCGGCCATTAACGATGCGCCGACGTGTTGAGACAAGGCGGCATGTCCTGCTATCGGGGGAAGGTCACGCGCACCACCGCCTTCGTCTGCCACCCGGTATTGATGATCAATGCCGAGATTGAACGCTGAATAATGATCAAAGAAAAACGAGGTGACGTGATCATTAAAAATCATGAATAACACATCGGGCTTTTTTTGTTCTATCCAGTCGCGTACCGGCTGAAAATTGTCGAATATCGGTTTCCAGACCGGATCGGTCTGTTTGTCGCGGTCCACCGCAAAACCGATAGTCGGGGTATGTGAGCATGCGATGCCGCCAATAATGCGTGCCATATCAGTTCCTGTCTTAATCTGTCTCGTTTTGAGTAAATGAAATTCGGTTAATGAAAATCGCCAGCGCGGCGATCAGCGCAGGGATCGCCAGAATACTGATAATGATTTCAAATCCCCAGCCCATTCCCAGCAAGATACCGCCGATTGAAGAACCGAGAATACTGCCCATCCGGCCTATCCCCAGCATCCAGCTCACGCCTGTCGCCCGCGCAACGGTAGGATAGCAGCCCGGCGCAAAGGCGTTTAAACCGGTTTGCGCGCCGGACACGAAAAATCCGACCGCAGCCACCAGAATCATCACCGAGCCAGACAGCAGCCCCGACAGACCCAGCATAATCAGCAGCGCACTGCCAGCCACGTAGGAAAGTGCGATGACCCGGTTCGGGTTGTAGCGATCCATCAACATGCCGATCAAGATAGCGCCTATGGTGCCGCCGAGCTGAAACATGGCCGTCAGATTGGCAGCGTGCCCCAGCGACATGCCGGCGTCCTTCATCATAGTCGGCATCCAGCTGGTGGCAAGATAGATCACCAGCAGGCCCATAAAATAGGCAATCCATAGCGTGATGGTGCGCAAAGTATAGGAGCCGGAAAACAGAACCGATATTGGCTGTTTGACACCTGCATTTGCGTCAGGTGAGACGAAGCTGGTGACGGTGTCCAGATTGATCCGGCAAACACGGCCCAGATTGCGGCGGATCTGTGCGGCGGGAAATCCACGCACAACCATGAACCGCGCCGATTCGGGCATGTAGAAATAGAGCACTGGAACCAGTGCCAGCGGTACGCAACCACCAAACAGCAATAACGCTTTCCAGCCGAATGCAGGCAGCATGTACGCAGCGGCAAACCCGATGCAGGCTGACCCCAGATTAAAACCGGTAAACATGGTCGTCAGCAGTACGCCACGTGAGCGCTCCGGCACATATTCGGACATCAGCGTCGTGGTGTTTGGCATTGCCGCGCCAAGACCGAACCCTGTCAGGAAACGCAGCGCCGCCATCTCTGTGGGGTTGCTGCTGAAAGCGGCAAGCACGGTAAATACGCCGAATCCGAAAACCGATCCGATCAAGACCTTGCGGCGACCGAGCCAGTCGGACGACGATCCTGCGATCAACGCTCCCAGTGCCAGCCCGACCGGCGCTGCGCCCATGACCAAACCGAACGCGCTGCGCGACACATGCCAATCGGCCAGTATCGAAGGCGCAGCAAAGCCCATAATGGCCACATCCATGCCATCAACTGCGACGATCAGAAAGCACAAGAGCACCAGCAGCCATTGGAACGGCGACATGGTACGTTGATTGATGAACAGCCTTACATCCAGCGTTGCTGCCTGATTCATGTTTGTCTCAATATTTTTGTATTATTTTTTTGCTGTGATTGGATATTACTTCAGTCGATGTAACGCAGCCCTGCTTTGGCCAGCCCTTCCCGCATCGCGTACATGTCCAGTCCCAGAGTGCCGGCAGCCAGCTTTTCCCGCTTTGCTGCCTCATTGGCTTCTCTTGCTGCAGCAGTATCGGCCACCTGTGCGGCAATGTGTGCCGGAACGATCACCACACCATCAATATCAGCGATGACAACGTCGCCGGGATTGACCATGGCACCAGCACAGATAACCGGAATATTGACAGAACCCAAGGTGGCTTTGATGGTCCCCTTGGCACTGATTGCCCTGGAAAAAACCGGAAATTTCATTTGAGCCAGATCATACACATCGCGCACTCCTGCGTCGATCACCAGGCCCGCGGCACCGCGCGCGCGGAATGAAGTGGCCAGCAGGTCGCCGAAAAATCCGTCAGTACATTCACTCGTCACCGCAGCGATGACGACATCGCCCGGCCGGATCTGTTCCGCAGCCACGTGCATCATCCAGTTATCGCCTGGTTGAAGCAGCACTGTAATTGCCGTTCCGCACATCCTGGCACCCGGGTAGACGGGGCGTATATACGGTTGCAGCAAGCCGACTCTGCCCATGGCTTCGTGGATGGTTGCAACCCCGAACTGGCTTAGTTTTTCGACAGCGGCCGGGTCAGCGCGGTTGATTCCGGTTTTTACTATGCCTAAATTATTTAACGACATGCTGTCTCCTGTTATGTTCCGTGACGTGTGGTCAGTACTGCGTCAAGGCGCGGAAATACTTTGCGTGCATTGCCCTGATAGATCTGATAGCGGTCCTCTGCACTGAGCTGGTCGGAGGCTTCAATATAGCGACGCGTGTCGTCAAAATAATGACCTGTTTCCGGATCGATTCCGCGGACGGCACCGATCATTTCAGATGCAAATAGAATATTTTTCAATGGAATGACCTTGGTCAGCAGATCGATGCCGGGCTGGTGATAGACGCAGGTGTCGAAGAAAATGTTGTTCAGCAAATGCTCATCGAGCAGCGGTTTTTTAATTTCCTGGGCCAGGCCGCGGAAGCGTCCCCAGTGATACGGCACGGCTCCTCCGCCATGAGGAATGATGAACTTCAACGTCGGGAAGTCCTTGAACAGATCAGAAGTCAGGCACTGCATGAAGGCAGTGGTATCCGCGTTCAGATAATGTGCACCTGTCGTATGGAAGCAATTGTTGCAGCTGGTGCTGACATGAATCATGGCAGGAATGCCGTATTCGACCATTTTTTCATAGATCGGGTACCAGTGACGGTCAGACAATGGCGGTGAGGTCCAATGCCCGCCGGATGGATCAGGATTCAGATTGATGCCAACGTTGCCATATTCATTGACGCATTTTTCCAGTTCCGCAATGCAAGTGCGGGGATCTACGCCCGGTGACTGAGGCAGCATGGCAACAGGAAAAAAATTGTCTGGGAACAGTTGTGAAACGCGGTAGCACAGTTCGTTGCAGATCGAAGCCCAGGTGGCGCTGGTGTTGAAATCGCCGATATGGTGCGCCATGAAGCTGGCACGTGGCGAGAAAATCGTCAGGTCAATTCCGCGCTGTTTCATCAGCCTGAGCTGATTGGATTCGATTGATTCACGCAATTCGTCATCACTGATGTGCAGGTCAACGACCCGTGGCCCCGACCCGGGTAATTTCAGTGCGGCAATTTGCTGAGTGCGCCAGTCTTCAAGAGCCTTAGGTGCTGTCGTGTAATGACCGTGACAATCGATCACACGTGGCTTGTTGATGGTTTTATTTGTCATTATCTGATCCTTTCCAAACTGAATGCGGCACGGTGACTTCGCCGCGCATGATGAGACGTGCAGTGCGCAGCAGTGCCGCACGGTTAACCTGCTGCGAGTTGTCCTGATCCATTTCGAGTTCAACACTGAATTCGCCACTCGGATGTTCGACTGAAATCAGTTTGACTTGACCTTCCGGTACCACGGCCAGTCCTTCTGTAATCGATCCTTTAAGGACGCACGCAGTTGCAACTGTCACTGCAGCCAATACGCCGATCGAGTCATGACAGACGTGCGGAATAAAGCAGCGTGTCAGAACGCTTCCACCTTCACGCGGACTCGCAACCAGACACATCTTCGGGTAATTTTTCTGGCTGACGTCGCCCAGTCCCATATCAAGTCCGGCACGCAACCGGATCGCTTCAAGGCGACTTTTGAGTTCGCTGTCGTTATTCATTTCGTCGACTGTTTCGCTTCCGGTGCGCCCCAGATCTGTAGAGCGCATCAGAACCATCGGCATGCCATTGTCAATGCAGGTGACTTCGATATGAAATGTCGCGTTGTCAGATGATTCTATCGTCAGGGTGTCTTTGATATGTCCGGTAGGCAGCAGACTGCTGCAGACAGATCCCGCCGTGTCGAGAAAATTAATGGTCACCGGCGCTGAAGTGCCTGGCACACCATCGATTCGGGCCTCCCCTGCGTAGTGCATATAACCTCCCGCAGTTACTACCGAAATGTCGCACAGCATATCGGTGTTGCGGGTCAAGACGCGCACGGTGGTCAGATCTGACTCGATTGCAATCAGACCTTTCTCGACAGCGAAAGGCACAACGGCAGCCAACATGTTGCCGCAATTGGGGCTTGTATCCACGCTGTCGTTGCCGGGTTGCAGTTGAACGAACAGAAATTCAAGATCCGCACCGCTACGTGCGCTCTTGCTGACGATGCCAACCTTGCTGGTCAGCGGATGGGCGCCACCAAGACCGTCAATCTGGCGCTTGTCTGGGGAGCCCATGATCGACAGCAGGACGCGGTTACGGTTAGCGATATCAGCAGGCAGGTCTGATTCCAAAAAGAACGGCCCGCGTGATGTCCCCCCCCTCATAAACAGGCACGGAATGGCGACTTGATCTGAAATGGAAGAACTGTTCATGTTACGGATAACCCCAGTTTTGAATTGGTTTTAGTATTGCGCAAGTCCACTCCACCGGTGTTGCTTTATTCGCTGATGAGCGTTCTATTTTGCTTATTGGCTTGAGTCATAACACGAAAACAAAGTACAGTGCCAGTCAGATTAAATGCAGGAACAAAACCGTGCTGCAGATGCACATTTGCACTATCAGCATCATTAATGTTATCGATGCATGCAAACCGTGTCAGATGCACACGGCCGGACAGCTGCTAGTGTTGCTAAATACTCACTCCCAGAAATGATCGATCCATGAAAACTCCGTTAAATTTCAGACATATCCGCGCTTTTCTGGCCGTAGTTGAAAAGGGCGGGATTACGAAGGCCGCTGAATCGTTGTATCGGGCCCAGTCCGCCATCACACGATCAATCAAGTCGCTCGAATCGGAACTTGGCGTGCCGCTGTTCGAGCGCAAGGCAAACGGCATGTTGCTCACCGTGTTCGGCAACACGCTTTTATTCCGGTCCAAACGTGCGGCCGCTGAGCTCAAGAATGCGAGGGAAAAAATGTTGCAGACTCTTAAAGAAAATGGTGGCTCCGCTAACGCGCCTATTTTTTCCATGCTGTTTAACGAGCATCGTCTGATCTGCTATGTCACTTTGGCTGAGTTACATCACATGCCGACTGTGGCGCGCGTTCTTAACATTACCCAGCCTGCAGTCAGTTCTTCAATCAGCCAGCTCGAGTCAAGTTTGCAAATCCAACTTTTTCAACGTACGACGAAGGGTATGATACCTACCGAAGCAGGCAGTATGCTGGCGTTTCATGCCAAACGGGCCCTGACGGAGTTGCGGCACGTCGATGACGATATTTCAGCACTGCGTGGCACGTTGCAGGGAACGATTACGGTTGGTGCATTGCCGCTTTCGCGTTCGGTGATACTGCCACGCGCTATCGCGGAGTTAGTCAAAAATCATCCGCTGCTACGCATATCCACCATAGAGGGACCCTATGAGCAGCTTGAAGTTGGGCTGCGTTCGGCTGACATTGATTTCATCATCGGTGCATTACGTCATGACGCAAGTACCTCTGACTTGATCTGTGAACCGCTCCTTAGCGATACGATTGCTCCGGTAGTGCGCAGTGGTCATCCGTTGACGAAAAAAAAGAAAGTTCAACTGGATGAGCTGTTGAGACTGTCATGGGTCCTAGCACGTAAAGGCACGCCTGCACGCACACTGTTCGACCAATCGTTTCGCTTACAAGGACTTGAACCTCCCACGGCAACTGTCGAAACCAGTGATCTTGCGCTGCTGCGCGGACTTCTGGTCAACAGCGATATGATCACTGCCATTTCACCTCAGCAGCTTTTCTACGAACGCGAAGCCAGACAACTGACGGTTCTGAATATTGAGCTGAGTAATACTGCGCGATCAATAGGATTAATGAGCCGAGTCGGCTCTTATGCGTCGCCGGGTGCCATGGTTCTGATGGAGGCCATCAGAAAAGTTGCAGCTGAACTTGAAAACAACACATTGGAAGATTGAGTTTCATCTGTCTGATACCACCTGTTTTTTGAAAACTACAACACTGTGTATCCATGACCATTCTCCGCACTGTTTTCCCTCTATTCACCTAAAAAATCGTCTTCGCTGTGAAGTATTTTGATGCATTGCAAAATCAATGACTTCCGATGCCCAATAACAAAATTAGATGGCGTGGAAGTTTTTTTGCGGAGCCGGTTTTTGTTCAGGTGTCCGATAATCCATTCACCAAGTCCAAGGGCTCAGGTTCATTTTTCCAGGGCGTCAACACAAGCAGAAGGGTAATTTCAAGTCTTTGGTAGTCCGATATTGCCGGGCAATTACCAGGGTATGACGTCCTTAATTTAAAACTATATAAATGGAGATAATCATGAAAATGATTAAACAAAGCCGCAGTCCGGCATTCCGTATGAAACCGGTGGCTCTGGCTATCGGTATGCTACAAATTTGTGCTACGTACGCCTATGCCGAGGTTGAATCGGCAGATACTGAAGCAGTCGCAGTTCAAGCTGTTGATGGAACAGTCAAGACAGCCAGTCAAACGAACTCTGGAATTCAGGAAGTGATCATTACAGCCCGTAAAGTCGGAGAACCCATTTCAAAAACACCGTTGTCGATTACCGCGGTTACCGGCGATGATCTGCGCGCGAGCGGGATTACCAATGTGTCGGAGATTGGTGATCTGGTTCCCAATCTGGTGATGGGGCGCGATCCTTTTGGTGTGAATATTAATATTCGTGGTGTGACCACCACCGATCAAACTTCGAAAGGAACACAAGGTATCGGTTTTAACGTAGATGGTGTTCCGATCGGACGCCCGCTTGAACAGGGTCTGAGTTTCTTCGATGTCGAACGGATTGAAGTTTTGAGTGGTCCGCAGGGTACTTTGTATGGAACCAGCACCACCGGTGGTGCCATCAATATTATTACCAACAAACCGGACAAGGATTTCGCAGCGTCAATCAATACTGAATTCGGGAGCTACAATGCCAGACGTTCAGATGCTATGGTCAACGTGCCAATTTCAAATGAACTGGCGGTGCGAATTGCTGTGAATGGCAACGACAGGGACGGGTACCTGCAGCCAAGTCTGGGCGCCAACCCAGGCGGGCTGGCACGCAATGATCAGCACGACCGAGCAGGCCGTCTGAGCGCCCTTTATACATTTTCGCACGACACAACAATGCTGTTGGCAACGACTTTCGGAAATGTAACCGGTGTTGGCTACGGTACGGTGCCAAGTTACAGTCAGATTGCCAACGGCTCTCCGTCGCAGCAGAAACAGGTTTACGGCAATCCATTTGGCGGAGATATCAACGACAAATTCAACAGCTATAACGGCGAATTCAACACCTTGCTTGGCCAGGTGAAAATGACGGTGATTGCGTCGAACAGCGAATTTCACGCGCATGAATTAACATCGGCCACCTTTGATCCATCGACCAATGCCGATCGGTCATCAGGTGAGCCACAATACGCATGGCGAAATTATCGTGGTGATTTCAATGAAAGCAATGTCGAGATGCGCTTTACGAATGCCAACAAGTCTGCATTGCAGTGGGTGGTTGGAGCAAATTATCACAACGAAAAAATCAATGAAAGTGACCATAATTTGAATGCGGTTGTGAGCAACCCCACTTTTGCTAACAGCACCAACGGAATCGATCCTCTGAATACAACGACGCACAAGTCCAGCGGAATTTTTGGCCAGGGAACATACAACTTTACGGATGAAATTTCTGTCCTAGCCGGTCTGCGCGAATCCAATGACTCATTAACCCGGGTCGGCACGTTTTCTGCCGGCCCTACGCCGGGCTGTACAAATCCGTTTGCTGATTGTATTGGTGGTCCAAACAACGGTTCTGAAAGTGCGACCAAACTTACCTACAGATTGGGCTTGAACTATCAGTTCAATCCTCATGAATTGCTTTATACCGACGTTGCTACCGGTTATAAGCCAGGCGGTTTTAATGACTTCGACCCGGCGACGAACGGAGTTGGACCATATATTCCTGAGGAACTGACTGCGTATGAGATCGGCTATAAGGGCCGTCTGAGCAATAATTTCCAATTCAATTCGGATCTGTTTTATTACGACTATGCCAAGAATCAGATCAGTGGCCTGACCAATGTTGAAGGTAATTTTGTGATTTACACCCGCGCCGTTGCATCGACTATCTCCGGTTGGGAAAATTCGCTGAAATATAAAATGTCAGATGCTGATCAGATCACTGCGTCGTTGTCCATGATGCATTCCAAGTATGGCCAGTTTATGGCAGGTTTGTTTCAAAACGTTGACTTCACCGGCAAGAGTCTGGACAAAACCCCTTCCGCGACAGCAACGTTGGGTTATACCCATACAACAGAAGTAACCAATGGTGAGATCAAGACGTATCTGGGGACGAAGTATTCCAGCAGCTACGTCGCGAGTGATTTAGTCGGCGGTGTGCAATACACGCAGAAAGCCTTCAGTCGCAGCAATGCCAACATTACCTATCTGCATAACAGTGGGAAATACAGTGCACAGCTTTTCGTCACCAACATTGAGAACAAACTGCAACTCACTGCAGCGGGGTCTAACAATAACTTTACGGTGAGTGAGCCACGCTTTATCGGAGTCAGATTTGGTGTGAATTACTGATGAGCGGTTCCAGGGGTCATGTGGCCCCTGGAGATTGTTAAAAAAATGGATGCGACCATGTATTTATTCAACACGGTTCCAAAAATCACAAAACAGACTGCCGTTGCCATGTTGCTGTTGGCAGACCTGACGTTTCAAACCAGTGCGAAAGCCACTTCTACCGCACCAAACCCAAAAACGTATAAACAGGAAGGGCTCGCAGATCTGCCTGGGTTGAAAGCCGCCATGGCTTGCGAGAATCTCAAAAGTACCGATCTCAGTGCTGCTGTCGGCGCGAAAACGGAAGTGCTCAGTACAACTGTTGCCACTCAGGATGGCGTAGCGTACTGCGAAGTCCGCACTTTGATTGCGCCCAATATTAAAAGCGAATTCCGTCTGCCCGTGCAGGGTTGGACCCAGCGTTATCTGCAGACCGGTTGTGGCGGTTTATGTGGCGTGCTGGGTATTCATCTTGATCATGCCAAAGGTTGCGTGCCTGCCGATACGCACGGGCTGGCGCTGGGATCGACTGATATGGGCCATGCCAGCCGCAACGTGGGAGAAGGCGAGTTTGGCAGTGACCCGCAGGCGCGTATCGATTTCGCCTATCGCGGTGTGCATCTGACGGCCGTGCTGGGCAAGCAGCTGGTTCAACAGTTTTATGCCGCGCCTTCTAAATACAATTATTTCAGCGGTTGTTCAGATGGCGGTCGTGAAGCCCTGGCTGAAGCGCAGCGCTATCCTGACGATTTCAACGGCATCGCCGCCGGCGCGCCGGCCATGAATTTTCAGATTCAAAACAGCTTTTATCATGGCTGGCAAGCCACCAGTAATACGGACGCCAATGGCAAAACTGTACTCACCGCAGACAAGCTGCCGATTTTGCACAAGGCAGTGCTGGCAGCATGCGATGCACTGGATGGTCAGAAGGATGGACTTATCAACGATCCGCGTCAGTGCAAATTTGACCCCGCAACAATCCAATGTCCGGAAGGTCGCGCTGACACTTCCCAATGCCTGACTGCCGCTCAGGTCGCCACGGTACGCAAACTGTACGCAGGACCGCAGGATGCACAGGGCAGACATTTAACCATCGGCGGCCCGCAATATGGATCGGAACTAGCCTGGGAAGGGGTGTTTGTTACGAAAAGCGCCGATCAGCCTGTGCCGAGCACATTCATGGCACTGGGATCGATAAAAAACCTGATATTCGAAAAGAATCCGGCTGCCGACTACAGTCTGAAAGATTTTCATTTCGATGCAGCACAATTCGATCAGGTACGCGCCATGCATGTCCTCTACGATGCGACGAATCCGGAGCTGTCCGGGTTTGCTACTGCGGGTGGCAAGCTGATTCTTTGGCACGGCTGGTCGGATCCTCATATTTCACCGATCAATACCATTGCTTACTATACGGCTGTGAATCAGCTGATGGGAACAGAGCGAACCGCCGCATTTGCAAGACTGTTTCTTTTTCCCGGTATGTACCACTGTGGCACGGGAGATGGTCCGAGCGAATTTGATTTACTTACGCCACTGATGCGCTGGACTGAATCAAACCACGCACCAACTGCATTGGTTGCCCGTACGGCGTCTGCGCCACGCATTTCTGATTTCAAGAAAAGCAAAGTGGTCGACAAAGTCCGTGTCATTTTTGCCTATCCGGACCATGCTGTCTATAAAGGCTCCGGCAATCCGGCTGACCCGGCAAATTATACAAAGCAGGTAACTAGTGAGCCTGTTTCTTACGACTGGTACGGTGCCGAGTTCATGAAACCAGGATCGCAAAAACAATGTTCCGCTGTCGAAGGAAAATTGGTTTGCCAGTGAGCCGGTTAATGAGCAAAGAAAGAGTTAGATCCGACAAGACCGTCCGAGGAAAGTTGGGAATGAATATCGGTTCGGGAGGGTATGGCGAGGTAGGAATGATCTTTGTCGCAGACTTGAAAAATGTTTTTGAATTTTTCTTTGAAATTTTCTGACACAAAACATTCTATTCGACTAAACAAGATCACGTCTGTCGCCAAGTCGCGACAGCCGTCGATTTAATCAGGAGGATGAATTGACTATTTAAAACTTTTTTACGTATCCCTGCTTGTTACTTTGAAATTTCATAGTGATGAAATAAATTTTTACCGTTCCATCTGAAACATAGCCTTAATAATAAGATTGCCCATCAATCACAATTCTAATGAGAAAAGAGGAAGACAATGCCCTACCCAATGACTAAGCAAAAATTAATGAGTCTGGCCGTTGCCAGTGCCTGCGCGACACTGGTCGGACATGCTTATGCGGACGATGTTGCTGCAGCGTCTGGAGCAGATGCAGTACAGTCGATTGTTGTGACCGGTCTGCGCGCCAGTTTGCAATCGACCTTGAATCTGAAACGTGATTCAGACGGGATCGTGGACGGTGTGGTTGCTGAAGATATCGGCAAATTCCCGGACACCAATCTGGCCGAATCCCTGCAGCGTATCAGTGGCGTATCGATTGATCGTGCCAATGGCGAAGGTCAGACAGTCACAGTCCGTGGTCTCGGTCCTGATTTCAATATGGTGTTATTGAATGGCCGTCAGATGCCAACGACTAATCTGGGTGACACCGGTGGCCGTTCATTTGACTTCGCTAATCTGGCACCTGAGTCGGTTTCCCAGATTCAGGTTTATAAAACTGGCCGGGCACAAGACTCCGCCGGTGGTATTGGCGCTACGATCAATGTTATGACAGCGCGGCCTTTCGATAACCCTGGATTTCACTCCAGCGTCAGCATCAAGGGTGTAGAAGACAAGTCTGGTGCCAATCTGCCGGCACAGATGCAAAACAGCAAAATCACACCGGAAGCCTCTGGCCTGTACAGTAACACCTCAGAAGATGGCAAGTTCGGCGTGTTATTGAATGCCAGTTATCAGAAACGTGATTCTGGATTCAATCAGGCCGGTTCGGCAAATGGCTTCCAGGGACCATTCCCGGCATAGAATGCGACCAGCACGACTGATGGTCACGCATTGGGCACCACCACCAACGGCCCGACCGGCAATCAGGTTTATGTAATTCCGCAAAACTTTTCTTACGGTGTGAGCAGTGTTCAAAGTACTCGCGTCAACGATCAGTTGGTATTCCAGTACAAGCCAAATAATGAGTTGCTCACTACGCTGGACTTTACTTTTGCCGAACGCAAGCTCCACACGCAGCACAGTGAAGTAGGTGCCTGGTTCAGCGCGGCGCCAACATCAACCAGTACCTGGCCAAGTGGCAGTGCCATCTCGCCATTAAGCTATACAGAAAACTACAACATACCACAGGACAATACAGCAGCTTTCGGGGACTATGCGACCAAGACCAAAAACGAATCTGTTGGTTTCAATGCAGTATGGAAATACTCGCCGAAACTGAAGTTTGAATTTGATGCGCATCATTCCAGCGCTGAGTCCGGCAAAGACAGCCCATGGGGTAGTTTAAATAATTTGTTAAATGCCAGTTTCAGTCGCTCTTTCACAACTGTTGATTACACGCACACCTTGCCTGTGATGATCGGGTATTCTTAAACAAACGACATAAAACTCCCACAGAAGTGATAAATCAGCCGTTTTTTTGGCCCGCTTGGCACTTTACCCCTCCCGCACATCAGATTGTTGAATACAGCGCGTTTTAAAAGGCCGATTTTTTCGGCCATTCGCTGATTTTATTGATCAATTTTTCCGTGTCGGCGGATTTTTAGGTTTGGTCAGTCCGACTGAATCAATCATTTTTTCATCCGAAAAATCAAATTCCCCATGCAGATTAAAATGCCGCCAGGTCGCTACTGACCCATTGCGAACAGCTTCGATCAGTTCCTCCTTACGCGCAGGATCAGTTTCTTGATCCAATATCCGTGTCAGGAAAAGATAATTCCAGCACGTAATCACATTTTTGATCAAGCGGCGGCAACCTTCAGCGATCTCCTGCTCTTCCTTCTCGCTTTGAATGAATTCATGGTTATGACCAAACGATATGGCTTTGGAAAATTTATTTGAACTTTCCACTTTGTTTAACTGCTTCTCAATCGATTGCCTAAACGCAGGGTCATCAACGTATTTCAGGATAAAAAGTGACTTGGGCATTTTACCAAATTCTTTGAGCGCCCGATACAAAGTATGCTGCTTGGAATAAGAATTCAATCGCTTGAAGAGTTGTGATGCCGTCGCCACTTTCAACTTGATGGTCGTAATAAAACGTAAGACTTCGTCCCATTCTGGTTCGATCAAAACGACACGAATGGCTCGGTGCGGCAGCAGCGCCGTTTGTCCTTGTTCCTCGTAAAATTGTCGGTTCTTGAGCGCATAAAGTCGCTGTCGTCCGATGCCCCGGATACGTGGTGCAAACTGAGTTCCCAGCAAATAGGTTGAACAAAAAATGACTTCTGAAAAACCATGAGTATCCGTAGAATGAATGTCGCTCTTGATCACGTCGTTATGCATAAGGCCGTCAATCACATAAGCAGCCTCACGTTCAGAGGCCGTGATCACCGTGGAATGCCACAATAAATGACGCATGTCGATGAAGCTAATAATG
>JBEONO010000035.1:0-17736 GCA_040544425.1 Oxalobacteraceae bacterium GrIS 1.18
AAAGGAACAATTAAATCATAAGGAGGTGTATCAGGAACTGAAACTGGCGGCATAAAAATTTACTTTTAGGCGACAACTAGCTTGAAAAACTCCGGTACAGCCCTTAGCACGCTTTGCAACCGAGCAAAATCATGGTGGCCAATACGATTGATATCGTCAATGCAGTAGCCAACTTTGACGTTGATGCCAGATTCATTGAAGGTTTTTGCCACCAGCATCTCGCGTCTGGTGGTTCAGGATTTACTCAGGCAGGGCAAACTGGTGGAAATACCTTCGGTGTTACCTAAATTGCAAAGGCAGTTTTATCTGATCATGGCTAAGAAAAAAACCGTGTCAACGAAACTGATGGCACTGCTGGACTTCTGCCGCAATTGGACTCCGGCCAACTAACAGCAGGCACCTCGTCGCGCTTAATTCTGCGGGAATTGCACCCTTCACCAAGACTGATTTCAATCGCACCTTGAATTGGACCAGATTTCCACCTAAATTGATTCGGACAATATGGCAATTGAATTCGTACAGCGTGTTATGACTTAGCAATGCAATTAAGTCTACACGGCGACTTTGACTGACTGCCAAGTTTGCAGTTTCACTCTCCTGGTCTTATTAAACTTGGACGATAAATATTCTGGATCCGGCGCAGTCACCACGCCAAAGCGCAAGCTGACTCTCACCAACAAACTGATGGTGGCGGTGCTGTTTGCATTCGCATTGCTTTCAACGGGTAATTATTTAATCAGCTACCGCACGCTTGAATCCACCGTCCTGAAAAATATCTTCACGACGATTAACCAGAGCTCCCAACTAATTAACGTCGCAGTCGCGTCGTCCAGCAATGGTCGCGAAAATAATTTGCGGACATTGCAGATGTTTTTCACTGAAATGCTCAACCCGAATGGCAACAGTGGCATCGTGTATATCGCCGTGCTCAATACCGATGGTACCGTGCTCATGAACACCAATCCCAAACAGGCGCAGCTGCCGCCGCCGGATACGCCAAGTGACTACATCACAGCTGCCAAACGCGGCACGCTCAATATCCGCGATTTTGTTTTGCTTGGCCGCGACGAAGTCGGCTACATTCAGTATGGGCTGGCAACCGGCGCACTGATCGAGGCCATGCAACGCAGCCAGCTCAATTCTCTGGTCCTTACCACGATCGTGATTTTTTTCTGCTTCGTCGCATTAAGTCTGTTCGGCCTGCATATCACCCGACAACTGTCGGTACTTAAACAGGCGACCCAGCAAATCGCTCATGGCCGCTATGAATTGAAAATGCCGGTCCGTGGCAATGACGAGTTAAGCGATGTCGCGCACAACTTTAATCTGATGTCGGCAGCAATTGAGACCAAGGTCCGCGAAGTCTCAGACTTGAATCGCGAGCTTGAAATCCGCGTGGAACAACGTACCGCAGATTTGTATCTGGCCAAAAACCGGCTGGAAGAAAATATCAAGGTGCTCAAGGAAACGCAGGACAGTCTGGTCAAATCCGAAAAGCTTGCGAGCCTGGGCGCGATCGTCGCAGGTGTTGCGCATGAAATCAACACGCCGATTGGCAATGCTTTAGTGACTGCCAGCACCATTCGTGAAATCGTCAATGAATTTTCCGTGCAGGCCGTGAACGGGAAATTGACCGTAACGGCATTGAATAATTTTTTGAAACTGTGCAAGGAAGGCAGCCAGCTGGTTGAGTCCTCGCTGGTGCGCGCCTCTGAACTGATCCAAAGTTTCAAACAGGTCGCGGTTGATCAGTCGTCAGAAAGGCGGCGCAGTTTCAATTTATCTGCGGTGATTAAAGAAACCCTGCTGACCCTCAAACACACATTCAAAAACACTCGCTACAAACTGGAATTTGAAATTGATGAGTCGATCGTGATGGACAGTTTTCCCGGCGCACTCAGTCAGGTCATCACCAATCTGTTGAATAACGCTTTGCTGCATGGATTTGAGGGACGTGGGGAAGGAAGAATGAAAATTGCCGCGCAATTTATTTCAAACCATCAGATTCAAATTAGCTTTTCGGACGATGGCATCGGCATTGACGAAGATCATATCAAGCACATTTTTGATCCGTTTTTTACCACCAAATTTGGTCAGGGCGGCAGCGGTTTAGGGCTAAACGTGGTTGACAACATTACTCATCGCATACTCGGCGGGACGGTCAGTGTCTCTTCTCATCTGGGGCAGGGAACAGAATTTATCATTCAGATTCCGGTCAAGGCCCCAGTCGTGTGACGTTTTATTTCTTTTCCTTGAAAAATTCTTGCATCATGAATGTTTCCAGCACCGCCGTATCCTGAGGACGTGCTGACAGCACGACTACCCGGTCCAGACGTTGTGAATCCCAGTTGAAGTCACCCGTGTAGTGCTCGCGGATCAATTGGATCATCCGGCGTATCAAGGCCAGTTTCACATCGCCACCAACACCGGCATCGACCTCATAGGTGCGCCGGGTACTTTCCTTGGGATCGTTGGTCCACCCGCGGAACGAGAACCGGCCGGTCTGGACGCCGATGTCAAGGACCTGAAATATGCCGTTGGTGCCTTGACGGTTGTAATTGGCTGCCTGAATATTTGCCTTGATCCGCGCCAATGCCAGATCATTCTCGGACGGTCCGCGGCTGGCGGTTTGCGCTTCGCTGTTTTCCCTGGCGGCCTGTTCCTCAAGCGCGCGCCGTTTTTCTCGCGCAGCGGCAACCTGGCTCATGGTATCCACCGCCGGGGCTGCCGCAACTGGCGAAACCGACTGAATGCTTTCGACCGCAGGTTTGGCGGCGGTTACGGTATTGGGACGTGGTGTGAGACGTTGCGCCTTTTTCTCTGGTTGTGTTTTGGGTGGCTTCGGAAGCTTGGCCTCTTTTTTTGCCTGCAAGTCCATAAAAACCAATTGTGCTACTTTCTCGCCTTCCTTGACCGGAGGCTCAACTTTTTTGGTTAATAACAGGTAGGCGACGATGACATGCAGCAGCACCATGAAGATAATGGCGACAAGGTTGCGAGTGCGCTGATGCGGATAGAGCTCGTCTTCAAAATCGACCTCCATGGGTTGCCTGGAAATCGTGAAGCCCAAGGTCAGAGTGCCCCAGCGAAAGTTCAATAAAACAGTATCGATCTCGGCCGTTCGCTGCTTTACGATGCTAAAACGTGGTACCACTAAACACTCCTGCCAAAGACTGGCTCATTGTTGTACTCAGTCAGCTCCAGCCAACTCTTCGGTTAGTTGATTTGGGATTATGAACAAATAAAATAGCGTGGCCAGCGCATCGAGTTGCTGATTAAATAAATCAGCCAAGCCAAACAGGTCAAAATTATCAACCAAAATCCACGGTGCTGGATAGCGGTTTAGTCCGTTTTCAGGTATTTCGTTACAAAAATACGAGGATTTACAGGTGGCTTGTTATTTTAAACATAAGTCACCAGCCAGGGCAGGCAGACGTCAGACACGCAGCATGCGCGTCGATCGTAGCGTTGTGGATGAAATTTTCAAGAAGTGCGGATCGATTGATCGCAGGCCTCAGACTTGCTCAAATGCCTCTTTGCCACCTTCACAATTGGGGCATTCCCAATCCCATGGCAAATCATTCCAATGGGTCCCGGCAGCCATTTTGCTTTCGGGGCACCCCGCCTTTTCATCATAGACATAGCCACAAACTGTACATTTGTACGATTTGTATTCTTGCCTGGGTTTATGTTTAAAAGTAGGAAACATCGCTTACCTCACTAGGACATAGACATTACTGGGTGGGCCTCAGAATAAGTTCGTTAAAGATAGCCCTTTAACTAAAATGATTCAATAATCTAACGAACAAAAACAACATTCAAAAATTTATCCGCGAATGTAATCTTTCAGTTACCCAACTATGCTACTTATTGGTTATTGATATTCAAAACCGTATCAAGAACGCACTTCCACTCTGATAGAATGTCAGGCTAAAGAAATCATTAACGAATTGCAAACTGCTACTGGTGTCGATTCAGATCCACACTGAAAACAAGAATAATCTCCAACTGAAAGGCACTCCTCCATGGACCATCATTCCGATAAGGCCGAGCAAACCAAACAACAACTTCGTGCTGCGGCGCTGGAATACCACGAGCTACCTATCCCAGGAAAAATCAGTGTCAACGCGACCAAGCAACTGACCAATCAACGCGACCTGGCACTGGCCTACTCGCCCGGCGTTGCCGCTCCATGCGAAGAGATTGTTAAAGATCCAGCGAATGCTTTCAAATACACCGCACGCGGCAATCTGGTTGGCGTCATCACCAACGGTACGGCCGTGCTTGGTCTGGGCAACATCGGACCACTGGCTTCCAAGCCGGTCATGGAAGGCAAAGGGGTATTGTTCAAAAAATTTGCGGGCATTGATGTGTTCGATATTGAAATCAATGAAACCGATCCGGACAAATTATGCGACATCATCGCTGCGCTTGAGCCGACTTTTGGCGGCATCAATCTGGAAGACATCAAAGCACCGGAGTGTTTTTATATCGAACGCAAACTGCGCGACCGGATGAAAATTCCGGTGTTTCATGATGATCAGCACGGCACGGCAATCATCGTTGGTGCAGCGATTTTGAACGGACTCAAAGTCGTCAATAAAGATATCAAAAAATGTAAGCTGGTGGTATCGGGTGCTGGCGCCGCTGCACTGGCATGCCTGGACCTGATCGTCGACCTGGGATTTCCGATAGAGAATATTTATGTCACCGACCTTGCCGGTGTGGTGTATAAAGGCCGCACCGAATTAATGGATCCGGACAAAATTCGCTTTGCGCAAGAAACCAGCGCGCGCACTCTGGCTGACGTCATTCCAGGAGCCGACGTATTTTTGGGCCTGTCCGCCGCCGGCGTATTGAAAAAGGATATGGTCAGACAAATGGCCGACCGACCGCTGGTATTGGCACTGGCCAATCCGACCCCGGAAATTTTGCCCGAAGAAGTGCGCGAAGTACGCAGCGATGCCATCATCGCCACCGGTCGTTCCGATTATCCGAATCAGGTTAACAACGTTCTGTGCTTTCCCTATATCTTCCGCGGCGCCCTGGACTGCGGCGCCACGACAATCACGCGCGAGATGGAAATTGCGGTGGTACACGCAATCGCTGAGTTGGCGCAAGCCGAACAGTCTGACGTGGTCGCCACTGTCTATGGTTTTACCAGTTTAAGCTTTGGCCCTGAATATCTAATTCCGAAACCGTTTGATCCGCGCCTGATGATGAAAATCGCACCAGCCGTTGCCAAGGCCGCGTCTGAATCAGGCGTGGCTACCCGGCCGATTCTCGATCTGGACGCGTATGCCGAGAAGCTGCAGCAGTTCGTCTATCACAGCGGCTCATTCATGAAACCGGCATTTCAAATCGCCAAGAATGCACCCGACAGCAAGAAGCGCATTGTCTTTGCCGAAGGAGAAGAAGAACGGGTGCTGCGCGCCGTGCAGATTATTGTCGACGAACACCTGGCAAGACCGATCCTGGTTGGTCGTCCGGCCGTCATCCAACGCAGGATTGACTCGTTCGGGCTGCGCATCAAACCAGGTATCGACTTTGAGATGATTAACCCGGATTTCGACGAGCGTTACAAAGATTATTGGAAGACCTACTATGAACTGACGGCGCGTCACGGCGTCACTCAGCAGTATGCCAAAATTGAAATGCGTCGCCGCCATTCACTGATTGGCGCAATCATGATCAAAAAAGGCGACGCGGATGGCATGATTTGCGGCACGTTTGGCACTACCCATTTGCATCTGGATTATATTGATCAGGTGTTGGGCAAACGTGAGGGCGTCAATGTCTATGCGGCGATGAATGCGCTGGTGCTGGCGGACCGCCAGATTATTCTGGTTGATACCCATGTCAATGAGAACCCGAATGCGGAACAGATCGCGGAAATTGCAATCCTGGCGGCGGAAGAAATGCGCCGGTTCGGGATTACGCCACGGGTCGCTTTACTGTCTCATTCAAATTTTGGTTCCAGCAACAGCGAATCGGCACAAAAAATGCGCGCCGCTCTGGCGATTATTCACGAGAAAGCACCCGATCTGGAAGTCGATGGCGAGATGCATGGTGACTCGGCGTTGGACAATGCCTATCTCAAGAAAAGCATGCCCGGTTCGACATTAACAAGCAGCGCCAATCTATTAGTAATGCCAAACATCGATGCTGCCAATATTTCGTATAACCTGATTAAAATTGCTGCTGGCAATGGCATTGCAATCGGCCCGATTTTATTGGGCTGTGCAAAACCGGTACATATTCTGACACCGTCGGCAACAGTGCGGCGTATCGTGAACATGACTGCATTGTGTGTTGTTGACGTGGTGGCTCAGCGCTGAGCCAATCGCACCGCGCACCCGAGGGTGTCGCGGTGCTATTCAGCGCTCACGCATGTGAAACTACATTTGATTGCACCGCAATTTTTTCAACGGCTGTCGATCTGAGCCAAAATAATAAAACCGCAGCCTGTACCGATGAAGCTGCAACCGCGCCGAATGCGATAGCCGGCAAGCCCCAGTGCTGATAAGTGCTCATCGCAATGCCTGCCCGCGTTAAAAAATAAGCCAGGGCAACCCAGCTGATGATTTTTGTACCACCGGCCAGTCCGGATGCACAAACCAATATCGCCATCGCCGGGATTAATAAATACGGTATCGATAACCATGGCAGCAGATCGGCAATCTTGCTGGTGTCTGCGGGGTTGAACGCGCCATATTCAAATAAGTTTTTCGCCAGCCAGGAAGCGTTTAAAGCTATCCCGGCATAGACCAGAACGGTGAAACCGGCAATTGCGCTGTAGAGTTGCGAACTACCCCGCCATAATGCCGAACTTCCTTTCGTGTACAGGCCTGGCAGGTAAACGGTCGCCAACACGGTGGTGACGCTATATAAAGTTGTGCAGATAAAGGCCGTCAGGCTCAGGCAGAGCACGAAGCTTGCGTGCATTCCATGGCCAAGTTTTACAGCCAGCGCCTGATCAATCAAATCACAAACCACGATTGCGGCATTCGTGCCGGTTACGGCTGCAACTGCCCTCCAGGGTATCGGGGGAAGTGATTTAAGCTCAACATATTTATTGAATGAGGAGAGCCGCAACAGACCGGCGAACTCGATGATCGCGCCCAGCGACGCTCCCAGCGCGCACAAATAAATTCCGCCTGTTTTACCGCAGAGCGCTGCGGCTACAAATGTGCAGCCCAGGGCTGCGCTGCGATAAACCGGTGCGACATACAGGCGCTTGTCGACCTGTAAAATCGTACGCTCAACGACAATTGGAACTGCTAATGCGATGCATGGCAATCCCAGCAATAACAGCATTGCCAGCTCGAACATTGCCTCAAAAGCAGGTTCCGGCGCCAGCAGCCAGGCCAGTGGCACGATCAGCAACAGGTAACCCACAACCACGCCCCTGGTTGCCGATACGCCCCAACTGCGGCACACCAGCAGAGCCTGCCGCTGATCAGTTGCGACAGCCAGCTCCTTGCTGACAATGAGAGGGACGGCAGCCGCAACAACGGCAGGTATCAAGGCGATCACTAGCGCAAACACGGCAAACTGGCTGACCGAAATCGAAGCACCAAACTGATAAGCCAATACCAGAGTCGTCACCGAATTGATCATTCTTGCGAGGGTATAGAGCAGCAATAACAACCCCGTCTGCAACAGCGCTTTTTTATGATTGGACAGCTGATCAAGTATTGACATGGTATGTTTTTAAATCAGACTGAAAGTTAGGTTATGCAGGTAAAGCCAGACTACAGATTCTTCCGTTGATTCCTGCGGCAAGGCTCAAGATCGTCGAATGCACGAGGACACTCTTCAGATACAACGCGGCCTTGGCAGATCGCATACCGGAATTGCAATAGACAACAATTTCCCTATCCGGAGGAATGCAATCCAGTTTGCCGGGCAGCAGAAGTAAGGGGATATGCTCACCGCCAATTGAAGCTTCCTGTCGCTCGTGAAATTCACGGACATCTATTAAAAATGGCGGTGTCGCGGAATTGATCTTTGCGACTAACTCTTCGTAGGCAATTTCTTCCTGATCCGCGCCGCCGCGTTCATTACTCGATTCGTTCCTGGCTAACTTGAGCTTTTTAAAAGAGGTAGTGAGGGCATCAAAGATCAGCAGATATCCAGCCAAAGACTCGCCGATTCCGCTGATGATTTTGATGACTTCATTTGCCTGTAAAGTGCCGACAATTCCAGGCAAGACACCAATCACGCCAGCCTCGCCACAATTTTGGCTCAATCCCGATGGTGGCGCATCGGGATACAGATCCCGATACGACAGTCCATGTTCATCAGACTGGGTCTTAAGATGGAATACCGAAACCTGTCCCTCAAACTGAAAAATTGAGCCGTACACCAATGGCACCCGGGATTTGGCACAGGCATCATTGATGGCGTATTTGGCAGAAAAATTATCAGTGCCGTCGACGACAACGTCGTAGTTCGCAACCAGTTCATCCAATGAAGATGCCTGCGCAAAACTGTCTATTTTTTCCAACTTGATGTATGGATTGATCGCCTGCAGGCGGGCTGCTCCGGCATCGACTTTTTGCTTGCCAATGTCGTTACTGTCAAAAAGAATTTGCCGATGCAGATTGGTGACCGACACGACGTCCGCATCGCATAAGGCGATGGTCCCGACCCCGGCCCCAGCCAGATATATTGCCGCTGGACAGCCCAGGCCACCGACGCCAATAATCAGGACGCGCGACTTCCTGAGTTTTTCCTGCGTGCTTGCCGTAAAGCCTGGCAGGCGCATATGCCTGGCGTAATAGGTCGCCTCCATAGGACTGATCTGATCATCCCTGTCGCTCATGCGCTCACCCTCCCGCAACCGACAATACAATCAGCAGCTGGCTTTCCTGAGCAAGTCGATTGTGTTCCTCTTCAGTGAGGGTAATTTGTTTATCGTTTAAAAATAAACCCACAAACTGACGGAGCTGTCCGTTGGGATAAAACAATTGCGAACGTAACATGGGAGCAATTTCATCAAACTTTTTAAACACCTCACTCAATGTGGTCGCCTCCATGATGTGGGTTCGGGTATTCAAACAAAAGTTGGCCAATTGCGCAGGTAATTGAACAGTAATCATATTTTTAATCGCGGTAGCTGTGAAAATAGATGAGAGTACTTAAGCAGCAAGCCACGGCTTGCTATGTACAAACTGCAGCAAATCTGTCTGTTTTATTCGATACGATTGAAAATTCGATAGCGCATCGGCCAGCACAGGCGTCAATTTATCGAGCCTTAATGTCGCCAGCAATCGGTCCTGCAATACCCGTAATGTTCTGGTTCCATACCATTGCTGATGCATGAAGTCCAACACGTTCCGGTATTCGGATTCCGCTATTTCCTGTTGCAGGTACATCTGGCTTAAAAATTCGCGGATATGGATTAACGGCTCGGACAGCGGCACAAAAGGCGCGTCAACACTGTGCACCAAGGTCACCTCATCGTCGGCAAAATCCGGATTGCTACAAAATATGTCGGCGACTTTACCCCAAGGCCGCAGTCCCATATGCTGCATTTCAGCGGCCCGTATCGCGCCCATGGAGCAAAGTCCGAAAATCCGCCAGCCTTGCTCCATTGCCTCTCTGAGCTCGACGTGACTCACGGAGGGAAAAGCGTGAAAGGTACCGTCGACGATTCCGATAATGCCCGGACTCTCATCCTGAGCCAGTTGCGCAATATCCCCGCGTCTGACCGGCGGTTTGAACGTGATGTTTGGATAGGTCTCAGGACGAATACCGGTACCAAACAAAGTTGGGCCAACGAAAAGTGTGATATCAGTTTGCATTTTGGGAATAAGCCAGGATTCGAGGACCCACGCGTTTCAATGAGCTGTCAAACAGCTCCGCGCCGGGGACAATTGTTCGTACCACCTGAAACGGATAATCGGGTTCCGTAAAAACGATTCGTACCACGTGCCCAAGTCCGGCACGGTCCAGCCCTGCATACAGACAGTGTAATGCGTCGGGTATGCTGCCGATCTCATTGTCGAAATCTGGAATCTCGTGGTAACTGATCGAGTTTGTCGCATCATTAATGCGCTCGCGCAGCTCACGCAGACGGGATAAATGCGCATCGGGACCAATCTCGGCGGCAACCACAAAGTCCTTGATAATGTCATCGCGCCCGCCATGGATATGACTCAATCGGCTTTGCACCGCCTCAGTAATGGCGCGAACTGCGGCGATTTCCCGGATTGGATGAAAACCGATACCGGTCGCAACCGCAACCGCACAATGCTCATCTTCTTCCAACACATTCGCAACAAAATACGCCATTCCATACACATTGGACACGTATCTCAGACGGCAGCTCAGTCCGGCTGCGTTGATCTTGTCGAGTAACTGTTTTATTTTAGGTGGTGCGTCGTCGATTTCCACAAGCATGGATCTCTCTTTGACTCTGTTGAAGGAGGTCACGTCGCGCTCCAAAACCTCGGCCAAGCCATGCACCGTGGCTTCCTCGATGGTGTTTCCCGATGCCAAACCATTGGATGAGGTTCCGTATATCGACGGACCCGGATTATTTCTGAACGGGACATACACCAGTTCTGCCGGCACCAGGACCGGGCCGAGATTTTTTTTAATTTCCTGACCGGTCACTGCCGCAAAATAATCGGCAGACTGGACTTGCGAACCGGCGAGTGCACCGAAATCAGAAAAATGAATGCCATCCTTGAACGAGGCCAGAATCGATTCCGGGTTTTCCATCGTCCAGGAAATGGCACTGCGTCCTGGTTCCGCGAACGACAGTTCGATCGCTTCCATATATGCGCCAATTTTTGCTTCGGTATGGGTAAATCCTTTTCCTGCGCTGACGCACAGCGAACCTCTTACTCCATCGGGTCGTATCGATGAGTAAACAGGAATGCCTATTTTGTCTAACCAGGTTGTATCGACCACGCGGGAGACACCACGGCTAAATGCAAGCTGCTTTGCAATAACCAGGGAATCTTCCGCGCTTCGAAAACGCAAGCTGGAGCTAAGCCTTTTTGTTTGTAAAGTCTCAGATGTCATATCAGCGTTCGAAAAAATAGCCGTCTCTAAAGCCACCGCTAAAGCAAAGTTTCCGGGAGAGAAAACTTTGCCTGGCGCCTCTTACATACGATCAGGCACAACATTGGCCGACGCGCGATCACCGAAGAGAATTCCCGTGTGCGATCCATCTGTAATCACAATCGATTGCGAACCATCCGTAATTACAATAGATTGCGAGCCTTCTGCCTTGTGATGAGCACGAGCCAAAAAAGTAGCCAATTCTACTGAACCAACGTTTAGATTTTTCATGATAAAACCATTCCTTTTTTAGGGCATAGGCGAAATTGCCTACGCCAAATAATAAAGGCTATCGGCGATATCAAGATGCGTGAAGTGAGTTGCTATTTTTACGCGAACTAAAAACTTGCTCTAGTTCATCTTTTGATTCTGCGTTTTCAAAACCGCGGTAACTGCACCATTGCCTTTTGCAATTTTTTTGGCGATGACTCGAATGGATAATCCCTGACTGCGCAGATCGCGTGCGATTACGATTTCATCTTTTGACAGCCCTCGGAGATCCAGAATTTCATTTGATGTCCGCTGGCAACTTTTACAGAAATATCGTTGCACCGTCTTGCGTGAAAAGCCAAATTTTTTTGTATTTGTTGACTCACAAAATCGACATTGCATACTCGCCTCCCCAGGTTCCGCTAACGCCAATTTCAAGAAGGTATACGGAAAAGAGAAATTTGAGAAGAGGATTCCGGCGATCTCCTCATCGCGTGCAGCATTCAAAAAGTTGCTCTACCGAATTGAATCGTTTCTCAACATCCATTGACGCGTCAAATTCATAGTGCGTTGAAGCAATCAAAAATTAAATTCAAAATTCGATGACCGTGTCGATCGATATACCACTACAGAAATATAGTATTTTCAGTGCAGCTCTTATTCTGTTAGTGGTAAAGTTACTCCTCTGAAATGCAATGCATGAGAACCGATAAGGAGACACGCTATGGACGACCTGACGCAACTTGCTGTAAAAGTAGGTGCATTACTCGCCGAGAAAAATCTGTTACTGGCAACGGCCGAATCTTGCACGGGTGGTGGCATCGCACATGCGATTACTGAAATTTCCGGCTCATCGAGCTGGTTTGAATGCGGCTTCATTACCTATTCCAATTCGTCGAAATCGGAATTGTTAGGCATCTCTCCTGCTTTGATTGCGCAACATGGATCAGTCAGTGAAGAAATCGCTGCCGCAATGGCAGAAGGTGCGCTGGCCAACTGCGAAGCCCATGTGGCCGTATCAACGACCGGCATCGCCGGACCGCTTGGTGCGGTTCCGGGAAAACCAGTCGGGACAATTTGCTTTGCGTGGAGTATGAATGGGAAAACCCACACCGAACGTTTGCTGTTCAGTGGTGACCGTAAAGTCGTGCGTGAGCAGACTGTGGTGCATGCATTGAGAGGCTTGCTGCAATTCCTGGCGTAGCGGGGTAGGTTAAGACCCGCGTGGCTTCAGGCTTAGTAAATCGACTTGTACCGTCTCGCTGTCATCGGTCAGCCATAACTGACCATCCTGGATCGTGCATTGCAACTGCATGTTTCGCTGCGCCATTTTTTGCAATGCCTGCGATGTCGCCATCGGCACATTCCATACCGTCAGATTTTTGGCGCGTTCCAATCGGTTGCCGATACCCTGCCACCAGATCGAACTATTACTGGCGTAACTATAGACCAGCACCTGCTCGGCCCGCCCGCAGGCTTTCAACAGCCGGCGTTCGTCAGGCTGACCGACTTCGATCCAGAGCTTGATCGCGCCGGTGTAATCTTTCAACCAGAGGTCCGGCTCTTCAATATCAGACAGCCCTTTGGCAAAGACCAGATTTTCATCAGCATTCAAAGCGAATGCCAATAATCGCACCATCATGCGTTCATCAGTCTCGGAAGGATGGCGTGCCAAAGTCAATGCGTGCGCCGCGTAGTAATTTCTATCCATATCGGATAGCTGCAACTCCGCTTTATAAACGGTGGATTTCAATGCCATTCTGGTCTCTCAATTCAATCAAGTCGCCAAGTGTAGTTTAAGTTGGACCGATCTTGACCAGATTAATTTGAAGCCTCCCGTATTCTGCCGATTTATTCAAACTTCAACAGACTCTGATTCGTCCATAAAATAGCGCCGTTTTGTTCAAATAAGTCACGATATTCCTGTAACGCATGTAACCTTCGATATTATCGCTTGACTCGAAAAGCCCCTCCTCCGTACACTCTCACATCTTTACCTGATTGACAAAAGGGTTACACCAATGACGTCGTTACGCTTCAAACCCCTTTTATTGTCCATGCTCGTGAGCTACTCAGCGTTCAGTCTCGCTGATCCCGCCTCCAACAACATTCCCGATACTGCCGCCCCCCCTTCCGTTGCATTTCAACCTGCCACCAGTCAGGAAGTCGATCTGTGGAGCAGAATTCGCCGCGGCTACGGCATCCCCAATTTAGAAAACCCCTTAGTCAATTACCAGTTGAACTGGTACAGCACGCGCGGCGATTACGTCCTGCGCTGCACTGAGCGCGCGTCACGCTATTTGTACCATGTGGTTGAGGAATTGGAAAAACGTGGCATGCCGACTGAATTAGCCTTGTTACCGTTTATCGAATCGGCATTTAATCCGCAGGCAATGTCCAGCGCCAAGGCGTCGGGTATGTGGCAATTCATTCCGTCGACGGGCAAAGATTTTAATTTAAAACAGAATATGTTTCGCGACGAACGGCGCGGTGTTTTGGACTCGACTGATGCGGCCCTGAACTATCTGCAAAAGCTGTACGACATGTTTGGCGACTGGCAGCTGGCGCTGGCCGCCTATAACTGGGGCGAAGGTTCGGTACAACGCGCCATCAAGAAACAACAGGCAGCTGGATTGCCCACTGACTTCGACAGCATGTCGTACCTGATGCCTAAGGAAACACAAAACTACGTGCCTAAACTGCAGGCAGTAAAAAATATAGTCAGCAATCCCGGTTACTTCAATATCGATCTGCCCAAGGTTGACAATCAACCCTATTTTGTCAGCGTTGAGAAGACGCGTGATATTGACGTACGCGTTGCGGCGCAACTGGCCGAGCTGACCGTCGCAGAGTTCAAGGAGCTCAATCCGCAATTCAACCGACCGGTTATTACCGGCAGTACGGATACTAAAATTTTGCTCCCTGCGGATAACGTTGAAATTTATCGAAATAATCTGAGTAAGTGGGAGGGGCCGCTGTCAAGCTGGACCGCCTACACCGTAGCCAAGAATGAGCGTATCGAGAGTATTGCGCGCCGCCTGGGCACACAGCCGGGGGTTTTGAAAGATGTGAATCAGGTCCCGGGCAATATGCTGGTCAAAGCAGGCTCCACCTTGTTGATCCCGCGCAGCAGCAAGGCCGACGATACTGACATCTCGCAACTCGTTGTCGATCACGCCAGCCTGACAATGGCAAGTGATAACACCAGAAAAATTAATGTCACCGCGTCCAGAAGCGATTCATTAAATTCCATCGCAAAACGCTACAAAGTTACCACCGCCCAGTTAAAAGAATGGAACAGTTTAAAATCAGACCGCCTTAGGTCCGGGCAAAAACTGCAGATTGAAGTGGCCGCTGCGCCAGTCAGACGTAATAACAGCCGTGTGGCAGTACTAACTCCAGTAAAAAAATCGATACCAAAGAATAAGCTGGTCAAAAAAATTACGGTCGCACAGGCCAGGCTTCCAAAGAAACCCGGATAATTCGGCGAAGTCTTCGGGTACAAAAAAAGCAGCCGAGGCTGCTTTTTTATGTTGCTGATTACTGCTTGGCGAGCGGATGATTAATTTGCATAATCCAATAACGCGCCAATTCGGCAGTACCATCCGTACCTGCGACAGTCGCAAGCTGTTTGAGCGCCTGATCTTTCTTGCCAGCCCAATAATAGACAATACCCAAGTGCAGTTTGGCTTCCTCAAGGCGAGCAAGCCCACCTTTACTGATACCCTGTTCAATCAGACTTGCACCTTTATCGAACTGACCAGCTGTTGCGAATGCCATACCAAGATTGGTCAATCCAGTACCATCTTTGCTCTTATTGGCACTAGCTTCGCCCTGGTCCATCGTCTTTAAATCTTCAGCCGCATGTTTGGTAGCAGCTTCCAGCAGCGCCGTGTGCTTCTTGGCATCAGACCCCTTACCCAATACACCAGCGGCAAAACCCTGTTCCAATGCTTTTTTTACTTCGCCAGGCAATGCAGCGCGGGTAGCCAGTTCAACCATGTCCAAATACTCAGCCACAGTTTTCATGAGCGACAGCTCTTGCTTTAAACGGAAAACATCGAGATACATCCGCTCCGAAAATCCAGGTTTGGAATGGATCTGACTGATCAGATAGGTCCAATTTTTGGCGGAAGGATAATAGGTATTCAACTGCTCCAAAGCCTTGACCGTGCCTTCTTTGTCATTGAGCTGGTTATTGCAATTCAATATCAGTTGAAACAGCTGTTCTGGTGGAACTTTTCCGGCTGCAAGCTCTGCGTTCAATTGTGCAGTCAGTCCTTTATTTGCCTCACCATAATCCTTGTTCAAGAAATAGGCTTTGTTCAACACGTCGTTCGCCTTTGGATCCGTGCCGCCGTCTTTCAGATATCGATTCATCCACGAAATGGTCAACGGATAATTTGACTCTTGAAAATAAATTTGGCTAATTGCTTCCATAATGTTCAATTGATCTGCACGTTTCAAATAGTTCGCAGCCACGACCGCCTCAAATGCGCCAGCGGCTTTCAACTTGTCTCCAGCAGTCATGTAATAATTTCCGCGGGTGCGTTCAACTGCAAAAATCTCATACGGTGATTTGTCTTTGATCGAATCGGTTTCTGCGATCTTGGCCAATGCACCGGGAATGTTTTTCGCGTCAGACAGCGCCTGAGCGGCAACCAATGCAGTCCTGATTTCCGGCCTCAGAACCTCAACAGGTGCAGTTGCATCCTTAGCCGCTGTATCAGCATAAACATTTAACGGCAACACAGTTGACACTGCGGACAACCCTAAAACCGCCGCAACCAAGCTTGACCGTACTTGTCGAAATTTTGTCATGATTAACTCTTTATCTAAAATTAATACAAAAATCGGTAGGCTGGCCTACCGATTCTTTTTGAGGCAAAGCTGCCTGCATTGACCCAATCAAATCGATCCGGTGTTATTTGATCGGATGGTTCGCCTGAATGATCCAATACCGCGCCAAATCAGAAGTACCATCGGCACCCTGCACTGTTTTCAGCATCTTCACAGCGTCCGATTTTTTCCCGGCCCACAGGTAGGCAATCCCGAGATGCAATTTAGCATCGTCAGGGTGATTCAAACCGCCTTTGGCAATTCCTTGTTCCATCAATTCAATCCCCTTCGGATATTGACCTGAAGTGACATAGGCAAAACCAAGGTTGACCAATGCCGTGCCGTCGGCAGCGCTATTGGCATCTGCAGTGGCTTGTGTCAGGGCCTTGGCACTTTCCGCCGCTTTCTTTGCCGCCAGATCTTTCAAACGTTTATGGCGTGCCGCTTCTGCGCCAACACCAAGAACACCTGCCTTGTAGCCTTGGTCAATCACTTTTTGCGCTTCGCCCGGCAATTCAGCCTGCAGAGCCAGTTGCGACATTTCCATGTAATCATCCAACCGATTGATCTGTCCCAGCTCTTCTTTCAGGCGGTACATATCGAGCAGTAAACGCTCGGAGTAACCAGGTCTGGTCGGCAGACGGTTCAGCAAATCTTTCCAATATTCTTTCTTTGGATAATAGGTCGTCAATTTTTCCATTGCAACGACATAGCCTGCCTTGTCGTTTTTGCTGCAATTGGCCAGCATCTGCAGATCGCCTTCGGCAGGCGTGCGGCCGGACTTCTCTTCAGCTTTTACATTGGCTGTGATTTCTTTGGAGACTTTGGCGCAATCACCACTTTGAAATGAGATTTGCATCGTCATTTGCTTGATCTTCGGATCTTCGCCACCCTCAGATAAATAACGGTTGTACCAGGTCTGTGCTTTTTGCAGGTTATTCAAGCTGTAATAAGTATCGCCCAAGGCTTCATACATCGCCAGTTTTTGCGCACCACTTACCCGACCAGAACTCACTACAGCTTCGTACGCTTTGACAGCTGTGTCTTTATCACCTGATGCCATCGCATAGGATCCGCGGGTACTTTCAATGACATAACTTTCATAAGCCGTTTTACCAGGGATCGCATCAGCATCACGCAGCTTTGCAAGCGCTTCTTTATACTTTTTAGCTTTTGCCATATCGCTGGCGTCATGCAGCAAAGTGCCGATCGAAGCTTTAACAGTTTCAGACGACTGCGCGAACGCAACAGCAGGAACCATGCTTGAAACTGCAGATAAACCTAAAGCAGCAATGAGCACTCCATAACGGGCATATCGAAATTTGATCATTACTTTTACTCTTTATAAGAAATTTACATACGAAAAAATCGGCAGGTTACCCCTGCCGATTTTCATTTGTTAGTCACAGCAAGATTTTGCGATCGTGTAAGCCATATTAATAAACTCAACCTACTTTAATAACCAATGCAACAACCTGGTGTCGGAACGTTTTATTCAACAAACTGTTCGTTACCGACCATGCCGATCTTGGTGACATTGTTACGCTGTGCTGCGGCCATCACACTTGCCACAGTTTTATACGCAACCAGCTTGTTCGGACGCAAATGCAC
>JBEONO010000036.1:0-17649 GCA_040544425.1 Oxalobacteraceae bacterium GrIS 1.18
ACATTGATTTGATTGTTTGCAGGATCAGTCGTCTGCGTCAAATTGCCAAACGGGTCATACGCAAAAGACGTGTTCGTTTGCGGTGCATTATTAAACGCATTGATTTGCACACCAACTAGTTCATTCAATACATCATAGGTTTCAATTCGTGTTTGACCTGCAGGATTAACTGTTGTCCGTGTTCTGCCCTGATAGGTCTTCGTAGACGTCAGTTGTGCGCCATTAGTGTCCAGTGTCACGTAGGTGAGTTGTCGATTGATGTCATCCAAAGATTGTTGATTCGCCAGGATACCGGAGGGGTAAGTTGCGGTAGCACCGCTAGCAAATGCTGGCTGGTAATTGGCGAGTACCCGGGAACGCGCATCAAAAGTGTGGTCAGTCACAATCGGTGTGCCAGTAAATCCATAGCTCATCGTCCGAATTACTTGACCTAACGGATTAGCATAGCTCAATGTCGGCACCGCAATCTGCTGCCCACTATTCGTCGTTGTGGAAATCGTCACTGTCGTTGCATTCGGCGGGCAATCGCTGACACATTGATTTACCAAAGTTTGAGTTACATTGCCGCCCGGAGAAGTTTGACTCAACACGCGGCCGATGCCATCAACGGTCCAAGTCGTTACCAATCCATTGATATCCGTCAATTGCGTTTTGGCACCGGTCACAGGATCGGTCACATAACTTTCAGTTTGCATCATCGCATTCGTACTAGTTAATGGGAAACGGCCATCAGACGTATATGTCATGGATGTCGATCTACTAAATGGCTTTGCACTGGCCGAATCTAACCAGTTTTGCACTGTGGTTAGTACATTCCCGTAACCGTCACGCGTATAGGTATTCGTGACCTGCAAATTGTCCGCCGGTAACGTTGTATGGGACGGCTCTACCGTTTCCGTTTGCGTTAAACCTGTAGCGAAATAGGTATTCGCTGAGGTGCGTGTAATCGTCGCGCCTGCCTCATTGGTTTTACTGACCGAGGTAGTGCACTGTCTTCCGATCACGTAGGTGGCACCATGGCTGGCCACGCACGTACCAGTATTATTGTCCCAGGTATTGGTGGTGTTGGTCACGAATGCGCTGGTATCGGTTGCCAACTGACTGGTGACGGTGCCCGTCAATTGATTCCCAAAATTATCGTAGCTGATATTATTGGTAATAATCGTGCCTAAATCGTTTCCGTTCAGATCGGCATTAACCGTGGTGCTGTCCACATAAAACGGGAAGCAGACATTGCACATGATTGTTTCAGTACCACCCATTGCGGCATTTGCACTGTAGTATGGATTCGGTAAGACGTTATAGTAAACATCGTTCGACGTCGTAGAAGTATTAATTTCCGTCCCATAGTTGTAAGACGTGATCGTGCTGTCAATCATACCGACAAACGGCCAATCTTGTCGGTAATAGATCTGTTTGTTGATGTAACTTTGGTTGTTGTAAGTCCCCATTCCCTGAAACCCAAGTGAACCTCGCCCTGCCGCATCGCTCGTCATGGATACATAATCATACGTAGTCGACACCGACCCGCCCTGACCATTAGAATCATAAATTAATGAAACGAGATACCCTGGATTGGCAACATGAACGAACGGATAGATCGGATAGACCGGGACACCGTTATTGGACGGAAACGGAATATAGACAGATGCCTGGCCACCTTGGGTATACGTCACACTGCTGGTGCGACCTACCCCGTTGGTCACCGAGTAAATTTTATCAGCGGCCAAGTTCGCATTCGGTGCCAGAGTATATGGTATCCATGCAGTACCGGCAGACATAAATACATTGTTCTTGCTGTTGGTCGCATCAATACTCTGATTGTAGGTCATCATATTCAGCGTGCCATCGTTCAGAAAGCTGCCGAACGTAATGATTGGATCGGGCACACTGCCAGAGACTGGTGCTGGGGGCATGATCGGACCACCAGTAATCGTCTGGCAGTTCAGGGCGCTGTTGTTTTGAATCAAACACGTGCGCCATGTCCCGGCCGTTCCCGCTGCGTTGTATTCAAACGCCAAAGTCTTCACCGCACCATCGCTATCGATTGCCCCAATGTGTTGAACAACAGAGTCAACACCTGACGCTGTTGTCAGGGTATGACAATCAAACTTCAAGCCCGTTGAATAACAAATCGCTGAGTCGGAGCCAGTTCCAGACGAAGGCATGGAGCCGGATAATAAAATGTCCGTCAATCCATCTCCATTCGCGTCGGTCATGGTGGACACACCCGTTATGTAGGGTGGGAAGTCTAGATCACCGTTACCGGAAGTTCCATTACTGACTGCAGTTGGAAATAACCCCCAATTCCCGCATGTAAATCCGGCAATTCCGCTGGTACATACTTCCATAGCCGGCAAAGAACTTCCCGTTAGTACGTTGCTGCGGAACACGTCTTGACGACCACTCCCGCTGAACATCCCAGGTTTATTACTCAAAGGTACTGCCTTGCTTTGTCCAGCGACGCCAGATATCACATAGTTGGTGCCGCTATATATGCTACACGTGAATGCCTGGGCTCCATTCGTCATCGTGGATATACAGCGTGTTCCATCACTGAATTGGCCATTGCGCATCACAATGTCAGACAACCCAGATCCGGTGGTATTCAATACCAAATAGTCTTGGGGATTCCAGCTGACCAGACTCGCACCTGTGCCGGTCGTTGCGCCGGTATTGGTGCCAGTATCGGTACAGGCAAACGCATTCGCTGCTGCGGGCGAGGTTTTAAGTTGGGACAAACAGACGTAACCACCAAATAAAAATAGATCACTCGACCCATCGCCATCGAAGTCGCCAATTAATCCCCACCCATTCAATGCAGGGTTCGTCACCGTGTTAGAAATATAGGGATATGGTGCTGCGCTTTCGGTCGTCTTGCGCGCGGCAATTGTTGTAGCAATCGCCGTTGGGACGGTCCACACAATCGGTGCAGCGAAACCGCCGCCAACTTTGGCAAGATAAATATTGTATTGCCACGGAGTCTTGGTAGTATCCACCACCATCGCGTCCGTCATACCGTCGCCATTAAAGTCGGCCCAAATAATATTGCTAAAATTGACGGCACTGGTCGTGGCATTCCATGGCGCGACCGGGCCACTGACGGCGACACTGGCCTGCGTAAATGCCGGGGCGCCGCTTTGGCCCCAGTTAAATGTCGTTGCCGGGAACGCTACCATGGCTTTGGTCTGTGGATTCAACGCTTGCATTTGGATCGACGCAATCGTGCTGCGGCCGCTTGATGCACTGGTGGAGTAAGCCATATCGTACTCGCGCACTTCAGTTGCCGTGCCGCTGCTGAACAATCCGTTGTACACCTTGATATTGCTCAACAAACTGACCATATCGTTATGCGATCCAGCCACATAACGTACTGTCCCATCGGGTCGGGTTGTGTAATTAAATACCACCGACAAATGCGCCGCCAAACCGGTTTGATTGTTACCGCCATATTGGATTTGGCTCGGTAAATATTCACCCGCAGCATTGTCAACATACGAAATTGTATAGAAGTTACCAGACAGATCTTGTACCTGACCCAGCGACCAGACTATCGCCTTGCCATCGGCACGTCCTTGTGCCGCGATATAGCTAGTACCGTCGCCTAAATCCCCATAGTTCAGAATACGGCCAGATTTTGATTCGACCTTGAATGCCAAGCCTTTACTGCCCGTGTAAGAGGTAATGCGGCTAAAGTTGGCGATTTCCGTACTGTACGTCGCCCCAACCGTCCAATAATCGACGTCAGGGTTACCCGTTGCACCAGTTCCAGTTGATAACAAAATCAGTCGTGAGCCATCTAGGCACAGGCGATCGGTATTGGTAAAGTTCACGCCACTGGTTACGTTATCTTGCGCTATCGTTTTACCGCATCGATGAATTGACGACATCCCACCTAACGACCAGCCCATTCCAAGCATCCCGTTGCCACCGCCACTGTTATAGTCCAGCTCTAAATTCGGCATCACGCCACCTACACCCGGTGGCAAGGCTAATGGAATGCTGTAAGCCGCATTACCGCTCACGGTTGCACTAAGACTGCCTGGCAGGCTGCCTGCAACCGGATTATTTATGGATGGTGCGGTAATCGCGACAGGTATTGGCACCGCACTGCTCACTGGCGCACCAGAACCAGTACCCACTGTGACCGTGATCGGTGCAGATGTTGCTGTCACTCCGCTTGTGCTGGTTGACACGACCGCATAGATTGAATAACTGCCTGTTGCCAGTCCAGATGTCGCCGTGTAGGACCACGGCGCGGCAGTAGCTTTCCCGATTAAAGTACCGCTGCTAGTGTAATAACTTACGCCATTGATGGTATAACCACCTGGCGTCGTACTGACTGCCAGTGGAATGCTAGTTGCGGGCGCATAGGAAGTGCCATCGGTAGGCCCCGATATAGCAACAGTTGGCACAGGTAGAACGGTAATGGTATCGACTGCTGAGGTAACAACAGTCCCTTGCGAATTGGTGAGCTTCGCACTGATTGCATATGTCCCAACCGGCAAACCGGCGGCGGTAATGGACCAAGGCGCGGCCGTTGCCGTCCCTAGCAATGTCAAACCATTGTAGTAGCTCACACCAGTGATTGGATAGGTCCCTGCAGTCGGTGTGACAGTCAATGGCACATTGGCTGGCGCTGGATAGGTCGTGCCACTGGCTGGACTGGATATAGCAATCGTCGACGGAACAGTAACAACTGAAACCGTATTGGTCGCAGAACTTGCAGTTGTGCCGCCACTAGTCTTCACTTGGGCACTTAATGCGTAGCTACCGGCATATAATCCTGTTGCGGTATAGGACCACGGTGCGTTAGTTGCCGTTCCTAATAAGGTAGAGCCGTTGTAATAACTAACACTGGAGATCGGATACGTACCACCCGTCGCTGTTACCGTCATTGGCACACTGGCTGGGGCGTTAAAACTAGCACCACTGCCTGGACCAGACAGTGAAATCGTTGGCGCAACGGTATTGACCGTTACCGTTGTTGAATTTGACGTAGCAACTGTACCACCTGTAGTTACAACCTGTGCGTTAATCACGTAGGTACCGGCATACAAACCATTTGCGGTAAAGGACCACGGAGCACTGGTGCTCGTGCCCAGCAATGCGCCATTGTTGTAGTAGCTCACACTTGAAATTGGAAAGGTGCCGCCTGCAGCAGACACCGTGATTGGCACGTTAGCAGGGGCATTATAACTAGTCCCGTAGGCCGGGCTGGCTATGCTGATATTTGGCTGAACAGTGCTCACTGTTACCGTACTTGTTCCTGTGCTTGCTGTCGTTCCACCTGTCGTCGTAACTCGTGCGCTGATTGCGTAACTGCCCGCATATAAACCTGTCGCAGTGAACGACCAAGGCGCTCCATATGCTGTGCCCAGCAGGGTTCCGCCGTTATAATAACTGACGCTAGAAATTGCATACGTACCACCGGTAACCGATACTGACATCGGCACACTGGCAGGTGCACTATAACCAGTGCCATTTGCTGGCCCGGTCAAACTGATCGTGGGTTGAACCGCTGTCACCGTGAAAGTTTGCTTCGCAGAAGTAGCCTGAACGCTGGCGTTCTCCATCGCCTGGGCATAGATGGTGTAGGTACCCGGACCAAGACTTGCCAAACCATATGTGTAGGGATACGCGGTCAGCGTTGCCGTTGCCACACCATTGATCACATAGCGCAAGCCGTTAACAGGAATAACACTACAGTTCGACGCTTTACCAGATTCGATTTCCCCCGTTAGCGTCACACTCCCTGGAGCCACCGCGCTGCTTGCGCTAAGATACAATGAAGCGGTCGGACTACTAGTGTCGCCATTTACACAAATCGCCGAAGCGACGTCGCAATAACCGACCACTGTCAATAGAACAATTGCAAATCGCAGACCAGCAAGACGCATCAGCGCGTGAAGACGCGTTGTCAATACACTTTTCATGATTTTTCCTATGCTAAATACTATTTTTAAGCGGTCAAGATCAAGCGTATTGCATGGGAATTGACTGCGCCACATCACGCGCCCGCACAAAGGTATTGACACCCTATCTCGATTTATATTTCATTTAATTAAAACAAGACGAAAGCTAAAACATTTACAGACCGAGTGAATCTACACAGATTTAAAACTTTTTTCTATGCCCTAAATAGGGTATTTTGAAAATTATTTTTAGATTTAGTTGCAAATTGCGGTGACGACTAATTGTGCGTCGCAAAACAATATCGTGTTGCTACTGCCAGAAAAAATAAATCCAAATCAGTGAATTGCCAGCGTTGATCTTCCGTTCGTCATCCGACAGAAATATTTCATTTGTGTGACAACTTTTAAAGTTGCACATATTGAAGAGTGGGAAATGTACATGAATCAGAAAATTTTTCCTATGGCCTATTTAGGGCATTTTGATCGTGTGTTGTATTTGGAAAAGGTTTACGCTTTTAATGAATGATTTTGAGTATTATGTACAACCTTCGTTTTGTATTGCATTTCAACCGCGAGATTTAAGTGCAAATCAGAATCTGGAATCAATGAGGAACAAGTGATCAGATTGCTTTGGCAAAATCACAGACATAAGGCGGGATGTTGCATTGAGAAATATTGTCATCATCAGAGATAAGAGTGCGAATGTCCCTCAATGCGCAAGAGGGAATCGATTTTTATCCAGAATTAAAGCCCACTGCTTGGTGCAATGATGCCGTATGTCGTCTATTTTTTTCGTCTACATCGAACCGCAGTTATTTCGATAGTCACCAGCGTCGTATTGCTTTCGATTGTAATTTCGGTCTGGGTTAACCATTACCGCATAACTCGATCCAGTCAACTACAAAGCAAAACCACACCGGCCAGCCCAACCCCATTGCCCGCAAAACAAAGCGACCTATTGATCCAATCGCTACCCCGTATCAATACTGACATCGCCGAACTGCTCCATCGCGAAGCAGGCAACGCCGGATTATCGATTGAGGAAATCAGTTACGAATCTCGCCTGGAGCATGATTTACCGATTGAGTTACGCAGCGCCAGTTTCAATCTCACCAATAGTTACACGACCATTCGCCATTATTTAGACAGCGTGATCCACGCCCAATCCAATCTCACCTTGGATGCACTCGATTGTACGCGTGATGATATTGCCAGCCCTGAAGTGACCTGTGGCATCACCATCACGGCCGTGCAGCATTACAATCCAACACCAGTTGAGGGCAATCATGTCAACTAAATGGCGCTGGATACTGTGGTTAAGCACCTTGTCTTTGACGGTGATCGCAGCGATTTATCCAACGGCACCGGCATCCACCAAGAAGAGAACGCATGTCAGTTCTGTCGTTGCAGCACCTGCACTAACCAGCCCAATCGCACAAAACGTGAACGGCGCAACTGCGCTAACGCATTTACCGGAATTAAATCACGATCCGTTTGATCCGGTGGCCTGGGACACGCCACCTCCGCCGCCACCAGCGCCACCGTTTGTAGTACAAACAGTGATCGCTGAACCACCCGCTCCAGTTGAACCTCCCCTGCCCTATCAATTTCAAGGGCAGATGAAAGATGAGGACGGCACAACGATTATTTTCTTGAGCAAAGGCCAGGAGGGGATCGTCGCGCATGTCGGCGATGTTCTGGACACCAACTACAAAGTTGTCTCGATGGACGAACACAAACTGACCATCGCCTATTTGCCGATGGACAAACTACACGATATTGCATTGGACAGACATTAATGAATTCACTGACGAAGCTAACTCACCTGGTGAGTCGACCCGTGGCCGTGGCACTGATACTGATAGGTGGCCTGATGACCGGTTGCGCCAGCCAAATGAAACACATGGATGGTTGGGACCATTTGCAAGCTGGCGACTATGTCACCGGTTTGAATGAATTACACGCTGCAATGGAAGCCGATCCCGCCAACACGCGCTATCGCGCAGATTGGCTCACCAAACGCGAAGAGGTCACCAATGTTTTGTTGGTCCGCGCGAGTAAAGCCGTTGCTGCGCATAATATTGAGGCCGCAGAACAAATTTACCAGACAATTCTGGCCTATGACGATACCAACGTCAGAGCCAAATCCGGTTTGGAGTCCTTGCAACATCAGCTCAAAGCCAATCAACTCGCACAAGCCGCCTCGGCCGCCTTTGCCCAAGGCAATGTCCAATCAGCGCAGACCTTAGCCAACGAAGCATTAAATATTGCGCCCGACAATATGGAAGCCAAGGCAGTCAAACGACAACTGAGCGAACGTGATTCACGCGACATGCTGAACGGTCCAAGTCTGGGCAATTTATACAAAAAGCCGATCACCTTGGAATTTCGCGACACAAGCTTAAAGCTGGTGTTCGAATTACTGTCGAGAACAACCGGGATCAATTTCATTTTGGACCGTGAAATGAAAACCGATCAACACACAACGATATTTTTGAAGAAGGCCTCGCTGGAAGACGCGTTAAATATGCTGGCCGCCACCAATCAATTTGATGTCAAAGTCATGAACGCCAGCAGTGTCCTGATTTACCCCAACACGCAAATCAAATCCAAAGAATATCAAGACTTAGTCGTACGTGCCTTTTATTTGCATAGCGCTGATGCCAAAACCACGTCTGAATTGATCAAGTCGATCTTGAAACTCAAAGATATTTTTGTCGATGAAAAATACAATATGCTGGTGGTACGCGATTCCCCCGAAGCTATTGCTTTAACTGAAAAATTAATTTTGCTCTACGATTTACCCGAACCCGAAGTCATGCTGGAAGTCGAAGTATTGGAAATAGACCGCACGTTTGCGCTCAATATGGGTATTCAGGTCTCTGACCAATTGACGGTAACCCCGTTGTCCGCGTTATCGAACGGGACATCAAACGGATCAACACCAGGATCGCCCTCAACGTCCAGTTCACAAAGCATTTCGAGTATTTTCCCGCTCAACAAATCAAACGTCGGCTTTGTGAGCTTGCCAACCGCGACCATTTCAGCGAACCAGCAAAATGGTGATGCCAATTTACTGGCCAACCCACGAATCCGTGTGCGCAGCCACGACAAAGCAAAAATTCTGATCGGTGACAAAATCCCCTTAATCACCACCACCAGCGGCAACACCGGCTTCGTGTCTGAAAACATTCAATACCTCGATGTCGGTTTGAAGTTGAGTGTTGAACCAGTGATTTACCCCGGCGATGAAGTGTTGATCAAATTAAATCTTGAAGTGAGCTCGTTGGGACAGGAAGTCCAAACCAAATCCGGCTCGATAGCGTATCAGATCGGCACGCGTAGCGCTGATACAGTATTGCGACTCGTCGATGGCGAAACGCAAATTCTGGCAGGCTTACTGAACAATGAAGAGCGCAATAGCGCGAACGGTTTGCCGGGTTTAACAAGTTTGCCGATAATCGGTCGCTTGTTCTCCAACCAGCACGACAGCCACAACAAAACTGAAATCGTCTTATCGATCACGCCGCATTTAATTCGCGGCGTCCAACGCAAAGATCCAAGTGCCGAAATGTTCTGGTCCGGCACCGACGCCACCTTGCGCAATAAACCGTTACAACTGCGTATTCAAGATGACGATGCGAGCTCAAAATCAGCAGGTTCTGCGCCGACTGCGACCGCCGATAAACCGGTCGATCCCGCCATGCTGGCGGCGATCAATTCGCCGTTGAAGTTAAGCTGGAATGGTCCGGCTCAGTTAAAAGCAGGACAAGAAATGCAGGTCGACTTGATGATTGACACCTCGATGACGATGCGCAACTTGCCGATGCAACTTGCTTACGATCCCAAAATGATCGAAGTCATTGCCGTTGAGGATGGTGGTTATTTTAGTCGAGATGGCAATCAAGGCAATTTGAGTCAAACCGTTGACAAGAATGGCGGCCGGATCGCCATTGCGCTGGGTGGCAACGCCGATGCAACCGGATCGAAAGGCAAATTATTGACCCTGAAAGTCAAAGCATTGGTGCCTGGCGAAGCGAGTTTAGATTTAACCGGCATCACACCGATGGGCGCCAAACAATCGTTCGCCAAACCGGTATTACCGGTTCAACATACGATTTTGATTCAAAACTAATGATGGGCTCCATTTACGCAAACAGACCGTCACGCGGATTCACCTATGTTGAATTGACCGTGACCTTGGCAATCCTGGCCGTGTTGGCCATGGTTGCCTTGCCGTTTGCGGAATTGACGGTCAAACGCCAGCAGGAGTTCGAATTACGCCGGGCGCTACGCGATATTCGGGAAGCGATTGATGCTTATAAAATGGCTGCCAACACCGGTCAGATCAGCGTCGGAAAAACGGATAGTGGTTACCCGGCTTCATTGGCGGTGTTGGTGAAAGGCGTGCCCAGTGCGACGGCAGCGGGCACCACGGTGTATTTTTTACGACGTATCCCCGTCGATCCGTTTTATCCGAATCAGGCGGCACTGCCAGATCAGATGTGGGGATTGCGCAGTTATGCTTCACCGGCGGACGCGCCCCAAAAAGGCAATGACGTGTTTGATGTGTATTCGCTCTCAACCGAGGTGGGCTTAAATGACATACCGTATCGGAATTGGTGAGATGCATCGCAACGCAAAAAATGCTGCCGGTTTTACCATGGTCGAATTGCTGGTCGTCCTGGCGATTATCGCGCTGCTATTGACCATCGCCGCGCCGCGTTTCCTGGGGGGGATATCCACCGCCAAGGACGACGTTTTACATGAAAACCTGTATTTAATGCGCCAAAGTATCGATCATTTTTACTCGGACAAGGGCAAATACCCAGCGAGTCTCGATGACTTGGTGACGCAACACTATTTACGTCAAATACCGATGGATCCGGTGGTGGGTAATAACACCAGTTGGATCATCGTGCCACCGACCAATTCGACCAAGGGATCGGTTTTTGACATTAAAAGTTCTGCACCGGGGAGTGGCGTCGATGGCACATCGTATCAATCCTGGTGAAGCGGGGTTTACGTATCTGACCGCGCTGTTTTTGGTCGCGATTCTGTCGCTGTTGACATTAACGACCGTTGAAACCTGGAAGACGATCGAGCAGCGCGAAAAGGAAAAAGAGTTGTTGTTTGTGGGGGAACAGTATCGGCATGCGATCGGATTGTATTATGAGTTGTCGCCCGGCAGTGTGAAAAAGTATCCGGCGACCGTGAATGATTTATTGCAGGATAAGCGCGCCACACGATTGATCCGGCCGCTGCGCCAATTGTTTCTGGATCCAATGAACAGTTCACCGCAATGGGGTATTGTGGAAGCGCCGGGTGGGGGCATTATGGGCGTGTTTTCGTTATCGACGGCAACGCCCATCAAACAGGATGGGTTTACTGCGGAAGAAGCCGACTTTACCGGGCAGGCGCAGTATCAAGGATGGAAATTTATTTATACGCCACCACCGATTGTCACTAAAAAATAAAACATCAACTGAACCGAGGGTTCGGTCGGATGCAGGGAAGATAAGGGGAAGTAAACTATGACGCAGGTACAAAAACGGACGCAGCGCGGATTTACGCTGCTGGAACTACTCGTGGTGCTCTTGATCATTGGCTTATTAGCGGGTTACGTCGGTCCGAAATATTTCGCCCAAATTGGCAAATCCAACGGCACCGTCGCCCAGGCGCAGATTGAAGCGTTTGATAAAACGGTGGAACAATACGCCATCGATACCGGACATTACCCGACGACCCAGCAAGGTTTGATGGCCCTGTTTGTGCGCCCTGCGAACGAACCCAAATGGCGTGGCCCGTATCTGAAAAAAGCCCCCCCGCTCGATCCTTGGGGACGCCCCTATATTTATGCGTCACCCGGTGGCGGCACACCACCCCGCGATTTTGACATCATCTCTTATGGTAAAGACGGTGTTGCCGGTGGCGTCGATGAAGATGCCGATATCACCAACTATTGAATTGTGATGCGATGAGATTCACTGCCAAAGTACTGAATGCCGCTGGTGCCATTGATTTGATGGAGCTGGAGGCCGACACCAAAGAGGACGCCGAACAGCGCTTGCGTTCCGACGGGGTGCGCGTGGTCGCGCTGCAATCGATGGAATCTGGCTTTCAGTTTCAATTCAACGTGAAACCATTTCCTTTGGATGTCTTCAACCAACAATTGCTGTCGCTGTTGGAAGCGGGACAGTCGATTGTGGACGCCATTGAGATTTTGCATGACAACGATCTGACCGGTCGCGATCAAAAAGTGTATCGCAATCTGTTACTGGCGTTAAAACAGGGGCGGCAATTGTCTAGCGCGATGGAACAACAGTCGACCATCTTTCCACCGCTCTACGTCGCCATGGTACGCGCCACTGAAACCACGGGCGGTGTGAAGGAAGCAATACAACGCTTTATGGAATACCGGATTCAGGTTGCGGTCATTCGAAGAAAACTCGTCGCTGCGTCGGTGTACCCGGCCATTCTGGTCACCGTGGGGCTGCTGGTTGTTTCGTTCCTGCTGCTGTATGTCGTACCACGATTTAGTATTGCGTTTGATGATATCCACAATAAAAAGCAACTGGCTGGTTTTGTGTATATCTGGGGCAGCTGGGTCAGAAATCATGGTGAATTGGCCTGGTCCGGCTTTGGTGGGTTGGTGATTTTTATGACGGTGGTGATCATCCACCCGGCATCGCGCCGCTTTGCGATGCGCAAATTGATTCAAATTCCGGCGATTGGACGACGCATTCAGATTTTTCAGCTGGCGCGGCTCTATCGCACCTTGGGCTTATTGCTGCGCAGTGGCTTACCCTTAACGCATTCCTTGCGATTGACCAGAGACTCGCTGCCTGTCTATTTGTATGCCAATCTGGATGGTGCCTATGCCCAGGTAACGGAAGGGCTGCCTTTGTCCCGCGCCCTGTCACAAAACCAGCTGGCCACTGAAGTGGCATCGCGCTTGCTGGTCGCAGGCGAATCGTCCGGCAATCTGGACGATATGCTTGAACGGGTTGCCAATTTTCACGACCAGGAAGTGTCCGGCTGGGTTGACCTGTTCGGCCGCGTACTGGAACCAACTTTAATGGTCGGCATCGGCCTGGTGATTGGTGTCGTAGTGTTATTGCTGTATATGCCTATTTTTGAATTAGCGAATTCCGTCCGATGAAAAACCCCAACGACATGATCGCCCGGCTCCGGGACTGTTTAAGCCAGGTCGGCGAGCAACACGACTGGCTCTCCCCCTACTGCGCGCAAACCGGTGAAGATCGAGGCGCCGCACGAGCTACCATCGCGCGCCACTTCGGTTACGCGACGATGGATTACGCCCAATTAGAAGCGGCCACCCCCTTATTTGATCAGGTCCCGTATAACCTGATGCTGGCGCACCATACGCTGATCTTTAAAGATGCGGATGACCAAGTTTACGCGGGACTGTCTGACCCGGTCGAACAAGCACCACGTTCCTGGATCGAATCGTTGGATTTACCGCTGAACGACATCGTGTTGTTGGATCCGTTGGATATTGACGCCATGCTGGGCAAATATGCACGCACCTTTAATGCGGTGGCAGCAGCCGTTGATAATTCAGACAAGCAATTCAATATCAAGAATTTATCGGAAGAGTTGACGCTCATTTCGATTGCCAATGAGCCCAGCCCGGCAATTAAACTGGTTAATTCGACCTTGTTTGATGGCTTACGCTATGAAGCCAGCGATATCCACTTGGAGACGATTCCAGCCGGCCTGGTCGTGAAATTCCGCGTCGATGGGGTGTTGATTCATGTGGCAACTTTGCCGAACCCAAGTTTGGCCGAGCAGGTCTTGTCGCGGGTCAAAGTGCTGTCGGATCTGGATATTGCCGAGCGACGTATTCCGCAGGATGGCCGTTTTCGGATTGCGGCAAATGGCCGGGAGATTGATATCCGGGTGTCGATCATGCCGAGCATTCATGGCGAAGATGCAGTCTTGCGGATATTGGATAAACAAACCTTAATTGATCAGTTGCAGCGTTTGACGCTTGGCACGTTGGGGTTCGACGAACAAACGATTGCGACTATGCGCAGATTGGCGTCGGAACCGTACGGCATGATGCTGGTCACCGGCCCCACCGGAAGTGGCAAGACCACAACCCTGTATGCAGCCATTACCGAGATCAATACCGGGCAAGATAAATTGATTACGATTGAAGATCCGGTCGAATACCAATTGCAAGGCGTATTACAGATCCCCGTCAATGAAAAGAAGGGGCTCACGTTTGCCGTTGGCTTACGCTCCATCTTGCGACACGACCCCGACAAAATTTTAGTCGGAGAGATTCGCGATCCGGAAACGGCGCAAATCGCCGTGCAGGCGGCATTAACGGGGCACTTAGTATTTACCTCGGTGCATGCCAATAATACCTTTGATGTGATCGGGCGTTTTATGCACATGGGCGTGGATCCGTACAGTTTTGTGTCGTCGTTGACGGGCGTGATTGCGCAGCGACTGATCCGGCAAAATTGCACCCGGTGTCTGGAGCCGGTGGTACCGGATGCCGAGTTGCTCGCATTCTCTGGGATTATCGATGTGAGTGGGTATCGCTTTATGGCTGGCAAAGGTTGTCCGCATTGTCGTGGCACAGGCTTTAAAGGCAGAAAAGCCATTGCGGAAGTATTAAAACTGTCCGACGAAATTCGTGAAATGATTATTGCCCGCGCCTCGATTCGGGCCTTGAAAGAACAGGCGCGAATCGAAGGAACACGCTTTTTACGGGATGTCGCGCTGGATTTGGTGCGTAACGGTCAGACCACATTACAGGAGGTGAATCGTGTTACCTTCGTGGCTTAACTCCTTGCGACCGTCGATCTCTGCGGCGCTCATCGACAAACCGTCTGCGGAACAGCGCTGGCTGGGAAAATCAACTGCAGCATGGGCAGTGCCGTCAGGAAGCATGTCCACACCAGATGCGTTAGCCACGTCACTTGACCAACTACTGTCAAGCAGGCCGAAGACATCTAAAAAATGGTTGCCAGCACCAGGTGGTATTGCCGTAATCCTGCCCGACTCGGTCGCCAGGTTTGAGTTATTACAGTGGACAGCAAGCCTGATGATACCGGATGAACTGCGTCAATTTGCCATCGAACGATTCGAGATGGTGAATCAATCGGTCCGTGAGGGCTGGGCCGTGCACGCGGAATGGACCCGAAAGGATGCCAATACCTTGGCCTATGCGGTACCACATGGTGTGCTCGACGCCTTGCACGGCATTGTGCAAAAGCATGGGTTAGTGCTGGACCGGGTATTACCATTGTCAGCTCTGGCGCACTATGGGCAGTTGGGTCTAATGAATCACAATGAATTGCGCATCATGCAGGGGGGATCAAGCACGTGCGCCCTGCTCTACGCCAACGGAAAACTGGTGAACTATTTAATGGAAACAGTGCGTGGTTCCGCGTCTGACAGTCTAAAGCGATTAATTTCGCGTTTACAGATGTCCGAACTGTCATCAAGCGTCAAGTTAGATCGGCTCAGCCTGGTTGGCACAGATCCAATCCATCTGAAGGAAATTCTCGACGCCAATAAGCCGACTAAAATTCGCGTAGTCAATCCAATGCGATGGGGGCAGTGGCAATGAACTACGCTCACCTGACACGGCCTGTCAAACCGATCAATCGACTTTTGATGCAAGGGTCGATATTGATTGTTGTACTTTCGATTGCACTTTTTGGGCTCTTGGGACCCGGTCAATTTCTGAAAAGTGCGCACGATATTTTCGATGCGCCGGCTGCAAAAATCATTTCACAAGTTCTGCCAGGAGTCCTCGATCCCAATACCGCTGCTGCCGAACACCGTGCAACGGAAATTGCCCAATTACTTCACCGCCATTGGGAAGATTCATTGCTGGCAGTCGAAAAAGTCAACATCAAGGATGTGACAATTTTGGAATTTCACCCTGACTACGGTAACGGGGCCATTGTGCTGCGAGGGGAAGCAAAGGAATTTGACGCTTTGGCTGACTATATCAAACAGCTTAATAGTGCTGGGCTGGTGAATCATGTAACGCTGATGCATGAACAGGCTGTTTCGCGCGAGCATGTTGATACGATTGAATTTGAATTAAAGGGCGAACTATAAGTGGAATTAGTTGCGACTTCTGCTTCGTTTTGCGGATAGTAACCTGTTGGCGCGCATCGAATTTTGCCCCCCTGGTCAATTTTCGGTGCGCATCAACACTCGATAGATTTGATAGTCAGCGGCAAAATTTTATGGTATTCGGTTTTGATATTAACAATACCATAACAAAATACCATAAATCGCATGCGGCTAGAGGCGAATTAAAGCGAATGAAAGCGGAAGTGTAAAACGAATTTTACCTATAGAAAACGGCCCTTTTGGGCCGTTTTTGAATCATCGTAAATGATTGCGAATTGTTGGTTGGCGGAGATCTAGGGATTCGAATCAATAATGTTTATAACGCTTTTAACCTGCGATACCATTTTTCATACCATATAAAGCTCGTCGCAGTAATTAAGTCCGACCCTAGTTGATTTCACGTCATGCAGTTAGCTGATTTGCCCCCTCCACTTTAATTCAGATGCTAAGCCTAGAAATTCATGTCAAAAGCAGCTGCCATAAAAAGTTGTCGCTAAGCAGTTTTTAGCAGAAGAATCGTTAAATTCGGAAAATAAAGCGAGCGTCGGGAAAAAGGTAACGTTGGTAATCCAACCAAAAATTGTCTCTGAAAGCCTTGTCCAGTATAGGTTTCACTGACTTTGACAAAAGTAATTTCTTGGTAACCTCAAGGTAATCTAGTTACCATTCCAAAGGGTAATGTCTAGTCAAACAAATACCCAATGAAATCAATAAATTAAATTTTGATTACCTTTATGGTTACCCTAAATTACCTATCAAAGGTATCTATATTAACTTTTATAAATCAATGAGTTGCGTATCGACTTTTGATGTGGTTACCAGTGTTACCGTTTCCCTCAACCCAATTTTTATTCGCGGACGTTGCCCACGTTCCACCAAGCCGAATTTATTCCCTAATCTCTTTTTGACTTCCTGAACCACCAGTTGCAAAAGGTATGCAGCCGCCTCACACTGATTGACCGAAAGGGGTTTTGAAGATGGGAATTATTGAGCTGGCTCACAACAATTGGGCAGAAATTTATCAACGCACTAGCTTCAGACCGCGGTACGCATTTACAAAGGATCCATTCGTCATGTGCTATCGAGGAATCGACTGATGTGATATCTTATTATTGAACGAAAGTGGGTATGACCGATACTTGGCTAGTGAGCTTCCCCTGAAATTTAGTCTTCCATAGGTGACGTAAAATAACACACCTTTAGAAAGACCAGAAATGAAAAAAATATCAAAACAAGCATACACGACAGAATTCAAGGAACTTGCCGTTCAACGGGTCAAGAGCGGTGAGCCGGTGTCGACAGTAGTGAAGGAATTGGGCCTTAGCGACCAGACCTTACGCAATTGGATGAAAGCTGCGGCAGAAGGCAACCTCAAAGGCGCTGGCAGAAGAGTGGTCACGCCTGAAGAAATGGAATTGTCCAGGCTCCGCGCCGAGAATGCCCGACTGAAGCGGGAGAATGAAATCATAAAAAAAGCAGCGGCGTACTTTGCGAAAGATGTTCTGTGAAGTACTATAGTGGATCCACGATTTGAGACAGTAACCACCGGGTAGTTTAAGCTGTTGTCTTCGAAAGGATGACAGCAAATGAGTGAAAGCAAAAAACG
>JBEONO010000037.1:0-17536 GCA_040544425.1 Oxalobacteraceae bacterium GrIS 1.18
CCCTTTTTTTCCATGTCTGGCCGCTTTCCACATAGCCGCCATTGAGGTCACATTGTTAGCTGCAAGAAAGATTTAACAATTGACTGGCAGCTGTCAAGAAATGACTGCTCGCTGTGTGCCCAAACGCGACGGTCGACAAAAATCCGGTCTATGACTGCTTTCAAAGTGGAGCCGACAATGCCCTTTTTTTCCATGTCTGGCCGCTTTCCACATAGCCGCCATTGAGGTCACATTGTTAGCTGCAAGAAAGATTTAACAATTGACTGGCAGCTGTCAAGAAATGACTGCTCGCTGTGTGCCCTGAGCTGCCGGTCGGGGTTCTACATTGCGGTCATTCACACCCACTACCCTCAACCCCGACTAGGCGTCCCCGTCATTCCCGCGCAGGCGGGAATCCAGTGCGCGCCAGCGCTTACGGTCAGAAAAAAAGGGGAGCGACCATTTAGCGCTGAAGGTGCTCGCGCACCACTGGATTCCCGCCTGCGCGGGAATGACGGGATTGTGCCGTAAGCTGAGATTCAGCGTGTTGCCCGATACCGGACAGCATGCTAAAGTGCCAATATACAACATTTTTGGCAATGTCTGCTTAATAGAATTACAATGAATCGCAGCTATCGGCACAAAGCGGTCTTTGCGACCTCAAAAAAATCGCTTCTTGAATGACTGCTGGACTCAGAAACCAGCCGTTCGAATTTGAAAAAAATTGTTTTCCTTACGACCGCTTTCCACTTAGCCGCCATTGATGGCGCACTATTGGCGGCAAGAAAGATTTAACAATTGAGTGACCGGTGTCTAAAATTGACTGCTCGTAGTGTGCTGGTAGCTGCGATTCACTGACATTCTGGTAAGAAGCCATTGCCAAAAATGATATATATTGCCACTTTAAAATGCTGCCCGGTATCGGGCAACACGCTGAATCGCGGCTGCCGGCACCCAGGAACCCTCCGGGCATAAATGCAACCGAGATTTTTTGGTCAATTTTTATTGTTTTTTTAAAAGCTATTTTTGTTTAAGTGGCTTGTATGTTGCCGCCGACCGAAAATTGACCCACTGAACTGCACCCCAAAAGTTGAACACCCGTCCTAACTTTTGGGGTGCAGTTCAAAACGAGAGGTTTTTTTTGTTTGACACGACGGCGGGATTCTAACCCTTGTCCACAGGTAAAAAAAATTGACAGAGCAGCAGGACATCTTACATATCCCCTAGAGTTGGCGTACGGTCTTGGACTGGGTATAAAAGAACCGCAACATTTCCCGCGACGCGTCTGGACCTTTACCATCGGTATAACTGCCGCTGTTGCTGCCGCCGGCCCATGCGTGACCCGCACCATGGATGACCCAATGCTCGGCTAGCAGTCGACCATCATCGCCATGATGCGAAGTGCAGGTATAACGATGGCCGTTCGGAACTTGCCCTTGTTCGACGGTTACATCGACAGTCGGGTCGGGACCTATCCGGTTACCCCTTTTGGTTCGGTGCAATGCTGACTTCCCGACGTTTTGTTCCATTAGTTGCTCCCCGTTTCGACGATTTACTGTAGTGTCACTGTCGCCATGAAACACGATAATTGGAATCGATGCAGATTGCGACGCCAAATCCGGCGAATTTTGAAATTGCGCACCGCTGCCATTGCCGCGCATTGCAGCGAACGCCGATGGCAAGTCATGCGCGGATGCATAAGGCAAACCAGAGTGCACCCCGACGGCAGCATACAAGTCGGGATAAGTCGTCGCCATAATGATCGCCATCGCACCACCCGATGAAAGCCCGGCCACATAAACTCTGTCAGTGTCGATTGCATAGTTTTCGGCCACCTCGCGCGTAATACCAGCGATGATGGACGGCTCGCCGTCTCCACGCTGCTGATCAATCGATTTGAACCAGTTCCAACAGTTTGAAGAATTTGCTGAACGAGCCTGGGCCGGGTACACAACAATGCACTCGTGTTCTTCGGCAAGATCGTTCATACGCGTACCATTGGCGAAATCGTCCGGATTTTGCGAGCAGCCATGCAGCATAACGACCATCGGCATCGATTGTCCTTTATAGCTGCTCGGTATATACAGTTTGTAGTCCCGTTTGCCGACATGATTACCATACGACCTGGTCAGGAACCGGACATTGCAATTGATGTCAGTTTCTGCTGCTGGAGTGGCACGTGCTCCCGATCGGGACGTGCGTCTGGTCGGATCAATTCCATATCCGAGATCCGAAACAGGCTTGACCACGCCCAATTGGATCAGCAAGTCGTTGACAAAATCGGGGATCCCAGAATCACTGCGCTCTGGCGCTCTGGAATTAGAGCGGTCTGAATCAAGATCGTTGATGTTTTTGATATCACGGATGTCCTGCCAGCGCATTTCTCGCTTTACGTGAGGCATTGGTGCCATCCGGACACCTAGATCGATGGGAAATTTATTCAACCTGTTTTGAATTGCCGCGGTCGCAGCGCCAATATCGCCCGATGCGAGCGTTTGACTGATCTGTCGCATTTGTTCCTGCATTTTTTGGGTAAAAATCATGATTTACTTTCACATTGAATTTGTGCGTGGAAAAAATTAGCGGATACGCCCTGCCAACGCGGCCTTTACCGCAGCGCTGGCATGTAAGGCACCCAACACAGATATGGACTCGATCGTCGCCAGTGCCAGTTCGACTGAAACATCCGAAGCTATTGTTGCCAGGCCAAGCACCTGAATTTGCAATTTCTCACCCGTTGTGCGAACCGCTTCAAGATCAGCCCGCGACCACGACTGCAATCCCAGCACCAGGCTTTTACGCGCCACGGTTTGTTTCACGATGTCCGCATGCACCGCTATTTGATTACGAATTGCGGTACGTATTAAATCAGTTCGGTTTGAGTAGAACCCTTCCTGGACTAACAAATCGATCTGACCAAGATCAATCAAGCCGACATTGATCGTCACCTTTTCGCTTTCACTGGTTTTCGGTTTCATTTCGACAATATTCATAACTACTCCTTTGTTTGCCATACATCATCTATTTACCGTCCGTATACCATCCTCTCACCATCCGCTTACCATCCCATTACCATCTGAATGGATGGTAGTTTAGGTCGCATCAGCGATTATTCAAGATCGTGACAACAAAATAATTGCTGTCTGAAAGAAATTGGAACTGCACGGCTGAATGGTGTCGATAGATGTTCGTTTACGGTGGATCAAGGCCGTTACAACCTGCCCTCGCCTGTCCAGCCGGGTCAGCGGGGCCTGATCCAGATTCAAGTGCAGCCCAATAGTTGACGATGTGCGTACTGATATGTTGCAAAATATAAATGGCAACAGTGTTCGTAATCGAACGTGTCAGGAACGACTCGAGGGATACGGTGAAGTACTACTTCACAAAGGAAATTTTTTGAAAAGCAATGCCGTCAGCGCACTGCTGATCCGGGAACACCGCGATATACGAACAAAATTCGGGGAATTTACCGGACTAAGCGATCGTTCCGAGTTTGAAAAAAGATTTGCCATTCAGATACGCCAGACGCTGATCTGGCATATTCAGATCGACCAATAAATTTTTACCCAGCCGTTCGACAGGATATTACATTGCATTCAGTTATCCGATTCATCATTCTGGATCGCGCCGTCGGGATAGCGTGCTGAGCTGCTTACGGCGTTCTAACAATGGTTCAGATCGTACTCACCTTGTTGTCGACACTTTCTGCCGCATGTGGGAGATCGGCCACGTCAGCATTTGCATGCTCGCCGCGATCGTGCCGCGCTGCCCAAGCCCCACTTAGCACTGCCGGCAGCTGCATCTTCACGTACCGTAAGATAAATGGCACTACATATGCCGCAGCCGACCCCAGCCGCGCAACGCCAGTGCGACGCGATGAAGGACGGGCTGGCGATCTGGGTTGACGTGTCAGCCCAAATCCGACAATGGCGACCACTGCCGCCGCCTTCAATATGGTTGATGGTTTTGTGATACCAGCACGGAACGCAATTCCTCCACGGTGCAAGGCGGCTCTGGCCTGCAACCTGTGCTGCGCGACTTTCAATTCTGCAGCATAAATTGCAGCGTGTGTCGGTGCGCACGTCATGGGTCAGATGGCTTCACAGGGCATTGCCCTGCAAGTTGCCTTTGGGTCGCCGAAAAAAGCAGGTCCTTGCTCATGCCGATGCAGACATAAATCAACTTTGTAGCGGCTGCCGCGTTACCCGCTGCCACCGCCACTACTGCCACTGGCGTAGGAATTCCGAGTGCAACGATGCCCATCACCACCGCCAGCATTATTCCCATCCATGCGGTGACAATAAACATGGCTGCGACCACGCCACACATAATCATCCATGTGAGCGCAAGTCCGGCGCGGCGCGCCTCAAGCGACATCAGTTCAAGAAAATTTGACAACGCCGCATGCGCCGAAGTCAAAGCCACCGACAATTCTGCAAACATGCCGCCATCGGAATGTCTAGTGGCGTCGTTAGACTCAACCTGCGCCGACGCGCCGTCTGGCTGCACAGACTCGCCGGCTTCAGATTCAATCATGACGCATAACGCGACTTAACACATAGCCGGCGGCCACAGCTAAACAGATGGACTTCAACGGATTGGCTGAAATGGAGGCACTGGTATCAGCAACTAATTTCTTTTGCCTTTCATTCATATTGCCAACCTGTTCAGTCAACCAGTTGGACGCGGGCGCCGCTGCGCTAACAGCTTGGTCGACAGCGTTATGCGCCATTGCGGCGACCTGATCGATGGCAGGTTTAGCCTTACGTGCGGCTTCTTCCGCAGCGCTGGCGATAGAATTTACGCTGGTGTGTGCGCTCGATGAAGCCTTGTTCAATATGCCATCAGCAGCCGGCGAAATTGTTGAATTCGATTGGTGAGAACCTTGTGCATTATTTTCCATAATATTTTCCAATGTATTGCTTAAAAAGCGGTTAAAAAAGAATCAAAAAAACAGAGGTCGAAACGACGTATTTTCGTCGAAACAGGTTTTTAAAATTTGTTCGCCATTCGCAGACGACACACCCAATATACCGAAGGCGATTTGACAAATCTGTGTGCTTGCACACATTCCTGAGTCCGTTTTATTTCCGAAACTTCGACGACGATTGAAAAATCCGAATTCAAGAGCGTTTTGGCGCTAAATGTTGCATGACTGAATTGGCAGGCAGTCCCCAAATACCCAAACACATTATCTTATGTTACATCGACGAAAATGTTCCAGACAGGATCGCCAATGGGTACATTTCGCAGAATGCTGCGAGTCTAAAGTTGACGCCAGTTAGTCTGACACGGGGGGTACACAACCCAAGTCAATCTTTGGTGAGCTCTTGCTTCAATGAAAACTGCCCTGAAAAAACAATTTCACGAAGCACAAACTTACAGGCTTTCAATACATATATTTTGTAAGTTGCTGTCCTGCAAAACGGATACAAAAGAATAGGTAAATTAACTCCGAATGGTTGCGGTTTCGTACGCTACCGAACAGATTTGATCCCTGGTAGCAGCAACAATGAGCACTCGAAAAGCTAGAGGAGTAAACATGACGATACCAATTACAACAGCGAGCGGCCTGCGACCCGAGACGGTCAACTCGCCGTCGTCCTTCGACCACAGTCACGCCGATGCGGGCGTAGTGTCCTGGGCTGCAATTCTGGTGGGAGCAACAGCAGCCGCCGCGCTTTCTCTTATTTTATTGATGCTGGGTGCCGGCCTTGGTTTATCTTCAATTTCACCGTGGGCGCATGACGGCATCAGCAAAACTAGTTTCGGGGTCTCCAGCATTGTCTGGATCGCAGTCACGCAAATTCTCGCAGCCGGTATGGGCGGCTACCTGGCGGGACGCCTCAGAACAAAATGGGCCAATGCCCATGTCGATGAAGTTTACTTTAGGGACACTGCGCATGGATTCATGGCGTGGGCAGTGGCCACACTGGCGACCGCCGCATTGCTGACCTCCGCGATCGGAACGACTGTGAGCAGCGTCACTCATGCCGGAGCTGCTGTTGCAGGCGGTGCCGGCACGGTAGGATTTGCTGACGGTGTTGCCACGGTGGAGTCAGATGCGCATAAGGAGATGGGAAAAGAAGCAAACAGACGTGGTTCTGTGGGCGGCTCGGAAGGCAGTCCCGTTGGATATTACATTGACTCGTTGTTTCGCCCTGATGCCAATGCCACCGGCGCGACATCGGAACACGTGAGAGTAACCGACGCAACGTCGAACGCCAATTTTTCGATTGAGGTTGCTCGCATATTTGGCAATTCGGTGAACCAGTCGGTTCTGCCTCCTGCTGATGCCAGTTACGTTGGACGTCTAGTTGCACAACGTACTGGATTATCGCAGCTGGATGCTGAGAAACGGGTCAACGACGTTTTTGCCACTATGCAGGCAAAAAAAGCGGAAGCTGAAAACCTGGCGCGGGAAGCTGCGGACAAACTGCGCAAAGCGACTATTTACATAACGCTTTGGCTGTTTGTGTCCCTATTGGCTGGCGCTTTTTCTGCAAGTCTGGCTGCAACCTGGGGTGGTCGCACGCGCGACGCCTGATTTAAATTTGTATTTATTTACTTTGATTAACACTGGAGAAAATCATGCGTTCACTACTCTTATTTTTTATTGGCATACCTATCCCGATCATTATTTTGATTGCTTTGTTCGTTCATTAATTGGGTGAATAGTTAACGATTGATCGGGCATTGCATCGCAATCCATACTGAAATGGAATAGAACATGACTATCGAAATTAGTAAACCGGCGAAAGCTACCAAGTCCCCAAAACCACAGGAAGCAATTGCAATTTTGCGGGCAGATCACAAGATGGTTAGTGGTTTGTTTGATGACTATGAGAAGGCCACAACGAAAGCGACGAAGAAAAAACTAGTTAGCCAAATTTGTACGGCCCTAAGTGTACATGCGCAAGTTGAAGAAGAAATTTTTTATCCGGCTGTGAAAAAGGCGACGAAGGATCATTTAATGGTTCCTGAAGCCACAGTGGAACACGCGACTCTAAAATCACTTATTGCGCAGGTTGAAGGCATTGAACCTGACGGCGACATGTATGACGCAAAAATAAAGGTGCTTTGTGAGTACGTGCAGCACCATGTTAAAGAGGAGCAAAATCTGATGTTTCCGAAGGCTAAGGCAAGCAAATTGGACATGCTGGAATTGGGTGAGCAGATAGCAACACGAAAGCAAGAGCTTCTTGCGTTAAGAGCGTAATTGCTGAGATCATCGTTGAAATTTCGGATATCATCTAAATTGTTGGCTATATAGGAGGCCAAATATGGCTAATAAAAAATCCAGGAATGGTAGTCGCGGCTCTACTTCTTCCGGCAATCAATATGTTCCCATTGGCGGAGAATTACATCAGTTAAGTCATGATAGTCACCCGGTTCTCACTACCAATCAGGGTCTATCAATTTCAGACAACCAAAATTCGCTGAAGTCCAATCCACTTGGCCCTGTGTTACTTGAAGACTTTATACTTCGTGAAAAAATTACCCATTTTGATCATGAGCGAATTCCTGAACGCGTTGTTCACGCCCGTGGTACGGGTGTACACGGTTATTTTGAATTGACAACGTCATTGAGTGACTATACTACGGCAAATATTCTTAATGAAATTGGGGTCAAAACACCTCTTTTTACGCGTATATCGACGGTTGCAGGAGGTTCTGGATCTGTTGATACGCCGCGTGACGTCCGGGGTTTTGCCATCAAGTTTTATACTAATGAAGGCAATTGGGATTTGGTCGGCAACAATATTCCTGTTTTTTTTATTCAGGACGCTATTAAATTTCCCGACCTTGTCCATGCAGTGAAGATGGAGCCAGATCGCGGCTATCCGCAGGCAGCGACCGCACACGATACATTCTGGGATTTCATTTCACTCACTCCTGAATCGATGCATATGGTGATGTGGATCATGTCGGACCGTACAATTCCACGTTCACTTCGAATGATCGAAGGGTTCGGCATTCATAGTTTTCGACTGATCAACAAGGCTGGAGAATCAACATTTGTAAAATTTCATTGGCGGCCCGCACTTGGCCTTCAATCGACCATATGGGACGAAGCCGTCAAAATTGCCGGAGCTGATCAAGATTTCATGCGCCGTGATATGTACGAAGCAATTGAAGCTGGGAATTTTCCTGAATGGCAGTTCGCTGTTCAACTATTTACCCAAGAACAAGCTGATACATTTCCTTTTGATCATCTGGATTCTACAAAACTGATTCCAGAGGAATTGGTCCCGCTACAAGTGATTGGACGTATTGTCCTGGATCGCTGGCCTGACAATTTTTTTGCAGAAACCGAGCAAGTAGCGTTTTGTCCCGCTCACGTTGTGCCTGGCATTGATTTTTCCAAGGATCCATTGCTACAAGGACGTTTATTTTCATATCTGGATACGCAATTGTCGCGGTTAGGGTCGCCGAATTTCAATCAGATTCCTGTTAATGCGCCTCAATGTCCATTTGCCAATCAGCAACGAGATGGACATATGCAAATGACTCGACCAATTGGCCGAGTTGCCTACGAGCCAAATTCCTTGTCGGCAGACTCACCACGCGAATCACATCAAGGCTTTCATAGCGCTGCAATCAATGAAAATGGGGAGAAAGGTCGAATTCGATCAGAAAGTTTCGCAGACCATTACAGCCAAGCCAGACAATTTTTCCTTAGCCAAACCAGTCATGAGCAATCGCACATTGCTTCAGCGTTGGTATTTGAATTGTCAAAAGTCGCCCATTTACCTATTCGGAAGGCAATTGTCGGACATTTGCGTCACATTGCCGAGGAACTGGCGACTAGAGTTTCTCAAGGGCTTGGACTGAAGACCGTGCCTGACGCACCGGCTGCAGCGACTGATTTGAAGGAGCTGCCGGTATCCCCGGCCTTGCAAATTATCGGCAAAATGAAAGACACGCTCATGGGGCGGTCAATTGGAATAGTTGTTTCAGACGGTTCAGATGTAGCAATTATTGATGGAATCAAGAAAGCGGTGAATGAAGCCGGCGCCTCCGTAAAGATTGTGGCACCAAAGATTGGCGGGGCAACATTGAGTGACGGTTCAATATTGGCAGTCGATGGACAACTTGCAGGGACACCATCCGTCCTATTTGACGCAGTTGCCATTGTACTCTCTGCCAATGGCGCTAAAACCCTATCAGCAGAAGCTTCTGCAATTGACTTTGTTCGGGATGCGTTCGGACATCTGAAGGCAATTGCTGCAGATAAAGGCGGCAGCGATTTATTAAAGCGTGCACATATCGAAAAAGATGCGGGTGTTGTCGATGCAGTTGACACTGACGCTTTCATTTTATACGCAAAGACGCGCCAGTGGGATCGTGAAAAATTGGTGCGAATATTGCCTTAGCGTCAAATCCGTAAGATTCAATCGACCTCGAACATAGTTAAAGAATGGAGCCGTTTCTTGATGAAATATTTGTGGGTATGAGATCCATTGTTCTGGCTTTCAATTTGAGAGCCAACCCATGTTGGCTTTCGTTGTAGTGTTAAATAAATTATTCCGATGGTGCAAACCATCCATTGCTGAGCGAACTGGTTGATAGAAAAAGCTCTCTGTGTCGACGATGCAAATTGCACTCTTTTCATTAGGATGCTCTATGACAACTCCTCGTAAAGGCCAAGCACCGCCGCCACTCGGTAGGAAAGAATTTCATCTCGAGTTTAAACGTTCGTTCGTCGATCCGTCTTTCAATACCGTCAAGGATGCGTTATCGACAATTGAAGAGGTTGCCTGGGTCAATTATATTGACGGACACAAAGCACCTGTTACTGAAAAAGCTGGTCCTGGATTCGTTGATCCCAATTACGATCTTTCATCCGAATGGAACGCGACCAGAAAACGTCTCAATGAACTGGATCTTCTACAACACAACGCCCAGACACCCTCCCGCGTCTTGCTGATTTGTGGTTCGGCTCGCAATGATGGCAGCTGCCCTGGTGAAATATCGAAAACATGGCGACTTACAATGATGGCGCAAGAAATTTTTCTAACTCAAAAAATTGAGGTCGACCTTCTGGACCTGAGCCTACTAACGTCAGACTACGACAAGCATATCTATCCCTGCAAAGCATGCGTTTCAACCGCGATGCCTCTGTGTCACTGGCCCTGCAGTTGTTATCCAAATCATGGACAGCGGCAGACAAATGACTGGATGGCGGAAATTTATGAAAAATGGGTAGCAGCGCATGCCGTGATTATTCTCACCCCGGTGTATTGGTATCAAGCGCCGAGTGTGCTGAAACTGATGATTGACCGTTTGGTGTGTGCGGATGGAGGCAATCCCGATCCGACTTCCACAAGTGGAAAAAATGCAGAGAAAGCCAAGGAACTTGAACTGGCCGGTTGGGACTATCCCAAACATCTTGCCGGGCGGGTCTACGGATTGGTGGTGCATGGCGACGTGGCTGGTATCGAGGGAGTACGCCGTGATCTCTCCGACTGGCTTGATTGGATGGGGCTGATTGATGCCGGGGCCGGAGCGCGACTCGACCGTTTTATTGGTTACTATGAGTCTTATGCAGATAGTCATGCCACGCTTGACAAAGATTTGGCTGTACAGGAAGAAGTTCGTAACGTCGCACGAGCCGTTACCATTGCGGTCGCTGAACTTCGAAATGGCACACTGAGCCAACCGGATCATGAACAGAAAAAAACTCGTCCAAAGTAAAATCGGCCCGCGCGGTATCGCCTAGTCAAGCACACCAACGCTCAACTTAACCGCTATCCAATAGGTTATCTTGCGGATTTCGCAAATCGAATTCCGGTAAATTGCCAACGCGCGCCAACCGGGAAGAAATTTCGATACGTGGTCCGGGCATGCCCGGTCGGAGTCGCGCACGAGGAGCCTCGCAATACATATTGGTTAACCATGAACTTACCATTGTATTCGCCAACAGCGCCATCAGCGACGACAAAACCTGGATATGGTCCATAGCTGCTGCTGGTCCATTGCCATGCAGAGCCGAAAAGTTGAAATAAGTTGACTGATGAACCGCTCGCTGTCGTTGATGTTGCCGCCAACTCCCACTCAAACTCTGTAGGGAGGCGAGCCTTTGTCCAATGAGCATAGGCGTCGGCCTCGAGATAGGACAAATGAAGCACCGGCGCGTGCGGGTCCATCTTCTCCAATCCATGTAAAGTAAATTCGTACCACTCTTTGTCGTCCGAACGATGCCAGTAAAGCGGATGCGTCAATCCCTGCCTATATACCCAGTCCCATCCTTCCGATAACCAATACGCAGGATTGAGATAGCAATCCTGCGCAACAAAAGCAGTATATTCCGCATTCGTAACAAGCCGCGACATCATGGAAAAGGATTCAACAAACTGCCGATGACGTGGCATCTCATTGTCGAAACTAAAGCGGCTGGCATCGCTCCCGATATTAACAATGCCCGCGTCAAATGCGATCCAAGACAACTTGCTGGTGTTTTCAGAACTACTTGAGTTAGTTTGCTGCGCTTTGCTTTGATATGCCGTAAATGCCGGATTCAGTGACAGCATATGCTTGATGTCGGTCAACATTAATTCTTGATGTTGCTGCTCGTGTTGAATCCCTAGTTCTGCGAGTAATGTCAGCTCGACTACACGTTCGGTCAATAGATCGTCGGACAGCGCCCGCATCAGCAATGCACCCATGCGCACATCTACATTGTGCCGATACAACATAATTTCGTCGGTGGACGGCCGAGTTCACAAGCCGCGTTGTTCTCGTGGATATCTTTGTCCAACGCCATTGTAATAAGAATCGAATAACCCCCGATACGTTTGATGGAAAGGGCGAAAATTCAGTTCGAACCGTTCCAGGAGGAATGTCTCGAAAAACCAAGTTGTGTGCGCCAAATTCCATTTCATTGGACTGGCCTCGGGCATCGATTGAGCGCAACTGTCTTCTTCAGATAGGGGCTTTACCAACGTAACGGATCGGTTTCGCACGTCGTTAAAGCGCTGCACTAGTTGGTTTGACATATTCAAGTCCGATTCAATTTGCATGACATATTCGCATGGCTCATGCCGCATGCGAATGGCACACCATGAACATTTTATTTGGATCAGTCCATACCTGGGGCTTATGAAAGCCGCTTTGTTCCAATAGCAATAAAAAACCATCGCGCGTATATTTGTAGCTGTTTTCAGTATGGATGCTTTCACCCTGTTCGAATTTTCGCGCACCACCTTGCCAGGTTGCCGTCAACGTTTGACGCGCAACCAAATGCATTTCAATCCGGTTTTGTTTAGGATTAAAAAATCCACGGTGTTGCCACTGACGTAAATCAAAATCTGCACCAATCAAGCGATTGAGGTGCAGCAATACGTTCAAATTAAACGAAGCGGTGACACCGAGCGCATCGTCGTACGCCGCATTCAATACGTTTTCGTCCTTGATTAAATCAACCGCAATCAACAGACCGCCATTGGCCATTTCTGACGCTAGGCATTCCCGGTGAATGCGGCGGAGGAAGGCAAGTGCTTGAATAGGTGTGTAGTTTCCGATAGATGAACCCGGATAGAAAAATAGGCGATTCAAACGATTGACCTGTTGTGGCAAAATCAGCGATTCCGAAAAATCCTGGCCCAGTTCCATCATCCCGACGTCTGGATAGCGCTGCTGCAGTTGTACCATAGCAGCATGCAGGAAATCGACCGAAATATCGATGGCGACATATTGTGCCGGGCGCAACGCGGGAAACATACGAGCTGATTTCGCGCAATTTCCCGCACCCAAATCGATCAAGGTGCAGTCGGGACCGACCGAGTGCGCAATATCGTTCAGATAGGCATCGAAAATCCCGGCTTCAGTGCGGGTCGGATAGTACTCAGGCAATTCGCAAATCGCCTCAAAAAGTTTTGATCCCAGCACATCGTACAGGAATTTGGGAGAGGTCTGCGCTTGGGATTGTTGCAAGCCAGCGCTGATTCCCGACAGCATTTCCAATACCGGTGATTCAGTCGTCGGATCTAGTTTATTATTGAGTTGCACGATTGATTCCTGTATTTGTTGTAGGCCCACCAGAAAATAGAAAAGATTCACCAGCTTTCAAGAAAGTTTCCAGGCTCGAATCAATGATTGACCGACTTAAATAAAATCCCTGACCTTCCTCATACTCCTCAGCCACAAGAAGTAGTCGGATTGGTGGCTAAAAAATCAAGCAACAGCCTTGATCCCCATCGCACAAATTTATTTCTCATGTTTATTGGGGAAGTTGAATATTTTCTTACTCCTTTACTTTGACCGTTTTTAAGTTGCATTAATTGCCAATAAATACACTTTAGAGTGGTTATGTTACTATCGCAATGCGGTATTTGATATTAAAAATTCATTTGAAATAAATTAATTCCATATGCTACATTGGCGCCTGATCACTCACCATGGCATGGTTGTATGGCTTGGCAAAGGAAGGTACACACGATATGTATGCCGTTCAAAATCAGGAAGAAAATTCCTATACCCCGTTCAAAAACACAAGTCCATATCAGAAAACAGTGCTTTATATTGAAGATGATCCGGCCAACATTTTTTTGGTCGAACAAATATTTGAACGTCGGCGCGATTTAAGGCTCTTGACAGCAAATAGTTGCCACGGCGGTATCATGATGGCCCAGGATTTTCATCCTGACTTGATAATTATGGATATTGAACTACCGGACTTAAATGGTTTTGACGCGCTAAAAATATTACGAAATGATCCAAAAACACATCAGGTCCCGATTGTTGCACTGACTTCTGACGCCTTTCCCGAACAAATCGAGAAAGGTATCAACGCAGGATTTTGCAACTACATCACTAAGCCTTTCAAAATCGACGCATTAATGAAAGCATTGGACGAACATTTACTTTATTCGCCAAAAAATTCAATCTAAGATCACGTGCCCGTTGATATAGATTTGCACCTATTCCAACCGTGTAGTTCAATTTTTCACACATGACTTGTTTGTCGAGTCAAGTTTAGATTAGGTCAAAATAATTCGGTAAAAAACGAAGGCACATTATTTTTTGTTGCTTTGCGAATTAGCGCGTTTTTTGCTCGCTTCTGCCCCATGCTCAGTCGCTTGCAAAGAATGACCGTGAGCAGATTGAGCGTGATGAGCGCCCTCTTTTTCATTTCCGGACTCGTACTGCTTTGCTGCATCTTTGTGATGCTTCGATGCTTGATCGTGATGTTCGGCCGCTTTCTGATGGTGTTGTTGTGATGAAATATCGTGGTCTTTGGTTTGTGATTGAGTCATTTGATTCTCCCTTAATTGGTTGATGGTATTTCTGGTGTGCGGTCTTCAATAAACCCACTCGCGAATAATAAATCGCCATGGTCGATTTCTCTGTGTGTTGACGCACACATGTTCGTCACGTCTTCACTTCGACGAACTCTTAGTTATAGACCACAGCCAAGTAGACACCATTAAAGCGTCGTCTACCAATAATGGTCACACTGTCCGCTATCCATGCAGTTGATGTAGCGAGTCATATTCCCGCTAAGGTGACAGAATATTTTGGGCGACTTAAACTAATTTACCCTGCAGAGTGTTTGTCCAGCCGCAACTGCAAATCATAGATAAAATCCACTAATACATTAACAAAGATCAATCCTGACAGAGGAACTTTGAGATAAATTACTTGCCCGGCGGCGTTCTGTTAGTTCGATTCAGCTTGCGTTAGGCACGACAAAATTTGAAAAAGCATCCCCTGCCCTGCGGTGAGTTAGTATTTAGTTTTTTGGATTCTCAATTTAATTCTCAATGTTTTTTACAATTTAAAATGGTATAACATATATACCTGTTTTGTTGATTTGGAGTACGATGGTAAATTACCAATTTGGCACATCTGTCGTTACCAATGTGCTCCGGCGGACCAACCGATAGTGAAATGCGATAAGGAAGTTTGCACAATGTCCGATGGCAATGAATCCGAACTAGAGCGCATTTCCCACTTACACCGGCAACAAATTGCTAGGTATGATCTAGTGAATGGCGATTTGAAGCTTCAGTTGGACGCCCTCAAAACCGAATTAAAAAGCAAAACCACGCAACTCAACATTCTTGAGCAGTTACGAAAGGCAAACCAGAATTTGGTAATAGCCGCAGTCGATGCACAAACCAATGAAGACAAGGCCGCAGCAGACAATTTGCGTCAGGAACAATTTTTACCCATGCTTGCACACGAGTTGCGCAATCCACTTGCCCCAATTGTACTGGCCACTGAATCGATCGGAAAAATTACTGATGCTCATGTAGATCTTCCGCAGTTGCACGCTATTATTTCTCGTCAGGTCGATCATATGGCTCGTTTGGTCGACGACTTGCTTGACGCGTCGCGAATTGCGACTGGAAAAATCAACGTGCGACACACTATATTAAGTCTGACTGACATTGCTGAATCATCTTTGGAAGCCAGTCGACACTTATTTGAGCAGCGTCATCAAACGATCGACATTAAGCTGCCGACCATGGAAATAGTCATTCACGGTGACTTAGTTAGACTAACTCAAGTGTTTACGAATTTGCTGATCAATGCCTCCAAATTTACCCCTGAATTCGGCGCAATCAGCGTGGCAATCAGTCAACTAGAGGAATTTGCCATCATTTGTGTAAAGGATGATGGAATGGGCATTCCGTTGCATTTGCAGGGGCATATTTTCGATTTGTTTGCGCAAGGATTTGATTCAACAAACCGATCACAAGGAGGGCTAGGAATTGGCCTGTCGCTGGCTAAAGCGATCGTGGAAATGCATGGCGGTTCGATCGATGCGTTCAGCATGGGTGCCGGTTTTGGAAGTAAATTTATTGTTCGGCTACCCATTTCCAGCAAACCAGTTGCAACGAAGCCTATTCCGGAAAAACGAGCAGCGTTGCGCCATAAATATCGTATATTGGTGATCGAAGATAACACGGACAGCAATGCCGTACTCAGTAACTTGTTGATGAAGTACGGTCACGATGTCAGTTCGGTGTTTGATGGAATTACCGGATTATCGAGATTCAATGGAAGCCCATTTGACCTTATCATTTGCGACATTGGTTTGCCCGACATGACCGGATATGAGTTAGTGAGGTTATTGCATGCGCAACTGCGACGACCGCTGCCCGTCTTGGTTGCATTGAGCGGATACAACCGGTCGGCTCCCCTACCGTCAGAGCAAGATTTTGACCATTACCTAGTTAAACCAATCAAGTTTCAGATGGTCCTGGATATCCTTGATTCACTTGCTGATCCAACCAGAACTGATAAATTATGAACATTCCAAATCGTGAATTACATTTAATTATCAGAAGGGCTGTCACAAAGCGGCCGGATTTTTGGGGGGATGAATCCATGCTTCTGTGGGAGCGACTGAGCGTTGAATTGGTTCCCATAATTGGCGATAGTGGGTTTAGTGCACTGTATAAGCGCAGCCTGACACTGACCGGCGTGAAATTTCCTTGGATTTTAGAATCGGACACCAAGCTTCAGGTTAACACATCATTTAACGGATTTATTACCCTTTTAAAACATCGTGAAGTCCACGAAGCCACCGAAACAATCATTTTATTATTGGTCGTATTTACTGATTTGTTAACCACATTAATTGGTCTCTCCTTGACAACCCGAATTTTATTTTCGGCTTGGGGTGACGATGCTTTTGATTTACCTGCACCGGAGCAAAAAAATGAACGATAAAGTCACCATTGAACGCTTATCAACAGGTGTCACTGGGTTGGATGATTTATTGGGCGGTGGATTACCCGAATTTTCATTCAATTTAATTGCCGGGACACCTGGAAGTGGCAAAACAACCTTGGCGCACCAAATCATGTTTTCGTTGGCCAATCCGGAACGGCGTGCGCTGTTCTTTACAGTGCTAGGTGAACCGCCTTTAAAAATGTTGCGTTACCAGCAGCAATTTCCGTTTTTTGACATCAGCAAAATAAATAGTTCAATTAAATTTGTGAATCTATCAGCCGATATGTTGGAAGGTGATTTTGATGGCGTGTTAGCACGGATATTGAGCGAGGTAGAAAACTTTTCTCCCAGCCTGGTCTTTGTTGATTCGTTCCGCTCGGTGATTCAATCTTCCAAGGTCAAGGATCCAAGCAGGACAGGACTGTCACATTTTGTCCAGCAACTCGGCATGCAGATGACCAATTGGCATGCTACGTCATTTTTGATCGGCGAATATCTTGTGCCGGAAGAAGAATCAAGCCCGGTATTTACGGTGGCTGACGGCATAATCTGGATGTCGCAAATGGTACATCGCGATGCGATGATCAGAAAAATTCAAGTTGTGAAAATGCGCGGACAAGCCCAAAGCGCCGGCATCCACACCTTTCGTATCAATGATCACGGTCTCGAGATTTTTCCGCGTGCCGTTGTCAGTGCCCGTGCGTCGGAACCGATTCAGTTTTCTGGTGATCAGCGTATGTCAATGGGTGTGCCCGCGCTAGATGAGATGATGGGCGGCGGTTTGCCGGTGGGCTATTCACTGCTCGTGGTGGGACCATCCGGCTCCGGGAAATCGGTGTTATCCACCCAATTTTTGGCAGAGGGTGCAAGA
>JBEONO010000038.1:0-15276 GCA_040544425.1 Oxalobacteraceae bacterium GrIS 1.18
GAAGTGCGCCAGCTTTGGACCGAAAACGGGAAAAGACATAATACGGGATTGGCCGAAAATGGCGTTTTAGGCGTTCTGAAAAGCTATGTGTTGGGAAATTTCACTGTGGCCAACCTGGTTCATGTCGAGGATGGAACCGGATCAGCACGACAACGGTTACTGCTGCCTACACTTTACTCGCCGGTGCTTGAATCCCTAGAAGGGGCAGGCATGATTTTGAAGGGGGTCCAGGTCATTGAGGGGCGAATGGTAGAACAGCACTGGGCGGTACGCTTTATCGCAAGGATTCCACCATCACAAGTCAATCAATGAAGGGTGGACCTGATCATCTGGGAAACCGCAATTCGTGTTTCGCGTGCGAATGATCGACCTTTTAGCCAAAACAATTTCGTTTAAATAAATCTTCATCTTCCGTACCTGGTTTGTTTCCAGCTGTTAATTTTGTGTTATTCTTTTTTTGAGGATTTGGCGGCAATGTGCGGTTAGGAGCCAGTCAAGGCCGCAGGGGACTGCCCGGAATCGGCGGCGGATTCAACCGGTCGATGCAACACTATAGAATGTACAGGCATCAGCCATGTGCAGACAACAGGAGTGTTGCAAATGAGGCAAAGACCACGCATTTATTATTCCGAAAGCCAAAGAGCATTGATGTGGGAGCGCTGGCGGCAAGGGTACACGCTGCAGGAAATCGGTGAGCTATTTGATCGAAACCATTCGTCAGTAATTAATATTTTTGCGCCGACAGGTGGAATAAGTCCGGCACCGAGAACTCGATCCAAACTGGCGCTGACACTGGCTGAACGCGAAGAAATATCACGTGCATTAGCAGCTGGGGAATCGATTCGTTCGATAGCGCTTTTTCTCGATAGGGCACCGTCTACCATCAGCCGGGAGATCAATCGTAACGGCGGTGGCGACAGTTATCGGGCAAGCCAAGCCGACAAAAATGCGTGGAATCGTGCGCATCGCCCCAAGATTTGCAAGCTAACTGAGAATCGAGCACTGGCGCGCATTGTGGCTAGTAAATTACAATTGCAATGGTCACCAGAACAAGTTGCTGGCTGGTTGAAAGAAGCGTACCCGAATGATGAGGACTACCACGTGTCACATGAGACAATTTATCGCAGTCTTTTTATCCAGGCCCGAGGGGCATTGAAGAAAGAACTGCTGTCGCATTTAAGGCGCACTCGTGGAATGCGCCGCTCACTGTTGATTTGCATCTAAAATTGACCCACCGGGGATGCGGATATTTTCTTGGACTGATTTACGTTGTTAACCCTAAGCTCTCACGGTACTCGATCGGACTAAGATAGCCAAGGGACATTTTAATCCGTTTCTCGTTATACCAGCGAATGTAGGTATCGAGAGCGTCAATGAGCTCGGCAATGGTCGATGATCGCCAGTCGCGGGTATAGAACATCTCTGTCTTTAACCTCCCGAAGAAACCTTCACAGGCTGAATTATCCGGCGAGCATGCTTTACGGGACATTGACCGAATCAAACTTGCATTCGCCATCCTTGTCAGCCATCCAGGCCACCGGTAGTGGCCACCCCGATCGGAATGGACGATCGTCTTCTCATCGTCCCCGGTAATCGTCTCAATGGCAGCATCCAACATGCCATTCACTAAATTCGCGTCAGGGCTTGTGCCAATAGACCAGCTAACGACCATGCCATCGAAACAGTCAATCATGGGAGACAGATAGACCTTTCCTGCTGGGATCTGGAATTCTGAGATATCCGTTAGCCATTTTTCGTTTGGCGCTGAAGCATGGAAATTACGATTGATAATATTTTCCGGTGCCGGGCTGATTTCCCCAGCGTAGGAACGATATCCGCGCCGCCTGGGCCTGGCCACATGGAGACCCTCTTGTTTCATAAGGCGCTGAACAACTTTTTCCGATATAAATATCCGTTGGCCATTTAATGAAGCCTGAATTCGGCGATACCCATAGGATCGGTAATTCTTCTCAAAGATTTCAGTCACGGTGCGACGGACTTCCGCATATTTGTCGGCAACCCGCATCGGTGACCGATGGTAAAAGTAGGAGCTGCGCGCCATGTCCAGCCGGTCGAGAAGCGCCGCTAACCCATATTCCTTCCGCAGGGCGTCAACCAATATCGTCTTCTCCCTGTTGCCCAGGAGAAGGAGGTCGACGCCCAGGTCCTTTTTTAGCAGTTCATTGGCCTTCTTGAGGAGATCGTGCTCAAGCTGCAAATTGCGGATGTCGCGTCGGAGCGTTTCGATTTGCCGCTTCAGTTGGTCGCGGTCATCTTCTACTTGTGGGCGTTTATCACGTTTCATGGAAGCTTGGGCCTCACGGCCAAGTAATTGGTTCTTCCAGTTGTACAACGTTGTTCGGTTGACGTCCAGCTTTTGTGCAACTTCCTGTGCGCTTCCATCACGGGTGCAAAGCTCATACACACTAGCACGCTTAGACGCCAGCGTTGCGGGCCGCCCACCCTTCTTGCCGACGACGTGTTGCTTGAATTCAGGGAATTGCTCGAAAACCCATTCCCTCAGCTTTGCTTGTCCCGGATAGCCTAACGCCTTGATGGTAAAGGCAAAGCAACGGCCATGATTCAAATAATGTTCGATTGCTGTATCCCTTTGTTCGACTGAATATTTTGACTTTGCTCGAACATAGGTTGATTTAAAATCGCCAGTTTTTTCCAATTCGTCATGCCAAGCCAACAATGAATTTTTGGTCGGGTATCCCAATTGACGAATCGTTGCTTTGCAGCGCCTGCCGAGTTTAATATATAGTTTCACCGCCTTAAGGCGTTCTTCGTATGAATACATGGACCACTCCAAAAGTAGTCCAAGATTTTATCCGCACCCCCGGTGGGTCAATTTTGGATGCAAATCAACACTGTCAGGGGGCAATTTTTTCTCCCGATACCATCATTACTGCACTCCATGCCGACCCGATTAACCGCGCAAGGCGATCATCGGGGAAATGCGCATCGCCAACAGGGTGTGGCGCAGTGCTGCCAACAATACAATCGCAGCGGCACCGACGAACGCACCCAACATCAGCCACTGTCCCAAGGGCGTTTGTTCAACGTAGCCGGCCAGATAGCGGTGGGTGGCGATCCACGCAAACGGCAGCCCAAGCAACGTTCCGGCAACTACCACACCCAGACTGTCACTCAATATCAGAAGTCCGATATGGTGCGGGAGTGCACCATACATCTTGCGCAGTACGATTTCGCGCTCTTTGCGACGCACGCTGTACGCCGACAACACATAGATACCGAGGCCGGCAATGCTGAGTGCCAGACCGGCGGAAGCGGCAAGCATTTTTCCCAGTTTCAGGTCTTCAGCATAATCCAGTGCAAAAAAACTGCCGGCACTGTGCATGTTGAATTCTTCATCCGGGAACGTCGTGCGCCAAAGCGTCTCGATTGCTCGCTCAACCTGCTGCCTGTTTCCATCAACCCGAACCGACAAGACATTCATGTTATTGGCAGGGTAGTACGCGGTTGCGACCGGTGCCTCGTGTAATGATTCATGGCGGAGATCAGGAATTACGCCAATAATTTCTCGCTGTTCTTCCTCCCTGCTCTGGTCGGCCGGACCTTTAATTATCTGTCCGACAGCCGCCTCTGGTGAAGCAAAACCAAGCTCACGCACTGCAGATGGATTCAGGACTATCGTGTGCAATTCGTTTTCGTTGTTTCGTGCCGGATCAAATAGCCTGCCTGCGACCGGTCGCAAACGATACAGATCAAAAAAATTGCTGCTCACTGATTTCGCCTGCATCGATATGACTGAATCGCGTGTCCTGCCGATTGCAGTCAGGGCTTTCACGGAATGGCGCCCAATCGCCTCGTCAGAAGCTGCAACGCCAGTCACGCCAGGAAGGCGCGCAACGGCATCGCGGAACGCACGACCCTGTGGCTCATCAAGCGGATGACTGTCAACGATCAACAAAGGTTTGGCATCAAATCCTGGATAAAGTTTGGCTGCAAAATCAACCTGAGCGACGATCACCAGCGCCACACCGGTCAGCGCGCTGGCAGTTGCAAATTGCAATACCGTCAGACACCAGCGCAAACGGGTGGACGAGGCAGTCTCTGCATTGCTGCGACCGGCCAGAACCCGAACCGGTGCAACGCGTAACGCGATCCACGCAGGATAGGCTCCGGTCAACAGGCCGAGCAGAATGCCGGACAGGACGCAGATACCCATATTCATCCATGAAAAAAAATTGTCGAAGTTGCGATCAGCCAATTCGGAAAACAGCGGCAAGGCCAACCATGCCAGTATCAGCGCGAACAGCGTCGCTGCCATAGTGATGCAGACTGACTCAACCAGAAATTGCGTAACGATGTTTTGTACACTGGCACCCAATAATTTTCGGATGCCGATTTCGCGTTGACGCCGCAGCACTCTGACAGTGGCGAGGTTGACATAGTTAATCGACGCCATCGCCAGCACCAGCAATGCGACCATGGCCAGCGCAATGGTGACGCTCCGGTCACCGCGCGGTCCACTGAACGGTGCGCCGGCCACATCCCGATCAAAATAGGCATCGCGCAGCGCTGTCAGGCGGATGTCCATCATACTGTTCTTTCCCAATCGTTGACGCTGTTCGGCCGACAGGGCCGTCGCAGCAGGAGAACTATCCACCATCTGCTGCAGAAAAAGCGTCACCTCGGCAGGCGTAATGCCTTTTTTCAGCTTGATGAAAATCGCTCCCCAGTTGGTGGTATCACTCATCCCCCGCAAGACCCGATACGGCATCGTCATATTGGCCGGTGGATTGGCGACAACGGCCAGTACCGTGCATAAATGGCCATCAACCAGAACGCTTTTTCCCAATGCGTCAGCGGCGCCAAACCAGTGTTGGGCAGTGTCCTGGGTGATTGCCAGGCCATCGGGACGTTCAAGTGCATGCTGCACGTCGCCGGCAACGGCATGCACATTGAACATATCCTGAAAATGGGGAAATACGTAAGTGAATTCTGCTTTGACCAGCGCGTTCCCGATCTTCACTTTCTGATTCTCGACACGTCCGATTGCGGTCGAATCCGACACCATCGGGTTCTGACTTGCAGCCAGATACAGCTGCAGGGGTGCCACTTCAAACCAGGGAGCACGGGGATCCAGGTTGAACCGCTGCTTGACGACGTACACATTATCGACGTCCGGCACCTGTGCGTTATAGCCGAATGAATATTGAACAAAGCCCAAGAGCAGCATGCACGCGGCAAGGCCCACGCTCAGCCCCAGTATCACCACCAGTGAGTAAGACGGCTCGGCGATCAAAAGACGCCAGCCGATTTTAAAGTCACGCATATTCATAAGTTTCCTGTCTGCCATTTTCGTTGAATCAGGCGGCCATTTGTGCGTCGATCAAAATGCTGCCATCCAGCATTTTCAAGGTGCGCGATGCCTGTGCAGCATGCATGGGCGAGTGGGTCACCATCACGATGGTGGTACCCTCTGCATTGATTTTTCGCAGCAATTTCATCACCTCATCACCATGGGCCGAATCCAGATTCCCGGTTGGTTCATCGGCCAGCAGTATGGCCGGACCACAGACCAGTGCGCGGGCAATCGCCACACGTTGCTGCTGGCCGCCTGAGAGTTGCGAGGGCCGATGTCTGGCGCGGTGCGAGATACCAAGTTTTTCCAGCATGGCTGCCACTTTTTCGCGGCGTTCGGCTACCGGAAGTCCACCATATTCGAGGGCAAGCTCCACATTTTCAAAGACGGTCAACTCTTCGATCAGGTTAAAGCTTTGAAAAATAAAGCCGATCCGGCCGCTGCGCAACTGGTTCAGTTGCGCTTCGCTCCAGCCGGCAATATTCTGTCCCTCGAACCAGTATTCACCGGAATCGGGTCCGTCCAACAAACCAAGCAAACCCAGCAGCGTGGATTTGCCACAGCCCGAAGGTCCGGTAATGGCGATATACTCGCCCGCTTCAATCTCCAGATTGATGCCGTTCAGTGCAGTAGTGCGCACTTCCCCCGTGCAATACACCTTGCTGAGTTTATTTAGCCTGATCATTTACTCTGCTCCATATTGATTTAATTTAACTGCAACCGTTCTGCCTGTCCGAATCCTGCATAGCTCGAAACAATGACCTTTTCTCCTGCCTTCAATCCTTCGAGAATCTCAATCTGCGTGTTGCTGCGTCGTCCAATTTTGATGTTGCGCCGCGCAGCATTGTTTGTCCCGGCGCCCAACACGTACACCCAGACGCCGCCGGTTTCATTGATGAATGCACCGTTAGGCAAAATCAAGGCAGGTTTGGGTTCACCCAGTGCTATTTGCGTATCCAGGCCCTGTCCGGGGCTGAGCTGCGCGGGCTGTGCTTCACTGAACAGCAATTCAATCGCAAACCGGCCCTGAACAATTTGCGGGTAAATTCTGCTGACTTCGACCGAAAAACTCTGTTCATTCAATTGCGCCGTGCCAGTTCGGCCGGTGCTGATCTGATTCAAATAATATTCATCCACGGCGGCGGTCAGTTTGAAACGCTGCGGGTCATCGATACGTCCGATATGCTGCCCGGGTCCGACTGCCTCACCGACCTGAAGATGGAAATCGGTCAGTCGACCCGAAGTCGGCGCACGCACCGTGAGTGCATCAATATTGGCATTCAGAATTACCAGGCCGGAAGCCAGTCTGGCATTGGCCTGTTCCATCTGTTTGATGCCGGCCAATTTGATCTGCATTTCCTCAAGGCTGCGCGTCTGTTCCTGCAATAATGCATGCCGCTGCTGCTCCAGCAAATCTTCCGATTCCTCCAGCGCTGAATTGGAAATAAAACCCTGCTGTGCCAGCTTTTGGCTTCTGGCATATTTCTTCTCGGTCTGCTGCACCGTAAACTGCAGATCCGACACGCGCCGTTCGTGATCGGTTTTACTCATTTCCAGTGCCGCACGCAAATTGGAAATATTGGAGATCTGCGTTGCCTGATCGGACTGACGTGCCAGCAATTCTATCTGGCGCTGCGGGTTGGAAAGCCGGAACAAGGTTGCGCCCTGTTTCAGCACCGCACCGTCGCGCACAAAAACTTCCTCGACCCTTCCCGATTCCACTGCATCCAGTATGACCGAGTTCAGCGCCGTGGCATTGGCACGTACCACCACCTGATTTAAAAATATGCCGTGTTCTGCAACGGCGGTTCTGATTTCGCCGGCATTCACGTGCAAACCGCGCGGCATCCAGAACCAGAACACCCACATTACCGCAAGCAAGGCGCAGGCAGCCACACCGGTCGCAATCATTTGTGGCCGGTAGCTTTTGCGAATCACGGTATCCATCGCTGATCCGGATACGGTATGGGGTGTGCTGAGATGATTCATGAATCGGTGAAGAATGAGATTGGCTTATGCCTTGCAATATCCGTACCACCCGGTTTGCGCCTGTGGCACCTGCCGGATTGCATGCAATACTGTCCGATTATGGACACTCGCGCTGTCCGTTAGCGGACAGCGTCACACGTATTTGCCGCTCATCCACAGCCCATGTAGAATGCATTGCCATGCCTTACATGAATCCCAACGCTACCGTTTTCATTATCGATGATGACGCCGACATTGTCTGTGCGGCGCAGTTGTTGTTGCGCCGCCGCTTTGGTGCCGTGCACGTTCTTACCGATCCGGCCGGTCTGCCAGAATTGCTGAACAAGGCACGGCCCGACGTGGTGTTGATGGATATGAATTTCACACCAGGTCGTATTGATGGCAGCGAAGGACTGGCATTGCTGGATCGGTTGCGTCAGCAGACGGATCCGCCTGCAGTCATTGCCATGACGGCGTATGCCGATGTCCCGCTCGCCGTGGCGGCATTAAAACGCGGCGCCGCCGATTTCATTACCAAACCCTGGGACAATGAGCACCTGACTGCAACCATTCAGGCTGCCCTGGATCGGCGCACGACTGTAACGGAAAAAACCGGTCCCGTTGCCGATGTCAAGTCGGGACTCATTGGCCGTTCAAAGGTGATGGCGGATTTGCGCGCCATGATCTGCAGCATCGCGCCGACCCATGCCAACGTCATGATTCTGGGAGAAAACGGCGCAGGCAAGGAATTGGTGGCACGGGCGATTCACAATGGTTCGGAACGCGCCGGGCAAACGTTTTTGTCGGTCGATATGGGTGCCCTGCCTGAAGCCACTCTGGAAAGCGAATTGTTCGGGCATCGCAAAGGCGCATTCACCGGTGCGCAGGGTGAACGGGCCGGCCGCTTTCAGGCGGCACAGGGTGGCACGCTGTTTCTGGATGAAATCGGCAATATGCCTTTGGGCGCGCAGGCCAAATTGTTAACGGTTCTGGAAAAACGGGAAGTAACGCCACTGGGTTCCGACCAACCCGTCGCCATTGACGTGCGGATTATCAGCGCCACCAATCTTGATGAAGTCAAACTGTATCAGCCTGAGCGTTTCCGGCCTGACCTGTTGTTCCGTCTCAATACAATCGTGATCCGCGTGCCGGCGTTACGCGAGCGCAGTGATGATATTCCATTGCTGCTCAATCACTATCTGCACTACTATCAACAGCAATACAAACGCAGCGCGCGAGCGGTCAGTGCCGCTGCGCTGACGCGGCTGTGCCACTACCCATGGCCGGGCAACGTGCGCGAATTGCGTCAGGCCTGTGAACGGGCCACCATACTTGGCAACAATCCGGAGTTCGAGTGGCATGATTTCGGACTGTCGATGACAGGCAGGGACGACAGTCAAACTGGAACCGATCATGTCAGGCTCGAAGCGGTGGAACGTGAAGCCATCATGACAGCACTGTCCAATGCGCAGGGCAATATCAGTCAGGCAGCCAGGGCGCTCGGTATAAGCCGACCGGCCCTGTACAGAAAAATTGAAAAATATGGGATATAAATTACTGCAAATCGTCGGTTGTATCGCCGTGTTAATGGGGCTGTCTGCTCTGAGCGCAGTGAATATGGAATCACCACGAATTATTGTCAGCTGCGGCCTGGGTGCATTACTGTGCATCGAATTATTACGCCGTTCCTTTAGAAGGCTGCTGCAGCAAAAACGGCAGCCAGTGGCAGACATTGCGGCCGCTGTTCCGGTCGATGCCCACACCACGGCGGACAGTTTGCTGCAGCTCGAAGCACGCCTGGAGCACGCACCGATTGCCCTGTTTGTCCTGTACGGCGAAACCGGACTGGTGATTCCGCTCAACAACTTTGCCAGACGCATGGTTGCCCCAGGTCGTGCTACCAACGTCAATGACTTCAGCGCCAAATTGGCTTCATCCGACAAGGACCGGCGCAAGGTCATTGTCTTTGACACGGAACGGGGTCAGGAACGCGCGCTGGTGGCAGTCAACAACATCCATATGCGCGGCAGGGAAGAACGTCTCATTGCGGTCCTGCCAATCGAAAGTGAACTGGAAACCGAGGCATTCAACGCGTGGCAACAATTGGTACATGTACTGACGCACGAAATCATGAACTCGCTGACGCCGGTCGCTTCCCTGTCACGTACTGCACAGGATTTGCTGACGGAATGGCAGGCCAGACTGAGTCAGAACGATCATGAGGCAGATGAATATGGCAAAGATTTATCGACTGCTCTGGACGCGATCAGCAGGCGGGCCGACAGTCTGGTGGGTTTTGTATCGAGTTACCGTTCTCTGACCAATGTACCGGTACCACACCCGGAACCGATAGCGCTCTCACAACTGTTTGAGCGGATCTCTGCACTGCTGGCACCGCGCTGGCAGAGCAGAAATGGTAGCGCCAGTTTTTCAGTGGAACCGGAGACCCTGGAAATCCTGATTGATTCCGGGCAGCTGGAACAGGCATTGATCAACCTGATTAAAAACGCCGAAGAAGCAACCGCCAATGTGTCGGCCCCGTGCGTTTCGGTACATGCCCGCCTGACCAGGGGCAGCCGGTTACGCATTGAAATTAATGACAACGGACCCGGTGTACCGGAGGAGCTGATACCGCACATCTTCACACCGTTTTTCACCACCCGGGTGAAAGGCAGCGGCATCGGTCTGGCCATGGTCAGGCAGCTGGTGCACTGCAATGGCGGCACGGTGCGGTATGTCAAAGTTGCCAACACCGGCGCCAGATTTGTGCTGACATTTTAGTAATAAATCACGCTTGCGCCGGGCTATTCCGGAGCGCGATCGCACCATTTTCTCCCTGCTCGTTTTAATCTTCCATCGTTCCTTGACGCCGCCCAAATGCCTCCATATACTGTATATCCATACAGTATAAATGTACGCATAAACAGCATACAGGGAAGAAAAATGTTATCTATCCAACAACCGGGCGGCCTGACCGCTCAGGCAGGGGAGAACAGGGGAAACGGAAAAAATTGTACGCTAAGGTTTTTTTCCCAGCTATTTTTTGAGCTTGCTGTGAGCCAGCAGTCGCGCCACCGTGGACGGATGAATATTGAATAGGCGCGCGGAATCGGCGGCCGTTTTCTGACCGGAATTGACCAAGTGGACAATTTCATTTTGTTGCTGCGGTGTGAGCTTGGGGCGGCGTCCGCCGATGCGACCCTCTCCGCGGGCAGCTAATAAGCCGCTTTGGGTACGCTCACGCAACATAGCGCGCTCGAATTCGGCAAACGATCCCACGATCTGCATCATCATGCGTCCGGCCGGCGATGTGGTGTCGACGGCTTCGGTTAGGCTAAGGAATCCAGCACCCGTCTTTTCCACCGTCTCCATGAGGGTCAGCACGTCCTTGAGCGAGCGTGAAAGTCGGTCGAGCTTCCAGACGACCAGCACATCGTCCTTCCGCAGCTGATCAAGCAGGCGGCTCAGTTCCGGACGATCCCAGCGGCCAGCCGACACCTTCTCCTCGAATATCCGTCCGCATCCCGCCGCGGTCAACGCAGCGATCTGTGCCGTGTTGTCCTGGTCCTGGGTGGAGACGCGGGCATAACCGATGCGCATGAGCCAGCTCTTTCTTATTGGACTTCGTCTGCGGTAGGATCCAGCCGATTCTCCAGCCGGGCCTTGGAAAGCGCCACCGCCTCATGAAGCTTTTGCTCCAGCAATTGCCTGGACGGCAGGCCAGTCAGGTACTCGGCGACGTGAATGCCGCTTTGATCAAGTTCCAGCAGTTCTATCTGTTCACGATTTTTGCCGGTGCAAAGGATGATTCCCAGCGGTGGCGCTTCACCGGGTTCTTGTTCATTTTTCGCCAGCCAGCGCAGGTAGAGTTCCATCTGACCTTTGTCGGCTGCCTTGAATTCGCCGAGCTTCAATTCGATCGCGACCAGACGTCGCAGACGGCGATTGTAAAACAGCAAGTCGATATAAAAATCATCGTTGTCAATTTGCAGTCGTTTTTGGCGGGCGACAAAACTGAAACCGGCCCCCAACTCCAACAGAAAATTTTCCAATTCACGCAGGATGGCGTCTTCGAGATCTTTTTCAAGGTAATGATCGCGCAGCTCCAGAAAATCCAGAACGTAGGGATCTTTCAGGATAAGGTTTGGACTGAGCACACCTTGATCGCGCAAGGTTGCCAGTTCGCTTGCCAGCAATTCGTCGGGCTTGCGCGAGAGGGCTGTGCGCTCGAACAACATGGAATCGAGTCGTCCCTGCAAGATGCGGGTACTCCAGCCCTCGTTGTTGCACATTTCCAGATAGAACTCCCGCTTGAGGGGATCGTCGATGTAGATTAGGCTGCGCAAATGGGTCCAGCTCAATTGTCTACTCAGCGCGTAGACAATCTCCTCAACCTCGAAAACCTCGCCAAAACGTAACATGTGACGCAGATTCTTTGCGCCGAAACCGCGGCCATGATCAGCTTCCAATTGTCGAGCCAGCGAAGCGACGATCTGTTCACCGTAACCTGCCCGCTCGCCTTGTAGCACCTCGGCGCGTATGCGCCGGCCAATACGCCAGTAAAGCATCGTCAAAGCTGAATTGACCGTGGCGGCCAGTCCGGACCGTGCTTCGTTGATCAGAGTGCGGATGTCACCGGCCAAGCCGCTTGTCACTGCAGTACCTTGCAAGTTTTGCGGTTCCACTAGTTTACTCCTCGATATGGTTCGTGCAGCACAAACCTGTTGCCAATGACAATCATTATGCAATACATTTACGCACCATGTAAACACCATAGAAATCGTGTGCGGAAATTTGATTGCGCAAACGAACGTTTGCGCACCAAATCCAATCCATCCACACAGGAGTCCGCATGCCCCGTCGTTCCATCCTATCCGCCACCGAGCGGGAAAGCCTGATGGCCTTACCAGAAGAGCAAGATGATCTGATCCAGCATTACAGTTTCACCGAGTCCGATTTATCCCTGATCCGACAGCGTCGCGGTGACGCCAACCGTATCGGGTTCGCGGTTCAACTTTGCTTGTTGCGCTATCCGGGATACACGCTGGCCAGCGACATGCTCATGCCGGACTTGTTAATCCAATGGATCGCCCGGCAGATACGAAGCAACCCCGCAGCATGGCCTCAGTATGGTGCGCGCGATGAAACACGACGCGAACACCTTCAAGAACTGCGCGTCTACCTAAAACTTTCGCCATTCAGCCTGCCGAACTTTCGCACGCTGGTGCATAGCCTTGCCGACCTCGCGATGCAAACTGACAAAGGCCTGGTGCTCGCGAACCAAGCCATCGACACCTTGCGGCAACGTCATATCATTCTGCCAGCGTTGACAGTCGTTGAGCGGGCGTGCGCGGAAGCGGTGACACGCGCCAACCGACGTATTTACCGGGCACTGCTGGAACCACTGCAGCCACACCATCTGCGCGGATTGGACAATTTGCTCAACGTTGCGCCGGATATTAACACCACCTGGCTGGTGTGGCTGCGCCAGTCGCCGTTGAGGCCAAATTCCCGCTACGTGCGGGAGCACATCGAACGCCTGAAGATATTTCAGTCGCTTGCTTTACCGGACGGTATCGGCCGCCAAGTCCACCAGAACCGACTGTTAAAAATGGCGCGGGAGGGCGCGCAGATGACGCCCCGTGATCTGGCCGATTTCGAGCCAGAGCGTCGTTATGCAACCTTAGTCGCCCTTGCGATCGAGGGCATGGCCACCGTCACGGACGAGCTGGTCGACCTCCACGACCGGATCATGGTCAAACTTTTTAGTGCCGCCAAAAACAAGCATCAGCAGGATTTCCAGAAACAAGGCAAGGCCTTTAACGATAAAGTGCGACTGTATTCGAAAGTTGGCCAGGCGCTGCTTGAGGCGAAAGAGTCGGGCGGCGATCCGTATGCCGCCATTGAAACAGTGCTTCCTTGGAACGAATTCGAACAGAGCGTCAACGAAGCAGCACAGCTCGCTCAGCCGCAAACGTTCGACCATCTGCACCTGATCGCGGAACAATATGGCACATTGCGCCGGTACACTCCCGAGTTCTTGGAGGTGCTCAAGCTGAAAGCGGCACCGGCGGCACAAGCTGTCTTGGACGCCATTGATGTGGTGCGTCAGATGAACGCGACTGGATCACGCCAAGTGCCGGAGGATGCCCCGACCTCCTTTATTAAGGCACGGTGGAAGCCGCTGGTCTTCACCAGTGAGGGTATCGATCGCCGCTTCTACGAAATTTGCGTGCTCTCGGAACTGAAAAACGCCCTGCGCTCCGGTGATATCGCAGTTCAAGGATCGCGTCAGTTCCGGGATTTCGAGGACTATTTGCTTCCGCCTGATAAATTCAACGCGCTCCAAAAGGCGCGCACCCTGCCCATTGCGATCAGTCCCGACCTCGACCAATACCTGCATGAGCGCATGCAGCTGCTGAACCAGCAACTTGCCACCGTCAACAGACTTGCATTGATCAACGAGCTGCCCGACGCGATCATCAGCGACACAGGATTAAAAATCACACAGCAGGATCCGGTGGTGCCGGAATCGGCGCAGGCGTTGATCGATCAAAGCAGCAATTTGCTGCCACGTATTAAAATCACCGAGTTGCTAATGGATGTGGACGACTGGACTGGGTTCACGCGGCACTTCGTGCATCTGAAAAGTGGCGCGCAAGTCCCCGATCGGACGTTGTTGCTATCGGCGATTCTAGCCGACGCGATCAACCTTGGCCTGACCAAGATGGCAGAATCTAGTCCGGGAGCGAATTACGCCAAGCTATCGTGGCTGCAGGCATGGCACATCCGCGACGAGACCTATTCGGTCGGTCTGGCCGATCTCGTCAATGCCCAGTTTCAGCACCCATTCGCCGCGAACTGGGGCGACGGCAGCACTTCGTCGTCGGACGGGCAGCGCTATCGCGCCGGCGGAAGAGCCGAAAGTACCGGTCACATCAATCCGAAGTACGGCGCCGAGCCGGGTAAGATGATCTATACCCATATTTCCGACACGTATGCACCATTCATCCCTTAGTTTCCAAGTCACCTGGGAAGAGAAAACCAATCCCATTGATCTTTAAAAAGAGCCATCAACATTATTGACTGTGGGGAAGAGCGCGCGATGGATAGTAATTATTGCGTTTTGACTTTCACCAAAGCGGTCTGCACTTCCCAGCAATGTTGCCTCGCCATCGTAAAGTTGAACGCTCGCATAGTTGCTTGTAAACGAGAGTGTTTGGCCATTGCCTTTGTCAGCCAAGATGCGCGCCCAGCAGATCAATCCACCCTTTTGCAACATAATTGTAGCGCCGGATGCTGGCTGCCAGCCTTCACTTGGAGCGAGCCTGTTGTCAAAAATTTGTTCACGGTCACAACGATAATCAACTTCAATATGCTGCGCACCGATCGCGTCGATGGAGACCGAGATCAGTATGGCAAACGCTAGTAAAAGTGGGCGCAAAAGCATAGAGTTAGGGTATTTATCGTTGATTAAAATCACGCTGAAGCATTGATTGAAGCACGAAAATTATTGCAGCGGGTAATGTTTTTGAAGCTGATATGCTCAAGGTTGTTCACTACTTCTTTGTGGCTTCGTAAAAACGCGTAAATCTGGCGCACTCGGAACGTCAAAATTTTTCATGTTGCTGCAAGGAGATAATCGTGCGGTGCACAACGAGTCGAGGATTAAATCGAATGCGACCTTCTCACCACCAGAGAGGTTTTGATAGTCGAAGCTGTTGATTGAACCTTTGCTAAATGGGGTTATAAGCCCAAGTCCACGAAATTTTCAGAATATTTTAAACCGCAACGCAAACGCCTAGCGAGTTGCGTGATGCTGAATGACCGCTAAACTCGGTAAGCCGTCAATGATGTCTGGCCGCCACTGGCAAGTCCGTGCCCATACGCGACGGTCGACAAAAAACCAGTCTATGACTGCTTTCAAAGCGGAGCCGACATTGCTCCTTTTTTCACATCTGACCGCTTTCCAT
>JBEONO010000039.1:0-14969 GCA_040544425.1 Oxalobacteraceae bacterium GrIS 1.18
GGGGTTTGGGGAGCAACGGAACAGAAACTACGGTTAAGCTTTTTGGGTATATAGAATCGACAATTTATGTGTATATTCATATATAAAGGCGCTACTTGACCTATTTTGCCTTCGTTTTGCGCGGTGCTCGCATCGGTTTTTGCACATTCCGTATTTCTGCAATTTCGAGCTTAGCCGCTTCCGCTTGACGCCGCCAATTTTCCGCATCAGTGCGCAGAAATGACATTTGCGCAGTCGCATCAGCCAAGTGTGTTCGCAAATCCTTCAGTTCCATCACGGCCACATCGCGTGCAGCGGTCACCGCCTGCAAATTACCCTCCAACATTCCAGCTTTCTGCCTGAAATCGCCCAGTTGATCCTGTAGCGCAGCAATCTCCGCTCGGTGGCGTTCGGCGACCAAATTGCCAGCGCTCCTAACCGCATCCAGTTCTTTTTGCAGTTTGACCGCAGCGCTCCTTTCCCGGTCAATCTCCAGGAGCGCTCTGGTTTCACTGGCACGGAAACGCTCTTCGGCGAGTTGGGCTGCAGCGCGTAGCTTATCCAGTTCGGCCGCGAAGTCCCGACGCGCGTCTTCAAGGCGCTGCTGGTTTGATGCATTTTCTTCTTTCGCCTGCATTAATTGCGATTCGAGCGCAGCGTTGGTGGCGCCGACGGCCGCCAATTGTTGGACAAGGACTGCGTTTCGTTCATTCGCCTGATCGAGCGCCTGCTGTAGGCTTTGGAGCGCTTGGTCAGCCTTGTCCCGATCTGCCTCTGCGGTTGCAAGCGCTGCTTTCACCTCAATCACCGCAATCTGAGCTTCGGCTTGGAAGGACGCCAAGGTTTCATGAGCCTGAGCTTGAGCCGCCGACCACAACGTCGCAACCAAGTCGCCCGCAGCGGTTTTCAACGCCTCCGGCAAATCCGGATGCTCGATCCGCACGCGGCTTTTTTCCCGCAAGTCTTCCCAGAATTTATTGAGCGCTTCGGCTGGCGCGGTCATACTTCCCTTGCGTACCAGTTGATACAACTTGTTCGCCGTCGGCGTCATGCCATAGCGGAAGAAAAGCAGTATGCAAACTTCGCGGTACAAATCCTGTGTCTGCGTAAATTCTTCACGCAAGCGTTCGATGTCGACTAGAAGCTGCTTCTCATTGGTGGCGGCGGTGTCCATGGCGTGTTTTCGGTAAATTGCATTAGTAAATATTATTACATATTACGTTAAATATACAACTACCCTTTCTATAAATATGACATTAATCCTATAATGTCTATTATTGTATAATGACCGTCAAATAGAATACGCCGAGGTCGCGATGCCGTCCGAAAATCTCCATTTCACCATGCTGGACATCGCCGAGCCTATTAAGAACGTACATATCTCGGCTGATCTGGACGGCAGGAACGGCTCCAACCGCGCATCCGGCAATCGTCCGCAAGTCGCCGCGAACACCGACGTCGACGCGATCAAAGCGTGGCTCGCGCGCTTCGTCGATACCAAGACTACGTTCGACAATTATCGCAAGGAAGCCGAGCGATTGTTGCTGTGGTCTACCGTGGCCATGCAAAAGCCCGTATCGTCGTTGACGCACGAAGACCTGCTTGTCTATCAACGCTTTCTTGCAGATCCCCAACCCGCATCGCGCTGGGTCATGCAGCGCGGGCGCAAGGTCGCGCGCTCTCATCCGGATTGGCGGCCGTTTGCAGGTCCATTGGCGCCATCCAGCCAACGGCAAGCCATCATCATTCTCAATACGATGTTTTCCTGGCTGGTCAATGCCGGTTACTTAGCCGGCAATCCGTTATCTCTGTCGCGCCAGCGCACACGTAAAGTTAAACCACGCATCACCAGGTATCTCGAAGAAGATTTATGGCTGGAAGTGAAACTCTCGATCGACATGATGCCCAAGGAATCCGATCGCGAACGCGAACACTATTTCCGGATGCGATGGCTGTTTTCCGTGTTGTACCTGTGCGGTTGGCGGATATCGGAGGTCGTCGAAAATTCGATGGGCGGTTTTTTTTGCCGGCGCGACAAGGATGGGGAAGAACGCTGGTGGCTGGAAATCACTGGCAAGGGAGACAAGACCCGGATCGTGCCAGCGACAAATGAACTGATGGTTGAGTTGGCACGCTATCGCCGCGAAAAATCCCTTTCCCCCTTCCCAGGGTCCAACGAAAATATCCCTTTGCTAATGCCGATTGGCAGCCGGAAAGAGCCGATGACACGTGGCGCTGTGCATTTGATCGTAAAGAAAGTTTTTGAAAACACGGCCGATCGACTACAACAACGAGGCCCGGAGTTTAACGCCCTCGCCGATCGGGTGGCACAAGCTTCCGCGCACTGGCTGCGTCATACTGCCGGGTCGCACATGGCTAACAACGAAGTTGATTTGCGACACGTTCGGGATAACCTTGGTCATGAATCTATCAGCACCACTAGCAATTACCTGCACTCGTCGGATGATGTTCGTCATCGGGAAACCGAGGCCAGACACAAAATTAAGTGGTGAAATTACCAAGGAAAGCGGATTTTCAGCCGAAATAGTTATACTCACGGTTGCACTTTCCTAAATCGTGCCGACGGCAACTTCATTAATCGATGCAGTGGGAAAAGTACTGATGCAAGCATTAACGCTCATAAAGGAAGGGGAATACATTGCGCTGTCTCGTTATCGAAGATGAGATCGAAACCTCGCGTTATATTTGCAAAGGGCTGAGAGAGGCCGGTTACGTGGCCACGTCCTGCGACAATGGCCTTGACGGCTTGCACTATGCCACCAGCGAACACTGGGATATCATCGTTCTAGATCGTATGCTGCAAGGGAAAATCGACGGCTTGGCGATCTTGGCGAAACTGCGCGATCTGGGCAAAAAAGTGCCTATCATTATTGTTAGCGCCCTGACCAGCATCGACGAACGGGTGGCCGGCTTGCGCGGAGGCGGCGATGACTATCTCTCAAAACCGTTCGCTTTTTCTGAATTGCTGGCGCGGATTGAGGCCCTGCTGAGACGCGCCAATCAGGGGCACGGTGCAACGCAACTCATGGTTGCCGACCTGGTGCTCGACTTGCGGACGATGCGGGTCGCGCGAGGGGCATGCGCCATTGCGTTGCAGCCTCGCGAGTTTCGATTGCTGGAATACCTGATGCGGCACGAAGGGCAAGTGGTGACCAGAACCATGCTGCTCGAAGCGGTATGGGACTACCATTTCGATACCCAGACCAACGTCATCGATGTCCAGATCAGCCGGCTACGCAATAAGATCGATAAGGATTTTACGCCAACCCTGATACACACCGTGCGCGGCGTAGGTTACCGCTTGGCTCCATCCGAAACGGCAGCCGATGTATAAGCTAAAAACGTCGATCGCCGCCCGGCTGGTGCTGGGCTACGGATTGATGGTTGCCGCCGCCATCGCCGTATTGTCGGGAGTCTTTTATTTTGGAACCGTCGGCGCGCTGGACGATCGCATCGATAGCAAAATTGTTGCGATTTCGAATCGATTGATCGATACTTTCGAACGCCGGCCTATCGGAGAGTTATCCGAGGAAATCGAGCGCGAATTGAACGATGGAATTGATAGCGATACGGAAATATTGCTTGTGGTTTCGCCCGCCGGAAAACGCGTTGTCGGCAATCTTTTGACTTGGCCCGATGCGAGTGCGCCTTTGGGGGAACTTATTAAGCGCGAGGTCGTTCGGGCTGCGAAGAGCACGTCGGCGCGCTTGCTGATACGCGAGCTGCCTGATGGCGAGCGTTTGTTTGTCGGTCATGATTTGCTCGAACACGACTCGGTCCGCAATTTGGTTTTACGGTCGCTGGCGGTCGGCGGCGTGCTTTCGCTATTGCTTGCGACGGTCGGCGCGTTTGTGTTTCGGCGTCAAATCGAGGGCCGGATCAACGATATCCGTCGAACCGCACACCAAATTGAACTCGGCGATCTGACGCCACGCATCCCAATCTCCAGCGATGACGAGTTTGGTTTGCTCAGCCACGATATCAATCGCATGCTCGACAGGATCGAGAACTTGATGGACGGCGTACGCCATGTCTCAAACGCCATAGCGCATGACTTGAGAACGCCGTTAAGCCGAATCCGCAGCAAACTGGACGATGCGGTCCGCCACAAGATGACCGTAGAGATTCTTGCCGATGCCGCGCATTCCGCGATCGGCGATATCGACTCCTTGATATTCGTATTCGAGAGATTACTGCAGATCTCAGAAGCGGAATCGGGAGTGCGCACCCAGTCGTTCGAGTCAGTCAATTTGAATGATATCGGACTCGACATGGTGGACTTGTTCGACGCCACCGCCGAAGAGCGTCAGGTCGTGTTAAAGACTTCGTTTCTGAATGATGTATGCGTGATCGGCGATCGGCACCTGCTGAAAAATGCGGTGGCCAGCTTGATCGATAATGCCATCAAGTACGCTGGCGTGGATGCGACGGTTGAAGTCGGCACTGTTTCGGGCGCGGATTCTTCTTCCATCTTCGTGCGCGACAACGGACCGGGGATTCCAATCCACGAGCTGTCAAAAGTGACCGAACGATTTTACAGACTCGACAGCAGTCGCAGTCAGCCGGGAAATGGCCTCGGTCTTTCCATCGTATCGGCGATTGCGGCCATGCACGGCGGCGTGCTCATACTTGAAGACGATCATGGCCTTACGGCCCGTATCGTGCTCCCTCACGCCGAAGCCGGCGTTGACGACACTGCGAGCTGACCGCTTATATTTTCCTAAACCTTTCCAAGTTGTAATGCGGCGGAAAGACCCATTCATTTATCATTCGGTACGGCGGTCCGACAACCATGTCATTTGCTGAACGCGCACGCCGCCCAAAATTTTCCGCCATAAACAAAAATATCGATTTACCTATTGCCATGACCATGCCAAGCACACTCAGCCTGTCCCGCAAAACCAAGGCAATGCTGTTAGCCGGCGCCGTCTTGGCGCTAGGTGTCGCCATGCTGGCCATTCATTTTGCCGACAACAAGCCGGAGATCAAGACGGCGCCTGCGGCGGCACCCGCGCCCGGTACATTCCGTCCGAGCAAGGGGCAGTTGGAATCGCTTAAGATCGTCGCGGTACAAGCGATGAACTTTCGCGCAGAACAAATCACCGACGGCGCCATCGCGAACAACGATGACGCCACCACTCCGGTGTTTTCGCCATATTCCGGGCACGTGACCAAGCTATTCGCCAAATTGGGCGATGTCGTGAATAAGGGCGCGCCGCTGATGGCGGTAGAGGCCAACGAATTCGTGCAAGGACAAAACGACTTGATCAGCATGGTCGGCGCGCTCAACACCGCGCGTGCGCAACTGCAATTGACCGAAGCATCCGAGCAACGCCAGCACGACCTCTACCTCGCCAAGGCCGGCGCGCAAAAGGACTGGTTGCAAAGTCAATCCGACTTGACGGCTGCCAGAAACACCTTGCGCAGCGCCGAAATCGCGGTCGGCGCCGTGCGTAACCGGTTGCGCATCCTCGGTAAGAGCGACGACGAAATTAGCGTGATGGAAGCGGAAACCGGTTTGCAAAAGACGAATCCCGAAGCGGTGGTGCGCGCCCCGATCGCCGGCACCGTGATCCTGCGCCAGGTCGGAGTCGGACAAAATATTCAAAGCGCCACCGCTGGCGCAGCCAACCCGGTGTATGCGATCGCCAATTTATCGACCGTGTGGCTGGTCGCTAACGTCCGCGAAACCGACGCCCCGCAGATGAAGCTCGGCGCGCCGATCGAAGTCACGGTGCAGGCATGGCCGGGTCGCATGTTCAAGGCTAAGATCGCCTGGATCGCCCCCTCGGTCGACCCGAACACGCATCGGCTGCCGGTGCGCGCCGAAGTCGATAATCGCGACGGCGCATTGAAGCCGATGATGTTCGCCAGCTTCCGCATCTTCGCCGGCGACAGCGTGAGCGCACCCGGCGTGCCGCAAAGTGCTGTCGTCTACGAAGGCGCGGACGCGCACGTATTCGTCGCCGGCGCCGATGGCAGTTTGGCGCTGCGTCCGATCCAAACCGGGCGCGTGAACGGCGACATGGTCGAAGCTAGTAGTGGCTTAGCTGCCGGCGAAAAAATCGTCACCAGCGGCGCCTTGTTCATCGATAGAGCTGCCGAGAGCAATTGAGTTGAAACCGACTTCCCAGAAAAAACATTTGCCAACCGCCTTGACGGCGGTTTTGACTGCGGCGGCAACGCTATTGCTGGCCGGTTGCGCGGTCGGCCCGGATTTCTCTCGCCCCGCCGCGCCAGCTGCGATAGGCTACACAGCGGAACCGCTGCCGGCGCAAACTGCAGCGGCGCCGGTGGCGGGCGGCGCGGCGCAGAGCTTCGTCGGCACTGCGGATATTCCCAAGCAATGGTGGACCCTGTTCCACTCGAAGGCACTGAACAGTTTGATTGAGCAAGCGCTCAAAAATAACCCGACTTTGCAACAGGCTGAAGCGGCGCTGCGCGTTGCCCAAGAAACCGTGTATGCGCAACAAGGGGCATACTTCCCGAGCGTGAACGCCAGTTTTACGCCGACGCGGCAACAGGATGCGCTCGGCAGCGTCCCGTCGTCTGCCGCCTCCGGCGCCGGGTTGTTCAATTTACACACCGCCCAGCTCAACATCTTCTACATTGCCGATGTCTTCGGCGGCAATCGGCGCCAGGTCGAAAGTCTGCAAGCGCAAGCGGACGCGCAACGCTTTCAGTTCGAAGCGGCGCGCCTCAGCCTGAGCGCGAACGTTGTTGCCGCAGCGGTACAGGAAGCTTCGTTGCGCGCGCAAATCGCCGCCGCTGATGCGATGCTCGCAGTCGAACAGGAACAGCTGGGCCTGATCCGCCGTCAACTAGCATTGGGCGCCATACCGGAAGCCAATGTGATCGCCCAGATAGCGACGCTGGCGCAGACCAAAGCGCTGCTGCCGCCGCTGCAAAAGCAACTCGCCCAGCAGCGCAATTTGCTGGCCGCGTTGGCCGGTCGCCTGCCGAGCGACGCCGTTCCGGAAAAGTTTGAATTATCGATGCTGCAACTGCCGCAAGACTTGCCGCTGTCGCTGCCGTCCAAGCTGGTCGAGCAGCGTCCCGACGTGCGCGCCGCCGAAGAGCAATTGCACGCGGCCAGTGCTCAGGTCGGCGTCGCCGTCGCCAATATGCTGCCGCAATTTACGCTAAGCGCAAGCGGCGGCAGCGTGGCGACCCAACTCAGCCAGTTGTTCAAATCCGGTAACGGCTTCTGGAGTCTGGCTGGCGGCATCACGCAACCGTTGTTCGCAGGCGGCGCACTGCTGCACAAAAAACGTGCCGCCGAAGCGGCCTATGACGAAGCAGCCGCGCAATATCGCGGCACGGTGATCGGCGCGTTCCAGAATGTCGCCGACACCTTGCAGGCCTTGCAATACGACGCCGATGCATTGCAGGCGACAGCGATTGCGGAACGTGCGGCGGCCGACAGTTTGGCGATTGCGCGCCGACAGGTGGAACTGGGCGACATCGGCTATGTATCGCTGCTGATTGCCGAACAAGCGTATCAACAAGCAGTGCTGACCCTGGTGCAGGCGCAAGCGAACCGCTTTACGGATACGGCGGCGCTGTTTCAAGCGCTAGGTGGTTCGTGGAATCGTGCCGATGTCGCCACAGCCGGCGGCGGCAACGCTCAATAACAAACTTCAAGGACGTACAGCATGAATGGGGTGGTCGGTTTTGCGCTGAGACAGCGGTTTTTGATGGTTATTCTGCTCGTCGCCATGTTCGGCGTGGGGATAGCCGGCTTCATGCAGCTCAATATCGAGGCATATCCCGACCCGGTGCCGCCGTTGATCGATATCGTGACTCAAAGTTCGGGTCAGTCCAGCGAGGAAATCGAACGCTACATCACGATTCCGATCGAAATCGGCATGGCCGGGATTCCGCATGTCTCGGTGGTGCGGACTATTTCAATGTTCGGCCTGTCCGACGTCAAGGTCCAGTTCAGCTATGATTTTACCTATGAAGAAGCGCAGCAATGGGTGATCAATCGGCTGTCGCAGTTGCCGCCCTTGCCGAACGGCGCCCAACCGCAAATATCGCCAACCAGCCCGACCGGCGAAATTTACCGTTACCGGGTAGTCGGGCCGCCCGGCTATTCGGTAACCGACTTGAAAACCATCGAGGACTGGATACTCGAACGGCGTTTCAAGGCGGTGCCCGGCGTGATCGACGTCACCGGCTGGGGCGGCAAGACCAAGACCTACGATATTGAAATCGATCAGAATCGCCTTGCGAGCAATGGCTTGACGCTGCCGCAGGTATTGCAGATTGTGAATAACAGCAACACCAATGTCGGCGGGCAAACCATCAATATCGGGGCGCAATCGGCGGTGGTGCGCGGAGTCGGGCTGGTGCAGTCGATGAGCGATATTCGCAAAATGGTGTTGGTGGCGAATCATGGAGCGCCGGTGTTGCTGGGCGATGTCGCGAAGGTCAGCGTCGGGCATCAACCTCGGCTCGGGATTGCCGGAAATAACGACGACGACGATATTGTCGAAGGAATTGTGCTGATGCGGCGCGGCGGCGAGAGCATGCCTACCATCAAAAAGGTTGAAGCGGAAGTAGCGAAGATCAACGGCTCGGGCATCTTGCCGCCGGGCGTGCATCTGCAGCAAATCTATGACCGCAGCGACTTGATCAAGGTTACCACCCACACCGTGCTGCACAACATGCTGGTCGGGGTGCTGTTGATATTTCTGCTGCAATGGGCATTCCTCGGGAATCTCCGCACGGCCGTCATCGTCGCGTTGACGATTCCATTCGCGCTGGCCTTTGCGATCGGCTTGCTGGTGCTGCGCGGCGAATCGGCCAACCTGCTGTCGGTCGGCGCGATCGATTTCGGCCTGGTGGTCGACGCCTCGGTCATCATGGTCGAGAATATCTACCGGCATCTGGCCGAAAACTCGGAATCGCGCAAATCCGGCATCGCGCTGATGCATAGCGTGCGCAACACGGCGGGCTTGCGCGGAAAGTTCGCGATCATCGCCAATTCCGCCACGGAAGTGAACCGGGCCATTTTCTTTTCGGCGGCAATCATCATTGCCGGTTTCGTGCCGCTATTTACGATGAGCGGCATCGAAGGGCATATTTTCGGGCCGATGGCTAAAACCTATGCGTATGCGATTGCCGGCGGTCTGATTGCGACCTTCACCGTATCGCCGGCGCTGAGCGCAATCTTTCTGCCGGCCCAAATGAGCGAAGTCGAAACCGTCTTTGTACGCTGCTTGCGCCGTCTGTACGAGCCGACCATCGATTATGCGCTAGCCCACAAAAAGTTTACCTTGGGAGCGCTCGGGCTGCTGCTGGTATTGGCCGCCATGGCGGTGCGTCCGCTCGGGCTGGAATTCTTGCCGAAACTGGAAGAAGGAAATCTGTGGATTCGCGCAACCATGCCGACTTCGATTTCGCTGGAAGAGAGCAACCGCTATGTGAATGACATGCGCAAGATCATCAAGAGTTATCCCGAGGTCGAAACCACGATTTCCCAGCACGGCAGGCCGGATGACGGCACCGATACGTCAGGATTTTTCAATGCGGAATTTTTCGTGCCGCTGAAACAGTTCGACACGTGGCCGAAAGACGTCGACAAGGCCAAGTTAACCGAACAAATGACGCAGCGCCTGATTGAACAATTTCCCGGCGTGGACTTCAATTTTTCGCAATATATCGAAGACAACGTCGAAGAGGCTGCATCCGGCGTCAAGGGCGAGAATTCGATCAAGATTTTCGGCAATGATTTGGAAACGCTGCAAAAGACCGCCGACCAGATCAAACGCGTGATGGAAACCGTGCCGGGCGTCGCCGATTTGTCGGTATTTACCTCGCTCGGCCAGCCGACCGTGAAAATCGACATCAACCGCGACTTGGCCGCTCGCTATGGACTAGCGGTCGGCGATATCAATACGACGATCCAGTCCGCCATCGGTGGCCAGGCGGCCGGCAACTTGTATGAACCGGGCAGCGATCGCAATTTCCCGATGATCGTGCGTCTGGCTCCCGAATACCGGAATAATCTGGACGCGGTGCGGCGCATTTCCATCGGTGCGCAAAACCCAAACGGCAACGGCATGGTCCAGATTCCCTTGGGCGACCTGGCGAAAGTGAGCATGGTGTCGGGCGCTTCGTTCATTTATCGCGAGCAGCAGCAGCGTTACACGCCGCTCAAGTTCAGCGTGCGCGGGCGCGACCTTGGGTCGGCAGTCTTGGAGGCGCAGCGCAAGGTGGCGCAGCAAGTCAAACTGCCGGGTGGCTACCGGCTGGAATGGGTTGGCGAATTCGGCAACCTGCAAGATGCGCTGCAGCGGCTCGCGGTGGCGGTGCCGTTCAGCATATTACTGATTTGCATACTGCTGTATATGAACTTCGGTTCGGTGACCGACATGCTGCTTGCCGCCAGCGTCATTCCAATGGCCTTGATTGGCGGCATTTATGCGCTTTACCTGACAGGCACGCCGTTCAGCGTATCCGCAGCGATCGGCTTCGTCGCGCTGTTCGGCATCGCGGCCATGGATGGGATCATCGTGCTCTCGCATTACAACCAGCATATCGAGAATGGCCTGGATCGCGCCAGTGCGATCATGCTCACTTGCCGGGTGCAAATGCGGCCGGTGATGATGACTTGCATCGTGGCCTGCGTCGGGCTGTTGCCGGCGGCGTTTTCGAACGGCATCGGTTCGCAGGTCCAAAAGCCGCTCGCGCTGGTAGTGGTCGGCGGAATCTTACTGGCGCCGATATTAATTTTGATCGTGCTGCCGGTGTTGATTACGATGTTTTCCAGGCGCGCTCCATCCATTGAGGAGCAGGCCAGGAAAGTGCTGGATCAAACGCGCGGCGAGTGGCTACCCGAATGATGGCGCTCGGCCGGTCCGCTCGCTTTCGGTATCGAAGTGCCGGGGTTGAAGGATTGCTGATCTGCGGCTGCAAAATTGCAAAGTGAGATGGTATGAATTCTGTTGCGGCGTTATTTTCACCGAATGAAGTGCTGCTTGATCTGGAAGCAGCGGACAAGCAAGCGTTGTTTAAGGCAATCGGGCACCTGTGGGAAGAACATCGCGGCCTCACAGTCCTCGACGTGGCCGGCAACCTGCATGCGCGCGAGACTTTGGGTTCGACCGGGCTGGGCCACGGCGTTGCGATACCGCATGCGCGCATTCACGGATTAGTCAAGGCCGTGGCTACCTTTGTGCGTCCCGCGCGGTCGATTGAATTCGATGCTCCAGACGGCCGACCAGTTGCCTGCTGTTTTGTGTTGCTGGTTCCCGCGCAAGTCACAGAGCAACATTTGCAAATCCTGGCCGAGGTCGCCGCGATGCTTTCCAATGTGCAATTTCGCGAAAAAATCGGCACATCGAACAGCCAGGTTGAAATCCACCGATTATTTTCTACATGGCGAGATCCGTTCGTTACGGACAAATCCGCCACTCAAAATTGAATTTTTTCTTTATCATTCGAGGCGCATATGCTGTGTAAGAAATTATTGGTCCCACTGGTTTGTTTCGTCCCCTTTCTGACGGCGTGCGTGTTGAATTCACCTGAGTTTGCGGTGGATTGGCAACATGGCGCAAAACTTGGCTGGATCGTCAGTTTTTACATTCCAGAAACACCCGGCACCAAGTTGCCAGAATGTCTGGCAAAGCTACCGAAAGCGGAACTCGCATCGCGACATTTTGTGACCGTCCGATATCATCACGTGCGCCAAATGTTTTACACGATAGCCGAGTTGCCGGCGACGATGCAGGCAAAGGTCAACGACCAAGTAGAGCTTTGGGCGGAAGACTGTTCGGATGGAAAAATTTCACGGATATCAAGGACGGAATCAGATATTTTTCCGTAAACATGCAATCAGCGGCGATATCAATGAGCATCGGCCAGATTGTTTCGCCAGTGCACTGGAATTGCGCCGCGCGCAGGAAACTTTGATTTTTCCATTTTCCTGATCGACTACAATGCCCGTCAGCTTCCTAACATCCGATCAACTCAAAGACTATGGGCGTTACGACGGCGATCCATCTCCAGAGGATCTCACCCAATATTTCCATCTGGACGACCATGATCGTGCATTGATTAGCCGGCGGCGGGAAAAATATAATCGGCTCGGATTTGCTATTCAACTTGCAACGGTCAGATATATCGGCACCTTCCAGGAAAATCCGATTGACGTACCGGAAGTGGCTATTTGGATTCTGGCTCGGCAACTCGGGCATGATGATATCGATGGACTGGAAAAATATCGAGACGGCAGGCAGCGGATGGAGCATGTCGCGGAAATACAAAAGCATTTCGAATATCGCACGTTCACCGAATTTCCGGTCGGATTTCGTTTGGGGCGCTGGTTGTACGCATTGTGCTGGACCGGCACAGACCGGCCAAGCGTACTTTTCGACCGTGGAACCGCATGGCTTTTATCTCACAAAATCCTGCTGCCGGGAACAACCGTTTTGGAACGGTTCATTGCGCGTTTGCGCCAACGCGTGGAAAAACGCTTATGGAATATTCTGGCGCAAGATTTAAATCTCAATCAGCGATCGAATCTCGATCGCTTGCTCACGGTTCCAACTGGAAGTCGCGGTTCCGTGCTCGACAAGTTGCGGACCGGGCCGGCCGTCGTCAGCGCGCCGGCTCTGGTCAAGGCAATTAAACGATTAGAGGACGTTCGCGCCCTGGACATCCAGATACCGGTTGCTGCAAAGATCCCACCAAGTCGCCTTGCGGCGTTGGCGCGTTTTGCCAATACATCCAAGATAACTGCGATCTCCAAGCTGCCGAAGGCAAGGCGTTTGGCAACTTTGGTGGCGTTCGTCTACACCCTCGAAGCATCCGCGATCGACGACGCATTGCAAGTATTGGAAATATTGCTGCGCGATCTGTTCAGCAGCGCGCAGAAGGCGGATCAAAAAGCGCGCCTTCGTACCTTAAAGGATCTTGACGCTGCCGCGATGGTACTCGTGAAGGCGTGTTCAATCCTGCTAGATTTGAAACTTCCAGCCAGTAAAGTGCGAACGAAAATATTCGAAGCTGTTCAACAGGAAATGCTTGCCGAAGCGATGCAGGAAGTCAGCACCTTGGTGCGCCCACCGCATGACGTTTTTTATGGCGCCTTACATGAACAATATCGGCATGTGCGCGGGTTCTTGCCCGCAGTATTGAAGCATATCCAGTTTATTACCGCGCCTGCGGGTAAGGCGGTCGTGGCGGCGCTGAATTACCTGCAAGTTCTTGAAGTCGATCCAAAACGAAAAATCGAGCCGCCGATGGACGTCGTCAACAAGGCGTGGCTGCAGTACGTGGTACCCGAAGAGGATAAATTCGACCGGCGCGCGTATATGTTTTGCACGTTGGATCAATTGCGTATGGCAATTAGCCGGCGCGATGTATATGTCAATCCCAGTTGGCGTTACGCTGACCCGCGCAAGGGCATGCTGTCGCCTGCCGAATGGGAGTCGGCACGGCCTATCATCTGCCGCACGTTGGGCTTATCCACCAACGCGGAGTCGATCCTCACCAGCTTACAGGATGAGCTGCATCAAACCTATCTCAGGGTGGCTGCGCGCTTGCCGGACAACCCTGCGGTACGCATCGAGACAACTGGGAAAAAACATGAATTGATTCTGACGCCGTTCGACAAATTAGAAGATCCGCCATCCTTGAAAGCTTTGCGGAAAGTAGTTGCCGCCCGTATGCCCCGCGTAGACATACCGGAAATCGTCCTTGAAATTGCCAATCGAACGGGATTTCACAAGGCATTCACCCATGTTAGCGAGCGCGAATCGCGCGCGGATGATCTGGTCACGAGTATTTGCGCGGTGCTGATCGCAGAAGCGTGCAATATTGGATTCCGCCCGCTGGTCCGGCAAGATATCCCGGCGTTACGCCGAGACCGTTTGTCGTGGGTCAATCAGAATTACATGCGTAACGACACTATTACTCCGGCGAATGCATGCTTGGTCTTGGCGCAGAGCAGAATTGCATTGGCGCGCGTATGGGGTGGCGGCGACGTTGCTTCGGCGGACGGAATGCGTTTTGTCGTGCCGGTGCGAACCATTCATGCCGGACCCAACCCAAAATATTACGGTATCGGCCGTGGCGTCACTTGGTACAACCTGCTGTCGAATCAATACACAGGGCTAAACGGCATACCGGTGCCAGGCACGCTCAGGGATAGCCTGATATTGCTCGCCGTGGTGCTGGAACAGCAAACCGAATTGCAGCCCACGCAGATTATGACCGACACGGGTGCATACTCCGACATCATCTTTGGCCTGTTCCGGTTGCTGGGTTATCGATTTTGCCCACGAATCGCCGATATTGGCGGCACACGTTTCTGGCGAATTGATCCAGATGCGGATTATGGCGAACTAAACAAGATATCGCGACATCGAATCAACATGGATCTCGCGGCGGAGCAGCTGGATGATTGTTTGCGCCTGGTCGGTTCCCTCAAGCTGGGCCGCATACCTGCGGCCGGAATTATGCGTACGTTGCAGGTTGGCGATAAGATGACGCGCTTGGCGAAAGGTCTTGCGGAGATCGGAAAAATCGACAAGACGAACTGGAATCTGACTTACATTGACGACGAGAATACGCGCCGCAATACCCAGGTTCAATTGAATCGAGGGGAAGGCCGACATGCCTTGGCGCGTGCTGTTTTCCATGGCAAAAGAGGTGAGCTCCGGCAGCGCTATCAAGAAGGTCAGGAAGATCAGCTTGGAGCCTTGGGGCTGGTAGTGAATATCATCGTACTTTGGAACACCATTTATATGGAAGCGATACTCGAAGAACTCCGACGTGAAGGATACCCCGTGAAAGATGAAGATGTTGCGCACTTGTCGCCCTTGATCCATGAGCATATCAACATGCTCGGCCGATATTCGTTTGTTGTGCCGGAATCGGTGGCAAGAGGCGAACTTCGATCGCTGAGAGATCCTGTCGAGGATACTGAAGAATAGTACATGCGGATGCCACGCAAATTT
>JBEONO010000040.1:0-14306 GCA_040544425.1 Oxalobacteraceae bacterium GrIS 1.18
CGTTTTTTGCTTTCACTCATTTGCTGTCATCCTTTCGAAGACAACAGCTTAAACTACCCGGTGGTTACTGTCTCAAATCGTGGATCCACTATAGTGATCCCGCCTTCCGCATCTGTGCTGGTAAAGACCGCAGGAATATTATGGTCCCCGTTAACAAAGACCACATCGAATTCGCTGTCGGCTGGATTGATATTCAGTTGATTAATGCGACGATTTAATTCTTCATATCCTACTTTATCAACATCGCGCCAAATTATAAAAGCCCGTTCGCCGTCAGGAAGAGATCCTGTAACTGTAATGAGTCCAGTGTCAATTTTGACGTCAATATGTTTAACTTTGAGTCCGATCAAGTAGTTAAAGGTTTCCACCAAATCTATTGTTCTTTCTTCAGAGGCGCCAGCAGAATCTACCGCGACTTTTAACTTACTTTCGAAAGGCTTTCTAAATTGATCGACCGATAATAATGAACCTCGACTTTCTATGTCCAATAAGTAGCGTAATAAATAATCCTGTTTCGCAACATCCGGCATCGAGTCCAGCAAGCTTTGCTGCGAAGGTGAACGCTTAAGATTTAAATTATTCAGAGTATCTTCATAGCTCTCGAGCTTGAGAACCTTAAACGCATGCGAAACTCCCGTATGTTGTGAAACTGCAGCCCCATCCTTCCAATCCAAAGAGTAAGCAGCCTTCTGAATTCGAGGTTTTGTCACAGTGTCAAAATATTCTCCTTGCTCAACTAAAATATATTTCCGTTTTCCATTGTCCTCTCTATTGAGACTGATCACGGCATGGCCGGTTGTTCCAGACCCGCCAAAATAATCAAGTACTATTGACTTCGGATTATCGGCGGTTGAAACATAGATACACCGTTTAACCAGGTTGATGGATTTCGGAAAATCAAATCGTTTCTCACCGAACATATCAATCAAAAGTGTATTACCATAATTCCCTGCGTCAAATTCACCACCACTCCACACTGTTTTTGGTACTGTGAGTTCATGAGTTAAAAATAAGTCCAATAGACCTTCAACTTCAAGAACCTTAATTCGATCCAAGTTGCGATTAATTGATTCCAATCCAAAATTCCAACGCCGTTCCACACCGTCCTGATCGATTGGCCAAATTTCAACTTCACCACTGTCTAACAAAACATTTTTTCCTGTTGGATGAAAATCATCATCAGGAACAATGCCAACTCGAACAACCTTCCCTTCTTTCACATATATTGGGTAGAACGAAGGGCGTCGCAAAACTCGAAGTGAGTTTTCTCCCCATCTACGCATTTTTCGTGGCTTGTCGTTCTCTTCAAGAGTTCTTGCTATATACGTATTGCTATCGTTTTTTGTCAAAAACAAGGAGTATTCATGGACTCTATTAAAATCCTTTGTTATTGAACCCTTTGGATTGTGAACAACTGTTACTCGAGACAATTTGTAGGCTGGCGCTGCGTTTTCGAGAAGAATTGAAAGATTGACCATCTCTGAGTCGTCGATCGCCACAACCTTAACACCATTATCGGAGAGAAGCTCCATCGACAAACTCAACCGATCTTGCATCAAACTTGCCCAAGAAGAATGCTTGTACTCATTCTTATAGATGATTGGCGTGGAATTGGTGTTGTATGGTGGATCGATATAGACACATTGAACCTTCGCTCGATAGCGTTCGGAGATAAGATTCAATGCTTGAAAGTTATCGCTGTGTATTAAAACGCCATCTATTTCTTCGTCTATATCATCAATTCTTGAAAGAATACTGGCTTTCAGAGAACAATCAAAAAGCGATGTGTCCACCATTAAATATGGATGCAATCTTAAGTACTCGACACTTCCTTTATTTGCCTGCATGAGAAGGTCGTCCTTACTTCCCTCTAACAACCCAAGATCGCCCCATCGATCCCACTGTTTTAAATTGGCGGCGATTAATGGGTACAAGCTTGGATCAATGCGATCAAGGGTTATGCAGTAGTTTGTACTTACGACAAACTTCTTTTTAAGCCATAATTTTTTCTGGAAATTTTCCAGTTGAGCCAGAAATATAATTAAATCTAGACCAATAATGCGCAGCGTCTGTATTAGGCGAAGAGATTTTTCAATATCAGAAAATTTTTCTGCGGATTGAATATCGTCAAGTTGCATCACTTCATTTTTGATATAAAAATCTAGTTCTAGCCGTAAAAAATTACCCAAATTTTTGTGGATGAAGTAGTCAGAAAAATTCTTCGCAGTGTAACTGGTTAAACATTTCTCCAGCAAAGTTCGATGTGGATTTTTCTCAGTCGGAGCCCGTTTACTTAACTCGAGCCAGCGAGATTTCACTGTTTCGTCAGAGAGGATGGTTTCAACAGCCTCAGAAATCAGGGCGTCCTGCTTACTTCCTTTTGGCATTGGTTTGTAGTCAAATCGAACTACCAACTCATTTCCGATTTCCTCGACAGGAAGATATTCTTGTTGATATTCCTCGCCGAGTTCATCAACGAGGGAGCGGACATGCTTTTCGATTAAAACAAACCTTCGCTCTTTGTCAGCTTCCTTGCGGTTATCCTTCGCTGTGTCCGCTGCTAGCAGTCTGAATTTAACCAAGCGACCATCGTCAAGTTTGAAATCGTAGTTTGAAAAATTTTCACCGCTCTTGGTGTAATACTGATCCTTATTTGCCCAATGCAGAACCACTTCTTCGCCAGCATAAGGGATAGCATACGTATCACCTTTGTATCGCCGTTGGCTGATGAAATCGCCTTTGTCGTAATAGCGTGAAAAGAAAGTCAGCAAATGGGTAAATACAGCATTTTCATGTTCAGCACTACTAGATCCAGAATCTGTTAGCTTCTTACGAAGCTCCTTAATTTTTGGCACCGTATCTGGGTCAATGCCATCGGCTCGATATTGCGCTTCTTTTTCTGTAAGTTCCCTCTGCAAGCCCGCCAAATTGCTCGAGCCTGAAACGGAGAGACTTTCTGCCACTTTCGCCTTCAGTCCATTTTCAAGATAGTCATTGATCTCACCAACGCGAGCATTGAGAATTCGGTAAACCCCAAAGTCCAATTCTGGGCGGTCTATCTGAAAAATTTCCTTTAGCTTACGTACCAAATCATCATATTTGCTCATCAATTATCTCATTTAAATTTATTAAACGACTGCCCATTCAATAGTGAACAGTGTTTTAGTTTCGGTTTTTTGGGTTAATCTTTTTTCCAAGGCATCAATCAGCGCGTCTCGCTTTTCAATGATATTGTCCTCAACTTGAAAAATTTCCTGCCTTTGTCGGCGTTGTTGTCTCTCAAGTTTTTGTATTCTTTGTTGAATTTCATGTTGCTCATCTAAATTCTTTGCTACCCTCGCTTGGCGCTGCGCTATTTTTATTTGTTCCTTTGTATCTTTTAAAGCCTTTTCAGCCACAAGTACTAGGTCATCAGCCCATTTTTCTAACTTCTCTCTGGCTTCATTAAAATACACACTGTTAGACTCAAGGGATTGACTAACGGTGGCCTGTGCGTGCCGATGCGACTCAGCATTCAATCGTTGAAGAATTTTCTCGGTGATATTCGTTGGCTCTGCGCTATCAGCCATGCAATTGAATAACTTTTCGCAAGTTTCTTGTTCGAGCGGTGTACCATCTTGATCAATGGCGGAAAAGAGTAAGTATTCTTCACGTTCGTAGCTATCAACACCCAGCGCAGTCAAAGTGAGATATCCAGATTTTCCACGTAGGACTTCAACCAAATGTAACCGATTTGGATGCTGTGTAACATTGAAAACCACCTTAGCTGAAGGCGTGTCCAATGACATTGCTTTTTCTGTCACATACTCACCCAAAGGATGTGACAGTCGGTACAAAAAGGTGCCGTATTCTGAATCATCTTGTTCTGCATTCTTAGGGCCAGACTTTGAAATAAGATGATAGCGACCAGCAGGAATATCTTCAGTAATCGGTTTGCCTATATCAAAAGCCAGCGCGTCATTATCAAACTTGGCCTGATCGTTAAGCATGAATTGGGTAACTGTCCAGAAACGCTTACTGAATCGATCTAGCTGCGCTTTGGTGTCAGATAATTGCACTCGCAGCCGATCATGAACGTCCTCATCAAAGTTCTCAAGTAGCATTTTTCGGGTGTCGCTCATCCTGGCTTGAATACGCTCGTCCATCTCTGCTTGAAGCGCCTTGAAGGCTGTTTCTATCTCTTCTGGCGTCCGACATTTTTGATAGATAGTCAGAATCCGTTTTTCAAAATCGACGCCTGATTCAATGCTACCAAGCACTTCATCAGAAGCTCCAAATACTCCATTAAACAGATTGAATTTTTCCGTTAGCAATTCTAAAACACGTCGGTCAGCTTGATTACGTTCATTTAAGAAGTTGATCACAACCACATCGTGCTTTTGTCCATACCGATGACATCGGCCAATTCGCTGCTCTACCCTTTGCGGGTTCCAAGGTAAATCATAGTTAATCACTAGGGAACAAAACTGGATATTCACTCCTTCGGAAGCCGCTTCAGTGGCGATTAGAATCGCAGCGTTATCTCTAAAGTGTTCAATTAGTGCAGTCCGAATGTCAATGTCTCTAGAACCGGCGATGCGACCGGTATTTTTGTTTACTGCAAGCCAATTTTCATAGATTGCTGTCGCCTCGGGGCTGTTGTTAGTACCACTAAACAGAACGACCTGGCCTTCATAACCGTGGCTTTCTAGGTAATCCTTTAGGTAAATCTGGGTTCGGCGGGACTCAGTAAAAATTAGACCTTTTCTCTGAGCGCCTGTTATCGCCATCTGCTCAAAACCGACATCTAATGCGGTAAGCAAACTTCGTGTTTTTGTGTCGGTTCCTATTCCACGCGCCATTTCAGAGAGTTCAGTGAGTACCTGAATTTCTTCATTTAATAACTTGCGATCTATTTCTTGCGGAAGAATGTCGTCGCTTTCATCAGCATCCTCAAGTGCCAATATTTCATCCAATAAATCTGCTTCAATGTCTTCATCCGCGATAAGTGACTCTGCAAAATCAGGATCATCCTGTACCTTTTCGTTCTGCAGTGTCTCTAGCCTCGCTTTCATAGTTTCCAATGTTCCGGCGACAGCTAAAGATGACGATGCCAAAAGCTTCCTTAGAATTAATTCTGTAAGATGACGTTGCCTGTGCGGGATCGCGTAGCTATTTGATCGAAGCAAGAAATCACTCACTGCCTCATAAAGCTTATGTTCGTCGTCAGTAGGGCTGAATGGGCGAGTAATAGCTTGGCGTTCGGTATAACGAATATATTCGGTAACCTGATTGCGGAGGGTTCGACGGCAGAATCCAGATAATCGTTGTCGCAGGCCATCCAAGTCCCCGCCAGAAGATACATACTGACTGCGAAATGCATTCACATCCCCGAAAATATGATCATCGATAAGGGTCGATAGCCCATATAACTCCATCAGGGAGTTTTGTAGAGGTGTTGCGGTCAACAATAGCTTGCGACAATCTTCCATTGCCCAGCGCAAGCCTTGACCAATCTTATTACTTTCTCGGTACGCATTGCGCAGCTTATGCGCTTCGTCAATGACAACGATATCCCATTGGATCGCCTTTAACTCTTCGCGAATTTTGTTTGCGTAGTTATAGGACAGGACGACAATAGCTTTCTGATTTAAAGGTGACAATCTCTTTTTCAGAAAATTTCGTGAAGTTTTTGCGTCGAGAACGACTGATGGAAGATTGAATTTTTCTTCGAGTTCCAGAGCCCATTGTTTTCGAAGCGACGCTGGACAAATCACTAATAGTCGACGGCGGCGTTCGGACCAATATTGGCAAAGTACGATTCCGGCTTCGATGGTTTTGCCCAACCCCACTTCATCTGCCAACAGCACTCCTTTAGACAAAGGGGACTTTAAGGCAAATAGGGCAGCCTCAATCTGATGTGGGTTCAGATCAACACTAGCGTCAAAAAGGGACTGAGAAAGTCGGCCGGCATCATTTGGCCCATGCCGTCGAGTTAATTCATGAGCAAAGTATTTCGCGTGGAAGGATGTAATCATATGCCCTGACGTGTATTGTTATATATTTACGCAGATGGTTACCGCTTCCAGGAAAGCTAACTCGCCCCCAACCTTCGATATTGCGGTATTGCATTATTTTAAGCGAATACCTAGAGCCTTGTGTCATTTAGTTATAAATTTATCCATGAGGCAATATCGACAATATTGGAAATTATTAATATTACCTATATGGCAACAAAGATCATTAAAAATCTGAATTACTTAGTGGCTGACTTTCTGACCTTGAGAGCAACCACATTTCCCCGCGCAGTCGTATATAGATAATCCGCATATTCTTGCATCATTTTTTTGCGATCACTCAAAAATTCGGCACGGTCATAGGCCTCACCATAAGTATCGCCTGAGGCATGTGACAACTGGCGATCTACAGCTTCGTGTCGATACCCCAGCCGCTCTTTGATTACCCCCATTGCTAGTGACCTAAATCCGTGGCCAGTCATCTTTCCGCTATAGCCCATCCGTTTGACGGCGGCCAATATCCCGTGGTTTGTAACCGGCTGCTCATGATCTCGAATATGCGGAAACAGGTATTTATTTCCACCTGTATGTTCGCGTAATTCCCGTAACAGGTCCCAACCTTGCTTCGGCAAAAAAACTTGGTGATCTACTTTGCGCGGGTTTAATTTCTTTTTCCCCATTTTCATTCTTTGCCAAGGGATAACCCAAACTTCTTTTTCAAAATTTATTTCCGACCATTCCGTCGTAGTGAGCTCGCTGGTGCGCACGAACGTCAACATCATTAGTCTAAACATAATCCTGGTTGCTGGGTACATGCGACCTTCAATCTTTTCAAACGCACGAATGAAATCAGGAAGTTCGTCGGGAGTAATCGCTGCATGATGCCCTTTAGAAATGGACTTAAGCGCCCCTCGCAAATTTGGCATCGGGTTATTTTCAGCCTTACCCGTTGCAATCGCATATCTAAAAATTGAGCCACAATCTTGACCTAACCGACTCGCCATATTAACGGAGCCACGGTTTTCAATTCTTCGCAACATATCCAACATGACTGGCGCTTTAATTTCGGCAATTGGGTACATGCCGATAACTGGAAATACATCCTTTTCCAGACGGTACAATCTATTCGCAGCTGTTTTTTCTAGCCAAGAACCGTCCTTGTTCTTATGCCACTCACGCGCGACAATCTCAAATGTATTCGAGGATTCAATAACGGACTTTGTCTTTCCACTTCTTTTAGCTTGAGATGGGTCTATGCCATTTCTAATTAATTCTCTAGCTGCAGTTCGCTGTTCTCGTGCATTTGCCAACGTTATTTCGGGGTATCTTCCAAAGGCCAATGTATTTCGGCGATCATATAATCGATAGTCCATTCGCCAGTATCTCGCTCCATCTGTGTTCACCAGCAAATAAAGACCAAGGCCATCGGCCAAGCGGTAAGGCTTCGGTTGAGCCTTGGCGTTTTTTACTTTGATATCAGATAAGGGGGTGGCTAGTTTCGGCATTCTCTATTCTCCTGATTCATTGGTAACCAAGGCATTCTCTAGGAGATTTTGACTGCATTCTCTAGGGGATTTGGGATGTTTTGACAGTATCTAGCTTTAGCATAACAGAAAACACTGACAAAAATACTGACAAAAGAATTGGGTGCAAGAGATCAAACTTTGGCATACTGGCGTAAAAAAACCCCTAAGCCGTTGATTTCTTAGGGGTTTTCCACCAAACCTGGTTAAAGTTTGGCAATGTTTTGGTGGTGATAGGTGGACTTGAACCACCGACCCCAGCATTATGAGTGCTGTGCTCTAACCAACTGAGCTATATCACCAAGTTCAATGCGAAGCGCTAGATTATGACTTCGTGACTATTTGCTGTCAAGAAAAAAGTCCTTTTTCCCGACATTTTGTGGCACTTTTAACTAACTTCTGACTAACTGCCAAACTCGTCGCCCAGCTCCTGGCTGCGTCGGGCGGCAGCCTTTAATGCGACGATTATTTCCCTGGCCACGCCACTCTGTTCCATGCTGCTGATCGCTGCATGGGTAGTGCCGCCTTTGGAGGTGACGCGTTCGCGCAAGGTCGCAACGGGTTCGGTTGAATTGCACGCCATTGTCGCCGCGCCTTTAAAGGTGGCCATTGCCAGCTGTCGGCCCTGCTCTTCGGTGAACCCCATATCCTGTGCGGCCTGTTGCATGGCTTCGATAAAATAAAACACGTACGCAGGTCCGCTGCCGGAGATGGCCGTTAATGGGTCCAGCAATGCTTCATCGTCCAGCCAGACCGTTGTGCCTACCGCGCTCATGATGGCATTGGCAATGGCGCGCTGTTCGGCATCGACGTTTGGTCCGGCATATATCCCGGTTATGCCCTGATGGATCAGCGCAGGCATGTTTGGCATGGTTCTGACGATGACCTGGTAATTGTTTAACCAGCGTGACAAATCGCTGAAACGAATCCCTGCTGCGATTGAAATGATCAACTGATTGTTGATATGCGGCGCCAACTTCTCGGCGACTTCGCGCATCTGCTGTGGTTTTACTGCCAATACGATGACATCGGCAGCGCGTAATGATTCATCAATGTCGGTGCTGGTACTGACGCCGAATTTGCCGCTCAATCGCTTCAAACTGTCCGGATTGACATCGACGATGTGAATATCACTGTGGTGACAAATGGTGTTGCTGGTGACGATGTCCAGTTCATCGCACAATCCGCCGATCAACGCACCGGCCATATTGCCGCCACCGATGAAACTGATTTTGCTGCCGATTTGGCCAGGTTTAGTTATCTTATTATGCATAGTTTCGCTTCCCAAAAATGGCCGTGCCTACCCGCACGATGGTGCTGCCTTCCAAGATTGCCGCTTCCATATCGCCGGACATGCCCATCGATAAGGTGTCCAGATTGAAGCCTTGCTGATTCAATTGCTCTTGCAGCAGGCGGATTGGGCGATACGCTGACCGTTGCAATTCCAGCGTCTCGGTCGGTTCAGGAATCGCCATCAGGCCGCGCAGACGCAGGTTCGGCAACGACTTTACCTGCTGTGCCAATTCGGCGGCCTGACTGATGTGCATGCCACTCTTGGTTTGTTTTTCACTAATATTAATTTGTAAGCAAATATTCAGAGGAGGCAGATGAGCAGGACGTTGTTCTGAGAGCCGTTCTGCTATCTTCAACCGGTCTACCGAATGGGCCCACGCGAAGTGCTCGGCGATCTGTCTGGTCTTGTTACTTTGCATTGGCCCGATAAAATGCCATTGCAGCACTAAGCCTGGTGATAATCGCTCAACGGCGGCGATCTTATCCAGCGCTTCCTGCACATAGTTCTCGCCAAATGCGGTTTGACCTGCGGCGACGGCTTCCAAAACCGCCTCGGCATCAAAGTTTTTTGAGACGGCCAATAGCAAAATTTCAGTAAACGAACGATCTGCCATTTGCGCAGCGTGAACAATCTGTTGCCGTACGGCTTGCAAGTTAATCGAGATTGAGGACATAATCAGTGTAATTCGGAGTAACGCAATAAAAATGCAGTTCAAAAAAATTGATTTCCAATTTATCACTCGCTGCTGCCGTGCCTGCAATGAGGATGATATGGAAATTCGATATACAACAGGTTCTTTAATTTAAATCGACTGTCAGGATTATAAATGGATATTTCCGAACTACTCGCGTTCTCGGTCAAGAATAATGCTTCAGACTTACACCTGTCAGCCGGCCTGCCGCCCATGATACGGGTTCACGGCGACGTGAGACGGATTAATTTGCCCCCTCTCGAACATAAAGATGTGCATGCGCTCATTTATGACATCATGAATGACGGTCAGCGCAAGGCTTACGAAGAATTTTTGGAATGTGACTTCTCTTTTGCGATTCCGGGCCTGGCCCGTTTTCGGGTAAATGCTTTTAACCAGGATCGTGGACCGGCAGCGGTAATGCGTACCATTCCGTCCAAGGTGCTGACACTGGAACAGTTGAATGCGCCCAAGATTTTTGCGGATCTGTCGCTGAAACCACGCGGTCTGGTGCTGGTTACCGGGCCTACCGGTTCGGGCAAATCGACCACGCTGGCAGCAATGGTGAATCACGTGAATGAAAACGAGTACGGTCATATTTTGACTGTTGAAGATCCGATCGAATTTGTCCATGAATCCAAAAAATGCCTGATCAACCAGCGTGAAGTCGGGCCGCACACCATGTCGTTCTCGAACGCGCTGCGGTCGGCATTGCGTGAAGATCCTGACGTGATTCTGGTGGGTGAGTTGCGTGATCTGGAAACAATCCGTTTGGCCCTGACTGCTGCAGAAACCGGTCACCTGGTGTTTGGTACCTTGCATACTTCTTCTGCCGCCAAAACGATCGATCGTATTGTCGACGTGTTCCCGGCTGAAGAAAAAGAAATGGTGCGGGCGATGTTGTCTGAATCCCTGCAGGCGGTGATTTCGCAAACGCTGCTGAAAACCAAGGACGGTTCGGGACGGGTGGCAGCGCATGAAATCATGATCGGCACACCGGCGATTCGTAACCTGATTCGTGAAGCAAAAATTGCGCAGATGTACTCGGCGATTCAAACCGGCAGCAATGTCGGCATGACGACGCTGGATCAATGCCTGACTGAACTGGTGAAACGTAACCAGATTTCTCTTGGCGCGGCGCGTTTTGCGGCCAAGATCCCCGAAAACTTCCCAGGTTAATTGAGAAACATCAGAGAGAGAGCGAAAGAAAATGGAACGCGATCAAGCCACCAAGTTCATGAACGATTTATTGCGTCTGATGATTTCCAAGAATGGATCAGACTTGTTTATCACCGCCGACTTTCCACCGGCGTTCAAGATCGACGGGAAAGTGACACCGGTTTCCAATCAACCGCTGACTGCGGCGCACACGATTGAACTGGCGCGTGCGATCATGAATGACAAGCAGGCAGCTGGATTTGAACAGACCAAAGAATGTAACTTTGCGATCAACCCTGCTGGCCTGGGTCGCTTCCGGGTGTCGGCGTTTGTGCAGCAAAGCCGGGTCGGGATGGTGCTGCGTACGATCACCACCACGATTCCAAAATTCGAAGAGCTGGGCCTACCCGATATCCTGCAAGACGTCGCCATGACCAAACGCGGTCTGGTGATCATGGTGGGAGCAACCGGCTCGGGTAAATCGACGACTTTGGCTGCGATGGTGGGCCACCGTAATCAGAACAGTTATGGCCACATCATCACCGTTGAAGATCCGATCGAGTATGTGCATCCGCATAATAATTGCATCGTCACGCAGCGAGAGGTCGGCATTGATACCGACGACTGGACTTCGGCGCTGAAAAATTCGTTGCGTCAGGCACCTGACGTGATTCAGATCGGCGAGATCCGCGACCGCGAAACCATGGATCACGCGGTGGCGTTTGCGGAAACCGGTCACTTGTGTCTGGCAACCCTGCATGCCAACAGTACCAACCAGGCACTGGACCGGATTCTGAACTTCTTCCCGGAAGAGCGTCGGGGCCAGTTGCTGATGGATCTGTCTCTCAATCTCAAAGCCGTGGTTTCTCAACGTTTGATCCCGCTGCGTGGCACCAAAGGTCGTGCTGCTGCGCTGGAGATTCTGATTAACACGCCACTGATTGGCGACTTGATCTTCAAAGGTCAGGTACATGAAATCAAAGAGGTCATGAAAAAATCTCGCGAACATGGCATGCAGACGTTTGACCAATCCTTGTTTGAACTGTACGAAGCGCAAAAAATTTCGTATGAAGATGCGCTGCGCAACGCCGATTCGGTCAATGAACTGCGTCTGGCGATCATGTTGCACGGCAAGGAAGCCAAACAGCGCGACCTCAACAGTGGCACACAACATCTGGGAATTGTATGAGTAGTGTGTACGACTTTACTGCGACCAGTCTGTCCGGTCAGCCGGTGTCGCTCGATGCCTACCGCGGCAAGGTGATGCTGATCGTGAATACGGCCAGTGCCTGCGGATTCACGCCGCAATTTGAAGGTTTGGAAAAAATATACGAGGAACTGAAAGATCTCGGTCTGGTGGTGCTGGGGTTTCCCTGCAATCAGTTCGGGCATCAGGAACCGGGCAATGCGACTGAGATCGGCGCGTTTTGTCAGAAAAATTATGGGGTGACCTTTCCCATGTTTGAGAAAATCAATGTCAATGGTGGCGACGCGCATCCACTCTATCAATTTTTAAAGTCTCAGGCTCCCGGCTTGTTGGGCAGCGAAGCAATCAAATGGAATTTCACGAAATTTTTGATCCGGAAGGACGGCACGGTTTTCAATCGTTACGCACCATTGACCACGCCGGCCGATCTGGTCGACGATGTGAAGAAATTATTGGCCGAGTAGGCTACACTCTGGTCTTTAAGATCACCCACTTCCCTCGCATATGAAAAATATCGTCAAGTTTTTAGCTGTATTCGCCCTGTTTGCAAGCACACAGGTGTTTGCCCAGACAGCCCGGCCTACCCAGGAATCCCTGAATAAATTGTTTGAAGTGACGCATCTGCAGGCGATGCTGCCCAGGGTCCAGGCACAGATGGACAGCATGATGAACAATATGATGCAGGACAGTCTGAAGGGCAAATCCATCACGCCGGAGCAACAAAAGGCGCTGGATGCGTTCCGCGCCAAAGTGATCAAAATTCAAAAAGACGAAATGAATTGGGAAGCCCTTGAGCCCAGGATTTCTGAGATCTATCAGAACACCTTGTCCCAGGCCGATGTGGATGGGATCACCGCGTTTTATCAATCTCCCGCCGGGCAGTCATACGTCAAGAAAATGCCCGAAATCAGTCAGCAGACTATGACGATGATGCAGTCGATGATGGGGCCGATATTGAAGAAGATTGAGGCTGCAGGGACTGAGTTGAAGTTGGATCTGCAGCGGATAGATCAAAAATAATTTACTGTGGCCGTCGTTCCCGCCGGAACGACGTTACAAGTATTTGCGTATTAAACCAGACGTTCCCAAATCTGCGTCACCGCCTCAGACTGGTTCATAGAATAAAAATGCAAACCAGGCACACCATTGGCGATCAGCTGCTCGCATAATCTGGTGACCACATCCAGACCAAATGCCTTGATCGAAGCGCTGTCATCGCCATAGCTGGCCAGCTTCAAGCGCACCCAACGCGGAATCTCTGCACCACACATATCTGAAAAGCGCATCAATTGCGTGTAGTTGGTAATCGGCATAATGCCAGCCACGATAGGGACCGTGATGCCCAGTTTTCTGGTCGCGTCGACAAACTGAAAATACGCATCGGCGTTGTAGAAATACTGCGTGATTGCCGAGTTGGCGCCAGCTTTGATTTTACGATCAAAGTTGTGCAGATCATCCTGCGGTGAACGGGCCTGCGGATGCATCTCCGGATACGCGGCGACATCAATCCAGAACCAGTCGCCGGTTTCCTTGCGGACGAACTCGACCAGATCACTGGCATAACGAAATGACCCACCCAGCCCATACCCGCTCGGCATATCGCCGCGCAAGGCCACGATGCGCCGGATGTCGTGGTCTTGATACTGCTGCAAAATACCGCGTATTGATGCTTCACTGCCACCTACACAGGATAAATGTGGTGCGGCGGCCAGCCCTTCGGCACGCATTTCCAACACGGTGTCCAGGGTGCCTTGTTGCGTAGTACCACCGGCTCCGAAGGTGACCGAAAAATAGGCCGGGTTTAATTTGGCCAGTCTGGCGCGAGTGGCGCGCAATTTTTCCACGCCCTCCACGGTCTTGGGCGGGAAAAATTCAATACTGAAATTTGGTTGCGACATAGTTGTGATTCTGCGGTTAGTCTTTGAGAAGCAGTGTGGAAAGCGCCCAGGAAATAATGCTGTACAACATGGCGGCAAAAAAAGCTGACCAGAATCCGGCAACGTGAAAACCGTTAAACATGGTTGCCACCATCCAGAACAGTAATCCGTTGATCACCAGCACAAACAGTCCGAGACTGACCACCGTCACAGGCAGGGTCAACAGAATTAATACCGGGCGCAAAATTGTATTCACAAAACCGAGCACGACTGCGACCAAAAGAGCCGTCGTGAAACTGTCGATGCTGACCGAGTGCATCAGGTAGGGTAGTGCCAACAGGGCGATGGCGTTGATGATCCAGGTTGCTAGCAGGCGCATGACTTCTCCTAAAAAACTCGCCACTTGCGTGGCGAGCTGGTTTTAATGCGCTTATCTTAAATCGAATTAATTCGAATTGAAACAGATCGCGAGTTCAAACATGAAGTGCAACTGAAGATAAATGGTCATGGGTGGGAAGATGCAGTAGCATCCGGCCTCCCAGACCTCCAAGTCAAAGTTG
>JBEONO010000041.1:0-14179 GCA_040544425.1 Oxalobacteraceae bacterium GrIS 1.18
ACCACAAAGCCAACCTTGGCAATCCCCGCACGCTGCGCCGTCAAGATGACTTTACCGACAAATTCATAACGCGCATTCTGATCGCCCCGAATGTGTACCGCAGGTTGTGGGGTCTGCACCGACACAAGCTTCAGGCGTTCGAGTAGTTCATTATTGTCTGCCAGTTTCTTTTGACCCCAATACACGTCGCCGTCTTTGGTCACTGACAAATCAACGTCGATCAGTTCGGTCTTGAAAATCTGGTTGCGTTCTTTCGGTAATTCCACCTTCACCGTGTGCGTGACCACGGGAACTGTAATCAAGAAGATGATCAGCAACACCAGCATCACGTCCACTAACGGCGTCGTGTTGATGGTGCTGTTGACTTCATCTTCGCCCCCTTCGGGGCTACCCATTGCCATTGCCATAATTTATCCTCTTAGCCTGCTTTTTTGGATGATGAACCAGCTGCCGTGCTCATGGCACCGCTCATCAGGACCAGATGCAAGTCGGCGCTGAAGGCACGCACTTCTTCCATCGATGATTTGTTGCGACGGACCAGGAAGTTATAACCCAGTACCGCAGGCACCGCTACGAACAGACCGAATGCAGTCATGATCAGCGCTTCACCGACCGGACCGGCTACTTTGTCGATCGACGCCTGACCGGCAATACCGATCGCTGTCAACGCATTGTAGATACCCCATACGGTTCCGAACAAACCGATAAACGGCGCAGTTGAACCAACGGTCGCCAAAAACGCCAGGCCATCTTGCAAACGGCTTTGTACTTTTTCAACGGCGCGCTGGATCGACATTGTCACCCATTCGTTCAGATCGATCTTGTCGAGCAGGGAACCTTCGTGGTGTTCCGATGCTTTGGAACCGGTTTCAGCGATGTAGCGGAATGGGCTGCCGTCTTTCAGACTGGTGATCCCGGCCTGCACTGACGCTGCTTTCCAAAACGATTTCTTCGCGTCGCCAGCCTGGCTGTTCAGTTTGAACTGATCAATCAGTTTGGTGATCAGGATGTACCAGCTACCCATCGACATGATCGACAGAATAATCAGGGTACCTTTGGAGATAAAGTCACCATGCCAGACGGCTTCGAGGCCATATGGATTGTCGACGGTTTCTTTGGTTTCTGCTGGCCCTGCGGTAGCTGGTGCTGCTGTGGCATCGGCTGGCGCTGCTGCTGCCGGAGCCGCTGCTGCTGCCGGTGTTGCTGTATCGGGTGCTGCAGCCGGAGTATCCGCTGCAAAACTTACTGCGCTGACCGACAATAAAATTGTCGCGAACAGGGCTGAGAGAGAGAAAGAGACACGATTTTTCATAAAAAGACTTCCTTAAAAATAAATTTCAAATCAAATAGGTGCAAATCACAAAACATCAGGTACAGGTTAATTGTCCAACTTCCACACATAATCAACAGTAACCCATAACTGCTGAGGCTTGCCATCGACTGTTCCAGGTTTGAATGTGCATTGACTTAACGCATTCTTTGCCGCTACGTCCAGGGCCCGAAAACTGGATGACTTGTCAATCTTGGAATCGGCAACTTTACCATCAATACCAATCAAGAATTGCAGACGGGTCGTACCCTGTTCCTCATTACGCAATGAATTGCGTGGATACTCTGGCTTGCAGGTCGACAGATCAAACACCGGCTTGGTCACTGACGGGCCAGCTGCCGGTTTCGCAGCCACCACCGGTGCAGGATGCAGATCCTGATGGGGCGGTTGAACGTTCGATACAGCCGTAATCGCATTCTGTGTCGGCTGCTGTGCTACCTGCACCTCCGGCGGTGGAATAAACGGTGGTGGAGGTGCTGCCAGTTTTGGCGGCGGCGGCGGTGCATCTGGTGGTGGTGGCGGTGGCTTCACCTCTTCGATGACTTTGGTTTCTAAGGGTGCTTCTTTAATTACTGAAATAATCTTCTTACCCAAGCCTGTCAAAAGCGCGTAGATAAGTATCGCATGAACGACGACTACAACAGTGATACCGGTAAATTTATTACCCGTATCATGTCCGTGCTCTGAAAAATCCATACATACCCTCCAATACTGCTTAATATTTACCGCCTATCGGTACCTTGATCGACAGCACTTTATCACTACTTTTTTCAATTATTTTTTACGGCTGAAACCTTGCATTCTAACCACAAACAAGATCAAAAATATTTTTTAAGAATCTTATTTCGTGGCATATCTGATTTGGCGACCTTGCGACGAGTACCCAATACTTCAGGTCACCATCGCAAAAAAATAAAACGAAGCCCGTAATTCTATTCCGATCCTCGCATTTTTAAAACGAAAAAATGTCTATCGCGAAATAATTCAGACGCATAGAACCATTTTGAACAGCATCATGTCAAGTATGGGACTCTTATCGTCTTTGACACTTTTTTCCCAAATCACAACTAATTCCCAATGCGTTGACGAGCAAGGCAATCTATTGCGACGCAGCATAATCTGCGGACTACAAATAACTACAGTCCCTCTGGCAGCCAGACATTGGCCGATTCTACCCTGTAAAAACTGCCGACCCACAAAACAGATTTTTTTTAAAGAATGCTTGATGTCATTTTGTGATGCATTGCAATATATCGATACTGGGGGAGAAAACAAATTTTGCCGTTTGCTACCGATAATTTTTTTTTGCTTATTTCAATTATTTACAAAGAAAATTGAAATAATTTAAATAGCACTTCGAAAAATTTCGCGCCTAGCCAATTGCTGCCATCGCATTGAACCAGATTGAAATTCGCCTTAAGCCAAATCTTATCTATTACGCTACAAATCAAAATAATGTCACTGCACGTAAAACTGTACGACCTGGGGAGTTAGATTGAAACTAGACCATTCTCCAGCATTTGATTTGCCTACGACAGCATTAACGACAATGTTCTACTGACTAAATCCATAGAAATCGCCAACAAGCCGGGAACTCTTGTTTTCATCTTAGAAGATCTACGCATTTACTCAATAAAAACTTTGGCGAAAGCCCTGTTCTGAACCTGTAAGCAATCCTCAGCCTGCATGTTTTTAGAAAACCAGACCAACAGCAAATTTTGGGATCACTGAAAGAGATTAGTTGCCCAAGACAAAACAAAGCCCTACAATCTGCGCGGTAATCAGCAATCACTAACTATTAACAGCTAGCCCCACTCTTGGGATAGACAAGCAATTGGAGTCGCTCATGGCATTCTTACAAGGTAAAAAAATACTGATCACCGGTTTATTGTCGAACCGTTCTATTGCGTATGGCATTGCGCAGGCGTGCAAACGTGAAGGGGCGGAATTGGCATTTACTTATGTGGGCGAGCGATTCAAGGAACGTACCACCGAGTTTGCCACCGAATTTGGCAGCGAGCTGATCTTCGACTGCGACGTGGGAAGTGACGAACAAATCAACGCCGTATTTGCCGACTTGGGTAAGTCATGGGGCAAGTTGGACGGCTTGGTACACGCGATTGGATTTGCGCCACGCGAGGCAATCGCCGGTGATTTTCTTGAAGGACTGTCGCGCGAATCATTTCGCATTGCGCACGATATTTCCGCCTATAGCTTTCCGGCTCTGGCCAAGGCAGCCAAACCGATGCTAAGCGACAATGCCGCATTGATTACGTTAACCTACCTTGGCGCGATGCGCGCAATTCCGAACTACAACACGATGGGGTTGGCAAAAGCATCGCTCGAAGCAAGTGTCCGATACCTGGCCGAAGCGATGGGCAAAGATGGCGTGCGGGTGAATGGTATTTCCGCAGGGCCAATTAAAACATTAGCTGCAGCTGGCATAAAAGATTTCAGCAAACTGCTCGGCCTTGCCGCACAGATGGCGCCATTACGCCGAAATGTCACTATCCATGATGTTGGCAATACCGCTGCCTTTCTATTGTCGCCCCTGTCTGCCGGGATCACCGGAGAAATTATTTATGTTGATGGCGGCTTCTCTCACGTGGCTGTCAATCCAGAATAATGAGGCAATCCAGACAATCGCATCACGCTATCCGATGCGATTGTTACAGCCTGTTTTCATTCCAAAAAATAAACAACTTCAATTAATTCAATGATTTATTGAATGAATTGTTAAATAATTGGTGCGCGCCAAGACAAAACACTGTATAGTTCTTGTTGCGCTGCAATATTCACGCAGCGGCAACATTGAAGTAGCATCGCGAACCCTTGCGTTCTATCCGATTACAGATAGCGCAATGAAAAGCCCCCCGCCTTGTATGTCGTCCCACTAGACATCGTCCCGGCGCAAAGCTTTTTGTGCCGAAATTTCATTGTTAAAGAATCTCGCAAATTTCCGATCCCGCATGGCGCGCGTTCGTTATTTGCTTGCGGATTTGTTTTGTCTTTAACTATTTCGTTTGGTTGGCGCTGCTGCGCAGTTCACCGTTGTGAACTGCATGAGTATCCCTTGGTTTTACAATTACGGAAGATAAAGAATGACATTTGAAATTATCGGTTTGCACGCATCCCTTTTAAAAGCACTCACAGAAGCTGGCTATACCAAGCCAACGCCAGTACAACAACAAGCTGTTCCTGCTGCGATGGCCGGACGTGATTTATTAGTTTCATCCCAGACCGGCTCTGGCAAAACCGCGGCATTCATGCTGCCAGCATTGCATAAATTTGCCAGTGCCGAACAGATTGATACCACCGGCATCAAGACACCGAATCAAGAACGCCAGTCAGCGCGCACCCGCGGCGATCGGCCACGTTTTCAGGCAGCGAAACCTAAGATGCTGGTTTTGACGCCTACCCGCGAACTGGCATTGCAAGTCACTTCAGCGACGGATAAATATGGCATTTACATGCGCCGTATTCGTGCCGTATCGATTTTGGGTGGCATGCCTTATCCAAAACAAATGCAATTATTGTCGAAGAATCCCGAAATTCTGGTCGCCACTCCTGGTCGCCTGATTGATCATATGGAATCCGGCAAGATTGATTTTTCCGAACTGGAAATTCTGGTTCTGGATGAAGCTGACCGCATGTTGGATATGGGTTTCATCGACGATATCGAAAAAATTGTCGCCGCAACGCCAAGTACGCGTCAAACCATGTTGTTCTCAGCGACGTTGGATGGCGTGGTTGGAAATATGGCACGCCGTATTACTAACAACCCGATGATTATTCAAATCGCCGGTTCAACTGCGAAACATGAAAACATCACACAACGTGTTCACTTTGTTGATGACATGTCGCACAAAAACCGTTTGCTGGATCATTTATTGCGCGACGAAACATTGGACCAGGCAGTGATTTTCACTGCGACCAAGCGCGATGCCGATACGATTGCTGATCGTTTGAATATCGCAGGTTTCGCTGCAGCGGCACTGCATGGCGACATGCATCAGGGCGCAAGAAATCGCACTTTGGACGGTTTGCGTCGCGGGCAGGTACGTGTGCTGGTGGCAACCGACGTTGCCGCTCGTGGTATCGACGTTCCTGCAATCACCCATGTATTTAACTATGACTTGCCGAAATTCCCGGAAGATTACGTGCACCGTATCGGTCGTACCGGCCGTGCAGGACGCAATGGCGTGGCGATTTCGTTAGTCAATCATGCTGAAAGTATGAATGTCAAACGTATCGAGCGTTTTACCAAACAATTGATCCCGGTCGAAGTTGTAGTTGGTTTTGAAGCCAAACGCAGTGCTGCACCGCGCTCAGCCGCCAAACCAGGTGGCTGGAAGCCTGGTGATGGACGTTCAAACAGTCGCACTGGCACTGGCACTGGCTACGCTGGAAACAGTAAGCCGGCACAGCGCACATTCAGCAAGCCGAATGCTACACCGGCCAGAGAAGGCGGTTTCAGCAAAGAGACCGGTGGCTACAAAGGCAGTCGTTCAAACGATACGACCCGCCGCTCGTTTGGCGATCGTTGATATCAGCAGGCACTTTTGTTGAGCGATGGTTTTAGAATTGAAAAAGCGACTGCATGCAGTCGCTTTTTCTTTGGAGCCTGCAAAATATTGACAATGCCAGAATTGCACGGCGAGACCACAGCGCTGAATTAATACTGAAGCCGTTACCATAAATGGCTAAAATAGCGGCTCATCAATCATCGGCCAAGAACATGACTTCAGCAATCAAACTAACTTCGTTTTCGCATGGCGGCGGCTGCGGCTGTAAAATCGCGCCTGGCGTACTGGCTGAGATATTAAAAAACTCCAATCAATTTCCGATTCCGCCGCAACTCATGGTGGGCATTGAACACTCAGATGACGCGGCGGTCTATAAACTCAATGAAGATCAGGCGTTGATCGCGACCACTGATTTTTTTATGCCCATCGTGGACGATCCTTTCGACTTTGGCCGGATCGCAGCAACCAACGCAATTTCAGATGTGTATGCAATGGGCGGCACACCGATCATGGCGCTGGCTCTGGTTGGGATGCCAATCAGCCAGATTCCACTAGACGTGATCGCCAGTATTCTCAAAGGCGGCGAATCGATATGTGCTGAAGCAGGCATTCCGATTGCAGGTGGACATACGATTGATTCGGTTGAGCCGATCTATGGACTGGTTGTGTTGGGCCTGGTGCATCCAAGTAAAGTTAAGCAAAACGGCGCGGCAAAGGTGGGGGACAAACTTATTTTGGGCAAAGGATTGGGTGTCGGCATTCTGTCGGCAGCATTGAAGAAAGGTCTGTTAGACGAAGCAGGCTACGCAACCATGATCAGTACAACGACCCAGCTTAATAAACCGGGCGCGACACTAGCTAATATGGCGGGGATCGGCGCGGTCACTGATGTCACCGGGTTTGGGTTGCTTGGACATTTGCTGGAAGTGACTCGCGCGTCAGGATTGGCGGCGCGATTGACCATGTCTGAGATCCCGCTTTTGCCACAAGTGGCAGATCTGGCGGCGCAAGGTTGTATCACCGGCGCCTCGGAACGCAATTGGTCGGCGTATGGCAACGACGTTGCGCTGTCAGGTGGGATTAGCACGATCCAACAACAAATACTGTGTGACCCGCAAACTTCAGGTGGTCTGCTGGTCTCAGCTCGTCCAGAAACAGTTGACGAGGTATTACAAATGTTTCGCCTGTCCGGTTTTGCGCACGCCCGCGTAATCGGAGATTTAGTACCATTCACTGGCGCGAACCGTATTATCGTGGCACCATAATCGAATTACTCAACTTTGTCAGGGCAATGATGAATCAATTAGAACAGCTTAAAAAAGTCACTACCGTAGTTGCAGATACTGGCGACTTTCAATCGATGAAAGTCTTCTCACCGCAAGACGCTACAACCAATCCTTCGCTGATCCTGAAGGCGGTGCAAAAACCAGAATACCTTCCCTTGCTGACCAAGGCGATCCAGGATCATCCTCACGCCAGCCCAAGTGAAATTATTGACCATGTTCTGGTTTCCTTCGGTTTGCAGATTCTGGCGATTGTTCCAGGTCGCGTTTCTACCGAGACTGACGCGCAACTGTCTTTCGATACGTCGGCTACGATCGCCAAAGGCCGCCATTTGATTGCCATGTACGAAGCCGCTGGAGTGCAACGCGACCGGGTATTGATTAAAATTGCATCGACTTGGGAAGGCATACAGGCCGCTGCCGTGCTGGAAAAAGAAGGCATTCATTGCAATATGACTTTACTCTTTTCATTGGAACAGGCAATCGCATGTGCAACCGCTGGCGCCCAGTTAATCTCACCGTTTGTCGGTCGTATCTATGACTGGTATAAGAAAAGTACTGGGGAAGAATATACGGCGGAAAATGATCCTGGTGTGTTATCCGTGAAACAGATCTACAACTACTACCGCAAGTTTGGTTTTAAGACTGAAATAATGGGGGCAAGTTTTAGAAATGTGGGCCAAATTCTTGAGTTGGCAGGATGTGATTTACTCACAATCAGTCCAGACTTACTGCAAAAGTTGAGTGAATCCGATTCGCCTGTCCCGACCAAACTAAATCAGCAATCTGCTGTCGCAAGTGACTTGCGCGAGACCACACTGACTCAATCAAGTTTCCGTCTGGCCGTCAATAACAATGCAATGGCATCAGAAAAACTTGCCGAAGGCATTCGCCTGTTTTGTGCCGATACTGTCAAGCTGGAACAATTAATATCATCAAAAAAATAGCGTAAAAAAAATCCGCCCTGATCAATTCAGCGGGCGGATTTTTTATCATCTGCTTACTTTTTACTGGCGTGATCCTTTTGCGCTCTCAAAACCAGTGCATCCAACACCTGCAAAGATGCCACCGATCCGTCAGCTTCTGACATACCAGGATTAACACCCATCACCACGCTGGGCGAAGTCATATAATGTCCGTCAACAAATAAAGTTGGTACGCCCTCGATTTTGTATGCGTCCTGCATTGATTTGGCGCGACGCATTTTCGATTCAATAGCGAATGAATGAGAAACCTCAAGGTATTTGGTTTTGTCGACGCCATTCTTGACCACAAAATTCAACAGGTCCACATCGGAACGCATAATTGCAAATTGACGCTCGGCGTGGATCGCATGAAATATCTTGGCATGCAATTCGTCCAGCTTACCCATTGCTTCCAGCGTGTAGTACATGCGCTGCAGCGGCTGCTGTCCTTGACCAAAATCGATATGCACGCGTTTAAAAGAAATTGCATTACCCTGCTTTTTTACCCACTCAGTAATATACGGATCCAAAACATTGCAATGTGGGCAGCTGTAGAAAAAGAATTCAGTGACTTCGATCTTGCCGGGTGAATCGGTCTGTTGCGGTTGGGCCAAAATCAGAAACTCTTTGCCATTTTCCGGCGCGGCAGTACTGGCAATTGCTGCGAACGAGATCAAACCAAGAAACAACGCAACTAAGGATTTTTTAAATAAATACATTTTTCACCAACCTTTATTTAGGAGTTTTAATCACTGCAACGTCAATACTGTTTTCGGATAATTTGCTACGCATCCGATTCATCGTATCCGTCTGGTCAAACGGACCAACACGCACCCGATATAAATTGTCACCGTCTGCATTGCTTGAGCTGATTTTTGATTCAATGCCAATTAAGGCCAGCTTGGCCCGCACGCCTTCTGCGTCGCCAGCGTCGCGGAACGCACCTACCTGCAGGTAATAGGCCGGCGCATCGACGTCACTCTTTGCGTTAGTCGGATCAGTAAGTTTAACGGTTTTAGGATCACCCTTGGCGCCGTCTGGCTTGACAGCATCCGGGGCACGCACTGCCACCGATTGCCCGCCAGGGTTATTAGTATCAGGTGGCACAGTGCCGACATCTGCTGCTCTATTGGCATTAGACATAATTTCTTTTGCCGAACTGCCATACAAAGGTTTGTTCGGGTCGGTTAATTGTATCGTCGGCGCATCGCCAGATTTGGCAATTCCCAATTTATTGGTGAATGGTGTCGATGTCTTGGTAATCATTAATGCTACGACCACCGCAATCGACAACCCGATCACCAAACCGATAATAATGCCCAGTATAGTTCCACCAGACTGTTTATTCTGTTTGCTCGGCGTATTGCCAGCCTTACTTTTCCCATTGCCGTTCGTATTACTCTTCATAGGCCTCCTGTTACGCCATGATGTCATTACTAAAAAAGTGAATTACATTTTTGTCGGCGCACTGACACCGATAAGGGTCAAGCCGTTCAGTAAAACCTGCTTGGTGGCCAGCAACAGCGCAACGCGGGCCTTTTTCAAATCGACTTCGTCAACCAAAACCCGCTCCGCATTGTAATAGCTATGCATCTCACCTGCCAGTTCGCGCAGATAAAAAGCCACCTGATGGGGTCCTAATTCGTCCAATGCACGTTCCAGGCTTTCTGGAAATTCGGCAAGTTTAGCGAGCAGACTCGCTTCACGTGGCGCTGTTAACCGGGTCAGGAAGGTAAAGTCCGTATCAGCAATTACCTCTGCCACCAGTTCATCGCCAACCTTTTCCAGCACCGAACAAATTCGCGCGTGCGCGTACTGAACGTAATACACCGGATTCTCATCCGAACGTTCCAGGGCGACATTCACATCAAACACAAATTCAGTATCGGCCTTACGCGAGATCAGGAAGAAACGGACAGCATCCCGACCGACCTCGATATTGCCGTCACCCGACCACTCGATTAAATCACGCAGCGTGACATAGGAACCTGCCCGTTTGGATAATTTGACTTCAGCCCCGTCCTTCATGACCGTGACCATCTTATGCAACACATAATCCGGATAGCCCTGCGGAATGCCCATATTGACTGCCTGCAAACCAGCGCGAACTCGTGCGATGGTGCCATGGTGATCGCTACCCTGAATGTTCACGGCCTTCTTAAACCCGCGCTGCCATTTGCTGATGTGGTAAGCGACATCAGGTACAAAATAAGTAAAGGTGCCATCCGACTTCTTCATGACCCGATCTTTATCGTCGCCATAATCGGTACTGCGCAGCCATAGCGCACCATCCAACTCGTAGGTCTTGCCAGATTTTTGCAGGGCACTCACTGTCTCGGCCACTTTACCGTCGGTGTACAGGGAGGACTCCAAAAAATAATGGTCAAACCTGACACCGAACGCCTGCAGATCAATATCTTGCTCACGCCGCAGGTAACAAACACTGAAATGGCGTATCGAATCAATGTCTTCGACATTGCCGCTGGCCGTCACAGTGATTGATGATGCATCACCATCTGTTGAAGCCACGGTTTTTCTGGCCAGGAAATCGTCGGCGATTTCCTTGATGTATTCGCCGTTGTAAGCCGATTCAGGCCAACCTTCCTGACCCGGCGCCAATCCACGCGCACGGGCTTGTACCGACAAAGCGAGATTCCCGATCTGCACACCGGCATCGTTATAATAAAACTCGCGCGTTACCGCAAATCCCTGTGCGGTCATCAATGCTGACAAGGCGTCGCCCAGTGCGGCCTGCCGTCCGTGGCCGACATGCAGTGGTCCAGTCGGATTCGCCGACACAAATTCAATCACCACTGGGGTATTGGAGCCGCGCGTACTCTTTCCGTAGTCGACACCAAGATTCAGAATCTGCCTCACAACTGCCTGCCTGGCCGAATCCTGGATACGTATATTGATAAATCCCGGGCCGGCAATTTCTGCGCTGGCAATGACGCCATCGGGATGGGCCAACAAACTGGCAACGATTATTTGCGCCAACTCACGCGGATTTTTTTTGAGCGGTTTAGCAATTTGCATGGCGATATTGCAGGCGATATCGCCATGCGCCGGATCGCGCGGACGTTCCAGTGTCGGCACAATTTCCAATACAGGATCAGCACTCATCAACAACGGTGCAATTGCTTTATTTATAAGTGTGAAAATATGTTGTTTTTGTTGAGCGAGCATGGTGAGTCCAATACGAAAGTAAGCAGCATTATACTGTGTAGTAGCATGTTTGATAGCAACAGATATTTGTATCGTTACGTGTAGAATAGGCGACTTTTTAAGTGGCAAATCTATGTGGTTCAAGAACCTGCAAATCTATCGCTTACCCGCACCATGGAAGTTCGACTTAAGTGAACTGAATACTCAACTGGCAACACAGGCGTTTCAACCCTGCAGCAATTCAGATATGCAAAGCCAGGGTTGGGTTGCGCCACGTGAGCACGGCGAATTGGCTCACAGCGTGAACCAACAGCTGTTATTGCAACTGACTACTGAACGCAAATTGTTGCCCAACAGCGTTATCAATCAGGTAGCAAAAGCGCGCGCAATTGAAATTGAAGAGCAGCAGGGCTTTAAGCCTGGCCGCAAAATGTTAAAGGAAATTAAAGAACAGGTAACTGAAGAGCTGATGCCACGTGCATTCAGTATCCAACGTTCAACCTTTGTCTGGATAGATCCAATTCACGGCTGGCTGATCATCGACGCATCAAATCCGACCCGATGCGATGAAGTTCTGAAGCTCCTGCTCAAATGCATCGATAAGCTGCCATTGGAAATGTTAAAGGTCAATCTGTCTCCACTCGCCGCAATGACGGATTGGCTGGCCGGCAATGAGGCTCCAGCAGGATTTACGATCGACCAGGACACTGAATTACGCTCCAAGGCCGAATCTAAAGCCACGGTGCGCTATGTGCGTCACACCTTGGATCCAAAGGAAATCGCCAGTCATATCGCGTCTGGCAAACAATGCACCAAACTCGCATTAACCTGGGCCGATAAGGTTTCGTTTGTCCTGACTGAAAACCTGACACTCAAGCGCATACAGGCCCTGGATGTATTGACCGAGCAGGCGGCAGCGCAACACGAGGACGAGCGTTTAGATGGTGATTTCGCCTTGATGTGCGGTGAACTGAATCAATTAATGGCAGACTTGGTGACGGCTTTGGGTGACGAAGCAAAGCAAGCATAGGTCATACAGTTGCCGGTATCTGATGATGCCCCAACAAGCGGGCATTTATATTTTTGTACCAGGACGAGTCGGCCTCAAATCGGTTTTGGCCAGCATTGGGCGCTCGTCTGGGTGATGGTGAATGTCCCGCTTTAATTCCCGCGTCCGCTGAAAAACTCGCTTCATCAATTTAAATTTGTTATTAGCCCGGGTGAACAGTTACGTTTTCAGAGAGCTTCTTCTCTCTCACGTTCTTTTATCCAGCCTTCCAGCTCAACCACTGAAAACAAGTGCGGAGCTAACTTTCCTGGCTCACCGTTACTAGAAAAGCGCATCAACTGCCCGACCTTATTAATATGAGTTAGCGTTATTTCGCCTTTTGCCAGAGCCGGACAGCACTCTTGATCCAGTTCTGATAAAAACTTAAGGCTCATCGTAGACAAATCCAATAAAACATGGCCAAGTTCGTCTCCAAATTGCTTTTTCAGGCTTTCCTGCAACTGTGGTTTTACTAAAACATCTGCCAAAACGTCCAGATGGTCCCAAGTTAACTTGCCTAACTGGTCAGCAGTTATTTGCCCCTCTTCATAACACTTCTTAAGAAAAGGCATGACGATCAATTCACTATGCTCCCGGTAGGCGCGATATGGGCCCTTATCGGCATTCCTTAAACTGAACGTTAGCGACTCAAATTCCTGAGCATATTGGCCAATTAATCGCGTGATATCTTCAGGTATGGAGAGTTTTGCTAAGGCAGAATCAATTAACTGATCGCGTTCCTGATCAGAACCCATTGCACCCATCTCAATCAATCCATTCTGGAATGAACAACGTATACCTGCCGCTTCCAAATTTTCCCGCACATTTAACCGATTGTAGAAGCTTTCAACGTCACTGCAGCCTTCTCGCTTCATAGCTTGTCTAATCATTCCGTTTAATTCAATTTGATCGCCACATTCAAAAGCTTTTTTGAAGATGTCGCTAATCATGCGTTTAGAATCTCCCAGCTGGATAACCTTAACCATAGCTTGCCACGTCACCTGATTTGTATTATTTATGCAATCACGAAGAGTGATGGTTGAATCCAAAAAATTGCGCTGTACTAACTCTGTTGGAGTTCGCTCTTTGAATGATGAAAAAACCGACGAAGAAAAATTACTTAACGGCTGCATGATAAATCCTCCTAATATAGAAAAACTTCATTTTTACGAATGGCCAAAGTGAAACAAAAAATCAGCGGCGGATTCCCTGCGCTTTCCACTTTATTTCCAAACCGGTTATCTCGCACCAATTTTTTAAAAGCGGAGGTGCGCGGTAACAATTTTGTGGATTTCAATTTAGTGCGGTCCGCAGAAATATACTGGATACGTCATAGAAACTTGATTGCGGTAAACCCGCAAAGTTGAGACCTGAAAATTATTAGCCAGACGCTGTCGGAGCAGGTCAAATTTGTAGCGATTCGTCAGCTGTGGGTATTCGAATCTTTTTCTGATTCACATGAAATCGCATTGTTTTTTGCGGACAATGCAAAATTGAATCGATTATCCGTTTTACCAACATGAGTAGTCATCCCACATTGGGCATGGTTATCTTTTCTATTCTTCCGCCGAAAACCACGCAGGTGGCTTCCCCCACTCCGCAAATGAAAAATGCCCGCTTGCGCGGGCATTTATATTTTGGCTACGTTCCCGGGACTCGCCCACACAAGCGCGGGCCGCCGATTCGCCGGTAGGCGAATCACTTCCGCATTTTCTGAATCCTTCCGCCGAAAGCCGCGCAGGCGGCTTTCTCCACTCCAGAAATGAAAAATGCCCGCTTGCGCGGGCATTTATATTTTGGCGGAGTGGACGGGACTCGAACCCGCGACCCCCGGCGTGACAGGCCGGTATTCTAACCAACTG
>JBEONO010000042.1:0-14039 GCA_040544425.1 Oxalobacteraceae bacterium GrIS 1.18
ATTTTATGCTTTGGCAGGAAAAATCCGTCCTGTTTAATGAAGGGCGGAATCCGCCTGCCAAAAATTCGCCTTGGACTCGCTATTGCAACAGAACCTTTCATCCAAGCCCTGCCGTGAACGCGATCTGGTCATTGCCATGGTTGCCTCGCGCATCATCGCTCCCGCCACGAAATTAGCCACCACGCGCCTCTGGCATCACAGCACCCTAGGCCAGGATTTCGGTGTCGTTGACGCGACCGAAGATGATTTGTATGAGGCGATGGATTGGCTCCTTGCCGGGCAAGATCGCATCCAAAAGAAATTGGCGGGTCGCCACTTGTGCGAGGATGGCTTGGTGCTCTACGATCTCTCGTCGAGTTACATGGAAGGTGAGCATTGCCCTTTGGCGAAGATCGGGTATAGCCGCGATGAAAAGCGCGGCACCCTGCAGGTCAATTACGGTTTGATGACCAACGATCGCGGTTGTCCTGTTGCGATTTCGGTATTTGATGGCAATACCTCCGATAGCACTACGTTTTTACCGCAGGTAAAAATGCTGCGCGATCAGTTTGGCCTACGCGCCATGGTGATGGTGGGTGATCGCGGCATGATCTCCAATAAAGCGATTAATGAGATGCGTCAGGACACGGATGTTGACTGGGTGACGGCATTAAAAACGGCATCGATACGCACCTTGATTGAGCAAAAACATTTGCAGTTGGATTTGTTCGACGAACGCAATTTACTAGAAATCACCTCTCCCGATTTCCCGGGCGAACGCTTGGTCGCTTGCCGCAATCTTGAATTAGCCAAACGTCGTGCACACACACGGGAAGCCTTGCTACTCGCGACCGAAGATGAGTTACAGAAAATCAAAGTGCGCGTCGCCAATGGCAAGCTTGCTGGCAAAGATAAAATAGGACTGGCGGTAGGTAAAGTGGTGAATCAACGCAAGATGGCAAAACACTTTGCATTGACCATCACAGAGGATAACTTCTGCTTTATTCGCCTCGTAGCCCACATCGCGGCAGAAGCCGCCTTAGATGGCCTCTACATCATTCGCACCTCGGTCAACGCCGAGCGCATGGATAGCGAAACCTGTGTCCGCACCTACAAATCCCTAGCGCAAGTGGAGCGCGCATTTCGCTCACTCAAGACCATGGATTTGAAAGTACGGCCGATTCATCATCGCCTGGAAAACCGCGTTCGCGCCCACATTTTTTTATGCATGCTGGCGTACTACGTCGAATGGCACATGCGCGAAGCTTGGCGTGAACTGATGTTCGCCGACGAGGATCAAGCAGCAAAACAAGTGCGCGATCCAGTGGCAACGGCAAAACGCTCCACGGCAGCACTCAAAAAAGTACACAGCCGCGCCTTGGAAGACGGCACTCCTACGCACAGCTTCAAAACCCTGATGGAAGAACTGGCCACGATCACCAGAAACACTTGCAGCACTCCCGGCAATACTGAGCACAACCCAACTTTCGAGATCATCACTGCATCTACCGCAAAACAAAAACGTGCCTTGGAATTGATTGACAACATACAAATGTAGACAGAACGTGGAACCTCAATTGAGGTGCTGCTCATAGGAGAAATGTGCTGTTTTTTGTAAAGAACTTCAGCTTAAATAAAGGGAGCGATGTCTTCACAGTGTTCGCAGAACTTCAAAACATCAAATTCCTCGATTGACTCCGGCGAGTGATTCTGTCGATTCACACCCGTGACCAGCGTAGGACCAAATTCGACATAAGGCGCACCCACCAAACGCATGGGCTCGTCCACAACACTTTCTTGACGCCGACGTGACGATAGCTGACCGCGCTTGTTGCTGATCACCCCCGCGATCCCCAATTCAACACAACTTCGCTTAAGTCGCTTCACTTGGCGGACTCTAAGCGTCAAGCGTTCCGCTACCGTCTGCTGATTCAGCTTCCCCACAAAAAATTGCGCCCCCTTCCAAAAAAGGGGACACTACTACTTTGTACAGAGGGGACATTACTACTTTGGACTAACAGTGAGCAGTTTGATGTTGATGGCTTGGTTGTCCACCACCAAAATGCGTGCGGTCAAAATTTCTTGCTCTGTAATCATTGGGAGGCCTTGGTGGCCTTGGTGCTTTGGCTGTCGTTTTGCTTCGAAAAAAGCAGCGCCTCGTCCATCCCCTCAAAAAATTCTTGCACCCGAATGGGTTTGGTCACGTAGCGGAAAAATCCAGCCTCTAGACCGCTTTCAATTTCATGCGGCAAGGCGTTGGCACTCAGGGCAATCACCGGAATGCGCGCAGTGGCCGGGTCAGCCTGCAGCATTTTGAGAACTTCCGTGCCGCTGATGTCGGGCAGACTGATGTCCATCAAGATCACCGCCGGCAGATGGGCGCGGGCAAGTTCAAGGCCCAGCCCGCCATGCGTTGCGCTCAGCAGCCGATGCTGCGGGCGCTGGGCCAGCAGCTGTGCCACCAGCTCCAGGTTGGTGGGATTGTCTTCTACATGCAGCACCATAGGGCCAAGGGGTTCTGTCGGCAAAACAGTTCCCGGTTCGTCAACAGTCGCGAGCTTTTGCATCGAAACGGCCATCGTCTTATCCGCGCGTGCCAGTGGCAGATCAAACCAAAAATTGCTGCCGTGGCCGGGCGTGCTCTCAACACCGATGTGGCCGTCCATCAATTCAACTAGGCGCTTGCACAAGACCAAACCTATCCCAGTACCAACCGCGGTGGTTTTCTCTTGCCCCAGCCTGTTGTAGGGCTCAAACAGGTGTGTAAGTTGCTCCGGCGCCATGCCTTGGCCTGTGTCTTGCACACTGACGTGCAGCCGCTGGCCTGCAACTACGCTGCAAACCACAGTAATGTTGCCGCCCTCGCGGTTGTATTTGATGCTGTTGGACAGCAGGTTGAGCAGCACCTGCTTGAGGCGAATCGGGTCTGCATGGGCCAAATGGGCGGAGTCAGGCGGCGGATAGTTCACCGAGAGCGCGCGTTTGGTTGCCAGTGGCGCAATGATGGCGGCACACTCCTGCAGCACGTTGTCCAACGGCACCGTACTAAGCGAAAAACTGAGCTTGCCGGCTTCGATAGCGGCTAAATCCAAGGTGTGATTGACCAGCTCCAGCAAATACCAGCCCGCTTTGACGATGTGCGTGAGGCTTTGCTCCTGGGTTGGCGTGGGCGGGGGTGTGGTGGTTTGCATCAGCTGCGAAAACCCCAAAATAGCATTCAGCGGCGTGCGCAGCTCGTGGCTCATGTTGGACAGAAAGTCGGATTTGGCGCGGTTGGCAGTCTGGGCCGCGGTCACCGCGTCTCTCAGTTGCGTTTCAATGGCTTTGCGCTTGGTGCTGTTGTTGAAAAGTATGCCCAACTGCCTTTTGGCGGGGTCACCAAAGCGAAAGGCGTACACATCAAACCAACGGTCCGTCTGCTTCACATAGTCCTCAAACCGAATCGACTCGCCCGTCAAGGCCACCTTGCCATAGGTCTGCAGCCACTCGATTTCGAGACTTGGAATCAGTTCCAGAATCCTTTTGCCCACGGCGTCTGTCAAACCCGATTGATGCTCAAACGACCGGCTGATCTCTAGGAACCGATAGTCCACGGGCTGACTCTGCGCATCAAACAACATCTCGATAATGCAATAACCCTCGTCAATGGAGTTGAAGAGGGTGCGGTATCGCTCCTCGGTGTGCGCTAGCGCTGTTGCGGCCCGGTCGTGGGTTTGGCGCAGCTTGAAGCGGTCGATCGAGTTTTCAATGGCGCGACACAAGCTGGGGGCCGTGGTCCAACTCTTGCCAATGTAGTCTTGTGCTCCTGCTTGCAACACCTTAGGGCCGTCGCTGCCGTCCACACCGTCCCAGCCCGTCATGACCACCACCGGGCAAGGTGGCATGCCCGATGCCCCACACAGGGTGGTCAGCCATTGCGTGCCGTCGGTGTCTGGCAAATGAAAGTCCAGCAACACGCAGTCAAACAGCGGCGCTGTGCCTGAGAGGCTTTGAGCCTGGTTGTCTAAAACCATTTGCAAACCGGTTGCACCGAGTTCGGCCTCGGTGAAACGGCAAGTGCGCCCCGACCCCGCAATCAGCATGCGCCTGAATTCGGCCCGGTCATCGGGGTTGTCGTCAATGATCAGGATGTGCCAGTGGGTAGGATGGCTCATTAGCGTTCCAGCGTTTGCGCGGTAGGCAGCACGGCACTGCCCAGCCAGTATTTCAGCAACGTTTGCAGCACCGCAAGATGCTCACCGTGGCTCACCGGCTTGACGTGGTAAGCGTTGGCACCGTGGCCGTAGCAAAAATCCACATCGCGCGGATTGGCAGAGGTGCTCAAGACCACCAATGGAATGGCGTGGAGCGTGGGGTCTGCGTATATTTGCTCCAGTGCATATCTGCCATCACCGTGCGGGGTATTAAGGTCCAGCAGCACCAGCGCGACTTGTGCTCTGGCCTGGCCAGCCGTGCCCCGTAGCAGCCGCAGGCAGTCATCGCCCGTGAGTGCCCGCCGTATTTCGTGTTGGATACCGGCCAGCCTCGCAGCGGTGAGCAAGGTGTCAAAGTCTTCGTCCGAGTCTTCCACCACCAACACTGGGTGCGCCCCCCGCAGGCGGCTCACCGGCGCAACATGGGCGGCGGCTTGCAATGATGCGGTGCCGTTCATAGAGGGGCCTTGTGTGTTCCGGGTAAAGTGAAATAGAAGCAACTGCCCTGGCCCACGGTGGATTCCAGCCAGATCGCACCGCCATGGCGCTGCACCACTTTTTGCACCACGGTCAGGCCCGCCCCCATGCCGCCGCCAAATTCGTCGCGCCCATGCAGGCGCTTGAACATGCGAAAGACTTGGTCAAAGTGCCGCTCCTCAATGCCGATGCCGTCGTCGCGCACACCGTAAATGATGTGTCCTGTGGCTTCTTTGGGCGCGTTTTGGCGCGCTAATTCCTCGTCTGGGGCGATATAAATCAATTCCACCAGCGGCTGCGCGTGCAAGTTGTACTTGATGGCGTTACTGACCAGGTTGCTGAAAATCTCACGCACCCGCACCGGGTTGCATTCAATGGTGGGCAAGGGCCTGGGAATGCTGATGCGGCAAGTGTTGTCATCCTTGCGCACGCCAATCATCTCCAGTGCGTCTTCCACCAGATCGTTCAGGTTGACCGACTCGAACTCTAGGTTGGTGCGGCCCACCCGCGAGAAGTGCAGCAGCGAGTTGAGCAGGCTGTCCATACGCAGAGTCAGGCGCATCAGGCTGTCCAAACGCTGCCGGTCTTGTTCCGTCATGGTTTGGGTGTTCTCCAGCAGCTGGTGGGCATAGCGGTGGATGCCGCGCAACGGTTCTTTGAGGTCATGCGAGGCAACGTAGGCAAACGCGTCCAGCTCTTCGTTGCTGGCGGTCAGGTCAACGTTTTGCTCGGACAGCTTTACCGTTTGCGAAATCACCAGTTCCATCACCAGTTGGCGAAGGCGCAGCGCAGATTCAACTTCCAACGTACTCCAGGGCAAGGAGCGCTCACGCACTGACTCAATGAACAGCTCAAACGAGCGCCGCGGTGTGAGGCGCATGCCGTTGGGGCCGGCCACCTGCGGCTTGTCAGCCGGGTTGCCAGCCCAAGTGATGGTTTGCTGCGTTTGGGGTCTGAACCACAGAATAAGGTCACGCCGCAGCCTTGACACGCGCACCGCAATCACACCACTTGCAACATCGGCGATTGCCCGCCCGCCGGTGTAATCGCTAGCCAGGTTGTCGGTGACATAGGCCGGGCGTTCGCTGGAATCAAAGTCGGGCCGGGCGTTGAGCCATTCAGCCAGCGCGTCGAGCTGCTCTACCGTGGGGGTAATGCCCGCGCACCACCAGCGGTCTCGGTGGTAGAGCGCAGCGCCGTGGGCATCCATGGCATCCAAGAGTGACGGCTCGTGGTCAGACAGGGCCAGCAAATCGCCTTCGCGCGCGGCCTTGGCAATGAGTTCTTGGTGCACCAACTCGACCTTGGCGCGGTAGTCGAGTTGCTCAATCCGCTCGGTTGCCTTGAGCTGCAGCGAGACCACTTGTGACAACAGTTCGCAGGCTGCGCGCAACGCGTGCCCAAAGTGCGTGGGCGTCATGTGGTGGCCGGCAATCATGGCCCACAGCTTGCCTTCAATCAAAATTGGCATGGTGAGCGATGCCGCCACGCCGATGTTGGCCAAATATTCGGTGTACATGACCGAGGCACCGCGCAGCGCGCAATACGTCATGTTCAGCGGCTGGCCTGTGTCGGGGTTGGCCAGCGGCACCATTTCAACCAGTGGCCCGGCCGCGTTGGGCAAGGGCCGAATCCAGATGCGCTGGTAAAGGTCGCGGGCGGGTTTGGGTATGTCGGCTTCTGGGAAGTGCAAACCCAGCCACGCGGGCAAGTCACCGCGCTTGCTTTCAGCTATCACTTCACCGTGATAGTCCGGGTGAAACCGGTACACCATGACCCGGTCCAGGCCAGCGATGGTGCGCACTTCATCGGCTACTTGCTGGCAAAAAGCGCCCAGCCCCACCGCCGATTGAAGGCGGCTGACGGCCTTGGTGACACGGTTGAAAAAGTCGCCGTCAGCCACGCTGGCGGTGCGGCCGGTGGCTTCGAATTCGAGCAACAAAACGCCATCTAGGGTGTGCGCGCAAACATCAAGTGCTTGTGCATGGGATGCATTTGGTACGTTTGATGCATCCATCGTGAAGGCGTAGACCGCGTTGCGCTCCAGCGCCTCGTGCGCCAGCAGGTTGCGCAGCCGCTGCAGGTGGATTGCACCAATCACCTGTTCCACTGACGCACCCAACAGGGCCTGCGCATCAACACCCAAAAACTCTAGTGCATTTTCGCTGATTTGCACAATAGTCATGTCGGCCAGGCGCACCGCTATCAGCACGCCATGCGCTTGAATGCAGCCCGGCGTTTGCACCGGTTCACTCTCGCAGGTGGTCAGGCTGGTGCCATGGCGTTTGATGCTGTAGGGGCCTTTGGCCCAGTGCACGCCGCCTGCGGCGGGAAAATCGTCCGCAGTTGGTAAGTCAGTGGGTTGGGCGTTAGGCAGATTGGAGGTCATGGTGGGCTGTCGTGGATGTCTGTGCGTTGGAAAGAGAAGTTGGAAACAGCCAGTGGGTCAGGGTTTCAAAGGTGCGGTTGGCGCCCGCAACGATCGCCGCGTGGCGGCTTTCATCGGCGTGCAGATCGGCATGATTCGACAGCATGGTGCAAAAAGCCTTCCAGTTGGAGCCAGTTTGTGCGCCGTAGCCATCAAAAAACGCGCCGCCTGATTCAGGTGTCAGGCCCAGCTGGGTTTGCAGTTGCCGCGTGATGATGCGCCCGCCCAGAGTGGCACCCTCAATCACATAGAGGCAGCCCAAAAGATCCTCTGGGGTGGTCAGGACCGGCAGGTTGGTGCAGCGGGGAGTTGCAGCCAACTCTGCAGAACTTCTGCCCAACGCCAACAAATCTAGCGTCAGACGTGGGGTCTTTTGTCGGGCGGTGTAGTCAAACGCCAGCGACCGCCAGTGCGGTGAGACCATTAGTTGGGATTCTAGCGGTGCGTAAAAGCTGAAGAAGCGGCTCACAAACTGGCTATAGCTACTGAGCGACAAGTCATCGTTCATCAACGGCAACTGGTCTTCCAATGCGGTATGGCAGGCGCTGGTCGCCAATTTCAGACGTTTCAATATCATGAATAACCATTACCTTTACGGGACCCATGCATTGAGCGGAGAGGAAATTTAGCAGCGAGGAAATTTAAACCAGCTTACCAAAGTATTGCACAGTAAATCAATAACCACAATGCAACTTTCATTGCCGTTGATCCAAAATTGAGTTTGACTCAATGCCAAGCCTTTCTTGATTTGTGCCAGTTCCTGCTTATTGCGGCAACCCTGCGCTAATTCGATATAGGTCACAGCGGAAATCCGCCACGGAAGTAATGTTTGCAAACGCGCCGCCGCGCCAGCATGACCACGTGTCATCCAAATGAGCACATCCGTATCAATCAGCATGCGTTAATCCTTGCTGTGATGCCGGGGTGCACGTGACTGCCGGGCATACGTTTCCACATCGGTCAGATCATCCCGATCCTGCCACAGTCCAAATAAAGGATTGTCGCTGACAGACGCCGTGCTGGCGGCTTCGGGTTCTTCTTCAATACGCACCGTCACGCGGGAATGCGCCGCAACAGGTAAGCGCGCGCGCCAGGCTGCGGGTAGGTCATTCAATGCAACATGTTCAATCACAACGGTAGTCATAAAAATCCTTTCTTAGCTGCATGTGTTCAGTGAGAGGAAATTTCAGGATAATTCAGGAACACTTCTAAAAAGTGTCGGTCAGTGTATACGAAATTTTCGTTCTCAAGCATCAATTTAGCCTATTGATCTTGATGTTGAAGACAATGGACAATTGGATATTATTTCTTGCGGTTTTGCCAAAAAAAAGACAGTTTTGTTGTGCGCAGAAGAAATTTCGGTGGATTTTGACGCTATTTTAATAAAAACTTGTCATATAAATCGCGTAGCGCTATTATCGCGACAACACTCTATTTTGTGTTCTCTCAACCAAATAGCGAAATTTAAAGGAAAAAATGAGCAATATATTAACTCCGGTTAAAGACGACCTGCAAAAACTGACAATCAGCGATCTCACTTTGATTGCAGAGCGTGCGAGTGACGTTTTAGCGCAAGTTCATACTATCATGGCCAGACCTAATCCAATGAAGTCGGCTCCAGTTTTTACAAGCGCCTATATTGCAGATTTAATTAAAGTCGATAAGAAACAAATTCGCTATCTAGCTGAGAAGCACAATCTTCCGACAGGAAAGAAAATTCCTGGGAGCAAATTCCATGAATACACACTCAGAGAAGTCATGGACTGGGGAGCTGAGCTCGGTAAATTTCCCAAGCGACCTGCAGATAAGTTGGGGAAGGCAATTGCAACGGTTAACTACAAAGGTGGTGTCGCGAAAACGTCAACTACAGTAGCTTTAGCTCAGGGATTGGCATTGCGGAATCAGAAGGTACTAATTATAGATTGCGATGGCCAGGGAACCGCCACTCAGCTGCTGGGTATTAATCCCGAACAAAACGTCACAAATGAACAAACTATCATGCCGTGTATATATGGAGAACAGCCAGATCTTCGTTACGCGGTGCAGCAATCCTACTGGGAAAATTTGTCGATAATTCCTGCCTCATCGGGAATACTGGCCGCTGAGTTTGCATTGCCAGGGCGAGCGATGAAAACGCGTGGTTTTGAGTTTTGGAATGTCTTGAATAAGGGAATTAATTCCTTACGAGAAGAATTTGACGTGATCCTATTTGACACTTCCCCTTCATTATCCCACCTAACGATAAATTCTATGTTGGCGGCTGACGCCCTGCTCATGCCCTGCCCTCCCGACGCGTTAGATTTTGCATCTTCCGCCCAATTTTGGGGGTTATTTGCCGAACTGGCCGAATCATTGCCTGGTGTCGCAGAGAACAAAACATACGATTTTATGACTGTTGTTTACACCAAAGTTCAAAGCAATGACGCAGCGCGCCTGGTAAAAACATGGATGGAAAAAGCATATGGATCGCACATCAATGGAATTGAGATCCCCGAATCCACGGCTGCGAAAATGGCTACGGCCCAACTGAAGACAATATATGACCTAGCAAGACCGGATGGATCATTGGATGCATATAAACGGTATAAAGATCCAGTGGATAGATTGGCCGACTATGTTTTGGACAAAGTTGCAGTGACATGGAGATCAAAATAATGGCCACCAAAGGTAATAAGCGCATGCAGGAATTAATGGGCCTGACTGACGAAATTGAACCAACTAGCGGCAAGCTGGATGAACGCAAAGACCGCGGATTCAAACATTCAGCAACACAACAAATTGACTCGATTACTGGGAAAGACAAAGCCGAAGAGAGAGCTCTCGAAGCGGAAGAACGGGCGTCAAAAATTGAGGCGGAACTGGCAATTACAAAAAGTGTAATGAACATTCCTCTTGATAAATTGGTCGAGGTTCAGGGTCGACGCAGAACGCTGTCTGAGAACAATTATCAAGAATTGAAACGAAATTTGGAACAACATCCTTTGGCGTCACCAATTTCGGTACGTCCTATTGCGAATGGAATGTTTGAAATTACGTCTGGGCATAATCGAGTATCAATTTATAAAGAATTGCGGGCAGAGTTTCCTGGGCGTTTCGACACGATAAAGGGGTGGATTGACGAGTCAGAAACAGAATCTGCAGAAGAGCTGGGTATTTATGCAAATCTTTTGCATTCCGATTTACCGGACTTTGAAAAATATCTCGGATTTAAAAAGATTGCAGCACTAAACGCAGACACGGTTAAAACTCATGACGATTTGGCGAAGAGGACCGGAATTAACCGGAGAACCGTTTCCCAAATCATGTCAATCGATGATTTACCAGATGAAGCAAAAGATCTATTAGCCAGACAACCACACTCATTTGGTTCAAAAGCGTTGGAAGCAATGGCTGCAGCTTGTAGGGAAGGAAGACAAGCGTTGGTGATCGAGGCAATGATATTGGTCATTGATAAAGCTATTGACCAGCAACAGGCTATAGACAAGGTTTGGAGTGTACCGGCTACGCCAAAAAAGAAGAGAGAATTAACATCTCGCCCTGAACCGATCACTTACATGGTGGGCCGTTCAACATATTGCAGCTACGTCCGATCGGAGAAAAGGATCGCAATTAATTTTAAGTCAGCGGAAGATGCCGCCGAAATTGAAGAAGCTGTTCAAGAAATACTGAATAAACAGGCAGAGCGTCGTCGCAATAAGTAAATTACAAACACAAATCCTTAATAATCAATGACTTACACGTTTGGCGAAGTTCGCCAAACCTTAAATAAGGGAATTAATGCAATAATTTTTTTAAACTAACGTCCTCGAAAACAAGAAAGCCCCGATTGGCGTCGGGGCTTCTTGTAAGTCGCTAAGGATTTCTCATACAAAGCAACAATTTGTGAGTGCAAATGAATTGTAGCCCCGAGCAATCTGAAGCGCAAGAGGAATTACTTACTTTTTGTGTTTTCGGAGCCTTCATGACTACATATGAACAGGTTGTGGACGAACTCGTCCCTGCTTCCCCTCGTAATCTTCCTAATCGCATACTTAAAGCGATAGACAATGCACTTCACCTCGGTGGCCTGCCGCGTAGTATCCGCGCCACACTTGCTGACATAGCTCGCTTCGTTCCCCAGGCTAGTCCATTCGAATCGGTTTTCGCACACAAGAAAAAAATAGCGGAACGCACTGGCGCCAGTGAGCGAACCGTCTACAGACATCTCCAAGCGCTTCAAGAAAAAGGCCTCATCGAAGTCCTAAACCAGGAACGAAAAAGCCGTAACGGGCGCTTCGCGGTCGCCCGTATCCGCTTAACACGTCAGGCCGCTGAACTCCTGGGGTTCGTACAAGCGACTTTCGCCAGCGAAACGCCCTCCCCTACAACGCCACAAAACGATGTTATGCACAGCCCACCGTCTGCCATTATGTCAGCCGGCCATACGTTAACTGTACCCACTCTCTCAAAGAATCAACCCACCACACAAACTAAAAACGGTCTGCCTATCGATTTGAACTGGCTGACAGGTCAAGGCGTCTCCAAGTGGGGTATTTTTAAATTGATGCGACTCGCCAAAGAAAACCAAAAACTTTTATCGGACATTGTCCTGGTAGCACAGGTTCATCTGAGCGACAAACGGGGAGGGGGCTTATTTGGCTATCTGGCTACACTGTGCCGCAGTACCTCCGACTTTGCTTATGCAGCCAGACTGGAACGCCAACGGGTAGTCGATTTACAGCAAGAGCAAATTAAGAAAGAAAAGGTGCGTCGTTTCCGGGAACGATTCAGAAACACCACACTCACCAATCGACGTCAATCGATGTTGTTCATCATCGACGGCAAGGCCCGATTCGCCCAGGTGATCGGGCCCAAAGGATGCAGCACCATGCCGCTCAACGATGTGACCGAGTTTATCGACGGAATGGAATCCGGCAAACTGACGCTCGCCACATTAGCGACAGAAAACCGTTTATTAGGAAGAGGGTAGGGCGGTGGGATCGGATTCGGGCGCCTCCAGCGCATCAAAAAAGAGACCAGCCCGTTGAATCATTTCCTGTTCTTCGGTTTGTACATAAATCGACGTGGTCGCAATACTGTCGTGACCGAGCAGGCGCCGCATCACTTCTACCGGGATACCCTTTTTGACGCCGACCGAACCGAACGTGTGCCGGAAAGCGTGCGCCGTCGTCGTCGTCAATTGCTGACGTTCGTCGACGTCAAACTCGGCAGAGGGATCGTTCAGAATATGTGCAATGGCCACTTTCACGACCCGATACAGCGCAGCCGGCACGTAACCCACATAGTGCGTCGGATCAGCGGGTTTCTTTTTGGAAGGATGAATGGCCAGTGGAATGATGGGGGCCAAAAGAGGGAAGTCAGATGACGTGTTTTCGGACAGGCCACGGTCTTCCCAATGCGCACGCAGGGCGGCCAAGGTACGATCGCTAATGGCCACGATCCGGTCCTTATTCCCTTTACCATGCACCAGTAATTGATGCACGTTACTGGCATGGCGACTCGGCTTCAAATTACTTTTCATCGCTGTCACGACTTCATTGCGCCGGCAACCGGCGTCCCCCATCAGTAAAATAGCGGCCAGCGCAATACGATATTGTGCCTGCTCGGGCTGACAGGCCTGGCTGGCAATCGCCACGACAAACTTTTTCCAGAGCGTCTCCGGCAACGCTTTCTCGATTTGCATCGCATACACCGGTTTGACTGGTTTGGGGAGCTTGACGGCAATCCAGGGATTGCCCGCCAGATAGCGCACGCCCACCCAAAATTCGAACATCGCCCGGCACATGCGCAGCGCCTGCAGCTGGGACGACTCGGACAATCCTCTCGTCGAAAACGGCTTCCAGACACCCGAGTCGAGGGCACGGGGAGTACCCCGAAATGCTGCGGGCGGATCCTTGATGAACGCCACATAGGCCACACAATCGTCGACCAGAAAGGAAGAGAGCGGCTTCTTGGCCACCAACAGGGCAAAGTAAAAGAAGCGCTGCAGTTCCTTGTAATACGCCCGATAGCTCTCGGCTCTGCCGGCATGGCGCGACAGGAACGCTTGAATGGCGTGTTGGTCCGTTCTGGCGGCGATATAACAAAAGAGATCGGCCCGATTGGCGCCACGGGATCCGTCCAGGTCCGCTGGAATCGTCAATTGCTCGATCGGGACAAAGGGGATGGGCGCGCCATCGCCCACAACGACGCGTTGTACGGCAGGGTAGGGCAGGGCGGTTTTATCGATCAACTCCAACAGGCCCAGGGATTGACTGTGCCGATCGATCCACGTCTCGATGACGGTCGCGCGCTGTTTGCCGATCCGGGGCACACCCCGCCACCAGGTCGCGCCGCGTTGCACCATCAAACCGATCAGATCTTGAAGTGTGTGTAAGCCCTCACTCCTTAAAGCGGAGACCGTTTTCGGACGAAACCATTGCGCGATCAAATGACTGAGCTGGGGCACCGGTTTCGGTGCATCGGCCGCTTTGACCAGGATCTCCAGGGCACGGGTGGTGACGGCGCCACCTTGCCGGGCGTGCTGCAGGCTGGCGGCCAGTGCCGGATTATTCGCGATCGAGCGCTCCACCAAATCGGCCCGCATGTCGATCAAAAACCGCTCCAGCCCGCCGGTAACCTGGGGCGATTCCTCGCTGTAATACAAATGAGCAATTTTTGAGACCGGGATTTTCAGGCAGTAGGCACGTAGCGCGGTGTAATCGGCGCGGTTATACGAGGTCAACGGCAACACAATGTCGGTATGCTGGGTCATGGGCGTGAAGACGGTAAGGGTTCAAACCGGCAAACGTGCAACGATAAAACGGCTCGCCGAGGGCAATGGGGTGTCCACTATACCATGAACCGCGTTTAAAACAGCATTAATCACAATGCGATAATGGCGCTTATCGCACAGTTATTAAAACAATAAAATTGCCGGAAAACCGGCCTTTATTGTTAAAAAATTATTTTTTTGCCTGCGC
>JBEONO010000043.1:0-13920 GCA_040544425.1 Oxalobacteraceae bacterium GrIS 1.18
TTTTTTGCTTTCACTCATTTGCTGTCATCCTTTCGAAGACAACAGCTTAAACTACCCGGTGGTTACTGTCTCAAATCGTGGATCCACTATACTGCGCGCCATGTCGAGCCGTTCAAGAAGCGCAGTTAAGCCATAGTCGTCTCTTAGGGCCTCAATCAGCATCGTCTTCTCCCGGTTGCTCAGCAGTTGCAGGTCGACGCCCAGATCCTTTTTTAGTAATTCATTGGCCTTCTTGAGAAGATCGTGTTCAAGTTGTAGTTTGTAGATGTCGCTCCGGAGCATGTCAATTTGCTGCTCTAATTTATCCCGATCGGATTCTGACAGCGAGCGTTTATCGCGTTTCATAGAAGTGGGGGCCTCGCGGCCAAGTAGCTGATTCTTCCAGTTGTACAGGGTTACTCGATCAACGTCCAGCTTTCGCGCGACTTCCCGTGCACTTCCATCACGCGTGCACAGCTCGTACACACCGTCACGTTTGGACGCCAAAGTAGCGCTCGGCCGGCCCCTCTTACCAACGACGCATTGCGCGGTTTCCGGATAGCGCTCGCGAACCCATTCCCTTAGCTTCGCACGACCTGGATAGCCCAACATCTTCTTGGTAAACGCAATGCAGTGCCCATGGTTAACGTAATGATCCAGAGCCACATTCTTTTGCTCTTCCGAGTATTTCATTCTTGAGCGAGCGTACCCGCCCTTCAAATCGCCTCGTTCCTGGAATTCTTCATGCCAGGCCTTCAACGAATTCTTGGTCGCGTAACCTAATTGATGAATCGTCGCTTTGCACCGCCGATCAAGCTTCAGATATAGTTTCACCGCCCGAAGGCGTTCTTCGTATGTGTACATGGACTACCTCCAAAAGTAGTCCAAGATTTTATCCGCACTCCCGGTGGGTCAATATTCAGTCGGCGCCAACACATTGACAACACTTCGGCGCATATTCGTTCGATCGATGTTTTACTATCACAGCAAAAAAATATTGATGAAGAAATGCGAAAATTTGTTGAAGAGGATTAGCCGATCATTCGTGAAAGGTTAAAAAGCTTTGATACGTTCTAGGAGCCAGCTTCACGTTTTACAAAGCAAAAGCAACACCAGTAATACTAGGGTCATACAGCTAAAAAATGGGATTACATAACCCTCCAGTCGATTCGATGGAGCTGGCCCTCCGCACCAATAAATTAGTGTCGATTTGCCACCGCAGAATTATGGACAAACCGAGCATATAGCTACTCGACCACCTTAGATCCCTCCAATTGATTTTGGATATCTATGCGAATTGCTGTGGCTACAGTGTGCTTGAAATATTTACAGTTTTTTGTGATTGTGGAAATTGAGGTTCCCGTTTCCCGCAATTTTGATCGTATTTTGTGGTAACTTATTTCTGGATCTTCTTTAATCCAGCTTTCTATTTTAGTCCGAATTTCTTTACTGATTACACCACTTGAATTTGTGGCAGTTTCGCCGGTCATCACGCTAATATATTTTTCATTTTCGCTAATTTCAACCAGGCGATCAATTTTTTTGAAGGCCGACCAGACAGATTGCCTTGTGATGCCAAGCTCTCGAGCAATTTGTGATTGTGTCCAATTTTTTTCGCGCAATTGAAAAACTTTTTCTATCAGAGTTTTTTTATTACCTGCGCTGTCACTGGTTTTGATCATCTGCGAACGAACCAGGTCGTATGCGGACTTTCGGATATGGTCCATTTCTTTGCATGAAATAGCATACTCTATGGCATATAGCGATTTAGATTTATTTATAAGTGATTCTATTTCATTGTGAAACGCCTGCTTGTATCTTAGGTCATTACGATATTGCGAGTTAACACTTTTGGGAGCGTGGAAATCGCAAAACCTATCATTCTTCTTGAAGTCAGAATCTGTATATGGAGCATTTTTCTGGTCTAATACCTTCGACCATTGCGTTAATCGCCAGCATAACTCGCAGTATTGAGAACATCGATAGCGAGTGCGCTTATCTGGCAATGATTTTTTGCTGACTTCGTTCGAATCCTTCGTATTTCGTTTTTTTTCTTTGATGTAAAAGGTCTGATTGCTCAGTGGTCTAAATCTACCTGACGATATAAACCAAATAATTTCAAGCAACGCTTCTAAAGTACTCAATAGACTTGGGTCATCGTCATAACGGCGCTGCTCGTCTTTTGCAATCCGTATTGCATACTGGATGTTATCAAACCATTGTTGAATGTTTGTTTCAGCCTGAGTGACCCGCGAGCGAAATTGACTGGGGTTAGTAGACTTGTATTGAACGACCGACAGGCGATTAACTTCACTTTTGACAAACTGTTCTTGAGCTCGTTCGTCGACCCAGAAATCTGGTGCCTTTTTGCCGATCTCCGACATTTTCTTAGGAAGTAAGCGCCGGTCTAAATATTTTTCATTCTTTTCCAAGAACGCTGCTATTGGTTCATCGAGGTGCTCCTTGACCTTCCTCCAAATCGAAAAGTGATTGACAGCCGTCGTTGTGTAGCGGGTGGAGTTTGTGCCCTGATGCGGTTGGGCAATGTCTATAAGTAGCGTGTTAATCGCTTTAGCAATTTCGGTGTCGCAGGAATTCAGAATTTGCATTAATGCTCTCAATGGTTCAATTGATCGGGGCGCGATAGCCGGAAATCATCAATTATTTTATCGTTAAGCGATTATATCTTGTTAGTCAAAAGAGTCCATTTTTTGTCAGCTAAATTAGTCAATAACATAGTTCTTTTCATATCAAATAACTAACACTAGTATGCTGAAACCAACCACAGTTAATGAAAGGAAATCAATTGAATACGGAAGAATATCTACTTAAGCAATACGGATCTCCGCTGCTGTCTTTATTGCAATTATCCAAGATCCTGAATCGTAGTCCGGATGGCCTCCGTATTACGTTATCCGGCAACAGCGATCTTGCGAAAAAATTAAGGCCAATCCGAGTAAAAATCGGCCGCCGTGTATTTTTTCGGACATCAAAAATCGCCGAATTTATCGACGAAGCGTGAATTTGCATCACTCACTCATTGAAGTTTTTAACTATTAATAAAGGAAATACTATGAAATTTAAAAATAAGTATCACGTAGAGCATGCTGTTTGCCTGGCATTTACCAAGCTAGGTATGTTGGCAGGTGTCAACGTAGGGTATGGCACAGGGCCCGATGACCTGGATCAAGATTTGATCATGGCGTGCTACGAATCAAATTTTGGAGATCCCCATTTTTTGGGTGGGCCAACTTGCATCATCCGAATTGAATCAATGGAAAAAATTGACAAGGTTTTTACCAAAGCGTTTGGCGTCGCAGACAGATTGGCCCACTACATATCGGCACATGGCAGCGTGAATAAAGTCAAATTGGCCAAACAAAATCATGCCGTCATTGTTGCTGCCCATCGATGGTTGATTCAGTCGGTCAACGCCACGGATAAAAACTAATTCTGGGGCGAACAGCCCCACTATCTCAATCAATCAAAGCGATTCGGCATCAACAATTTGATGTCGGATACATAGAAAGCGAAATGAATATGACCAATATAGCCGTTTTAAATTTCTCGGGAAATGTCGGTAAAACGACCGTGGCACGCCACCTTCTCTCCGAGCGCATGCATGGCGCGAAAATATTTTCAATCGAAACGATCAACTCGGACGGAGCAGAAGGCGATGCATTGCGCGGCCGTGAAATTATCAAAGTCCAAATTGAGATGCAGATGATCAATAATGCTGTCGTCGATATTGGTTCATCTAATGTTGAAGATGTGGTGGCAGTTTGGAACCAGAATCCAGGCATGCATGACGATTTCGATTACTTCATTGTGCCAGTTGTCCCGGCGATGAAGCAGCAGCGCGACACGATCTCGACAATAGAAACATTGTCCCAACTCGGCATCCACGAAAAAAAAATTCGCGTGGTCTTTAACCAGGTGGATATGACGGATAACCCGGAGACGGTCTTTTCTGGTATTTGGCAATACCAGCGCCAGGAAAAAAAATTTACGTTACACCCATCTGCCGTAATTCATGCCAATCCACTTTATACACGGCTGGCCGGATCAAGTATGAGCATCAAGCAGATCCTGACCGACACAACTGACTATAAATCCTTGATTCAAAAAACAGAGGTTAAGGAGGAAAAGCTGCGGTTGCTTCAACTCGTCGCGTTGCAGCGCGCTGCCGCCGGAGTGACAAAAGAGCTGGATGCAGTATTCAATTGTTTATTGAAATGACGGGTGTCGAATATGGCGGATAACACCTTAAATTTACTGATCGCAGAAATGCTGGGCGATGTCGGGAAGTTGCATAAGGAAGTCCAGGATCTGAAACGAACAATTCCGGTCCTGACTGAAAAAATTGTGCAAACATCAAAAACCATTGTGGATACCAATTCAAACCTGTCCAGCAATGCAGTTGCTGGGGCAAAAAACGACGCCTATTGGTTGGCCTTCATGGGAGGTACTGGTCTGGCAATTTTATTCGGCCTGAGTGGATATTGTTTGCGGTATGCGCTGGATGCCCGTTCATTGCAGCGATCTCAGGAACTTGTTGCTGAAGCCAATGAACGGGCTGAATCAGCAGAAACGGTAGCTAAAGCCAATGCCGATCAGACCATCGATGCGGTCCGCAAAGTGAGCGGCTGGGCCGCTACGAGAGAAGGCCGGTTAGCCAAACAGTTTTTTGATGAAGGAACCTGGAAAAACGCGGTGGCATGCAACAGTCCACACTGGAACATTGTTGTCACCAACGATGGAAAATGGTGTGTGCCAATGCGCCGACCGATTCTGGGCGGGGATGATGGGCAGCAGTATGGCTGGCGGATTCCGTAATGCATGTGAATAAATCGAGCGAACGGTCAGATTCTCCAGAATTCGTGAATAACCGGTTTATAAATCAGTGTGTTTTGATTGGTGAAATTAGCGGATTCATTTTTTATTGGAATTGGGAGAGACCAGGGAATCAATATCGTGTTCATCCAACCCACCGGTAATGTAGCGATTTGCCTTCTTGCGTACATCCCTAGTTGGTTCGTCGCGGGATATGAAGTCGGTAGAGGCGGATGTGACCGGTTCGCCGACGGTGCTAGCCAATTTTGGTGGCTTAGTTACGTTATTTTCACGAGATTTAATGAACTGCCTCACTGCTTCTGCTGATACATGGACCCCATTGTGTGCCAGAAATTCCCCGATCTGCCAGTTGGCATAGCCTTTGTCGCGGAGTTCGAAAATGGGATCCGTGAACGGATCCATCTGTGAACGCTTTCGATTAGGACGCATCGTTTTTTCAAATTCAGTGATGTCCATGGTTTGTCGTTTCGTAGAGGTGATCAGAAAACATATGTCGTTTTGTGTGCCTTGGAAATAAGTGTTTTGGATGCATTATACAAGTAAAACAAAGTCAATACAAGCTTCAAAATAGTATTAACAATATATAGCAATTCAGAAACAACATAAACAAAGTAAAAACAATCAATAAACAAGCTTATGATCAAATTGAATAAAAGCGGTAAGGCACGACAGTCAACGTTTACAAAAACGTCCCCATACGGGGAGCGTTTTGGTAATCGTCGACGCATGCTAAAGGGAGGTCCCTTTAATCCCCGTGCTACACGCACCTGTCGGAGTGTCACATTGACCCAGTTGTTAACTGGACGTGGGTCATCCCACTAATTAGAGCGAGCAATAAATGGCACGGCCAACCAAATCGAATGAGGAGAAATTGTGCAAGTCTGTGGCATTCAGGCTGACTGAACTCGACTTTAATATTTATCAAAAAAAGTTTATGGCGTCCGGTCTCAAGCAATCTGAATTTTTCCGTCGTCATGTCCTGACGAATTCCACGACTATTGCTGCGCCGTCCCGGACCGCTGCGCGAGCCGTACTACTTTTATCGAAAGTATCGAACAATATTAATCAGCTTGCACATCGCGCCAATATTGACAATCGTTCCGGCAAACTGAATGACATCGTATTTCAGCAGATCCTGTCGCAATTGACGCTATTGAATGATTACGTACAAGTCATGGTGGATGAGGCCCGTAAATGATTATTGAAATTGGGGGAGGAGAGGGTGGTTTTAAGGAGTATTTAGAGTCCGGAAGAAAGCAGGGACGTGAATTACATCGAAATCGACTTGATCAGCGCATTCCGCTGTTCGGTGATTTGGATGTTTTTGAGACGGCCACGTCCTTCTATAAAACCAAAGGCAAGCGCTATGATCATGTGACCATGAGCTTTAGTGAGCATCACGTCTCAGATGCCATGCTCCAAATTGCAGTGGACGAGTTCCGAGACCATGTTTTTGCGGCCTGGCCAGAATCTCAGCGACATCGCATTGCATTCTATGCAGAAGCGCACCGGCCGAGAATTCTTAGCTATGTTAATTCTGAATCGGGCGAGGAAGTAGAGCGACTAATTCACATCCATATAGGCATCGGCAAACGTGATTTGCTGACGGGGAAATTTGTTGAATTGCTGGGGCATCTTGGTCCGGAGTCCGACAATCTTAAGTTTATCGATGCGTTCCAGGAATCGTTCAATATCCGGCACGGATTTGCCAGCCCAAAAGATAACCCGAAAATCACCCCCAGTAATGCCATTGATACGCTTGCTCGATATCGCGGAGCCAAACCGGATGCTCTGGGTTCATTTAATGCGCGTAAGGCGGAGCTGGAAATACGACTCCAAAAAGAAATTATCAATAGAGATATTGTGACCTGGGATGGTTTCGGAAAATTATTGGCGGAATTTGGTGTGGTGTCCAAAGTGAACGCCGGAAAATTTAATGAATGCTATCGGATTAAACCGGTTGGGGCAGATCGGGCTATGCGTCTGGCGGGAACGTTTTTTGGTCAACAATTTATTTCAATTCCAACGCAGGAAAAAATCAACATTATTTCCAATAAAGCTAAAACGGCCTATTTGGAACAAATGCTACCCAAGAAGGAACCGACATATGTTACTGAGACACTGAACAAATGGAATATTTTTACTGCACGCGAATCGCGCTTTCTTCACAAAAGTAGTCGATTTTATCGGGAAGTGTACCTTCCGGCAGATGCACTGACGCGTCGTCAAATTTTAGATAATATGGAAAGAGAAAATCATGGATTCACCAGTACTCATGCAACTCAGCTTGGAAAAGTTGCCACCGCCCGAAGTCGCCTGCCAGCAATGCCGGTTCGCGACTTGGATGGAATTCAAACACGAAGTGAAATGCTATTGTTCGGTCACGCACGCCGGGATGTACGTAACCGATCAGCCAGCCGCGATGCTGGTATTAGCGTGCGACAGCCAGATCAGTCCAGAATAGACGCACTTAAAAAACTGGTTGAAATAATATAGTGGTCCCACGATTTGAGACAGTAACCACTGGGTAGTTTAAGCTGTTGTCTTCGAAAGGATGACAGCAAATGAGTGAAAGTAAAAAACGCAGGTCGCATACAGCCGAGTTTAAGGCAAAGGTTGGACTGGAGGCTGTGCGCGGGGTAAAGACGGTCAGCGAAATCGCGCAGGCATACAGTGTGCATCCGCAATTGGTCGGACAGTGGAAGAAGGAGATTCTGGAATCTGCCGGTGCCTTGTTCGAGACCAAGCGCGGGCCCAAGCCGGCAGAGGATAAAAGCGACGAGGATCGTCTATACGGGGAGATCGGTCGTCTGAAGATGGAAGTTGATTGGCTCAAAAAAAAGTTAGGGGTATGAGCGTTGAGGCCAGGTTGGGCTGGATCGACGGTGCCGAGGAAATTCCCTTGAGTCGGCAATGCGAACTGGCTGAAGTGCCGCGCGCGACTGTTTACCGGCGGCTCACTGCCACGATACCGCCAGAGGCGAACGTTGAAGATTTGCTGTTATGCCGTCTGATCGATGAGGAATACACGAACCGGCCGTTTTACGGAAGCCGGCGCATGGTGGTATTTCTGAGTCGCACCGGTCACGTCGTCAATCGCAAGCGTGTGCAACGGCTGATGCGCAGTATGGGGTTGGCGGGAATGGCACCGGGGCCAAACACGAGCAAGCCGCGTTCCGGACACAAGGTCTATCCCTACTTGCTTCGGGGCGTACCAGTGACACGACCGAATCAGGTGTGGAGCACAGATATTACCTACGTTAGGCTGGCGCGTGGCTTCGCCTACCTGGTGGCGGTGATCGACTGGTACAGCCGCAAGGTGCTGTCCTGGCGGTTGAGCAACAGCATGGATGCTTCGTTCTGCGTGGACTGTCTGGAAGACGCCCTGCGCGAGTATGGCAGTCCAGCGGTGTTCAACAGTGACCAGGGATCGCAGTTTACAAGCACGGCCTTCACGGACGTTCTAAAACGCGAAGGTGTAGGCATCAGCATGGACGGACGCGGAAGGGCATTGGACAACATCTTTGTTGAACGGCTGTGGCGCAATGTGAAGCATGAGGACGTGTACCTGAAAGGCTATGCCAATATGGCAGAGCTGACAGTGGGACTGGCGCAATACTTCGCGTTTTACAACGTGGAGCGGCCGCACCAGTCACTTGGGTACCGCACGCCGGACGAAGTTTATGCCAGCGGTGTCGGCGGCGGAGCCGTCATAGTAGATAAGTTTGGAACACGGGAACGGGAGCAGGAACGGACAGAACCGGCGATAGCGTGAATCAACGACCGACTTTACCACCGCGCCGCACGCTCTTGCTCTGTTCATGGAGCGGCGAGCGGCGCCATGGAAAAGTCTACGGGGTTGGAATAAAGATGGAACCCAGATAGAAAACGGGGCAGCGCCGACCAGCTGCAGTGAGGGAAATGGATGCAGCTTAAACTCTCTAAAAAATTGTCTTGCCTATTGGGTCCACTTTATAACCCAACCTTCAAGTGTGCTCAATGATGTTCAGCGCACGCTGCGGGAGGGATATGAGCAAGCTGAAAATCAACAAAAATACGCAGAAATTCGTCGGCATCTGAATTGCGATCTATTATTAAATGAATTAAGCCATAGTCATGGTGTAACTCAGGAGCGCTATATTGTCAGTATGGGTAAAGATGGTTCTCCACGGATTCAGTGTGGTTCGCGGTCGCTCTCGCCCAACGATTTTTTAACCAAAGAATTGGGGCTGCCATGGAAGGAGGCAGCGCCGATTCTTTGCCATGCCTACGAGAATCAGCTTAATTATCAGATCATTCACCCGCGTGGAAAAAATCAATCAAGCCAATTGTGGAAAGATTTTAAGCAATCACGAATATTGGCACAGGCTGAGTTATCGCAACGCCGTAATAAATTCAGCATCGACATGAAAGCACAGCGGGCGGATTTATTTGCCAGGCTTGCCAATGAAAAGCGAGACGCTTTACTTGGTCTTACCGGTGCCAATCGAAAGGCTGCCGCAGCCATTCAGGCCTATCGTTCAGCGTTGGAAAAATCAGAATTTTCTGCGGCGTCGAAAGTTCAGCACCAATCCATAATTGCCAATTACGATCCAGATTTGCAAACTGGATGGAAGCGGTTTCTCCAAGGCCGCGCTCAGGCAGGTAGTAATGACGCACTGACTGTCTTGCGAAATTGCGACGATACCTGGCGGGATCGTCGGCGCCATTCGGCTGGAATAAGCGCTGAATCGCAATGGACACAAGATAGGCAAGGTAGCGCACAACACTCCAGCATTCCAATTCTAAAAACGCTTGCCTTCACCGTTGCGCTGAATGGCGATGTTACCTATTCGCATCAAGGCCGTGCGCTCCTGCGGGATGAAGGACGGCACATTGCTGTATTGGATGAATTCAACGAAGAAGGAATTGTTGCTGGATTGATGTTGGCGAAGGAAAAATTTGGAACTAGTTTAACGTTGACAGGATCGGACGAATTTCAACGACGGGTAGTCGCACTTTCGGTTGAGCGCGGTATCGCAGTGCAATTTAGTGATCCGCAACTTGAATTGTTGCGCATCGAAATTCAGAATCAATTACGCAAGAAAATTATCGATCAACGTCGTGCCGATTCCCAAAAAATTGATCTGGACCAATTTGTCATCACGGAACTAAATCAGAATTCGTTACTTGCTAGGTATTCGACTGCGTCACAGGGTATCCCAATTAAAGCGGCGTCGGATTTAAACAATCCGCTTACGCACGAATTTGGCCAACACGAACTTATTTCCGCAAAAACATGGATGGAGAGCTGGGTAGCGAAAAATGGTAGCTCAATTAAATCGGCTGCGCCAGGAAATGGCAAAGTACCTTTTACAATTCTCCATATCGCTTCCGATGGCATCGTTTTGAATCAAGGTCGCTCGGTTGCAATCTATCCGATTCCGGAAGGTATTGATTTGCGGGTTGGAGGTCAGGTGGTGGTCAATCAAAATCAGACGCTAGAACCGGCCGTGGTGAGAGATAAGTCGCGGGGTAACGGAAAATTAGATCGTTAAATGGGCCCGTTTTTCCGGGCCCGCTTCCATTCAATTGGTAAAAATTATCATATTCAGATCCGTCAGTGAGTTAGGTCAATGCAGGTATCGAGGGGTTTTGTGATCGTCAGTATTTTCTTGCGCAGCAAAATTGAGATTCGACGGCCAAACATAGGCAACTGATTCCTTGCGTTGAACCGCTCGCGCATACGCATCCTCGACCAGACGTTTAACGCCGCGCAGATCAACATCCATTTGCTCTGAAAGCATGAAGCAGGAACTCTGGTCTAAAGCAATTTTTTTTCGAATTTTTCTTTGCAGTTGATCGGCAATTCCCTGAATGATCAAGCGGCGTTGTTGCGGTAACGGACGCGGGATATCGAATACTTCGCAGCGAGACAGGAGGGGAAGAGGTACATTGGCCAAGCTGTTCGCGGTCAAGATAAAAATTATTTTGCTTGCGTCAAATGTGATATCCAAAAATTCATCTCTGAACTGTTTAGCTGTTTCCTGTTCCATTAAATCGAGAAGCACAGGCAAAACGGGATAATTCCCCGTAGATATTTTATCGACCTCGTCCACCACAACGACTGGCATTGCCGATGTGCCATCAGCGAGCAATTTGATGATTGAACCCGGTCTGGCATCATTATAACTCGCATGCGACCCCGTAAATTGAAAGCCGGCCTGGGCGCCGCCAGCACTGATTTTATCCATCTGCACGCCGAGAATTTGGGATAACTGCATGGCCAAGAATGTTTTACCAATTCCGGGATCGCCTAACAGCAGCATCGGCGGGATGTAAAAATCTTTGGGCTTCATACAGCTCGACAGCGCCAGCCGTGATTGCAGGCGCTTAATAGGTTCAAGTAAATTACCAAAATTCTTCGCAGCCTTGTCCAGTGCCGCGACTGGAGTTCGGCTATTTGGGACGGCACGGTGTCCTTGATTGATTTGTGCATTCTCCAGGATCAGTCGACCGGCCGTTTTTTTCGCGGTCCCTATTCCGCTGATTCTGCCCAAAGCGGCATTAACTTCCACTTGATCGAATATGCAAATGGATCGTTGACGCTTCACCACTGTCTGTGCGATTTGCTGGGCGGGCGCGCGCAATACATCCTTCCATTGCATTCGGCATTGTTGGACCAAAGCTTCGGCCGACTCGTCGTCGATATCCGCTACCTGTTCGAGAAATCTGCTACGCCATTTTGCGGCTTCAATTTGCCGAAAAGGTCGGTCGTCGAATTGAAAATACAATAACATCTGGAGCGCGCTGTCCCATCGGGGATCAGTAATGTAGTCCATGACATCATCTTGGGTCCCGTTATCTTGAGTGTACGTGATGAATAATAAAACACCAACAAATAGATCTTGTGAAAGTTTCGTTGTTGAAGCGCTTGGCTGAGGGTCTGAAGTTTTGTTGAATACGCGTATTGCCAATGACTGGGCGTCCAATAGGTCAAATTCAGTATCCCGGCGAATATCCTGAAGGGTAATCGATTCATCCATCTGCATCTCCTGTTGGATAGTTTGATAAATTGAGCAACGAAATTGTGTTTCCATTGTCAGTGATAGAGGATTATTAACTTTCAGTGTTTTAGTCACTGAACATATATAATGTCACGTCCTCACTAATAATGCAAGTATTTTTTTTTGGCAGAAATCAACATTCGATGTTATCGTGAGGTCGTGATTAAATTAATTTCATTATATCGAGATGACTGACCATTCAAATGAATCGCCCCAAAGAGGCCGCCCTAAGAAGCCGGGAGGCGCGTTGACTGCTGTCCAGCGCCAAGCTGCATACCGCAAGAAGAAATTGGATGAAGGGATCGAAATTAGTTTGTTCTTAACTCATGCACAGGCTGCAATTTTGAGAAAAGAGGCCAAACGGGCAAATCAATCCCAATCAGAATTCGTTGGGACAATTTTGGAAAAAGAGCCTTTAAAACACCAGATTAGTAAATAAATTTCTTCATCCGATCGAATAAAGAATAAATTTTATGCAATCCTCACCTGCCAGGACCTATTGCAAAAATTCATTCCTGAACGGAAATTTTGTCCATTGCGCTAATTGGTTGCATGGGATGCAAATTGAATATTGCTTCAATATTTGCATCGATTCAAATCCATTGATCGGTACATTCTGCCGATCATTTAGTCCGAAGTGAATTGAGAGTGATTTGTAATCAATTGAAAAATATTAAATATGCAATTATTCTGCAAGGATTTTATTTCAGATATCAAACGTTTTTCTGTGTTCGGTTGATAAAATAAAATTCCATGCAATCGCTCCAAATTGGGACGATATGCCGGTAGGCCAGATTCGTTTCATGATGAAGCTCTGTGCTAAGAAATTAATTGCAAAATATCAATATAGATACTGTAATATTAAAAGATGGTATCCGCTATCATTAATATTTTGAAACCAATACGTGGTGACTTTTCATTTAGCAAAATATCTGATTGTTCAAGAAATCTAATTCCTAAGGGTTATACATAATGCCTTTGCACCCCAATAACAAACTTTTAGTCGATACACTTTGTGCGTTAGATAACCTTGCTGGAAGGTATGAGAAGATTCAATTAGTGAACTATGACTCTGTTTCTGATCAGAAGCGAGGTTGTTTTTCATTGGTATTTAAAGCATTTGATGCGCTAATGCAAAAAACGGTGGCTTTGAAATTTTATGATATTGGTCCTGCCAATATGAATGATAAATATCGAATATCAGCATTTGCAAGAGAGCATGAGATTCTTAATTCATTGATTACAGTTGATAGATGTTTGCAATTGATGTCTGATTTAAGTAGCTTCAATTTGGAATGTGTTCTGCCAACTGGAGATGTGATAACCATCGCATGTTCATATTTCGCCGTTGAATGGATAGATCAGGAAATTGATGGTTTCTTTTTAAGCCATAACATAATCAATCCAATTGATAAACTACGCCTTTTTAACGAAATAGTTTTATCTGTTGAAACCCTTCACAAACATGACGTTTTCCATCGTGATTTGAAAGCCGATAATTTGAGATCCTACACGGATGCGTTGAAGCGCGTGGTAGTGGCGATTGATCTAGGGACAGCAGCAAGATTTGATTCTGTACAAATGCTGCAAAATTATGGGCATCATGTTGGTAGCCCAGGGTATGCCTCCCCGGAAGCATTGGGTGGACTAACTGCACATCGGGAGATAGCGCCCTTTACGGATATTTACGCATTAGGGTGCCTCTTGTTTGAGCTCTTTAATATGGACTATTTTTATAGATCGGTTAGGGCAAAAAATTCTACCTACGACATAATTATTGGTGCAATTGGAACCAATGTTTATCAAACTGTTGAAGGCAAAAAAGTTCACGAGTGGTGCGTAGGATTGCGAAAATTTAGCAATGGAATCCAAGTTGTAAAAATTGCGGAACCTGGATCAACGGTGCCACCTGGAATAATTAATATATTGGATGAGATTTTGGAAGCTTTATAGTGGATCCACGATTTGAGACAGTAACCACCGGGTAGTTTAAGCTGTTGTCTTCGAAAGGATGACAGCAAATGAGTGAAAGCAAAAAACG
>JBEONO010000044.1:0-13581 GCA_040544425.1 Oxalobacteraceae bacterium GrIS 1.18
CCGCCTAAAAATTAGGCAGGACTAGTAGAACACCTGGGTCAATTTTGGACTGGCATAACCTCTATAAGTGGGTCAATTTTCGGTTGGCGTCAACACCGCCTTCTAAAAAATAGGCGAAATGTACCAGTTTGCCTGTCCGATTTGAGCCCTGTTGCACAGTGATGACAAAATTTAACTCTAAGATTTAGTAACTCGGGCACAACGGTCTGCGATTAACAATTGATCGAATATCCGCAATATGCCGCCTTGCAAAAAATCCAAATAATTACCAAGATGACGCTGGTTTCGTTGAATTGTGGCACCGATGTACCGATAAAATTTCGCTTCAAATCGAGCTTTTCAATTTGTTCGAATTGGTGTCACTATTGGAAATAAAAGAACTGCCAATCTGAGTAATGTTCCGCTTGATTGAATGACTCAAATGGTGCCTCATAACCGTATCGGCGAATAGGCCTTTCAGTTGATGCGCTATGAATGCCCATAATTCCTCCGTCTGGGGCAATAATTAACGACCAGTCATACTTATTGGTAATTGGGTCAGGGTATGTGGCACGCAAATACCGTCGTACGTCTGGATAACGAGGATCTTTAATGAGCGCACCTAGGGTCGGCGGGTATTTTTTTTGGCCCAGCGGCGTGTTTTCAACATAAAGTTGAATCGCGCGCCGATATTGACGGCCCACCTCAACCAGTTGTACTTCGGCCGTCCGACGTTTTGACATGAATACGTTTGACGCGACGCTCGTCAACACTAAGGCAACCATGGCGATGAAAATGAGTAGTGCAAGCATGATGAAACCGCTGTGTGTCGTCGCAGCATTTATTTTTTCGGATTTTTGACAGTGTTTTTTCATGGGCGAAATGCTATAGCTGGCCGTATGGTATACCATCGCGGCCAGCGCCTTGCGCTCCGCTGTGCAGGTCATACAACTTGCCTGTTTTAATATCATTTGGCTCAACCAATACCCACGTAGCACTACTTTCCGTGATAGGGTCGATTGGCATGGAACGAAGGTATTTTTTTGCGACTAATTCTTCCAACCCATCAGGGTAATGTCCAGCATCGACATAATATTGATCAATAGTTTTGCGAATGACGCGCAAATTGTCTTTCAGGATGGTTTCTTTTGAATAATCCAAACTATGAAAATATTTAGGCACGGCAACTGACAAAAGCAATGCGACAATTGCCAACACTACCAGCAGTTCAATCAACGTGAACCCACCTGTCAAATTGCGCTGGGTAGCATTTTTAGGATAAATATTCGGTGCTTTCGCCATAATCATCACCACTTCTTGTACGGCAAACCGTTTAAGCCAGTTGCTGGTGACAGTGAATATACGTCAAACACATCGGCACCTTCCGTGGGGGCGTCCGGTTCGCTTGCATAACTGCGCTTTCCCCACGAGTCGACATTCGACAGCGAATTGTCAATTGCAAATGGATCGCGTGGAATGTTGCGCATGAAATAAATTTTATGTTTGGCCGGGTCGTGCGCGTCTTCTACACCGGTTGCGAGCGCGTCCAACGTGGGTGGATAACCACTAGCCCCGACGGTATGGATGATGCGCCCCCCATCGTAGGCGAGTTTGTAGTTGTCCAGTCCGGTGCGAATCTCTAGTAAGGCGCGCTGAAGGGTAATCTCATTCATACGCTGCACCTCCATTTGTGCGACAGGAAGAGCCATTGTTGCAATCACTGCAATGACGGCCAGGCTAATCAACAATTCAATCAACGTGAAACCGAGCAGCGAAGTGGGTTGTTGCGCACGTTTTGGTTGTCGATGAATCGAGTGCTGCTTCATTGCGTGCTTTGAACAATAATGGATTGCGTTGGTGTCGGGAGAGACAATCCCGCGCCGCCGACTACCGTTGGCGTTACTGAAAGAACTTTTAACTGGGTCAATTCGCTTGCCTTGGTTGCCGTAGCATTGAGCGTGAATAAAACGGCCTGGCCCGATGCCCCAACTGTCGTGCTGCTGCTTCGAATATCACTAATATAAATTTGACCAGTTGAAGGATCGACACGTTGCGAAAACGTAGTGGTTGTGCCATCTGCGTTCATAAATGTTCCCTCCGTCACCTGACCTACAGTTAGTATCGTCGGATCATAACCAATAACAAGGTTGACGCCATTTATTCCCTGTGAACTAGACAGCGTTAATTGTTGTTGGATGCTCGTGCCGACTGTTGCTTGCGTTGCGCCTACCCATGTCAACGAGTTCGAATTGATGGCACCTCCGGCCACTGCACCTGTGCCTACGACTCCTTCCGATTGATTTCCATTGACACCCACAGTGGCGTTAATTGGTATTGCTCCACCTGAGCTATTGATCTGGCCATTCGTCGAGTTAAGCGTGTTTGGCGAACCCGAGAAAGCATTGTTGCCGGGCGCGCCAAATCCGGCAGTGCCATTGCCGGTGGAACCAATACCGTTGCTATTGGTCGCTTGCGGTTGCTGGGTTGTCACACCAGTTTGCGGGGTAGGGCTGTTCGTAGTTGTGCTTATTGCTGGCGCACTGTAGCCACCACTCTGGCTTCCGCCATGCAAATTGGATTCGGTACCGCTTTGAAAATCAACCAGGTTTGACGCAGGCAACGGGCTGTTACGAATGACGTGCGGTGTGATCGACAAGACTATTTCGGTATTGTTGTGCGTGTCGTTGTGATCTGAGAACAGACGCCCCAGCAATGGAATGTCGCCAAGCCCTGGAATTTTATTTACAGTGCCGCTTTGTTGATCGTTGATCAGCCCAGCCAGAATTTGATTCTCACCGTCCTTCAAACGCAGCACGGTCGATGCGGAGCGATTCCCAATCTGATAGGCCACCGTGCCGGAGCTGGTTGTGATTTGACTGGCGATATTACTGACCTCGAGCAAGATCTTCATCGACACCTCGTTGTCAATAGTAATGACTGGCGTAACTTCTAGCTTTAGCCCCACATCTAAATACTGGACGTTCTGTGAGATGAACCCAGTCGCAGTGGCTGTGGACGTGATGTTCGGAACGCGATCGCCAATCAACACTTTGGCGGCCTCACGATTCTTCACCCGAATGCGCGGATTGGCGAGCGTTTTCACATCGCTGTCGGTGCCTGTTAAGTTGATGGTCAAGGGGTCGAACGTTGCTCCAACTGATGATGATCGCAGGTTGATGATGTCCGCCAGCGTTACCGTGGTACCGCTGGTTTTGGAGAGAGGGGTGAGAGCGAGTTTCGGTGGGTAAGTGACGCCAATATCCTGCAGCAAATTATGGTTGATCTCCAGAATTTCCACTTCCAGCATTAATTCCGGAGTAGGCATATCCTCCAAGGCTACAATTTTTTCAGCCATTTCAATCGCGTCCGGGGTATCGCGCATCATGATGATATTCTGTGATTTATCGACGACTAAATCCTTAGTTTTCAGTATGGTTTTAAGGGTGTTGGACAATTGCTCCACATCGGCATTGGCAATATAAAACGTATGCACGTTCAACGATTGATAGTCCTTTAGTTTGGCTGGTAAATTGGGGTAAATCATGATCGAATTGTTGCCGACAATACGCTTTTCCAGCTGATTGCTAAGTAACACGACGTCCATTGCCTCTTTCACGGTAACATCCTTCAAAAATACCGAAGTGCGCAGGTCGCTTTTGATGTCCTTGTCCAGAACAAAATTGATATTAGATGTGCGCGACAATACTTCAAATATTTGTTTTAGCATGGCCTCCTTAAATTCAATGGATAGTTTTACGTTCAATGCCTGCTCAAGACTGGCGTCTACCGCTGGCTTTGTCGTCTTGTCCGTCACCGTTTTCATCAATTGTTGTGCGATCTTATTGTAGGGGTCATCTGCCAATACACTGCGTAGCAACCGATTGGCACCCTTGTAATCTTGAATATCAATGCCAAACTGTGCGTCCAGTATCAGTTTGGCCAATTTGCTGTCCTGGTCCATTTTTTCTAGCTCGGCTTTCGCGCGCTTGTTATCGGGATCAATCGCTAAAACGCGGCGCAATAACTGGGTGCGCTCGGAAGATGAAGTCAACAAAGCCTGCTGACGTAGCCATAGATTGATGGCGCGCTCTCTCAAACCGTAATAGGCCACTTGCAGTTGCGCGTCTTGCGGGTCTTTGCTGATGGCGTCCTGCAATTGCGCCAAGCTTTCTTCAACACGCCCTTGATCAAATTCCTTGCGCGCGGTTTGCTGCACCGTGATTTGACTGCAGGCGCTCAAGAAAATAGCGATTGCCAATAGCCATGCCACCGCTCCCCGATTTCTAAAAAGCTGCTTATTAAAGGCTGAACGTGTGGAATTACAGAGTGTCATCGTTTTCATTCAATGGTGAGAATAGTTTGGTCGTGAGTCGGTACATACTCAAACGTGATGGCCGACGCAGATATGGAAATAATCCTGTAGTAGTCATCGACCATTTCGGAGGTAGTTGCTATAGTGATGATGTCATTTTTTTCCAAGAACACTTCCCAGCCATCTCCTTTGGTCCTGCGTCCTAAATACTTAAAAGATAAAGCAGGAATAGTCGGACCGTTCTGAGCGACAGATGTTGCAACAACCGGATGGGAAGTGTAGGCGGCAAACAAATTTGCCCGTTCATTTGTGCTTCTTGTTTTCATCAATATGTCTCTCGAAATCAATGCAATCAATGGCGCGGGGGCTGACGACGACTTTGCCCTTGGATCAGGGTTGGCCGTGACTTGAGATGTACGGTCGGTGTTGCTTGATGCGGCCTGTGCGTGATTAGTTGCTAGATCCGTATCCACGTCAGGTGCGCCGTCGCCAAAGAACGCAATGCATGCGGCTCCGACCAGGGCGACACCCAATATCCACTGGCGCCTTTTCATCGCTCTCCCTTCTCTACCAATGAAATGACTGGTGTTTGATTCGAGGGATTAAATTGTTCGTGCGTTCCTTGTTTCTCGTTGTTGTCTAAGGGACGTTTTTCAAATTGCAGTAGCGACGCGGTATTCTTTGGTGATCTTAGATACATGGTCAGGCGCACTTTAGCTTCCACCTCTTCGAGCGCTACCGATTCGCGATGAAACTGAATCGAATCAAGAGCTACGTATGGCAGTGTCAACAACACATCTTCACAAAACGCTTGGATCGAAGGGTAAGTACCCTTGATGGGCAGTGCCACCTCATAAGTCAAAAAACCTTCTTGCACGTATCCGCCGATTTTGTATTCGCCATCTGGCAGGGCAACGTCATGAACTTGTGCCAGAGCAAACAGGGTTTTCACGTAATTTTCGAGATCATCCGGATTGCCCAGGTTTTGTGTAAACGCATGAAATAGCTGTGCTTGAGACTGATGGGTATCGATAGCCTTGCCCTTGTAATCCTGATGTTGCCGATTCCATTGATTAATAGAATCCATCAATTGATCGTTACTTTGCTCTTCCCACGCCAATCCAATAGTGAAATATCCGGCACCTAGCATTGCCATTGTCAATCCGATCCAGCCAACCATGCCCACCCTGCGCATCGTGAGCAACAACCTAAGTGCATTCGACTGAAGTTCGAAAGTCGTTGAGGATAGTTTCATCATTGTTGGATCTCTTCAATAGGAGCAATCGACAAATTGATGGTGAAACGCAGCATTTTATTTTGCACTTGTATGTCGGTCTGATGTTGCTTTAGGATTGCGCTTGAAAAAGTAGATTGGCGTTTTAATGACTTAACGTAATCGAGCATGGCGTCGCTGGATTCTGCTTCTGCTGTTATGCGTAAGAGTTGATGCTCTGGATCAGGGTCCAGTGATAATAGTGCTACGTCGGATGGCGTTGCGTCCTCCACGGCACCAAGTAGATCGTGCCAAGGTACATTTAGATGGTGTGTCGCAGCATTGATCGCGTCCGCTTCTACTGCACTAATCGTAACGACACTTGTATTTCGAAGCCGATCAGTTGATGATTGCTGCCGTTGCAGGTTAGCCAGTTTCGCAGTTAGCCGCCGCTCGTGTTCAAACCAGCTGTTCGAATGCCACACCGCGCAGCCAACTATAATGAGTCCAATCAGCGCGACGAAGATCCAGATTGGTGTGATTCCCAGTCGTGCTCGCAACGAAGGAGCGAAATCAATTGGAATGCGTTTCATGAAAACGACCCCATGCCATGGGATTCAATATTTAGTGTGACGAGGTTGGTCTCACCAATTCGCTTCCCATTCCAATTTAACATGTGGCTCGATGCATTGCTATTTAGATATAGCGTCCCAGGAAGCGAACAATCCCACCGCAACGCTTCTCGCATCAATATTGGTTTTAATTGTTCGGCGCTAGTCAGTGTTTCGCCTTTCCAGGTACTGACCTGTTGGATCCGTCCATCGACGCAAGCGGCAAAAAGCGTGTGCTGATCAGTAATCCTTGCAAACCAGGCCGAGTGATCACGCAAGCTGGAACTCTGTGCATTCCATATTGCGATTGACTCCGGCACCATACCTTGGGAAAACCAATTGCCGGCTTTTAAAACTCGCAAAATAGAATCGACGCGATCGCGAGGTAATGCGCAAGCAATAAAGGGGCGATCAATCGCCCAATCCGCCTGCATGATCCATTCGCTACTCTTGCTACCAAATAGCGTAGAAAATCGCAGTTCTGCAATCGTCTTCAAATCCTTGAAACTACCAACCTTTTTCGGAGGGTTGACCATAAAATATCGCGCCACCTGGTCGCTGACCACAATGAATAGTTTTCGCCCGCGCGGTAAATGGGTCGACAACAGCTGTTGCAACCGGGGTGTCAAATTACTTGATGTCGTAAGTTGACTGTAGGGGCTGTCACCTATTACCTGCCATGGCTTGCGACCAGTTCTGGTTTCCAGTTGCATTCTGTCAGGCTGCACTGTTAGCCGAAAACGTTCAGGATTGAAGAGTGACACGATTCACCTCGTCTAACGTTGTAACACCACTCTTGGCCAAGTCCAGCGCAGCCTCGCGCAGACTTCTCGTTCCGTGTCTGGCAGCGGCATCCTTGATTTGACGCACTGGCGCTTTTTCGACAATCAACTCGCGTATTTCATCGTTTAAGGAAAGTATTTCGGCAATGGCGGTGCGGCCTTTGTATCCGGTGCCGCGACAGTCGCCGCAGCCTGAACCGGCGCGCAACCTAAAGCCCCGCACGTCAATAGAGGTCATTGCAAGGCGCTCAAGTTCAGTAGAGTCCGGCTCACTGTCTATCGAGCAATGAGGGCAATTATTGCGAACCAGTCGCTGTGCCCAAATACCGTTCAGTGCTGAGACAAACGCATAGGGATCGATACCCATATGTGCGAAACGGCCGAAGACGTCAAATACGTTGTTAGCGTGTACGGTTGTCAGTACCAAGTGGCCGGTCAGCGCTGACTGGACAGCAATTTCCGCAGTTTCGCGATCACGAATTTCACCGACCATGATTTTATCTGGATCATGTCGCAAAATAGAGCGAAGTCCCCGCGCAAATGTGAGGCCTTTTTTGTCATTCACTGGAATTTGTAAAATGCCGGGCAGCTGATATTCGACAGGATCCTCAATAGTAATGATCTTGTCTCGGCCATTATTGACTTCGGTCAGAGCGCCATATAGGGTCGTAGTTTTACCGGATCCGGTTGGTCCTGTGACAAGCAGCATCCCATAAGGCTTGTTGGCAAGATGACGCAACGTTTTCAGGGAGGCTTGGTCAAATCCAAGCGCTTCCAACGAAAGCGAACCGTGCGCCTCAATCATGGATCGCTTGTCCAAGATACGAATGACCGCGTCTTCGCCATGAATGCTCGGCATCACAGAAACCCGAAGGTCGATGTCACGTCCGTCTGATTCAACCCGAAAGCTGCCATCCTGCGGGATACGTCTTTCGGAGATGTCCAGTTCGGCTAAGACCTTCAATCTTGAGATTACTTGACCAGCCAGGTCACGTCCACTGATTGAACGTGCATGGTCCAGTACGCCGTCAATGCGGTATTTAATAGTGAGACCGGACGGCGTGCTTTCGAGATGGATGTCAGAAGCGGCTGTTTTAAGTGCGTCATATAAGGTCGAGCTAACTAGCCGAACCGCAGGACTGGAGGCGGAATTGACAGAGGTAAAAGACAGGACTTCAGACAGGCGCTGCGCGTCACTATCAATATTGCCTTCCTCGACAATATTATCGACCGCGCGAACAAATTGTTCTTGTTTGCTTAAATAAGCCTGAATATCGGCAGGTAGCGCCAGGTGGAACGAGAGCGGTTTTGCACTGCGCGCCATGAGCCAGGTTTGTAGATCGGAGTCAAACGGATCGCCGATTACAGCTACAGTTACTCCAGCGTTTTCCAGCAAAACTGCACGCCGCTGCATCGCATCTGACAAAGGCAGTATCGAAAATACCGGTATCAATTTATCCATTTCGGGGGTTTCAATGACCGGCCAAGTGAACATCGCTGCAAGAGCGGCGACAACTTCCCGTTCCTGGTCGACATAATGGTTCGCTAATTCGGCAATGACTGACCGACCAGCCAACTTTGCAGCACGTCGAAATTCACGCAATGCTTGTTCGGTGATCGTGACGGTAGCATCGCCACGCTGCTGGCCTGTTTGATCGGTGGGCTCCGGGGAACCGCCATGGAATGGCAAAATATTCGTCATTGTAATGTAGTCGCAAGGTCAAATATGGGCATATATAGTAAGACGACAATGCTACCAACAATCAGGCCGATGAAAATCATGAGAATCGGATCAAAGGCGCGTGTAAATCGATCTATAAAACGGGTAATATCTCCTTCGTAGAAATTGGATGCCTGAAACAACATTTTCCCCAATTGCCCCGAGCGTTCACCCACGCGCAACATCCGGTACGAAATGGCGGTTGTTAAATCGCATTGTTGGAATGAGTCAGAAAACGGTGCGCCAGATTCGATCGCGTGCCTGGCCTCAATTAATTTCGGCAATACGCGCCGCGATACAATGTGTTCGCTCATTGCCAAGGCCGTTACAATGGTTATGCCGCTTTCCAGCAGCATCCCTAAGGTTAAGTACAGCCTGGACATTTCATAAATGCGCAGCCGCACGCCGATGCCAGGAACTTTACTGACAATTCTCAACAAAATTCCCGAGCTGGACATGTACCACAACAACCCGGAACCAAAAGCGATCAGAGTCAGGCATGCAATGCCTACCGCCAGGGTATGTGCCGAAACGAACGAGCCAAACTTCAACATAATCGTCGACATCCATGGTAATTCTCGCCCCGTACCTTGATAAATTACGGCAAATTTCGGGACGACATAACCACCCAAAAAGGCCGTCACAGCCGCGCCAACCACTAATAGAATGGAGGGATAGATTGAAGAACTAATGATCTTGTTGCGCACTACGTCAATGCGCTGCTGATAGGCAACATATCGCGCCAGAACAGTCGGAATGTCACCGGTATTTTCAGCCGCTTTCATCAATCCGATCAACATTGGTGGAAATATGTCAGAGCGCGTATCAAGCGCATCCGAAAATCTTGCGCCATCTCGGATTGTTTGGATTAGACCTTCCAGGATCGCACGTGATTCGAACGACGCGTCCTTTTCGATTAAACCATCCAGCGCTTCGATAATGGTTAAACCGGCCAACAATAGTGCATGTAACTCCTGGCAAAACAGTACCACCGAAAACGACTTCCCGTTCAACGACAATCCTGGAAGTTGTTGACTGAACTTTTGCACAGTCACGATTTTTAGTGCTTGTCGTTCGATTTGCCGTCGCGCTTCAATTTCATTCGGTGCGTCAATCCGCAACTTCTCCAGTTCATTTTGATCAGATAAAATCATGATATCAAATTGCATGAGCTATCCTATTCAAACGTTGTGGTGTTGAGATGATCATTTGCTTACGGCAGTATGATATCGGCATCTTCGCCGGTGCCGCCAGGCTGCCCATCTTTGCCATAGCTGACCAATTCGAAATCACCCCGCGCTCCAGGAATTCGATAAAGGTAGGCGTGTCCCCAGGGATCGGGTGGCACCGCAGTTTTCAAGTATGGGCCGTACCACTTGCCTGCGACATTGGGTGGAGCGACGATTAGCGCTTGCAATCCTTCTTCGTTGGTTGGGTAGCGACCGACATCTAATCGAAATGTATCGAGCGCTTTATCCAGAGCATTCATCTGCGCTTTCGTTACGGTGACCTGTGACTTGCCCAATTGAGCGAAATATTTGGGGCCAACGTAGGAAGCGAGCAGTCCGATAATAACCATTACAACTAGCAATTCAAGCAAGGTAAACCCCCGGCCCTTTTTTTGCGAAATGGTTTGCGTCGGTTTTTCGAAACTGAACTGCAGATATTTCATTTTTTCGCCTAAGAAGATGTGAATTGCAAAGAATGGAATTCCGGTATTAACGATTCTTTAGAACGAGTATTTGTTATCTGGTTTGGAGTCCTCTACTACTGCAGTGTTGCGTGCACCCAGGCCTGCTGCTTTGCGTTGCTTTTGGGTTGGCATTAAATTATTCAGGGACGCAGGGCTGCTGGTTAGCGTTTCAAGAAACGCGATCAGATCTCGTCGCTCATCTGGTGTGAGTAATAAAGGGTGACCTTGCTCATTGCTACGATAGAATACTTCGACATCAACAGCCTCGGCCAAAGTTTTAACGCTGCCGTCATGCATGTAGGGTGCAGTTTTTGCTACATTGCGTAATGATGGTGTACGAAAGGTGCCAATGTCTTTCGGGTCAAGGGTAACAATGAATCGACCTAATTCAGCGAAATCGTCGTCTGATAAAACAATCTCATCGGTTGGAACGCCTCGTTGTCGTTCGCCGGATAGTTTTACTGTCAGTTCTGCCAGTCGCGGTGCGATATGGTTTAGTCCGACCGACAAAGCGTGAAACTGGTTGTCGGTAAAGAGAGCCGAGTTTGTGTCTATGGTGTGGCATTTGACGCAGGAAGCCGCGCCTGTAAATAGTTTATAACCCCGTTTGGCATTCTCAGCAATGGCGTGATCATCGCCATCGTAAAGAAAGTGATCAAAGGGGGAACCAGCGGCGTTTAGCGTTCTTTGAAAGGTCGCTAATGCCGTTGTGACGTTGTCCAACGAAATTTTTGGATTCTTATACGCCTTTGCAAATTCGACCCGATAGTTTTTATCATTCCTTATAATATTCAAGATCGAATCTAAATTTGGTTGAGCCATTTCTCGCGGGTTGAGAAATGGGCGCGCAGCTTGTTGTTCTAAAGTGTCTTCCCGCCCGTCCCAAAACTGGCTCGTGTTGTACATGACATTCAATAAACTTGGCGCATTACGCGTACCGGACTGATTTTTTACTCCAACCGATACGCGCAATCCATCTGAAAAATAGCGATCTGGTTGATGGCAAGTAGCACAACTCAACGTTCCATCAACACTTAATCGTTTGTCGTAAAACAAATTGGCGCCAAGTTTGATGACCTCTGATTTATTCTTAACGCGATCAAAATTTGGATGGGCATTTGGCTTCAAGATGTCAAACGTTGTACTCGGTAAGCCTAATAAAGGATTCGGAAATCCACCATGATTTGGCGATTTGTCTTCTTTGATTGTTTCAGAAAAGCCATTTGACGTCAGCACGCCTAGAAAAAGGGCAATTGCCGCGATGCTGCACCGTCGCATCAATATTTGGGGGAGTCGCATACTAGCTGTTCAACACTTTCTTTAAGGTATATAAGAATCAAGTCAATTTAATACGCACACTCAAGGTTCTTGTTGATGTAGACGAAATTTTGATCACTCATTGAATTGCGAACAGTTTGAAGTTAGCCCTACGGCGTGAATTGTATTGACTATTTGCTGTTCGGTCTATGCCCTAAATTGGTCATCTGTATCGATTTTTTCACAAATCGCTGATGAAAGATCTGGGCACCGCACAAGTGGAAATTAAATTGACACGTCACGAAACTGTCATGAATCAAACGATACATTTTTCTCATGGCAAAGTGACTCATTCGTTTTGCAATATTTCATGGCTGGGCATACAGTTCATTATTAAATTAATGAAATTCCTTCAAAATACCCTATTTAGGGCATCGACTTTTTGAAAAAACCTCTTTACACTCCACATTGCTTTTTTCAGTCAGATATCTTTTGAGTCGTCATGGTACGTTCATCGTCGGCCACAAATAGGATGTCGCGCCCGTAGTTTGCTCCACGAATTTTTATTGTGATTTGATCGCTGTTATTGCATGAGATGTATGTAACAGGGCTATTGCTTGTGTCGACTTTTGGTTGGCGGCTTTTTTGCGCGCTGCCGTTTCGAAATGATTAGAACAAATAATACTACTCTTGGGAGTATGACGAATGGCGAATTGGAAGCGCATGACTGCGTGCCAGGTTTTGCGCACGGCACAGGTGGAGAAATCCTTTACTGAACTAGTCTTCGGGGTATTGAAAAAAGCACTGGCGACTCTGGCTTTGATAGGCGTATGCATTAACGCCAGCCATGCACAGAGTAATGGTGCTACCTATGTGTATGACGAACTGGATCGTTTGATTCAAGTGATCGCGACCAACGGCAGCAGCACCCAGTACACGTACGACGCAGCTGGCAATATTGCCGCAGTCAAATCCGATACGGTGACCACGTTGGCCATCGCCAGTTTTTATCCCAGCTCCGCCAACACCGGCGGGCAAGTCACTATCTATGGTAGCGGTTTCAGCACCACGGCGACCTCCAATACTGTGAAATTCAATGGCGTGTCCGCGACTGTGTCAGCGGCAACAGCCACACAATTGACGGTGACTGTTCCAACGACGGCGACGACTGGACTGATCGCTGTGAGCAATGCAAATGGAACTGTGACGTCAACGCAAACGTTTACGGTTGGGTCGCTAACGGCACCGCCGACGGTTACCAGTTTTACCCCGTCAATCGGCGCTTTTGGAACTGTTGTGGCTGTGACTGGCACAAACTTTCAGACTGGATCAAGCAATACGGATGTTTATTTTAATACCATCGCGGGTTCATCGACATCGGCGAGCAGCACAACGCAAATTGCTACAACGGTTTCATTGCTGGCTCAATCCGGAAAAGTTGCTGTCCGGACGGCAAATGGCATTGGTACCAGCAGCGCTGATTTTTTCGTTGTGCCAACTGGAATTCCAGTGACTTCGGTAATATCGACGGCAAGAGTCGTTCCCAACGGGGCGAGTGCGTCGCTGAATATAAGCACTGCCGGTCTGGATGGCATGTTAATTTTTGATGGTATTGCCGGACAAAACTTGAGTTTGGGACTGTCGTCGTTGACCACCAATCCGAGCACTGGTTCGACGTTGCAAATTCAAGTATATAGTCCAAATGGACTGCTCGAAGATTCGTGTACTTTGACCGCTCTAGGTGGTTGCAATTTTAGCCCATTGGCCTACACCGGAAACTATCGGATTATCATTAATGTGGATGGCTCACATACCGCCAACCTGACTTTCTTATTGTCTAGTCCTATAACTGGAACTCTGGTGGCGAACGCCGCTTCTCCAACGATATTCTCATCCACCCGAGTGGGACAGAACGGAAGCCCCCTGTGTCAGACTACTTGTCGTGTAACTTTTTAAATTAATCCGATCTCATTGAAGTCTGTTTGTTTGTGTTTTTCGCATTATCTATCCAGCT
>JBEONO010000045.1:0-12690 GCA_040544425.1 Oxalobacteraceae bacterium GrIS 1.18
TACTGGCAACAGCCAAAGCCAACGGCATTGAACCATTCGCTTGGTTGAAAGACACCTTAGAAAAATTACCTACCTGCCCAAATAGTCGCCTCGACAAACTTCTCCCGCTACACACTTAACATCAAATCTACCGCCTGAAAATGTGGTGCCGCTGGACGCTTACGGTACATTTAGGTTAGAGCGCTTGGCAAAGAAGAATTGGTGATTAAATTTTCAATTTTTCTTACCCTAACCTTGGTTGATAATTCGTATTATCAAACATGGATTTATATGTTATTGTCCGAAAAAATAGAGAATTTTTCGAGGATTTGCACAATTTTGTTCTTAAATTTTGCATAAATCTGTTCCAGGTCACTTCCAATGAAATCGAGTAAAAATGTCAAACCACACAGATATCCTGTTTGAAAAACCGACTTATAACCGGTCAGATTACGCTGCGCTGCGCTCTCACTGCGTAGGAATATCAATCAGCCGCATTGCATCCCTTTATTACAGCGAAGATGCTCCGCAGCTTGCGTATGGATTGGAGAGGTTCTTACTTGATATGAGAGCGGATCTGGTCGAGCGCGCGATAATGCATAACCCAGCGCTGGCCAGCAGTTTGCAACACGCTAGGTCCGGCGGCGCAGTGACAACAAAAGCACTTCAAATATTAGTCCAGGCCGCAGAAGCGCCACAACCAGTGCCGGAGCCAAGCCAGAAATTAGGACAATGGTTAAAACCCATTACAGCAAGAGCCTTGGCTGAAGAGAACATCTTGACAATAAAACAGCTCATTGAGTATATAACTGTAAGGGGGAGTACTTGGTACTATGCAGTACCTCGCATAGGGGCCTTGAAAGCCAGAGTAATCGAGAATTGGCTGAAGTCTCATGAAGCAATGCTCGGCGAACTCAAGATAATAAACGTCAGCGAAAAGGCACCATCCACTACCCTACCTGTCACCATCCACCCAGGTCAGCAATCGGTACTGGCTCCACTGGAAAGCATCACTGTATCCAGTCAATTCGATGGTACCCATGGGGTCAATAGATCCCAGGCGTATTGCTACATCACGGCCGCAAATGACCTGCAGGCGATCAATTGTTACCTTCAAAGATATGCTGACCAGGCACACGCCCAGCGCGCATACAAGAAAGAATTGGAGAGGTTCCTGCTCTGGTGCGTCATCATTGCGCAAAAGCCCATGAGCTCCGTGAACGCGTCCGACTGCCAAGAATACGCTGCTTTCTTGGCCAAACCGGCCCCAAGTTTTTGCGGCAAAAAGGCCGGGCGCCATACAAAACTATGGAGACCGTTTAACGATAAAGGTGGCTTGAGCCCACTCTCTCAACGGTACGCGATCAACATCTTGAGATCCGCCTTCGACTACTTTTGCAAAGTAAGGTACCTCGCTGGAAACCCATTTTCAGTAGTCAAATCAAATGTGGTGACAAAAGAAGTTGACCTCATGCACATCGAGAAAGCACTGTCGGCACCACTCTGGCAAAAGTTGATTTCATCACTCCAGGGCGCCGCGGAAACGAGCTCCCAATACCGCGTAGCGCTGGCCACGATGTTATTGCTCGGGGATTCAGGTATCAGACGCGAAGAAGCAGCAACGGCGACGCGTGTGAAGCTCCAGAAGAGCCGCTATGCCGCCGACATCATGGAACTCGAAGTGCTTGGCAAAGGCCACAAAAAACGCGTGGTGCCAGTTAGCGCGCGCGCCATGAAGGCATTGGAGGCTCACTGGGCCGATCGGAATCTGGATGTCAGCGGCCGCGATGAAGAATACCTGCTAGCACCCTTGGTTACGCCGAAGCATAAGGCAGCTCAGGATAAGAAAGACGCCGGAGTTGGTGGATACGCACCAGAGTCTTTGTATCGATTGATTCAAACTACCATCGAGAATCTGATTAATCTGGTGCCAGGTGCATTTGACCAGGAAGACATTAGACAGCTTGAGGTCACTACCCCTCACGCATTCCGGCACACGTTTGGAACACTTTCTGTCGAAAAGGGAATGCCGATCGATGTGCTCCAATATTTTCTTGGTCACCAGTCAGTAGGTACCACTTCTATCTACAACAAAGCAAAGAAAAAGCGCGCAATGGAAGAAGCTGCCAAGTATTTCAATGTCGATTAGTGAATCCAAAAGTTAGCGGCAATGTCTAAGTATTTGCCAGACACTGTCTGGCTAATTGTTTCGAGTAGCCATGCCATGTAAAACAAACGCATCCTCAGAATGCAGATAGCCCATCTATTTACCGCGATTCCACCAGATCATACTTCCGCGCCCGCCGCTCTTTGTGGATCCTCAAAACAGTTTGGATGGCGTCCCTATAGGTAGGTACCACCTCTTGCCCAATGTTACCCAAATTGTTTTGCCGGCCACCCCAAGCCTTTTCGACCACCCAAAAATCGAGCATGTCTTTGTACACCCGGGCGCAATAAAATCGATTTTCTGTTTCCCACCGTAGTTGCTTCATAGGGCTCCTTACTAGATAGGTCGAGGTGACCTAGCCGCAAGTGTAGCCATAAGTGCCAAAGTATACAAGAGCAGTTATCCACCGATGTTGTGTATAAGTGACCTTCAGATAGCATTAAGGCCTTGAAAATAGCCATTGTCATCGCCGTGCCCAAAGTTTCATCAATCCTTAATTTCGACTATCCTGCCGGCATCAATATCGTCATAAACGGTTTCCATGTCTTTACCAGCTATGTTTTTAACCCATTGTCCATCCCGGACAACCTCGGCAAGACCGTCAAAGATGCGAATGTATTTGCCAGGCGAAACGCTGAATCGCTTATGTGCGTATTTCTTCGATCGAGACATTGCTCCACCAGCCAAAGAGCTTTCCTTACCTTCTTCTGGAGTCGCTCCAAGTCGTTCGATCTGAGATGCTCTTGCTGCATAGTCGCTCTGCTTGCCAATCAGGCTGAGGAGATACCGATAAACTCGTTGTCCAGAGCATTTTGCGCGTGCCAGGTACTTCTTTGCTACAACGTAGATGTCTTCAAGACGATATCCATGATCACTTGCTATTCCCCGTAGTTTGCAGACGCCAGATGGCTTAACTCCTAAAGACACGATTTCCTCAAGTTCAGTGGGTAAATTGATTGGTGTTGCTTCTGGATTTGCTTTTCGCTTTTCTTCCAAAATCTTCGAGTAATCTTCTTTAAAATTAAGATCAACGTATACAGCACCGTCAGACATTTCTGTCTTTGGCTCTTGCGCAGGTTTCTTTTTACCTGTCGGCAGTCCGACAATTTCGCACAAAGATTCGGTAAATGCGTACCGCTTTGATTCGAACACACCCCACTCAGATCTACCCTCAGACATCGTAGTGATCCATTCAGCATCGTGAAGAACTTTCATTGTGCGCTCTACAGTCTTAGTGCTGACTTCTGCCTGCATGGCCACGGTGTCTAGGCGCGCTTTAATTTGAGTAGTACCATTGAACTGGCTAGCACGGGTGAGTAACGTTTTCAAGACGGACTTCATGCTACGTGTCAGCCCCAGAAATCTAGGATTGGTTTCAACCAGGACTATTGCCTGTTGAATTGTTTTTGGGTACCCAGTGTAAGGGCGGATTATATCTTCGATAGTCGGTGAGTACATGCGTGTTCCTTTCACCACATTTTTGTGTGATTAGGTATTGACATGCATGTTGGGGATTAGTACTATGAGGGCTCTCAGGTCTCATTCGTCATCCGAAACATGCGACGAGTGTTTCTCAAAAAAGCCCGACATTCCACTGCCGGGCTTTTTCCTTTCTAGGTCCTATTTTTCCATTCTCATTCTCCCGTTATTCGCCCTAAATAATTAATTATTCGGGCCGAATAATTTTTAAGTCATTGATTTTAAACGATATTTCATTTTTAATCGTCTTTAGCATCTATATCTGCTACAGCCTTTAACGATTCCATCACCTTCAAAAGCGTGGTATCAGCATCAACATGGATATCACTAATTCGAACTGTAATCACACGTCCATCTAGTTTTGCAGTAAATACTTGCCGACCGGTTCTGTTAGTGATCACTTTCGGTTTCTGGACTTCTCTTTTCGACTTCTGCTTCACCATCTGTAGAAACCACTGCTTTACTGAACTCTGGTCCGCTCCGGACTCAGTAATCCTTAAAACGGCTTCATGGATTAATTTCTCTTCTGTTGGATACTCTTTTAAAAGCTGCGCAATATCGCGTGAGCAATCGGCCCCAAACATCGCAGCATTACTTTCAAGCAACTTAATGAAAATTGGTGGCAAGTTAAGCATATTCATCCGCGCAGATACACGAGGCTGCGAGGTCCCAAACAAATTAGCGACCTCAGACTGATTCTTGCCGAATCCTTCCTGAAGGGCTTCTTGATAGAGCTTTCCCTTTTCGTAATCCGTCAGGTCAACTCGAGCCTCGTTGGATATCATCGTGACCAGCTTGGCGTCACGGTCACTGCATTCAACAATGTGTGCGTCGATTTCCGTCCAGCCCAGGCTTCGCGCTGCTCGGGTTCTTCTGTGTCCAGATATCAGTTCAAATCGGTCGCCAATACGACGTACTTTGATGGCTTCTTTTAATCCGGCAGCAACCATCGAGTGACCCAGGTCATCAATGTCTCCGAGGTCATAAAGTTTTCGTGGTTGATACGGGCTGTCATCAACCAGGCTTAAGTTTATCTTCGTGAATGCATTTCCAGGTTCAACAGATGACGTCTCCGGAGTTTGCGGTAATTCATGAACTGCTTTTATTGGAGCCGATTGCAAAGATGGTTCCGTCGGTAACTCATGGTTTCCCTCAAGTGCTTCAGATGGAAAATCTTTGTCTTCATTATTCTTGAGTTCTGAAATAACGCCAGATTTGATCAGCCCGGAAAACTTCATCTGTTTTTTCTGAGCTCCGGTTTTTTTGATTTCGTCCGTCATAGTGTCCCTATATTTTGTTCTTTGTTCTTAAGCGCTTCGTAAGCAATCTCTATTTTTTCTATCAATACATCGATTTCAGACAAAGCGATATCAACTTCTTTACCGACGCCATTCATAACTGTCAACGCGTACCCAGCGAGATATCCAGCTGATCTGAAATCTTCAACCATTGACGCCTTTTGAATGGCCTCAAGAATTCTTTTGGTTTGCGCTTCATCCATTTTGCGTCCAATAATTACGTCAGCATCCTGAAAAACCTCTGTCTTCAGAAAATCAGAGAACATTTTCTTTGTTTTCTTGACTCCATTTTTTTCGATTACTCCCGACATCTTTGTCGCCCTTATTTTTATTTTATGGTGCCGTCAGCTTGACGTTGTAAAGCTTGATCAATGATTTCGTCACGTCGATGATGTCGCGCGCGCCCACGGAATTCGGTTCTTTCTCGAGAACAGGAGCAGACTTAGTGACGTCATCAAGATCTGTCTCACGCAAGAATCCTACGAAATCTCTGATGATGGTGTCGTTCATGTATTGCCCATAATCCGTTGCCAATTTCTCGATGGCTTCATTATGTGATGCGTACGACTGGCGGTACCGATTTGCAATGATGTGAAGACCCAATTTATTCTTGCGATCCGGATACGACCTATTGATTTCTTCGATACTAGATTCCAGGCCTTCGATCGCTAGGACGCTCTGTGCTTCAGGCATCACCACAGCTGTAACACGGTTACTTGCGACCAAGAATGAAGTAGTCAGGATGGAAGTATTTGGTGCGGAATCGATGATCACGACATCGTAACTTTTAAAGAATTCAGACTCTTTTTCCATGAGTCGCGTGAACAAGAATTCTCTGTTCATTGATGCTGACATCCAAGAATCGATATTGGACAACGTGATATCTGCTGGAATGAGATCGAGCATGCCGTCATCATAGATGGGTACGACGGCTTCATTTATTTTCGTAGGTTGCCCTTTGGATAGGCGCTCCATCAAGTCGCCAATATGCGTAAGCTTCTGATTGATATCGAATCCCAGCTGCTTGGACATGGACCCCTGCGGATCGCCTTCAATCAGCAAAGTGCGATACCCCATCTGCGCGAAACAGGCGCCGACGTTTGTTGATATCGTTGTTTTACCTACGCCGCCTTTGGACATGCGGAATGGGATCACAGCAGGGAGATCTCTATTCGTTTTGGTGAGTTTCATCACCGCTTGGCGAATTTTTCGGATTTCGAATGGGAGATATAATTTATGTCTGAAGAGCTCTGCTGATTCTGTGGTCTCTTTACTCCCGACACCAGCCTCTTTTGCGAGCTCTCTAAACTTCTTGTCGGAGTCAGTAAAACCCACGAATTCTTTCGCAAGTTTTAATTTGATGCCTTGGTGCTGCCGAATTCCGATTTTACCCATCAAATCCTCATATATTTTGGACAATTTGACAGATAATAAAGATAGACCGGAACTTTTGCAACGAAATTTTTAGAAAAATAGGAAGAATTGTCTTAAATTGTGCACGATCTCTATTTTTCAAACATAGATTGTTTTTGTTTACTTCGACTTATTAGTGAATCGGATATCTCAAACACCATCGAGCATCTATTAAAATGGTCACGCCGCGACCTTTTGGGTGGTGTATTGCATCTTTCTCATGCTCTCTAAGAAGTTACGAAGTCCCAAATTGATTGACAAGGTCTCTTCAGCCCGTGTTAAGGCAACATATAACACATTGATTTCTTGTTTATCTATCTTTTCCAGTGGAACCAGATGGCCGGCGTCATCTACCAGCTTTGTGTAATCATCAGTCAAGAGAACTTGCTTAAATTGCAAACCTTTACTCTTGTGACCAGTCATGAAGAAGATACCACTGAAGCTGGCCAGGTTCTGTTTATCGACGTCAACATGGCGCGCGCGGATGTCTTGAATCAGTCGTGGAATCCGATTTCCGTACTTTTCTACGACCTTAGTAAGAAACAGCAGCTCCCGGTCGTCGGCCTCTTCTGCCACCGTTGCCATATGTTGATATGAGTATACCTTATACTGACTGGCGTCGCGACTGGCTTGACGCTGTAAGCGTGGTTTGTGATCGACATGCAAGTTGGCTCACGCCGATCGATGTTGATCTTACTATTCATCCTATTTCGGGTTATCGTCAAAATTTTACTCATTCAAGTGTCCGGTGTTACGACGTCGTATCAATAATCCAGTCAGATAACTTACCGTCGACACGGCGAGGTAATTGATTGCCAAATGAGAACGTTTTTGGTCTGGCTGGTGCGTCTAGTTTTTGGTGAGTCCACGCCTCAAGTTGCCCTCTTAAGTCACCGATATCGATTTGCGGATGTTTGGGGACGATATATGCTTTGAGTCGATGGCCCTCGTCTTCGCGCATCAACCTCACAGATACATCTTGAACCGCAGGATGCTGCCTTAATATTTCTGCTACCCGTAATGGGAACACATTGATCCCACCAACTTGAACAGCTTTATCATGACGTGCGCCAAGCAAAAAGTGATCATCATCTAGCCATTGAATCTCATCAGGTGCAGCGGTGTGACTAATATTTCCATCCACCAGAGTACGTTCTAGAAGCTTTACGTCGACGGCAGTTCTTCTCCAATACGAAAACCGCTGGTATGACGATTCAGTCGAAGTCCGCCACCCTACCCCTGCCGTTTCTGAACTACCGTACACTTGGATCAGGGATTCCAATCCCGCAGCTTCTAATCCTTGCGCAACGGTATCAGGACATGGTGCGGTGGAGTTCACTCCTGTAACACCTTGAGGAATTGTAGGCTGACACCGAAGGAACGTGCGCCAGAAATCGGGGTATCCAATAATCAGGTCGCCTGATTGCAGTGTGCTCACTAAAATAGAGGGTGAACTACTGCGCAAATCAATCACTTGGGTGTTCTCCAATCTGTGCGCCTGTGGCAGCAATACAGTAAATAAGAATCCATAGATATGGTGTCTGGACACAGCGCTCAGGATACGTCGCTGTACTGGTACGATTGGTAATAGTTCTCCAATCTCCTGCCAAAGAGCAGACAATTGGTGGTCACACCTCTTTGGATTGCCTGTTGAACCAGAAGTATAAAATGTTAGTTCAGAAGAAAAAAACCTTAAGCTTTGTCGTGCGATTTCTACCCAATCCCCAATAGTTTGTCGAGCCAAAAGGTAATCTTCAATCCCAGACCTGTGCACCTGCAATACAGTTGTGAGCGTCGTCGCCAATGAGAGTAATTCCAACGAGTCGACACCAATGTCTTTGCTGAGGTGGAGCGATTCATTCCAAAGCCCTACTTGTTCCATCGGCGCATGGCGCATGATCGACAGTTCGGTTCGAATCAAGTCGCAAATAAAATGTTGGAGGAATGTATCATGTTCCCACCATGACTCTGTATTTTTAATATCTATGGGCATGACAATACATCCACGCATAGACTTAAGCAATATCTGTGCTTTGAAATAAATATCGACAACAATTCCGTATCTTCCTTCTATTCTGGTTTAAGTTATTTTTCAAATCTGGTCGTAAGACAGCCCCAACTTTCTGTAAGTCACGGAATATTCCGAACTGCTCGATGCGGAACCAACAATTACTGAAATAATCAAATTTTAATATTTAGGTGGCTGGCCGCGATTAATTGTGTACATATTTTTCGTCAACATTGCATCCTGCCTTGCATTTTACTCTTTAAATTCGGACAACCTAGCAGCCCGAAAAATTTCACAAAATTACGAGTCTCAATAAGTATGATATAAGTGTAAATTCAAATTATGATGCCATTGGTTTCCCAATACACGATCGTCGGTGTACGCGGCGACGATTTCATTTGCGCGACAAATTAAGGATTAGTTTATGGAATTTTTACGGTACCAAGATTCAGATGTCATCACGATGCTGGAAACGATGCCCGCTCAGCAGCTGGACAGTCTTCCATACGGTGTTATTAAGTTAGATGAGGCTGGCGTTATTTTAGAATTTAATTTGACCGAATCTGCGATTACAGGTCGAAACCAAGTTGATGTCATCGGGAAGAATTTTTTCAAAGAAGTTGCGCCTTGCACTGAAACGCCTGAATTTTATGGCAAATTCCAGACAGGGTTAAAAGATGAATTTTTAAATACAATATTTGATTATTTGTTTGATTATAAAATGACGCCGACGCGAGTTAAGGTGCATATGGTTTATGTAAAATCCGGCAACACAGGTAATGTTTGGATTATTGTGAAGCGGATTGCTAATCAGTAACCTCAGTTCATTGATTCATCATGAATCGATAAAGAGGCGAATATGGAAAACGGGGTATTCTTAAACGAACGACACAAATCTCCCACAGAATCCGGAAATTAGTCATTTTTTGAGTCAACCGATGTTTTATGGTTCAAGTGACCGCTTTGCAGCGACGTTGATCCGGAAATTCCGCCAGTATTTTATTTGGAAAACGTGCTTCATTGTCACGAGTAGCACTCATCAATCGAGGACCGGACAATAAAAAGCTTGTGACCTTTTCAGACGCACAAAATTGGGTGACAACCAATCGATATTGAGAATCACAATCCGACCACGTGATGGACTGTTGCCATGCGTTTTGGGCGAGTATGACTGAAATTCCGGTAAAGGCAGGAAACGGTTCAGTGATGACGAAAGTCGGAACCTGGCGCAGATAATCGGTAAAGCGTCCTCTTTGTTCAAAGCGTTCACGGAACCCGGAATGATTGAAATACTCACCCAGGCGCGGAACAATGCCGCCACCGATGTAGACGCCGCCTTTGGCACCCAAAGTCAGCGCAAGATTACCGGCCACGGTACCCAGTACTTCACAAAAGGTGTCCAGCACAGCGCGGCAAAGCGGACACGCGTTGGCCAAACCGCGTGCCATAATTTCCGGCGCATCGATATCCTCGCTCGGAATATTCTGGTCGGTGGCCAATGCTCGGTAGATCAGTTGTAACCCTGCGCCAGAGAGCAACCGCTCACTGGACACATGGTCGTAGATCTGAAGTGCGTACTTTAGGATGGCAGTTTCACGCGTGCTGCGTGGCGCGAAAGAGGTGTGTCCTCCTTCACTGTCAAGTGCCGTCCAGGAATCGTTGGCGCGAATTAGGCCTGAAACATCTAGGCCGGTGCCGGCACCCACTAATCCGATCACCACGTTCTCTTGCGCATGCCCCGTGCCTAACTGGTATTTTTGCTGTTGATTTAAAAATGGCAACGCCATGGCCAGCGCATTAAAATCATTCACAACCAATAATGTTGAAAGACCGAATTCTTTTTGAACCGACTTGATTGAAAATAACCAGTGATGATTTGTCATTTTTATTTCATCACCCTGTACCGGATTGGCTATTGCGATTCCGGCTTTTTTTATTTTTTCTGCGCCGGCCCCGGTAGTTGTAAACAAAGATGTCGCGTCAAGTCATGCTGCCTGCAATAGTTCTTCTGTCTGATTTCGTTCCGGATTCAGCCAGACCTCGTCCTTCAATTTCCAATCCCGCGTCGCACCAGACCAGGGCTCTGGATGCTGCTGTTTCGCTGTTTCAAAGACCTGTACACGTTGTCGCAAGATTGCTGCATCGCGGCCATCATGACGCTGTGCTGGCGTCACAAATTTCAGAGCGCTGTGCTTATTCTGGTGGTTGTATCACTACACAAATTTCATTGTCCAATCTCGCGCATCTTCTATCGTGGCGAACGGCTTGCTCGGATAGTTCGGTCGGTATTTGCAAGTCCGGAACAGTGATTCCGCGTAGGCATTGTCGTTGCTCACGCATGGCCTGCTGAACGATGGAATGATGACCAGCCGTTCCAACGTCGCCAGCATCGTCGCACCCTTCATCGCACTGCCACTATCAGAGTGCAGCACCACTTCACGTCCGGCCAATCCCTCGGCCAAGCTGGCGCGACCTAGCAACAATGAAGCTAGCTCTGCCGACTCAGCTACATGAACCTCATGCCCGACAATCTTTCGACTGTAAACATCGAGCACCATGTACCAGTAAAAATACAACCCCTTCACACCTGCCGGCAGCCAGGTAATATCCCAAGCCCACAGACGATTCGGTTCGGTAGCACAGTGGCTCGCAACAACCCTTGTACTCGGTTTTTCGAAGTGAACTACGTTGATCTGGATTCATATCGGCCATGGTACCATGCCATGCTTCGCCGCTAATTTCTTGGTGGGAATTTCGACCCGACTAAGACGTTCCGCAAATGTTACCAATTTTTCGTTTTCGAGACATTGGGCCAAAACACCTAGGTTGTGGTACAGAATTTTCGACGATTCCGGCGTACAACCCTCTAGTTCAAAATAATTGCACAAAATAACCGAATCGGTTAATATGGGTTATGGAGAAAAGTACACCGCATTGTCAATTGGACATAGTTAAAAGACTGGTTGCAGCCGGCAAGGTCAAACCAACACAGTCAGCGCTTGCAGGTGCTGCGTCCCTTGGTATTGATGTTGACGCCATGATTGAGGTCATCAACGCGCTGAAAACGACTGATTTCCTCAAGAGTATGACGACTCATGCAGATCATCGTATTTGGCAGGACGTATATACGCCTAAGACACCGTATGGTGAAAATGTATATTTAAAGTTGACGGTCCAAAACGACGTTTTGATCGTATCTTTTAAGGAGCTATAAAAATGAAATGTCCACTCTGCGGCGGTGCTGAACTGGTGCACGATACCCGCGACACTACCTACATGCATAAGGGAGAATTAACCATCATCCCAGCGGTGACAGGTGATTATTGCCCAGCGTGCGGTGAATCGATCCTCGATATGAACGAGTCGAGACGGGTGAGTGTAGCAATGCTGGAGTTCAACAAGCAAGTCAACGCGTCATTCGTCGATCCGGCTTTCATTGCCAGTGTCCGAAAGAATCTGGGACTTGATCAACGCGAAGCAGGGGAAATTTTTGGCGGCGGCGTCAATGCTTTTTCGCGGTATGAAACGGGTAAAGCAAAGCCATCGTTAGCGTTAGTGCGGTTTTTGAAACTATTAAACAAACATCCTGATTTACTCGACGAAGTCAGAGCCGCCTGAGCAATCAAATCAGATGGTAGACAATTTTGCATTATAGAAAAGACGTTACATGGCTGCGCCGGCCTTGCGCAAACTTAATGTTATCGCTGATCATGGAAATTTAAATGAAAAACCAAGAACAACCGGTGAACGCCGAAACAATTTTGACCTACTTGCAAGACCATCCCGGCATGAAATACTCGGTCCCCGTTCTTACTAAATTATTTAACGCCAACGCCCAGCATATGAATGGTCTGCTCCGCCAGCTCCATGAAAGTCACCAAGTGGAATCCAAAACTGGACATACACAATATTTTTTCATTACCAAGCCAGTTGATACAACTGTGCCAGTACCAAGTAAGAAAGCCCGACCATTTAAAGTGTACGTACCACCGAAAAATCTAGGTGAGCGATGTGCCGAACTTTATCCTGCCGATCGTGGATTTATCTCGGTTAATCGCAATGAGTAAGGCGCCAAAGGGCCCCGGCGCAAATTAACACCATTCTGAGTGGCAAACTATTTCCCCAATTATTTCTCCTGTTTTATAGAAGTAGTTCGTTCGTTGTTAAATAATAGGGAACAAGAATAAATCATAGGCGAGAACGAGTAGCAAAGATGAAAAAACGGATGACGTTGACCGGATCCCAGGTGGGTATTCTTAAACAAACGACATAAAACTCCCACAGAATTATAAATCAGCCGTTTTTTTGCCTCAATCGGCACTTAACCCTCTCCGCACGTCAGATCG
>JBEONO010000046.1:0-12299 GCA_040544425.1 Oxalobacteraceae bacterium GrIS 1.18
TTGAACTGATCAATCAGTTTGGTGATCAGGATGTACCAGCTACCCATCGACATGATCGACAGAATAATCAGGGTACCTTTGGAGATAAAGTCACCGTGCCAGACGGCTTCGAGGCCATATGGATTGTCGACCGTTTCTTTGGTTTCTGCTGGCCCTGCGGTAGCTGGTGCTGCTGTGGCATCGGCTGGCGCTACTGCTGCGGGTGTTGCTGCATCCGGTGCTGCAGCCGGAGTATCCGCTGCAAAACTTACTGCGCTGACCGACAATAAAATTGTCGCGAACAGTGCTGAGAGAGAGAAAGAGACACGATTTTTCATAACAAGACTTCCTTAAAAATAAATTTCAAATCAAATAAGCGCAAATAACACAGGTTCAGGTTTTTGCTATCACAAGTTAATTGTCCAACTTCCACACATAATCTACAGTAACCCACAACTGCTGGGGTTTGCCATCGACTGTTCCAGGTTTGAATGTGCATTGACTTAACGCATTCTTTGCCGCTACGTCCAGGGCCCGAAAACTGGATGACTTGTCAATCTTGGAATCGGCAACTTTACCATCAATACCAATCAAGAATTGCAGACGGGTCGTACCCTGTTCCTCATTACGCAATGAATTGCGTGGATACTCTGGCTTGCAGGTGGACAGATCAAACACCGGCTTGGTCACTGACGGGCCAGCTGCCGGTTTCGCAGCCACCACCGGTGCAGGATGCAAATCCTGATGGGGCGGTTGAACGTTCGATACAGCCGTGATCGCATTCTGTGTCGGCTGCTGCGCTACCTGCACCTCCGGCGGTGGAATAAACGGTGGTGGCGGTGCTGCCAGTTTTGGTGGCGGCGGCGGTGCATCAGGTGGTGGTGGCGGTGGCTTCACCTCTTCGATGACTTTGGTTTCCAGGGGTACTTCTTTAATTACCGAGATAATCTTCTTACCCAGGCCTGTCAACAGTGCGTAAATAAGTATTGCATGAACGACGACTACAACAGTAATGCCGGTAAACTTGTTGCCCGTATCATGGCCGTTCGCTGAAAAATCCATTCAAAATCTCCAATCCATCACAAAAACAAGGGAAGCCTGTGCGACTTCCCTTTGATCAAACAAAACCAGCGCGGTCAGAACTTGGCGCTGAAGGTCACACCGATGGTTCTGGGGTTCAGGCGATACACCTGTCCGTTATTTGCATATTGCACTTCCGGATGTTGAATCACCTTCTGGCTGTCAGCAACATTTTTCACGTACAGGGAAAAATCATAGATCCCGAAGCTGGCGCCGGTGCTGAGATCAACATTCGCGTAGGCCGGACGCTGGAAATCCGGATTTGTCGGGTCGAGCGAGCCGTTGCTCGGTCCGGTCCAGTGCGCTGCACCGCGCACAAAACCCTGCACGTCGCCACTCAGATTGAAGCTGTACACACCGGTCAACGCAGCGTTGAATTTTGGTACGCCCGGGATATTGGCACCTTTCACAGCGCCTTTTACACCAACCGCTGCCGCGTCACTGTCAGCCAGGACCGCATGATCATAACCACCGGCCAGATCAAGCACGATCTGGCTGGTTGGTTTGTATTTGATTTCAATTTCACCTCCGGTGCTGGTTGCGCTACCCACGTTCGTGTTGTACGCAAAACCGCAAGTTGAATTGGTGATGGACTGCTGCAGCTGCTTCCAGTCGATGTAGAACAAATCGGCGTTGATCGACAGGCGATTGTTCAGGAAACGCGATTTGTCACCAACTTCATAACTCCACAGCGAATCGGGCTTGTAGCTCAAAGGATTGGGCACGGTGCCACAGTAAGGCAATGGCAGCGCGAAGTTCGGACCACCAACCCGAAATCCTTCAGCTGCAGTCGCATACAGCGTGTCGGTCGGCGTCACTTCCCAGGCCACCGCAAATTTCGGTGTCAGCTTGTTGCCTTCGCTGGTGGTTTTTGCATTGAGTGTTGGTCCGCCAGCGAAGTAATAATCACCAACCCGCATGAAGGAATCAGTTGCCTTCAAATAGCGCAGTCCGGCCGTGAAGTGCAAGGTCGGCATCACATAATAATTTGCCTCACCGAATATTGATTTCTGCTCATCGTGAAAATAGCGATGGGAAAAATAAGAGTTATCGTTCGGGAAGCCGTTGGCAACCGCGTTGGCAATGGCGTTCGGATCATTCGGACTTTGTCCGGCGGCGGCGAATGCGGCATTGATTCCGTAGATCGGTTCATTGTCGATAATATTGGTGTTCATGTTTGACACATAGGCACCAACCACCCAGGTAAATGGCGACACGCTTGGATCATACGGCTTAGAAGCGAAACGCACTTCCTGCGAAAACTGCGTGAGTTCGTTGTTCAGGAAAACGGCTGACGGCAAACCGGCGACCACCGCGGCCAGAGCCGGATCAGTAATAACAGTGCTGCCCTGCTGATTGCCCAAATAAGTACTGTTGACGGTTGTGCCATCCTGGGTACGGTTGAACACGCGCTTGAAGTAACTCGTTACCGAGGTCAGATCGCCCGCATCCGTGCTGTAATTGACGGTCAGATTCGGCGCAACGATGACATCCTTGCCCGGCTCGCGCACCAGTTTCGGTGTTTGATTTTTCGGCAAATTGCTGCCGTTCGCCAGGTACAGATAACTGACATCAATATCGCCGGCATTGACCTGCTGGTAAAACACGCCAGGTGTCAGGGTCAGATTTTTGGTTGGAGCCCATTTCAATGCAAGTCGCGCGACGCGGTCATCTTCCCAGTTAATCCCGCTGGCAATGACCGAACCGGAATTTGGATTGACCTGGTCAATATAGCCGCCCTTGTGCGAGGTCTGCACGCCAATGCGCAGTGCCAGTTCATTCGGCATCAACACTTCATTGAACACTGCAGTCTCGGTGTGATTCACGCCGCCACCCTTGGTTGACGAGACATCACCAGAGAGATTGGTTTCCTGACCATTAAAACTTGGCTGGTTGGAGATAAATTTGATCGTGCCACCCATCGAACTGGCGCCATACAAGGTTCCCTGCGGTCCACGCAGTACTTCGATATGGTCAACATCAAAAAACTTGGGCTCGGCCGTGCCCATACTGTAAACATTCCCGGCTGACAGGGAAATATCATCCAGATAGACACCGACTGTAGAGGCGCCGCCGGATGAACTGATCCCGCGGATTTCAATATTTGACAGGCCAGGACCATTCCCGGCATTACCGCTGCCGCCACCGCTGGAGAAAGAGATGTTTGGAATGGCGCGCGTGGCTGACGCAAAATCATCAATATGCTGAGCGACCAGATCGTCGCCGCCGATGACGGAAATACTGAGCGCCACCTTGCTCGCATCTTCCTTGCGTTTGTTGGCCGTAATGATCACGGTCTGGATCTGATCGGAATTCTTGGCCGACTCTGCGGCCGGGGCGCTGCTGGTGGTCTGCGCGACTTCCTGTGCCCAGCTTGGTGCACTGATCAAGCCAGTTGCAAAGGTGGATGCAACGGCTGCTGCACAAATAAAATTAAATCGGCGATTCGCTATCATTCACTGTCTCCTGTGGATATTTATTGTTTTACTGAATTTCACCATTCACGGCATAAAACAAATGCTTGTACTAAGCAATATGCAGGCCATGCTGGCAGTTCACTTTATTTTTTACTTTTGGCATTCATTTCAAACACCAGCTGACGCATCAGATGTATATACAAATTTATTTAAATTACAAAATAAGTATATACATTGACAGTTTTACTGCATACAGAAAGTAGTGCGGGATGTGGTTTTTTGACCGTATCAAACAAGCGTGGCCAATGAGGGGTAACTCATTGGCCTTATCGATAAAGACACTGTGCGGAACGGATCGCGTTCGTCGGAGCGCAGTTCTGAATAAATCGATTCTAAACAGCTGCGTTCACAAACTCTTTTCGATCTGCGACATGAATTTATATAAAAGTCACCGCCAGATATGAAATTACCAACACAAAAAAGCAGTGGCAATTTCCCGGTCCGACAATTGCGGCGCCGCAGCACCGGGTGATCACAAAAATATTGTATCCGTTTGAACGCGACTCACGGCAAAAAAAAATCTTAATCAGAGACGCGATGAGTTAACCCGGTCACTGCCAGCAAAATGATGAGCGCACCATGATGTGGCAGTATGTCCATAGCAGCGCTGGCGTTTGCCGCTATTTGGTGCGGGACGGGAAAGTTAAGCAAAGCACAATGCCCTCGCCCAAATCAGCTACACAAGTTCGGTAGCCCCATCCGAGCCAAACAATTGCAGCTTCAGTTGTGCCAGCTGATCGCGTACCTGCGCCGCTTTTTCAAATTCCAGATTCTTGGCGTGATCCTGCATGGATTTTTCCAGGCGCTTGATTTCCTTGCTGATCTGCTTTTCGCTCATCAGCTCATAGCGCGCATGCTCTTGGGCTGCATCCAGTTCCGCGCGCGCCGCCTGCGGGTTGTAGACGCCGTCGATCAAATCACGGATATGTTTGACGATCCCGACCGGGGTAATATTGTTGGCCGTATTGAACGCGATTTGCTTGTTGCGGCGCCGTTCGGTTTCGTCGATCGCGCGACGCATGGAATCGGTGATCCGGTCGGCATATAAAATCGCCCGGCCGTTCAGATTTCGCGCGGCACGACCGATGGTCTGAATCAGGCTGCGCTCAGAACGCAGGAAGCCTTCCTTGTCAGCATCCAGAATCGCCACCAGCGAGACTTCCGGAATATCCAGACCTTCACGCAGCAGATTAATTCCGACTAACACATCAAAGGTGCCGAGCCGTAAATCGCGCAAGATTTCTACGCGTTCGACCGTCTCAATATCGCTGTGCAGGTAGCGCACTTTGATGCCGTTCTCGCCCAGAAAATCGGTGAGCTGTTCGGACATGCGTTTGGTCAGGGTGGTCACCAGAACCCGTTCATTTTTCGCAACCCGCAGTTTGATCTGCGTAATCAGATCGTCGACCTGGGTGCTGGCTGGCAGCACTTCAATCTGCGGATCGACCAGGCCGGTCGGCCGCACTACCTGCTCGACAACCTGATCGGCGTGCTCGATCTCGTAGGCCGCGGGCGTGGCCGAGACGAACACGGTCTGACGCATCTTGCCTTCGAATTCGTCGAATCGTAATGGCCGGTTATCGAGCGCCGACGGCAGGCGAAATCCATAATCCACCAGATTGGTTTTGCGCGCGCGGTCGCCGTTATACATCGCGTTCAGCTGACCAATCAAAACATGCGACTCATCCAGAAACATTAAACAGTCGGGCGGCAGATAATCCACCAGGGTCGGCGGTGGTTCACCCGGCTTGGCACCGCTTAAATGACGCGAATAGTTTTCAATACCCTTGGTGAAACCGATCTCGCTCATCATTTCAAGATCGAAGCGGGTGCGCTGCTCGATACGCTGTTCTTCAATTAATTTATTTTCTTTCCGGAAGAAGGTCAGCCGCTCCTGCAATTCGACCTTGATGGTTTCGATTGCACGCAACACGGTAGAACGCGGTGTCACGTAATGCGATTTCGGATACACGGTAAAGCGCGCGATCTTCTGTTTGATTTTGCCGGTGAGCGGATCGAACATTTGCAGGTTTTCGATTTCATCGTCGAACATTTCGACGCGCACCGCCAGCTCGGCATGCTCGGCCGGGAAGATATCGATGGTGTCGCCGCGCACCCGGAACGTACCGCGTGAGAAATCGATTTCATTGCGGGTGTACTGCATCTGAATCAGGCGTGCAATCAGATCACGCTGACTGACCCGGTCCTTGGCGCGCAGGGTCAAAATCATCTGATGATATTCAGTCGGATTACCGATACCGTAAATCGCCGACACGGTCGCAACGATTACCACGTCTTTACGCTCCATCAGGGACTTGGTGCACGACAGGCGCATCTGTTCGATGTGCTCATTGATCGCCGAATCTTTTTCGATAAACAGATCGCGCTGCGGCACATAGGCTTCAGGCTGAAAATAATCGTAATAACTCACGAAATATTCCACCGCATTGTGCGGAAAGAATTCGCGAAACTCACTGTACAGCTGGGCGGCCAGGGTTTTGTTTGGCGCAAAAATAATCGCCGGACGCCCGGTGCGGGCAATCACATTCGCCATCGTGAAAGTTTTTCCCGAGCCGGTCACGCCCAGCAAAGTCTGGTAAGCCAGGCCATCGGCAATCCCTTCCACCAACTGATCAATCGCCACCGGCTGGTCGCCAGCGGGAGCAAAAGGTTGAAACAGTTCATAGGGAGAATTCGGGAATCGGACCAGCTGCCCTTCCAGTTGAACGCCGGTTTTTGGATCGGTAATTGAATCTGCAGTTAAATCTGCCATGCGTTGTGCCTTTGTTCTGATAAAATGTCGGGGTTCGCTTGCCCCCATTTAAAATTAAATTCGACTTGCATTTTACTCATAGTAGTCGCTTTAAGCGTTCGTTTTGCAGTTTTTCCGAATTCCCTCCTGCGATAACCTTTTTCTTGGTACTTTTAATTTAATCATGACATCGACACACTCCCCTACCCTGTTTTCCGCCATCGAAATGGCACCCCGTGACCCTATCCTCGGCATCACCGAAGCGTATAACGCGGACAGCAACCCGAAAAAAGTCAATCTGGGTGTCGGTGTCTATTATGATGACCATGGCAAGGTTCCCCTGCTCGAGTGCGTGCAACGTGCCGAAGCCCAGTTGATTGCGACCGTCACACCACGTACTTATTTGCCGATAGATGGTTTGGCCGCCTATGATAAAGCAGTCCAGGAATTGGTGTTCGGGGCCGACAGCAAAGTCATTGCAGAAAAACGTGCCATCACTGCCCAGGCAATTGGCGGCACCGGCGCCTTGAAGCTGGGCGCAGATTTTCTGAAACGTTTCGCGCCCGATGCCCAGGTGTGGATCAGTGACCCGAGCTGGGAAAACCATCGCGCCCTGTTTGAATCGGCCGGCTTTGTGGTCAACAATTATCCGTACTACGACGCGACCAGCCACGGCGTCAATTTTGACGGCATGCTGGCAGCATTGAAAACCATCCCATCCGGTTCGATCGTGCTGTTGCACGCCTGCTGCCACAATCCCACCGGCGCTGATCTGACTGCCGACCAATGGACCAAGGTCATCGACGTTGTCACCAGCCGCGGTCTGATTCCTTTTCTGGATATGGCCTATCAAGGGTTTGGTGAAGGCATTGAAGCGGATGGTCAGGTGGTGCGTCGTTTCGCCGATGCCGGCGGACCGTTATTTGTTTCCAACTCGTTTTCAAAATCATTTTCGCTGTACGGCGAACGCGTTGGCGCACTGAGCATCGTCGGCAGTTCTGCTGAAGAAGCAGCACGCATTCTGTCGCAATTAAAGCGGGTAGTCAGAACCAATTATTCCAATCCGCCGGCACATGGCGGCAAGGTCGTTGCGACGGTATTGGCAAATCCCGAATTGCGTAAATTGTGGGAACAGGAACTGGCCGCCATGCGCGTGCGGATTCGTGCAACCCGCGAAACGTTTGTCGATCTGCTCAAACAAAAAGCGCCACAACACGATTTTTCTTTTGTAAATAAACAATGCGGCATGTTCTCGTATTCCGGATTAACGAAAAGCCAGGTTGAGCAATTGCGCAACACTTATTCAATTTATGCGGTCGACACCGGTCGCATTTGCGTGGCCGCTCTGAACTCGGGCAATATCGCCTACGTTGTCGATGCAATTTGTCAGGTGATTTGAGATTTGATTGGGGAAAATTGCTTGACGTAATTAAGCAAATCCCCCTATAATCGCGTTTCTGTTCCCTGATAGCTCAGTTGGTAGAGCGACGGACTGTTAATCCGCAGGTCCCTGGTTCGAGTCCAGGTCGGGGAGCCACAGAATATAAGGGGTTGCAGCGATGCAGCCCCTTTTCTATTTCTGCCCTTGTGCCGTATTTGTGCCGTAAAGTAGAGATCCCACCACATCTGCATGCCTAGCCATTTGTGCAGGTGCCAAGTGTGCATACCGCCTCACCATCTCAGCAGACTTCCATCCGCCCATTTCCTGAAGGTCATACATCGGGGTGCCATTTTGAACCAGCCAACTTGCCCATGTATGCCTTAAGTCATGCCAACGGAAGTCCTCAATCCCTGCTCGTACTAAAGCACTTCGCCACGCCTTCGTATTTACCTGCCCTACTGGTTTTCCAGCATAAGTAAACACATGAGCCTCGTGCTTACCTAATTGCCGCTGTAAAAGTTCGACCGCAAATTGACTCAGCGAAATATGTATATCTTCTTTGCTCTTCGCCTTATCTCCAGGTATCCACGCAGTTTGTCGATTCAAATCAACTTGTTCCCAAGTTAATCCAAGAACATTGGCTTGTCTCAATCCCGTCGACAATGCAAACAGCGTGATATCGCGCTGATGAAATGGAAGCTCCTTAAGTAGCACGTTAGCTTTTTCCGGCGATATCCACCGCACTCGTCGTTTTGCTTCTTTGTAGAGCCTGACTTTAGGAGCTTTTTCTATCCATTCCCACTCCAGGTAAGCTTTCCGCAGAATCGAACGAATCAATGCCAAATAGCGATTCGCCGTTGGTCCACTTGATTCCAGTTTTTTCTTCTCCCCAATCGATTCAATATCATCACGGCTAATTTCAGCAAGGACACGCCCTCTGAAAAATTGCTGCAACCAAATCAATTTTTTAGCATCTTCACGATGCGTCTTTTTGTGGCTGGTTTCAACTAACCATTTATGTCCAGCGTCATCCCACAAATAATTGGGCTTATCGCCGAGCCTATTGACGCGCCATGATTCCGATTTTAACTTGTCATGGAGTTCTTGCGCTTGGGGCTTACTACTTGTTCCAGCAGAGCGTCTAATGCGCTCACCGGATGGCGCGGTGAAATCAATCCACCACGTGTTACCGCGTTTGATAAGTGACATACTTTTTCCTTTCTCTGTGTCACTTGCAACGCTTGCCGGGGTTGAGCATATAGCGAACGGACATAGTCGACAAGATCATTTTCAAGAAAAATCCAAGATTTCCCAGGCTTTGCACCAGGTAACTCACCCAATTTGGCCCGGCGACGGACCTCCTCCTTGTGCATATGGAGAAAATTTGCTGCTTCGGTAAGATCAAAGGTGCGCATTTTGAAAAATAATTAATTAATAAAATACCAAATAAAAACACCGCCAATCAGAGTAAATTAAAGTGACTAGGCAATAGCGCCGATATCCATTAATCCCTGTCCTAGCGACCAGAGATTAATATCTCACACGATGAGCAACACGGTGGACTGCAATTAGGAGGTATTTAGATGACGACTGCAAAAGAAGGTAGAGCTAACAAAATCGCTCAGCTTCTAGAAAATTTCAACCCTAGTTATGTCGACGTACCGGAATACATCGGAAGTGCTATTGCAGACTGCATGGCGTCCTTTTCACAAAATGACTCCCAAAAATCTGGCAATAATGTAATTGCGCGAAAGGTCGCTGAACAGGTTGATAAACCCTTCTTACGATTCGTCAACGAGCATATTCTTACCGAACCAAAATGGAAATTGTCTGAACTTGCCATTCTTGATTTTGGCGAAGCGGATTTGAAATTGTTCAAATGGTACAAACCGAGACTCCGAGCAATCGAAAATATGGTTCCTAAAAAATATGGTCCTGCAGTTGCGACTATTGACCTTTTAAGGAAATTTTTATATCGCTGTTCTATTCAACTTCCAGCAGTAGTTCACGTTCTGAATCTTGAGGAAGGACAACTGATCCCCGGCACAACCAATAAATTTAGAAGAAAAGAAATTGAGGTACCTGGAAAAGAGACACGTTTAATGGAGCGACTACCATGGTATTTGCAGGTGTTCTATCAACCTGATTACTGCGAAGTTTGCTGCGATTTTAACCAGGCCAAAACAAAGTTAATTGAAATTCTTAGCACCAAACCAGAACTTAGCGACAAAGTTAAACGACTCGTTAAATGCCATTCACCTCTCGTTGCAAAAGACTACTCATTACAATATTGTACGAATCATAAAGAGCGAGCGGCATGCGGCACAGCTAATAAGCGACGTTTGCATTTTTATACTGCAATGCGACTGATCACGGATGTTGGCGTGATCACCGAATCGACGCCACATACGCACGAAAATTTACGAAAATACGCCTATTGGTTAGCGTATCAGCCTGGCCGTCAGTCTCAGACACTTAAGCAACTTCCGGAAATAGTCAGCGATTTATATGTGCGAAATATCAAGATGACTGGGAGTCATACGGAAGAGGAGTTAAATCAACTTAATAATTTGGTTCAAATACTGAGAACGCTCGAGGAGGAGTCAACGAACAATCCTAATTGGACTAACAAATGTTTAGGAAATCTGAAGCCGATTTGCACTCATAATTTGACCACAGAAGAATGGAGGAAATTGGTGGAAATTGAAGCAATGAAATTGAAACAAGAATTTGACGTTGAAATCAAACTGGGATGGGAAGCCACATAAAGTCGTTCGACGATATTAAATCGCCATCCAACTATCGGCAAAAAAACAAAGGAGGCGCATTTCGTTTGTAAGGGCAATTTTACTGCAACGCAAATGTATGGCAGTTCAATTTCTAAAAGCCGAAAACGCTAACAGGTTTCGATAGATTGACGAAAACTGGATCTATTCAGGTAGGCCTACAACGGCAACTTGAACAATAATAATATTCCCGCGTCATTACGACATATTGACGCAATCTAAAAAGTGCAAACAGGTCAACTCTTTCGGTGTCCAAATACATCCTAATTGCAGTCCACTGGCCTTCAAATTTGATGTCATATTCTGAGTGGCCAATCCCGGCTGCACTCAGAAAGAAACTGTGAACCCATATTTAATCAGAAGACCAATAGGCGTAAACGATGATTGCGTTTATTTGGGATGCTTTGATTTTGAGATTAATTTCAAAAAAATAAAAGATCTAAGCAATTGGAATGATCGTATCAAGACGTACATTATTCCATCCCAGGACAATGCCGACCATCCAAAACCTTGCATTGCAATTAGAACCGGTAATTTACGTGATGATCTCGTCCGCGCAACATATCGAATGAGCGTATTGGCGTGGGAGAATTTTAACGGTACCAATCCATCTCTATGTTTCACGATGTGGTGGCATAGAAATGACAACCCTAATCTTAATGATATTTTGGATACAGCGGAACACTGCATTAAAGCGCTCGGCATGTCGCATCATTTGTATTTCATCACCGTCCACAGGCATTTTTTTGGGGGACTCTGTTGCAACGTCGTGATTAATCGACTTGATCCAATCACGTACAAATCAAAAAGAGTCCGTGGCATCAATCGAAAGCTTGATTATGCAGTGAGGGAATGTGAAATCAAATTCGACTGGAAACCTGACGAATATGGACTCCATCAGGTTGTGGTTGATAGCGACAATCAAAAAGTGATCATTCCTGTTCCCAGCGCAAATGGTGATAAAAATCCGTCATGAAAAAATTATTCCAAACGATCAATGAATCAGATCGAAAAAGCGTCGTGATTCACGTTCGAGTGACTGCCAAAGAAGCTGAGTCTATAACTCTATCCGCATCGGCACGTGACCTGACGCTGTGTGAATTTATTCGTCGCACTTCCCTTGGCAGAAAAACGGACATTCGGTACGAGTCTCATATCATTCGAGAGCTTCGCGAAATTGCCAAAATTATTAAACTTCTGCACGACGCAGTCGGTAAAAATGAAATTACCTATTTTGAATCGGAATGGACTCCAGTGATCGACGAAATAATTTCAGCGATGCGTCGAATTGAAAAATAATTTGGTTGATTATTTCAATTTGTATTCAAGCCGATTTAAATAATTGTAGATGTTTTTTTTAAAAATCAAATGATTCCAAAAGTCCTCCCACAGCGTCATTACATGTCTAATGTTGCAAAGCCATTCAACGACTTGATCGGATATATTCGGGAAATCAAAAATCCAGCTGGCCATAATCTTTCGTCAAATCGATTTTCAGACCTATTGACTTACGCGACGTCACCACATGACAGCTCCACAGATCAAGAAAAATGCTTGGCTATTCGCACCCATGGCGTCGTTGACGTTTCAACTGCGTCACTTGAAATGAATGCCGTTGCAGCAAAAAATAAACGGTGTAAAGACCCTACATACCATTTTATACTGAGTTGGCCGGAACACGAAAATCCGGATCATGATTCAATTTTTGATGCGGCCCAGCATGCAATCGCAGCATTGGGAATGCGCGAACTATAGTGGTCCCAGGATTTGAGACAGTAACCGCAGGGTAGTTTAAGCTGTTGTCTTGAAAAGGATGACAGCAAATGAGTGAAAGTAAAAAGCGC
>JBEONO010000047.1:0-12008 GCA_040544425.1 Oxalobacteraceae bacterium GrIS 1.18
GGACCGTGAAACGACTCTGCGCCAATGATAGTGCTGCAACCAGTGTGAAAGTAGGTTATCGTCAGGCTGTTTTACTAAAAAACCCCCGCCAGGAATCTGGTGGGGGTTTTTGCTTTGTGGTGTGACTTTATTTTTCGTTCAATAATTCGATCACCATGACCTCGATCGGCTCTTTACTCACATTTTCATCGGTATGCAACAACCCGGTTCGATTGGCAGGTAGCCAATAAGCATTTCCTGCGACCCAATTGTGTGTTTCGCTTTCTCCGTTATTTTCTTCGATTTTCATCGTGCCTCCTTGCAACGCAACGATGACGCGTGGATGATCATGACGATGTAAAGCTAATGGTGTATCCGGCTGTACGATTGATTTCCATACCTTTACCTTGTCATTGTCGAACTGTGGGACACGTACTGTTTGGGTTTTGGCATTCGCGATCACATAGCCGGAAAAGATTGCACAACACAGTATTGCCGCGGAGACGAACGTTTTCATAAGTTGATTCCTGAGAAAATTTTAGTGAAAAGCCTGGGAGGATGAATTCATCAATTCCTTAAAAGCATCCAGAATTTATTCCCATTCCAGAATTGGTTAAGGATGACGGATTCGGATTCTAGGGACAGTAATTTTGCTGAGCTATGAGGAAAAACCCTGCAAACGCGAAAAAAAACCGCGCTGTATAACGAGCACGGTCTTTAATGGAGAAATCAGTTTCAGATACCAAGGTGCTTTTCCAATTGCGCTTTGGTTGTCTTTAATTTCGAAGGCAAGTGGTATTTCAGTTTCTCAAATAATTCAGCGCGCAGGGCCTATTCCGTTTTCCAAGCAGACGCATCAATTTGTTGAACCTGGGCTTGGGCCCAAAAATATGTTCAACGTCGGCTGCCTCGCCGATCTCAGGTGTCCAGTCTTTGCCCTGCCAGTCGATCAGATTTGCCGGTGCTTGTTTCGAGAGACCTTCCCACCAGACGTCGCCCTCATCAGTCAATGCGACATTGGTGAAAATGGCATTGGCACTTAATGAAGCCGTGCAATTGTATTCGGGAAGCTTCTTTAATAAATTGCCGGTAGCGTCCTTCCACGGTTCGCACCTCTTAGCCATTGTCTAAAATTTGCATTTCTATCTCTGATTCTGCAACGGGCAGGTCGTTCATCACCGTTGGCGCAGCCATAACAGGAGGGGCTGAATTGAGCAAGGTCAACAGCGGTTCACCACTCAAAATCATATCGTCGGTGACCCTGAGGCGACTAAAAGGTTGGCTGCGAAACCTACCCTGCATGTCAAACGTGCGCGGAATACGCTCGTAAGTAGATTTAAGCATCAGATCATAAAAGGCCGGATCTCTTTGCCGCAATACGCCTATCCACTCCCCTTCTGATTCTTCGACGGTTTCGGCTGTCGCGAAGTCTGCGCCATTGTCCATATTTAATATAACGGCATTGTGGTTGGCGGTATTAATAACCAAGGTAGACCGTCCATTGCTGAACAGTTGCGCCAGTTTTCCGCGAATCTCTGCAATCACTTCTGGCGTTGGTTCACTGGTTCGCCTTAGTTGAACAGCTTGAGCCGTGTTACGCGCATGAGGTATTCCGTATTGCACTAACCTCTGGATTACAAATATACAAAAGGCACCGATAAACGTGATCGGGAACAGCACGGAAATTACTGCCAAAGCCGGAGCGGCATAGTATCCGACGGACTGTACAATATGCGCTCCATATCCGGTCTGAGCCTGGCCTGGCAACGAGGCCGCCGTCGACGCCAAAAACAATGCCCCGGATACAGCGAAAATAGGTACGCAACCGGGGCCAATGAACGGCGCTGAAATTGCCGCAGCAATTAGAATCACGCCCGCCAATATCTTGGTATATCTGTGCCCCAGAATATGGACGACAGATTGCGCTGACCGGGTTGCGATACTCGTCCATCGGGTCAGAAAATTTGCCGGCGGCGGCGCATTCGGTTGTATTTGGTTGGCGACTGGGGGGGCCGCAGGATTGCCAACAGGATGAGCATGATTCAGTAACGGTTCCAGCATAGTTTTCTCCCGGTGGTTGATTTGGCCCGCCATTCTAGGCATGAGGCTGAATGGCAAAAATAAGTAGTAATCCGGGTTGTTAACTTCAAAATGACGAGGTGAATTAATTCCTGTTTAGAGCAACAAGACCCGACACCGGAAAATAAAAAAAGCCGCGCTGTTTTTAGTAGCGCGGCTTTCTTTAATCAGCACTAATCAAAGGCCAAGACGTTTTTCCAACTGTGCTTTGGTTGTCTTTAATTCCGAAGGCAAGTGATATTCCAGTTTCTCAAATAATTCGGCATGCAGGGTCAACTCCGTTTTCCAGGCCGACGCGTCGATTGAAGTAATCGTCTCAAATTGCTGTTCCGTGAACTCCAGTCCATCCCAGCTCAAATCATTGAACTTGGGCGTAGTCCCAAAAATATTTTCAACGCCGGCTGCCTTGCCTTCGACGCGTTCAATCATCCACTTCAAGACACGCATATTGTCGCTATAGCCCGGCCAGACGAATTTGCCTTCTTCGTTGGTGCGGAACCAGTTGACGCAATATATCTTCGGCAATTCAGCTGGTGAGGCTGCGATTTTTTTGCCTATATCTAACCAGTGCTGGAAGTAATCGCTCATGTTGTAGCCGATGAATGGCAGCATCGCAAACGGATCGCGACGCACGATGCCTTGCTGACCAACCGCTGCAGCAGTCGTTTCTGATCCCATGGTCGCGGCCATGTAGACACCTTCGACCCAGTTACGCGCTTCGGTAACCAGTGGCACGGTGGTGGAACGACGGCCGCCGAAGATGAAGGCAGAGATTGGCACGCCGGCAGGATCATCCCAGGCGGAATCAATCACCGGATTTTGTGTCGCAGGTACCGTGAAACGTGCATTCGGATGCGCGGCCTTGCGACCGGTTTCCTTGCCAATTTCCGGAGTCCAGTCCTTGCCCTGCCAGTCGATCACATGCGCTGGAGGTTGTTTCGACAAACCTTCCCACCAGACATCACCGTCATCGGTCAACGCGACATTGGTGAAAATGGTATTGGCGCTCAATGAAGCCATGCAATTGTAGTTTGTCAGCGTATTGGTGCCCGGCGCGACACCAAAGTAACCGGCTTCCGGATTGATCGCGTACAAACGACCATCTGCACCCGGCTTGATCCAGGCGATATCGTCACCAATCGTTGTCACTTTCCAGCCATTCAATGAGGCAGGTGGAATCAGCATCGCGAAATTGGTCTTGCCGCAAGCCGAAGGAAACGCCGCAGCGACATAATGCTTCTTGCCCTCTGGTGATTCAACACCAAGAATCAACATGTGCTCAGCCAGCCAACCTTGATCGCGTCCCATATTGGATGCAATACGCAGCGCAAAACATTTCTTACCCAACAGGGCGTTGCCGCCATAACCGGAACCGAAGGACCAGATCTCACGGGTTTCCGGATAGTGAACGATGTACTTGGTTGGATTGCATGGCCAGGCTACATCTCTCTGACCGGCACGCAATGGTGCACCAACGCTGTGTACGCAGGGAACGAATTCACCGTCCGTACCCAGCACATCAAAGATCGCCTTACCCATGCGGGTCATCACGCGCATATTCACTGCAACGTAGGGTGAATCAGACAGTTCAACCCCGATATGGGCGATCGGGGAACCGATCGGTCCCATCGAAAACGGCACGACATACATGGTACGGCCTTGCATGCAGCCATCAAACAAACCATGCAATGTTGCACGCATTTCTGCTGGTTCCATCCAGTTATTGGTTGGTCCGGCATTTTCTTTCTTGGCCGAGCAGATAAAGGTACGATCTTCAACACGCGCCACGTCCGAAGGATCGGAGCAGGCCAGGAAGCTGTTGGGACGTTTTTCCTGATTGAGTTTTATCATGGTGCCCGACTCCACCATGGCCGCGCACAGGCGGTCGTACTCTTCTTGTGAGCCATCGCACCAGTGGATCCTGGCCGGTTTGGTCAAGGCGGCAATTTCCGCTACCCAGTTAATCAGTTTTTGTTGCTTGACGTAGGATGGCGTGTTCAGATGTGCCATTGTTGCCGCAGGTTCTGCGAAAGTGCTCAGTGCTTCATTCACGGTAAGTCTCCGATGCGATTAAAATTCTGTCTATTACGCGTCGTTCCGGTTCCACAAAATGGTGCACTTTAGCCGTGATTCTGATGATTGGTCTTGTAAGTAAGCACGGCGAGGTACTCAGAAAATGAACGTGAAACTGTCGGCGGGTCCCTAAGGGAAGTCAATAATAGAGCCAAACATTCTACCCCGCCGAGGTATATTCAGCCAAATGAATTTAGTCATAACTTATGTTTTTGCCACTGGTTTTTGATAAAAACCACGTTCGTTAAATCAGACGAGAATGCGAAAGCTCTGCTGACAAAACGCCAACAATCAATGCGCTGACTGACAGCAAAAGGGGATTACGGGTTTACGGGGGAGTACTGATTGGGGAATTACTGGCTGGTCGCGTCAACCCGCAGCGCGCTGATGCTCGCCTTGGCTCGTTCCAGCATATTGATTGCGGCCGGTCCGCGCACCAGGGTTACGGCAACCGCCAGCGCGTCGATGTAAGTGAGATGTGCCAGTCGTGAAGTCATCGGCGTGTAGATATCCGGGTCTTCTTCCACATCGATTGACAGATGCACATCGGCCAGGTCGGCCAGCGGCGCATTCGAGGCACACAGGACAATAATTTTTGCGCCGGTATTTTTGGCGAGCTGGACATTGCGGATCATGTCCCTGGTTCTGCCACTGCGCGAAAATGCCACCACTACGCAGTCTTTATTGAGCAAAGTCGCCGATTGCGCCTGCAGATGGGCATCGCAAAATACCGTAGTTGGAATACCGAAGCGGAAAAACTTCAGTTGTGCGTCAACCGCCAGTGCCCCGGAATATCCCAAGCCATAACATTCAATCCGTTTGGCGCTGGCCAGCAACTGCACGGCACTTTCAAATGAAGCCGAATTGGCCGAATTGCGCGCCTCCATTAATGCCGCAATAGTCCGATCGAATACTTTCGGCAACACATCGCGCACCGAATCAGCCTGGTTGACGTCGAGGTGCAAATAAGGAATGCCGGTTGCCAGACTTTTCGCGAAGGCCAGCTTAAATGCCTTGAATCCGTCAAAGCCCATCGACAAAGAAAAGCGCACCACGGTTGGCTCACTGACCTGGCAGGCCTGCGCCAAAACACGGATCGGCATCGACACGCTGTCGTGCGGTTTCTGCAGCAGAAATTCTGCGACCTGTCGTTCCGCCCGGCTCAGTTCAGTAGTTGCCGAACGCAGGCGCGCCAACAAACCCTTTTCAGGGTAAATGAGTGGAGCAGGATTATTTACGGACACCAGAACACCTCGACCGGTGCTGCCGCCAGCAAGGCGCCAATCGGTCCGGCATGGCTTGTGGCAGCCTGTTCCAAGACCGCACGCTTTTCTTGACCGGTAATCACCAGCCAGATCTGCTGACTGTCCAACAGACGCGCAAAAGACAAGGACATGCGAGCCTGCTTGGTTTGCGGATGCAAAGCCGCGACACAGGCGCTGCTGCCATCTTCAGTCAGCAGCTGCGGTGCGTCAGGAAACAGCGAGGCGATGTGACCGTCCGTGCCCATGCCTAAAATCACGGCAGTAAACGGATGGTGAACATGTTCGTTGAGTCGCGCATTGATTGCAGCGACCGCGATCTCCGGAGTAGCCTGGTCATTTTTTAAAGAGACCAGATTCCACTGCCCAGCCGAAACGGCGAAACATTGGCGGAATAAGCCTTCATTACTTTGCGGGTCTGCGTCATCGACCCAGCGCTCATCGGTTGCAAGCAGCTGAATCGGCCGTGCCTGTGCTGCGGCATACAAGGCATCAAACTGTCGATAGATTGGCGCAGGGGTTGATCCACCTGCCAGCGCAAAACTGCAAGGTTGATCGTGCGGCGTTGCGCTCACCAGGCTCAACCATTTCAGCGCCACCGCTTCGCTGAGCGCTGCAAAATTCGCAAATTCATTCAATCTCATTGAAAACCCTCGCATGAGCCCGGCCTTTAATTGTCAACAAACTCTTCACCCCAGTTGGAACCGTGCTGCGCCAATAAATAACTCGATGCCGCCGGACCCCAGCTGCCTGCAATATAGGATTTCAATCCTTCGCTGTCCGACTGCCAGCTGGTCATAATCGGATCAACCCATTCCCAGGCAGCGCTCAATTCGTCATCACGCACGAACAAGGTCAGGTCGCCATGCATCGCGTCGAGTAACAAACGTTCATAGGCTTCCACGCGCCGTGAGGTCGAAGCTTCGGCAAAATCCAGATTCAGCATCACGTCGGACAGGCGGATACCTTCGCCAGGTTCCTTGGCTTTTAAGAATAACTCGACGCTTTCTTCCGGCTGCAAAGAAATCACCAGACGGTTCGAGCGCAAGTTACGATTTGACGCGCCGAAAATCGAATACGGCACATGTTTGAAATTGATGGTGATTTCCGCGCTGCGCGACGCCATCCGTTTGCCGGTGCGCAGATAGAACGGCACGCCAGCCCAGCGCCAGTTATCAATCTCGGCGCGAATCGCCACAAAGGTTTCAGTGCGCGAATGCGCTGCGACGCCCGGTTCGTTTTGATAACCTGGAACGGCGGCGCCATCAACGGCACCGGCACGGTATTGGCCGCGCACGGTTTGCTTGCTGACTTCGTCCGGAGTAAATTTGTGCAGGGCATGCAATACTTTGACTTTTTCATCGCGGATCGCATCGGGCGCGGAACTGACCGGCGGTTCCATGGCGACGATAGACAGCAACTGCAGCAAGTGATTTTGCACCATGTCGCGCAGGGCACCGGTGTGATCATAGAAATCACCGCGTGCCTCAACGCCCACCTGCTCGGAAATCGAAATTTGTACATCGTGAATCCAGGTCCGGTTCCACAGCGGCTCCAGAAACAGATTGGCAAAACGCAGCGCCAGCAGATTCTGCACCATTTCTTTGCCAAGATAATGGTCAATCCGATAGATCTGGTTTTCTTTTAAATAGCTGCGCAAGGACTGATTGATTTCGCGCGCCGACTGCTCATCGCGTCCCAACGGTTTTTCGACTACCACACGCGCCTGCTCACCGACCAGATTGTGTTTGGATAGCTGTTGCACGATAGGGATAAAAATATCCGGACCGGTCGCCAAATAAAACAGAGTGGATTTTTGATCAGGATTGGCAATTTTGCTTTTCAGCTGCACAAAGTCGTCGTCAACGCGGGCATCGATTTTGGTATAGAACGTCATTTCCAAAAATGCGCTGACTTGTTCAGGCGTGCCAGCGGCATCTTTTTTGGCGTACTTGCTGATGCTCGCGGCGACCCGTTGACGGAATTCATCGTCGGTAATCGGTTCGCGCGCGGCGCCGTAGAAATTAAAGTCGGCATCGAGGCGACCATTCAAGAAAGCGCTGAACAGCGCAGGAATAATTTTGCGCTTGGCTAAGTCGCCAGTGCCGCCGAACAGTACAAATGTGGTCATGTTGACTCCGTTTTGATCACCGAACCATGGTTTAACAATACGCCTTGTTGCCAGTTATTATGACAGAAACTAATCAGAATTGTAGTTTCATTACAGGTTTTTCACAAAATATTTCAAATATTTTTATGTAAAAGGGCGAAAATGAAAGTTTATTACATTATTTTGTGCTACCGTTAACGCCTCCTGACTAGCTTTTATCCCGATTATGCCAACCCAGACAGCTCTTAATCCGGTCGTTGACCAAGTTACCCGGCGCATTACCGAACGCAGCAAGGAATTGCGCAATGCCTATCTGGCGCGCATTGACCAGTTCCGTGGACGCGGACCACGCCGCTCACAACTCTCCTGTGCCAATCAAGCCCATGCCAATGCTGCCGCCGACACCCGCAGCAAAATCTGGTTGAATCAGGCGCAAAAACCGAACATCGGGATCGTCACTGCCTATAACGATATGCTCTCTGCGCATCAACCGTATGCCAGTTATCCGGATCAGATCAAAGAAGCGGCGCTGAAATTTGGCGCCACTGCCCAGGTTGCCGGTGGTGTACCGGCGATGTGTGATGGTGTCACGCAAGGTCGTCCGGGGATGGAACTGTCGCTGTTTTCGCGCGACGTGATTGCTCAGGCCACTGCTGTCGCACTGTCACATGATGCTTTTGACGCGGCCTTGTGTCTCGGCATTTGCGACAAGATCGTTCCTGGTTTATTGATCGGCGCGCTGGCATTCGGCCATCTGCCAACCATTTTCATTCCCGCTGGCCCGATGGGTTCGGGCCTGTCCAATAAAGATAAAGCCGCCGTGCGTGAACGTTATGCGCAAGGTAAAGCGACTGAACAGGAATTGCTCGCAGCAGAAAGTGCCGCCTATCACAGCGCCGGTACCTGCACTTTTTATGGCACGGCAAACAGCAATCAAATGTTGCTGGAAGCGATGGGTCTGCATTTGCCCGGCGCGGCCTTCGTTCATCCCGGCACGCCGCTGCGTCACGCGCTGACCGATGCGGCCGTCGAGCAAGTCATCAGCCTGACGGAACAGGGAAACAACTATGTGCCGATCGGGCATGTCGTCAATGAAAAATCGATTGTCAATGCGGTCATCGCCTTGCTCGCAACCGGCGGTTCAACCAACCATACCATTCACTGGATTGCCGTTGCGCGGGCGGCCGGGATACTGATTAACTGGCAGGATTTTGATGAACTGTCAGCGGTCATTCCGCTGTTGACGCGGGTGTATCCAAATGGCACCGCCGATGTAAATGAATTTGAAGATGCAGGCGGTCCGGTATTTGTGATCCGTGAATTGCTCTCGGCCGGCCTGATGCATGCCGACGTCAAAACAGTGATGGGCGCGGACGGATTGCATGCGCACACCACACAACCGTTGCTGGAAAATGGTCAATTGAAATGGGCTGCCTTGCCAGATCATTCCACCAATCCAGAGGTGGTGCGTCAGGTCGGTCAGCCGTTTGCCGCCACCGGTGGTCTGCGTCTGTTGCAGGGAAATTTGGGCCGGGCGATTATCAAGGCCTCTGCCGTGCCAGCCGAAGCGTGGGTGATCCGCGCGCCAGCCAAAGTATTTGAATCGCAGGATTCCTTGGTGTCAGCCTTTAAAGCCGGACAGTTAAATATGGATTTCGTTGCGGTCGTAATTTTTCAGGGACCGCAGGCCAACGGCATGCCTGAGCTGCATCACTTTACGCCAGTCTTGGGCAGTCTGATGAACAAGGGCTACAAGGTGGCCTTGGTCACCGATGGCCGGATGTCGGGTGCCTCAGGCAAAGTGCCCGCAGCTTTGCACATCAGTCCTGAAGCAGCACAGGGTGGCGCATTATGTCGGGTTCACGATGGCGACATGGTCGAACTCGACGTGCATCAGGGCCTGCTGCGGGTACTGGTTGACCAGCAGGAATTTGCCGCGCGCGCACCGCGGATATTACGAACAGGTCAGCAAGATAATACAGTCGATTTTGGCCGCGAATTATTTGTCAATCAACGCCGTTTTGTCACTGCACCAGAGCACGGTGCTTCAACTCTTTTTAACGAGATCCTATGAACATGCAATCGATTTTAAAGCAACTGGACGACATCAAAGTGTTGCCGATTCTGGTATCGGATGATGCCCAGCAGGCGATCCGCTGTGTCGAGATTCTGGCCGAAAATGGACTGACTGCCGTCGAGATTACCTTGCGCACGCCGAACGCGATGCAGGTGCTCGCAGCGGTGGTCAAAGCCTGCCCGACGGTATGTGTCGGTGCCGGTACGATTTTGACCGAGCAGCAAATCAAGGCGGTGCAGGATACCGGCGCGGCATTCGGGATCAGCCCCGGCATCACCGCAACCCTGGCAAAAGCGGCGGCCCAGTCCCGCCTGCCGTACTTTCCGGGTGTGGGTGGCGCCAGCGATCTGATGCTCGCATTGGAACACGGTTTTAATGTCGTGAAATTATTTCCATCTGATCTGGTGGGCAGCATCAAAATGGCCAAGGCATTGGGTGGACCATTTCCAGAAGTGCAGTTCTGCCTGACCGGCGGCGTCACGCTGGAAACAACGCCGCAATTACTTCAGCAGGGTAATGTCCTGTGTGTCGGCGGCTCATGGATGTGTCCGGCAAACCTGATTGCGGCCAACGACTGGTCGGCGATTGCCAAGCTGGCTGCCACGGCGGCGGCGGCTGGAAAATAGGGTTCAGTCATTTCAGGCTGAAACTGATAACGCTGAGCAGTAAGCCACATTGTCTGGATACGTGTGACATTATTTTCCTCCTTTGAGTTGCACGGCTTCATCCGGCGCGCCGGGAACGGCAACGCGAAACTTTAAGCTTTCGAGTAATTTGTCCCAGAGTGCCAGCGCTTCGTCGTCGGTTAATGAGGCATGCGCTGCTGCACCCACCTGGTCATATTTGACTTTCTCGTACATTGTCACATCCAGCCACGCAGGGTAAGCAACGCTGCGTCGTTTATCGACCAGCATCCAGCGGAAATGATGAGAACCGTCTTGATTGCGAAACAAGGTTTCTTCGCCGTCCCAATCATGTACCTTGCGTTTATCAGCACGTAAAACCGTGTTCTTGGGATACCAGAAATCTAGCTTTGATCTTTGGTTTTCCATCAGCTTCAGCAGGCCATAACCATTGTCGCCGTCGGTACTGGCGTGAGTATTGCTGAATACGCTGAACACCACATCCGGCAGGGCTGCCATATGGACGCCTGCGGCACCCATACTGGCTTCGTCGCCCGGGCAGCGTTGGAAGGCGTATTCATTGCATAGTCCATCATCGGTTGGAATTTCGTCAGTTGCGCGAAGGCGCAGGTTGTATGCTGTGTTGAGCGTGTTCGCTTTGACTTCTTCGAATGTTCTCTCTTCTGGGGAAACTGCGTCTCCGGTAACAAAAATATGGGGAGGTAACACGTAATAAATATCGAAGCCTTCCAACCCTAAATCCTTGGCAATATCGCTCTTGTATGACCTGATCCACGCGACGTGAGGGGCAGGTCCAACGCCGACATAATTGATTTCAGCCGTGTCGTCTTTCGCTTTAATTTCCGCCACTTTCGCATCCACAATTTTTCTTAGGTTCTCTGCCTGATTGGGTAAGGTCGGAATGTCATAACCGAAGCTCAACCGTGAATCTTTCGGGACGGTCAATACATAGCGTCCAAAGCAAACGAGTTTGGTGTCGGCAAACAATCTTTCAATACGTGCATTGGTCTTCATTTGTTCTCCTTATAATTGGGTTTTGCCCACCATGTTGGATCATAGGCACTGGCGATTTTGATGATGCTGTACAAGGTGGAGTCTTTGACTTCTGTCGTGTCGTAACTGCCTTGATGGTCATAGCCATTTTGCTCAAACTTCACCTTTGCCACCACTTTCGCAGCACTGCGCTCGGTTGGTACGGTTCCGTCACCGGCTTGTTGTGGTGGCTGAATTTTTAAGGTCAGCGATTGACTATTGGCACCTTTGACAACCACCGTGCCATCTCCCTTGTCAGTGATCAGTTGCCAATGTAGTGGATTACCCGCCGTGGCTGGGTCGCCGTGCAGGACTCTCCAGACTATTTCGCCCCATGCCGCATTTTCTTTGCCAACACCATAGCTGGCGAAAGTGGGTTTCGCGAATGTAGTGGCAATCGCTTCAGAAAAACGCTGTGCATTCCTGATTCGTTCTTTTGTTGCGTTGACACCGATATCGCACCGTTCTTTACCTCCTTTTTCCTTTGGCATATTCGCCTGATCCGCCGGATCAATCCACGCCGGATTAATCAAGCGCCACCATGCCGCGGTTTGGGTATAAATTTCCTGTGCAGCGTCTTCATTCGGCCAGCTAAAGAGCTCGTTACCCGCAACATCCTGCACTTTGAGCCAGTGCGTGCCGTACTGTCTGAACGGTAGCAGCTCCAGTCCACCCTGGGCATTGGCTAACACGGCTGTGCATTTGGGGCCATCGTTGCCCAGCACTTTCTCCGTGATCAAGGAGACTAGACC
>JBEONO010000048.1:0-11887 GCA_040544425.1 Oxalobacteraceae bacterium GrIS 1.18
ACATTGATTTGATTGTTTGCAGGATCAGTCGTCTGCGTCAAATTGCCAAACGGGTCATACGCAAAAGACGTGTTCGTTTGCGGTGCATTATTAAATGCATTGATTTGCACACCAATCAGTTCACCTATCACGTCATACGTCTCAATGCGAGTTTGTCCAGCCGGATTAACCATCGTTCGCGTCCTACCATGGTAGGCCGTTGTGGTCGTCAATTTCGTGCCATTGGTATCCAAAGTGACACTGGTCAGTTGACGATTTACATCATCCAATGTTTGCTGATTGGCTAACACGCCTGACGGGTAAGGTGCCTGAGCACCGCTGGCATACGCTGGTTGATAATTCGCAAGTGATCGTGAGCGGGCGTCGAAGGTATGATCGGTCACAATCGGCGTGCCATCAAATCCATAACTCATCGTGCGAATTACCTGGCCTAACGGATTGGCGTAACTCACATTCGGGACTGCTATGGGCTGACCATTATTACCAAATGTTGTTACGGTTACCGTCGTCGCATTCGCCGGACAATCACTGACACATTGATTCGTCACTGTTTGCGTGACGTTGCCCCCCGGAGAGGTTTGACTCAACATACGACCAAAGCCATCGTTGGTCCATGTCGTCACCAAACCATTAATGTCAGTCAGCTGGGTCTTAATGCCAGTGTTAGGGTCGCTCAGATAACTTTCAGTTTGCCCCATCGCATTCGTGCTGCTCGCCAGGAAGCGTCCGTCTGCGGTATAGGCAAACTTTACAGTCCGACTCATTGTCGTTGCACTGGCAGAATCTAGCCAGCTTTGCACCTTCGTCAATACGTTGCCGTAACCATCCCGGGTGTAGGTGTTGGTGACCTGTAAATCGTCCAATGGCAGCGTTGTGTGCGTTGGCTCTAATGTTTCGGTTTGCGTTAAACCGGTTGCGAAATAGGTATTGGCCGACGTGCGCGTGATCGTCGCCCCTGCCGCATTGGTCTTAGAAACGGATGTACTGCACATCCTGCCGATTACGTAGGCGGCGCCATGGCTTGCCACGCAGGTACCGTTATTATTGTCCCAGGTGTTGGTGGTTGTCGTCACAAAGGCACTGGTGTCCGTTGCTAATTTACTGGTGACGGTGGCAGTCAATTGATTGCCGTAGCTATCGTAGGTAATGTTATTGGTGGTAATCGTGCCTAAATCGTTGCCATCCAAATCAGCATTGACGGCGGTATTGTTCAGGTAATACGGGAAGCACACAATACAATTGGATGTTTCCGTGCCGCCCATTGATGGATTTGCGCTGTAATACGCGCTAGGCAAAGCAGTTAATTTAAAACCGTTTTGTGTCGTCGTCGTGTTGACAGTGCCATGCGAAAGAATCGTACTGCCAATCATCCCGGTATAGGGCCAACTCTGAACATAGTAGGTCTGCTTGTTCACATCACTTTGCACGTTGTAACTACCCATGCCCTGAAAGCCCAATGAACCGCGGCCTGCCCCATCCCTTGCCATGAAGACATACCTATAATCGCTTTCCACCGATCCGCCCTGCCCATTCGAATCGAAAAACGCGGAAACAAGATAACCAGGATTGGCGACAAATACTTTTGGATAAACAGGATATATGGGCAGGCCATTGGAGGTTGAAAAGGGAATATAGACCGATGCCTGTGCACCTTGCGTATAGGTCACACTGCTGGTGCGCCCGATGCCGTTCGTCACCGACGATATTTTATCGACCGCCAAATGGACATTCGGCGCCAGCGTGTATGGTATCCATGCCGCACCCGTTGACGTAAAAACATTGTTTTTGCTGTTGGCTGTATCGATACTCTCGTCGTAGGCCATTAAATTTAACGTACCGTCGTTCAGGAAACCGCCAAACATGACAATCGGATCGGGTACCGCAGTCGACGATGCTGGTGCAGCTGGCATCGTTGGGCCACCTGTGATGGTCTGACAATTCAATGTGGCATTATTCCGAATCAGGCACGAACGCCAGGTTCCGCCTGTTCCTGCTGCGTTGTATTCAAACGCCAGTGTCTTAACAGCCCCATCGCTATCAATAGGCCCAATGTGCTGAATGACTGCATCGACACCCGATGCGGTTGTCAGCGGATGACAATCAAACTGCACACCAGTTGAATAACATATCGCGGCCGCTGACCCGAGTCCTGAGGAAGGCATAAAGCCGGACAGCAAGATATCACTCAATCCGTCGCCATTTGCATCGGTAATGTTGGTCACGCCTTTCAGGTGCGGCGAGGCATCCAGACTCCCACTACCGGAGGTGCCGCTGGAGACCGCGGCAGGGAACGCTCCCCAATTTTTGCAAGTAAATCCAGTTGCATCGCTGGTACACACTTCCATAAATGGAAGCCCAGTTCCAGAGGCAGGCATGTTTGAGCGATACACGTCTTGTCTGCCGCTACCACTGAAGTTACCAAGTTGATTGCTGACCCAGACACCGTCTGTGTTGGGCACTGGTGTAATACTCTTATTCAATGTACCTGTAATTGTATTGTTCGTGCCAGTGTACATACCGCACGTAAAGGCTTGGGTGCCATTCGTCATGGTGGACACACACCGCGTGCCATCACTGTATTGGCCATTACGCATCACAATATCAGACAGGCCGGACCCCGTCGTACTCAATACCAGATAGTCTTGGGAATTCCAGCTGACTAAACTTGCGCCCGTACCCGTTGTGGCTGTGGTGTTGGTACCGCTATCGGTACACGTAAACGCGTTAGCTGCGACTGGAGATGTTTTTAATTGAGAGAGGCAAACATAACCGCCAAAGAGGAATAGATCGCTCGACCCATCGCCATCGAAGTCACCAATTAATCCCCAGCCGTTTGCGCCAGGTGTAATGGTTGGGCTAGAAATGTACGGGTATGGTGCGGCACTTTCTGTTGCCTTGCGTGCAGCAATTGTCGTCGCAATCGCCGTTGGCACGGTCCATACGATCGGCGCTGCAAAACCGCCTCCTACCTTAGCAATATAAATGTTGTACTGCGTTGGCGTCTTGGTTGTATCCACAATCAAAGCATCCAACATTCCGTCGCCATTAAAGTCAGCCCAAACGATATTGTCGAAATTAACGGCGTTATTCGTGGCATTCCATGGCGCCACCGGGCCACTCACCGCAACGCTTGCCTGGGTAAATGCCGGAGCACTACCTTGGCTCCATGTGAAATTCGTTGCCGGGAACGCCACCAGCGCTGAGGTTAGCGGGTTCAAGGCTTGCATTTGCACCGATGAAATGATGCTGCGACCGCTGGAGGCACTGGTCGTATAAGTAATATCGTATTCACGCACTTCCGTTGCCGTACCACTACTAAACAGCCCGTTATACACCTTGATATTGTTCATCAACTGGACCAGATCATTATGCGATCCAGCGACATATCGAATGGTTGCGTCTGGTCGGCCAGGGGAGTAATTGAACACCACTGACAAATGGGGGGCTAAGCCAGTTTGATTGTTGCCACCGTATTGGATTTGCGACGGCAAATACTCGCCAGCAGCGCTGTCGACATATGACACCGTGTAGTAATTACCGGATAAGTCTTGCACCTGACCCAGTGCCCACACGATGGCTTGACCATCCGAGCGGCCTTGTGCAGCGATATAGCTACTGCCATCGCCCAAGTCACCATAGTTCAGAACACGGCCCGCTTTCGATTCGACTTTGAAGGCCAACCCTTTAGTACCGGCATACGACGTGATGCGGCTAAAGTTGGCAATTTCTGTGCTGTAAGTCGCCCCAACCGTCCAGTAATCGACATCCGGATTGCCGGTTGCACCGGTACCGGCTGTCAGCAATATTAATCGTGAACCATCCAAGCAAAGACGATCGGTATTGCTAAAATTCACGCCAGTGGCCACGTTATCTTGTGCAATCGTTTTACCGCAGCGATGGATTGACGACATCCCGCCTAGCGACCAGCCCAACCCAAGCATTCCGTTGCCGCCTTGGCTGTTGTAGTTCAACTCCAAATTTGGCATGACGCCACCGACACCCGGTGGCAAAGCCAAGGGAATGTTGTAGGCTGCTGCGCCACTGACGGTCGGACTTAAGCTGCCTGGCAAACTACCCGCAATAGGATTATTTAAGGACGGTGCTGTAATACCAGTTACTGGCTGTGGTGTAGCACTGCTCACTGGCGCGCCGGTACCTGTGCCCACCGTCACCGTAATCGGCGCAGATGTTGCAGTCACACCGGCAGTAGTCGTGGATGCCACTGCATAAATTGAATAGCTACCTGTCGCTAATCCTGATACCTTTGTGTAGGACCAAGGTGCGCTGGTTGCGGTACCGATTAATGTACCACTGCTGGTGTAGTAACTTACGCCATTGATGGTATATCCCCCCGGCGTCGCGTTTACCGTAAGTGGAATGCTATTCCCCGGCGCATAGGAAGTGCCATCAATAGGCCCCGATATAGCAACAGTTGGCACAGGCAGAACAGTAATTGTATCGACTGCTGAGGCAACAACTGTTCCTTGCGAATTGGTGAGTTTCGCAGTGATTGCATAGGTTCCCGCTGCCAAATTTGTGGCGGTAATGGACCATGGTGCAGCTGTTGCCGTACCTACCAAGGTCGTCCCGTTGTAGTAGCTCACACCAGTAATTGGATAGGTCCCTGCTGTTGTCGTTACGGTCAAAGGAACATTGGCTGGTGCTGGGAAAGTTGTGCCATTGGCTGGACCTGCAATGCCAATAGTTGGGGCAACAGTATTGACCGTTACCGTTGTTGAATTTGACGTAGCAACAGTACCACCTGTAGTTGCAACCTTTGCGTTAATCACGTAGTTACCGGCATACAAACCATTTGCGGTAAAGGACCACGGAGCACTGGTGCTTGTGCCCAGCAATGCGCCATTGTTGTAGTAGCTCACACTTGCAATCGGAAAGGTGCCGCCAGCTGCAGATACCGTGATCGGAACGCTGGCTGGCGCGTTATAACTGGTCCCATTGGCTGGGCTGGCTAAGCTGATATTTGGCTGAACAGTGCTCACTGTTACCGTGCTTGTTCCTGTGCTTGCCGTCGTTCCACCTGTCGTCGTAACTCGTGCGCTGATTGCGTAACTGCCCGCATATAGACCAGTCGCAGTGAACGACCAAGGCGCTCCATATGCTGTGCCCAGCAGGGTTCCGCCGTTATAATAACTGACGCTAGAAATTGGATACGTACCACCGGTAACCGATACTGACATCGGCACACTGGCAGGTGCATTATAACCAGTGCCATTTGCTGGCCCGGTCAAACTGATCGTGGGTTGAACCGCTGTCACCGTGAAAGTTTGCGTCGCAGAAGTAGCCTGAACGCTGGCGTTCTCCATCGCCTGGGCATAGATGGTGTAGGTACCCGGACCAAGACTTGCCAAACCATATGTGTAGGGAGATGTGGTCAGTGTCGCTGTTGACGTGCCATTGATTACGTAGCGTAACCCGTTAACAGGAATTGCACTACAGTTCGACGCTATACCAGATTCGATTTCCCCTGATAACGTCACACTCCCTGGAGCCACCGCGCTGCTTGCGGTAAGAAACAAAGCAGCGGTCGGGCTAATAGGATCGCGATTTACACAAATCGCCGAGGCGATGTCGCAATAACCGACCACAGTCAATAGAATAATTGCAAATCGCAGGCCAGCAAATCGCATCAGCGCGTGAACACGCGTTGTCAATACACTCTTCATGATTTTCCCTGAGCAAATTTATTTATTTGAACATTCAAGACGAAGCGTATTGCATGGGAATTGACTGCGCCACATCATGCGCCCGCACAACAGTGTTGACACCCTATCTCGATTTATATTTCATTTAGTTAAAACAAGAGTAAAGCCAAAACAATTACAGATCGGGTGAATCTACACGACATTGAAAATCCACTCAATACCCTAAATAGGACATTTTGAAAATTATTTTTAGATTTAATTGCAAATTGCGGTGATGACCAATTGTGCGTCGCAGAAAAAATTCATATTGCCATTGCGACAGAAAACAAATCTAGATCAACGAATCGCCAAAAGGCGATTTTCTCTGTGTCATCCAACAGAAATATTTCATTTGTGTGACAACCTATAAAGCTGGGCTTTATGGAAATCGGGAAATGTACATGAAACTGAAAATTTTTCCTATGGCCTATTTAGGGCATTTTGCTCGTCTGTTGTATTTAGAAAAGGTTTACGCTTTTAATGAATGATTTTGAGTATTATGTACAACCTTCGTTTTGTATTGCATTTCAACCGCGAGATTTTAGTGCAAATCAGAATCTTGAATCTACGAGGAACAAGTGATCAGAATGCTTCGGCAAAATCACAGACTTAAGGCGGGATGTTGCATTGAGAAATATTGTCATCATCAAAGATAAGAGCGCGAACGCCCCTCGATGCACATGGGGACATCGATTTTTATCCAGAATTAAAGCCCACTGCTTGGTGCAATGATGTCGTATGTCGCCTATTTTTATCGTCGACATCGAACTTCAGTTATTTCGATATTAATCAGCGTCGTATTGCTTTCGATTGTGATTTCGGTCTGGGTTAATCATTACCACTTAACTCAAAACAGTCGACTACACAGCAAAAGCACGCCGACCCTCCCAACACCATTGCCCGCAAAACAAAGCGCCCTATTGATCCAATCGCTACCGAATGCCAATACTGACATCGCCGAACTCCTCCATCGCGAAGCGGACAACACGGCGATAACAATTGAGGAAATCAGTTACGAATCACGCCTGGAGTATGACTACCCATCGAGTTACGCAGCGCCAGTTTTAACCTCACCAATAATTACACGATCATTCGCCGTTACTTAGACAGCGTGATCCATGCCCAATCCAATCTCACGCTGGATGCACTGGATTGCACGCGAGACGATATTGCCAGCCCGGAAGTGACCTGCGCTATCACCATCACAGCTGTGCAGCATTACAATCCAACGTCGGCTGAAGGCAATCATTTCAACTAAATGGCGCTGGATTGACATCTTTTTTTGCGAGCACCAAACACTTCCTAAATCTGCGCCAAAATTTCGCTACAGGCAATTACAGATTTCGGCCGATAAACTTTCATGAGAAATTTTCCAATTTCTGGATCATAAGCAGGAACGGTCACTCTGCCAGGCTTCAGAACGGATTTGGAAAAATCCAGCGCAACCGGGTATGCGCTATCGACAACCTCAGTCTCGAAATCCTTCTTATTTTCGAAAACGGAAAAATCGAATACACAGTCGTCATTTGCATATTTCTTCACCTTGGCAACAAATGAATCAAAATTTTCAGTCGGATATGACGGGCCGGTGCTGATATGTACAATCAAAGAAGTACTATCGTAATATTGGTCGTCAGCAGAAATAAACTTCGAAGTCTGCGGCAAACCGAATGAAAATATCGTTTTGTTGTGAATCGCGCTGTGAGAATTGGCAATCAATTGTTGAGGGGATTTGTACTCAGTCTCAAAAATTGATTTCCAATTGCTTAGTTTTTGCGTCGGTATTACCGAGAGTATCCCAATCAGAATGAGCGCAACGGATTGGCTTTTCCAACTTCCCCAATGACCAGAATTGTCGCCCAGACCCAAAAGCGCAATGCTCGTAAATATAACGCCGTAACCAATAATTCTGAAATCAAACAAATCAAAACAATAGAACATTCGAATTAGAAAACTTAACAATAAAAAGCCGATACCAGAAAAAAGCAGAAATTTATAGGGTGCAAAATCACTCGCATTATTTTTTAAATTTTGCAATAAAGTGTTGAATTTCAAGATCCGTAAATTTCGACCGGCAATCGCCTTGTACAGAAAGACCATCAAAAATAAAATCAGAAAGGCCTGGCTAACGCGCACAAGAAATGCAATGGTTAAATACAGTGGCGATTCTGGTGCAGGCATTCTCTGCATCCCGGTCGGAAAACCGGTAAGCATCAAATTAAACTTCTGGTACCCGACATAAACGATCGCGGCAACAATGAAGCCAGGCAAGGCCCTAATTGCAAACCGTCTACCAAATACTGCGAGTGCACACAACCAGATCACGCAACAAAACGGTCCGAAAAAGTACCTTGAAAAACATCCTATGACTAAAAACAGCGAAAGATAGAGGACATCAAGTTTTGTTGACGATACATCCCGCATCCGATTTAGCCAGTAGAAAACTCCACAAAACACAAACAGAAACAGACTTTCTGACAGCGTGTAGGTATAGGTATAAAACGAAATTGGATTAATAAAAAACAGCGTTGCAAGAGACAGATTTTTGATCGTTTTCAACAAGAAGATAAAACTTCCCAACAATAAAACCAAGTTTGCAATTTTGCTGGCTGTGATTAAATTCCCCAATCCAGTCAATGTATCTACTGTGGCAATCACAGCTGAATACCCACAAGGTTCGACTGCATTGTATTGGCCTTCAAGCAGACAGCCCCTGCCACTTTGCAACGATTTTGCCATGGCAATATAGCCATGGGAATCGGGCTCCAATATTCCATAGGCACTTGCGAAGAGCGCAACTATAAATAGGACAAAAAGAAAGGACGATTTATAGATGAATTGTTCTTTTCCAACATGCATGGTGACGCACCTCTTAATTTCTTAGTATTTGAGTTAATTTTTTTTGAATTATTATAAACAGCCATGCCGACGTGTCCTCATGACTGGCCTCCCGCCTCGGTCATTAAGAAGATGTAACGTCTTAACGATTAAGAGTAAATTTGAGACGAAGTGGCTTGTGCGCTGCTGAAGAATACCAGCTCGATTTGAAAATTTAGATTTTTGATTTCATTTGTTGACTTACTATTCTTAAAAAAGTTTTGAAAGGTCTGACTTGATATATTCTCCGGCACATCGTCAAATTTGACGCATATCCATATCTTGTAGGATGTCGTGATGTAAGCGCAGTAACCGACATCTCCGAAAAATGGGCCACGACAATTATTGCTAACGCCTTTATTAATCAATGACTTAAATGCCTAGTTAAGAGATATGACAACGCTTTGCGGAGCGTTGCGTCCAAAAAAACCATACCTCCGGCTCCGTTACGTTTCCATGTCCGAACTGAGCCCGGCGTACTCATGTACGCATTTTATCAATGTAAGAGTTGACCCCGGCTTCTTCTGAGGCCGCGCACAAAAAGCAACGAAAGTCGTCTGCCCATTAAATCCTGGTAACTGCAACTTGGCCCCGTTTTCCCTGGGTTTCCCCTTCTTGAGAATGTCGTAATGAAAGACGTGACCCCGTTTTCTGTTACCGATTCACCGAATGTCGTAATGAAAGACGTGACCCCGTTTTCCTGACCCCGTTTTCCACCGTTTTCCACATGATCCCGTTTTCCACATATTTACCTCACGTCAGATATTTTTTTAGCAAAAGCTCATTCTTATATCTCATTAGGTGATTCCAAATCGCTACAGAAATACAAGACGCAATAACAGAAAGAATTCCGAAAAGACGTTTTAAGCCGAACATCAATTGATCATATTCTTCTGAGGTGATTTCATACACATGCTTCTTGTTGATTTCCATAAAATATTTGCCTCCTGATTCATACCAATGCCTTTGATGCACCGTCTCGCCTGCGTAGGAATAGCCAATCTCAAAAGTAGCTTTAAGGTCAACAGACAGACTTGGAATTTGGATCAATAGCACAAAGAAAGTGCAGACAACGAAAAAAATCAACCATTTTGGCATCTTTTCAGTCAATTTGAGGTTTACGCCAAAACGAGAATGTTTGATCGTCGAATCGTATATACCTATCACAACCACCAATATCGTTGGCGGCAAAATGAGCCACACAAAAACAGAGCTAAATCGATCAAATCTAAACGCGAGCATTACCATGTCAATCAATGCCCCAAAATACAAATATTTCGAAATCGAATAAAAAGCTCTTTCATAAGTCATTTTGCTACCTTCCACAAATCAAAAACTGGCAATGTATAAACTGGCTTTAATTTGCCATTTTCTCAAGTAAATCGCGACAAACCCGGGCGCTGGCAACGTTGCAGGATCCGTCAAGAACGGAAAGGACTTCTTGCTCGCCACGTCTTTGAATCGAAGACACTTCAAGTATTCCAAAGACTTTTCTATATTTCATTAACCGCTCAAATAAATCATTTGGCTAAAATTCGTTCGTGATACCTTGTCGACCAGTACCGAATAAACGGGGACCACATCCAATTGATTTCTTGCACACGTCACATAGAATGCTCTCGCCGGAAGCATTTCATGACTTCTTAAAGAATTCAACAAACGAAAACCTTCATGTAAAGTACACTTGCTTTACCACAACCTGAAAAATTTTTCCTGCTGATTTATTCTACTACACGGGCAATCAACATTTTCCAAGACTCATGTCAAATCAGCCAACTAAGATCACTAAAACAATACGCACACTGCAATATGCAATTTCGGACCGCCACCAAAAAAGCAGGAAGTCGTACGGCCCATCAGGTGAACTTTTCCGTTCCAGATGTCGTTTAACCGGAAAGTAGGAGTTACTCTTAATAACTGCTCATAAAATTCATATTCAGGTTTACATTATTATCCAAGTTCATGAAGTTAACCGCACCATTAAGGAAATTATCTGTTTGATTAGTAAGGTTGTCTAAAACTTGACCAATGGACACAGTCCAAGTGGCGGTGTACTGTGTCCCGTGTAGAATCGAGAGGCCTAACCCTTCTCCGATGAGCACTGGAGCCTGAGCTGCAACTGCAGTTACCTGTCCATTTGCGTTCGTGTTAGCGACAACTGAAACGGCGAGACCGGCACCGCCGTCAGCCTCCACCACAGGTGATTCTGCAAACCCTGTTTCTGGTTTCTCACCATATGCAGGCCCGAAAGCCGCACCCCAACCAGCGAAAGCTCCCCTTGTAGTCTCTGGTTTACCGACGTTATATTGAAATTGCAAAAAAGGCGCAGAATCCATGCCATTAATTGTCGTGCCAACAGTAATGTTCGCACTCACCCCCTTATTGCCGACAATAAACTGGAACCCGAATGAGCCAGCTAATTGCCAAACCGAATTGCCTCCATGCAGCAGATCGTTGAAAGAAGGTGCCGAACTAGCTGAATCTGCACCCGATACAGCTTCAAGTGCCTGACGTGGAGCTGAGGAAACCAAACCAGTCCCAGACGAATTATTAACATTTCGCGTCACTGGGATTGGCGCAGGATTACTTCTAAACCCGGAATAACTACGATCCTCGTCCCCCAAACCCGTCGATACTGCACGAAACCCAGTAGGATCAGTTCCGTTCATCGGATTATTTAACACATACGAATACCGATTATAGTTCTGTCCGTTTTTTGGATCTGCCACCATCGGATCACCCGACAAAAATTTTCCTACGAGCGGATCGTACACCCGGCCGTTCAGGTGCACCAATTCCAAACTAGTGATTTGTTCTTGTCCTGTGTAGCCCTTATTGTCGGTTGTCTCGTTGATCTGTGCTGCTTTCGTTGTTGCAATTGACACTGGGGCGCCAACAGCGTTGCGTCGATTGCCCCATGCATCATATCCCAACGCCTCTTTCAAGTTGCCGTCAATATCCGTCATTGCAATAACGCTACCCAAATGATCCGTATGGGTCCAATCCAGTTCACTGGCCGCTTGCCCAGGGCGATCAATTTCGACGCCCAATCCCATTGGCCAGTACGTTTTGATTTCAGTGACATTATGACTCACATCGGTCAGGACTTCCTGAGCCCCCCCATAGTACGTAATGGCTGAAGTACCTTGCGTTTGAGTACGACGTTCGTGATTGGGGCCATAGGTAAATTGGCTGGTATTGGATGCGCCATTGCCGGAATAAGCCATATTCAGCGGCATATCAAAGCTGGTCCACGTATTCGTGCGGCTGTTGCCCGTCAATTGGTTACCATCGGCATCATAGGTAAA
>JBEONO010000049.1:0-10179 GCA_040544425.1 Oxalobacteraceae bacterium GrIS 1.18
TTAAATCTTGACATGCGTTGCTCTCCATAATGATCAGGTCTGAAGAGTGCATGAAATTAATTGACGTTCATAGGTGGTAGCGCTGGACGGTTACGATTAGTGCCCTACCCGTCGATTTAATTAACGTTGTGAGATTTATCGTTTTTAATATTGTATGTTTTGTTTCGTTAAATTGTTCGATCGCCCAATCTCTTCATTCGTGGAGCGACATAAAAGTGAACCGACGAGGCGCAAAATCAAACAAATAATCCGATGGCAGATGAAGACTTAAAGTAACCGTCCAGCGCTACCACCTATGAACGTCAATTAATTTCATGCACTCTCCACACTTGATCATTATGGAGAGCAACGCATGTCAAGATTCGAATCCCTGATAAGCAAAGCAGACTGGCTGCAACATGTCAGCAGCTGGCAGGCGTCTGGCATGAATACAAAGCCATGTGCGCAAAACTGGCCGCGGAACACGGCTTTACCATCAGCAACCCTGAACTGCAAAAAAGCATTACCAGCGAGCGCGACAAGATCAGGCAGGAAAGGGAGCAAGCGATGAAATCAGAGCATCTAAAAGACTTTGAAAAATACAGCCACGCAGTGGACGCGGAGCGTTACCGCGTTACGTCAATCAAGATGCGCGACGACGGCAGCAAGCAGACATTCATCCTCGATAAAAAGGATGGTGTGACCAAGGGATTTACGCCGGATGACATGGCGCAGCGCACACCGGAAATGCAACGCTTGCAAAAGCGCGGAGAGAATATTTACTACACGCCACTGTCTGAATCGAAGCACCATATTTTGATTGACGACATGAACCGCGCCAAGCTCGATAAGTTCATTGCAGATGGCTACAAACCAGCGGTTATGCTGGAAAGCAGTCCTGGAAATTACCAGGCAATCGTGACAGTGCCAAAGCTCGGAACTGCCCATGATCGTGATGTTGGCAATCGACTCAGCGACCGACTGAACAAGGAATACGGCGACCCGAAATTATCGGGCTGCATCCACCCGCACCGCGCACCAGCGTATCAGAATCGCAAGCCGAAACACCAGCGCGACGATGGTACTTTTCCAGAAGTGAAATTAATCAAGGCGGAAAAGCGCGAGTGTGACAAGACACTGAATTTATCCCACGAAATCGACGCGGAATATCAGAAGTTGGCACAGCAAAAAACGCAGCAAAAAGAGCGTGAACCAAAAGCGGAAATCAAGATTGACGCGCCAGCCGGCGGCGTGGCGCAAGCCTATCAAAAACATTATGAGGATGTGATTGCGCGGCAGCGTGGCGGCGCAATTGACCTATCACGCGTTGACTCGATGATTGCCGTTCGACTGCGCGTCACAGGCTACCAGCAAGGCGAGATTGAAAGCGCGGTAAGGCAGTGTGCGCCGACCACGCGACCGGACGAGCAAGGCCGCGACTGGAACGACTACGCGCAGCGCACAGCGCGGTATGCGTTCAGCGGCAGCGGCGATCGGCAAGCCTTTGATCTTGGTAAGTATCGCCAGCAGTGGGAGAAGTTGGAAGGTAGGGAACCAGTCAATCCGATACAGAAGCAGCAAGAAATTGTGCGGGAAGTGCAGCAAGAAAAGGTGCGTAAAAAAGAGCGCGGATATGACGGGCCAAGTCTTTGATGGCTTTGTAGCGTTTTGTGTGAGATACTTGTATTTCAATTTGTGTTTAGGAGAAAACAACCATGAGCGCTGTTTCCATTCGCCTTCCCGATGATGTGTCCGTGCGGCTTCAAGACTTGGCGCAACTCACCGGGCGCAGCAAGACCTTTTACATGATCGAGGCTATCCGCGAGCATTTGGATGACCTTGAAGATTTGTACATTGCCGAAAAACGCTTGATTGAAATCCGGGCAGGCCGTAGCAAGACCTACAGCTTAGAAGAAGTGGAGCGCAGCCTTGGCTTGGCAGATTAAATTTGATGACGCTTCCAAGAAGGACTTGGCAAAGCTGGACAAGCAGATTGCTCAACGCATCACAGAATTTTTGCGCGAGCGTGTGGCCGTACTGGACGACCCGCGCAGCATTGGCGAAGCGCTCAAAGGCTCCAAGCTGGGCGAGTTCTGGAAGTACCGCGTTGGCGACTATCGAATTATCAGCAGCATCGAGGACGGCGCTTTGCGCATCCTCGTTGTGAAAATTGGCAACCGACGCGAGGTGTACCGATGAGCAGCTATGAAATCAATCCACGGCCAACCGAGCTTGGCGGCGGCTGGCGGCTTCGGTTGCTTGAGGATGGCGAGGAAGTCGGCGGCGGGGTGTTTCCCATTGAGGATGAGAACCCACAGCAGGGCGTGGACTGGTGGAGCCGGCTAGGGGTTCTGCGCCCAAACCGGCGGAATTTGTCCAACTGGGGGTACACCTCATCCTGGCGTCAGATGCAAAGCGGGGTTCCACGCCCAACGCCGCGAAATCTTTGACTCGTGCTTTTGAGTCTCGCAAACGATCCTTTGTGAGCATGGAAACTGAGAATTTATGCGGTGTCAGCGGCAACATGGCTATTAATGCCCAACGCCCCGAAAAGGTCAAATTGACGTTTTCTCTGGTTGGTAAGTGCGAAAAGTCTACTTTTTGCACTCTTGCGGCTTCGGTTTCGATGGATTGAGGTATGGCTTGAAAGCGCTGCAAGAACTGTTGCGAGAATCAAAGTGCGAAAACAATGCAAATGCGACGAATTCTTGCACGAAAAATCCTTATTTCCGCCTAATTTTACCTTTTCGGGGCGTTTGGCATTAATAGCCAGCTTGCTCTTGCCGGATGCAACCGCAGCCAATAGTTTCTTAGCGTCTCTTATGTAGAAAGTGACCTGATCGTTTTCACGGTTGTAGAGCATGCGGTATTCTGGAAGAACATCAGTCGAAGCAATCCCGATTGCCTGACTGCGAAATGATCGAATATGACTATGTGCGCCGCATTTTTCGCGTAATAGCTCAAGCCCGATTGACCATGAAGCCTGCTTACCGCAGTGCTTGCGGGCCAGTTCGTAAAGACGGCGCTCAAGGGGCTTACGAAGTCGGAAGTAGTTGCGGTGAATGGTCAATACCTCTTGCGCCTGAACCGCATTAAAAAGCCAATCAGACATGGTAACTTCAACTGCAATCATGCGTTCGTCATCTGGTGATTTTTCGATAATTTTCCATTTATCAATAAGGCCGAACCCTTCGCGCACTCGCGTCCCCCCCGTTCTGATATCGGTTGTTATCGAGGTGCCACGCAAGCGCTCAAAGGCTTCGCTCAGCCTATAGTATTCATTCCCGCTCGTTGTCTTGTTTGTAGTGATCAGGAAGTCATACACGACAAAGCGCACGACCTTATTTTTTGCATCTTGTCGTCCACAGTTAATTGCTTCTGTCATCTGTGACACGATAAAGATTAAGACATCTTTATCGTGTTGCGTTGCTCGACCTTTTACGCTCGGCGTGACCGTCAAGGTTTTATTTCCGTCCTTGCTTTTCCAATGCCAAATGTTCAAATCTGGCTTGGTCGATAGCGTGAAGATCGGCGCTTCCATGCTTACGCCGTCGTCTTTCATGGCGTAGTCGAACATATCGCACAGGAAAAAATCCCGCTCGACGTGACGCACTGGCAAGAGCTTGGAGCGCTCGCGCTTGGCGTTGGCCGCATCGATCTCCACGTCGGCGCTGGAAGACGCCGGCAGCGTGTCGGCCGCCATTGCTGGCGTAGTCGCCAATTCGTCCGACGATAACGGCGTGTCGCTGCCAGTATCGAATAGCTCGGGCTGCTTTGCTAGACGTTCCGCCGCCTTGGCTTGCCTGGTTGCATGCAAGCGATTGAGAGCGTCATTAAGTGCCTTCGTTGACTTCATTTTTTACTCATTTGAGTATATCTTCATAGCTTCAAGAATTAACTCAGTCATGGTTTTCTCCCTCTTGAGCGCCGCAGATTTCCACTTGTTGCGCAACGACTTAGCCACGTTCAGGTTAATGCGTACCTGCTCTTCTTCCATCAGTACGGATACCGCTGGGAGGTCGCGAACATTGCTTAATGGTTTGCTTTTCAAAGACATAATTTTCTCTCCAGCTCATCTACCAACAGATCAATTTCAGCCCTACCCGTCCTATCGGCAGTATCGTAAATACTCAACCCGTCCGTTAGCGCCTGGGCGAACGCAACGCGGTTGCCGATCGTCGTTTCAAGCTGTTCGATGCCGTATTCATTCCAGTCGCCGGCCAAAACTTCCCTAGACAGGTTGGTAGAGCCGGAAACGCGATTCGCCAGAAATGCCGCAACGATCTTGCCGCCCACATCAATTTTTTGCTGGATGAGGCGCACGGCTGCTGCAGATGCCCAAATGTCAGCGCCTGACGGCTGGATAACGATCAATGCAGCATCCGCAAAACGGATAACCGAAGCCGTCATTTTTTCGGCCTTGGCCGGTGTGTCAATGATCGCAATGTCGGCATCGATGCTTTTTAACGAGGCAAGCATTTCCGGCCGGTCGAGCGCGATCACGTTGGGAAGATTGGCATTTTCAGGACTAGCAGAGCGCCAGTCACGGGTAGTTCCCTGGGGGTCAGCATCGACCAAGATCACACGTTTTCCCTGTCTGTGCAGGCAAACCGCGATGTTCTGGCTTAGCGTTGATTTGCCGGTGCCACCCTTTTCGTTCAACAGCGCTATTATCTTCATATACTCATGGCCTCATATAATGATATGAGTATATGGCTATTAATGCCAAACGCCCCGAAAAGGTAAAATTAGGCGGAAATAAGGATTTTTCGTGCAAGAACTCGTCGCATTTGCATTGTTTTCGCACTTTGATTCTCGCAACAGTTCTTGCAGCGCTTTCAAGCCATACCTCAATCCATCGAAACCGAAGCCGCAAGAGTGCAAAAAGTAGACTTTTCGCACTTACCAACCAGCGAAAACGTCAATTTGACCTTTTCGGGGCGTTGGGCATTAATAGCCTACTACGCACAAGGGGTGTTATGTTAAGCAACTGTGCATATTCAATCAATGCTGGTTGCCAATCTATGATTAATTGGTTATAGTCATACTCACTATTTCAACGCATAAAGGTGCAGTCATGGCAATTACCCACGACACTATCGACCATATGACCCTTGAACGGCTCGTCGAGGCCGGAGCCGTACGCGGCGCGGACGTGATCGGTCACGCCGGAGGCTGGGGCGTTATCGTCAAGTACGGCATGACCGAGCGGGCGCTGGCCGCCAGGCGCGGAGCCGTGCGGACGTTCCGCAAGTTTGAAACGCTGGTAAGCTATCTCAAGGGTATCGGCATTTCCGATTACCACGTTCACGCCGCCGATTTTGACCCGGCAGGCATGAAGACAACGCGGGTTCGTCCAGACGCATCAGAACGGATGCGTAGTGCGTTCGAGGCCAAGGCGCATACCGATTGGGTGCGCGAAAAGGTCGCCGCGTCGTTGGCCGATCCGCGCCCTAACCTCTCCCATGAACAAGTGATGGCCGACGCGCAAGCGGTGATCGATGCCAAACGGAAGCAGCATGCCACGCGCAAAGCCGCGCTATGAGTGGCGGCCCCAAGCAAGGGCCGACCTGATGGAGCTTGTCGCGGACATCGCCGAAGATAATCCCGACGCTGCCCAGGAGTTGAAAGACGAGATCGAGGCCAAGGCCGCGAAGCTGCCCGATCACCCGAAGCTCTACAAGGCGTCATCTCGTGTCAAGGGCATGCGTGAGATGGTTGTCAGGAGTAATTACATTGTGTTCTACCGGGAGACGCCGGAGCTGGTGGAGGTGGCGAACGTCATTCACGCCCGCCGACAGTGGCCGCCGTTAAGAAAGTGAGTGCATTATGTGGCGATTTTTGCAGCTATGCCATATTAAAAGAGACATTTTTTCACCTTATTTTAATTGACTAAATACACTGTAACGATATAATAAACACCTACTTTAATATTAAAATAGGTGTTATATGATTCTAACGGTAGGCAATACAAAAGGCGGAGTTGGCAAGACCACCCTTGCCTTGAACGTCGCCATTGCCCGCGCACTGGCTGGCCGTGATGTATGGCTGATCGATGGTGACAGGCAAGGCACAGCGCAAACCGCTATCAGCATCCGTTTAGAAGCCGGACACGCGCCAGGCATCGCATGTGCGCAATACGCGGATGGCTCCACCCTTCGCGCACAAGTTCAACAGCAGGCCGCAAAATTCGATGACATCATCATTGATGCCGGTGGCAGAGACTCGACGGCGCTACGCGCCGCCCTTGTTCTATCTGACGTGCTGCTAGTGCCGTTCCAGCCGCGCAGCTATGACGTGTGGGCGTTGAATGACATTGCCTTACTCGTTGATGAGGCCCGTAGTGTGCGGGATGGCCTACGGGCCTATGCAGTACTGAACTGTGCCGACCCTGGGGAGTCGTCCAGCGACAACGCCGAAGCCGCCGCAGCCGTGGCCGACGTGCCGCAGTTCGCGTACCTGAATACACCAATTCGCCGCCGCAAGATATTTGCCAACGCAGCAGGGCAGGGGCTTTCTGTATTGGAGATCAACCCTAAAGACAAGAAGGCATCAGAAGAGCTAAATGCACTTGTTAATGCATTATTTTAATATTAAAATAATGTTATAAAACATTGGAGTAAATGAAATGTCAATTACAAAGCCAAAACAGAAACCAACCGCCGACGCCTTCATTTCTGGTGCGCCCGATGCAGCAGCAGCGGAAGAACCGCATAAGCCTAAGTACGTCCGCAAAGGTAAAAAGCTGCAAGTAACCTTGACCATTGCCCCAACCCTGCTTGAGCGTGTGGACGAACTGGCCGCAAAGCTTGGTCAGTCCCGCGCAGCAGTCATCAACATGGCCGTTTACCGCATGGTTGAGCATGGTGTGACCATTGATGGATTGTGATCTTTATCGCTGAAGAGGTCGGCTAATGAAGTCACTCAATGACGCTATCAACCGCTTGCATGCGACTAGGCAAGCCAAGGCGGCGGAGCGTCTAGCAAAGCAGCCGGGGCTATTCGATACCGGCAACGACACGCCATTATCGCCGGACGAATTGGCGACCAAGATGCCGGCGGCCGATACTTCGCTGGCATTTGAAAATGCCGGCGCGATGATCGAGACGGCCAGCACAAAACGCGAGCGATCAAAACTCTTGCCAGTGCGTCACGTCGAGCGGGATTTTTTTCTATGCGATATGTTCGACTACGCCATGAAGGACGATGGCGCAAGCATGGAAGCCCCCATTTTTACACTGGCGACTCAGCCGGACTTGAGCGTGTGGCATTGGGAGAGCAAAGACGGAGATCGATCTGTCACCGTGACGCCAAGCGTTCAGGGCAGGGCAACGCAATTCGACAAAGACGTATTGATTTTTGTCGTGTCGCAGATGACTGAAGCGCTGAATTGCGGGCGGCAAGACGCCAAGAATCGAACGGTGCGCTTCGTGGTGTATGACTACCTGGTGTCCACCAACAAGCCGACCGGAGGTAAGGAGTACCAGAGGTTAGAGGCTACCTTTGAGCGCTTGCGCGGCACTTCGATCAAGACCGATATTAAGACGGGCGGCCAGCGTGTAAAGCAGGGCTTTGGCATCATCGACAGTTGGACGATTATCGAAAAATCGCCCGACGATGAGCGCATGATTGCCGTCGAAGTCACTTTGTCGAAGTGGCTTTTTAACGCGGTGCAGGCGCACGAAGTGCTGACGATTCACCGCGATTATTTCCGGCTTCGCAAACCGTTGGAACGGCGCTTGTACGAGCTGGCGCGCAAGCACTGCGGACAGCAAGCGTTTTGGACGATAGGTGTTGGCGCCGACTGAATATTGACCCACCCTGCCGATTGAATATTGACCCAGGGCGAGTTGCTGTTTTGTGAACCAGCAATTGTGGATAAGTCTAACAAACAGTTGGTTTTTAACCTATTCATTTGTCGTGTTACCCAGGTTAAGTAGTTGCGGGGTAGTCACGGAGGGCGTAGCCCGAAGTGACTACCCCGCGCGCAAACTTAATGTGCATCTTCTTCCTTTTCTGCTTTTCCTCCTCCCTTGCGTCCTTGCTCACGCGTTTGAATTCTGACTTTGGCTGCCGAACTGCTGTGGTGGAAACGATAAGACTCGTTACCCGTTTCGACGATATGACAGTGATGAGTCAGTCGGTCCAGCAAGGCGGTCGTCATCTTGGCATCACCGAATACACTCGACCATTCCGAGAAGCTGAGGTTAGTTGTGATGATCACGCTGGTATGTTCGTACAATTTTGAGAGCAGATGAAACAGCAGTGCACCACCAACCTGGCTAAATGGGAGATAGCCAAGCTCATCCAGAATGACGAGGTCCAAACGACTCATCTGCAGCGCCAGTCGTCCTGCCTTGCCATCTCGCTTTTCCTTTTCCAGTAAATTGACCAGATCCACGGTCGAATAAAAACGAACCCGTTTTCCTTTTGTGGTAATGCCAGAGACAGCAATGGCCGTAGCAATGTGGGTCTTGCCTGTACCTGGCCCACCAATAAATACCGCGTTCTGTGCTGTGTCCGTAAACGCCAACGTGGCCAGTTGTTTGACCAGCACCTGATCGACGCTGGAAGAGCTAAAATCAAATCCAGCCAGGTCACGATGCACCGGAAACTTGGCCATGGCCATTTGATGACGTATTGATTTCATGCCGCGCTCTGTAAATTCAGCCTGTAGAAGATGTTCAATAATCCATTGGAACGGCTCTGTGGGTGTGGTGCCCTGTGTCACCAATTCTGCCCAGGCGCTGGACATGCCGTGCAGGCGTAAGGAATTTAATTCTGCTGTGATGTTGCTCATTATTGCTCTCCCTGTGTGCTGGTTGTGACGTCATCCAGTTCTCGTAAGCTGTCATAGCGTTCAGTATTAGCTACTGGCGCTTCTTTTAATTCCAGACTGGTTTCAACAGTCTCTGGTACTGGGCTCCCATCTAATCTGGCCAATACATTCAGAATGTGTTCAGCACTGAGCGCGCCGGATTCATTGACCAACTCAACCGCAACCAGCACGACATCCAGTCCTGCAGTCGGCACGGTGGCCAATACTTGCGCCATAATCCGGTCACCGCCTGCATGACGCATCAGCCCTTGTTTCAAACGCATCAAAGGTGCTGGCATGTCTGCAAACGGTGCCCCGTTTCGAAGTGCCCCGGGCTTACGTTGGATCAGAGGAATGTAGTGTTGCCAGTCGTAGCAGATCAGCGCACGTTCAGTGAGCCGGAGATGACGGGCAACGATGACATCATTGGCGATGACGCTGACGTGGTTGGGATAGAGACGCGTGCTGACCAGTTGACCGGCCAATTCGCAGGGGACCGAGTAACGGTTGCGGTGCGCGCTGATCAGGCAGGTTGACGAGACACGCGCCAGTTTCTCAACGTAGCCGTCAAATGGTGCTGGCATCGGCATCATTTCAGCGCGCTCATGTTCCAGCATTTCTGCCACACTAAACGCATCATGCTCTGGGTGTCGCAACTCACTCCAGAGAGCACGACAGCGTTCACCCAGCCAGACATTGAGCTCGGCAAAGGATGAGAATTGACGTTGCTGCGCCTCGATCCAGATTCGCCGTCGACTGTCTTGCACGTTCTTTTCGACGATGCCTTTCTCCCAACCTGACGCCACATTGCAGAAATCTGAATCAAACAGATAGTGAGCACACATGACAGCAAAGCGAGCATTGACCGTGCGGCCCTTGCTTTTGTTGACCTTGTCGACTGCCGTCTTCATGTTGTCGTAGATGCCGCGCCGGGGAATGCCACCTAGCGCAGTGAAGGATCGGGTGTGGGCATCAAACAGCATTTCATGGCCCTGGCTGGGATACGCAACCAGCCAGAACGCACGGCTGGCACACAGTTTGAGGTGGGACACTTGCATGCGCCGATATACGCCGCCGATGACTAAACCTTCTTCGCTCCAGTCGAACTGAAAGGCTTCACCCAGTTCGAATTTTAATGGCACAAAGGCATGAGGTGCTTTGCCTTCACGACCGCGCCAGTCACGGATGAAATCGGTGACGCCACTATAACCACCGTCATAACCTTGACCCTTGAGTTGAGTGAACAGAGCTTTGGCAGTTCGCCGGTCTTGTTTGAGGCGATGTGCGTCCGCTTTGAGAGCTTGCTCCAATTCGGCATGATAAGGACTGAGTTTCAGCGGCCCAAGTCCGCGCCGGTAGGATGGAACTGATAATTCACCTTC
>JBEONO010000050.1:0-10107 GCA_040544425.1 Oxalobacteraceae bacterium GrIS 1.18
TAGACTTATCCACAATTGCTGGTTCACAAAACAGCAACTCGCCCTGGGTCAATATTCAATCGGCAGGGTGGGTCAATATTCAGTCGGCGCCAACAAGCAAGTACACATAAAACAGAAAATATAATCAATGCGACGATGAGTTCGATGAATGAAATTCCCAACTGCTTCGAATAGTTCATCGCCAATTCAACCTTCTTTTGCCAGATTGGATCAATCATTCAATGCCGGTCCTGCCAGCTCGGGATCTCGCGCCAACTCAATCTTCCAGTCCTGATTTCTGACTTGCGTGACTCACTTGACAGGGCTGAACCAGACGTATCACCAGATCCAAAATTGAATAACGAATAAAATTGTGTCGTCGTGCGTTGGCCGATCGGATTTGAGTTGCCAAGCTCAGTTTTACCAAGAATTAATAAAGGCATACCGACCGCAGCGTTTAGCGATTTTTGGCCAGTCAACGATCCGGGGTCAATCAACTTGCCATTTAGAACGCCGAATTCATAGGATTGGCTAGCTAATGCTTCGCCACATCTGCGACCGGGTATGAGTGTGTTGAAAAACACGTTGCCAAACGCGATCAGTGGACTGCTGATGATTCGCTCGCCAGTGATGTTCGAGTTGATGAAGTCCAGGAACCAACCCTTCTTGGATCGCATTGACTGCGCGTCCCCAAAAAAGAAATCAGGGCCAAGCACTTTGAATCCGTTTTTGCCATTTAGTGTCGATTGAGTTAATGTTCGCTCGGCCAGTTCACTTCGCCCCTTGATATAGTAGTCGCCCTGCTTTAAGGATTTCGTGTCACGAATTGTGTAAAAGGTATTGAGCCTGAAATTGGGAGGGCTATTGTCTGAATATTCAAGGTACTTTCCTGTCCCAAAGGAGATCAAGTAACCACCTCCCGGCGCGTACGATACGACTGGTGTAGCAGTGATGGACTGTGGCTTATTTTCCGAATCGACCGCGGTAAAAAGTTTGATCGGATTTATATCTGACGGATTTTCTCCTTTAGAAAAATCAAAGCGCCATATATTGCCCTGTAGATCCCCTGAATAGGCGAAGTCAACAAATCCTTGCAGATTTAATGCCAAGCCCGGTGAGGATAGACCGTTTGCCAATGCTGCATTGGTGGCACTTATTTTGAGCTTGTAGTAATTTTTATTTAGTGCCCACAACGATTTCGCCGGTTTATCCATTGACAGCAAAAACAGAAAGCTTTCGCCCTTAGGGTTGGCTGAATTGTAGCCGCTCGGTACTGCAATAAAATATTTATTGTTATCGACCGTATCGATACTTTTCCCATTCCTTATTTTCATAATCGAAGGGGCTGAAAGCACAAATCCGATATCAGGATCATCCTTTTCGGTAAATTCAAAAATAACCCGTTGTGAGCTATTTACAGCATCGGGTGAGCTTACGTCTAATGCAAAAATACCTTTGGCTCCGCTGCCCATCCCTGCGGTCAGTACAGTTTTCCATGTGCCTGATAACTGCGCGTTGTCTACTTTAACTTTTCCATCCATGAATGTTTCATGTTTGTAGGCTGGATCAGTGAGCTTTGGCAACTTGTTCAGCAGCGGGCTTGGGATGTAAGCGAATAGTTCTTCTCCAGTGGCAGCAGAAAAACTGTGCAACATCCCGTCATTGGCTCCGACGTAAATGGCGCCAGCTCGGTTCTTGAATTGTTCATAGAAAGATTGATAGTTTGGTTCCGACGTGGTTTCGATTAAAGCTCCGACATAGACAGGTGTGCTACCAACGATGTCACCCAATATGAAGTCGCGTTTTCGAAAGTTAGATTGATTGGACTGATCGTATTGTTTTTCCATTTGTCGATCGCCATAAATGTAGCTGATTCTTTGAACTCCCAATCCATCTGTTGCACCTGAATAAAAGGAGCGGTCGTAATACTGTTTTATTTCCCCGGGCAGTTCGCTGTATTGAAATGGTATGGTGGAATGAGTTACTGGGTTATAGGTAAGGATTGTTCGTTTGGCAGGGATGGTTGAGTCAGTAAGAATTTTAGCTGCGTCCCATACAGGAAAATTTCGCGCAGTGATGCTTTGGTCTTGATTGCTAACCAAAGGAAATTTAAAAAGGTGACCTGACCAGTTGCTTCGGTCAAACCCGGCTTGATAAATGTTTGTACCGTCACTTACATTGGCAACACGGATAATTTGATTTGAGTCTGGCGCTAGTGGCATGCTGGTGTCTGGGCAAAAATTTGGCGGTAAATCGGCGAGGTCCAGGTTCGGAGTTGCAAATGTGGTTTGCGAAATGCTGACTGCAACGATCAATATCATTGGTATTCTTGTCAATTTATATGAATTCATCAATATTGATCCTCAATATCAAATCAGGTTGAAATTTTAAAGGTGTGCTTTACGGTAGAACGATTGAACGACGACCTGTGTGTTGCTGTTTGATCCAAATCCAATGGCTGTTATGCGATAGATATAGGTTGTATCGGCGGAGTTTCCTGGTGCATTGTCCGGCATTAGCTCTATGATATAGCGTGGCAATTGATTGGGTAGAGGTCCTGTGCCGCTTGGCATTGTTTGGCCGGTAAATCTACCAAATTGAACAGACGGCGAATTCGTGTTTCCATTGGCGATGTTGGATGATAGCCATATTGGTTCAGTGGCGGCATCGTTGTTCAGACAAAGGCCTTGATAAATATTGGCTTCTCCTTTGCCACAGCCATTTGTGAAGCCTTTTGCTGAATGTCGGGAAAACAACTGGCTGCGTGAATTATTGACGTGAGAATTTTCGATATCCAGTTCTGCATCTATCAAGGCTGACTCAGCGGCTTCGAGAGCAATTAATCTGTCATGTTGATTGTGGACTGATTTCGTATCCACTATCGCTATGTTGGCCATTGAGGTCCCTACCAAAAGTATTGCCAGCAGAAGTACAAGTGTCAAAATTATCGAGGATCCGTTTTCATGAGGTCCGAAGGAATTTTTCTCAGAACGCTTTTTGACACTGAACTTTGAAGTGCTGTGGCATTTGTGGATTGGAGTCATAAGTGGGTTCAAAAAATAAAATATGGCTTTATGAAGATGATTGTCAAAGGGATTATTTGAGTGAATTCTTCAAATTTACGGTTGTAGTAAAAACCTTTCGGAAATACTGTTGCTGTTCTTTTGGGATATCCGCAACTCTAATCTGGCTGCCCTTATCGGCAGAGCTTTTGGAATTAGCATAGGCGCTTCCGAATAAGTTGTAAGTTGCGTCAGAGCCACTTGCGCGATCACGTGTTGATCCGCGAATAAGTATTGCTACCTTCACTGCGGTGATTCTTTTCCAGTGCGTGTGTTTATAAAGTTCACTTTCTGAAATGGCAGCGTCCAGGCGATTTATTTCCGTCGAACGTAAAAATTGATCGGCGATGCCATCTGGCGGGTTGCTGGTGTCAAGCCCGTACAGCACTTGAAATGATTCGACACCTTGTGCAATAGATTGCGCAGTAAATTTATTTTTTTTATATTTGCAGTATAAATTTGGCTCCCCATTGTTGTCGTTAGCGACGTAGTAAATACTCCAGCCGCGATCCGTTTCTGTGCTGGTGGCGGAAGTCGGTGCTGTTACAGGAAATCCACCACAATTCAATATTGGAGAATCACTATTGCCTGTCCCATAAAAACGGACCACAAGGACATCGCTCGAATGATTAGAGCTCGTGATAGGGGACTCGACTCCGTAAGAACTTGCTTTTAGTGTGCTGGCATCCAATCCATAAATGCCTGGTGAGTCGAAATCCGCATTGGCGTACAACTCGTTTGAATTGTCGTAGTTGACAAAGCCTGCCTGCCGAACTGATTGGGCAATATTATTGAGGGCATAACCTGCTGTGTCATGCACCGCAGCGACGGAATTTTGGCTCGATTGTACGGACACAGTCGAAATTGTTAGACGGCTAATCGCGAGGATTAGGACTGATCCAAGGGTGATCGCGATCATAAGTTCAACGAGCGTGGCACCATATTGGGTGCATGTCGAATATTTAAATTGTGTATTGATTCCCATGATTGTCTTACTTTCAATCTCGAAATGCAGCGACGGGTATTGCGACTTTAGGTGGCGGATCGAATTCCTGTGATTCTTTATCGGCCCATCCTAATTTGATGACGACGCCTGAATATTGATTTGAGCTTTTGCATTCCCAATTGAATCCATTTTTGCTGTTGCTCCATGGTTCAGTGTCACGGCAAACAACTGCGCGTGCGTTGGGCAGTGCCTTGCTGATATTGCTCAGCCATTCAGCAATGTCTGATGAGACAAGTTGGTCAGGCGTACAGCCGATATCGAAGCACATCGGCTCTGCGTCGACTTTATCTTTCTCCGCTCGAAAATTTATTGTTAAAAACTGGTTGATGTTTATATTCTGTGATTGGTTGAAATTGCTGCGGATTTTATCGGCGATGTCACTTGCCAGAATTAGCGCCGATTTGAAATATGTATATTGCTGAGTAGCCTGAATCGCTGCGACTTGCATTTTGAGCGCAGCAATTACCCCGATAGACAGGATTAACAGGGAGATCAGTACGCTGGTTAATGTAAACCCCCTGCGACAGGCATAAAAAAGTGGTCGATTTGACATGTGAGAATCGATTCAAAATAGCAGTTGCTGAAAAAGAAATGCTAAATGTAATAGAAAAATAAATAATTAAAAAGTATAATTTTTTCCCGACTGATTGAAAACGATGCAACGGGGGAGTAAATTTAAGTGAAACACCAGCCAGTATGTGAAATCGGCCTGTGCTGAAAAAAGGGATGTCGTCGGGTGCGTGAGCGGTATTGACTCAATTAAAATTCGCGTTGGTCATTTTGAGTAGATGTACTAGGCTTTATCGTGTTGTTTAATTTTTGAGCTGAGGCTCTAAATGTTTATTCTTTCTAGGCAACTTATAGGGCAGGTGACATAATTCCATGCAGTCGAGAGGAGTGATCGGTTGTTCTTTTTGTGGTTAGAGTGGCAGGATGTTCAAATACAGAAAATTCTAAATGAGCCATCTCAATTTGGGTATGCTGATATTTTGAGGTAGGTGATTTTTATATAACAAGGGGTTTGGCAAACACCAAATGACCTTTAATAAAATAGTTAAAACAGGAGACCATAATGCTTCAAAATAAATTTTCTTTGGTTATTGCTGCAGCGGTAACTGCGGCGTTCGTGGCAGGCTGCGGTGGCAGTGGAACAAGTGCAGGCAATCAGGCGCCAAAAGTCCAATTCTCGTCGCAGGTATCCTTTGGGGATAGCTTAAGTGATGTTGGGAGCTATGAAGTTGGTTTGATAGCGCACGCTGGGGGTGGGCGCTTTACAGTCAATACGTTCACGAGTGCTGGCGCTCATCTTCCGACAAACTACACCGAGATTTTAGCAGCGCAATTGCGTCTTCCTGATCCTTGTCCTGCCCAAACCGGGCTAGTCGGTAATCCTGGATCTCCATTGATTGTCGCGGTTGTCAATAACCCTGGTTGTATGGGCTACGGTCAGGGCGGTGCGCGCGTAACTAATCCTGTCGGGATCGGCAATCCGCTTATTCCACCGAACAACGGTTTTGCAATGACAGTGCCTGTGGCGACCCAGATCACAAATCATTTACAGGCACACGGTGGCAAATTTTCGGGTACTGAACTTGTTTTAGTTTTGGCGGGTGCGAATGACGTGTTCTTCAATTTTGGCGGAGTGGCTCAGGGAGAAACACCAGCACAGGCCGTCGGTGCGGTGACACAGGCAGCGACCGAGCTGGCCAGTTATGTCAATAATCAAATTATTGGCAATGGTGCAAATTACGTTGTGGTGATGAATATACCTGATGTCAGTACTACGCCATTTGGTAATGCTTCAGAGGCTTCCGCGCCCGGCTCTAAAGCATTGCTTGCTCAAATGGTCACTGCGTTTAACAGCACTCTTCAAGCAGCATTAACGAGCCCGAAGGTGTTATATGTTGATCTGTTTACAGTGTCTGATCAGCAAATTTCCGACCCTGCTGCTTTTGGTTTAACTAACGTTACGACACCTGCATGCAACCTAAATTCTCCGAATAATATTTTGGCTAACCCTGCTATTCCAAATTCAGGTTCGTCCTTGGTGTGCAACGAAACCAATTTGATTCCAGGCGACGTCAGTTACTATGAATTTGCAGATTCCGTTCATCCAACTCCGTACGGCAATATTTTGCTGGCGAAGTTTGTAGCGAAGCAAATGTTAGTCAAAGGTTGGCTCTAAAAATTGATATAACTGGCTTCTGAACTGGCGTTTAAATCGTCATTGGTTGAATGCTTAACTAAAAAATATTGGAGATAAAATGAAAAGAACGTTCAAATTACTGGGTTGCGCGCTGCTGCTGTCGGCCAGTGCAGGTGCATATTCGCAAGAGGCAGGGACGATTATGGTTAAAGCAGGCTACGCCTACTTCGATCCCATTGTCGGGAGTGGGGATTTGAGCGCACCGGCTTTGCCCGGAACGAAGGTGAACGTAGGAACGGCGGATACTTTAATTATTACAGCTACGTACATGTTTACCGATAACCTGTCAGCGGAACTTTATGGCGGCGCACCAGTTAAGCACAATATGTATGGTGCAGGAGCAATTCAAGGAGTAGGCGTAATTGGCACTGTTAAGCAATTGCCACCTGCTTTATTTGGCCAATACCGCTTCCTGGCTGCAGACGCAAAGTTCCGACCATATATTGGCTTGGGTGTTACCTACGTTTACTTTGAAAATGAAACAGGATCAGGCGCTTTGACTGCAATCACAAATCCTGGCGGCCCGCCGACTTCGTTTAAAGTAAAAAACGCTTGGGGCGTTGTTCCACAGATCGGTTTTACCACTTCAATTAATAAGAAGTGGTACCTTGACGTGTCGATTAACAAATCAATCGTAAAAACAAAGACAACATTGTCGACCGGTCAGTACATTGATACGACTTTAAATCCGGTTGTCAGCCAAGTCTCAGTCGGATATCGTTTCTGATATTCGGGAAGTCTAAATGAAAACAGCCACTTGTGAGTGGCTGTTTTTTTCTGCGCAAATTGTTGGTGCGAACAAATCGGTGACGCTTCTGATCTAAAATTAATTAACTTAATTCGATACCCGGTTTCGACCTGCATTTTTGGCGCGGTAGAGTGCTGCGTCAGCAGCCGCGATAAAAGTAAAGATGTCCTGGCCCGCGGTCAAACTGGCGACACCAAACGACGCCGTAATGTGTGGAAGCGGTAACCGGTTATCTTTGAAAACTGGCGTCTGAGCCAGTTTCTTGCATAATCTCTCTGCGACCAGGTAACAAGCTTCTTTGGACGTATCTGGCAAAATTACCAGCAATTCTTCGCCTCCAAAACGCACGGAAAAATCAGTTGGACGCAACGTGGAATTCAAAATCTTAGCGGCACACTGAATCGCGTCATCGCCCAAGATATGGCCATGCGTATCGTTGAACTGTTTGAATTGATCAAGGTCAGTCATGATTATTGACAGGGAACTGCCGGTGGCATTTGCGCGCTCTATCATTGGTGGCAATTGGCTGTGGAGCCAAGATCGATTGTGAATACCGGTTAAACCATCAATCATCGACATTTGACGATAGAATTCGCCAACTCTGTGCCGACGCCTAAGCAAGGCGTTTGTAGTGCGAATCCGGAACGATAGCAGTTTCAGTAAGTTTCTTGCAACGCCATTGGACTCGTTAATCAATTGCCACAGGGTTTCGGCTTCGATCACCAACAATTCACTGTCAGAAATTGCATTGATTGTATGGGGCTGATCCTCTTCATCCAACACAGAAATTTCACCAACGCACTCACCAACCATGAATTGCAGATTGTTGGCCGAGGATGCGCCGATATTTTCCTGGGATTGAATTTCCAGAGTGCCTTTTAGAACAATATAAATCCGGTTATCTGTTGTATGTGCATTGATGACCGACTGACCTTGCTTGACCAACATTACCGAACATGTCGAGATCAATTTGTTGATGTTGGCAAGGTCGAGGTCATCGATATCGTGAAAGAGCTGCAGGTTGCGCGCTTTGTAATCGGAGTGGGCAAAGATATTGAGTAATTCCACAGCAACCTCAATTTAGTAAATTTTTTAGTTAAAACCACGTGGTTTTGACTTATGACTGATTTTTAAGACCAAACAAGTTGTATGCTCTTGCTGGCTAAATTTTGAATTTGTTGAAGTTCAGTAAGTAAGGCCTATGGTAGGCCGATTAAATGATTCGAAATCTTCGAAAAGCCTTGGTTTTATATCCTAAACGTCATTTTTAATTTCAAAAAGATAAATTATGTTCCTTCAAACGGTCAAAAATCGTCCAAGATTGTTCCTGGCATTTCTATTCGGCGCTGCAATCGGCTTATTTATTCCGTTGCAGTGGAACTGGTTGTCACGGTTTTTGCTCGGATGGAATGTAGCCGTTTGGTTCTATTTATTACTTATGTCTTGGTTGATGATGAATGCGACTTCAGTGAGTGTAGCCAAATTGGCAGAGCAAGAAGACGAAGCAGACTTGGCAATTATCGCCATCATGTCAATTGCCGCAACGGCAAGTCTAATTGCGATTGTCCTCGAACTGGCGACCATCAAGGAGTTGAATGCAACTGATAAAATCGCACACTATCTGATCACTGCTGCCACGGTATTGGGTTCATGGTGTTTCATCGCGACGATTTTCACGTTTCACTATGCAAAGATGTATTATCGCTCCTCGCCAGAGCAACGCGCCCTGCGATTTCCAGATGAAAATTTACAGCCTAATTATTGGGATTTCCTCTATTTTTCTTTCACGATTGCGGTTGCGGCGCAAACATCTGATATTTCAATGACGACGCGGCCAATCAGAAAGACTGCGTTGGCACAGTCCATACTCAGCTTTTGGTTCAATATGGCAATATTAGGGCTTTCGATCAACATCGCCGCCGGGCTGGTTGGATCCTGAGCCACGACGTGTCTTACAGGTTTGGCCTGGTTTGTGGCGACGATGAGTTAACACGCCGCCACGCCAACAAATATTACAGACCCATATAATCACCTTTGCCAATTTCTACACCGTTGTGTCGCAGAATTGCGTAGGTGGTAGTGACATGAAAGAAAAACTGAGGTAAGCCGTAGCCTAGTAGATAAGACAGCCCGGTGAACCTTTTTTCTTTTGGTGTGCCGGGGCGAGTTATGATTTCCCGGCTGGCAGCATTGTCAAATTTCGACTGATCAAGCGCCTCGATAAACGCCAGTGTTTTTTGGATACGTATCTGCAGGTCCTCGAAGCTGTTTTCGCTGTCTTCATAGTTGGGGACTTCCACATCGGCCAACCTGGCGCAAACACCTTTGGCAAAGTCAGCTGCAATCTGAACTTGGCGTATTAATGGGAACATATCTGGGAACAGTCGCGCCTGAAGCAGGGCTGCCGGATCAATTTTTTTTGCCTCGGCGTGAGCTTCAGCTTTTTTTAAGATGTGGCTCATGCTGGTGAGCATTTGTTTGAAAACTGGGACTGAAGCATTGTGCATAGAAATAGTCATGATTTTCCTTTTTGAGTCGTTGGCCGGTGTGTGAATCGAAAAAAATTGGATAGTTCGATTTAAAGTAGCGAAACTATATGGTGATAAAACTTCCAATCGCAAGACAAATTGATCCTCGATTTAGTTTTTTTTGATCTTCGCGTGTTGATCCGGCAGCGAATAATCGTTAGCGCCGCATCCATTCATCACCTAAACTGGTTTTTCTGGCTAGCCTTTTTCAAAGCTAAGTTAAATTCAGTCGGCAGCAAAATCTGGAAATAAGGAACTCGTTTGATGGAAATATCCGGCCATACCAATGAATTTGAATTTATTCAAGGCCTTACAGCTGACCTGTCGGCACCCGTGTTGATTTTTCCGACTTCGTTAAGTGCCACAATGAACATTCGGCGCGCGATCATACAAGACAATATTTCAAATGACACACTGGCGCGCATCATCGGTGCTGAACCGGTCTTGTCGGCGCAAATTTTAAAATTAAGTAACTCGGCTGCTTTTTGGGTATTCTGGTCCATCGTGACCGGTCATTCTGGCATCGTGACCGGCCATTCCGATTGAACGTGACCGACCGTTCTGGTTTATCGTGACCG
>JBEONO010000051.1:0-9611 GCA_040544425.1 Oxalobacteraceae bacterium GrIS 1.18
CAGACGCTGCTCTGGTGAATACTATGTTGGATGCTGCCATCGAGACGGTGTCCAGCGGCAGTGATCGACCTGTCGTTCACTCTGATCGTGGTGCCTACAATCGCTGGCCTGGTTGGCTCTCACGGATGAACAACGCCAAGCTGGTTCGTTCGATGTCACGTAAGGGGTACTCCCCCGACAATGCAGCCTGTGAGGGCTTCTTTGGTAGGCTAAAAACGGAGCTATTCTATCCTCGAAACTGGCAAGATATCACTGTTGAACAGTTCATTGAGATAGTCGATTCCTACATTCGATGGTATAACGAAAAGCGCATCAAGATTTCCCTTGGTTCACTCAGCCCCCGAGAATATAGACAGAGTCTCGGTATTGCAACATAAACCAGTCCAAGTTTTTATCCGCACCCCCGGTGGGTCAATATTCAGTCGGCGCCAACAATCTGACGAAAGGCTGGGCGGAAATTGATGTCCCTTCACAATTGTCGGTTGGACCGAATTTCAGTTTCTCTGTCGATATTTTTAAAACCTACGACACGTCAAACAATTTAAATAGTGCGACGTTCGAAATTCAAAACATGAGTGGCATATCTGCTGGCGGGGGATTCGTGGTTCCGCCATCTGTGGCAATCAATAAAAAATCAGTTAGTCGGCATGACCTACACGGAGAAATACAATGAAAACCGGATTACGTATTCGACTAGCGGCAATCGTAGTTGTCCCGGCAATTTGCCTCGCCTCGCTGGCAGTGTACGCGGGCGGGTACGTGCCACCCAAAGGCACATTGCTGGTTCAGGCAACGTCCATATCCTTGGCTGGCACCTCAAATGTCACGCCCACATTTAATAACGCGACGTTGACGAATCAGAATAACATCGCTGAGGTCAACAACAATCCGATCAAAACCCCATCCACGACCGACCCCGTATCGACAGTCACTGGAAATAACTACCACGACGAAACCGATTTTACAATTAAAGGCCGTGCCGGACTGAATTACGCCTTTACCCGAACGTTTAATAGCGCTTCATCCTCAACGGCTATCGACAAGGGCTTAGGCTTTGGCTGGGTGCACAGCTACGCGATGCGCTTAAAGTCGAACGATTACGGCGCTTGTCCGAATTGTACTCAGGCGCAGGCCACTGTGAATGGTAATGGCAAGACCAGTTCTATTACCTATACCGATGAACGCGGCGGCGATCATAATTACCTGGTCAACGAAGCTACGTATGGGGTGACACCACCGGCCGGCGAGTTTGATAATCTGGCGTTCGATACCCCATCGGCAGGCCAGCACACATTAACGTTTCGGAACGGCACAAAATACGTTTTTCAAACGATTGGTGCCGGAGTTCTCAAGACGACTCCCAATACGATTGCCCGGCTGATCCAGATCGCTGATCCGTGGGGCAATCAGTTAAATTTGACTTATGACGCCACTGGCCGGTTATCGACAATCACCGACAATCTGGGCATCGCAGGCCGGACAGGCCTGACATTCGCCTACGATGGTAATAACCATTTACAGACTATCTCCGATTGGTCAGGCAGAAAATGGACTTATGTCGTCGACAGTAATGGCAATCTCGCGTCCTACAAGAGCCCACAACCTCTGATAACGGGAACAACAACGATTGCGTATGCCTACGCGCCCAACTCCCATAATTTAACCAAGGTGAGCAAGCCACTGCGTAACGTCGCCACCAATTTTACCTACTATGAAAACGGACGCACTTTTAACGATTCCGATGCGCTTGGCAATGCCGAGACGTTGGACTACGATTTGTTTCGCAGTTCGACCAGGGTAACTGATCCGTTAGGTGGCATCCGTTCTTACGAGTATGACAGTTCTGGGCGTATGATTAAGCTCACTGAGCCGGACGGTGCGATTCTCATGTTCAAAAACCAGCCGGATGGATTGCGTTACGCAAAGCGCGATGGTCTGGGATACCTGACGCAATACAGCTACAAGAGCGACAAAACGTTCAATACGGCCAGTGATACCTTTGGCAACGTGACGCGAGAACAGGATCCATTATTACAAACAGTCGACACCACGTATGGCCCTTATGATCAAGTGGCCAGCGTTAAAGACAAGCGCGGCACGACTTCCACGACCAGTTTTTATAGCGGCAGCGGAACCTGTATCGCAGCTGGTAAGCCAAATACGGTGACGTTGTCCACGTTAAGTGGCAGCAGTAACGTAAAGCTGCGCAGTTATTGCTGGAACAGCGATGCTACGCTCGCTTCACAAACCGATTATCTAAGTCCTACCGATACCACTAAAACTCGGGTAACAACTTACACCTATGACACCGCAGCGCATTTGAACGTGCAAAGCGTAACAATCACGGGTTGGGATGGCACCAGTGTTACAAAAAACTTTACCTATGACAACCTGGGGCGCAAAGCGACCGAAACGTTAGCGCGCCGTGTATCGCCAACCAATTCCGCCACGGTCAATCTGACAACTATCACGACCTATGACGCTTTAGATCGCATTCAGCAGGTGCAGGATGCGGTGGGTGACTTATTTATTAATCGCTATGACGATAATGGCAAGAACTGGCAAATTACCCACCAGTACAAAAAATCCGATGGGACGTTTGATGTCCGTAACATTGTTACGCGCACCTACGATTCAGCTGACCGTGTGCAATACGAAACCGATGCGTTGGGCGGTATCACGGTCTATTCGTATGACCATGCTGGCAACGTCATCAGCGTGTCCGATCCTGAAAGCCACCAGTTGGCATACCAATATGATTCCATGAATAGGCGTATATCGGTCACAGATGCAGACGACCGGACGATAAGAACCAGTTACGATCTGGCTGGGCACGCTCTCAGTGTCACCAATGGTAACGGCGAAACAATCACGACTTCCTACGACGCACTGGGGCGGCCATTGACCGTTCAGGACGCGCATGGCTACCTCACCACATTCAGCTTTGACGCAAACAACAATCGCAAATGCGTGATCGATGCCAACGCACAGGCCAATCTGCAACCAAAGAATTCAGACGGTTGTACGGTTTCTACGCAATTCGATGAACTGAACCGTTCGACCTTACAACGCGATGCCTTAAACGGCACAACACAAACCACGTATGACTTGTTGGGCAATCCGGTCACGCAGATTGACGCAGAAGGTCGTCTCTACGCTTGGGGCTATGATGGACTCGGGCGCATGATCAGCGAAACCGATCCGACCGGTGCCACCACGAATTATGCGCTGGACCAAGCTGGAAATATTTACCAAAAGACCAACCGACTTGCCGAAACAACGCAGATTGCTTTTGATAACCTCAATCGACCAATTAACGTCAGCTATTTAAAAGATGGCACCAGTGAAGCTTTTGGTTATGACCAGGCCGGAAATCTCAACTCTGCGGCGAACAATAATATCGGCTATTCCATGAAGTACGATAACCTGAATCGCCTGCTTAACAAAATTGACAGTCGCAGTGGTCTTTCGCTGTCCTTTACGTGGGACAAGGCAAGTCACATGCAAACCAAGACCACTTATCAGAACAGTACCACCCATTATACCTATGACGGTGCCGGGACGCTGGTGTCGATCTTCAATCCGGACTACCTGACGGTAAACTATCAGTACGACAATGCCGGGCGAGTCCTGTCCCGCGTCATGAGCAGCGGCGCGAAAAGTATTTATACGTATGACTCTGGTGGCTGGCTGCAAACGATCAATCAATTTGATGCCACTGGAACGACAGTTGCCAACCAATCTTATACGCGTGACCATGTCGGCAATATCACTGGTACGAGCGTGATTGCCGGTGCGACACCTGGCAGCATCTCTTACACGCTGGATGCGTTGTACCGATTGACCGCCGTCAATGCGCCGAACACAGCAAATAGCGAAGGTTTTACTTACGACCACATCGGCAATCGCATGACCCGTACCGTTGGCGGCACCACCATCGGTGCAACGGGCACGGTTACACGCTACTACAATTATTTATTGGCCAGCCAGACTGGTGCCGTGGTGGGTTATACGCCGACCTACCACCACCGTTTAAACACCATCACTATCGGCAGCATAAGTGGCTCAACGGAATCCGGCTTCGGTTTTGATATGGAAGGACGTTTGACCAGTCAAACTGGACTCACACCGCGCACACTGACGTGGGATGCCAAAGGTCGCATGAAAACAGTGCTTCAAAACAGTTCAACTGAGACTTATCGCTATGACCCCAACAACTATCGGATCGGTCGGTTAGGAGGTATGCTGGGCACGCTGGATTACTATCTGGAAGGCGAGCATCTGGAATCAGTGGTTCAAACTGGTTCAGTTGTTGAAAAATACTTCCGTGGTTCCAGCACAGATGAACTGGTGGCGGGATTTGAAATGCAAAACGGTGAATTCGTGCCAACCATGTACCAGCATGACCAGGTCAACAGTGTGGTCGCAGAAAGCAACGTTACTGGTGGCACGCAAGCAAGTTTCACCTATACTTCGTTTGGACAAACTCAGGCGATTTCAGGTACACAGGCAAGCCGGTTAAAATTCACTGGACGTGAAGATGATGGTAACGGGTTGTACTATTATCGGGCGCGATATTACGATCCAGTGATTGGCCGGTTTATCAGCGAAGATCCGAAGAAGTTTGCAGCAGGGATTAATTTCTACGCCTACACGAACAATAATCCTGTGAATGGCAACGATCCATACGGATTCCAGGTCACTGTAACCGGCGGAAATAATACTTATAACATCGCATTTAACAACGTCTATTTCACAGGGTGTGGTAGCACCTGTGCTGTGTTTGCAACTAAATATGTCAATGCAACGCAGACCCTACTTAGTGGCCAGTTTCCGCCATACCAAGTGAATACCACTGTCACCTTAGCTCCTGGTAACGCTCCAGTTTTTGGCGGGATTCAGATAAATGTTAGTCCTGGGACCACCCTTGGCACTGTCAATGGACTAACAAAGACAGGAGAGGCCGGACTTGCAGATCCAAATACAAGCGATGCTTCGGTATATGCGAATATTCCTGCGGGGGCGAATAAAACTACGATCGCACATGAAGACTTTCACTTGCTCGCTCCCAACGTGGACTATGCCGGGCACGATCTACCAGGCAATGACATTATGAGTCTATACGATCCCAACGTATCACGTAAAGTGACCGGAAGTGACTTCACACAAGCGTTTGGGTCTTTGCCTTCTACATCTGGTGTCCACAACGAACTGTCCGATGGCGGCGACACCAATACGACGTCTGATCAGGGCGCTGCAGGTGGCTTTCTAATTTATCCGAATAAGCCGAATTCAAATCAATCACTGTCTGTATATTCAAAATGATTTCTTATTCCAACTCCCAGACCTGGCTGCGTGCCTCCTTTGGACTGATTTTTTTTGTGCATAATCTATCCTTCGCATGCGAATGCATACCGGCTAGTGACGAAGAGCAATTTTGTCGAGCCCAAAATGTCGTGCTAGGGCAAGTTGTCACGACGTTTAATACATATGATCCGACCTTACCCTTTGAATCCTATGCTTCATCGATGACACAGACAGCCCAATCGCAACGAATGACAATTGCGGAGATCATTGTAAAGCACATATTTAAAGGATCTCCAACATCTCGAACCTTTGTGTTTACAAGTGGGACAGCGTCGGCTTGTGCAGTAAAACTTGATTCTGGTGATCCTGTTCTTCTGAATATTTCGCCATCAGGTTCAGTCACTACGTGCGGTGGGAACGTTGTTGACATCAACGTTGGCACACCACAAGGGTTAGCGGCCATGAAGCGCCACAAAGAATTGGAAGACAAATGGAAGGCGGATGCGGGCAAATTTTGCGAAAAATATCTACCTGTCATTCAATCGAAGTGATTTGTTGATTTAGCCCAAATACCCGTCTAGGAAATTTTTTGCAATTTGAGGAGAATCCGTCTTCATTAAATCCGCGCAAACCGTTGCACCCAACACAGCAAATAGCGAAGGTTTCACTTACGACCACATCGGCAATCGCATGACCCGTACCGTGGGCGGCACTACCATCGGCGCAACGGGCACGGTTACACGCTACTGCAATTATTTATTAGCTAGCCAGATTGGTGCCGTGGTGGGTTATACGCCGACCTACCGCCACCGTTTAAACACCATCACTATCGGCAGCGTAAGCGGCTCAACGGAATCTGGTTTCGGTTTTGATATGGAAGGACGTTTGACCAACCAAACCGGACTCACGCCGCGCACGCTGACATGGGATGCCAAAGGTCGCATGAACACGATGCTGCAAAAAAGTTCAACTGAGACTTATCGCTATGACCCCAACAACTATCGGATCGGTCGGTTAGGCGGTATGCTGGGCACGCTTGACTACTATCTCGAAGGCGAACACCTGGAATCAGTGGTGCAAGCTGGTACTGTGGTTGAAAAATACTTCCGTGGTTCCAGCGTTGATGAGCTAGTCGCGGGATTTGAAATGCAAAACCGGGAATTCGTGCCAACCATGTACCAGCATGACCAGGTCAACAGTGTGGTGGCCGAAAGTAACGTCAGTGGCGGCACGCAAGCAAGTTTTACCTATACATCGTTTGGACAAACGCAGGCGATTTCTGGCACGCAGGCGAGCCGGTTAAAATTCACTGGACGGGAAGACGATGGGAATGGATTGTACTATTATCGGGCTCGATATTATGACCCTATGGTTGGCCGGTTTATCAGCGAGGATCCAAAGAAATTCAAAGCGGGCATTAATTTTTATTCCTACGCGAACAATAATCCAATTAATGGGAACGATCCATATGGATTCCAGGTCAATATAACCGGCGGAAACAACGTCTACAACGTCGCATTTACAAATGTCTATTTTACCGGCAGCGGATATACCCCAGCGTTTCAGCAACAATACATTAATGCCACGCAACGCGGTCTTTCAGGTAATTTTCCACCGTATACGATCAATACTACAGTCTCAGTATCGCCTGGAAATGTGCCAGTTTTTGGTGGAATTCAAATTGATGTGGTTTCAGCACGTAATCTTGGGAAAGACCAGAATGGAAATATAATCCAAGGACAAGCTGGTGTGGCAAATCCATTCACTAGCAACGCATCGTTATCTGCACAGTTTCCAGCAAGTGCAAACAACGCTACGATTTTGCATGAAGACTTTCATTTGATGACAGAAGGGCAAGCAAACGTCTTTAGTGGCCATGATCAACAAGGTACCGACATTATGAGTGCGGATGTCCCAGGCGTTAAGCGGACAGTGACAGGGAATGATTTCACACAAGCGTTTGCCGCGCACGGACAAAATGGAACTCCAAGTGTCCAAAATGATGTCTCTGGTGGTGAAGATACTAGCGCTGGAGCGAATCCTGGCGCAGATGGGGGATTTTTACTGTATCCAAGCAAACCAAATACCAATCAATCGCAATCCGTATATTCAAAATGACTAACCTTTATCTTGCAAGCTTTATTCTTGCTTCGACCCTTGTCCTCAGACCTTTGGAAGCATGTGAAATAACCCGACCTCAGGGCGAACCGGTTGGGTCGGCGGCAACGTCTGCAAAAAATTTGGTAAAAAATTCTGATCTGATTGTATTGGCTAAGGCAACAGGTTATGTATCGTTGGACGACTTGAAGATCGCCGTTCCCGATCTCCCATCATTTAATACTCTGTATCCTGAGGTTCAATTTGAACTAGTTGGCACTTTAAAGGGTGAGTTTGACAAACCAATTAAAATTCGAGGCTGGTTATGGGAAAAGTCTCAACTGGCGAGGAACCAAGCAGTTCCGTATATCGAGGTTGGCCGCACCGGACAAGGCCTCTGCTTCGCCTTTGACTACAGGATTGGAGAGACCTATCTCTTCCTACTAAAAAATAGCAACGGAACTCTCTCTCCCTATTGGAGGGCGCTTGCACCCACAAATGAATTTGTTGTTGGTCCCGATGACCCATGGGTTGTTTGGATTCGACATGAACTTGGTAAATGACATCAATTAATTTCGCTGATATCTGGAACGCTGCGCTGGTTTGTTTAGCCGTGTCCGTTTGCGCATCTATCCAAACAAACCAAACAATAACGGGGCGATGAATGCGTATAGTAAATAATTTATGGGAACGTAATAATAATATGGCACCGCCATCTTGTGCAAAATTAATCTTAGGGCTCACACTGTGGTTAAAGTTTGCTGCCTGTTTTGCACACAGTGTCGGCGAAGATGAAAGCCAACTACAGCCACTTTCATTAATACCTTCAGATCTTAAGACGGTCCACCAACGCAATGTGTTCGAAAATCTCATTGGAGATGGCTATTTTGATCTCTGGATGATAGTTGATCGCACGCCGCGTGTCGACAGCACCGAGTTTTCTGTAGCGATAGGACGGCGACCTGCCAAGTTAAGCACCCACAACATAGATGATTTACCGTATTTTGCCGTGGTCTCACGCGCAAAAGCCCCGATTGACGGCAACGAATCAATCAAACTTGGAAAGAGTCGTGGAGGAACTAACCCAGCAGCTGCGCGAATCACCGTTGAAGATACGGAAGCAGACATTTCACGCGAAGATGCTCGTGGTTTCATTGAGTCCTGGTTCGCAGCGATGAAAACGGCCCGATACACCGACCAGATAGGTGGAAACGATGGCGTCTCATTATATTTCTATTCGGATGGTCGTGCCGCACACACATGGAGTCCTGAACAAGAAAGTATCGCTGGTAGATTGCATTCAAGTGGCGAGTGTCTGATTAAGTACGTCACTGGTAAAGAAAATGTCAGAACTGAGGTTATGTCGGAGTGTCGTAGCGTCAATGACCAGCTGACCAAACAAGTTGTTGAATGGACCAAAACTCATCGTTAGTTACTAAGTAAGTTACGGGCCTAGGAAATTTTTTTGTACTTTGAGGGGAATCCGTCATCATTCAATCAGTCTAATAGAGGCAAAAATGCCAACGAATGGTGTTCAGGACATTTCGGCTGTGACATCGGCTGGCATTGGCCTTCTCACTGGTGGGACAACAAATGCGGGTAGTGCGGCGGCGGGTGGCTATTTAATTTATCCCAATAAGCCCAATACCAACTCAACTGAAGCAGTATATTCAAAATATGTATGGGACAAATTTCAATGAGCCGAGATGTTCCGAGCAAAAATGTAATCTCTAGAGCGCAAGCGCGTAAAGCCATATTGGCGAGGATTGCACCTGAGCTAATGAAATTAAATTTCTTGTACAAAAAGGGTTGCTGCCTCTGGCGCGTTGGCAATGACAGCAATGATCGGACGGATGTCGTCGAAATACGATTTTTAACCGTCGCCGAACGTCTAAACTCGAAGCTTCCAGAAAGCACTTTTTCTATTAAATATGGATGCTATTTTCACTTTGTACCCAGCCCATTTGAACACAAAATTACCCACAAAATTGACAACGTAATTACGCCGGATGAAACGCACTGCCAAATTAGAAGTGAGCTGAATCGGAGTTTTTCAAGCTAGTTGTCGCCTAAAAGTAAATTTTTATGCCGCCAGTTTCAGTTCCTGATACATAAAGTGGACCCATTGGGCAAGACAATTTTTCAGAGAATTTAAGCTGCATCCATTTTCTTCACTACAGCTGGTCGGCGCTGCCCCGTTTTCCTCA
>JBEONO010000052.1:0-9257 GCA_040544425.1 Oxalobacteraceae bacterium GrIS 1.18
CTTTGTCCAAAGCTGAACAGTTTTATAGTTTAGCTTTTTAATTTTCCGGAGCCTCGCCACATTTTTTGTCCGTTCTACCTTATTGCGACACAACCATCATATTATTGATATGTGACAGGAAGTCTGTCACTTCGCGCACGTTGGGTTGCTTCGGTTCGCGCTTCAGACTATCCCACTGACTGCGGCCAGATGCGCACTTGAACATGCCATCGAGTCGGGTAATTACAGATTCAGGCAGTTGTCCAGCTACAGACTTATAGATGCGCTCGTTGATTGTTGCTCTGGCATTAATCGACATTCGGTACAAGTCTGTGTAGCTGGGGAGTTCGAAGCGACGCTGCACCAGCTCCTCGATCAATACATTGATGATATCGGCCACCTCCTGTTTAGTTTGGGCCGCCTGAAGTGCTTGGCCTTGCAACCAGGTTTCATCGTTTTCGGTCAGTTCGTGTATGCCAACGAATTCACGTAGGTGTGCGCGATGCCTATGTTTGGTTCCGGATTTATCGTACTTGGCCAGAGCTGACTTGGTCGGTACGCGGATCTGGGCGCGACTGCAAATATGCTTGACGATTTCGGATGGGATCGTGGCCAGTGCAATGAAATACCCTAACCGCTGGAGCAATTTCAACTGGATCAATAGAAAGGTCTGCAGTGTGACCTGGCGATAGCGTGCTGCAACGAATTTCAGCTCTAAAGGCGTTGGCGTGTAAATGGCGATGAGTTCCTGCTCAGTGAATTCATCCTTGAGTCGAGGATACGCGGTTTCGTGTACGCTGCTCATTGCCTTCACTTTGCCTTTCGTCGTCTTATGTTCAATTGGATCGTGGATAACATAAAATTTCCTGCAATAAATCCGTTCAATCCAATCTTAAGCAATAACTACCTACCATTTTGTACAGTACTGACCGAAGCTAGCGATTTGCTGAGACCAATACATAGGATCGCGATGGCAATTGGAATCAGCCACCTTCCGCCGGATTCGGTAAAAATCATCCAATCAATCAAGAATGGCTTCTTAGGATTTCCGCCAACCTGCAAAGCAAAAATCATCGTGTTCATTTGAACTCTAGCCGCTAAAAACAAGGGAGTCGTCACCCCCATTACGATGATTGCTCCCAATACGCCAAAGGCAATGCGCAAACTGATTTCCCGTATGCCGTGTCGAAACGGCCAGGCAATCAAAATCATCGCCAATATTACAAGTGGCAAAATTGCGTGATCAACGGCGGTCGTAACAGCATCCAGTGTAAAACCTTCGCGCAGGCGCATATCTGGTGTCAATTGATATGGTCGAATTGTAAGCGGTAACAATCGCATCACAGAAGAACCATTTTGATTGACAATGTCCAGCGTCGGCGAAAAATCTGCTTGGACAAGAAGGATGATGGACTTGATAAACGGTTCAAATAAGCTCAAGATCGCCTGTCCAAAATAGATACCGATTAATGACGCTGCCAGCCAGGCAATCATTATCCGCGCAAACACTTCGATTGGCTTAAATGGTCTCATTGGACGGTCTCATTGACCAGGCATAAAAAAACATCGCGGAGAGTGCGATCAACAGTGTCGGGATATAAAAACTATGCAACGGCTGGAACATCGTCGGTTGAAACGATGCCGCGTAGAACAGGATAATTATCCTCACGAAATTCAGGACGCAGACGAACAGTATCGCAAGGACCGCGCCTAATAATTTTCGTTTGATTGGCGAAGGGAATACAATGATCGCTGCTTCAAGGAGAAACAACAGTCCTGATCCATCACAGCCCCGCACCACTTCCAGATCAACTTTACTTGAACGGATGGTATTGGCCAATGCGTAAGCATTTTCAGAAGGGAAAAGTAAGTTGATTGCGTGAGTGACCGGCACGACAAGAAAATCGTGGTAAACATTATTAATCAAGACCATGTCCGGAATATAAAAATATAAAATATATTGCAACACGAATACCAAGGCAAACAAGGCAATAAACTTTGTGTGGGCAATTAAATTATTTTTATGATTTGGCATTGTCGTATTGCTTCTCGCGCCGTATGAAAAATCGGTTTCTTGACTGCGCCGTGCAGTTTTACCGATTTAAGTCTAATTTGTTGTTATGACTGCAATATGACACGTTCGCAACTGCACATCGAAGCGGATTAAAAGCATTGCCAATTTAATATTTTCATAAATCTAGACTGCTATGAATAGTCATCATGTTGCAATACTCTACCCATATAATCATGAGCCGTTGAAAAACATCTGTTGAAAATTAAAATGAATGAGTCCATGCCACTTTCTGAATCAAGCTTAATCAACAGTTCACAAACAGTCATTTCTCCGATACTTCAGCAGGCAATTACCCTTTATGAAAACAAGGAATTTCCGCAGGCCGAATCCCTATGTCATCGCATTCTTCAAGGAGAACCGGACGATGCTGGCGCGATCCATTTACTTGGCTTGTTAACTCTCAATAACGGAAATGTCCAAAAGAGCGTTCAGTTAATTGAGCAAGCAATCCAAATCAACCCAAACGACCCCAGTTTCTTTAATAATCTTGCCGTCATTTTGATCAATGACAATCAGCTCAATAACGCTTTGATTGCGTGCCATGAAGCCTTAGCGCTAGAGCGGAGTCACCACGTTGTCATTGCGAATTTAGCGAAAATTCTTGACAAGATGGGGCAAGCCGAAATGGCCAAGGACGCATTTATCTATTCAAGCGGTCTGGCAAATAACCAGACTATTGAGGTGGCCAGTCTGAGTGGTTTTTGGAACAACCAAGGTTTAATTTTGGAAAAAATTGGGCAACAAAATTTGGCTTTATCTTGTTTAGAATTTGCAGTGCAAACTGATAGCAATAATACGGTGGCACAGAACAATCTGATCACACTGCGGAAAAATAGCAATACAGACCATGGCAAACAGAAAGATAATTTTGTTCAGATTCCGGAGGCCATTCAAATCGCATTGCAACATCATCAAGCAGGTCGATTGCAAGAAGCTGAATCAATTTATCAAAAAATCCTTCAGACAAGTCCAGACCATCCTGAAGCCCTACATTTTTTGGGACTGATTGCACACCAGGTGAACAAAAATGATATCGCCATTAAATTGATCGATAGGGCTATAAATGCAAAAAATCACGATCCGTTATTTTTTTGCAATAAGGGGTTTATTCACAAAGAGCTAGGAGAGCTTGATCGAGCTATCGGGAGTTATAAGCGAGCGCTTGTATTGAACCCAAATTATGCAGAAGTATATTTTAATCTCGGTGTGGCACTCAATCTGCAAAACAAATTGGTCGAAGCAGAGGCGGCCTACCGCCAGGCATTGACGATCCAACCCGACTTTACCAGCGCCAATAAAGGATTAGCGAGTCTATTGCTTCGTGAGAATAGACTGACAGAAGCCGAAGAAACGTTTCGTAAGGTGCTTGAAGTCAGGCCTGGCGACGCGGATGCATTTTGTGGACTTGGTACATTCTTTACTAAGACTAATCAACTGAAAAGTGCCGAGGAGGCTTATAGTCGTGCTATCGACTCGGATCCGAATCACGTCACTGCTCGCTGGAACCTATGCATGCTTCGACTCCCAATGGGTCAGTACCTGGAAGCTTGGCCGGACTATGAGCTACGCTACCACCTAAACAAGCAGGAAGAACGTTCGAATATGCCGTCTCTTCCGTGTCCACAGTGGAATGGTGAGCCGTTAGAGGGCAAATCTCTTATCATCTGTCCTGAGCAGGGGTTCGGAGACAGCATCCAGTTTGCACGGTATGCCCCGATGCTTAAGGCCAGAGGGGTTCGCCATCTCACGGTAGCATGCCACCAATGCCTCAAACCACTCTTCGAAACTCTGAGTGGCGTTGATGCGATCGTATCGTCGAACGAAGAATTGACAGTGCACGACTATTGGGTTTTTGCTCTTAGTCTGCCACTGCATTTTGGCACGACACTGGAAACAATTCCGTCCGTTCCCTATCTGTCGGTTTCTGCCGCAAAATTAGAACAATGGCGGTCACGTCTGTCTGGAAATGGGTTGAAGGTTGGGCTGGTCTGGAAAGGCAGCCCTGGCCACGGCAATGACGCAAACCGGTCTCTTTTGGGTTTAGCATCCTTGGCCCCACTTTGGAAAATACCTGAGATCATATTTTTTAGTTTGCAAAAAGATGCCGGACAGGACGATGTAGGGCTTGCGGCAGTCGAGCAGCCAATTGTATCGCTCGGTAAAGACATACTGGACTTCGCAGATACCGCTGCAATAGTCGCGCAGTTGGACCTTGTCATTTGCGTGGATACGGCAGTTGCGCATGTTGCAGGCGCTCTCGGTAAATCTTGTTGGGTACTGGTACCAGCAGTGAACACGGATTGGCGCTGGCTTCGCGAACGGTCGGATTCTCCCTGGTATCCCAATGTCATGCGCCTGTTTCGACAATCAACACCAGGCGACTGGAATGAAGCTATCGACGAGGTCAAGATCGCATTGCAGGATTTGGTGAGCTACCCCAAGCAAGCCTAAAGGCTATGCGAAAGGGTAGCGCATTAAGTTACCGAAATTTACCGCGACTTAGCTTTCCCATACTAGCAACAAGAAACAATCCCAAGACAATCATTGCCCAATCTGGAAGCGCTGGCACGTTGGCCGTCACGCCTCCAGAAGCAGGCGGCGAATCCGAGAACGTAGTCTGCGGATTTGAATCAATCGCGCTCTCAGAAACCGTAAAGTTGACGGCGGCGGTCGTGTCATTTGAGATTATCACGATCAAGTTAACGGATCCATTTGCCGGAATGTTACCTACGCTGCACGAAATGGATTGGCCAGATTGGTGACAGGATGAACTGCTACCACTCACGATGAGTGCTTCGCCGGTTGCAAGCGGAGCTGTGACAAACACGTTGGTCGCGAGTGCGTTACCTATATTTGCAACGGTGAGCGTCCGTTGAAGTCCGGTCGAGATCTGAACGTCGCTAAAACCGACTGTGATTGACGACAGAGGAGGATAATCTGTGAACGTCGTTTGCGTGTTGGCATCAATCGCAGTCGTCGAAAGCGTAAATGTAATTGGCGCGGTCAAGTCGTTCGAGATCGTGACTACCAAACTCGTCGATGCGTTGTTCCCTGCGATGGTGCCTACATTACACGTGATGGTTTGTCCAGACTGACTGCAGGAAGAACTACTGGCACTCGGAACGAGCGCTTCACCTGCTGGAAGTGTCGCTGTAACGGTAGTGTTCGTTGCGATCCCAGCGCCTCCATTTACAATTGTTAAAGTACGTTGTAATCCGGTCGAAATCTGAACGTCGGCGAACCCCGCTATTGTCGGCGACGCGGCGGGCGGATAATCTGTGAACGTCAATTGGTCGTTAGCATCTATGGCACTGGTGGAAAGTGTAAACGTAATCGGAGAAGTCAGATCGTTAGAGATCGTGACTACCAAGTTTGCAGATCCGTTTGCCGCGATGGTACCGACGCTACAGGTGATGGTCTGCCCAGATTGCTGACATGATGAACTGCTGGCGCTTGGTACAAGGGCTTCGCCGGTTGGAAGAATCGCAGTGACTGTAGTGTTCGTTGCAAGTCCTGCACCTGAATTAGTAATCGTTAGAGTACGTTGAAGCCCGGCTGAGATCTGAGCATCTGCAAATCCAATTGAGATCGACGCCGCTGGAGGATAATCGGTGAACGCCGTTTGAGAGTTCGTATCTGTCGCGTCTGTGGAAAGCTTAAACGTGATTGGCGCAGTCAGGTCATTGGAGATTGTAACAACCACGTTCGTTGACCCGTTTACCGCGATTGTACCAACGTTGCATTTGATGGCCTGTCCAGACTGACTGCAGGACGGACTGCTGGCACTCGGGACGAGTGCTTCTCCAGCTGGAAGAACAGCCGTTACGGTTGAATTGGTTGCGACCGCTGGACCTGCATTGGTAATCGTCAGTGTGCGTTGGAGTCCGGACGATATCTGGGCGTCGGCGAAACTAGTGACGCCAATCGACGCACCTGGTGGAGGAATCACGGTGATTGTGATGCTGTTATTTGACAGAACTGGATCACTCTCATCAGAAAACGCTGTAAATACTGGTGATATTTTTGCCGCAGGGGTGGTTTGAAGAGTAATAGTTAGCGGGCTTGAAACGCTCTGAGCAAGAGAGCCGACGTTGCACACAATAAACGTAGAATTTAAGATTGGGGTTGTTGTTGTGCAGCTACCGCTGCTCGAAACAAACGTTGAATTTTTGGGAAGCGACATCATCACACTAGCATTCGTAGCGGTCACAGGACCACTATTGCTAAGGGTCAGACTAAACGTTGATCGACCAAGCGGATTATCTGTAGCCGTGCCGGAGACTGCAACGTCTGCCCCTGTCGTGGCGCTGGCTAAATTAAGGATGTAGAAGCCACCCAATCCGGCAGGACCGCCATTTTCTGTTGCCCCATAGATCTTACTCAGGTCGCTGCTCACAGCGATACTACCGACAGCATTGTAGAGATAAGGGTTAATCTGCGCTGGTGCTGGCGGCGCATAGTTACCGAAATTAAACAGATTCGTAAATGTACCTGTTGGCGTTATCTTAAAGACGTAATTTCCGCCCTGCGTGCCATACAGGTTGCCGTCACTGGCTTGTACAAGTGGTGAAGTTCCGCCTTGTAGGCTTGAATAAAGCGTTGTCAAGATACCGGAAGGTGTCACCTTAAAGATAGTGCCTTTGCTTGCTAATGTTCCGCCAGCTGTGCTGCCATAGAAATTGCCGTCGACACCCTGAAGCAGCGGTGTTGCTGGTGCTTGACCAGCGCTTCCATCAGAAGGGAAAGTATAAAGCAAAGAAAATGTTCCTGATGGCGTAATTTTATAAATGGTTCCCGCGCTGAACGGTGAACTACTTGGTGCAAAACCACAACCATTCGTTGTTCCATAAAGATTTCCGTCAGTTCTTCCTTGAACCAAAGGAAGATTCCAGCCGCACCCATCTGCGGCATTCGTGAAGTCATGAAGCACAGTGAACGCTCCACCCGGCGTAACCTTAAACACTTGTGAACTACCACCTTGTATGTTGGAGGTTCCGTAAACGTTTCCATCGATCCCCAAGATTACGGACGAGGGAATATACTGAGACGAATTCGGGAACGAGTAAAAAATAGTCAAATTGCCGACAGTATCGATTTTGTAGATGACTGGTGCATTGTTGGCGCTACCTCCCCCGGTCGTGAACCCGTAGAAATTCCCGTCCTGTCCTAAAGTAAGCGATCCACCCGGTGAGTATCCAGCGGTGTCCCCTTGGTTGAAGCTATGCAAAGAAATATATGTTCCGGCTGAAGTAATTTTGAAAATTTCACCAAGTTTGTGAGTGCCATCAAGTGGATTTGTTCCGTACACACTGCCATCGGCTCCCATAGTTACATTTAGTATATTTTGTGGAGTCGACATGTTCGGCCAGGCGGAATAGTGTTCGGCAGTCAAATATTGTGCCATGGCGTCTGTTGATGCGAGCATTGCCACCACGATTACGGATGCAGGAACCAAGGTTCGACCGAATGCGGCGGCCAAGCCATTTAGCCAATTCGGGAATTGCTTGCGAGCGAAGCCGATGTGAAGTTTCATTTGACGAACCCTGTCGATGTTAAGGTGTATTGGGTTCGCCAGAAGCGTTACTTTTTCAATCGGCAAACCTAACGGAATCCCGATTGTTTCATACGAATGTGGCTGGGATTTGCTGATGAATTAGCGTTTTAATAAGCCATTCGGCCTAATTTAAGACAAAATTGCCATAAATGAAAGTCTCTATGCGATTTATGTTTGTTTGTCTATGCTCTATTTAGGGCATTTTGCGGATTTGGTATGATGTCATATAATTAATTATTGGAATTAAGGGAAACAACCGGCGCGAAGGTTTTTTAACATTGTGCGCGAAGGAACGATTGTGCTAAGCGCAAAAATCAATAATTTAACGCGACCTGGGCCATCAATTTGAGTGGGGACCTATGTCGCAAATGGATTGACGGAGTCAATATAGCGCATCGCAGATTTCGGATCCGTCCAGCCGACATACTCCATCAATGTCTTCAGATTCCATCCGTTTTCGGTAGCCCAATTGGCGAATCCGCGCCGAAGAGAGTGGCTGCTGTACTGATCAGCGTAATCAATGCCAGCGGCGGCAAACAATGAACGCATCATCGGGACTAAGCTGTTCACGTGCAGCCCTGTGTCGGCAACGCGTCCCCATCGATCAATGCCGCGAAACACGGGACCGTCGATCAGCCGCGCTGCTCCGGTCCAACCGAGATACGCTTCAACCGGGCACAATTTAGCCAACGCTGGGGCCTTGAACGTCGTGCCGTTGTTGTTGCGGTCTCCCTTAGTGTGTGGCAAAAAACAGGTAAGACCCTGACCAGCAACAGCCGTCACGTGTTCCACCCGTAAGCGGGTCAATTCGTCGCCGCGAAATCCGCGCCAAAACCCGAGCAAGATCAACGCTTTGTCTCGTCGGTGCCGCAAACACCTGACGTCATCGCCGGTCGCCGTTGATTCAGTGATACCGTCCTCAAGCCAACCAACGAGTCTGGACAGTTGATCGAGCTGCAATGGCCGGGCCTGCCTTTCTTGAACTGGATGCAGCGCTTGAATCCCACGTAACACCTTACGCACGGTCGGTGTCTTGGTTGGATCTGGGAAGCCCTGATCAAGATGCCATTGCGCGAGCGCTGACAGACGCTGGCGCAATGTGTTGATAGACAAGGTCGGTGCAAAATGCACCAGGTAGCGCACGATACTTTCACTGGTCGCAGGCAGGAATCCTTGCCATTCGACTTCAAAATGGCGCACCGCCTGCTGGTAACTGCGGCGCGTGTTATCTCGCGTTCCAGCCTGAATGTAGGTGTCAATGTCGTTCATTGGACTGCTCACAGCATGGTTACGGTCGTTATCGACTACCCCACAATTTGATGGTCGATTTGGGGTATTACGATTAAATATCGGTTCCAATTTGGCTTTTTTGAGCCTAATACGTGATAAGCATACATTATCTAATATCAAATATCATCAAATTATTACTTGCATTTATCTGATATATATTATGTAATTACATGGTATGTAATACGTTACGCTATTTAAGCCAATGGAGAACAGCATGGCGCGCACTGGTTTGTATAAATCCGAAGTCAAAAAAGCCCGGGATTCCTGGGTATTCTTAAACAAACGACATAAAACTCCCACAGAATTATAAATCAGCCGTTTTTTTGCCTCAATCGGCACTTAACCCTCTCCGCACGTCAG
>JBEONO010000053.1:0-8451 GCA_040544425.1 Oxalobacteraceae bacterium GrIS 1.18
GCTTTTTACTTTCACTCATTTGCTGTCATCCTTTTCAAGACAACAGCTTAAACTACCCTGCGGTTACTGTCTCAAATCCTGGGACCACTATACTCCTGCGTTTTAGTTGTGTGGCGTTGGAGGAGTTTTAATCGCAATCGCTTCATTGATGAATTCGGCTCGCACTGGACGTTGGAATACGTGGGATGGTGGGCGTGAAGACACTTGATAGCGCGGTAGACATCTAAAGTGCGTGTGACGCGAAATTCAATGACAGGGAGCACCATGGCAGGAGAATTGAAATCGACTGGGCCAGCCGGTCCGATTATTTTGAGCGTGTTCGGCGCGGTTTGGGCGATCCTCGGGCTGAATTTCTCCGGCCTTTCGGCTGCAATGTGGCTGGGTCCAATAGCAATCAGCGTGATGTTGATCTTGATTGTTATATGGCGCAGTCGTGGTTTAACCCCACCACTACCCGAAGAAGGCAAGCGCATCGCGAAGCTGGTGGGGATCTGGAGCGGTGTCGAAGGCGTCGCTATCTTCGTCTCCATTAATTTGTGCGTCAGTTTTGGTAGTCCAAACCTTATCCTTGCAGCGATCTGCCTGATGGTAGGCTTGCATTTCCTTCCGTTGGCGCGTTGGTTACCTGTGCCGTTGTATTACTTGTCGGGGGCTCTGCTATCAGCGCTGGGAATTGCCGGGCTATTGGCGAGCAACTTGGTTTCGCCGTCACTGGTTGCGTTCGGCGCGGCGCTAATATTGTGGATCACTGTGGTGCGCATTCTGACTTAACCGTTCGGCGGGGGTTTTGAACTCTGCCATGCCTCGCTTAGTTTTTGACTGATTTGTCAGTTCGCGGCACTTTGCTGCCGGTAGGCGCTCCAAGCTCTCGTTATTTCTTGGTGAATGCTAATGTGCAAATTCTATTCTCTCAATGAGCAACATGTGCGGCAGTGTCAGTGCCGCCAGCATCACAAATAAAAACTGCACGATCCGTGGATAGTCGGGTGAAGAAGGCAAATAAAGCCAGCCTGCGGTCGCCAATAAAATGGTTCCGACCATCGGTGCCAGGGAAATCAGCAGTAATTTTTTAAAACTTAATTCTGAGTAGAAATGAGTTCTCATGATATGCCTGCAGCTATGCATTGCGCAGAAGAACACTGCGAACGCTACCAAAGGCTGCACTAAAACTGTTAACAGGCAAACTGAACCGAATTCCAAACCAGTCCTCCAGTTTTTTCTCAGTTCAATACAGATGGCACCAGTACTGATAATTAGCCAGGGCCATGCCAGCACTTTCAAAAATGTGACGATCTGCCTACCCATTTCCTGGTTAAGCATCAGGGCAAACAATTCAGTAACTTGATCCGAGTGTAAAAGTGTCGGTAGTATGATAATTGCCCCGCCGTACAGGATTCGGGTCAGCTTTAGCGTGGATCGTGTTAAATCCCGCGAGAAATGCAGGGCGGACAGCATTAAAAAGCCAGCCATAAAACTCAAGGGGAAGATCCACCAGGTAACAATCACGCTCAAGCTCAAGATCGCATAGAGCAAAGTGAACTTTGCCCAGGTTCTCCATGTATCGATTGAAAACAAGTGCTTCGCAAAAACAGGATCTAACGCGCCATGTGGAACCCCTAAAATCAGGATCATTGGCGAGACCAGCAGCAAAGTGGAAAACAGGTCCATTGGACCCATCAATATTGACGTCAATGATATCAAGACAGCGAAACAACTAAAAACTAATCCCTGGGTTTGTATCTGTCTCATGGTCAGCTAACGTTTAAATATGTGTTGAATAAAGGGGCCTGGCGGTAATGCGTTTATTACTGCTATGCAATCCAACAAACTGCCTTGGTCAGATAAAAATCTGATCAGTTTCCTGCTCTCTACTTTTGAAAATAGACTGATAAATAGATCGGGTGCCAGTTTCGGACAATTTCGAATTACCTTGAGAAAAACCGTATCCATCGCTCTTAGTAATAAAGCGTCTGTCTGATGTCCAACCGGAGTTCTGTTGCTACCCAATGAAATAGCACACGCTTCGGCCCAAATTTGTATTCGTTGAAACGCATAGCCTGTTGCGGGTCTGGCTGCCCCGGACGTTAAGCCCGCAAAAATATAATTGTCTGAAGATGTGAATCGACGAGGGTTGTAAGGTATTCCCATCGGGATCAATCCGACTTCAGTTCTGTTGATTACGTACTGGCTGCCTTGCGTATATTGGAGAACAGAGTTATCCAGATTGCCTTGCAGCTCGTCTTTGAAGTATGGCCTTTTCGCGAAGACAGTGAATTCGATTAATGCTTTAGTGGGAGTCAAAGGCAGCAGATAGGTAAAACCAACATAGTCAGCATTGGCAGCACAAAAATCCATCAGATGAGCAACCTGTGGATCAAACAATGCATCAGTTGATTCAATCTCGCATCCTAAAAACGATTGCCAAAGTGTCGCACCATGTTGAGAATCGATCGGGAACGGCCGTGTATCAACAACCGTTTTGGCAATGAAGTCTCCGGTGGTGGTTTTGACAGACCATTTTTCATTTACTAATTGCGGATCGCCGATTACAGAGACACCAGTCTCTATTTTGAGTAAATCATTGCTGCTTATTTGTTCCAGGGCATGGTCATAAAAGCGTCGCGCAGGAAGAACATAATAAGGCGCAAATGAGCAATCAACGGCTACACTCTTGCTGTTGGCTTGAACCAGGAAACGATTCCAATGATGGCTTGCCAGACCGGACAACGCGGTCTTCTCATTGCCCCAAAAACTCCATGTTCGGTCGTTTTCAAAGGATGTCCGCGGCTCTAATAAAACTGTTTCTGGCGATATTTTTCCCAACTTTGCCAATTGCATACCCAAGCTCAGACCAGCGCATCCTGCACCAATAATGACCAAATCCATCTCAGTTTTCATGGGCTTGAACCGTCGAAGTAATTTTATCCTCATCCAGTCGCAGTGCAGAATGCAATCTTGCGTCATGCGCCAACGGATGACGCCAAAACTGCGGGCTTGAGAACGCCCATAGCAGCGCTCTCAGCGTAACAATAACTTTTCTGGTAGTTCGAACTACGATCCGTTGGTGCCAATATTCATAATTTTGTTTTTCAAGCTCTTTGCCTATTTCGCGGTAAATCCGCGCGGCCACCAAAATTGATAACCTGGGTCTCAACGGCAAGTACGATAAACCTGATTCACCGCTTTCATAGTATTTTTCCGCACAATCAAGCAGTCTGGCAACGGCCTTTTTTACCGCTTCCACCTGATAACCGGAAGGTTCGATCAGTGCGTCAGGTTCCATATTGCCAATAAAGTTGGACGGCAGATAACGTCGATTGAGCAAAGCGTCCTGCCTGATATCGCGGCAGATATTGGTTAGTTGCATTGCAATTCCTAAATCAATTGCATAAACGTGCGCTTGCCGGCGATCGGAGTCCAGCACTTTGCACATCATCAAGCCAACTGTCCCTGCGACTTGGTAGCAGTATCGCAGCAGCGCATCTTCATCATTCATCCTGACCGGTTCAATGTCGGACGCAACGCCTGCTATTAAATCCAGCACTACTGCTGTACTGATCCGGCATTCCCTGATCAGACTTAACCCATCAATAAGTATTTCATGATCAGAACGGCCCGATAACACGGATTGCCGAACTTCGAACAGATTTTTTCTGGATAAATCAATCGATTCTGCCTCATCCACAACGTCATCTATATGACGGCAAAAGCGATATAGACGGGTCGCGCGCAGTGCATGTTTTTTGCCAAGTAAACGTCTGGCCCAATGAAAACTCCGCCCTTTCGCAGCAAGGGTATCTTCCGCTGTTGAAATGACATCCGCGCCAGTCACGCTGAATTTGAAACCGGAATAATTGCATCGACCACTTTAGCGGATGAGATCACACCAGGTATACCCGCTCCAGGATGGGTTCCAGCGCCAACCAAATACAAATTCTTAATTCCCTCCGCCCGATTATGAAACCGGAACCATGCGGACTGACTGAATAACGGTGCAATTGAAAATCCGGCGCCATGTTCGCTTAAGTAGTTTTCTTTAAAGTTCGTCGGCATTTCGTAAAAATCATCAGTAATCGTCTCGCTTAAGTTTGGCAGAATAGTTTTATCAAGCGCAGAAACAATACGATTTCGTAACTTGGGACCCTCTATTGACCAATCTTGACCGCCCAGTAAGTTGGGCACCGGACACAGTACATAAAAGCTGTCGCAGCCCGGAGGAGCAAAGCTCGGGTCAGTTGCAGTGGGCCGATGCAGATACAACGAAAAATCGTCAGACAGGATTTTGGCGTCAAAGATGTCGGCCAGAAGCTCTTTGTACCTTTTCCCCAACCAAATCGTATGGTGGGCAATACCCGAATATACGGTGGTTGTTCCAAAGTACAGCACAAACAATCCCATCGAAAATATCGGCTTTCTTATCTTCAGTTTGACCGACCTGGAATGCTGTTTAGGATCAATCATGTGCCGGTATAAATAAGCCGGATCCGCATTTGAAACGACAATATCGGCCGGGATTTTCTCACCATTTTCTAATTGAACTCCTTTTGCAACATCGGAGTCGATCAATATTGATTTCACTGAACATCCAAGTTGAATCTTAATCCCCTGGCGACGCATCAAGTTTTCCAATGCAAGCACAATTGCCTTTGTACCGCCCATCGCAAAATGTACGCCGTATGCGCGCTCCAGATAATGGATCAGGCCATAAATACTTGTGGTATTAAACGGGTTGCCGCCAACTAGCAAAGGTTGAATGGAAAACGCCTGACGTAATTTTTCATTCCGGATATATTTGCAAACCAATTGCCAGACCGTCTTATAACTTTGTAACTTTATTAGTCTGGGAACTTGCTTGAGCATTACCCAAAAACTATGGAAAGGTTGGGTTGATAGCTCAGTAAAACCCACATCAAAAATTCGTTTCGAATGCGCTAGCAGTTTAAGATACTGCTCGCAATCATTTGGCTCAATTCTACAGATTTCCGCCAGTGTTTCTTCTAATGTGCCGCCATAGTCAAAGTGTTCACCATCAGAAAAGTGAAACCGGTACCAGGGTGTCAGAGGCACCAGGGTAAGGTGATCAGACAATTTTTCATCGAATAACTCAAACAATTCTTCGAATAAAAATGGAGCAGTAATAACGGTAGGCCCAGCATCATGCCGAAAACCGTTGCGCTCAAAAGACTGTGCGCGCCCGCCGAGCTGGTCGCAGCGATCAATCAAAGTTACCTGATATCCCTTGGCGCTTAGCCGCAGAGCGCTGGCGATGCCTCCAAAGCCGGCACCTATTACTAATGCATGCATGAATTAGTTCTTCCTAAAGAGTCCACCGAGCAGCTCCTCAATATTTTGAGCGCACTCTTCTAACAGAACGCCTGATCGTTGGGGAAGTACATCCAATGAAGTTTGTGCTAACTGTAAATGCCTGACCGCCAGTTCTTTAGATGCTGCGATTGGATCACCACAGGTATTCGTGACGGAATTTAAATAGTTAAACACAGCAACAATATTGAATCGGTCTTCGTCCCCGACCGATCCATTTATTGGTCCGCAGTCAGCAGAAAAATCACATACGTCATCATAAATTTGAAATCCAACTGCAAAATGTTTGCATGCCTTTTGCGCGGGCCTGATCATTTCGTCATAACCGCCCATTAAGAATATCAGTTCCAGGGGCAAGCTCAACAGAGCGCCAGATTTGGCCATCACAACTTGTATGTAGGTGTCCAACATCATGTGGTTAGCGCCGATCGATAAATCTGCTGATTGTCCCAAAATTGCTTCGGTCACTCGTCCATGCATTTGCCTAAAAAGTTTGGGTAGCACGGCAGGCTTGCTAATGTTGCCAAGAACCCCATATGCAGCGGATAAATACAGGTCACCACAGCAAATCGCTAAATTGCTGCTAAATTTACTCCAGACAGATTCTTGCCCACGACGATATTTATCCTTGTCCTGCAGATCATCATGTATTAAGGAAGCGTTGTGTAATAGTTCCACAGCGGCAGCAATGTGAATGCAATCCTCTTCACTTAAACCGATAGCCTGTCCAGCGCCGAGCGCCAGGCGCGCTCGCAAGCGTTGCCCACCGGATTGCAGGTGGTAGATTGCTGCTGCGTGAATATCAGAAGAAGCCGAAATGGCAGTGTCAGTGTGGCTGGCGAGTTGAGTAGCAGGGCATTGCTGAAGCACCTCCGACATGCAGGTCTCTACCTGATCAAGCAAGGCACCCGGTTTGCTGACCAAGTAGCTCGGACTGATTTCATTAACTAACACGTTTGCGCGCATGGTTGGCCTGAAGTTGTGAACAATGGCGGTGGAATATCCCAGTGAAGACTCTCCAGCAAGGCCAGAGAGTCTTCATACCACGCTGAAAACTATTAGTGTTTTGAATTCTCTGACTCAGAGACCGCAACACTCCAGATAATCAGACCAAATGCGATTTTATTCAACACATCTGCCAGGTTATAAATGATGTTCAGCATACCTGCACTGTCAGCTGGAGGGCGACCTGTCAGATACCCAACAAAGTAGCCGATCGGGTAAATAGCCCATCCAAACGTAACGATCAGACGCATTGTATTAAATGCAGACTGAACTGAAGGTGGCGCGCTGCCGGCGTTAATTTTACTGGCTTGACCTGCAAAAATTTCATAAAGAATGAAGGCCCAACCGATCATTCCGACTATGAACGCAGGCAGTGCTGCTACATAGCCAGCTTCACCGACGTAGCCGCCAACCAACATGACCAGAGTACCAATCATTAGTCTCCAAAAAACTCCAGCAGGCACCTTCGCGATCGCTGACAGAATCAAATAGAACTCGATCATCAGCAGCGGTACTGTGATTAGCCAGTCAATATAACGGTACACAGTGGGAGTTGATCCAGTAGTTACCCAAACGTCTCGCATATAAAAATAATGAACAGCGGCCACCAGAGTTACCAGACCAGAAACGGTCAACGATGTTTTCCATTTGGCTGACACGCGGTCGCGCTCCAAAAAGAAAAACGCAGTCGACGCAACTAATGCCATTGAAATTAACCAGAAGGTGATACCAACAAAATCATCGGGTTTGAGTACTGATGAAGATGCCCAGGTTGAAGTGCTGAAAAGCCCAAATAAAACAAAGGATGCAGAAAAAACTTTTACCCTAGACTTTGTGAAACTTGCTTTCATGATGTCTCCTATTTTTTATTTTGCACATGATAGTGCCATATCAATTGTATAGAAGAAACAAACAGTTTTTTGATTACCTAAACAAATTAGCGGGTCATCCTGAAAAGCAATTTGCTCCTCGATGTACCGTTATTGATCGACTCGCGACTTTCATTGGCATGTGGGGCCGAATGACGCCTGCATTCGCCGGAACGCATAAGCAGGTCTTGTTTGATTATGTTGGATCCGGAAAATCTGATCTGGCGGCCTTTGACCCACATCGATATGCCAGCCTCAACGGCTATGCACAGGATGTTCTGGAAATTTGTGATTCACTTGGTTTAAAAAATGGCATCACTTTTATCGGACACTCTGTCAGTTGCAGTGTCGGAATACTGGCTTCAATCGCACGTCCCGAATTGTTCGACAGGTTGATCTTGGTGGGCCCCAACCCCTGCTTTGTCAACGATCCTCCTGATTACCTAGGGGGTTTTGAAAAAGAAGATCTGGAAGGCCTGCTGGAGCTGATGGAACAAAACTATATCGGTTGGGCTACCATTTCAGTATTTAAATTGGATGAGGGAGCGCTCAATTCTGCGCGGGATACAAAAGTCACCCAATTTCAAAATAAAAAAGAATCTTTGGTAAATATGCAAAAAATTTCTGCTGCTAAAAATTTGGAAATCGGGACGAAATAACGACGCAAGAATAGGTTGGGTGCCGCAATGGTTAACGAACGAGCAACTGTCATTTTGAATGACCGGTTCCGGACAAGGCCAACGGCAACTATGGTTAAGGCTTGTCAGTCGCCCGCCCTTACGCGTAGCCCGACCAGGCAACAGCATCCTTTGCGGGCGGGCGACTGATAGGACCCCAGGGAGGAAACCGCGGGAAACTGCCATGTACTTAAAACGGGCGACGGCCTATGGGGATTTGGTGGCAATTCCAGGCCGATTCGATGAGCACCGATCGCACTTGGTCGGTAGTGACTGAGGATCGATATGTGGTGCGTGGGGCTAATCTCAAATTAATACTGCTATTCTGCAGGTCATTAATCGCGTATTTGCATCGAACAATAATAAGCCACCATATCAGCGCTGACCGATAACGATTTGACAGAGTTCTGATCGGAGTAATCGTGTTCATGGCTGACCTCGCCATCGCGGCGGTGCACGAATTACATACTGTCGTTCTACGATGCCAACGACGATCATTGCCGCACCACAGCAGCGGCAGGTAAAAATCGGTTGTGCAGGTTCGTTTGATCCAGCAGTTGGTTCTGGTTCGACGATAG
>JBEONO010000054.1:0-8331 GCA_040544425.1 Oxalobacteraceae bacterium GrIS 1.18
TACTGGTCCCAGCCATGCAACGATTGTGGCTTAGGTAATGCTCAACAGCCGCCTTTTTCTGTTCGTTTGAATACTTCGACTTCGAGCGCACATAGCCTTCCGGCAAATCGCAACATAGTTCGAGTTCACGATACCAGCTCTTCAGGGCATTTTTTGTCGGGTAGCCCAACTGTTGGATGGTCGCCGCGATGCGCTTCCCAAGTTTGACGTAGAGTCTAACCGCACGAATGCGGTCTTCGTATGAATACATGAACTACCTCCAAGTAGTCCAAGTTTTTATCCGCACCCCCGGTGGGTCAATATTCAGTCGGCGCCAACACGCAAGGCATCAAGAGGCCAGTATTTGCCCGCAATCTCGATAGCACCGGTCATTGCGTCTCCGAGGCTTACGGTCGCCAGATTGAATGACGGATTGGTTTGCATGACAGTACCCGTTCAGTTTAAGCGCGGGTCGATTGGCGCCACGCCGGTGTGGTCGCGTGTTATCTCCCCATGTCGTAGCACTGCGATGATCTCCGCTGTAGTACGCACGCGGGCAATGCGCGGCATGATTTTTTTCATGCTGAACTCGTGCATATCAGCACCCAGGCTTGAACATGCGTCCTCAGCGACGACTACGGCGTAGTTATGTTGCCACGCATCCCGAGCGGTGGACTCGACACCAAAATTGCTCATAACCCCCGCCAACACGACAGTGGTGATACCTCGGCGCCGCAATTGCAAATCAAGCTCGGTGCCATAGAAAGCGCTCCACTGACGTTTCGTGATGACCACGTCATAGCCCGCCGCCTCGATGATCGGGTTAAACGCCAGTGCTGCGTCTCGGATCCCACCGTCAGGCAGCGTCAGCGACAGGTCGACCGGTGTCTTCAGTGCGTCCGCATAGCCGGCGGAAAACGCCGCACGCGTCAATATCACGCTGCCAGCAGGGCGTATCGCGCTCGCCAGCAGAGCGGCATTGGTGACGACATCTTGCGCAGCCCAAGGCGCTAACGGCATCCCCAGCGTCCAGTTTTGTGGATCGATGACGATCAAAGCGGTATGTTGGGAATCTATTTTTAATGACATGGAATGCTCCTAGGTGCAACTTTCAAATGGCTGGCAAGGGAATTCAAGCCTGCGGTAAAATGACATGTGAGGAATTGCTCATAATATTATGAGGATGCCCTCACATGTATTATATGAGGACGCCCTCATATCATCAAGAAAAATTTAACGAAAGTGAAAATGACGACTGCAACGCGAGCACCAACCAAAGCGCCAGAGGCGCCAGGAAGTCCTAAAATCCCGCGTTTGGAGCGTGGAAAGGCACGTGTAGTTGCACTTAAGTTGGCTGGCGCCCAGGTATTCGCCGAGCGCGGCTACGACGCCGCAACGATGACGGAAATCGCCACGAGGGCGTCAGCCTCGATAGGGTCGCTGTATCAGTTTTTCCCTACTAAAGAATTGCTGGCGCGCGCCATTCACGACGAGTTGCTCGATGCAATGACTGTGATGCTCGAGGAGCTTGGCAAGGAAGTGGGGTCGCGAACGGGATCCAAATTGATTGACCTATTGTTTGCGCGCCTGTCCGAGTTCCTTGAGCAACATCCGGCGTTTTCCACGCTGGCACAAAGAGGCGAAGTTGATCCTGAAAGAAAGCTGGCGACACGCGTTGGTATGCGCCAGCAAATTGGATTGCTTCTTTCACGAACAACCACTCCTTTGACGCCGGAGCGTTCCGAGAGTGTGGCGATCTTGATACTCGAATTGATGAAAATGGTTGTCGGCCTGGGCAAGACCGACGGCCCTAAGGTCAGAAACGCAGTGTTGGATGAGCTGCGCACAATGCTGTTCCGGCATCTGGAAATCGGCTAGCGTCTACCCGGTTTCCGCGTCGTATTTTTTCGAGAAGTCTTAACAAACTTCAATTCCCATAGCATGCGCGATGAGTTGATAGTCTTCGCTGGTGATTTTGAATACACCGTGCCGGAAACACATGCCCCAATTCTCTCGGCCACGGGTGAAAGAAAGTTTTTGCAGAATCGGATGGATTGGCGTCTCACGCGTTGGGAAAAATTCAGTATTTCGTCGATACATATGGAATCCATTGCCGGTATATACTTGATAGGGCGTTTCGTCCAGAATCCGTCCGGCAGCAGTGAACGCCTGAACCGGTGCGCCGTCACCCAGTCTTTCACGTGGCGAATAATATACGATTAGGTCACCACGTTTCAGGCGTCTGACGGGAGCCTCCTTGCCGTGTCCGAGCTGACAAATGCCTTGCCGTACACCACTTGCAACATGCTCGCGGCACGCAACGCCGATCCAGCAGGAGCTCATGCTGCGCTCCCCGCAATATGGGTGTCGACACAATCATAAAGGTTGGACACAGAAGCTCTCACTAGTCGGTAGATTGAAACCAAGATAGGGTTGGCAGACTGCTTCTAGCCCCGTGCGGTGTGGAAGGTGATTGCATAGCCGTCGGGGTCACGCGCGACGAAGAAGCGTCCAAAAGGGCTATCGCCTGGCGAACTGATAATGACACCACCGCGTTCGGTGATCAGATCATGAAGTTTGTCGGCATCGCCGCACGCCACCCATAGGACCATGCCAACACCGAGCGGGCCACTTTCGGGAAGTGGCTGGATTGGATTGCGAAGCGCGAGGGAGATCGGCCTGGTTTTAAGCAAAACTGCACCTGGCGGACTTTGCGGCTCGGCTTCAAAACCGAAGACTTCTTTGTAAAAATTCGCGGATGTGGCAAGATCGCGGACCTGCAATGCGATGAAGTCGGGACCGAACGGTGTTGTCATGATAGCCTCTCTGCTAGAGTGTAAGTGTACTGATATTAATGTAAGGGGACTGATATGTCAACGGATAATAAATCTCTTCAAGATGAGACCAACTGGATTGGCTACAGCTTAAAAATTACTCAACATCTGTTGCGGCAACGTCTCGATGCAAGACTGGTAGAAGTAGGAATAACTGCACCCCAGAACGCCGTGCTGCTAGCGGTTGCCAATAATCCACGTATCTCGAATGCGCACCTTGCCCGAGCAGCATTTGTCACGCCTCAGACCATGCAGGCAATTCTGGTCAACCTGGAGCGGGCGGGCCTAATCGTTCGTAGCCCGCACGAGGCACACGGCCGGGTCATCGTAACCGAGTTGACCGATTCGGGACGCAAGGCAGTACGCGCGGGCACGGCAGCTGCCGATGCGGTTGAGCAACAAATGCTGTCTGGACTTTCACCGGAAGAGGCCAAACTCCTCCACAGTATGCTCAAGCGCTGTAGCGCTGCCCTGGATAGTGGGCCGTCAGACCATTAGTTCAATTTTTTCCATAGGGGGTAACCAGCGGCTTTCGCTGATGATGTCGACCATGACCGGAAATCAGAATTGGACGCCGGTTCGATTCCCATTTTTGAATTGAACCGGTGGCAAATTGCAACCCACGGTTCGATATGAAAATTGCAGAACTTCCACAGGTGCAAGCGCCCGTGAACCGCGAAACCCTCAACATTTCTCCCCAGTTTGCGGCGCTTCTAACTTGCTATACTGACGCTGGTGGACATATGGGGCGACCCAACCACCATGTTTTCGTTTAAAATCAAGTACTTATGATCAGAGTATGTAACTTCTCAATAACCCGTGGCAAAGGTTCTGCGAATTGAAGTTCTGCAGAGTGACGGCAAGCTATTAATCGCCAAACTGCCACGGGTTATTGAGAAGTTACCAGAGTATTGTCATTATTCCGGGGCTATTTTGGCGCCGGCAGAACAGTACAATGGTCAGTTGCAGATAATTCTGGTTCGCGGCGATGGAATGCAGGTCGGCGCGGATAAATGCAAGTTCATTTGCAGCTAATGCTGGTTTGAGGTGGCCTTCAGATACAGATATTTCTGGCCGAGAAACGGCTGGAATGCTGGTCGGACCCGTTTCAAATGCAGGTCATTACAAGTAGGGACTATGCCCATTCCCTCGAAAAGGTAAAAGTTTTTGGAAGGGGTGGTGTCTTGGTGTCGTAGCCCCACGTGATGTCAGATCAAATCGGGGGCGGAGTGCATGAATCGGTATCAATTACTACCTTGCATGGCATGACTCCAAGAAACTTTTACCTTTTGGAGGGGATGGGCACAAATAGCCTATGACCAGCGGGCAGGTTGCCCATATGAACAGACCGGGCCATGCTGCAGGAAAGTGAGGCTCGGCACCATCAAACTGCTCAATGTCACGACATGGCGTGCTGTGCCTGGATGACAACTTCTGGTGGACAGCGGCCTGTCAGCGTACGCATGCATTTCATTTGCAGTTAGCGCGAGCATGCTGCCGTCGATTGCGAGCCGGCGCCGTCGATTGCAAGCACGTTTGTATATAGCGTGAGCACGACCCTATCGTCATTTGCAGTTAATTCGAGCCGAAAAACCCGTCGAATGCGAGCACGACCGTTTTTAAATGCGAGCCGCTACAGCTACCGGTAATATAGCCGGCCACCGGGCTGGCAAGGAAGGCAGCCACGTTGGCGATATCGTCCACTTGTCCGACGCGACCGACCGGCACCTGCGCGAACAGGGGCAGCACGGTGCGTTCAATCGTGTCCCACGGCGCATCTGCTTCGAGGCCATGTTGCACGGCGACTTCACGGAACTTGCGGTCCAGCGTATCGCTGTGGATGGTGCCGGGCGAAATTGCATTCACGGTAATGCCCTCGGCAGCCACAGCCTTGGCAAGTGATACCGTCATTGCATTGATCGCAGCCTTGCACGCCGCGTAGTCGGGGCCGCCCGCTGGTGGCATCGTGGCCGCCAAACTGGAGATATTGATGACGCGCCCCCATCCTGCCTGGCGCATGCCCGGCAACACGCGGGTATTCGGCCAAAAACAGCTCATGATTGACGTGCCGTCCAGCGCTGAAAGAGCGCCGTAGGTGTAGGGGGCGTGAAAGACCCGCAGGAGGCGCTACAGTCCGCCTATGACGATGTGCTGGCAGAGCAAGGGGCCTGGGTGCATTCGCGCCTCCCGGCACTGCCAGACGGTGCTTAACCTGGCTGCGGCCGTATCTCATATTACGGCGGTTTGATACCGAAAAAAGGCGTTGCCTGTTGGTGCTGGACCATCCAAGCCGCAGTCACCGGGCAGCGGAATTGGATCAGCTCCTCAATCAGTGCAAACTCACTTGCCAACGGGCGACTGAAGATCGGCTCATGGTGAGCGATCCGATTGCGGAGTCCCCGAATCTTGTTCAGGTCAACGCTGATCTTTCCTCGGGCGGTTTGTACACTCCAAGCCGCATTGAGATTCGGCATAACGTTAGCCAGATGCTTGTTCCAGATTTGCGCATCGAAACGGCCGGTGAACATCTTCTCCCAGAACACAAATGCCAACTCAGGGATGACCTTGCCGGTGGTCACTTTGCCCTTCCGCTTACTGGTGAGATGGGTGCGCATGTTGAATTTCCCTTTTGTTGGCAAGCTACCAACAAAGGCCGGGTTCCATGGCCAGTTCGCCCCGTACTCGGCCGTCAACGCTGTCAACGCCTCAGATACAGCATTCCTGACGACTACTTCACACATGTGTAGTGGCGAGAGCATTGCAGCGGAAACTTGAGCATTCCACGCATACAGAGCCAAGGCTGTTGACGCGCATCCAAAATTGACCAGAAAAGCGCAGTTATACGCAACGAATATTGACCAGGGAAATTAACCTATCCTTACTAATTTGACAGTAAGGGAATTCAAGGTGATTACCATGGGAATGTACTCTAAGGTCCGACGTCTGTTTTTCCGAGAACGACTGTCCATCAGCGCAATTCAGCGGCAAACCAGTTTGTCGCGCAATACCATCAAGAAGTGGCTTAAAGAAGGTGAAGGTGTGGAGCCGAAGTATGCTCGCCCTAAACCGGTGACTAAGAGGGTCGGCCGGGATTCGTGTTTTTTTCGCCAAAGTTAAGTTAACTTGATGATTTAAATAGAGAAATCGAGTTTGTAGTTGATCGGCTCCACTGCCCGTTCAAGATCCAGCGGATACTCGCCAAATCGATTGATATGCTCCCTTCTGTATGGAGCGGTGCCGCGCAAGAGTTCCTCGGTAAGTGGGAATCCTTTGGCTTGCAAGTTTTTGAGCACTCGGGTCATGCCCTGGACGTTATGCAGGATCACCATGTTGGCCACCAACTGGTTATATTTCACCACCTTGCGCTGCTCATGCCGAATGTTTTCTGCGATGATGCCGTCACCGCCGAAGAACAGCCATTTGACGAAATCATTGAATTCCTCGCTCTTGTTGGTCGCCGCGTTGATCGTCCGGCGTAACTCGGCGTCGTTGATGTACTTCAGGAGGAATTGGGTGCGCACCGCCCTGCCAAGCTCACGGAATGCATAATAAAGTTTATTCTTTCGGCTGGCTGTGCCAAGCCGTCGAAGGATTGTGGACGGTGCAATTTTCCCAGCCTTGATAGAAATGACAACGCGTAGCATATCCTTCAAATGCAATGCGATCAGATCCCAGTCGATGGCACCTCGAAACAAACTACCAATGTGCTCCAAGTCGTCCTCACGGTCTGCACGATAAAATTTCAGATCCTTAATATTGCGGATGCGAGGCATTAGGTTGATGCCCAGCAGGTAGGCCAGACCGAACACCGGTGTACTTTGTGCCTGGGTGTCTCCATGCAAGGTATCGGGCTGAATGTCAGAAAGGTTGTTGATCAAACCGTCCAAGATGTAGACAGCTTCATAAACGCCGCACGGGATAAAGTGACTGAACAGCGCAATATATTTATCTGACACGTGGTAGTAGCCGATGCCGCCATATCCACCATACCGGATGTGATATTCAGACAGTAGGTTTTGTTCATACATATTCCACTTCGTGCCGTCTGCAGAAGCACTTTTCCCCGTACCCCAGTAACGCGGGAGTGCGAATCGATTGTAGGCGTTGATCACTTTGAAAATAGCCTTGTCCAACTTCTGCTCTGTCACATGCTTTAGGTTGAGCCACGCGACCTGCTTTCGGCTCAAGCCCTTTACCGAGCGTGCCGTCTGCGTTGGGCCGAGGTTGCAGCCGTAACAGAATAAGGTCGTAATGAACCGTTTGCGCGGATCATCTACCTTCGATTCAAAGCCTGATAACGGTCCAAATTGGCGGTGCAGGTCCAGCCATTTCTCCACCTCAGTTAGCACGTCCAAGATACTCGCCTCGGGTAGTTGAGCCCGGATAGTTTCATCGACCATCTCCAGTTCTGCAGGCGGCTTTAGCTTCTCAGGGCGTCGGATGATCAGTCCGGAATCGTCGATATCGACACCCGAATTTTCCGGGAAATCGTGGTTCACTTCGAGTGCCAGTTGTTTCATCTCACGTCGTAGTTTGGCGACAAACTCCTTGGGTTCCACCGGCAAATCCACAAGTTCGCTGTAACTCTGTACCTCCTCTTCATATTCTTCCCAGCTCACCAGATGATTGCGGTAGTCGTCGTAATCCCCGCTATGTTCGACATACAAATCACCTGACTTCAGTGCAATCATCACTTCGGAGAAAACCGCTAACTCATAATACTTGCGATGATAGGCAGATGGTTCAACTTGCTGGCGACGTCCGAAAACTAGGTCGTGCCATTTGTCTGCCATCCAATTGTAATCGGCAACGTCAATACCACTTTCCGTTACCGAAATTTGGTCCCGGTGACTGCTCCTGAATTTTTGCGCAAGCTCAATCGCTCTTAAAAGGCTCGCGTCCTGGGAGCTGGATCGCAACTCCAGAGCCTCCAAGCATTTGAACAAGAGACTTCGCTTGCTTGGATAGCTGTTCAACATAAACGGAAAATAATTATTTCCCGCGTAGGCCATATGTTCGTCACAGGCGCTGATCCATCCCTCGGCATCGTCGTTGAGGGAAGTGTTGACGCGGGCAACGCGTTCATCGTTAGTGCCTTCCTCGCTAAATACACTCAAGACGTCGCGGAACTGACCGATCAACCGCTCCACTTGTTCGGCCTGCTGCAAATGATATTGGCGTAGGCGTTCTTCGGCGACGCTGTGCATGTTTCGGACAGTCTTAATAAAGATTTCGGCGATATCGTCCATTCCCTTTTGCAATTGCGCCTGGATCAACAGTACACCAAGCGTATAGCGTTTGAGCGGCTTCATCGCCCGCATCTCTGACATATCGAGTGCACGCGCTTCCAGCACAAGTTGTTCGCGTTTAGTAGCAGCAATATGATCGGTATCGGGTAAATCTTTTGACAGGGCAATCATATTGGTTGTGTCGCAATAAGCGGATCTGGTAAAGTTTGGTATGGACGATTTTCGCAAAAGCCTCATCAAAAATACCCTCTGCAAGGTTCTTAAACGAC
>JBEONO010000055.1:0-8023 GCA_040544425.1 Oxalobacteraceae bacterium GrIS 1.18
GTAAAGCGGGGCAGCGCCGACCAGCTGCAATGAGGAAAATGGATGCAGCTTAAATTCTCTGAAATATTGTCTTGACCAATGGGTCCACTTTAGACGGCATCAACAAGTTTCTGCGCACGATTGCGATTGCACTCGGTTCACTGATCTACCATATTCAACACGTCTACAAGGATGATCCGCCTCAGAGCCGCCCGATTTTCATACACGGCTACGATTACCCGGTACCCGATGGACGGTCATTTAATATCGGCGAATTGCCGATCGTTGGGCCGTGGCTGAAACCGGCACTGGATCACAGCAAGGTCAACACTGATCTCACGTTCAGAACCGCAGTGATCAAAGAACTGATCGACCAGCTGAATACACTCCTGCAGTCTTTCGCGTCCGCAGACAATTCTGTCGTGTACATCGACAGTCGCGGCACGCTCAACAGTGGTGCAGGCTATCAGAATGACTGGGCCAATGAGCTGCATCCGACACCGTCCGGGTTTTCAAAAATTGTCAGTCAGTGCTGGATGCCAGCGTTAAAGAAATGGAAGAGAGCGCGGTGATTTGTCTGGGTTCATGGGCATCAATGGACTGATTGCCCCTGTATGACCACAAGCGGCACAATCCGATCGCTTTAAAATATTCCTGATTTGATACGCCAAACAACTTGACAGCATCTCAAATGAGAGACAAAGTGCCTGAACTTCACTACAGTGAAAATTTTATATGAACCCTCCAACATCAATGGTTCACATTCGTGTGGACGATGAAACGAAAGAGCTGGCCACTGAGGCGTTAAACTTGATGGGTCTGTCGATGTCTGACGCTGTTCGTCTTTTTCTGCGGCGGGTGGTTATCGATCAGGCTTTTCCATTAGAGCTCAAAGTGCCGAATGCTGAAACTCGTGCGGCGATAGCCGAGTCTCGCAAAATGATGGCCTCCCGTCGATCTCGGTTTGCGTCAGCCGATGCGTTATTTGATGACCTCGAAAAAAAACACCCGCAAGTAAGCGTTCGAACCTGCCACGCGCCGCTGATTACACCAAGTCTTTTGTGAAAGACTGAGAGCGACTTTCCCGTTCGGGACGTTACGATATGGTGCGTCTTAAAAAATTATTGTTACTGCTGATCGCTAACGAAGGACCATTAGGTGCCGAATGGTTGGATCATCCGCTGAAGGGGCAATGGTCCGACCATCGCGAATGCCACGTAGTGGGTGATTTTCTTTTGATTTATCAGATTGAAGGCAATTTGATTAACTTCGTGCGGGCCGGCACACATGCAGTGCTATTTAGCGAATAGTCAGATTGAAAGTCAGGCTGGCGTAATACGGCGGTGCTTGTGTCAAAACGTTTGGCTGGTGTTAATTCGGGAGCGGTCGTTGGAAATTTGGCTGCGTCTGCTCACTGTCGGCACATTACAGACACTCGCCAACCTCTTTCAATTCGCGGCAATTTTGAGTTGTTTAAAATATTACACTCTATTTGTGAAATTACGTAATACTGTATTTTTTATTGTCTTGGCTGCAGCATTGGCAGCGGTCACGTTATCTTTGACCTCGACTCTTTTCAACGACCTCAATGTTTGGTTGGCATCACTAACCAAGGAGCAGAAAAAGTTATTGCCTCCTATTTTTGCTACTGTAACCGGCGTCTTTGTCTGTCTTGGTGCTTTCCTCTGGCGCGATAGGAATATATCTGATGAAGAACTTTAAGGCATCTCTTCAGCGTCGCGGCATCGGACATATAAAAAGACGACCTGCCCAGATCGCCTTTTTTGTTACTTCCCTAATTTACGTTACCAGATAATGACCCGGGCGGCAGGAGGAAGATACATCTTGTCGCCTTTTTTTACATCAAATGCCTTATAAAAATCAGGCTGATTTTTGACTGCACCATTGCCACGGAATTCATCGGGAGAGTGCGGATCAGTTTTAATTTGCACCAAAGTCGCCTCATCCCGGGACTTGCTTTGCCAGACCTGGCCCCAACCCAGATAGAAGCGCTGTTCGCCGGTTAAGCCATCGATCACCGGTGCCGGTTTGCCCTGCAGGGCAATTTTGTAGGCTTTGTAGGCAATGGCCAGCCCGGAATTGTCCGCGATATTCTCACCGAGCGTAAGTTCGCCGTTCACAAAATAGCCGGGCAGTGGGCTGAACGCATTATATTGTTTCACCAGAGCTGCAGTTTTGACGGAGAATTTTTTATGATCCTGCTTGGTCCACCAGTCACGTAAATTTCCTTTCTCATCATACTGGCTGCCCTGATCATCAAAACCATGGCTGATTTCATGCCCAATGACGGCGCCGATTCCACCGTAATTCACGGCATCATCAGCATTGGCATCGAAAAATGGCGGTTGCAGAATGGCCGCCGGAAAAACAATCTCATTCATCTCCGGGTTGTAATAGGCATTCACGGTCTGCGGTGTCATCCCCCATTCGGTGCGATCGATTGGCTTACCGAGTTTATCAATCTCAAATTGCGTCTCGAATTCGTTTGCACGCAGGTTGTTACCGACCAAATCATCCTTCTTGATCACCAATGCTGAATAATCCCGCCATTTTTCCGGGTAACCAATCTTTGGCATGAAAGTTGCGAGCTTGATCTGGGCCTCTTTTTTTGTTGCCGAGCTCATCCAGTCCAGGGTATTGACGCTCTGCTTGTAAGCGGCCAACAAATTGCTGACCAGTTTTTCCATACGGGATTTGTACTCCGGCGGAAAATATTTCGCGACGTAGATTTTGCCCAATGCCTCACCCATATTGCCATCGGTTAGTCTTACCCCGCGTTTCCATCGGACTTCCTGTTGTGGCACGCCACGCAAGGTGGTGCTGTAAAAGGCGAAATGTTCATCGGCGAAATTGGCTGACAACAGGGCCGCGTTGGAGGACAGTGCATGCCATCTAAAATAGGTTTTCCATGTTTCCAGCGATGTGTCCTGCAATACTTTGGCCAGACCGGTAAAGTAGCTTGGCTGGGAAACGATCACGTAACTGACCTTGCCCTCTACTCCTACCGCTTTAAGGTAGGACAGAAAATCATGATTCGGCGTGAGCACATTTAAGCGGCTCAATTCGATCTTGTTGTAGCTTTTGACGGGATCGCGTTGTTCGACTTTGCTCCACTGGATCTGCGCCATTGCAGTTTCAAGCTTCACAATGGCGGCAGCACTGTCAGCAGCATTTGTGTCGCCGGCCATTGCTACCATTTTTTCGATGTGCTTTTGATAGGCCTCACGGACACTTTTCAGTTTGGCATCGTCATCTTTCAAATAATAATCACGATCCGGTAAACCCAGGCCACTCTGGCCAAGATCCACGATGTATTTGGTGGAGTCTTTTGCATCCTGATGCACACCGAAACCATAGGGTGCGGTCATTCCAGCGCGATTGAAATGAGCGATTAAGGCGGGAAGCTGGTTTTTATCAGTCACGGCGTCGATCTGGGCAAGCGTCGACTGCATTGGGGTGAGTGCACGTGCCTCAATCGCTTCTGTATTCATGTAACTGGCATACAGGTCGCTGATCTTTTGCGCATCCGTACCATCCACGGTGGCAGGATTATTGGAAAGCGATTCGATAATACCGCGTATTTGGGGCAGCACGCCATCAGCCAAAACATCAAAGGCCCCCCAACTTGATCGGTCAGCCGGGATTTCGGTGTTCTTGATCCAGGAGCCGTTGACATGGAGATAGAAGTCGTCCTGGATACGGATGGCCGGGTCAATGCCGGCAGCATTGATTCCAGAAGGGAGGGTGGTGCCAGCAGGTACCAGACTGGTTTCAGCATACAGATGCGTACTGGATAAGGACAGTACAAGTGCGGTCAAGGCAAAGCGATTGGTCATTTGCTTCATTGGTTGCTCCAAAAATTTTTTTAAGATTGCAAATGCCCTGGCAGGCTATGCCATGGCAGTTTGCTATAAGTGCACATCAAGTTTGAACATTGCCCACATATGTTAAGGTTTTTGTTGTTAAATGATTTTTGAAATTCCGGCGTCTGGTCATGTGGGTTCGCAGCAATCCAATCAGGGCTTTAACCAGAAACTGGTGGACCTGATCATTGTCGGTTGCCTCGACGGTTGTTGAGCATGGTTGACCGGATATTCCTTGTAACAGGGTGGCAAAAAAAATCCATTGGGACCGCATTGGTCGGTGGACTCTCGCAATGATCAATAGCAGCGTTACTCAGCCCGCGCAACTTGCACTACTGTTCAGTGCAATACAACCAGGATTGGCCTGGTTTGGGAATGAAAATAGCCAGTGTAAGCTGGCCATTTTCTGACACGAAATAACTATTTATTTGAATTGATAGTTGACACTTAAATTCAACATCCGACCTTGAGCATCTTGAAGGTTACTTGGTACCGCTGAACCAACACCAAAATTACGCAAATCCGCTGATGCTTTTTGTTGGAACAGATTCATTATATTCATTCCTAAAACGAGGTTTTTAATCCCTGTATAGGAAATTGCATAATCAGTTGTTCTGTTGGATGCGACGCGGCACTGGCTTGGTGAGAAGTTGACGGCCGCACAACCGGAGATGCTCCATTGAGCATCTGATTGACCAGCCTGCAATTCATATCCGCCGGTATAGTTGTAACGTAAAGAATTAGAAAAATTCTTAAAGTCCCATACCAACGTGAAATTCGCTGCAGCATGTGGTATTCCATATGTCCCAACCAAATTGTCACTCAGCGTGCTAACTGATGTATCGTAAAAACTAAGTGTGTAGGTCCCATCCAATATTTCACGTAACGTACCAAGTTCACCTAACTTTTGATTTCCTTGAAACGAAATATCGATTCCGCTGGTTTTTTGTTCTGAAATATTTTGCAGGCCGCGCACAATATCCTGAATCGCCCCTGCAGTAACGCCGTATTGGGTGAAATCATTCTGGCCACCCAATGCAGCATCATTCGCTTGAAACGATTGATCCGCATTTTGGTTTAATGGCACCCGATTTACCTTGGATCCTGCTGGAGTCATGCCTTTGGCATCCAATGCCAACAAGGCCTGTGCAGTCTGAAGCCCGATTACATTAGAGCGGTCAATGTTGAAGTAGTCCGCAGTAGCAGCGTAGCCTTTGACTGGTTCAAAAATAAGGCCAAATGAATAGCTCTTCGAAGTTTCCGGTTTCAGGCCAGGGTTGTTTTTCACTTGGTCGGGCGTCGAAGCGGTGCATTCATTCCCAGTCACAGCTAGAGCTCGAGCCGAAATCAACGAGGCCTGAGTTGGAGTCAAAGCAGGATTCGCTGCAGCATTGTTCAAATCAGTTTGCAACTGTTGAGCTTGCAGACACCGAAGCGGATCACTTGTTCCTGGATCAAACGCAAACTTGGTTGAATTGGCGCTTTCGACCAAGTTCGGCGCGCGAAAGCCATGTTCGAGCGAAGCTCGTACCTTTAATGAATCAACTGGCGTGTACAGCAGAGCAAGTTTAGGAGAAAAATGGGCCGTCACGTTAGGATATTTATCCATCCGCAACGCTCCTACGACCTCCAGTTGTTTCATGGCAGGAATGTTCAATTCAGTGTAGAGCGATTCGATATTGCGGGAAGAATCCGCAACGCTGGTACCTAAACCAACAATATCTCCGGTTTGTTGGTTATCGCTTACGCCTAAATTCATGCTTTCATGACGCACTTCGCCACCCAAGGCGATATTTATCGTACCGGCCGGCAGACTGTAAATGGGCCCAGTAATCTTTGCATCAGCAAATTCTGCCTGGTTTTTCCCGGTGCTGGTATATACGGGGAAGAGCGTGTTCAAAACCGCAGCACTATTTAGGCCACCCACTCGGTAACCGCCTGGTTGATTGAAGAAATTTGGATCGGTTGCGGTGTAACTTAAACTGGTGCCTGCGTTATTGTTCCCATAAAAATTATTGTAATCACCAATTTCTTTAATAAAACCCGAGCTGCTGAACTGTCCCTGTGAAGTCGACGTTACTTTCGAACCCATCACACCAGCAGCTGCCTCCCAGTCAAACTTGTCCAGATTGCCGCGCAATCCACCCAGAACACGAAATTGTGTCCCGTCTATTTTGCCGTAGGAAGGAGCATCTAAAAAACGGAGGCGAATTTCAGTTCCATCATCACCCGTTAAGTTCACGGGATCGTTAGGCGCTAGTCCCAGATAATTAAACGTCAGAGGTTTTCCGGTAATCGGATTACCCCATGTAATTGGCGAGCCGGCGCCATATGTCTGAACTGGGCTGATATAACTGGTTTTTGATTTTGACAGACTTACTTCTGCAAACGCTTGAGTCCCTCCACCCAAATTAAAAGTGCCGGTGCTGTAAAAATTGGCGCGTTGGGATTCTGGCACGGCCTGAAATTGCTGAGCCCTGTTGTACTTACACAATCCGCCCTGAATCAAGTCCGGCGGACACCCGGGCAGAGGTTCAGAGGTATTCGCTCCGATCAGGTTACCGTGAGAGAAAGTCGATAACTTTCCCCAGTTACTCGATGTTCTTGTCAGATCAGGATTCGTATATTGAATTACTTGACTCCACATCACGCTCTGACGTTTGAATATGTCGGCATTGACTAAAATGTTATAGCCGTCGCTATCATAGTCACCAAAACCTGCGGTAATCGATGCTTTGTTGGTGCCAAAAGAATGGCTTTGCAGGGAACGCTGCGCATCGGCATTAACCGACACACCCTGGTAATTTTGACGCGTAATGATGTTGATTACGCCTGCTACCGCGTCAGAACCGTAAATCGCAGACGCCCCGCTTTTCAAAATTTCTACACGTTCGACAGCATCGATAGGAATCGTATCGACGTTGCTAAACAAACCAGTAAAGTCCGCAAATCCGTAAGTGGCAATGCGACGCCCATTTACCAACACTAAAGTGGATTGTTCGCCCAAATTCCGCAATGAAACCGCACTGCCGCCAGGTGCAAATGAATTGCTACCACTAATATCAGTCAAATTTCCTTGTGACGAAGATGCCGAAATATTGGAAACTAGGTCAGAAACGTTGGTAACTCCCTGACGCACGATATCATCATGCTTGATGACTTGCACCGGCGACGCTGTTTCCGAATCGATTGTCTTAATATTTGAACCAGTGATAAGAACCTTCACCACATTGCCATCAGTCTCTTGTGATTGCTGCGCATAGGCTGACATCAGTGTAGTGCCAGCCATTACTGCAAGCGCAAGTTGTATCGAGGTGATTACTACCCTTTGTTTGTAAACCATTAATTGTGTCTCCCGTTTAGTTATCTTTTGAATTTCTATTTCTTAGGAAAAGTAACGAATTGTTTCATCACTACCGTGGCAAAGTATGAATTAAGTTTTGTCGCCAGATAGTTCGCCCGTTGTTCATTCACAACGCATTTTGAAAAAAAACCGGTGCAATAATACTTGCCGAATCGGTTTATGAGCATGCTCCTTTGGCAAAAGCGAAAACATGAAAAATAGAAACCTAATCTGAACAAAGCCGCCCTAAAACAATAAGGCGCTATTTAAATATTTTTTTTTATTGTTTGCGTGGCATGTATGCCTGCAATGCGCGGAACAGGTGCCAGGCATTAATTTCCTAATCGTCATACATTGACCTGCACCTTTATATCTTTTCGTACAAGTACATTCTTGCCAACGGAAGCGGGAGGAGTGAATAATTTATGCTAATGGAAAATTCTTAATGAAAGAGTTGGTGACTCTAATTTTTAGTGATTTTAAGTAATTTTTACTGGCCGCTGTCTGGCGAGGGCTATGACGGCAATGGGCACGCAGCCGGAGGATTGAAGTAGAATTCGACAGGTTCGTTGCGGCCCAAACCGGACCAATTGGCTGGCGATCAATTTGAGGTAGTTGAAAGGTTAAGTATGGATGACAAGTTTAATTTTAAAAATAAATCTGTCCGCATTGGGTTGCTACTATTTCTCTCTCTTACTTTGCTTATTTCCTATGTATGACCTCTAAAGTGGACCCATTGGGCAAGACAATTTTTCAGAGAATTTAAGCTGCATCCATTTTCTTCACTACAGCTGGTCGGCGCTGCCCCGTTTTCCTC
>JBEONO010000056.1:0-7822 GCA_040544425.1 Oxalobacteraceae bacterium GrIS 1.18
CTGGATAGATAATGCGAAAAACACAAACAAACAGACTTCAATGAGATCGGATTAATTTAAAAAGTTACACGACAAGTAGTCTGACACAGGGGGGTTGGTGGCGCACCGAAATCGATAGCACCGAAATCGATAGAACTTGATCACGTAGCTAAACACAAAGAATCGAATATCGAAAACAATTCGGATTCTGGTGCGCTCTCAGCGCCTGAAAAAAGGGCTGGATTGTATGCTGCGCTCACTAGTTGGTTGGCAACTGCGGGTGTCAGCATTCATGCTGCACTGATAGCGCCCCTGTTGACCTGTTTGAAGAACTATACCGCAGAAAATGCAGGCTACATGACTAGGTCACAAGTGCTGATCGACACGAATTGGGAGATCTCAGCAAATGCAGGCAACATGAATTACGAGCCAGAAAATTACCCCTCGGTTTTTTTTGATTTTTTAAATGCTTATTCTGCACTGCCTTCCCGTCCGGAAATCAATAATGCGAGCTATTATCTTCAATTGCATAATTGAACTGTCGGATGAAAGTGGGGCACATCAATTGCTCAACGTTTGTCGGGCCAGTTTGGGCTGAATCAAGACTGGCCCCATTTCATAAATGATTGCGACGGCGAACAAAAGTGACACAGGGCTCCGCGTCCCGCATGATTAAAAGTTAGCGTAAGATTTTTCCGTTCACGCCGATGATCGTCGTTTCCACCCATTTCGAGGCATTGTTCGACTGGGTGAAATCCACCAGAAATCCGCCCAGGTCGATGCGCAGATTGTGCATTGACGCGGTGATTGAATCAGGGGTGATTTTGCCGTTGATGCGCCTTAGCGCTTCCACGAATACCCGCGCAGCAACATAACCTTCCATGCTGGCATAGCTGTAGCTCGGGTTGGCAACACCGGCCGAGATCGCCTTGCGATATTCTGAAGATAGGCTCATTGGTTCAGAATGGGGACTGGGCATCACGGCGGGGACGACAACACCCCGCGCTGATGCGCCCGCCAATTGAGCCAGCGGTTCTGTGCCGACAAACGAGAGCGTGGTAAAGATGCCGACGAAACCCGCTGCACGCGCTTTGGTAATCAGCGCGCTTTCGGTTTTATAGGCGCTGACAATGTAGACGGAATCAACGTGACCGGAACGGATTTTGGCAATCGCGGCATCCACGTCCACCGAGTTGCGTTCAACGGTTTCGGTCCACAGGACTTTAATATCCGGGTGCTGCTGCAGTGCTGCCGTGATGGCGTGCAGGCCAGCATCACCAAACGCATCTTTTTGAATCACGATACCCATGGTCCGCAAACCCATGCCATCGATTTCCTTGGTGATCCGCAGCGCCTCATCGTTGTAGCTGGCGCGAATATTAAATACATTGCCGAATTTGCCATCGCGCAGGCTATCGGCACCGGTGTAGGCACCGATGAACGGAATACCTGCTGCCGCCACGGTTGGCATGGACGCGACGCTGGTCGGCGTGCCGACATAGCCGACCAGTGCCACTACCTTGTCATCATTGATTAAAGTCTTGGTGTTTTGAACAGTGCGATCGGGCTCGTAGCCGTCATCCAGCGTGATCAGCTTGATCGGGCGGCCATTGACCCCGCCATGCTCATTAACCTGATTGAAATATGCATTCATGCCACGTGCCATTTCTGTGCCCAGCATGTTGGCTGGGCCAGTCAATGCGGCCGATTGGCCCACTACGATTGGCTCGGCAGCCACACTGACCAAAGTACACAGTGACAGCAGTAATGCACACGAAGCAATTCGAATCAGCCTGTTCATAGTATCTTTACCTTCACGGCAGTGTTAATGGGAGAGTATTTCGAATGCACTGTTGTAGACACAAAAGCACAATTAACCAGTTATTATATGGTTTCCATGTGGCAATGCGGTGACCGCGATTTGTTTTTTTGTAAGATTTGGTAACCAGCTGATTCGATCAAGATAAATGGCCAGACATTCACCCATGCCCGAAGTGGTAAGCTGCGGCATGACAGATAAGGAGTGACATGAATAACGACATGGTAGATCTGATAGTAATCGGTGGCGGGAGCGGCGGAGTGCGCGCTGCGCGGATGGCGGCCAGTCTGGGTGCCAAAGTCATCCTGATTGAAAGCGGCGCTCTGGGCGGCACCTGCGTGAACGTGGGCTGCATTCCGAAGAAGTTGTACAGCTTTGCGGCGCATTATGCCAAGTCGTTTGAAGAGGCGCATGGCTACGGTTGGGTGCTGTCTGAGAAGCCGCGACTGGATTGGGATCTGCTTAAACACAATCGAGCCCGGGAAATCACAAGGCTGAATGCCATTTACCTGGATTTGTTGACCAGTTCCGGCGTGCAGATCGTGCGCGGTTGGGCGCAGATTGTTGATGCGCATAATGTCCAGGTCGATCTGGCGCGTTACCGGGCCAAGTCGATTTTGATCGCAACCGGTGGCACCCCGGTACTGCCGGAGATTCAAGGCGTCGAACATGTGGTTACTTCGAACGAGATGTTCGACCTTGCTCCCTTCCCGAAACGCTTGCTGGTTGTTGGCGGCGGATATATCGCCTGCGAATTCGCGGCAATATTTAACGGTCTGGGCGCGAGCGTGACACAACTTTATCGCGGCGAACAAATATTGCGTGGATTTGATGAGGACGCGCGCAATTTTCTCGCAACCGAAACGCGCAAAGCCGGTGTCGATTTGCGGTTGAATGCAGACCTGGAAAAAATCGAACCCGTGACAGCCGGACTGCAGGTCACCTTCAAGGATGGCCAGGTCATGGAATTCGACACGGTCTTGTATGCAACCGGGCGCAGACCGAACGTCGAGGGCATGCGACTGCATGAAGCGGGTATTGCGCAAAAGGCCGACGGCGCAATCATCGTCAATGAACAATATCAAACCTCCGTGCCCGGTATTTACGCGCTCGGCGACGTGACGGCGCGAGTCCAGCTGACACCGGTGGCACTGGCAGAGGCGATGGTGTTGGTAGACCATTTGTTTGGACCAGGCAAACGACAGATCGATTATTCGCATATCCCCACCGTCGTGTTCACTCACCCCAATTTAGGCACCGTCGGCTACAGCGAAGCCGACGCGCGCGAAAAATTTGGCAAAATTCGCGTCTACCGCTCTGACTTCAAAGCCTTGAAACATACCTTGAGCGGCAATCCGGAACGTACCTTGATGAAACTGATTGTCGATGATGCGACGGATCGGGTGCTTGGATTGCATATGGTCGGCGCCGATGCCGGTGAAATTGTCCAGGGCTTTGCCGTGGCAATGAGGGCTGGTGCAACCAAAGCCGTGTTTGACAGCACAATCGGCATTCATCCGACGATGGCTGAGGAGTTTGTGACGATGCGGACGGCGGTCAGTGATTGAAGGGGACACTGAAGGGCAGGCAGGTTCAGGCTTTGGGCAGATGCCAGCCGTAAGCCACTGAGAGCAGGCGCACGGTGAAACATACCGTGCCACCGAGCAGTCCGGCGGAGCCTTCCGACAAACCGAAGCGCCGTCCGGCCAAAACAATAAACGCGCCCAAAAACGCTGCTGTTGCATAAATATCGGTTTGCAATACAGCTGGGACACGTGTCATTAATATATCGCGCAGCACGCCACCACCAACCCCGGTCACTGTCCCCAGTAACATCGCGACAAATGGCCGGATATTGAACAGGATGGCTTTTTCAACACCAGCTACCGCAAACAGGGCCAGTCCGGCCGCGTCCAGTACCAGCATCAGGTAGGGGGGTATTGCCTGAAATGACGAGTGGAACAGGAAGGTCAGCAGACCGGCCGAGAACGTCAGCGCCGGGTAACGCCAGTCCCGGATCGCATTGGGCGGTGTGGCGCCGATCAGCACGTCACGGATCACGCCGCCGCCCAGCGCAGCAATAAAGGCGATAACCATGATGCCAAGCAGATCCAGATTGCCGCGGATGGCACTGAGGGCTCCCTCCACGGCAAATACCGAGGTGCCGATTAAATCTGCTGCTAAAATCACCGCCTCGGTTTTTAATTTAATTCGTGCCATTTTTCAGGAAGGTAGATTGAAGTTGAAATTTTGCGATAGTATCGTGCATCCATGGACATGTTGTCCATCAAAGCAATCAGGTTGGCTCGATGAGTTGGACTGCCAGGAAAGAGCTGTGTTGTGAAAAGAAAAACCGTTCCGGTGTCACCAATTGCGAAGTTCAAAGATACGCAGCATAAAAAGCTCGTTGTTGACCATTTAATCAAGGCGGCGCGGCGTCTGCGTGCCACGTCGGTGAAAGAAGCCTCTGGCACCTGTCTGACAGCATCACTGGAATTTTGTCTGATAGCTAAAGAGCATGACTTTCCGGTTGAGCTGGTGATGTGGCATGTCAGCAATGATCGCGATTTTTGCGATCATTGGGCAGTGCGTATCAATCAGCCTGAGGTGGTCGATTTAACGTATATCCAGGTAAGCAATAAAGCATCATCGGAGGTGGTGTTTGAGCTGACTGATTATCCCGTCAATTACAGTACTCCGCGCTTCTACAAGACCGCCCCACTGCTTGATGAGTACAGCTTTTTCAGGAATGCCAGTTCTGGAAAAATGCCCTCAACCTTAATCAAGAACATCCGCAGCCTGATGTTGAAACAGGATTTGAGCAAGGTTAATCATTTCGGCAGCCTGGCTGGCGTATCGACCGCATTATTTTCTTATTGCCGGTTTCGCGCCCGTTTTTATTTTTCGGGTATCGAACATCGGTTGCGTCTACGTCTTGATGAAATCAGGCGCAGTTGAATTTTATTCCAGCGCAGTCAACAGGCCAGATTTACGAAGGTTTTTGAGTTGGATGCGCCAACGCCAGGGCGCGTAATTTATCTTTCTTGCTTGGTCGGCTGCCCTTGATTCCACCAACGCCTTTTTCAGCAACCGGCACTGACACATCGGTGAGCAAAGGTTCAAAGCCCGCGACGTGTTCACGTTCAAGTTGAATGTGCTGTGATTTTTCGATAAAGCGGTAATGGTTGTCGTTGCTGGCACAGACAAAATTAATTGCCAGTCCTGCCGCACCGGCCCGTCCGGTGCGACCGATGCGATGGGTGTAGTCATCGCTGGAACGTGGCGGGTCGTAGTTGATCACCACCGGCAGATTCGGTATGTCAATACCGCGCGCGGCCAGATCGGTAGCAACCACAACCTGAATCCGTTTGGTTTTAAAGTCCGATAACACCTGATTGCGCTTGCCCTGACCGAGTTCGCCATGAAACGGCTCGGCCAGAATGTGTGACTTGCGCAGTTTCATGGCAACCAATTCGGTCGAGTACCGACTGCTGGTAAACACCAGAATACGCGTCCAGTCATTGCTGCTGATTAGATGGCGCAACAATTCGGTGCGCTTTTGCATATCGACGGCGATCGCGCGCTGGGTAATATTGGGTTTGCCGACCGGCGTATGTTCAATGTCGATGCGCACCGGATCGTGCATCGCATGTTCCGAAAGTTGCGTGACCTGCTCAGGAAATGTCGCCGAGAATAAAATGGTTTGCCGTTGTTCGGGCAGCAGTGCCAGAATCTGCGCCAGCTCATCGGCAAACCCGAGATCAAGCAAGCGATCCGCTTCATCCAGCACCAGGGTTTTAATGGAGGAGAGCGAGAGTGCATTGTGCCTGATTAAATCGAGCAGCCGTCCGGGCGTGGCAATCACGATATCTGCGCCACCGCGCAAATGCAGCATCTGCGGATTGATTGAAATGCCGCCAAATACCACGGCCAGTTTGATGGGCTTGGGCAGATAGGCGGCCAGGTTGAGCAGGGTGTCGCCGACCTGGGTGGCAAGCTCGCGGGTCGGCACCAGAATCAGGCCGTGTACCTTGCGCGGTTTGCTCACGCGCTCTGCGCTCCACAGTTGCAGCAACGGCAGGCAGAATGCGGCAGTCTTGCCGGAGCCGGTCTGCGCGCTGGCGATCAAGTCCTTGCCTTGCAATATAACGGGAACAGCCGATGTCTGAATCGCGGTTGCGGTCTGATAACCGCGTTGGAGGATAGCGCGCAGTAAAGCCGGATGCAGGTTTAACAGGTCAAAGGACATGGGGGCGGGTTTACATGCAATGGCGAAGCCGCCATAGTAATCCACCCTTGTTGATTGAACAAATTAATCTGCGAAAATTACATTGATTGAGAATGCTTTACTGTGCTGTTTAGTGATTCATGCCATATATTACGCCGACGAAAACACCGAATACTACAGCGCAGCCGATGACACCTTTTATCAGATTGCAGCAGTTATCCAGGCATTGAATGCAAGTTTCCGGGTTGTAAACTGGATCTGATGTTGGGCGGCGTGGCAAGGCCGCGGGCGGGCCGATGTAGGCTGACACCAAATTGCCAAGCTCACGTGGAAATGTCGGGATCGCTTCCTCTACGGCCTGCGCAACGGGCGATCGGTTTTGAATTGAGATCGCAATATGACCTGCGTCACGTCTGACCTGTTGGTTACGGGTTGGAACTGAGAAGCGGGCCAACGAAGCAGATCCGGCAGGCTGGCGTGTGCCAGTCTCTGCGGCCGGCGTTAAATCGTCAAGCCTGACGTAGGATGCACTGCTACTGCTGATTTCCATAAATGGGGCCTCATTGATTGTTGTGACGGGACGTTTATCGGGGGCGGATACTACCGATTGCCATCAGTTCCTAAAATCGTAGAAAACCCGTATTTCTTTTTGAGCTAATCCTCTTCCTGCGCCAGGTTCGCTTGGATAAATCAGCATCTGTCTGCCACCGATTTTAATGTTTGGGACAACTTGATTGCAGCCCACTTGCGAACCGCGCCTGATATTGGAACGTATTCCGGCATTAATAGACGTTAATTGGGTAGGGCGTAAACCCTAATTGGCATTATTTGGCAATTGGAAGATCCTCTTTGTTATTCGGGTTTTCAGCAATCTTGGTCCAGAGGAACGACTAGTAAGACATGTATTAAAAAATCAAGGCAAATGTCTGGTTAACTTTCACGCAAAAGGATTTAAACGTGTCTTTAATAAATGGAAATTTTATATACCCCTCCAGGTTATTGGGGTTATCAAGGCCGCTGTCTGTAATCAAACAAAAACTGGAGTCTCATCCTGCGCCTGAAGTCGCTGAGGATGAAATGATTTATTCTCAGCTTTATAGAGATGTTCGAACCCGGGAATCTTTTAGAGAACAAGATAGGGAGCGTGTGCTGGCCCGGACAACGTTCAGGCAGCAGCGCACGACGGCACATGGAGCAGAAGATCAAACGCGAGTTCAGGAACGAGAACAATATTGGACGCAACGTGCTGTACGCAATCCTGCAGAAGATACCCAATTTTCGCAAGAACGTGCACAGCTCTGGCTTAATCGCGCACGAACCCAAGAACGAGAAGATCAAGAGCGGCTTGCTGAAAGGGCGACTTACCGAGCAGGCCGCGCCGTCAGTGAGGGTCTGGAAGATGTCCAGCGTCATGAAGCGCGTGTGGCGTTGCGCGGCGCACTTACGACGGCACATGGAGCAGAAGATCAAACGCGAGTTCAGGAAACGGCTGGATATTGGACGCAACGTGCTGTACGCAATCCTGCAGAAGATGCCCAATTTTCGCAAGAACGTGAACAGCTCTGGCGAGATCGCGCAGCAACCCAAAAACTAGAAGATCAGGAGCGGGTTGTTGAAAGGGTGCTGTACCGAGGCGATCGATTTGTACGGGAGTTTCAGGAAGACAATCAGCGTCATGAGGCGCGTGTGGCATTGCGCAACGCACGTGGGACGGCGCAGGGAGCAGAAGATGAAACGCGAGTTCGGGAAAGGGCTGAATATTGGAGGCAACGTGCGGAACGCAATCCTGCAGAAGA
>JBEONO010000057.1:0-7192 GCA_040544425.1 Oxalobacteraceae bacterium GrIS 1.18
GTCGTTTCAGAATCGCCCGAAGCCTGCTTTGCATTAAACTTTTGCTAAAATTATCCATGGCGTAATCTAACACATTGGCTTAATGCGACAGAACCTCAGATACTCACTAGGCGGACAAGCTATCAGGAACGAGGAGAAACGCAGCACAGATATTGGACCAACGAATGTAAGAATTGTCCATTGAAGAATCAATGTACGCCAGGTAATGAGCGGCGCGTAAACCGATGGGAAAACGAAGCTGTATTGGATGAAATGCAGCGAAGGTTGGATCAATTTCCGGAAGCGATGCGTATTCGACGAGAGACGGTGGAGCATCCGTATGGCACCATCAAAGCATGGATGGGCGCTCAACACTTCCAGATGAAAACAATTAAGCATGTCGCAACGGAAATGAGTTTGCACGTGCTGGCGTATAACATGAAGCGCGTGATGAAAATTCTTGGCATCGTCCCATTGCAGATGGCGATGGAAGCCTGAGAAGGCTTTTATGTTGTAAATAGCCCCCATTTGAGAGCCGCCAAAAGCGATTTAAGCGTCGAAAGAAAAAAACCGGCACCGTCGAATTAAAAAATCAGATTAAACTGAGGCGCACCTGACCGGTCTGAACAGCAATCTAAACGAATAAAAAATGATCAATGCTGATTTTTTTGTTTTTACACGGTCTCGGCACTTTCCAGACGCTCAACCGGATTTGCTAAATATTAGGAATCACTTGGTGAAATTATTTATTCTGAAAAAGATTCGCCCTGAAATTCAACAAATGATTGAACTCGGTTCCTTTCCAAGTGAGGATGAAGCGACCACTGAACATTTAAGGCAACTCGAAACGTTATTTCGTTCGGTTGTTCGCCCAATTTCAGATGATGAAGCAAATGAACTTGTGAAGCTGTTCGGAACAGATGGCTGCTTTGGGCTGGCTTCATCGGTAATGCATTTAATTGAAACTGCCCCAAGTTGGCCAATAAAAAATTGCCTGACGGACCTTAACAACCCATGGGTCGTCGAGTTGCAAAATAGAGCTATTCGCGGAGGGCTTTTAAAGGGCAAGTAGCGGCACATTCCTGTCGGTCACGGCAACCACCAATTTTCACGAATTTCCTCACAAAATGCCCTAAATAGGGCATATACAAGGTAGTTTGAGCACTGTAGTCTGGTCTGCTTTGAGAAATTGATGTGGCACATGGGACGTTATGGTTATCGGCCCTACGAGGTTGCAATCACGTCAGACTCGGATTTGTAAGACATTAGACCAGGGATATTCGCATGGGGATTAGATTAACTGCTGATGAAATCCAGGCGCTTGAATGTGTCCAGAATGCACCTGCGTTAGGATTTAGGACATCCACCTTGCCGGACACCGCTAAACGATTGGTGGAACTCGGCTTTGTCAGACAAGGGGCTGGTAATCACCCTTCAATTACTGATAATCGCGCTTGGCTACCCGGCGTCGAGTATATCCAGAAGTTGTTCAATAGGATTTGCCATGAATAAATTAAAAACATCGTTTGCATTACCAGCAATATTTCTGGTCTGCGCGTTTTGGAGCACGTGGGTCACCGCCGAAGAAAAAGAAATTGAAGAATTCAACCAAAAACTAACACACGCAACGCTCAATATGGATAATGAGGCCACTCTGTTGCTATGGGCTGATGATGGTGTCAGCCTGTTACCTTCTACGAAACCAGTAATCGGAAAAACTGCCATTGCCAAGATGATGAGCGAAGTCACCGCGCAAATGCCTGGCGCGCACATGACCCAATTCGATTTCAAATGTTTTGATATTGTAATGGTCGGGAATTGGGCATCTGAGTGGTGTACAGAACATCAAATCGTTCAGTTTTCAGGTGGTAAAAAATCTTTTGATGGCTGGGGAAAATTGCTGCTGGTCTTACAGCGCAACAATGAAGGGCAGTGGGTCATCGAACGAGAAATGTGGAATCAGGCTGAACCAGAAAAATGATCATTTTAGTCTTTGCCGATGAAGGCCCGGTTGAACCAATAGGCATTAATGTTGTATGACCGGTGACAAATCTGAAGCGGTCGCTAACTGAACGTCGGCATCTGATTACAATCGTTAAGGGTTGTCAGTCATCTGCCCTTCACTGAAGGCCGTCCGAGCAACAGCATCCCCTGGGGGCAGATGTCGGACAAGCCCCGAGGGAGGAAACCGCGTAAAACAATTCGTGCGCTCAGACTGAGTGACGGCCTATGGGGATTTGGTGGTTATTTCTGGTGGTTGTGATGACCACCCAATGCTGTTGATCATTGACAGCATGAATCGGCGAGCCACAGCGCTTACTCAATGTTACGCTCATTGAATCATTCAGCAGATCTTCAACAGTATATTCGCAGCACACAACAATACGGCCCTGTATCGACGATGGACGATAACGATTTGGCAGGCTGTTGGCATGTGTGAACTTGTTCATGGCAAACTCCGCCATCGCGGTGGTGCTCGAATGACATACTGACGTTCCAGAACACCAACGACAATCATCGCTGCGCCACAGCACCGACAGGTAAATACAGGCTGTGCAGGTTCTGTTGATGCTTTAGCCGGCTCTGGCTGCGCAACGATAGGCGCGACGTTGAGTAATTCGCGAACACGAGCCAGATTCACTTTGCGACCCGTATTGGCGATGATGCCGTAATGACGAATGCGATGAAACCCGCTGGGCAGTATGTGCAGCAGGAAGCGCCGTATAAATTCATCGCTATTTAGCGTCATCGTTTTATACCGGTGTTCACTGTCAGCCCGATAATCTTTCCAGTTAAACGTCACGCCGTGTTCATCGAATGAACGTAACCGGGCATTGGAAATGGCGACTCGATGAGTGTACCGCGATAAATAAGCCAGCACCGCTTGAGGCCCGGCGAACGGTCGTTTGGCGTAGACCACCCATTCGCACTTCCTTAATGGCGTAAGCCATTCTTTGAAGTTCACTGGATCGGCCAGCGTGGCATGTTCACCAAAGAACTTGAGCTGCCCGGCATGATGCGCTTTATCGAGCTCTTCCAGAAAGCGCCGCCGAAATAATCGCGACAGTACCCGCACGGATAAAAAGAAGCCCTTTTTGCACGACACCCACCGTTCACCGTCCATCGATAAGCCACCGCCCGGAACAATGCCATGCACATGCGGATGATGCGTCAGTGATGATCCCCAAGTATGCAGTACCAGCGTTACGCCAATGCGTGCACCCAGATGTTTCGGGTCGGCAGCGATGGTGCGTAACGTTTCAGCGGCGACCTCAAACAACAACCGATAGATCACCGCTTTGTTGGTGTACGCCAGCGAGCTGACCGGAGCAGGCAAGGTAAAGACAACGTGGAAATAATCGACAGGCAGCAGTTCCGCTTGCCGGGCTTCCAGCCAACGTCGAGCCGCACTGGCCTGGCACTTCGGACAGTGCCGGTTACGGCAGGAGTTATACGCGATGTCGTCGTGCGTGCAATTGGGGCAATGCAGCACATGGCCTCCCAAGGCAGCACTGCGGCATTGCTCAATGGCCGACATGACCTTGAGTTGGTGCAAACTCAGGTGCGACTGGTGCGCCAGTCGATAGGCGGGACCGTGGGTGCGGAAGATATCCGCCACCTCTAGTGCGGGGCGTTCCATGGACGTTGTTCAGGCTGGTTGCAACTGATCCAGTGGACTGATCACCTCGCGCAATAAATCGGTGGCGACTTGCGCATAAAGCGCCGTCGTCTCCAGCTTTTTATGTCCCAGTAATACTTGAATGACGCGGATGTCGACACGTTGTTCCAGCAGATGAGTGGCAAAGCAGTGGCGTAATGTGTGCATCGAAATGCGCTTCTCAATATGCGCTTCTTCACAGGCTGCTTTAATGGCACGGCTCAACTGACGGGGCGTGATCGGGTTGACGGGATTCAATCCGGGAAATAACCAGCCACCCTTGAGCATTCTGCCTTGGGCGTGTGCGATGTGCCACCATGAGCGTAAATAATCCAGCATAAAGGGTGACAGCATCGCATAGCGATCCTTCTGGCCTTTGCCCTGTTCGATACGCAGCGTCATGCGCTCACTGTCAATGTCGCTGATCTTGAGTGCGCAGACTTCACTGACACGTAATCCGGCACCATAAGCAACCGCCAGTGCAGTCTGATCTCGTTCGCTACCTGCGCAACGGATAAGGCGTTGCACTTCTTCGGGGCTTAACAACACCCTTAAGGGGCGGTGAGCTTTTTATGCCTATCATTGCGTCCACTATCGCATCATGGTTCTTGTTTCGATTGACGAAAGCCCAACATGCAGAGAAATAAAAACGAAATTTTTGGGCAATTTATGCGCAAGTTGAATGACCGCTGTGTAGCACCTCGACAGGCGGTTATGGGCACATAGCAGTCTTTGCGACCTCAAAAAAATCGCTTTTTGTATGTCTGCTGGACTCAGAAACCAGCCGTTCGAATTTAGAAAAAATCATTTTCCCTACGACCTCTTTCCACATAGCAGCCATTGAGCTCGCATTGTTAGCTGCAAGAAAGATTTAACAAATTGACTGGCAGCTGTCTAAAAATGACTGCTCACAGTGTGCCCATACCCGCCTGTCGAGGTTCTACATTGCAGTCAGTCGCGATCGATTTACCCTATCTATCATCATCAGATTTTTCGGTTTTCCTGAATAACTTGATTGGCTTCTTGCGCCTCCTTTTTACCGGAGATGATTGCTCCTGCCCTGCCTTAATTTGAGGAGGCGGCGCAACTGGCATTGGAAAACCAAGAAATATCATTACCAAGAAAATTGGTAATAACAAAAAGAACAATGGTCTTTTCCAATGAAGTTTGCGCTTAAACATGGCCCACACCTTGGGCCATTCAGTTTGAATTCAAGCATTGCTTTAAAATTTGATGCCTCAATGCAGCAATCCGCCAGATTATTTGTTCAACACTATACCTACACCGTGCCCTTTGCTACCATATGCCTCTTCCGACACCGGTCAGTCAAAATTGATTGAAGCAATATATTTTCAACGCCATACTGATTTGTGATCGAAGCCTCAGAAAAAATTTGGGTACAACAGATCGAGTCGCGCCGACCTCATTTTGGTTGCCGCCGACCGAATATTGACCCCAAAAATGTGCGGCACTAATAGAACAGCATCGGCATACCGTTAATTTGTGTCGTAATTTGCAAACCCAATACGTTACCATTGGGGTCAATCCGGAAGCAGTTCGAGTAGGTCCCTCCGCTCAAATTGTCGCTGATACCAGCTTGCGTCAGTTGAATAGTGTCTGTCAGGCACAGCAATGCAGTAGTTGACGTGTCAGCTGACAAACCAATTGTTTCGGTCAGTGTCGCATCGACTACTACATTAGTTGAATCTCGATAAACAGTTGCGGCGTACGATGGAAACGTCTGACCGACTAATCCGCTTACTGGCGCAACTTGGAAGCTGTTGACGACTTCTGATCCTCCCGGGACATTGGACACCGAGCCAAGGAATTGGTAAGGCGATTGAATATAATAATTTGTTGACGTTATTGTCTGCAACGTGCTGGAGTTTTCCGACAATGCCTGCGTGATATTGGCAGTGCTAGCCGGAGTAGTGCCAAACAGGGCGGGTTGCCCCGGAACGGATGAATATTGAATCGTGTATATATTTCCATAGCCGTCTACCGAATTTACGGTATATGCGTAATTTTGAGTGGCGATGTTGATCAACCCTTGCGCTATCGAAAATGAAGCGCTGGACGCGACGGGAGCCGCCAGAGGCGGGATGGATGGGGTAGCCTGACAAACTAACGGGTCGCCATAGGCATCGTAACCGCAAATATCGGAGTTACCCCCGCACCCGGCAAGCGCAAGCAGTGAAACCATCGAAAGACCGAATAACTTTGTACTATCGGGAAGCATAAAAATCTCCTCAGCCATTGCATCATCCGATGCTTATCAAATTTATTTGCCGACGTGCTGATTTGCCAATGAGTTCGAAATTGTTGTCAGCTACTTGCAATTGGCAAACTGCAGGCAGATAAGCGGTGCCCTGATGTTGCAGAATGCATATTGCTGTTCTATGCACGGTACCAAACATGTAGAGCTTCAGGTTTCGAAAAAACGATCAGATTAGCGATGGCCACGACCATGCGAGACAAATCCGCCATGTTCGACACTTCTTCCAACATCGTTTGTGCCACCATTGCCGCCATGCCAGCCACGGTATCCATTATTTCCGTAGCCGCGATAACCGCCGTAACCACCATACCAAGGATAACCACCATACCAAGGATAACCACCATACCAACCACTACTCCAGCCTAAGCCACCCCAATATCCGAAGCCCGCGTTATAAAACGGGCTGTCGTAGTAGCCGCCATAATAAGGGTCGTAGGCGTAGATAGCGGTGGTCGTCGTATAGTTGACGCTGTCTGCAACTGGAACTTCATTTGTTGGCATCGGCGCGACATAAATATTGGGCCGCATGCCCACATACTGGCCATTTACATATGTTGGTAGTAAATCGCTTGTCATCCGATAGCCTGTTGGCTGCGGGTAGCTGACGCAAGCATCAAGTGCCATTAGAATAGCAATCGCCGACACCAGGCTCAATAATCGAATGTTCATAATTCCCCCTGAATCGCCGGATTTGATCAGTGCCACGAACAAGGCAAATTGTAGAAGTTAGCGCAAGTTGCAGTTGTCGGCTTCAAGCTCAATTCTATTGTTCAGTCAATCCTGAAATCAGACGCTGACAAAATGAATTTTTCACGCAATTTTAACGGTCAATTCTTATTGTCACCCTAATCGCAGCATGTGCAGATTAAATATTTTTCATATTCATTTACCCGAATACCGGCTCTTCGGCTATTCGGGGGAGCTCTCAAAACGGTGCCCAATCCCGCTCCCACTATCATGGACGCACAACTTGTTACGCTTAACACATCAAAAATGGGGAATTTGTCTTTTTTGTGACAAAGCAATAAACATAGGACAGGTCTGCCCACCGCGGTTAGGGCCAATAAAAGTTTTTAAAAATTGAATGGCAAAGCGCCACAGCGAAATGCAGCGTTTTTTCAAAAACACCATTTGTGTGAATCGCCCCGGAATTCCTAGACACCGCTGAGCCTCTCAAAATACTGCTTCTCATAATCCACTGGTGAGAGTCGTCCGGAAGAACTGTGACGGCGCTTCGGATTGTAAAACATTTCGATGTAATCAAATACATCAGCCTT
>JBEONO010000058.1:0-6154 GCA_040544425.1 Oxalobacteraceae bacterium GrIS 1.18
GTAGCGCCTTTATATATGAATATACACATAAATTGTCGATTCTATATACCCAAAAAGCTTAACCGTAGTTTCTGTTCCGTTGCTCCCCAAACCCCTATATTGGGTATCAAATTCCCCTCGGCGAGCCGTGTCACGTTGCACGTTTGCCGGTTTGATCCCTGACCGTCTGCACGCCCATGACCCAGCATACCGACATCGTTTTGCCGTTGACCTCGTATAACCGCGCCGATTACACCGCGCTGCGCGCCTATTGCCTTAAAATCCCGGTCACAAAAATTGCCAGTTTGTATTACAGCGAGGAATCGCCCCAGGTCACCGGTGGACTGGAGCGCTTTCTGATTGCGATGCGCGCCGATTTGGTCGAGCGCTCGATCGCGAATAATCCGGCGCTGGCCGCCAGCCTGCAACATGCCCGGCAAGGGGGCGCCGTCACCACTCGTGCCCTGGAGATCCTGGTCAAAGCGGCCGATGCACCGAAACCGGTGCCGCAGCCCACGCATCGGATCGCGCAATGGTTTCGTCCGAAAACGGTCTCCGCGTTCAGGAGTGAGGGCTTACACACACTTCAAGATCTGATTGGGTTGATGGTGCAACGCGGCGCAACCTGGTGGCGCGGTGTGCCCCGGATCGGCAAACAGCGCGCGAGAGTCATCGAGACCTGGATCGATCAGCACAGTCAATCCCTGGGCCTGTTGGAGCTGGTGGATAAAACCGCCCTGCCCTACCCTGCCGTACAACGCGTTGTGGTGGGCGATGGTGCGCCGATCCCCTTTGTCCCGATCGAGCAATTGACGATTCCAGCGCACCTCGACGGATCCCGTGGTGCCAATCGGGCCGATCTCTTTTGTTATATCGCCGCCAGAACGGACCAACAGGCCATTCAGGCGTTCCTGTCGCGCCATGCCGGCAGAGCCGAGAGCTATCGGGCGTATTACAAGGAATTGCAGCGCTTCTTTTATTTTGCCTTGTTGGTGGCCAGGAAGCCGCTCTCTTCCTTTCTGGTCGACGATTGTGTGGCCTATGCGGCGTTCATCAAGAATCCCCCCGCATCATTTCGGGGTCATCCCCGTGCACTCGATTCGGGTGTGTGGAAGCCGTTTTCAACGAAAGGATTGTCCGAGTCGTCCCAGCTGCAGGCGCTGCGCATGTGCCGGGCGATGTTTGAATTTTGGGTGGGCGTGCGCTATCTGGCGGGCAATCCCTGGATTGCCGTCAAGCTGCCCAAACCGGTCAAACCGGTGTACGCGATGCAAATCGAGAAGGCCTTGCCGGAGACGCTCTGGAAAAAATTCGTCATCGCCCTCGCCAATCAGGCCTGCCAGCCCGAGAACGCACAATACCGTATTGCGCTGGCCGCTATTTTACTGATGGGCGACGCCGGCTGCCGGCGCAATGAAGTCGTGACGGCCATGAAAAGTAATTTGAAAGCCAGTCGCCATGCCAGTAACGTGCATCAATTACTGGTGCATGGTAAAGGCAATAAGGATCGGATCGTGGCCATTAGCGACCGGACACTGGCCGCCCTGCGTGCGCATTGGGAAGACCGTGGCCTGTCCGAAAACGCGTCATCTGACTTCCCTCTTTTAGCCCCCATCATTCCACTGGCCATTCATCCTTCCAAAAAGAAACCCGCTGACCAGACGCACTATGTGGGTTACGTTCCGGCTGCGCTGTATCGGGTCGTGAAAGTGGCTATTGCACATATTCTGAACGATCCCTCTGCCGAGTTTGACGTCGACGAACGTCAGCACTTAACGACGACGACGGCCCACGCGTTCCGGCACACATTCGGCTCCGTTGGCGTCAAGAAGGGTATCCCCGTGGAAGTCATGCGACGCTTGTTGGGGCACGAAAGTATTGCCACCACGTCGATCTACGTGCAAACCGAGGAACAGGAAATGATTCAACGGGCGGGCCTCTTTTTTGATGCGCTGGAGGCGCCCGAACCCGAGTCCGATCCCACTGCCCTACCCTCTTCCGAGTAAACGGTTTTCTGTGGCTAATGTGGCCAGCGTCAGTTTGCCCGTTTCCATTCCGTCGATAAACTCGGTCACATCGTTGAGCGGCATGGTGCTGCATCCTTTAGGCCCGATCACCTGGGCGAATCGGGCCTTGCCGTCGATGATGAACAACATCGATTGACCCCGATTGGTGAGCGTGGTGTTTCTGAATCGTTCCCGGAAACGACGCACCTTTTCCTTCTTGATTTGCTCTTGCTGCAAGTCGATTACCCGTTGCCGTTGGAGTCTGGCTGCATAAGCAAAGTCGGAGGTACTGCGGCACAGCTTAGCCAGATAGCCGAATAAGCCCCCTCCCCGTTTGTCGCCCAGATGACCTTGTGCTACCAGGACAATGTCCGATAAAAGTTGTTGGTTTTCTTTGGCGAGTCGCATTAATTTAAAAATACCCCACTTGGAGACGCCTTGACCTGTTAGCCAGTTCAAATCGACAGGCAGTCCGTTTTTAGTTTGTGTGGTGGGTTGATTCTTTGAGAGAGTGGGTACAGTTAACGTATGGCCGCCCGACATAATGGCAGACGGTGAGCTGTGCATAAGATCGTTTTGTGGCGGTGTAGGGGAGGGCGTTTCGCTGGCGAAAGTCGCTTGTACGAACCCCAGGAGTTCAGCGGCCTGACGTGTTAAGCGGATACGGGCGACAGCAAAGCGCCCGTTACGGCTTTTTCGTTCCTGGTCCAGGACTTCGATGAGGCCTTTTTCTTGAAGCGTTTGGAGATGCCTGTAGACGGTTCGCTCACTGGCGCCCGTGCGTTCCGCTATTTTTTTCTTGTGCGCGAAAACAGATTCGAATGGACTAGCTTGAGGAACAAAGCGAGCGATGTCAGCAAGTGTGGCGCGGATACTACGCGGCAGGCCACCGAGGTGAAGAGCATTGTCAATCGCTTTAAGTATGCGATTAGGAAGATTACGAGGGGAAGCAGGGACGAGTTCGTCCACAACCTGTTCATATGTAGTCATGAAGGCTCCGAAAACACAAAAAGTAAGTAATTCCTCTTGCGCTTCAGATTGCTCGGGGCTACAATTCATTTGCATTCACGAATTGTTGCTTTGTATGAGAAATCCTTAGCGACTTACAAGAAGCCCCGACGCCAATCGGGGCTTTCTTGTTTTTGAGGTCGTTAGTTTAAAAAATTATTGCATTTATTCCCTTATTTAAGGTTTGGCGAAGTTCGCCAAACATGTAAGTTATTGATTATTAAGGATTTGTGTTTGTAATTTACTTGTTTTGCTTATTGCGCCGACGTTCCGCCTGTTTTTTTAGTATTTCTTGAACGGCGTCTTCAATTTCGGCGGCATCTTCCGCTGACTTAAAATTTATAGCGATCCTTTTCTCCGATCGGACGTAGCTGCAATATGTTGAGCGGCCCACCATGTAAGTGATTGGTTCAGGGCGAGTGGTTAATTCTCTCTTCTTTTTCGGCGTCGCCGGTACACTCCAAACCTTGTCTATAGCTTGTTGCTGGTCAATAGATTTATCAATGACCAAATTCATTGCCTCGATCACCAACGCTTGCCTTCCTTCCCTACAAGCTGCCGCCATTGCCTCCAACGCTTTTGAACCAAATGAGTGTGGTTGCCTAGCTAATAGATCTTTTGCTTCATCCGGCAAATCGTCGATTGACATGATTTGGGAAACGGTTCTCCGGTTAATTCCTGTCCTCTTCGCTAAATCGTCATGAGTTTTAACCGTGTCTGCGTTTAGCGCTGCAATTTTTTTAAATCCGAGATATTTTTCAAAGTCCGGTAAATCGGAGTGCAAAAGATTTGCATAAATACCCAGCTCTTCTGCAGATTCTGTTTCAGACTCGTCAATCCACCCTTTTATCGTATCGAAACGCCCAGGAAACTCTGCCCGTAATTCTTTGTAAATTGATACACGATTATGCCCCGACGTAATTTCAAACATTCCGTTCGCAATAGGACGTACCGAGATTGGTGACGCCAAAGGATGTTGTTCCAAATTTCGTTTTAATTCTTGATAATTGTTCTCAGACAGCGTTCTGCGTCGCCCCTGAACCTCGACCAATTTATCAAGAGGAATGTTCATTACACTTTTTGTTATTGCTAGTTCCGCCTCTATTTTCGACGCTCGTTCTTCCGCTTCGAGAGCTCTCTCTTCAGCTTTGTCTTTACCAGTAATCGAGTCAATTTGTTGTGTTGCTGAATGTTTGAATCCGCGGTCTTTGCGTTCATCCGGCTTTCCGCTAGTTGGCTCAATTTCGTCAGTCAGGCCCATTAATTCCTGCATGCGTTTATTACCTTTGGTGGCCATTATTTTGATCTCCATGTAACTGCAACTTTGTCCAAAACATAGTCGGCCAATCTATCCACTGGATCTTTGTAGCGTTTATATGCATCTAATGATCCATCCGGTCTTGCTAGGTCATATATTGTCTTCAGCTGGGCCGTAGCCATTTTCGCAGCCGTTGATTCGGGAATTTCAATTCCATTGATGTGAGACCCATATGCTTTTTCCATCCATGTTTTTACCAGGCGCGCTGCGTCATTGCTTTGAACCTTGGTATAAACAACAGTCATAAAATCGTATGTTTTGTTCTCTGCCACACCAGGCAATGATTCGGCAAGTTCAGCGAATAACCCCCAGAATTGGGCAGAAGATGCGAAATCTAATGCATCGGGAGGGCAGGGCATGAGCAAGGCGTCAGCTGCCAACATAGAATTTATTGTTAGGTGGGATAATGAAGGTGAAGTGTCAAATAGGATCACGTCAAATTCTTCTCGTAAGGAACTAATTCCCTTATTCAAGACATTCCAAAATTCAAAACCACGCGTTTTCATCGCTCGCCCTGGCAATGCAAACTCAGCGGCCAGTATTCCCGATGAGGCAGGAATTATCGACAAATTTTCCCAGTAAGATTGCTGCACCGCGTAACGAAGATCTGGCTGTTCTCCATATATACACGGCATGATAGTTTGTTCATTTGTGACGTTTTGTTCGGGATTAATACCCAGAAGCTGAGTGGCCGTCCCCTGACCATCGCAATCAATAATCAGTACCTTCTGATTGCGCAAGGCCAATCCCTGAGCTAAAGCCACTGTAGTTGACGTTTTCGCGACACCGCCCTTGTAGTTAACCGTTGCAATTGCCTTTCCCAGCTTATCTGCCGGTCGCTTCGGAAATTTACCAAGCTCAGCGCCCCAGTCCATGACTTCTCTGAGTGTATATTCATGGAATTTACTCCCAGGGATTTTCTTTCCTGTGGGAAGATTGTGTTTTTCTGCAAGATAGCGAATTTGTTTCTTATCGACTTTAATTAAATCTGCAATATAGGCGCTCGTAAAAACTGGAGCCGACTTCATTGGATTGGGTCTGGCCATGATAGTATGAACTTGTGCTAAAACGTCACTTGCACGCTCTGCAATCAAAGTGAGATCGCTAATCGTTAGTTTTTGCAGGTCGTCGTTCACCGAAGTCAATATATTGCTCATTTTTTCCTTTAAATTTCGCTATTTGGTTGAGAGAACACAAAATAGAGTGTTTTCGCGATAATAGCGCTGTGCGGTTTATATGACAAGTTTTTATTAAAATAGCGTCAAAATCCACCGAAATTTCTTCATTGCACAACAAAACTGTCTTTTTTTTGGCAAAACCGCAAGAAATAGCATCCAATTGTCTATTGCCTTCAACATCAAGATCAATAGGCTAATTTGATACTTGAGAAGGAAAATTTCGTATACACTGACGGACCTTTTTAGAAGTTCTCATGAATTGTCTTGAAAATTCTTTTCACTGAACTCGTGTGTTAAAATTAACTCGTCACATTCTTTAAGTGGATTGTTGATGGTCTAAGTATTACCGCGCCCAGCACTGCTCTGCTGGGCGTTTTCAATTTTGAATCCCGTTCGTTCTTTGCTAGTTTATCGAGAAGGTTTGCACCGTTTGCTGAACGCAAACAACCCTTAGTGTATGAGCAAGGAAAATGTTTTATGACGCCAAAATCAATCATCAATACGGTGACAATCACTGCGATGACAATCTTTTTCGCTGGACAGGCCTACTCCGCCAACGTCAAGGTAGGGTGGGTATTCTGGTCCATCGTGACCGGTCATTCTGGCATCGTGACCGGCCATTCCGATTGAACGTGACCGACCGTTCTGGTTTATCGTGACCGATT
>JBEONO010000059.1:0-5648 GCA_040544425.1 Oxalobacteraceae bacterium GrIS 1.18
TACGTTTTTTGCTTTCACTCATTTGCTGTCATCCTTTCGAAGACAACAGCTTAAACTACCCGGTGGTTACTGTCTCAAATCGTGGATCCACTATATAAATAGGGCATAGCAAAATGTTTAAATATCATGTAGCCTTAGTTGTTGAAAAGAAAATAAAGCCCAATTTGCAAGACATTCAAACCAATTAAGCTACGTTTGGCTGTAGTTGCCCTAATATGCTCTATTATTTCCACCTATGCAACGAATAACAGAGCTTTAAATTAGATGTAAGGCGCGTTGGTAACTTTACAGACAATGCTCTTGGACAATCAGTAAAAACGAAAAATTGATACATGCGATCGAATAATCGATACAAAAAGCAGCATTTTGTCCCTCAGTGCTATACGAAAGCATGGCATGACCCAACGGTTTTGGCTGGACCGGTTTCGACACCGTTTGTCTGGTTATTCGATAAGGATGGAAGCAACCAGAGACGAAAGGCACCATCGAATTTATTTACTGAAACTGACATTTATACAATCCAAGGTATTGATGGTGGTCGAGATCTGACACTTGAGCATGGCTTTCAGGAGCTCGAAGATAAATTCACACGAATTCGTAACCTGGCATTTAATAGAATGAAATGGCCAGACCAAGAACAAATGGCGTGGCTGTTTGCATTTGTCGCGACTGCGCAGATGAGAACGCAAGCTAATAGAGATCATCACAGGCAGCAGTGGTCAAACATCCGTAAGATGATGGAAGAATCCCAAGCGGCATATGACAACGCGTCTCCTTCCAAGAAAAGAGCTTTTGAGCGTATGACCCATGTGCCCAGTTCAAGCTCTGATTCAGGCATGACACTTGAACAGGTTCGAGATATCGAAGAATATCCGCTTCAATTTGTAATCGGCAATTCAATCAATACGGTTACTCGTGTTTTTGCGCGAATGAATGTTGCCGTGCTTTGCACTGAAGATCCAATAGGATTTATCACTAGCGATCACCCTTGCATTTGGTATGACCCCGAGGCGTATAAATTACCTCCTTTTTATCGAGGCCCTGGCCTCGGGGTTAAGACTATCGAGGTCACTTTGCCCATATCTCCTAAGCAATGCTTGATCATTACGCATAACCCGAACTTACAAGGTTTTATCGAGATTAATTCAAACCTGGTGGATCAGCTCAATCATCGGCATATTGCTCATTGCAACGAAAGTTTTATATCTTGCAGTCAGAATGTCCGGCCAATTTGGTTTGAAAAAATCCCTGTTCCCGAAGACGCATGGGAAAAGGTCAGGGAACGAAGATCTGAACAAAATAATTGACAGCAAAATTAATTGCGAAATTCAGATTTGCAATTTCTACGATAAAAATAGGAAAAATTAGGGGCTTATATTCACGGGGTCAAAAAATATATTTACGTTGAGTTTCACTTGAAAAGGCAACTATAAAAATGAAAATCGAGACAAATTGGATTCGTCCTCCTTTTTTGGCTGGATTGGATCATCTTGGAACGCAAGCACCATACGAAGTTATGCAATGAACACCAATATTCGTATTGGCCTAACCTTAGAAGTTGCATTCCCGTCCTTTAGGTATTAATGAGGAAATGCCATGAAAGCAACTAATAGGCGATTTACAGTCGAATTTGATGGAAAAATTGCACCTAACCTAACCAGTTTATCTAGTTACTGATAATAATTTTTTACAAATTCCACGTTATTGGTATAAAATTCATTTGCAGTGCAAGAATCGAGCTGGACTATAAGGAGAAGTTGAGCCGAATCTTTCGGGAGGATATTCGCACTGGATGGCCAATCGGACCTTCTGTTGACTTGGTTACGCGGTATAGGATTTGACCCCTTTACTGGCTATTTGTCTAATCGATCGAACATTAAAACTTTGTGTCTTTTGACCAAAGTCGCGTTTTAAGTAACGCATTAAAGGCTCGCCACTGTTGGTGAGCCTTTATCATTTGGAGCAATAATTATGTCTCATGAATTTCTTAATGTAGAACTTACAAAAATAATTGACTCGCTTCAAAGTCGAGGCAAACAACAGATTACTGGCGCACTTCTTGGTGAACTAATTCGTGACGTTGCGCCAGAACTAGACATTCGTAGCGTCATGGGCATTACAACTGGATCTGGGGTGCTTAGCAAATTTATTGCTAGGCACTTATCGGATACCTTGACCATAATCGGCAAACAAGGTTCAGACACCATTTACCAGGTAAATCCATCGGTAACCGGTCACCACATCGACGGGAACAGGGAATTCTGGCGAGCATTCGTTAATCCACAATCGCACAATTTTATTGTCATCCAAGATTCAATATTACAATTGCGGGCAAAGGCTGGAAAAGTTGAAAATACTATTGATCCAGCGATTGGTATAGAAAGCGCCACAAATTCCGAGTTAGAAGAAATACGTCTCTCTTTCGCTTTATCGCTAGGTGACAAATCAAAAGATTTACCCGAGATAAAGGCTCCTTACGGTGAATGGTCATTTGCTTTGAGAAAGCTGGGAGGAGAATTCACAAGATCATGGACTGAATATCGAATACAACACATTTTGAATCTTTTCGAACTTAAATTAGAAAAGCAAGGAATAGCTCCTGAAACTCGTACCAAGTTGCGTGAAATTTTAAGACGCTCCCAGTTGGCGAACAAAGCCGCTTTTTCCGCGTCAAAATCAATCTCGCGCACAACTAGCAATACGACTTCCGAAATTAAAAAGGACATCCTATTGTCGGAATCTAGTTTCAGAAACGTTATAGCAAATGCGATTCAAAAATTACCCATATCCGACCTGCGAGAACTCAAGCTTCCAGCAGGTTTGCTCTTTGATGCATTAACTGATCTCAATAAAAAATGATGAAGTAGTATATGTATTATTGAAATGAAATCATAAGATCCCGATGCGCTCAAAAACTCTAATTATTGTAAAAAAAAGTATCTCAGACTTAATCAAAGCTGGAATTGCTAAGGTTGCTGTGGTCGGATGGGAAAACGCCATTGAGATAAGGGAGGAAATTGAACGTAAATTTACTAAAAGCGACACTAAGGTTCAAATCGAACAAAATACAAACGATCTGATTTTAAAATATAGCGAACAAGATTTTGAAAAGATAATTATCCAAACCGGATTGTTATACGATTTGGATGAGCTAAAAAAAGAGGGTATATCCGTCAAAGAGCTGGGCAGTAAAGGAACCATTATTAAAGAAGCTGTTGAAGAGCTTAGGCAACGTAATCTATATTGGCTGACGCACGCAAACAATGAATGGAATAAATCCAGCATTAGACATACTAAACCAGAAGTATGGGTCCAACAGTTTGCAGACCTTGGATATGCTGACATTGGGAAGCATTTATTAAAGAGCTTACGCGTAATATCCGAGGCAGATCTAAAGGATCGATTTAAAGCGCGTGAAGCTGATAATATTGGCTTGAGAGTCGCGCATGCATATATAGATGATGATGAGCCCGGAAGCAGTTCTATATCAATAAAAAATATTCTGGACCATATGTATCAACCCCAAGATGTAATTAAAATCAATTTGCAGGACTTGAGAAATTTAGAAACTCTAGATGTCGATGTGCTTTATGTCTATGAGGATGGCCTCTGGAGCGGCGTCGAATTGGTTAAGAGACTAAATAGCATTTGCACCACGGAATACTTTAAAAAAACCAAAATGCAATTTCATTTTAAGTATGGTGCAACTACTGATGTTGGGCTTGCGGCGGGAAGACTGTTTGTACGAAGAAATGTACACTCTCGATTACAAATATATGCAGGTAAGCCAGAATATCATTTTACATTTTTGAAGGATGGTGCAATTAATCATATTTCGACTCATCCAGATAAAAGTGATAACACAATTAGAACATTGCTTGATTCACAGATTGAACCATATGCATTCCGGCCTGCTGCACGGTGGGTGGATACAACTAATGCAACTAGAGTATGCAAGGATATCGGTCGGCAGCTTGTCCCATCATTTCTTCTAAGACGAGAATTAGAGAAAAATCAAATTGCTAAAAACAAAGTTGAAAATAATCCTGTGAAAATTTCTGAAGAAAAAATAATGAAATGGAGTCTTGGCGCACTTGGCTTTGCTTCTACGATTGTTTTTTCAGCAAGCATTCCAAAGCCGGTATTGCCATTGATGTGGTTAGCGGGAGAAATCAAACTACACGGAAAAACTGTCTCATGGAAACCGCTTTTTTGGGATGTGCGACGTACCGGTGAGGTTGCTTAACTAACTAAATTTGGCAACTCGTTCCGGTCTGGGATATTTGGTTTTATCAATGCGATTTGACTTTGCAACAATTGAAAGCGCTTGATTTACGTGCTCGCGGCAAGAGTAAAATTGACGGGCAAGATCATTTATCTCAATCATCAAAACGACATAAAGTGGTATTGAGAAACCAAAATAAATCAATGAATATTGAAAATTTCACTACTTTGAATTTCTCAAGATCAAAATTTTCATTGCGAGAAACTGATCTCGAAAACATAGAGTTCGCTCTGAAAAGCATTAGATTTAATCCTCATATAGGCGATGAACTGGGTCCTGAATTAAAAACAAAAATTAAAAATTCAGAAGATAAGTCTAGCAAATTTCAGACGTATTCATTTGGCACTATTGACGACTTTCATGAATGGCGGATTCATTTTCAAAATTAAAGTCACAATTGAAATTACAGATCATTGGTTAGTATATTATTGGGCACCAAATTGGACAAATCCTGAACGAACCGTTGTGACAAAAGTAGTTGATGAATCTGGTCGGTGCCATATCACCCCCAAATACGAACGGCACCAAATTTCCTTTAACGAATTGCTATAACTTTAGATTGGTGGATATCTGTTAAAGGTAGATTAGCTCTGGGCGAATTGGCTGTAACGCGCCCTCAAGAGAGAGTGGTGCGCGTTTGCTTTGATGCTTTAATTAAAAAATTATTGCCAATCGCCCCAACTCAATTGAGCCGACCGAGGGACATGAGAGATTTTGGAATTTTCGAGATACTCCAGCTCAAGCCAAGCGAATTGAAATTGAAGATTGAAACATCTTTTCAATTCAGGTTGGAGAAGTGGACTTGTACTGACGATCCATTAAATTTAAAACGAGAAACTTTTTCGGCATATTTTGAGTTTTTACGTAATTTAGATAACTTGCAATCATCACTAGAGAAAAATTATTTTTTTAATAATGTTCGGTTGGATGTAAATTTTTGGACGAAATAGTTAGTGGGAACTATCAGTGAAAGCATTACCTAGGCTGGATTGAGAAATTTTCTATTAGAAATTTATTTTGACAGTACTTTTGTCAGTATAATTTATTTTAAATAATTGGAAATTGTTTTTAGGCATGGCTTTCAAGAGCTTATTTCAGTCCACCTATCACCAAAAACATGTTTTAAGATGTTCTAAAACGTACAATAACCCGCCTGAAACCCAGTGTTCATGCGGGTTTTTTGTTTTTTATTACGTATTATTGTGCATTTACGTCTATGGGCAAATAAACCATTCTATGTACCATCTTCAATTGGTAAAAAGGAAATGGTGCGTATTCTGGTGAACGTGACCGACGATTCTGGTGATCGTGACCGATGCGCCTAAAATGGTGTTACGCGGTTAAATTGTAATGTCATCGGTCA
>JBEONO010000060.1:0-5504 GCA_040544425.1 Oxalobacteraceae bacterium GrIS 1.18
TCCTGGCGGGGGTTTTTTAGTAAAACAGCCTGACGATAACCTACTTTCACACTGGTTGCAGCACTATCATTGGCGCAGAGTCGTTTCACGGTCCTGTTCGGGATGGGAAGGGGTGGGACCAACTCGCTATGGTCATCAGGCATGACGGGGTGATTTGTTGAGGCGGCCGTTGTTCTGGTTGTCGCAACAAATCCAATTGGGAAGAAGCTCAGTAGATGTTCTTGTTATTCTGTTTGCTGTTTTTTTATTTGTATATGTTGTGCTGTGATTGCTCAAACATTTGGCAACACCGATGCAAGTGAATTTCCATCCGCTTACACCAACACTCTTGTAGCCATAACCTGTCAAGGTTATAGGGACAAGCCTTACGGGCAATTAGTACTGGTTAGCTTAACGCATTACTGCGCTTCCACACCCAGCCTATCAACGTCCTGGTCTCGAACGACCCTTCAAGGAGCTTAAAGCTCCGGGATATCTCATCTTAAGGCGAGTTTCCCGCTTAGATGCTTTCAGCGGTTATCTCTTCCGAACATAGCTACCCGGCAATGCCACTGGCGTGACAACCGGTACACCAGAGGTTCGTCCACTCCGGTCCTCTCGTACTAGGAGCAGCCCCCTTCAAATATCCAACGCCCACGGCAGATAGGGACCAAACTGTCTCACGACGTTTTAAACCCAGCTCACGTACCACTTTAAATGGCGAACAGCCATACCCTTGGGACCGGCTACAGCCCCAGGATGTGATGAGCCGACATCGAGGTGCCAAACTCCCCCGTCGATATGAACTCTTGGGAGGAATCAGCCTGTTATCCCCAGAGTACCTTTTATCCGTTGAGCGATGGCCCTTCCATACAGAACCACCGGATCACTATGTCCTACTTTCGTACCTGCTCGACTTGTCAGTCTCGCAGTTAAGCACGCTTATGCCATTGCACTATGAGCACGATGTCCGACCGTACCTAGCGTACCTTCGAACTCCTCCGTTACACTTTGGGAGGAGACCGCCCCAGTCAAACTGCCTACCATGCACTGTCCCCAACCCGGATAACGGGCCAAGGTTAGAATCTCAAACAAACCAGGGTGGTATTTCAACGTCGGCTCCACCAGAACTAGCGTCCCAGCTTCAAAGCCTCCCACCTATCCTACACAGATTGGTTCAAAATTCAATGCAAAGCTACAGTAAAGGTTCATGGGGTCTTTCCGTCTAGCCGCGGGTAGATTGCATCATCACAAACACTTCAACTTCGCTGAGTCTCGGGAGGAGACAGTGTGGCCATCATTACTCCATTCGTGCAGGTCGGAACTTACCCGACAAGGAATTTCGCTACCTTAGGACCGTTATAGTTACGGCCGCCGTTTACTGGGACTTCAATCAAGAGCTTGCACCCCATCATTTAATCTTCCAGCACCGGGCAGGAGTCACACCCTATACGTCCACTTTCGTGTTTGCAGAGTGCTGTGTTTTTATTAAACAGTTGCAGCCACCAGTTTATTGCAACCCTTTCGTCCTTCTCACGCAAGTGAGTCAAACTACCAGGGCGTACCTTATCCCGAAGTTACGGTACCAATTTGCCGAGTTCCTTCTCCCGAGTTCTCTCAAGCGCCTTAGAATACTCATCTCGCCCACCTGTGTCGGTTTGCGGTACGGTCTCGTGTGACTGAAGCTTAGAGGCTTTTCTTGGAACCACTTCCGATTGCTTCGTGAACAAGTTCACTCGTCTCAATCCCTTGAATTGTGTGCCCGGATTTACCTAAGCACCTTCTCCAGATCAAAAACAGGCTCTTCCAACCGCCTGACAACCTTCCGCGATCCGTCCCCCCATCGCATCACACGACGGTGCAGGAATATTAACCTGCTTCCCATCAGCTACGCATCTCTGCCTCGCCTTAGGGGCCGACTCACCCTGCTCCGATGAACGTTGAACAGGAAACCTTGGGCTTACGGCGTGGGGGCTTTTCACCCCCATTATCGCTACTCATGTCAGCATTCGCACTTCTGATACCTCCAGCATCCTTTACAAGACACCTTCGCAGGCCTACAGAACGCTCTCCTACCATATGCACTAATGCATATCCGCAGCTTCGGTGACTGGCTTAGCCCCGTTACATCTTCCGCGCAGGACGACTCGATCAGTGAGCTATTACGCTTTCTTTAAAGGGTGGCTGCTTCTAAGCCAACCTCCTGACTGTTTTAGCCTTCCCACTTCGTTTTCCACTTAGCCAATCTTTGGGACCTTAGCTGGCGGTCTGGGTTGTTTCCCTCTTGACGCCGGACGTTAGCACCCGACGTCTGTCTCCCAAGCTCGCACTCATCGGTATTCGGAGTTTGCAATGGGTTGGTAAGTCGCGATGACCCCCTAGCCATAACAGTGCTCTACCCCCGATGGTGATACTTGAGGCACTACCTAAATAGTTTTCGGAGAGAACCAGCTATTTCCAAGTTTGTTTAGCCTTTCACCCCTACCCACAGCTCATCCCCTAATTTTTCAACATTAGTGGGTTCGGACCTCCAGTGCGTGTTACCGCACCTTCATCCTGGCCATGAGTAGATCACTTGGTTTCGGGTCTACACCCAGCGACTATTTCGCCCTGTTCGGACTCGATTTCTCTTCGGCTTCCCTATGCGGTTAACCTTGCCACTGAATGTAAGTCGCTGACCCATTATACAAAAGGTACGCCGTCACTCCATTTTTCAAGAGCTCCGACTGTTTGTATGCACACGGTTTCAGGATCTATTTCACTCCCCTTCCGGGGTTCTTTTCGCCTTTCCCTCACGGTACTGGTTCACTATCGGTCGATATCACGTATTTAGCCTTGGAGGATGGTCCCCCCATGTTCAGACAGGATTTCTCGTGTCCCGCCCTACTTGTCGTTAACCTAGTACCACGGCGCTCTTTTCATATACGGGGCTATCACCCACTATCGCTGGCCTTTCCAGACCATTCTATTAAAAGCACCGCTATCATTAACAGGCTCTTCCCATTTCGCTCGCCACTACTCTGGGAATCTCGGTTGATTTCTTTTCCTGCAGCTACTTAGATGTTTCAGTTCGCCGCGTTCGCTTTGCATACCTATGTATTCAGTATGCAATGACCCTAAGGCCGGGTTTCCCCATTCGGAAATCTGCGGATCAAAGCCCGTTTGCTGGCTCCCCGCAGCTTATCGCAAGCTACTACGTCCTTCGTCGCCGGATATCGCCAAGGCATCCACCATGTGCACTTAGTCACTTGTCCCTATAACGTTAACCTCTGACGACACACTACGTACATTGCTGCACCCAGTCTGGTTCATCGTCAAAGTCGGCTATAGTTCTTCCTACCTTCACCATTCCTGGTGAAGTACTACTGAGTATTTTATTGCGTTGCCGTAGCTCAAGTGTCTTTGTATTTCTATGTCGTCATTCCTGACAACTACTTGGATCACTCTTTACTACTATGTTTGTTCGATACAATCACAACCCATTTATACTAAACATGCAAATTACTCAGTGTTACCCGAATCATTTGACGTTCCAATAAACAAATTACAATTATTTCTACTTTACTTCTTCCTAATTGTTAAAGAACGAAACTAACCTTTTGATCGCAAAGATCAAACCTAAATCACCTTATGCCCTAACTTCAGACATCCGACTTAGGTTTGCGCTTTACTGCGGTAACGTGGTGGAGGTTAACGGGATCGAACCGTTCACCCCCTGCTTGCAAAGCAGGTGCTCTACCAGATGAGCTAAACCCCCAAATTCGTGGCCTTCTGTCAAATCTTGGTGGGTCTGGTTGGGCTCGAACCAACGACCCCCGCGTTATCAACACGGTGCTCTAACCAACTGAGCTACAGACCCGCGTTGTCGCATTGACGTTGTTGTTGTGGTGGGCGCTGTTATTCTGCACCCACTCAACGGCGGCGTTTCATGTTCTTCTTAACTACAGTCAATAAGTGTGGACACGTACTGCTTCGCGTGACTCGAGAAAGGAGGTGATCCAGCCGCACCTTCCGATACGGCTACCTTGTTACGACTTCACCCCAGTCACGAATCCCACCGTGGTAAGCGCCCTCCTTGCGGTTAAGCTACCTACTTCTGGTGAAACCCGCTCCCATGGTGTGACGGGCGGTGTGTACAAGACCCGGGAACGTATTCACCGCGACATGCTGATCCGCGATTACTAGCGATTCCAACTTCATGGAGTCGAGTTGCAGACTCCAATCCGGACTACGATACACTTTCTGGGATTAGCTCCACCTCGCGGCTTGGCGACCCTCTGTATGTACCATTGTATGACGTGTGAAGCCCTACCCATAAGGGCCATGAGGACTTGACGTCATCCCCACCTTCCTCCGGTTTGTCACCGGCAGTCTCATTAAAGTGCCCAACTAAATGATGGCAATTAATGACAAGGGTTGCGCTCGTTGCGGGACTTAACCCAACATCTCACGACACGAGCTGACGACAGCCATGCAGCACCTGTGTATCAGTTCTCTTGCGAGCACTCCCGAATCTCTCCGGGATTCTGACCATGTCAAGGGTAGGTAAGGTTTTTCGCGTTGCATCGAATTAATCCACATCATCCACCGCTTGTGCGGGTCCCCGTCAATTCCTTTGAGTTTTAATCTTGCGACCGTACTCCCCAGGCGGTCTACTTCACGCGTTAGCTGCGTTACCAAGTCAATTAAGACCCGACAACTAGTAGACATCGTTTAGGGCGTGGACTACCAGGGTATCTAATCCTGTTTGCTCCCCACGCTTTCGTGCATGAGCGTCAGTGTTATCCCAGGGGGCTGCCTTCGCCATCGGTATTCCTCCACATCTCTACGCATTTCACTGCTACACGTGGAATTCTACCCCCCTCTGACACACTCTAGCCATGCAGTCTCAACTGCCATTCCCAGGTTAAGCCCGGGGATTTCACAGCTGACTTACATAACCGCCTGCGCACGCTTTACGCCCAGTAATTCCGATTAACGCTTGCACCCTACGTATTACCGCGGCTGCTGGCACGTAGTTAGCCGGTGCTTATTCTTCAGGTACCGTCATTAGCGCCCCGTATTAGGAGACACCGTTTCTTCCCTGACAAAAGAGCTTTACAACCCGAAGGCCTTCTTCACTCACGCGGCATTGCTGGATCAGGGTTGCCCCCATTGTCCAAAATTCCCCACTGCTGCCTCCCGTAGGAGTCTGGACCGTGTCTCAGTTCCAGTGTGGCTGGTCGTCCTCTCAGACCAGCTACTGATCGATGCCTTGGTGAGCCTTTACCTCACCAACTAGCTAATCAGATATCGGCCGCTCCAAAAGCATGAGGCCCTTGCAGGTCCCCCACTTTCATCCGTAGATCGTATGCGGTATTAGCGCAACTTTCGCTGCGTTATCCCCCACTTCTGGGTACGTTCCGATATATTACTCACCCGTTCGCCACTCGCCACCAGGTTGCCCCGTGCTGCCGTTCGACTTGCATGTGTAAGGCATGCCGCCAGCGTTCAATCTGAGCCAGGATCAAACTCTTCAGTTTAAT
>JBEONO010000061.1:0-5144 GCA_040544425.1 Oxalobacteraceae bacterium GrIS 1.18
CAACGACCGACTTTACCACCGCGCCGCACGCTCTTGCTCTGTTCATGGAGCGGCGAGCGGCGCCGTGGAAAAGTCTACGTGGTTCGAATTAAGGTTGAAAGTATTTGAGTAAAGCGGGGCAGCGCCGACCAGCTGCAATGAGGAAAATGGATGCAGCTTAAATTCTCTGAAATATTGTCTTGACCAATGGGTCCACTTTAATAGATTGAAAATCTACACAATAATCATGCAATCAGCCGGAACAAAGCAGGACTTCTGTAAATCTATCGGACCAGTTTCAATCAGTCTCTCAAACAAGTAAATCCATGCTAATCCCTTTTCACCGATATGCTGTTCGTCAAGGTCTTGATGCTTTCTACAGTGGTCGGCTATCAGACAAAGCCGTCAAGGCGGTTGCTGAGTACTATGTTCCAAAACGGGACCAATCTATTTTTGGCGCCGATCATAATGGGCGTGATCAAATGCTCTGGCTTTGCTATTGGATCGAGTTCAAGGCAACGCCTTTATTAGTCGAGGCATTCTTGCTTAATTTGTTCAATACCAAAAGGGGAAGCTGGAACCAGATTAAATTTAACCTGCTTAACTGAGGTCAACAGTATTTCTAACATCGCCACCAGAAAGGAAGATTATGCCCACCCCAATACAAACAAAAACCAGTATGGAAATTTATAAAACTGTGCAGAAATTTCCAAGAGCGATTACTGACCTAATTAGCGAATATCATGCTTGCACCCCCCAAATTTGGGAAGTCGCAAGCCGTAAACTTCAGTTTGAATTTGAACCATATACTAATCCGTATCCGATTGCATATGCTACCGCGCGGGGAATGCGTTAGGGGCGATGGGTGGTTAAGAACACATCGGTTGCTTCGGCAATCAGGTCGTTTTTCATCGCAGGAGACTATGATCACCAGGTTCTAAGGGCAATATTTGAGAATAGCGGTCGAGGAGAGTCACTGGAATCCGACGAGTATGGTGAAGCTTTAAATGATGTACTCGAGTCAGTAAGACGGTCGGGACATAAAATACGCTTCGATTATCGTGACCTGACTGGATTTAATTTCAATCATCTTGACCTAAGCGATATATCCGCAATTGGCACCAAATTCCCGAAAAAAATGTTTGGCGTTTCATTGCGGCGGTCAATTCTTACGAAGGCTGATTTTACTAACTCGAATCTAAGTAATTCAAATCTGGAACAGTCGGTCATGGTCGGCGCAAATCTGAGTTTTAGCAATCTCGCCAATTCTAGTCTGACCTGGGCAGACTTGACCGGTGCCAAATTTATGGACACTCGTCTTGCGGGATACGCGGGAGTTACGACTGCAACGGGCATTTGTACCGATGACGAAGCTTAGAGTAATCTCTCAAAAGGATTCACGACCGGGTAGGTTATTAAAACAACCATCATAGATCAGGAGACGTTCTATACTTCACCACAAGGCCATTTGACCGATAAGAAGGCACTTCGAAATCATTTGCTTGAATAAGCGTCCGGATAGCGTGCGTAATCGAGCCCGTCGTTTTTCTTTCGGACGTATTGAAATGATGATGGGTTCCCGTCAAATTCGCGAGGGAAAGGCCGGGATTAGTCAAGTGCGCTGCTTATCATCCGGCTGTTGTGATGGTCTCTGCAAACGCGAGAACAGTCAGACGCGAATTGCAATAAAACCTGAGTGCAAGACCTGGGTGTTCCCAGCCTGACACAATGAACCCCAGGTAGGACGTTTCAAAAAGATTGGACGATCAATGAATAATCTTCGCCAAAAAATCCCGTGCCCGCTCTGACCGGGCGGAATGAAAAAATTCATCTTTTGAACAATCCTCAAGAACCGATCCTTTATCCATAAATACAATACGGTCCGCCACTTTTTTGGCAAACCCCATCTCGTGCGTCACCACCATCATAGTCATTCCTTCTTGCGCCAGTTCCACCATCACGTCCAGCACCTCGTTGATCATTTCCGGGTCGAGCGCTGAAGTGGGCTCGTCGAACAGCATCGCAATCGGATCCATCGCCAGGGCGCGGGCTATCGCCACCCGTTGTTGCTGCCCGCCTGAGAGTTGGCCAGGGTATTTATCTTGCTGGTTCAAAAGACCAACCCGGTCCAAATATAGCAAGCCTTTTTGATTCGCTTCTTCCACACTGCGCCCCAAGACCTTGGTTTGTCCGATGATGAGATTCTGACGAATCGACATGTGTGGAAACAGCTCGAAATTCTGAAACACCATGCCAATGTGGGCGCGCAATGTGGATAGATTGGTTTTCGGATCAGTGACGTTAACGCCGTTGACGATAATCTGCCCCTGCTGGATCGGCTCCAAGCCATTCACTGTTTTGATCAAGGTTGATTTGCCCGAGCCGGATGGACCGCAAACGACTACTACTTCGCCGCGTTCGACCTGGGTAGTGCAATCGGATAAGACCTTGAATTGGCCATACCATTTATTGACATTGTTGAGTTGTATCATAGCGAATCAAACGTTATAAAAATGGGTATATAAAAATGAGTTTATAAAAATGAGGTTACCGGACGATGGCAACTTTTTTCTGAACCACGTTAACGAGTCGCGATAATCCAAAACACAAAACAAAATAGATGAGGGCGACGAATAAATACATTTCCACCATGCGGCCATCCCGTTCGGCAACTTTCGCGGCTGCACCGACAAAATCAGTGATCGATAAAACGTACACCAACGAAACGTCCTGAAACAGCACGATGGTCTGGGTCAGCAGCACCGGCAACATATTGCGAAACGCCTGGGGTAATACGATGTGAGCCATGGTTTGCGTGTAAGTCATGCCCATGGTATAGCTGGCGGCGACCTGACCCTTAGGAATGGATTGAATGCCGGTTCGCATAATTTCGCAATAGTAGGCTGCCTGAAACAGGGTGAATGTGATGACACTGGAAGATAAGGCCCCGACTTCAAGTGGCGTTTCGGAACCGGTAACCCATGCGCCGATGTACGGCACCAGAAAATAGAACCAGAAAATAACCAGAAGCAGCGGAACGGAACGCATCAGGTTGACATAGCCACTGGCCGCGACATTGATCAGTCTGTTACCGGACAGCCGCATCATGGCCAGCAAAGTACCCAGCACAATGCCGCCGATCATAGCGATCACGGTCAGTTCGGCAGTAAAGGACAGGCCGGTGAATAGCAGAAATTCCCAGCTGCGAGCAATGACATCGAAATCAAAATCAGCGAGCATCTTACTGACTTCCCGTCTTTGATGCGGCAATGAATCCAGGTACGGAAAGATTCTTTTCCAGCATATTGGCCATGGCGATCGCAATGACCGACACAAAAATATAAATTAACGTTGCGGCAGTAAATGCTTCAAATGTCTGGAAGCTGAACTCGGAAAGGGATCGCGTGCGCGCGGTCAGTTCTAATAGTCCTATCGTTAGCGCGACGGAACTGTTTTTGATAATCCCTGCCGCTTCATTCGTTAGTGCCGGTGCGATGATGCGAAATGCCATTGGCAACAAGATGAAGCGATAGGTTTGTATCACGGTTAATCCCAATGCTTTGCCCGCCAGTGCCTGGCCGCGCGGCAGGGTATGGATGCCAGCGGAAACCTGGATCGCAATTCTGGCGGACGTGAAAAATCCCAGGCAGATTATGCCGGTAATCAATGGCGCGTTCGGTAAGGCCTTGATCCAGTCACCCATTTGCGTGGGTAACAGTTCTGGCATCACGAAATACCACAAAAACATTTGTACCAGGAGCGGAATGTTGCGAAACACTTCAATGTACAGATCGCCCAACCGTGCCAGCGTTTTGTTGGGCATGGTACGGATCGTACCGATTATTGCGCCCAACAGTAATGCAATTACCCAGCCGACGCCTGCCGTGATCAGGGTGTAGTACAAGCCGGACAGCAGCGTGTCGAAATAGGTTCCGCCACCATCCGGGGCCTGGTCCCAAAATATATTCCAATTCCAGTGGTATTCCATGTGTTGTCTCCTCGTACCCGGCTGGAATTAGTTGGTGTGGGCAGGATTGCGTGGATTTAAATTGTCGGCAACGGCATTGGTTGACAAATATTTTGCCGGGTCGCCAGAATCGCTTGGATTGACGATAACTGCTTTGAGAGTATCCGGCATTGGCCAATTTAAATTGATTCCTTTTGGTGGAATTGGGCTGGTAAACCATTTGGCATACATGCCGTTGATTTCACCGCTTTTGAAAAGAGCGATTACAGCGTTGTCGACTGACTTTTTAAATTCCGGATCGCCTTTGCGCAACATGATGGCGTAGGGCTCTACCGTCAATGGCTGTTTTGAAATCGTGTAGTTCCCGGGTGCTTTGGAATTTGCTGCCAATCCCGCCAGTAAAATATCATCCATACCAAACGCAACCGCTCTGCCGGTTTCAACCATCAGGAAGCCTTCACTGTGATCTTTGGCAGGCATGATCTTTAAGCCGAGATTTTTTTCGGCATTGACCACAGTCAGCTGTTTAATCATGTTGGTGCCCGACGTAGATGCTACAGATTTACCTTTCAAATCATTGAGGCCGGAAATATTCGAAGATTTTTTGGACAGGAATTGAGTTCCGCTGACAAAGGTAGTTGGTGCAAACGCGACCTGTTTTTGCCGGTCCAGATTATTTGAGGTTGAACCGCATTCCAGATCGATGGTGCCATTGGTCATCAGCGGGATACGGGTTGCCGAAGTGACCGGGTGCATAATCACTTTTAAATTGGGAACGGCCAGTTGCTGTTTTAATGCATCGACGACTTTTAAACAGATATCTACCGAATACCCCTGATAGGATTGTTTGTCATCCAAAAATGAAAATGGCACGGATGAATCGCGCACGCCCAGTACGATTTTTCCGCTGGTTTTGATTTTTTTCAGTGTTCCGGTGAGTTCTGGTTCGTTGCTGGCATAGGCGCATTGGCAGAGCACACACAGTCCCAGCGTTGCCATCAGTACTTTCATTGCACGCATCTTGTTTCCTTTGTCTTTGAACGTGACGCGCAATGTAGCAAACTAAGATGCAAATAAAAACATCGATTTCCCCTATTGATTAAATCGCGAGTTCAAACATGAAGTGCAACTGAAGATAAATGGTCATGGGTGGGAAGATGCAGTAGCATCCGGCCTCCCAGACCTCCAAGTCAAAGTT
>JBEONO010000062.1:0-5131 GCA_040544425.1 Oxalobacteraceae bacterium GrIS 1.18
TACTGGCAACAGCCAAAGCCAACGGCATTGAACCATTCGCTTGGTTGAAAGACACCTTAGAAAAATTACCTACCTGCCCAAATAGTCGCCTCGACGAACTTCTCCCGCTACACACTTAACATCAAATCTACCGCCTGAAAATGTGGTGCCGCTGGACGCTTACCCTGAACAGGTGGTACCGCTGGACGCTTACGCTGAAGGTGCTCAAGGCTTGGTTTCACGGCGTTGCAACCGTCCCAGCAATAATCATACTTCACCGGATATAGCCAAAATGGCGTTTAACATTATTCGTGATCGCTATGTTGATTTCGGACCGACGCTCGCTTGCGAGAAATTGCGCGAATGTCATGGCATCACGCTTGCCAAGGAAACCATACGTGCTCGCCTGATAATGCGGCATGCGAAGGATTCTTCGGGCGGCTGAAAACAGAAATGTTCTACCTTAGGGAATGGCAAGCGACTACCATTGAGCAGTTTATTCAGGCACTTGACTCATACATTCGTTGGTACAACGAAAAACGGATTAAAATTTCCCTTGGCTCTCGCAGTCCACTAGAATATCGTGAGAGTCTCGGGTTGACGACATAAATCAGTCCAAGTTTTTATCCGCACCCCCAATACCCTATTGCGACAGAACCATAAAAAAGCGCTCCGTTCACTCGTCATCCGAGAAAATATGCGTACAATTTGGTCAACATTAGCAAATATTAGATCAAATTAGCACGATATTCGCGCATGGACAGCTGGCCCATAGCAAACTCAAAAAATAACTGGGACTATAACATTCCTTAGCGTACGATTTTTTCCGTTTCCCCTTTTCTCCCCCTATTGCGTAAAGCGTATTTTCGAGACTTCGTCAGAAAGGTAAAAGTGGCCCTGCGGGGTAATTGTGTAAATCCGCCCATCCGGTGCGACATACTCAGCAATGTTGTCCCGTGTCGCGTAGCGGTTGGTCGTATCCAAAGAAAGAACCACGCCACCGGAAAACACAAAGTTGACATGCCCAGGTTCTGGCACCAAGAAATCGCAAAGAAAGGTTCCTTGCAAACAACGCAAATTCTCGATCGCGTTGTCATCACTAATTGAATCGCTATCAATGACAAGTTGATTCTTGCTCAACAATGACCAGTAGCAGTCCCGAACTCCTAATATTGCTTCACCTTGGCTAATTACTCCTTGGCGCATGCTCGGAATTTCCACTTTGCCTCCAAAATCAAAGTACAGCATCGAGCCGAGATATTTCCCACAACGCCAGCAGGCTCTGTTAGAAACTTGCTCGACGAGCGCAGCGCGCATTTCGTCCCTTGTCAGACGACGACTTGGCCAAGGGGCCTGACTGGTAAGAGCCATTAATATGTTCCGTTCTTAATCTGTTGGGCGATTTCGCGAATGTCTTTGTAGCCAAGATTACTGCCTTGCCCGCGCGACTCATACTCAACTGCACGTCCCAGTTCCTGACGCTGCTTCGGAGTTAATTTTTCATCTCTCGCGGCATCATTAACCTGCTTATTTTGATCGACATTGCGCTCTGGCTTACCCTTTTTCTGCTTATCGTCACCATCCCCGCCATCCTGCGGCGGGCTGGCAGTTGCACTGTTTGCACCATCCCCACTTGCCGCCAATGAACCGGAACCAGAATCAGAATTGCTATTTTCATTCATCATATTGCCAAAAATAGCCCCCCCGATCGCCATTGAACCAGTTACGATCAATGGATTGAATCCAGCGCACAATCCGACTGATACACCGTCACAAAAACCAGATATTCCAATACCAATTATCCCACCAATAATGGCACCCCTGGAGGCATTTTGCGCAAACACGACTGACCTGGCGTACGCTTGCCTTCCCGAAGCTATACCGGAAGTTGCCGCTGTGTTGCCCACGGGCGGAGTACCAAAAGTTACACCTGCTCCATTACAACTGTCGGCGGGACAACTTCCATGAATAGTAACTGAAGTAACATCTTCAAATCCTGTCGGATCAATCCTATTCATCGGATTGTTCACTACGTAAGAATACCGATTGAAGTTCTGACCATTCAGCGGATCGGTTACGTGGGGATCTGCACTAATAAACTTACCAATCAATGGGTCATACAAACGTCCATTAAAATGCACAAGCTCCAGACTATCAATGTGTTCCTGCGACGTAAAACCCTTGTCATCGGTGTTCTCTGTGATTTGGGGTGTAAGTACTGAAACTGGCATAGACGCCATGCTCCTGCGACTACCCCACGCATCGTATTCCAACGATTCCTTCAAATTGCCTAACACGTCTGTAATCGCAATTACGCTACCCAGATGATCTGTGTGTGTCCAATTCAATTCACTTCCATTTTGGCTTGGTCGGTCAATTTCCATCCCAATACCGAGCGGCCAATAGGTTTTGACTGAAACTAACGTAGTGCCATTCATCGCCACTTCCTGTACCCCACCGTAATAAATCATTGTACCGTTGCTTAGGCTCTGCGTTCTGCGCTCGTGGCTCGGACCGTACGTAAATTGGCTCGACGATGTGATATTAGTGTTCGGGTTGGTGTAGCTGACCACCAACGGCATATCAAAACTTGTCCACGAATTTTTGCGGCCGTTCCCTGTCAGTTGATTGCCGTTCGCATCGTACTTGAACGTACCGGGAATGCCAGTAATGGATTGAACTGCATGCGGACCGCCACTGGCACCGTTGCCGTAGATATAGGAAGTCCCAACGCCGGTTTTGCTCGTTATGTTGCCGTCTTTGGTATAGGTAAATGATTGCGTCTGCCCCGACACACTGCTAGTCGCCAACCGATTTAATCCATCGTACGTAATTCCTTCGATAAAACTTTGCGGCACAGTCCCATTTATGTTTTGATTCCAGGTCTCGTTTCGCTGAGATACATTACCGATACCGTCATAGAAGTACGATTCCATTACCGTGGCACGTGCAGGAGTTGTACTGCAATTCACCCCTGCCGATAATGGGGCCGTCACGGCCTCATCCAGGCGCCCGGTATAAGCGTTATAACAGCGCGTGGCGATCAACCCGTCACCAGAGGTGCCGCCTGATGCCAGATGAGCGGTCGTTACTCGGTTTGCCGCTTCTGAAGCACCCACCGCTCTTTATCGTACCAATACGGTTTTTCCCGAGCATCCATGCGGCTTCCCGCGCCACACGCATACCGTCCTATCCAGTTAAAAGAGCGAGACCCCCCTAAGGCGGTTTTTAGCCTGCAAGCGGCCAAACGTTGTCAGCAGTGTAACAGATGCGCACGGGCGCGGGAAGTGGATTTATTGGGGGCAACCAAGGAGGGAATTACTCTTCTTCGTGGGCTTCGGCGTCCAGCAGCTCCAGCAAGGCTTCGTGGTCGATATCGCTGGCTGAATTGACCGCAATCACCCGTCCCGGATGGGTGGCCGTGTGAATGTCTTTGAGTTTACGGATACTCACTTGCGTATAAATTTGCGTGGTGGATAAATCCGCGTGGCCGAGCATGGCCTGTATAAAGCGAATGTCTGCGCCATTCTCCAGCATCAGCGTCGCCATTGTGTGCCGGAACAGGTGACATGAGCCGCTTTTGCCGGTATTGGCTGCATTCACATGATCGCGCACCAATTGCGTTAAGCGGTTCGGCGTAAACCGCTCGCCCCAGCTGGTCAGAAACAGGGTGCCATCGTCGCTGCTGATCGCCAACTCGGGCCGCACGTCATCCCGATATTTACTGACCCACGCCAGCGCACGTTCGCCAATCGGAATCATCCGGTCTTTTTTACCCTTACCTTGCCGGATCATCACCGTGCCCCGGTCGGGATCAATATCGTGCAAGTGCAAGCCGATCAGCTCCATGCGCCGCATACCGGTGCTGTACAACGTTTCCAGGATGGCGCGGTCACGGATGCCGGTCGCTGTGCCCAGGTCAGGCATCGCCAGGATACTTTCCGCTTCCTTGATGCTCAGCACATGTTTCGGTAGTCGCCGTTCCATGCGCGGTAATTCCAGATCACTGGCCGGGTTGTAGAGAATGTAATTCTGACGGGCTAGCCATTTAAAGAAGGCGCGTATGGGTGTCACTCTGGTGTGTTGGCTGCGCACCGTCAGCGGCTGACCATCTTCTTTACGGTACAGGAACATATAGCGCTGGTAACGCTCGATGATCGGTTTCGTGATGTCTTGCGGTCGTTGCAGACCACGTTCCTCACACCACAGCAGGAAGTAGCGCAGATACACGTCACGGGCCGCAATCGTGGTTTCTGCATAATTTTTCTCGGCCTGCCAGCTATTGAAGCGTTGGAGATGGTGATACAGGCTGTCGCGGTCGCGCACGTCACCAATGACAGGCTTCGGGGTAGATTGCCCTTTTTTAGACATGACAGTCAGGCGTCAACGGCGGCGATTGACGTACGATACGACGTGCTGCTGATTCCATTGACATACGCGGTTGGTACGTGATCATCGTCGTTTTGATCGAAAGCCGCGTCAGTGTTGGCCTCGCCGGTAGAAACACCATCCCGGAAGGTGGCCGGAATGGGGCCGGAACCGGGCCGGAATGCCCCCGGAAACTGGGAGGCTTCACCCCGGAAACTTGCTGTCATACCCGCAGAACGCAACGTATCTGCATCCAATAAGCCCATCAGGAAGGATTGACCACTTTCCCCTTCGCCACCATAGGCTAATTCATAACCACACTGTTGGCCGCGCCGACCGCCGTGCTGATGCACATATTCCATGTCGGCCAGTCGCGTTAAGTGGATGGCTAATTGGCTATTGCCCCAACCGGTCAATTCACGCACCTGACGGCGGCTAAAACGGAAATCGGCTTGCTGTAACGATTGGCGCTCGCATTCCGTTTTGACCCACGCGTGTAAGGTAGTGAGTAGCTTGCGTGTTTGTGGTGGCAATTCATCCAACGTCCGGCCCAGCACATCGTGCGCCAAGCGGTTTGCTGTGACGATATCGGAAGGCAGCACTTCAATATACCGAACGGCCTTGCCGCGATGCTGCACCGTGTGGATCGGGCGCTGATACTGATGCAAGAAAGCGATGGCACGAATGAGGGTTCTGTTGCAATAGCGAGTCCAAGGCGAATTTTTGGCAGGCGGATTCCGCCCTTCATTAAACAGGACGGATTTTTCCTGCCAAAGCATAAAAT
>JBEONO010000063.1:0-5022 GCA_040544425.1 Oxalobacteraceae bacterium GrIS 1.18
AGTGTTTTAAGAGATCGTTTTTCTGGCACTCTATCGTTTCTTTTAATCAAGTTTTCCATGGTGGTGGAGTTTTGGTGTTGATAAGCCCGACCGAATCGACCATTTTCTCGTCCGAGAAATCGAATTCCCCGTGCAGGTTGAAATGGCGCCAGGTGGCGACCGATCCATTGCGAATGGCTTCGATTATTCTCTCCTTGCGTTCAAGATCGGTCTCTTGTTCCAGCGCCCGTGCTAAAAAAAGATAATTCCAGCAGATAATCACATTCTTGATAAGACGCCGGCAACTTTCGGCAATCTCTTGATCCTCCTTCTCGCTTTGAACGAATTCATGGTTATGGCCGAATGAAACGGCCTTGGAGAATTTATTTGAACTCTCCACCTTGTTGAGCTGCTTCTCGATGGACTGCCGGAACGCCGGATCGTCGACGTATTTCAGGATAAACAGCGACTTCGGCATCCTGCCAAATTCCTTGAGCGCCCGGTACAAAGGGTGCTGTTTGGAATACGAGTTCAATCGTTTGAAGAGTTGCGACGCGGTTGCCACTTTCAACTTAATGGTCGCCATGAAACGCAAGACTTCTTCCCACTGCGGTTCGATCAGGCCCACGCGGATGACAGCGTGCGGCAGGAGTGCTTTGTGCCCTTGCTCCTCGTAAAATTGTCGATTCTTGAACGCGTAAAGTCGCTGCCGTCCGACACCCTTGATACGCGGCGCAAACATGGTACCCAGCATACAGGTTGAACAAAAAATGACTTCCGAATAGCCATGCGTGTCCGTGGAATGAATGTCGCTTTTGATCACATCGTTGTGCATCAAACCGTCGATGACATAGGCGGCCTCGCGTTCGGCGGCGGTGATCACCGTGGAATACCACAACAAATGGCGCATGTCGATAAAACTGATGATGCTGGCGCCTTTATCCTGGCCAAAATACTTGAACGACTGACTGGCATTCAAGGAGTCGACCGACACGTCGACTTTCTGGCCGTCGCTGGAGGTATGCAGGACATCGGGCTGCTGCCGGTAAAGATTGGGTAATTCCATCCGGTCGATCAATTGCAGGATGCGATCATTGGCGTTTTGGATATTCTCCAGAGAGAAGTACCAGTTGACAGTGGTATTGAGTTCGTTCTCGTTGATCTGCCTGGAGATCTGCGCGAGCTTGCGGTGGCCGATATCGCAACCATAACCAATGATGCCAGCGAAGAAGACTTTCTTTGGTGGTTTCCTTACCTGTTTTTTTGGTTGCCAATGCTCAAATTCGTCGAGAAAGCCGGTCGCTTGATCGACGGTGGCAAGGGCTTCGAGCAGAGAAATGTATTTTTGTTCCGGGAAGAACGTGGACAGAGGGAGTGCCTCCACTTCATCTTGTTTCGGTGTGCTGATGTGGAAACTGCCGTTGGCGCGAAGGCTGAGAAATGCATTGTCGCCCTCCGCAAAATGCGCATTGGTTTCCTGGTACTGCGCGTCGAGCGCCGTATTGAACTCCTGCAGCGTGGCGCCGCAATCGGCAAATTTCTCCAACTCCGCACGCCGTAAATATTCTTCGCGGTTCGCCTCCCAATCGGCTTTTGGAATCAAGTAATCATCCAGCGAGCGGTATTTCTCCGAGTGGGTCAGGTTCAAGGTCCCGGATTTGATGGCATCGGCAACTGCGATATAGAGTAGCATCTTGTATAGTGAGACGCGAAATTTACCATCCGGACCGGCTACGGCGACATGTTCTTCGCTAGAGAGAAATGCGACCGGCGCATGCTTGTCGACGGCGCCACTTTTTTGTTGATAATACAGGATGGCTTCGAGCAATGCGGGCTTGTTGCAATGCGTATCGAATTGCACTTGCCGTAAAATATCGGCCACGCGGTTCTGCAATTTCAAAGATCGCTGTTCAAGCAGTGCATAATAATCCTGCCCGCGATGAATGGTCGCCATGCTTTCTTTAAACGCATCGATTTGCTGCTCGACCTGGCCTTCTTTTGGTGCTTTTGCGGAAAGCGCGGTATCGATGGCTGTTACTTTCTGGCTGTCGCTCAATTTAACATCGGCGATGATGCGCTTGATCTCCGATATGGTGCCGGTGATGGTTTGCCCCAACTGATCGGCAAGCGTAAAGAATTTTTGTTCGCGCTGTTCACGTTCCTGGTAGTAAGTTTCCTTATGCGTCTTGTCGGCGATGTTGATGGCGGACTGAACGGAGAACAAGAACGTATCGATCAGCGTGTCATTGAGCCTGAAGGTCTGATAGACGATGAACGCGATCAAATACAGGTAGCGATCTTCGGCAGCTCGGCGAGAGACCTGCGGTATCTGGGATTTAATCACACATTGGGCATAGTGGCGGATGCACGCATAGCGCAATGCCAATTGGTCCACGACTGGCTTCAAGTTAAGATAGAGCGCGAGCAAGGTTTCCAGGTCGATCAAATTGGCCTTGATCTTTGAGGGCTGGGTGGACTGAAACGGCTTCTTCAGCAAGGTAAGCGGATAGCGCCAGCTTTCGTTGGCAACAGCGGCATCGTCTTCATCTTCATCTGTGTCCTTTTTGTCGTTCGCATCCTCATCTGTTATTCCCAGAAGCGCATCTAGTGTATTGCGCTGTATCTTCGTAAGGCTGCCATCGATAATGTGACTCAGTTCTTGCTGATAGCGATGGATCGCCGATACAATCATGTCGGCAAGAGCCGCATAACTGGGCACGGCAATTTTTTTGGCAATCAACAGATCGATGATTTCCAGCAGGACCAGCTTGGGGCGGAATTGAACGCGCACCATGTGCACTATTTCGGTGGCGGCGAACGCTTTTGCGGACGCATCAAAGGCGCTGCACCCGAAGTGGCGCAAAATCAGGCGCTGGTGTCTGGCGTAGGTTTCGTAACTGTACGTTTTGATCTGAATCTCACCCGGATTCAGACCGATCTGCTGGGCGACGAATTCGATATCGGCTTGGTGAAATTGTCTTGCGAAAAACTTGCGGCGAGCCTTAAAATATCCCACCATCACGATAAAGCATACCTTGTTGGTTGGCGTTCGCATGCTCTCCATCGAATCGCCAAACATCAAGGGAGCAAAAAAGAATTTGAGACGATCACCGTTATTGAACACTGGCGGGGATTCGAACGTCCCCTGTTCCAGCGTATTGAAAAGAGTCATTCGGGCCATAGGAGGTTCTCGCGAAATAGAGTACGGGATGGCATGTGTGGGCAATCGAAGGGCGCTATTTTAATGCAACATAAACAGATAAGGCTTATTATCAAGTTGGAACAATGAACGACATAAACCGCCTCCCATGAAAACGCGGCAGTCTCAGTTTCGCGTTGCGAACACCCCTAATCCGACCTTCCCGGATGCCGACTCACTGGCTGCGCTTCGTGGGTGGTATGCAGGCCTCTCCTCCCGTTCGACCATCGCGCGTTATCTGCCCGGACGCAAGGTGTCTGGAGGATCCTCGCGTGCCATGCTGGGACGAATCCGCCGCAAGTTGATCGCCTTCGCCGAAAGCAGGCATCGTCCTGACTTGGCCGACGTGTTTCACCACACTCCCGACGAACGGCAACGGCGGGCCAGTGCCATCGGGCGCGCCATCGAGGCACTTCGGTCACTTCCGGCACCAACGCCTCAAATCGGCGATGACATTCTTCAATGGCTTGCCCCGCGGGCCGTGAGAGCATTACACGCGCATGGCATCCGCACGCTGGCCGATCTGACCGTTCGCATTCCCCGCCGGTGCCGCTGGTGGGTGACGATCGATGGGCTGGGCATGGCGGCCGCAAGGCACATCGAGGCGTTCTTCGCGGCGCACCCGCAACTCACCGAAAGCGCTCGCGCGTTGATTGCCGTCGCGCGGCGCGGCGGCATCGCCCCATGGGAACAGTTACGTTTGCCCCATGAGGTCGACGGTTCACACGGTAGTTTCCGGGCACCCCAGCACGCCTGCACCTTGAATGCGGCGAACGACTACGAGGCGGTGCAAGCATGGCTCGCGTTGCATGAGACGGACGCCACGCAACGCGCCTACCGCAAGGAAGCCGAGCGCCTGATCTTGTGGGCCATTGTTGAACGCGAGCGAGCATTGTCGTCATTGACGACCGACGATGCGATCGCGTACCGGGCTTTCCTGCGCCGACCAACGCCGCGCGATCGCTGGGTCGGTCCACCCCGGTCACGCGACTCGGTTGAATGGCGTCCTTTTGCCGGCGGGCTGGCTGCACGCTCAACGTCCTATGCGCTGACGGTGCTCTCGGCGCTGTTTCGCTGGCTGATTGAGCAGCGCTATGTGCTGGCCAATCCGTTCGCTGGCATCAAGGTCCGTGGGCACACCCTGCGTCCTGCATTGGACACTACTCGCGGCTTTAGCGAAGGCGAGTGGCTGCTGTTGCGCACCATCGCAGACGGCATCGAGCGCACTGACGGCTGGTCCGAAGCGGCGGCACAACGGCTGCGTTTCCTTCTCGATTTCGGTTATGCGACCGGCCTGCGCGCCAGCGAGCTGGTTCGCGCGGTGCTTGGCGATGTTCGCATTGACGAACGTGGCGATCACTGGCTGCATGTCGTTGGCAAAGGCGGCAAGCCAGGCAAGGTGGCGCTGCCACCGCTTGCGCGCAGCGCACTCGACCAGTATTTGATACAGCGAAATCTTTCGGTGACGCCCGCGCGCTGGAACCAGAAAACACCGTTGGTCGCCAACCTTGGCGAGGATGGCAACGCCGGCATTAACGGTGCGCGCCTTTGGCGCGTGATGCGACGTTTCTTCATGCAGGTAGCCGACGCGATCCGGACCGAGCAACCGGCGACTGCCGACAAGCTGTGCCGCGCGAGTCCCCACTGGATGCGGCACACTCATGCGAGTCATGCTTTGGCGCGTGGAGCAGAATTGATGACCGTCCGTGATAATCTAAGGCATGCATCGATCGCAACAACGTCGATGTACCTGCATGGTGACGAAGTTCAGCGGGCGCGGCAGATGAATCAAGCTTTTGCTGCACGGAAATAGTGGTTGTTTAAAAACGACCGCTTAAACCGCG
>JBEONO010000064.1:0-4906 GCA_040544425.1 Oxalobacteraceae bacterium GrIS 1.18
CCTGCTTAAAATTTCAGCAGGGTACAGTAATTACCTGGTCAATTTTCAATGGAAAAATATGAGTTTATCTGGTCAATTTTCGGTGCGCGTCAACACATAAGCGGGTCTGGCGCAGCCTACCCATTCGCAGGAGGGTGCGGGGCGAACAATATTGCCGATGACAATCCAAAGGCCCTAGCCATGGTTGATATCAATGAGGTGGACACCAAGCTGAATATCATTATGGCGAATTTGAATATCAGCCCAGATAAGTTCGCACTTTTTTTGACCTACCGCACCTATATGACTGACGGGGCGCCAGAAGATTTAAGCCAATGTTGCTACCTCGGCTATCACAGTTCAGATTTTTCTAATCCAGCCAATCCAGGCCAAACGTACGGCATTGCCGTCTATGACAATGTGCTATTCGAACCTGATATTTCGGTACTGTCGCACGAATTATTGGAATGGATCAATGATCCGAGTGGATATAACTTGGTTCCTGCATGGGGTAACACAGGGCAGGTGAGCAATGGCTGCCAGATTAACCTCGAAACCGGCGATCCGTTTAGTGGATCGTATATGCCAGGTATTATGATGCCCAATGGCGTCACCTATAACTCTCAAGAAAATGCATTTTTCTCGTGGTTCATGGGGCCGGTTTTCACTGGGGCAGGGGGTAAACTTTCCAGCAACAGTTCATTTGCCGAAGCCGCAAGCGCGTGTAATTGAATGAGCGGTGAACGATGCGTTCGATCTACTATGAATTGATTCGAAATTGGCCTTCTATCCGCAACATGAAGGTCGTCGAGCGTCAAGGTACATTATCACGTCATTCCCGTCACCGGTCCGCTTGACAGGCATTCCACCCGTAGATGTGTCTAAGTTGAGGGACCCTAACATTGAATAAGCGTTACTTCTACGTATCCCAATTTTGCCAGCGCTAGCGTAAGATCTTTTACAGGTTGCCATTGTGCGGGTGTCGGATGGGGCAAGGAAAAGTCAAAGTGTGTTAATTAGAACCAAGTGAAATATGGGAATCGGTCAGGATATTTTCTTCGGTATGCTGCCTCCAGTTCATCCTCAATATCTTGGCACGCACTTGAAATTGAATAAACTATATTGCTTCTTCGCGGTTGTCGTGTAAATCCAGTCTTATCAAAATTCTCCAACGTAATTGATCGCCGCAGTCTGATAATGTTACCTGCTAGGTCGCTCGACTTAATGATCCTGCTTAATTTTCGCTCGATAATCGCCATTTGCAGTATAACATCGTCATTAAGGTCTTCGCTAAATTCAGTGGCGCAATGGAAAGAGACGGCATCTTTCTCAATTTTGTATATTGCGTCATGAAGTTTATCAATATTAGTCCTTAACTCTTTCCGACGTTCTCTCGCTTCGCTGAAAAGATGAGTGATGAACCAACCTATTAGGACAAAGCATAACGTCGCCACTGTTGTATCTGTCATGTGGCTGGAATCGCTTTGTCAATGTAATCTAATATCTCAATTTTGAGACTCGAATCTTTTGCCAGAATCTCCATCTTGGATTTGATAGTCTCTTTGTTAAAGCCCATTCTTACCAAGCCGCCGAACGCTTCCTCAAGGAACGAAGAACCGTAGCCCCTAGCACCATCGAGATTTACTACAATTTTGTCGTTATTAGGCTCTTTAAGAGCAGGCACTAAATATTTGTTCCTAAAAAATTCACCGCTGTATGGACCGTCGGTCTGATAACGACCAGCCGGATAGCGAGAAAATTGGTCAGCGATATTTATGGTTATCATGATTCCTCCCTTGAAGGTAAGGGAATCCCCCAAAAAATTAATGTTCCAAGTATACTGTCATCGAACGACATGCATGTTGGCCTCTGTCCTGCTATTTGCATAAATGCGCCCTTGTTACTTAAAATCAATACCCTTGCTCCTGGCACTTCCACAATTGTTTGAATAATTTGATTTAAACCCTTGCCCCGATATTTTTTCTTGGTGCGGGACACACTATCTTTAACGGCATATTTTATTATTTCGCCATCCCCATAAATTCCTTTTCGAATGATTCTGTTAATCAAACCGGGTCGTTTCATTGGCAAAGTCCTAGGAATTCCTGCGCCCAAGTCGCAAAACACAACCGACAAATAGTTATCTTTTTCTTGCGAAAACATCCACCAGTCCTTGGTCGATTTGATATTTAACTTGTCTTCACGCCCTAAATCATACGCGTGATTTATAACATTCGTCATCGCTTCGGTAATCCCAGTATATAAATTCTGTTGAAGAGCGGGGGTTATTTCGCCGTTGTAGCTTGATAAAATATCCTCATATTTTGCTCCTAGGACCTGATGCCCGGAAGCACATCGCCAGTTTACAACGTCATCATCCAACGGGACAATTGGGGTTTTCACCCCTAAGAGGTCCAATATTCCAAGTTGTTTTAATACTTGAGCAGATTTGTTGTTGATAGGCAACTTGCACGTCAAATGAACGTTGCCTTCGGTGTATTTAATCAACCGTTTTAATTCCGCAAGGAAAAGCAAAGTGCCTTCGGCATAAAGTTTTTCAGTGTTCGTGAAATCGAGCTCGGTATTTTGCTTCAGTTTGCCTATTTGATGGCGCAACTTTCTCAATGCGATTAATAGAGGCGCGCGCTCCAGAGGGTCGTTTACTCCAAAAATTTTTGGTGCGGTCCATACACCATTTTTTATGCCGTCTTGTATGTCGTCATCTTGTTCGGAAGGTTGCTGCGCGAAGAAGGATTTTTCTCGTTTGTGCGGTGGCTTCCTTGATTGTCGATCGAGGTAAATTTTCCTTTTGTACGGGATATGTTTAATTTTTTACCTCTTTATTTGTCGCTTAATTTCAAAAAATGATTGGTGAGATGTCAATATTATGCGATTCGAGCGATTATTTTTATAAAATTTCGAGCCATTTCAGTGGTCGCTTTTTTAAAACAGATGCGTTTAGCACTGTTTTGTTGTTGTAATAGCATTTAAATCAAATCTCGTTATGAGTGGGCAAACCGAAAATAGTCGCGAATTCCCAATTTTAACTATTGCGAACAATGACCAACAGATTAAATCACGAAGACAAAATAATGAATTATACACTGTTTATTTATACAGTTAACTTTTCGTAATTAACATTGGAAATATAAATTTTATTAAAGATAAAGCGATTGCAATGTTTTATTCAGAGCACTAGAATTAGTCGCAATCTAATCACGACCTACTAAATGTAGTGATTTAGATTGGGTTTGGGGAATCAGGGACAATCCGGCAAGACTGCCCCTGGTAAAGAACTATCTGGATGACAGTACTTTGAGATTACGGTCGAAGTTTCTGCTATAAGAGTTGCTATGTCAAGGCATAAACGGCTTACCAGTGGTTTCCCCAAAATTTTAATGTTTCAATTTTGGGAGTTTTATAATGTCTCATTGTCAAATTACTTGTATTACAAAGCCAGATGTTCACTCGCAGCATGAACATATTACACATGTCGGCAATCCCGCATGGTCAATGAAACGACTTACAGTCGAGCAAGTTATTAATAACATAAGAAGTGGCACAGATACTTTTTTTGTGCTGGATCGATTTGGTAACAAAGCGGATGTGGCGGTAGTTGATGCAACATCCACTAAAAGAGCCTATATTCGAACGCATGCTGACGGAAAATGGACAGACAACCTGTTGGCTCTAAACCAGTGTAGTCTGTAATTGTCGATAAAATCAGCCCAGAATTTTCTTGGGCTGATTTTTTGCGTACACCATTTATTGGCAACGCAAATTTTCAAGCTGAAATTTTGGCAAAAATATTGGAAAATTGGTGAACTTGAACAAAGAAATTACCTTCACGTTTTGGAGTGCGGGTCTCGGTTTTTGGCCTCTACCCTGCGTGCCATTGGAAAGAAGCTATGAGGTTCCCTCGATTTTTCGTCTGCCAACAGATGAATTTTATGCTGCCAGTTTTTCCTGATTTTGCTTCTCTTCCCAACAATTAAGAAACTGAATTGGCGATTGATAACCAAGTGTTGAATGCTGGCGCGTCCGATTATAGAACACTTCAATATATTCAAAGGTGGCCGCCTTCATTTCATCATGAGTTTCGTAGCATATTCCATGATAGCGTTCGTTCTTAAAGCTGTTGAACCAACTCTCTGTCGGAGCATTGTCCCAGCAATTCCCTTTGCGGCTCATTGAACAAATCATGCCGAGTTCCTTGAGCTTTTCCTGGAAAGCATGGCTGGCATATTGGCTGCCACGATCTGAATGATGCATTACTCCCGGTTCAGGTCTGCGACGGAACCACGCCATCATTAATGCATCCGTCACGATGTCGGTCGTCATGCGCGGCTTCAGCGACCAGCCGATGACTTCTCTGTTGAACAAATCCAGAACGATAGCCAGATATAGCCAGCCTTCGTCGGTCCACAAATAAGTCATATCTGCCGTCCAGACTTGATTGGGTGCAGTCGGTGTGAAATCCCTGTCCAGCAAATTTTCCGCCACTGGATAGGTGTGCTTCGAATCCGTGGTCACCTTGAAACGCCGCTTGTGACGGGCTCTAATGCCGTTCTCGCGCATGAGTGTTTCAACACGCTCCTTGCTGGCAGTGAAACCCCGCAGACGCAGTTCCCGAACCATACGTGGGCTGCCATACGCCCCCTTAAGTTCGGCATGAATAGACCTGATGATTGCCAACATCTGCGCATCGGTCAGCCATTTCCGATCTGGCGTGCCACCGCGTTTCCAAGCCCGGTTGCCACTGATGCTGACATCAAGAACAACACACATTTCGGTCAACGCATAACTGGCATGGTGCTTTTCCATCCAGGCGTACTAAAGTGGACCCATTGGTCAAGACAATATTTCAGAGAATTTAAGCTGCATCCATTTTCCTCATTGCAGCTGGTCGGCGCTGCCCCGCTTTACT
>JBEONO010000065.1:0-4896 GCA_040544425.1 Oxalobacteraceae bacterium GrIS 1.18
TACATTTCTGCTGAACAGTTGTTATTGTTTTCCGCTCCTAGAATATGTTCTTAACGCTATTAGATAATTTTCTGCAAATTCCTTCATACAAAAAATTCCGAATTCGATTGACCCGTCCATTTTTTAAATGACCTGAACATATTGATGAATCACGAAAATAAAAATATTTCACTAGGCGAACTCGCAAATAAAGTGGGAATCGTATCGAGGCCGGTTTCCATTTCCGAGGTTGCTGAAAAAGTCGGGTACAAGCAACATCCTCTATTAATCAGCGGACTCGCAGAGGCAGTTGAAGAATATCTGTCACGTACAGGTATCGACGATCAAGACAACGCCAGATCACCTCGTTAAATTACCCTCAATTGCGGTGTAAGGGTCTCCTGCACGGAGACCTTCGGCTTCAAAAGACGGCTTAGATATCCGCACGCCAATTTATCGTCCGCAATTGTATGTAATTCGGTCGTACGTAAATACCAGGTGCCGATAATCCTCATTGACTACTTAGTTCCGCGTGCGCTGACGAACAGACCTCGTCGTTAGTAGCTGTAACACTGGCCTCTTGAAAATCTAGGAGATTCAAAATGACAATGTCGAATTCTTTAAGCGCGGAAAATTTGAGACACGACCCCGTGCCTCCAGAATCCTATTCAGACTACATTCACGCCAATGCCCACGTTGTTTCTTGGGCGTCGATTTTAGTTGGTGCAACAACCGCAGCGGCACTGTCATTGATTCTATTGGTCTTGGGCGCGGGCCTGGGATTATCGTCAATTTCACCTTGGTCATATTCAGGTATCAGCGCCAGTAGTTTTGGCGTCTCTACCATCATTTGGGTCGCGGTCACGCAAATACTCGCTGCTGGCATGGGCGGCTATTTAGCTGGAAGACTACGAACCAAATGGACAGGCGTCCATACCGATGAGGTCTACTTTCGCGATACAGCGCATGGATTCATGGCTTGGGCAGTGGCAACACTCGCAACCGCGGCTCTGCTTACTTCTGCAATTGGCAGTGTCGTTACTGGTGCTGCTCACGTTGGTGCCAGCACAACTGGAAGCATTGCAGCCGCCGTAGCTGAAACAGAAAAAAATCATTTTTCAGCAGGACTTGAAGGTGGAGGCAGCGCATATTTTATGGATTCGTTGTTTCGTTCGGGTCCCGTCAACACGTCAAACGCTAGATTAGCGACAGCAGATGCCTCGCAGAATGCGGCGACGTCGCTGGAAGTTGGGCGGATTTTTATTAATTCAATGAATGCGAAAGCATTGCCAGCTGAAGATACGTCGTATGTTGGGCGACTGGTCGCACAACGAACAGGCTTGACCCAGCAAGAAGCAGAGAAACGTGTCAACGATACATTTGCCAATATCCAGGCAAAGAAAAGTAACGCGGAAATTAAAGCGAAAGATACGGCTGACAAGCTGCGCAAAGTCACTATCTACGCAACATTATGGCTGTTTGCTTCATTACTGATGGGCGCTTTTTCTGCAAGCCTTGCTGCAACCTGGGGCGGTCGCTCACGCGATGCCTAATCTGATTTTATAACATTCATTAATTCTTGGAGATTATCATGCGTTCACTCATTCTGTTTTTTATCGGCATACCTATTCCTATCATTATTTTGATCGCTTTATTCGTCCATTGATGCCGATGTATTCTCGGATTACTCCCTGTTTCCGGACGAGCCATTGCTGATGTTCTGGTGAACTAGTACGCAATCTCGTTGGAATCACGTCAACACACCACAAGCGGATGGAACTACTTTTTAACAGACACCGACGTCTTAACTAGTTTGTGCCAGCGCTTTGCCAAGCGCTGCTACTGCCCGGTCTGAATGCCCTTCCTGGCAATCGTAAGCAGCAAACTGCCCCATCTTGATCAGTGCAATTCCATCCAACGTTTTTGCCATCCGGTCCAATTCACTGAGCGTCATCGCCGCGTCCAGATTCGGCAATCCTGTGATTTCGCAAAAAAAGACATCAAATGCGCCACTACAATCATCGTCAGACAGGCCGACCGCGAGACCGCAAAAATTCACGAACCCTTTGAAAAACAACATGACCCGATTCGCGTTTGGATGGTACAGCTCGTCTGAAATCATGGAGGCAGACAATCCAAAAATCGTGGCTGCATAATCGGCGATCTTGACGTAATCTTTATTCTTTATCGGCACCTGCGTTCCTCGTATCAGAGCGCCTGCCAAATCACTCAATTGAGCCGTTTCATTCATGTCATTCTCCTTGTTGAAATTTGTACCCGTATGTAATCCACGTTTATCCAGTGTCACCCGGAAGTCCCGAAATCAGTAGCTGGATAAGAGCGCTAATCAAAACTCGAAAGTTAAAATTGAGGATAACTACAACAAAAAAAAGGGTCGGTTCGCGAGCGCACGGAGGTGGTTTTTACGGATTGCGTACAATCCAGCAGGCATCGGCGCAATTCTCCAAATCAGGTCACGGAAAGACCGGACCTCAAACCGGCAATTCCATCTACTTCTGACAGACGCAATGATCAATTTTCGATCTTGTCCACGGCAGTGTAGACAGCATCTTCCAGATGTTCCAGGCCAAACGTAACATCAATAGGGTTCCCGTTCAGAAAAAACGCAGGCGTCGTCTTCAACCCCAGCATCTGGCCACTGGCGCGGTGTTCCTGGACTCGCTGCAGATAAATCCGCTCGTGCATTTCCGCCTTGAAGCGCATCAGGTCCAACTCCACCCCTTCGGCATAGTTGAGCAACGCGGCCATACCCAGGTGAGCACTGTTTCTGAACAGGACATCATGCATTTCCCAGAACCGGCCCTGTGCCCCCGCGGCCTCGGCAGCTTCGGCGGCAAGTGCGGTATGTGGATGAATTTCAGTAATCGGATAATGCCGGTAAATAAATTTTACCCGGCCTTCAAATACATCAACCAGATGTTTGGTCAGACGATGCGCGCTCGCACTGGATTCGCACTCGTAATCACCGTATTCCAGCAAAGTCAGCATGCCATGCTGTGCTCCCGTCCAGTGATCTGACTCAAGTTGCTGCATTAATTCATGTTTCACGTGTTGATTTGCGACGATTGAATTGTTCATGATGATCCCCTTTAATGAATAGAAATCGACATGGCCATCACCAAAGTGGTTGGCACTCCAATGATATAACCTGTCACAGAACCGCAATCTGTTCGATAACGAACAGCGCTAATCGGCAATATCCGGTAGTCGCACAATTTGGACCGCGCCCATGCGCGGGTACCATGTTCCACATCGTTCATTTTAGACATCAGAAACGTTCGCTTCCGCACAGAGTAATTAAGCACGACTTTGTACTATGGACCTGCTTCATCGCGCTCTGAAACTTCGGTTTCAGTCAATTCATTTTCGGAGAATTTCATGAAGAAGAAAAATGACAGGCAATACAAAGAACCAGGTGCTGCGGATCCGTCCACTGCTCCATCTGAGGTGAAAAACCTCAAAGAACGGGCTGAGCAGGCTGAAGTGGCAGGTCGGCACAAAAATGACGGTCAGATGGGACACAAGGGAGCCCGACATCATTGATCCTCGATCGCTTGGTCTGCGAATCAATTCCGAGTTTTTAATCTCTTACGACTGAGTTTAACAAACTTCTGGATTACCTCTGCGTGGCGTGGGTGCATTCCCGTTCCAAGCAGGAGACTTCGCATTTTTGATGTTTTGATTTCCCCTCTTCCCTTAACTACTACCGGAGTTCATCGTGAACAAAAATCCTTGCTTCATCTATCCTGACAACGGTTTTAGCTGTGCCCAGCCTAATCTATCCTGCAATCAGCTTTGCTCAGGAAAAAAATGGTGAAACTGCCCAGACGGCTGTCAATTCGCGGCAAATCGACGTTGACGTCAAAGCCAACGATGTGGATGTCAAGGCTGGCGAAGCCGTGACTTTCAACATCGACGGAAAAGCATTTTCCTGGAAGTTGGATGGCATCAAGACCAAGTCGAGTTTCGACATGAGCAAAATTGCTCAGGTTGGAGTCCTGAACCGTAAAGTGACTATTTATATTGACCGCACGCCGCCTGATAATTCTTAACCACGTTTTCCTGACTTCCAAGATGCATTGATCCGGCAAGTCAGGCAAAAAATGCCAACGTTGTAATTTGAAGTGCCAGAATTCGCTGGAAAAACGCTTAGGAATACCAATGGAATCCAGACTGACCACTGCGCAATCTGATCACAACAGGCCTCACTGGCGTATCGAAGATATCGATTTTACTGCGATCGATCCCGAACTGATCCGACATGACCAATTCCTGTTTGTGACGCTGGCATCGGCATCCTTTGTCGAAATTCATTCTGAACAATATGCCGACAATTTAATTGTTCATTTTCGGGACGATTCCACTTTGACCAGTTGGCTCGCTGACCATTGGCGTCGTGATGAAGTACAACATGGACAAGCTCTGAAAGCATATGTGCAGACGGTATGGCCAGAATTCGATTGGGAACAGGCTTATCTGGCGTTCAGTCAGGAATACGGTTTGCTTTGTACGGTCGAACAGTTGGAACAGCACAAGGCGCTGGAACTAATTGCGCGCTGCGTGGTGGAAACCGGCACATCAAGCTTCTACCGCGCCATGCACAACTATGTCGGTGAACCAGTGCTCAAGGCACTGATCGACAAAATCCGCATTGATGAAACCACACACTACGCGCACTTTCGTCGCCATTTTTTGGCATATAACGATGACGAGCGTCATTCCGTCAAGGCCATTATTCAGGCAATATGGAGACGTCTTAAAGCTATCAGCAATGAAGACGCCTACATCGCATTCAAACATGGGTTCTGTCGCAATAAGCCGTCGCTGTTAGACTACCGGTCCGACCAAATTTGTGATTCATTCAATGATAGACGCGCTACGCAAGGTAATCAAGCG
>JBEONO010000066.1:0-4414 GCA_040544425.1 Oxalobacteraceae bacterium GrIS 1.18
TTTTATGCTTTGGCAGGAAAAATCCGTCCTGTTTAATGAAGGGCGGAATCCGCCTGCCAAAAATTCGCCTTGGACTCGCTATTGCAACAGAACCCGCGACTGGGGCGACTACGCGCAGCGCACCGCCCGCTATGCCTACAGCGCCGCAGGCGACCGCCAAGCCGCCGAGCTTGGCAAGTACCGCCAACAGTGGGAGAAGCTGGAAGGGCGTGAGCAAGTCCAAAAGGTGCAGGAGAAGGTGCAGAAAATCGAGCGTGACAACACACCTGGCATGAGTCGGTAGCGCTTTGTGTTTTTATGTGAGATACTTGTAGCTCAATTTGCATTCAGGAGAAAACAACCATGAGCGCTGTTTCCATTCGTCTTCCCGATGACGTGTCCACGCGGCTTCAAGACTTGGCGCAACTCACCGGGCGCAGCAAGACCTTTTACATGATCGAGGCTATCCGCGAGTATTTGGATGACCTCGAAGATTTGTACATTGCTGAGAATCGCTTGATTGAAATCCGGGCAGGCCGCAGCAAGACATACAGCTTAGAAGAAGTGGAGCGCAGCCTTGGCTTGGCAGATTAAATTTGACGACGCTTCCAAGAAGGACTTGGCAAAGCTGGACAAGCAGATCGCTAAACGCATCACAGAATTTTTGCGCGAGCGTGTGGCCGTACTGGACGACCCGCGCAGCATTGGCGAAGCGCTCAAAGGCTCCAAGCTGGGCGAGTTCTGGAAGTACCGCGTTGGCGATTATCGAATTATCAGCACCATCGAGGACGGCGCTTTGCGCATCCTCGTTGTGAAAATTGGCAATCGACGGGAGGTGTACCGATGAACAGCTATGAAATCAATCCACGCCTAACGGAGCTTGGCGGCGGCTGGCGGCTTCGGTTGCTTGAGGATGGCGAGGAGGTCGGCGGCGGGGTGTTTCCCGTTGAGGATGAGAACCCGCAGCAAGGCGTGGACTGGTGGGACCGGCTACAGGAGCAGGAGCGCGCCCACTGGCTAGCTGTTGCCGTGTCGGCGGTTCCTGCGGATGCTTGGGCAGCTTACTTGCGGAGCGATGCCTACTTCGACGCTGAAGCCGAAGCATCGGAATGGCTGGCAACGCGGGGAGAGTGCGAATGATTGGCTGGTGGATAGTGATTGCTGCGCAAACGCCGGAAGAACGGGACGCACCCAACAGCGACCGCAAGGCCGCTGTGCTGGCGAACTGGGAAACCAGTGTCGGCGGTATCGACTGGGTGACAAAACTCACCAAGGAAGGCAAGGCCACACAGCTATCCAGCAGTGGCTACCCTAACCGTTACACGGCCAAGGCTGGCGATGTGTTGCCCATGCTTGCCAAGGGCATCCCAGACCATAGCGACATGACGATCATCGGTGATGACTACGTGATGCCCGCTGGCTGGAAGGGCAACATCATCATGCATCAAGACAAAATTGACGCTTGCACTACTGACCAGGTGCTGACGATTGAGGTATGGGATCAGTCGTAAATAAAATACGAAGTTGTATTGTTCTTTTGTTTGATTAAACATAGAAAGAAAATCATGTTCAAGTCTGTAAAGCTAACAATTGCGAAGAAATTGTGGTTATTGACGATCGGTGTCAGCATTGGTATCGGTCTGCTCGCTACGGCTTTTCTAATTTCTGAGCGTACGTTGCTGATGCAGGAGAGACAAGCTGCCGTGCGTCAGGCCGTTGAGGTCGAATATGGAATTATCACCCATTATCAGGGCTTAGTTGCGAGTGGCGCCATGCCAGAAGACCAGGCCAAGCGCGCCGCACTGACTGCCATTAAGGGGACGCGTTATGACGGAGCGGAATATTTCTGGGTTAACGATATGGAACGTATCGTCATGCATTCGGTCAAGCCTGAACTCGACGGTAAGAACCTCAATGAAATTACAGATCCAGATGGACGACATCCCTACGTTGAAATGGTCAACGTCGTCAAGGCTAGCGGCGCAGGTTTCGTGTCCTACAAATGGCCCAAACCTGGGAGCAGTTCGCCTGTGCCAAAGATATCGTACGTAAAAGGCTTTGCACCGTGGGGTTGGGTACTCGGTTCTGGTGTCTATGTCGATACAATCGACGCCACTTTCATGAATCGTGGCATCGTTTCAGTACTGTCAATGGCGGTTCTCATAGCCATCTTGATGGTTTTCTGCACATTGATTGCACGCAGCATTTCTAGGCCAATCAAGCGAGCCATAGAAATTGCAAAAACTATTGCCGAGGGTGACTTGAGAAGCCAGATCGAAGTTGTCGGCAACGATGAGGTCATCGAACTGCTACTTGCCCTTAAGGAAATGAATTCGAGCTTGCAGCATATCGTCGCTGAAGTTCGTACCAGTGCGGATACCATCGCCACAGGGTCGAGTCAGATATCCAGCGGCAATCTTGACTTGTCATCTCGCACAGAACAGCAGGCGAGCTCGCTTGAAGAAACCGCCTCTTCGATGGAGGAGCTCACGAGTACAGTCAAGCAAAATTCCGACAATGCACACCAGGCTAACCAACTGGCGCTTTCCTCCTCTGAAATTGCGATCAAAGGTGGTGTAGTCATGTCTCAAGTGATCGATACGATGAGTTCTATTGATACATCATCTAAGAAAATTGTTGACATCATCGGCGTCATCGATGGGATTGCATTTCAGACAAATATCCTGGCGTTGAATGCTGCGGTGGAAGCTGCGCGCGCTGGTGAACAGGGCCGCGGCTTCGCGGTCGTTGCCACAGAAGTACGCAATCTTGCGCAACGCTCAGCAGCGGCGGCAAAAGAAATCAAAGCCCTCATAAACGACTCCGTTGAAAAGGTCAATATCGGCACGAAATTGGTTGGTCAAGCCGGTTCAACAATGCAAGACATCGTCAACAGCATCAAGAGCGTGACTGACATCATGGGGGAGATCACTGCGGCCAGTCAGGAGCAAACCTCTGGCATCGAACAAATCAATCAAGCAATCACGCAAATGGACGAAGTAACACAGCAAAATGCCGCGCTGGTGGAAGAAGCCGCTGCCGCAGCAGGATCATTGGAGGATCAAGCTAAAAACCTTGTTCAGGTGGTAAGTGTATTCAAGACCCCCGTTATGGTAGCTGCGATTATGTCGCCAACAAATATTTCACGGACGCCAGCGCCAAGTAAAGCAGTTGCAAAAAAATCCACCGCCCCTGCCAAACGTATTGCGCACAATACGCAGTCGATAAAACACAAAGATACATCTGTCGCTACCAACGATTGGGAAGAGTTTTGATTAAATTAATCAGGGCGGCGCAGGCCGGGGATTGCGGCCCCGGCAGCGCCTAACCACAAACACGACAGGAGCGTGATTCATGGCTTTAGACATTATGGCGGCATTCACCAATGAACCGCCAGAACTTGATTTTATTTGGCCGGGTTTTCTGGCCGGAACCGTGGGCGCACTTGTCGCACCTGGTGCGACTGGCAAGAGCTTCTTTGCACTCGAAGCGGCTATGTCGATTGCTTGCAGCGTGGCCGGGGGTGACCTCGTAGGACTAACCCCAAAGAAAACAGGCCGTGTGATCTATTTCGCAGGGGAAGATCCACAGCCGGCGCTCATCAAGCGGGTTCACTCCATCGGGCAACACTTGGGGCAGTCTGCCCGCGAAGCCATCGCGGCCAACCTGATTCTTGAGCCGATCATGGGCAAGCGTCTAAACGTGATGGATGAAGCACACTTGCGCCGCGTGATCGAATATTCCGCCGACGCACGGCTGATCGTGCTCGACACACTCAGCCGCATTCACCAGCTCGACGAGAACAGCAACGGCGACATGGCGCACCTTGTCGCCACGCTTGAGCACGTCGCGGCCACGACAGGCGCATCCGTCCTGTACCTGCACCACGTCAACAAAGGCAGCGCACGCGACGGCCAGACCGACCAGCAACAGGCAGCGCGGGGAGCTTCTGCCCTGATCGACAACGCCCGATGGTGCGGCTATGTCGCCAAGATGAGCGAACAAGAAGCCGAGCGCTTTACTGACCGTGGCGCCGATCGTGCGCCCATTGGCGATCGACGCGGCTACTTCGTGCGCTTCGGTGTGAGCAAACAGAATTACGACGCCACGCCCCTTGACCGCTGGTATCAGCGGCATGAAGGCGGGGTGTTGCTTCCGGTTGAACTACAGGAGGTAAAAAAGAATGAAGAAAAAGGACGCGACGGTCGGAGAAATTCCAATGGCTTTTGACCTGACACACGCTCGCCACGACCCCGCGCATTGTCTCGCTCCCGGCCTATTTCGTAGCTTAAAGCGAGGTGACAGAAAGAAGCTCAAGCTGGACGTAACCTATCCCTACGGAGGGTTCTGTTGCAATAGCGAGTCCAAGGCGAATTTTTGGCAGGCGGATTCCGCCCTTCATTAAACAGGACGGATTTTTCCTGCCAAAGCATAA
>JBEONO010000067.1:0-4348 GCA_040544425.1 Oxalobacteraceae bacterium GrIS 1.18
CAGCTGTTAATTTTGTGTTATTCTTTTTTTGAGGATTTGGCGGCAATGTGCGGTTAGGAGCCAGTCAAGGCCGCAGGGGACTGCCCGGAATCGGCACATTGCCGACGTTCAGGTACAAAACTGAATTGAACACTGAAACAAAAAAATTAGAAAAATATTTAAATGAAATTTCTTATTTGGTTTGCAAATTTAGTGGTCAGCATCGTTATTCTGATTACCACTCTATATTTGACCGTCTCAATTTGCATTTCAGTCTTCAAAATTTTTGGAATCATACTTGAAGGCCAACCAATGTTTTTTGACCTTCGGACGCCAAGCTGGAGAGGACTTTTTTTCTTTCAATTCATCTGCAGTGTATTATTAACTTGGTGCTTTCTGATCCGGCGCAAAATTGCAAAAGGCCGAGAGTGAGTTTGGTTCATGTAAATAAGTCACAAAACGGCACTTTCCGGACAAATTACGAAGGAATAAATATGACTAAAAATTTGCCGTATGTAGAGACAGTGTCATGAAAAACTTATCTGCTCTTATATTTAGTTTTTTACTTTTTTCGTCCCAGTCATTTGGACAGGCGATCGAGCGAACATCGCCTGATTGCGCCCCTGAAGCAATTGCCCACGCTCAAGCAGGCGCTGCTCACGAAGAACCACTCGCCATATATCTACTTGCTCGTTACTACAGCACAGGCAAGTGCATTCATGGAGATGGTGCCAAGGCATTAGATCTGTACAAAAGGGCCGCACAATTAAACTACCCAAGGGCGTTCTACAATCTTGGGATAGTTTACGCCGGGAACAATGACTTCAAAGGTGCTGAGGAGATGTTCACCCGCGGAGCAGAGCTCGGACATAGGGGCTCGGAGCTACAGCTCGGCATTCTGTATTCGTTAGTTCCGGCCCCAGTTGGCGATCACGTCAAAGCCGTAGCTTGGCTCTCTTTGACTGCAAGTAGGTCCGAGTCAATTTCGAATGAAGCCAAGGACGTTCTAAAAAGCATCAAAACTCGCATGGAACCAGCCGTATGGGGACCTGCTTCAATATTGACCGAAGAGTTAAAAACCAAATATGGCTCTATTCCGGAATTTAAGGAATGAGGGGCACATTGGAGCACTGAAAAATATCAAAGTCAAATTTCGACACAAAGTGGACATTGGAGACGACAATTTAATCTATGCAAACTGAGATAAACATTTCCGCGATGGAATGGTGGTCAACCCAACGGCCACGCTATAACAAGATCTTAATAGTTGCTGCGCCAACTTCGTTCGCTAGCCTTCTGTTGGTATGGTGGGCATTTGAGTCCCGCTTACCGTGCCTTGAAATTACCGGACTTTCAATTGCGCTGGGTGGCATACTTTTTTTGATCGGATTAGGATTAGCAAATCTATGTTACTTTTTTGGGCCGTTTTTTGAAAAAATATTAAACCCCAAAAACGCGCACATGTTTCGGCAAACTGTTTTTTATATTGGAACCGGATTTTCGATCTCCCTTATTTTTTTTCCTGTCATAGGAAATCTAATTGCAGCGGTATTTGGACCAGCAGCTGGTATTCAGTGCAAGTAATGCATTACGGACCAATTGCCTTGTTGCGGCACGTATCGGCACTTTGCCGACAAATTGAGCTACTGCCAAATGAATTGTTTGGCATACCAGCGATAACTATTGGAGCAACTTTTTACCATGTTCAAGCTTTACCGATTCACTGATAATTCGAAGGAATACTGGGAAACCTGGGACAATGGAGACGGGTCTCACAGTATCCACTGGGGCGTATTAGGAACAAAGGGCGAAACAAAGACAGTCCAGTCGAGCCTATTTTCAAAAGCTGAGAAAACAATTCAAAAGGAAATAAATAAATTGGTTGGTGAAGGCTTTCAGCCAATTGACATTGAGAACCATTTCAGATTGCTGGTTGAATATGCCGTTGACGGTATGGGCAAAGTCGAAGACCTTGAAAAGCGGCATTTACTCGAAAGTCGATTGAATGAAACGTTGGGTTGGACTGGTCTTGGCGCTTGTGATGGTGGCAGTAATGGGAGCGGTTCGATGGAAGTTTGTAATTTTGTAGTTGATTTCGACCTGGCCAAATCTATCATCGTGGCTGAACTGGCCAATACCGAATTCGCAGATTACACGCGAATTTATGATGAGGACGCGTAACAGTTTTTGATCGGCACACACGAAAATTCCTGATCAGCGAAATAGGCCTGGAGAGTGATATAGAAACCGACAGGCTCGTTGCGGCACAAACCAGCCTCTCGCCGGGATGATGAATATCAAGGATATATAGAATGAAAAATTGGACTTTGATCATCGCATCATTTTTTTTTCTATCATCTGCTTTCGCTGAGCCAGATGAGAATGTCGTAAAAGAGATGGCACGGCAGACACACTTATCGCAGGATGAAATCAGAGCCAATTACAATGGGTGTGATAGCGGAGTGACTTTGTACATGAAAATTTGTGACAGTTATCGTTGGATGGTCGAAGACGTGCGTTTAAACAAAGTCTACAAGTCAGTATTGAACGATGCAAAAAAATTGGGGTGCGAATCTAATCTCATTCAAGCGCAAAAATCATGGTTGGCATATCGCGACAAGGCATGTGACTTTGAGGGATTAATGGGTGCTGGAGGCGGCACCATAGAAGGGTTATACATATTGTCATGCAAGGAAGACTTAACCAAGCAACGTGCTGATCGCCTGGAACAAGCTGTTCAATCCCATTGAGTGCTTCCCGCAGAGACTGTGTAAGAATGTACCGCCGTTCCCGGCACAAAGGCGTCATTGCTAACCAAGCTCAATTTAAAATAAGTGAAGGCGAATAAGGTCTGCAGAATGTATATCCATCCATTGTTTTTGTTGGTACCAATTTTGGCCGTTGCATCAACGGTTGGTATGTCTTTAGCGATAGTCGGCACCGGGAATCGAAAAATCTGGCTATTAGTTGCCCCAGTCGTTTCCGTATTTTGGATTTCAACTGGTATCTTGTTGGCGCGATTGACCCCTGTTGTAGAAGGATCATTTGATCCGCTTCCTGCCCAGTTTCTAGTAACAATTTTTTTCCTTTTAAGTTTGCCGGTCGTTTTATGTTTATGCGCATTTATGTTCAGGAAATCTCGAGGAGCTCGGCATTAGACTGTAACTGGGCGCTATCGGCACTGAGCGGTCATATTGAGTTGCAGTCTATCGAGAAAATTAACAAGGTGAGTGTATGCCGAATTACGAATGGAGTTGCCTTGCGTGTGGGAATGCAAATTGCCCGGGCACTTCGACATGTAAAGATTGCGGCTGCAGCGCGTCCGCATCTCTGCAGCAAATTAAAAATTTCCGCCAAAATTTTGTCAATACAGGTGGTGTGATCCTTTCAAGTTCCGGAAAATTGCATGAGGACGGTGAAAATGAAATTCTTACAGTATTTTCCAAACTTATTTTGAAAATCGTTGTTGATCCGTGGTTACCAAGCATTAAAAAATAAACTAAGGGTTTTGGCTTAAAACGGCACAAAGTTGACGTTCAAATGCACCTTAAATTCGTTAGAAATCTTATAAATTTTGTTCAACACGTTTTTTCATTCGTCAGTCCATTTCCCCCGCTATGTTAATAAAGTTATTTCATTTCTTAGTTCTCCTTAGTTTTCTCCTCGCAGGAAGCGTCTGTGCCGATCAATATGTGACATGGAAGGAAGAAGTTAAGCTTAACGATGGCCGGATAATAATTGTTGAACAAAGAAAGAGATGTGAGGGTGCATCAACCGGGGGTGGTTATGCGTCTTGTATCGCGCGCGAGGCGTGGCTTACTATTGATTTACCTGAGTTCAGCCCACAATCAATTGTTTGGCATGAAAATCTTGCCCCAATGGTTTTGAACGTAACTACTGGGAAATTGTACGTAATCGGTTGGCCACCGACAGAACGTGAATTCCATTTATATGGTAGTGAAAGACCTCCATATTTCGGTTTTGTTTGGGAAAATAACCGCTGGAAACGAATTCCATTTACAGAGATTCCTGAGGCAATTTACGATGCAAATTTGATTATTGGTCACATTCCAAAATCAGGTAAGGACTATGTGAATTTGGATGAAAAATTAGGCGGGGAAATGAAAGGCGGCAATGCAAGAAGACGAATTGATCCGAAATTTGTTAGCAATCTCAACTAACCTTCTTCGCAAAAAAATCTAGCTGAGCAAGCAAGATAATTAATTGTCCTTTACGTTGGATGGCCGTTGTGCGGTGTGACGAAAGGCGGGTTAGGGCACAGAGCACTCAGTCACACCTCAAATCTATCAGGCAGCAACCCGATGTTAAGCGGGCATTCAAAATCAAACAACTAATACTCACAAGCGTT
>JBEONO010000068.1:0-4274 GCA_040544425.1 Oxalobacteraceae bacterium GrIS 1.18
CTTATCTAGCCCTTTAATGTTTGCCTACCCAAGTTGCGTAACTGAGTCAGCGCGTCCAGGTTGTCACTTGATCTCATCCTGAGTCTTTGGACCCCTCTTTGCGGCCTCCATCTTCTTCATGGCCAGCGTCAAGCAAAACCGCTCCCGAACGCTAGAAGTGGCGCAGGCTCGCGACTAACGCGCCGAGTGAAAACCACCACACCCAGCCGACGCGGCTGTTGAGTTTTGAGATTGCCTGCCCGAGTTGCTGGACGAGGTTGGCGGTCGGTTGTTCCAGTCGTGCCGCAAGCAAGAGGAGATCCCCTTTCGTTGCGGGTCCGTCCCCCTGTTCCATCTCCGATCCGGCCTCGTCGCTGTCTTTGAACCAATCGGGATGCGCTTTGCGCTTGTCCTTTTCGATGCTGTTGTAGATGTTTGCCGCGGACAAGTCGGAATGCTTGTCGTTGTTTACCACCGACCAAGCGATTGTTTTTAGCGCTTGGCGTCCCGCGTCCGTTCTCCAAAGCGCCAAGTTGTGCATCGCCTCGTTGTAGAAGGTTTCGCCATCCTTCTCATAACCGGCCCCGGCTTGTTCGGGAGTGATTTTTCCGCAGGCGTAAGCGGCGCAGCGCAATGCGATGTCTTCGCTCGCCAAGAGCTCCGGCAGAAGCTTCGAGCTCTTGCTCAAAGCCAGCCTGGCAAGGCCCTTGCGGACGCGCTGCTTGTTGCTAAGCCACCCACTGGTGTTTTCCTTGGCCTCTTCCTCCACAGCCTCTTGATTCGACGGGTCGGCGCGCCAACGCGAAAGGATCGCCATCGGCTCTTTGATGGAAAAAGCGTCGGTCTGCATTTGGTCATAAAGCCAACCCAAGGCCATGCTCCAGCGATCGTCGGGCTCCACGGTCTCGGCAAGCTTCCACGCGGCGTTGAACACGGCGCCGTAGCTGTATTCGGCATAGCCGTCCATGTAGTCGTCTTCCCTTGGCGTTCGCATACGCGGGTTCTTGACCAGGATGCCCACAATGGTGGCCAGCCGATCGTCGTCCAAAAACTGCCAAGGTTTTGGACGCTCAAGAATGTCTCTTAAAAAGGAGTCGGCGAGGGACGGGTTTTCAAAGAGAGCCTGCAGCTCGTTGTAAGAGGCTTTACCTATCCATGTTCCGGCCGATTCATGGTCGGGGAATAAACCAACCGGGAGAGGCCGAAATATCGCGCCCGTAAGCGACGTGTTGGTGAGCACCGCCAAGCGGACCGGGCTGTCGGGAGGCGCTCCCTCAAACAAGGCCTTCGCGGTTTCCATGTTCCTGCAAAACTGGGCCAGGCCAAGGTTGGTGAGCGGATCTTTGCGCGCCAACAAAGCCGCCTCCGCCTCGTCGTCGAAAGCGTCGTATCGTGCCTCGTCTTTGGTTTGCTTGGAACGCTTTTGCAAAAAATCGTAAGCGGCGGCCGGCGCCATCGCCAACGCCTCGGCTTCTTGGATGAGTGTCTTGTGTCCGCGCATGCTTCTCCCTTTTAATGTTGTCGAGTCATAGTGTATTGATGTTGCTTCGCGGAGCTTCCCTTCCGCCCTTAGTCACTGGAAAATTGCCGGCCCTCATCCAGGCCGCAGGGCTGCCTGGTTTACCCTATTTGCCAGTATGTTCGAGCCCTACGGCCCGCTTAATGATTTCCAGATTCTCTTCTTTTGATGACGGAAGCTTGGAAAGCGATTCTTTGAAATCGGCCGCCCTGTTGAGCGACGCGGAATTCAAGCTATTAAACCTCTCTGCGTTCAGTTCCTGTTGGATTTGGCCTTCCTGTTTTAAAAGCTCGTTTTCTTGGTCCACAAGAGCATTCAATGCGCTCAATTTTTCCGGGGACCCAAGAATGTTCTCTCCATGGGTTCGGGCCCACTCGATCACGGATTCTTTGGTGACAGGATCCAGCCGTCTTTGTTCGCGGGGAATGCCAAGGTCCATGACGCCAGCCATGCCCCACATTGTTAGCGCCTCATAAAAACCCACAAGCCCTTTCCTCTCAATAAAGTTGAGAACGCTGGTATCCCATGGGCTTCGATCGTCACGAATGAACCAGTGGTGTTCAGAGATGGGATTGTTGGGTTTCAAAGTCGCGGCCGGATGCTTTTGTGTCGATTCGAAATAGTAGTCCAAAGTTAGATCATTGGGTATTGTTTTGTTGCTTCTATAGACGAAGTCGTAATGAGCGAATTGTTGCGTTTTCTTTATTTCAAGCACGTCAGCGTGGGCTTACCTCTCCGGCGGTTTTATGGATAAAAAGGCCACGGCCACTTGCGTTTGCGTATGAATGCGCTAAGTTAAAGCTAGCGAAGCAAAAAACCGCGCGGATACAAGAGGGTGGAAGATGAAGATGAAGGCAGTTAAATTAGTTACGTGGCTGAGAACATTGTTGTCGGGATGCCGCTTTTGTCAATTCGATCAATGACTTATACGCTTTTCAGACTTCTGCTTTTCGGATATGCTCTTAAAAGAGAACGGATATCCGCATGAAATGCCCCAATCAGACCTGCGAAAATCATTACACGCATGGCCCGGGCTTGATCATCAAGCATGGATTCTTCACGCCGAAAGGAACTCGGCAAAAGACCCAAAGATACAAATGTAAGAACCCGTCGTGCGCCACGGTTTTTTCTGCACGCACTGAAGAAGATGTCGCGTGGCAAAAGAAGCCTGAGATCAACGCACCGCTTTTCAAACTGCTTGTCAGCGGGGTGTCTCTGAGGCGAGCGGCGACGATTCTTTCGGTAGACTTCAACACGGTCCTTCTTCATTTCGCCCACTTGGCCACCATCTCCACAAGCTACATCCAGGTCGATGAGTTGGAGACCTTCGTTCACGCCAAGGCGTGCTGTCTTTCCGTTCCCGTAGCCGTGCGGGTGAAGACGGGCGAGATATTGGGCTTCGCTGTCGCGAAGATGCCAGCGAAGGGCAAGCTAGCCAGTATTGGCGTCGCCAAATACAGCTGGGTGGTTGATGAGCGGCCCGCGAAGTTTCAAGCTATGGTGGCGTCGATCACTCCCTGCCTCAAAGCCGCCGCGACATTCAAGAGCGATGCCAAGGGAGCCTACAAGACATGGATCAACGCCGTAGTTCCCCATGTCAAGGTCGAGCAGGCCGTCAGCAACAAGAAGCTTCCGCCAAGCGCAGCCAAGCCATTCGACGGCCTATTTGCCATCAACAACACGTTCGCCCGGATGCGGCATGACATGAACAGGCTTGCTAGGAAAACTTGGTCGACCACGAAAAGTATTGAGGGCCTCGAAAACCACATCTGGCTCTATGTCGCTTGGAACAATCAATACTTCATAAAATGAATGCTTGAAAACTCTTTTGGCGCACGGCTTAACTTGGTTATCGATTGATCGATTTAAGACTTCTGCATTCCTCAACACTCGCTAATGGTCCGTCGGTCGGTGAGGCTAACCATTCCCGACGAACGAGGCCTTTACTAATAACGTGGCCATCGACTTTCATGGCTTAAATTGATATACATACATCAGGCAGGCATTTGATTGGCCAACCGCATATAAAGGAGAGCACCATGGCAGAGCCTCATTGGAGACAATTCCCCTACCCGGAAGAGAGCGTCTTCTTGGTGATCGGCGGACGTATAGACGGCACTTCGGTGGACTCAAACACCCTGACACCCTTCATCATCGTTGGGCACTCCGAAGAGGCTGCCTGCAAAGAGTGGTTGAACCTCGCGGGACACAAACGAGACTATTCCGCATTGACCTGCTCATCCATAAAGCAAATGGGCGACTTTCTCGCTTTGCTGGACGCCGCATCCAAAAGTCCAGAGCAATACATAAAAATTCCCTCTTCGAAAATCCAGCCTGTCGACGCCTCGCGCGAGCCATGGCTGATTGGTGTGTCAAGGCCTGACGAGGAAGCTGGACATGGCGAAGTGGTGATGGCCTTTGGCTCATCCGACATCGAAGAGTGGGCGAGCAAGAAAGGCTTGTCGCTGATCAGCGTGTTGCCAAGGTCGGGTCTAGTATCGACCATCGCCGAGATGAAGAAAACACAGACTGGCAAAGTTGATGAAGGATATTACGCGGAAGGCCCTAACGATATTGACGACATGCTGGCGAACGCGAAAACGTGGCCAGCCTCAAAGTGGGCCCAATATGATGCTCTTCTAGCGTCTTAATGGGAGACGCCATGAATGAGTTTGATACACAAGCCGAGAAGGCGCTTAGTGTTTATGCCTGCGCAACTGAGGAGCGGCGTAATAGCGGCGAGATCAACAATGGTGAATCACGTAGAGCCTTTGCA
>JBEONO010000069.1:0-4222 GCA_040544425.1 Oxalobacteraceae bacterium GrIS 1.18
AAAGGCTCTATTAGCGTTAAGTAGGGTTGTGAAAATGTGCAAGATTTACCCACCCCTGTGCCGAGCCGTTTCCTTAATATATTGAAAAATGTTTGATTCTGGCGGCCTCTTCGGAGGCCTGCTTCATTTTCCGAGCCAGATATCCCGCAAGGTCATTGGCCGAACAGCGACTGGATGACACGCAGGGGCCATGGGCGCGCCTTTCTCCTGATGTCCCAATAGACCGGGAACCCGTTCTCCATCCGGTAGGTCCACTCGCCCTCCGCCTTGGATGCCGGAGATAGCTTGCAATAGGGCGTGTCGCTGTTGATCCGACGGCCCGCGCCGCTGACGCTCTTGGTGTTCAGGTCGATCGTGTAGACCTCTTCCACGCAGAGCTCGGTGTCTTTGATCACGATGGCCGCGTCGGTCCAACTCTGCACCTCATGCTGCACCACCTCGGATGTCAGGACGTTGCCCGCCACCGAAGCGCGGGCCTCGACGCATCGATTTTCAGGGCGGTAGCAATCGATCGTTGAAGTTTGCAGCGGATACCCCATGGCCGATCCTTCGGTCGCTCCATGCCGCGTCCACGTCCCGCTGGCCCGCACCATGTCGTTGCCGGTCTTGATCACATCCAAGAAGGGCGACAAGGCGACGGGCATGCGATCGACAACGCGACTCCGAGCTTCTGCCATCCGTTCAACTGCATAGATTCCCCCTTGTGCGGTCCACTTTCATGGAAGCGTTTTTTGTTGTAAGGATGCCGGTCGCGAGCGCCGTCCATCCATTAAGTGGGCTATTGCCGACAGGCGTTGCGTTAACAGATCGGACCTTGTCGACATTCGCTGCTGAATTTGATATGAATATATCAGGCATCAACAAAAATCACTACCCAAATCGGAGGTTCCCCATGTCAGAATGCAGAGAGGGTCATTACCCTTACCCGGACGAAAACGTGTTCTTGGTAACGGGAGTCCGAGTCGACACAGGGCCCATCCATTTCGACAAAACTGTTCCCATGATTGTCGTGTCAAAACGCAGAGAGCGGGCGATGAGCTATTACTCAAACATGTTCGGCTCCCAAAAATGGGAAGTGTCCGGAATTGTTTCGCTGGAACAACTTCGAGGACTTAAATCAAAAATGGCGGCCGCTCAAATGGAGCGAAGCAACTTGAAGGAATTGAAGTCGGGACTTCTCGGTTCAATTTTTGGCAAGCGGCAAGCATGGGCCATCGCTGTGGCTGACGAAAATAACAAACCAATGGAACCGGAGATTGTGGTTGCCTCGTCAAGCGCGGAGGTGATTGCGTATATGAAGGCATCCAGCAAAAACATAGGCGGCGTGTTCTCAATGGAGATATTGGATGAACTGATTGATAAGCTGGAAGATACCAAGCTTGGCCGGGCCAAGGAAATTGAATACGCAACTGACATCAAGGGTGGTGAATTGGCCGAAGAGTTGGCAGATGTTCGTAAAGACTACTCTCCCGAACAAATATCAAATGCGGAAAAGTGGGACAACGTCTGGGCGGCACACAAAGCCGGAAGGGTCGCGCAATGAGTAACCAGGAGATGCGAGAAATTGGCGTTGACCCCGTTAGATTCCTTCAAAGATATGGTGGAGAGAAGTTTATAGATGACTTCGCAGCCAAATATAGCCAACCCGACTTAGTGAAGATGTTCGAGCATGTTGAACACGTTCTCCAAAGCGGTGATGAAAAGGCCTTTGACCAAGCGAAGAAAGCAATATCTTGGGACAGCACGCTTCAACACAAATACTTCGTTGATGCCAAGACCGATCAGCAGCGTCTGAATGTCTTCACGGACAACGCGTGGTATTCGAAGATGCAAAAGCCCGTCGATTGGGTCATCAACAAAATTGCTGAAAAGAAAACGGAGGCCTTGTATGCGGGAAGCATGGCCCTGTTGATCCATGCCGGAGCTATTGCAGCGGTTGGGATGGCTCTGCCGGTCGCTGCCGGATTCGCTTTGGCGGTGGGTTTGCCGTTGGCGTATGAGTTCTATGAGAAGAGTAAAAAACGATCGGCTTGGATCGAGCCGCTGTCTAAGGCTCTTGAAGAAGCCGACGGGCCGATTGTGATGAAATCCATAGCGAAAGACCCTCACCTTATGCCGTTGCGTGCCCAAGAGCAGAAGGAAATGGAAGAGCTATTGAATTCCAAGGCCTATACTGCGATGAGCATGGATGAACAGGCAAAGGCGGCATCGGCTATTCGTAAGCACGGAGCCGACAGGCTCAATGAAACGATCAACAAGCTGCCATCCACTGTGAAGGTCGCCATTCACAGAAACAATGTTGATCAGTTGGCGGAGTTTGCCAACAGATTTGACGAGCAATATAAACATTCCATCGATAGCCATGCAGATCAAATCAAAGAGGCCAAGCCATCTCAACGCGATGTGGTGAAGGCGCGTTTAGCCAGGGATGCCGCCCGGGAGATTTCACGAGAGGTTGTCTTCGAGGTTAGTTACGACGGTGGCTCTATCGGTGGCATTGCGATGGCAAGAGCAGTCGCAAGCAAGCCAGTGGCGTATGCGGAAGACCAAATCATCAAAGCGGCAGACGCCATCAAAGATGGCTGCTCAACCATCAAGGACAAACTGGGTCTCCGCCGAGAAACTCACCATCTGCATAAAGAGCCATCCGCCGCGAAGACGCCTTCGCCAGTTACATAAAATACAGCATGTCCCCACCATGGTTGGCCGCGACGTTGCGGCCACGCTATCGCGCTCGAATCATCAACCCTTTTTAACCGAATCCGCCCCGGCCTTTGTTGCCAAACCACAGCAAGCAAACCACCGGCCAAGACCGCGCCATGGCGTGCGATGTGGCTCAGATAGCATACGGCAAAGAGCTTGTCGCCAACCTCGGCGGTTGATTCAATTGACATGGCTGAATGACGGGGACAGGAATGCTTTTGGGCTGATGTTGCCAGCAGTTTTGTCCAGCATGCGATGCCACCCAAGGTAGCCGTCCAAGTTTTTTGTGGCGACTCAATAGAAACGATGCATCCAGCCTTTAAGCCGCGAATGGTAGGAGTTCACATTCTGAATATGGTAGCTCCCCGATGATTTCTTGGCGGGCACGCTTTTGGATTGGATGCCTTTGTTTTTGGCGATCACGCGGTAGGCATGTGCTCCGTCTGTGCAAAGCAGGCAGTCATCCGACAATACCGGCGAAAGCTTTTCTCCAATGTCTTTGGCCGTGCGGGAAGCTACAACAGCGGACAGCGTGGCGCCGCTTGAGCGGTCGCGAGCGACCAGCACAGGAATTTGCTCTTTGGACAGTCCGCGTTTTTTGGCTTTGGTGCCGCGCGCTTTCGATGGGCGTGGAATATCCTTGCGTTGGCCTTTGAACGATTCGATGAAGAAAGTTTCGTCAGCTTCGACTACTCCGGTCAGAATTAAGGGCTGTATGAGTTTTGGAGAACGCAGGAATCGATGGCGCCAGCGGAAGGCTGTGGTGGTGGCAATGCAAAGCCGGGCAGCGGTTTTTTTGATGCTCAATCCATCGACCATGCAGGCGGCGTTTTGCAGGTGCATTTCTGGTTTGCGAAGGCGGGTCAAAGGCGTGCCGGTCAGGGCGTTGAAGGATGCGAAGCACGCTTTGCATTTGAACCGTTGGCGATTGTCTTTCAAGCCGTTCTTGATGAAATGTTCGTTGCCGCAGTGCGGGCATTCTTTCATTGCCGCCTCTGCTTCGCGGAGAAGCAAGGAGCCCTGAACCAACTGCTCGCGTCTGATCAACGCCTTCTTGGTCTCAATGCATTCCGAGGCCGACAAAGAGTTGAAACTATCGATGAATTTTTTGAATGGCGTCGGTTTCATGGTATCGCAATCGCTGGTTTAATACACAGCACGTGCTATACATATAACGCATTGGTTTACAATTGGGTTGACACTAAACCCTACTTAACGCTAATACCGCCAAAATAAATGATAGCTTTGACCTGCGGTTGGGTCGGATGGGGGCCCCTTTTTTTATGGCCAGTGATTTCCGCAATGTCGGCTATACGAACATTTCGGTCCGTACGCCAACGGATGTGTATGGACTGGTTCCCGTGAGATCGTTTGATGGCGGTGATATTTTGTATGGATCTACTTTCGGTACGACAACAGTATGAGTGTTGGCGCCGACTGAATATTGACCCACCCTGCCGATTGAATATTGACCCAGGGCGAGTTGCTGTTTTGTGAACCAGCAATTGTGGATAAGTCT
>JBEONO010000070.1:0-4217 GCA_040544425.1 Oxalobacteraceae bacterium GrIS 1.18
GGTCACGATAAACCAGAACGGTCGGTCACGTTCAATCGGAATGGCCGGTCACGATGCCAGAATGACCGGTCACGATGGACCAGAATACCCAAAATGGTACAAAAATGCCCAAGATCGTCAAACCTCTCTCTGACATACAGATCAAAAACGCCAAGGCCAAAGCAACCGGATATACGTTATCGGATGGCGGCGGCCTATATTTGGAAGTGACTCCTGTTGGCACAAAGCTTTGGCGTATGCGCTACACGTCACCGACCACAAAAAAAATCTGCAAATTATCGTTTGGACCTTACCCTGAAGTGACTCTTCTGGAAGCAAGGCAAAAGTGCTTTGCGGCGCGCAAATTAATCGTCAACGATGTCGATCCGGCTCAGGTAAAGCGCACTGAAAAAATCAATGCAGGTATTGTTGCAGCAAATACATTCGAAACCATAGCGCGTGAATGGCATGCGAACAAATCTGGATCGTGGCAGCCCAGAACGGCAAAAAATGTGCTTCATAGACTGGAACGTGATGTTTTCCCGCTGTTGGGCAAATACCCAATCACTGAGATCAAGGCACCGCTCATGCTCGAAGTCCTGCGCAAGATTGAAAATCGTGGCGCGGTCGATATGGCTAAACGTCAGGGGCAGGTATGTGGGCAAATCTTCAGATACGCCATCGCCATTGGAAAGGCAGAAGCAGATCCGGTTCCACATTTGCGAGGTGCGTTGAAATCACAATCCAGGGGACATCATGCGGCAATAACGGTGAATGAACTGCCGGAATTCTTGCAGGCGTTTCTAAAAATAGAAGGACGGATGTACGCACCCACCAGAATCATGTTCAGACTGATGATGTTGATCTTTGTTCGCACCAGCGAATTAACGACAACTGAATGGTCCGAGATTGATTTGGAAAATGAAGAATGGGTAATTCCCTGGCAGCGCATGAAGATGGGTAAGAAAAAATTAAATCCGCGCAAGGTTGATCACCATCCATTTTTACCAAGGCAGGGTTGGGAATTGCTGCGAGAACTTCACCAGTACACCGGAGGCAGCAAATTCTTGTTTCCCAATGTTCGTGACCACGAACAGCCCGCCACCAATTTCGGCATACTTGCCGCATTAAAGCGTATGGGTTACAGCGGGAAAATGACCGGACATGGATTCAGGTCATTGGCAATGGGTGTGATCAAGGAACGATTGGGATATCGGCATGAGGTTGTTGATCGTCAGCTTTCTCATGCGTCTGGTGATACATACGGAGAGGCATATGACCGCGCTCTTTTCCTTGATGAGCGTAAAGAGATGATGCAGAAATATGCTGACTATCTCGATGGAGTTGTAAAACAGAAGAATAAGTTTGCAGAAAAAAGTGAAAAAAAGGAACGCAATTTGAAAGTCGAATTGGAAGAAGGATTTACTGCGCTTGCCGATATGAGGGCTGCTGGTGAGACGGCGCCAGTTGAAATTACTGAAAAACACTAAGGCGAGGTATTTTGTATTCGAATTCCTGCGATTTTTCGTCACCTGTTAAATCGGCGGTTCACTGAACATGGGGTTAGATTGAACTTTCGTTCCAATTTTGGGCAATCTTTCAGCGATTATGATTGTTTTTGTTTGAAATAAAGTGTAAGGCCTGACCCCGACTGCGCAAGGGATGGGTTTTCAGTTCTACTGGGTCGCAGCTGACATTGAACAGTTCTATTTGTTGCTCCAGGAGAATATTTATACGTTAATTTCGAAATTTTTGTGAAATTTTCACAAATAATGGCTAATTAATATAAAATTGCCTTCAGTTAAGGCATTTTATGAGAAATTTTGAGAATATTTAATTGTAAGTTTTTTATATTCACCCAAAATTGTCGCAAAATGATTTCAAATCAGGGGGCAATATGCTTATTCAATTCTCAGTAGAAAATTTTCTTTCCTTCAAAACATCTGCGACATTGTCGATGGTAGCAGGAAAAATTAAGTCAAAAGATAGTTCCCTAGACAACGACGCAACCTTTAAATCAATTAAAGATTTAACCCTACTCAAATGTGCCGCCATTTATGGAGCCAATGCTAGTGGAAAGAGTAATTTATTGAGTGCGTTGGGTTTTTTGAGGGGATACGTTATTAATTCATCGAAAGAATCTCAAGTCGATGAATCCATTCCAATTCAGCCCTTTAGGCTTGCTTCGGGTTTTTCTGAAAAGCCATCGCGCTTTGAAATTTCTATACTCGTCAATGATTTGATTTATCAATATGAATTTTCTGCTGATAAAGATCGCATACATAAAGAAAAATTGATTGTTTACAAAGGATCAAGAGAGATTAAATTATTTGACCGAAAAATGGATCAAATAACTGTATATAAGCCATTTTCAGAAGGCTTAAAGTTGGAAGATAAGACTCGATCCAATGCCCTCTTCATTTCTGTTTGTGCTAATTTCGACGGAACGATTTCGAAATCGATCGTCCGATGGTTCCGCAATTTGAATGTTATTTCTGGAATGTCAGACGACGGACTAATCAATTTCACTCGAGACGTTCTAGGGGATGAAAGAAAGCATCAAGCCGCTGCATTACTCAAGAATTTTGATCTTGGCATTGATCGCTTAGAGTTGGGTGAATCCATTGATCCAAATTCTATACCTGATGGCGTTCCTGATGATATTAAGAAAGTATTAGGAAAGTTGGTGAAAATATCAAATAAAAATGGTGCCAAAGCGATAAGGCGTATAAATAGTGTTCACAAATTTTTTGATTCAGGCGGTAAAAATATTGGGGAAGTATTGTTTGATCTAGACAGAGACGAATCCGAGGGCACAAAAAAACTTGTTGCAATGTCAGGGCCATTATTGGACACCTTAAAAAATTCCAAGGTATTAGTTATCGACGAATTTGATGCAAGGTTACATCCCATTATCAGCAAAACAATTATAAAAATTTTCAATTCTATGTCGACGAATATAAACAATGCTCAATTAATCGTCGCTACACATGATACAAATTTGCTCGACAGAGATTTATTACGCCGAGATCAAATTTGGTTTTCTGAAAAAGATAAATGTGGCTCATCTTATTTAACTTCGTTAGTTGAGTACAAAGTTCGAAATGATGCGTCATTTGAAAAAGATTACATCATGGGGAAATATGGCGCTATTCCGATACCTGGCTACCTAGGGAATATTTTTGAGTCGCCTGACGTTACGCAGATAGAGAACATGACCTCAAACGCGAGCTAATATCATGCTAAATAAAAAATTTGGCAGAAATGAAAACTCAAAATACACGCGCAAAACAGTACTAATTGTTTGTGAGGGTGCAAAGACTGAGCCCCCACAAGTTCTGGCGAGGTACCGCGAAAGTACATAGAAGAAGATGTTGAGAGTTTAGTCGAAATTGCAAAGAGCTATTTACTGGAAATTATTGTCTTGGTGATTAGCCGAGGCTTACCTAAGAAATCATCAATACATTCATTAAAACTGGACTTGTTAGAGGAACCGGATACACGTCTTTATCTAGAATCTCAGAGTTCTCTGGTTACCGAGGAGATTACCGCCAATTTTGTTTCGCAGGTTCAGAGAAAAACGGAAGGGCTAATCACGCGAATCGACCAATTAATCCGGCAGCTTCAGGTGGTTAATTTAGCAGATATTGACCCGCCTGAACTGTCGAGCGGTAGGAACGTAGCAGTGCTAGAAAGCACCTCTATTTCGCTTATCAAAACCATATCTGATCTTGAATCAAGTAAAAGTCCGTTGCTTGAAAGAGCCTATCTGCTGTTACAGATACTAGCCCTTCTACCGAATGGGGAGTCTCTGCAGGAGCTGAAGCATATTGACCCAACAAGACCAATATTCTCAGACCATGCCCTGCAGCTCTATGAACGCGATTTAATTGATAGTAAAAGTGTTAGTGCACTTATCCCCCTGTGTCAGACTACTTGTCGTGTAACTTTTTAAATTAATCCGATCTCATTGAAGTCTGTTTGTTTGTGTTTTTCGCATTATCTATCCAGCTTTTTCCGGCGTAGGCAGTCGGGTTTTATGGGTGGAGCGTAGCGGAACCCATTCCCTCAAGACGTTAAGGTTTGTTTTTTGATTTTGAAGTTATACGACTAAAATGACCGGCGATCTTCAATCTGGTTGTTTAAAGTGGACCCATTGGGCAAGACAATTTTTCAGAGAATTTAAGCTGCATCCATTTTCTTCACTACAGCTGGTCGGCGCTGCCCCGTTTTCCTCA
>JBEONO010000071.1:0-4040 GCA_040544425.1 Oxalobacteraceae bacterium GrIS 1.18
TGCCTAACTATTAGGCAGGGTAAGTAGAACACCTGGGTCAATTTTGAGTCGGCATAACTCCTGTTAGTGGGTCAATTTTCGGTCGGCGGCAACACCAGTCGCCCGTCAAGCCGAATTCTCGGCACATGCTCGAACACATCGAGCGCCTCAAAGCTTGGCAGGCGCTTGACCTGCCCGTAGGCATCGAGCGACAAGTTCACCAGAACCGCCTGCTCAAGATCGCCCGTGAGGGTGGCCAGATGACGCCCACTGACCTGGCCAAGTTTGAGGTGCAACGACGCTATGCCACTCTGGTAGCGTTGGCCATTGAAGGCATGGCTACCGTCACCGACGAAATCATCGACCTGCACGACCGCATCATTGGCAAGCTGTTCAACGCCGCTAAGAACAAGCATCAGCAGCATTTTCAGGCTTCCGGTAAGGCGATCAATGATAAGGTGCGGATGTATGGCCGCATCGGCCAAGCTTTGCTGGAAGCCAAACAGAGCGGCGGCGATCCGTTCGCCGCCATTGAGGCAGTAATGCCGTGGGATACCTTCGCCGCCAGCGTCACCGAGGCGCAAAAGCTCACGCAACCGGAGGGCTTCGACTTTCTGCATCGCATCGGTGAAAGCTATGCCACGTTGCGCCGGTACGCGCCGCAGTTCCTGGATGTAGTCAAGCTACGGGCGGCTCCAGCCGCCAAGGGCGTGCTCGATGCCATCGAGGTGCTGCGCGACATGAACACCGACAACGCCCGCAAGGTGCCCGCCAACGCGCCGACCGCATTCATCAAGCCACGCTGGACCAAACTGGTGCTCACGGACGAAGGCATTGACCGGCGCTACTACGAGCTGTGCGCGCTGTCGGAGCTGAAGAACGCGCTGCGCTCGGGTGATGTCTGGGTGCAGGGATCACGTCAGTTCAAGGACTTCGACGAGTACCTGGTGCCGGTCGAGAAATTTACCTCTTTGAAGCTGGCCAGCGCATTGCCGCTTGCCGTGGCCACGGATTGCGATCAGTATTTGCACGACCGGCTGGCATTGCTGGAACAGCAGCTCGCCACCGTTAACCGCATGGCGGCGGCCAATGATCTGCCGGATGCCATCATTACCGAGTCCGGCCTGAAGATCACGCCGCTGGATGCGGCGGTGCCGGAGACCGCGCAAGCCCTGATCGACCAGTCGGCAATGCTGCTGCCGCACGTCAAGATCACCGAACTCTTGATGGAAGTTGATGAATGGACGAGTTTCACCCGGCACTTCACACATCTGAAAACCGGTGACACCGCCAAGGACAAGACGTTGCTGCTGACGACGATCCTGGCCGATGGCATCAATCTTGGGCTCACCAAGATGGCCGAGTCCTGCCCTGGCACGACCTACGCGAAGCTGTCGTGGCTGCAAGCGTGGCACATCCGGGATGAAACGTACTCAACGGCCCTAGCCGAGCTGGTCAATGCGCAGTTCCGGCAACCCTTCGCCGCGAACTGGGGTGATGGCACCACGTCCTCATCCGATGGCCAGAACTTCAGAACCGGCAGCAAGGCCGAGAGCACGGGGCACATCAACCCGAAATATGGCAGCAGTCCGGGACGGACTTTCTACACTCATATCTCCGACCAGTACGCGCCATTCAGCGCCAAGGTGGTCAACGTAGGCGTGCGCGATTCGACTTACGTGCTCGATGGCCTGCTGTACCACGAGTCCGACTTGCGGATCGAGGAGCACTACACCGATACAGCGGGCTTCACCGATCACGTGTTTGGCTTGATGCATTTGCTGGGATTTCGCTTCGCGCCACGTATCCGAGACCTAGGCGACACCAAGTTGTTCATCCCCAAGGGCGATGCCGTCTATGACGCGCTCAAGCCGATGATTAGCAGCGACAGGCTGAACATCAAGCAAATACGCGCCCATTGGGATGAAATATTGCGGCTCGCCACCTCGATCAAGCAGGGTACGGTGACGGCCTCGCTGATGTTGCGCAAGCTCGGTAGCTATCCGCGTCAGAACGGTCTGGCCGTTGCACTGCGCGAGTTGGGGCGCATTGAGCGCACGCTGTTCATACTGGATTGGCTGCAAAGTGTGGAGCTGCGTCGCCGCGTCAATGCTGGATTGAATAAGGGCGAAGCGCGCAACGCGTTGGCCAGGGCTGTCTTTTTCTACCGATTGGGTGAAATCCGCGACCGCAGCTTTGAGCAACAACGCTATCGAGCCAGCGGCCTCAATCTGGTGACGGCGGCCATAGTGTTGTGGAATACGGTCTATCTGGAGCGTGCCACCAGTGCTTTGCGTCGCCACAGCCAGACCGTCGATGACACGCTGTTGCAGTACCTATCGCCGCTGGGGTGGGAACACATCAATCTGACCGGCGATTACCTTTGGCGCAGCAGCACCAAGGTCGGTGCAGGGAAGTTCAGGGCGTTGCGACCGCTGCCACCAGCTTAAAGTGCTTTATTTTCCGTTTTCTGAGACGGCCCCGATATGGTTGAGGCAATCGATAAAATGAACCGTACACCGCCTGTTTTTTTAAACTGTCTTGCTTTATCGAAAACATCATTTAACCAAGGGGAGTAATCCACACTGGGCAAAACCAAACTTTGGGACACCTATACAAATATCCCGTACACCCAAATCTATTAAACAGTATATGAAAATATAACAAAGTATATCAAATTAAAGATATACTCATGTATATTTTAATAGAAATGGAATGATGATGGATCCCGTTAGAAACCCATTTGCCCCAGGTGCTGGCAGTCGCCCTCCAGAACTAGCAGGCCGGCAAGATATTATTGAAGAAGCTCAAATTGCCATCGATCGGGCTACGCTCGGAAAACCAAGCCGCTCCCAAATGTTTTTAGGTCTACGGGGTGTAGGGAAAACTGTTCTTCTCAATAAAGTTGAATCCATGGCTATTGAAAGCGGTCATTTAACAACGATTATTGAAGCACCAGAAAATAAGTTACTCGGAGAATTGCTCCTGCCGCGCGTGCATCAAATCCTTCGTAAACTTTCCGTTTTAGACAACGCGAAGATTCAAGTGCATTCAGCTTTGCGAGCGCTAAGATCTTTTGCCTCAGCGTTCAAGATTGAGTATGGAAATATATCCCTTGCCGTAGAACCTGAAATCGGCGTTGCAGACAGTGGCGACCTTGAGAATGACCTTCCGGAATTATTCATAAGGATTGGTGAGGCGGCGAAAGCGGCAGGCAAAGCATGGACTCTACTAATTGACGAAGTTCAATATCTAAACCAAAAGGACTTGGCTGCCCTCATAGTTTCGTTGCACAAAATAAATCAAAGCGAGCTACCTGTTCTTTTTTTTGGAGCGGGCTTACCGCAAGTCGCGGCATTATCTGGACAAGCAAAGTCATATGCGGAAAGACTTTTTCATTATCCAGATGTCGGAGCTCTCGCGGAAAAAGACGCTAAGGATGCAATTCGGCAACCGGTAATCGACGAAGGTGCCAGGATCGATGAGGATGCTTTGACCGATATTTTTAACAAGACCGCCGGTTATCCCTACTTTTTGCAAGAATGGGGGCATCAATCTTGGAATATTGCAACCGGCACTACCATTACTTTTAAAGACACCCAGCAAGCCGAAACCTCAACATTGAAGAGACTGGATGAAGGATTTTTTAAAGTGCGCTTTGATCGTCTCACCCCTAAGGAACGTGAGTATGTCATCGCTATGGCTAAGCTGGGGAATGGGCCATATCGATCTTCTGATGTGGCTGATGCCTTGGTTGAATCCGCCCAAAGTCTTGGCCCTCGCCGTGCCAGAATAATTAGCAAAGGAATGATTTATAGTCCTTCGCACGGAGATATTGATTTTACTGTTCCGATGTTTAATGATTACCTAATACGCAATTTATCTGCTGGTAATAAAAAAGAGGTCAAATAATTCGCTAAGCGGCGTAATCTATCAGCTTGAATTGGTCAGCATGTGTCCGGTGCATCGCTTTGCCGTGATGTGCGCCCACTATTTGTTTGATTCCGATTTCTGCAATGTGGCGTCAGGTTGGGAGAAAGGCATCGTCGAAAAGAACGTGC
>JBEONO010000072.1:0-3859 GCA_040544425.1 Oxalobacteraceae bacterium GrIS 1.18
AGTAAAGCGGGGCAGCGCCGACCAGCTGCAATGAGGAAAATGGATGCAGCTTAAATTCTCTGAAATATTGTCTTGACCAATGGGTCCACTTTACACTAAGACATTGAAAATCCGTCAGATTGAACCAGAATTTATGGCTCGTATGTTCAGTTCGGAAATTTAACTATGGCGAGCTTTCATAAACAACTAGTACTCAATCAATGGCTGATGAGTTTTTTTAAAGGTGGCAGCTTACAAACTTTAAAATTCCGATTGGGGGAAAGTCGCCACGAAGGTATTGATGAAGATGGTCAGACGGGGTTTTTTCATGAATTGATACAGAACCTTTTTGAAGTCGATAAGTTTAGCCAACAGGATTTGCGTCGCTATGATCTGAATATCGTTCATCACTGGAACGCGATCACCGAGCGTCGCAATAAACTTGAGTGCGTCGTACTCAACATGAAATATTTCCAGTATCTATCCTTATTATTCACGGAAATTTATTTGGATTGGTATTTCAATAAACCCCAAGCTCTGCTTGATGGGTTGAACGAACAATTATACAAATACAACAATCAGCAAGACGCAGAACATCGTTTTCAGTCATTTTTAGCTGATGAGTTAAATAAGCTGGCCTTTTGGAATGCTACCGGCAGCGGTAAAACATTGCTGCTGCACGTAAATATTCATCAATATTTGCACTATTTCCAAAATGGTCGGGAATCTTATCCGGACAAGATCATTCTGCTCACGCCTAATGAGGGCTTGTCCCGTCAACATTTGGCTGAGTTGGGCCTGTCTGGTTTCGGTTTTAGTCGTATGTTTGATAAAAATCGCAGTGGTGTATTCAAGGGCACAATTGAGATTATTGACATTAATAAGCTGGGCGACGAAATGGGTGACAAGACTGTCGCGGTTGAAGCATTTGAAGGGAAAAATCTGGTCTTAGTAGATGAAGGTCATCGTGGAACTGGGACAGCTGCTGGTGCCTGGATGTCGCGCCGTGAGACTCTAGTTAGAGGTGGTTTCGCGTTTGAGTATTCGGCCACTTTCGGCCAGGCGGTGGCAAAGGGCCTGACCGTATTAAAAGCCGAAAGTGAGCTAATCAAGAAGAAATCTAAAATTCTTTTTGAAACCGTGAATCTGAAAAAGTTGGATGATGCTCAGAGACAGAAATTGATTTTGACGACAGAGGAAAAGCGACGTGCCAGGACCATGGCGACGCGAGAGGCATATGCCAAATGCATTTTGTTTGATTACTCCTACAAGTTTTTTTATGAAGATGGTTACGGCAAAGAATCCCTAATTCTCAATTTGAAGGATGAGGACTACACTCAGGAAGACACGGCTCGACAATACTTCACTGCGTGTTTGCTGAGTTTTTATCAACAGCAGTATATTTGGGCAACCAATCGTGAAAAGCTTACCGATTTCAATATTGAAAAGCCTTTGTGGGTATTTGTCGGTAATACGGTGGCAGGTGAGGATTCAGATATTTTGAATGTCCTCAAGTTTCTCGCTGGATTTCTGAACGACGAAACTAAGACAAAACTATGGCTCAAAGATTTGCTAGCGAACACAGCCAGGTTGTTGGATGCCAAAGGGCGCAATATTTTTCATGATCGCTTTACTCCGTTAATGGGTTTCAGTGCTGATGAGGTTTATAGCGGAATCCTCAAACGCTTATTCAATGCAGATGCCAAGCAACGTTTGAAAGTAGTAAATCTCAGAAACAGCAAGGGAGAGTTGATTCTTCGTGTAGGTGAATCTGATCCGTTTGGACTGATCAATATTGGTGATGATACTGGTTTCTTTAAGGAAGCAGAACAACCTGAAAACTTTAGTAAATTTGATACGGAGGCCGATGATTTTGGTGGCTCCATGTTTGGATCGCTGAATAATAAAGATAGCAATTTACATGTATTGATTGGATCTAGAAAATTTACTGAGGGCTGGAGCAGCTGGCGAGTTTCCACCATGGGATTGCTCAACATGGGTAAAGGCGAAGGCTCGCAAATTATTCAATTATTTGGACGTGGCGTGCGATTGAAAGGTCGGGATTACACACTTAAACGGAGTACTCCTGCGCAGCGTCCAAAGGGAGCACATCTGGAAAGATTGGAAACGCTAAATGTTTTTGGTGTGAATGCTGGCTATATGGCGACGTTCAAGGAGTATTTGAAAGAAGAGGGCATAACACCGACCGACGAAATCATTGAATTAGATTTTGAAACAAGAACGAATTTCCCCAAAAGTAAGCTCAAAACCTTGATGCTCAAAGATGGTTATAAGGATAATCAGATCAAGGGCTTCAAGCGAACCCACTTCCCCTGGTTGTACGAAGTGCCATCAGAGTTCGTAGGCAAAATCAAGGAAGCGCACATCACGCTTGATCTTTATCCAAAGTTGGAAGCGATGAGCAGTCTGGAAAAAGGCCGTGTTGGCACTGAAGGCAATATCCGGAATGCAGGCAAGATTGCCAGTGAAACCATGGCGCTCTTTGACTTTGACCGAATCTATTTGGCGGTTCAGGAATTCAAGCAGCTGCGAAGTTGGAGTAACTTGCGGTTGGATCAGGCTCGTTTGATGGATTTTTGCCTGACTCGGAATGATTGGTACACGCTTTATATTCCAAAGGCAGAGCTGAATATCCGGAGTTTTACCGATATAGGCAAGCAAGAAGATATTCTAATTCGTCTTTTGCAAGACTATACCGACAGATTCTACAAATCTCTGAAGACTGCATATGAAGGGCAGTTTTACGACATTGTGAGTGTCAAAGATGACGATGACACTGTTATAAAGGTATACCAGTTTGAAATTGAAGATACGCCTGATGGTGAAGCCTATGAGAAAAAACTCAAAGTTCTTCAGGAGTTAGTGCGGGAAGGTAAATTAGGCGAAGCTAACCAATGGAATGCTGGCCAGATGGTGGCAATTTGCTTTGATAGCCATCTATATTACCCATTGTTTGCCCTAGACGGCGAGGTCCCCTTAAAGATGAGACCATTGACTTTTGATGCCCCTGGTGAGGTCCAATTTGTTCGTGATTTGGAGGATTTCTACAAGTCGCCACTAGGTCAAAAAATAATAGGTAAGCGAAGCCTTTATCTTTTGCGTAATGCCGATACCAAATCGAAGGGCCTGGGCTTTGCTTTGGCTGGAAACTTTTATCCTGACTTTTTATTGTGGCTAGTAGATGATGAGACAGGTGCGCAATGCTTGAATTTTATCGATCCGAAAGGTATTCGTCAGATGAATCTGACCGATCCCAAGTTAGGCCTGTATAAGGAAGTTAAAATTCTACAAGGAAAATTGGGCGATCCAAAGCTGACATTGAATGCATTCATCTTGTCGGGCACTACGTTTGATGATTTATTAAACGTAACTTGCAAGCGCTCGGAATTAGAAGACCGAAACGTACTTTTTATGGATGACGGTGGTCCAGTTTACCTGAAAAAAATGTTTGATAGAGCAAAATGAAATTTGTCGCGAACACTATCAATAATAACCATCTCGCATATTTGCTTCCCTCGGCTGAAAATGAAGTCGATTGCGTACTTGCTTCAATTGCATATGGCGCTAATTTTACTAACGAAAAGGATGATTTTATTGGTAATTGTGTGGCGAATAGATATCGGCTCGATATTTGGATGCGATACGACCATACTGTGCCAGTTGCGATTCCGTTACTACGGCGATTACTTAACCACCATAAAGATAATATTTTCTGCAAATTGATTCCTGATGTACTTCATAGCAAAGTCATTTGGTGGAAAGGTTATTAAAGTGGACCCATTGGTCAAGACAATATTTCAGAGAATTTAAGCTGCATCCATTTTCCTCATTGCAGCTGGTCGGCGCTGCCCCGCTTTAC
>JBEONO010000073.1:0-3750 GCA_040544425.1 Oxalobacteraceae bacterium GrIS 1.18
GAATCTGATCGCTTTGACGAGCTGCACGCCTGGATCGCGTCCCATCTCGACGAAGAGCTGACAGTTGAGCGGCTCGCCGAACAAGCAGGCATGTCGGTCAGAACATTCGCCCGGACCTACTCGACCCGGTTGGGACGCACGCCAGCCAAAACAGTCGAGGCCATGCGCGTTGAAGCCGCCTGCCGTCTTCTGGAAGAAACCAGTTATCCGATGAAACGCATTGCCTTTGCAACGGGGCATATCGATGAACAGAACATGCGCCGGGTATTCATGCGCAGGATGGGCATTAACCCAGGCCAGTACCGGCTGCGCTTCTCTGCCCATCATACGGACAATCAACAGCACGCCGACACTGTCTGACGACGACTTGTCCCATGCACCAGACTGCATGTGCGCTGCGTTGTACCGGTGTCAGCGTCGTCGTCCACAGTTTTATTCTCCCTGTCTGTCTACGACAGCCATCCTTTAATCGAGCTAACCTGCCATTTGAGTAAATCTGCGCCTGCTTAAAAATTTTACTCAGGCAGTCGTCGATCGACCACCCAGATTATCTCGATGTAACAACGTGTAAGTAGTTCGAGAATTGTGTGTTAACTGCCGAAAAATATCTTTTCAATAATTCATTCTCAAAGGAAACTGGGTATATTACTGTTTCCGTGTGGAAATATTGAGTTACTGAAGAAAGATATTTTTATGACAAACCTACCCCGATATTCTTTCCCTTACTCGCTTTGTATTCTGGTCACCGCCATGATGTTTGGCTGCGGTGGGTCGTCCGGACCCGGCGCTTCTGGAGCTGCCTCAGTTGCGACGACGTCCAACTACTCAACGTCGGGAACTGCGGTGGTGCAGGCAGCGCCGACTGCAAGCCAGACGTCAACTCAAACGCCAACTCAAACTTCAGTGCCAGCGCCAACTGCTGTTGATTTGAGCACCGCGCAACTACCGTCTTCAAGCAGCCCTACTCCGCCGATACCGGCGCCGAGCAGTCCTAAAGTTGCACTGACAGCGACATCGCCGGGCACAACGGCAGTGATGACCGACTCGGTATTCGCACCATCCAGTTTCTGGTACACACCTTTGCCACTCAACGCTCCGCTGGACGTCAATTCAAAAAATTATGTCGCCGAATTTTTGCGACAAAAGCAGGCGTATTACGGCAACGTTAACATCAACACCAATAGTTACACGAGCCCGGTCTACATTGCGCCGTCCAATGCGCCGACCGTGAAGGTCACTTATTGGAACTGTCAGCACAAAACCTATATCGATAAAAATCTCGCAGCGCAATGGGCCGCGGTTCCTATTCCGGCAAACGCGGTTCCTTCGGCAGGTGCAGATGGTGAAATGACCATCTATCAACCGTCGACACAGACATTGTGGGAATTCTGGCAAGCCCGGAAGGTCAATGGAGAATGGGAGGCGTGCTGGGGCGGAGAAATGAAGAACACCAAGTCCAGTGAAGGCATCTGGTCAGCATGGTATGGAACCACAGCGACCGGCTTGCCTTTCCTGGGCGGGCAGATCACCGCAGAAGAATTGCAGCGCGGCGAGATCCGTCATGCGATCGGGATTGCGCTGGTTGACGTAGAAAAGTACTCAATATTTTCTTATCCGGCGATGCGGTCTGACGGCTACAATCCGCTCAACGCGCCGAACAGAATCCCCGAAGGAACCCGGTTCCGTCTCGATCCAACCATTAACGTGGATGCGCTGAAAATGCATCCAGTTGCCAAAATTATTGCAAAAGCAGCGCAAAAATATGGTTTCGTCGTGTGGGATAAGTCCGGAGCGATTGCATTGCGGGCGGAGAATTCACTTTCATATACCTCGATAGGATTGGTAAATCCATATACAGCGCTTTACAACGGCACTCCCTCCTACGCACTGTTAAATGGTTTTCCTTGGGATAAGCTGCAATTCCTGCCTAAGAACTACCCGAATAATTACTGATTCTGTTTCTACAACCCCCTCTGAACCACTTCCTGATCCAATCATCTGATTGACAAGGGGTGGTTTTTTTCTTCCTGCGCGAGGCAATCGCTACAAGCGCGGATCGACCAATTTATCTCATTCATCGCTGCACGAAATCAAAAGGCAAACTTCAGCATTGTGGTTCGTAAGATCGGATGCAATTGAGACAGAAACCTCACATGCCGAAAATAGGGCATTTCAAATATTCCAGTCTTCAATTATGCTTCGCCAAGTGAAACACTTTGTAACCGACCGAATAATATCCACACCCAGGCGAAAGATGCACTTTTTCCGTTTATCTGCACGAGCTGTTTGCTCTGTGTGTGATCGATTAATTTCAACCTGATGAGATCGCAATGCTTACTGCAACACTGTCGGAAACCCGGCGACCAGACTTCGTGCGTCGCAGCATCGTCATCGCAGACAAGGAAATCTGGTGGGAAATTCGCGGGCCGGCCGATATCCTGCCTCCACCACTCACCGTTCATGACATGGCTGTGACGGCAACATTATTTATTGCGATGGACCGCGGGGAAGATCTGCATATCGACGGCCCGGTCAGTGCATCAATGCTGGAATCGGTGGAAGATCTGGTCGCCTCATGGGTAAACTGGTGCCCGGATTTTTATCGTCCAATTAAAGTTACGGCTGCCGAAGAGGTGCCAGACACAGCAATGCGCAAGCCTGCCAGGCGAACAGCAGTGCTGGCCTTCTCTGGCGGACTGGATTCGCTGTTCACCATCTGGCGTCACGCCAGTGGCAGGGCAGGCAGGCGAAGCCGCACGCTGTTTGCCGCCGGATTGATCATCGGACTTGATATTCCGCTCGATGCCAGTGCCGCAATTACTGCCGCGCGCTCAAACGCGCAAGCTGCGCTCGATTCCATCAACGTACCGCTGGCATTAATCAGAACCAACTGGAAGACTGAGGCCTGTGTCCACTGGCAGATGGAATTTGGAACCGCTGTCTCAACCTGCCTGCGTAACTGGCAGGGAACGGTCGACACGGCACTGGTCGCCTCAGACTTTGATTACCGGCGTCTTCTGTTGCCATGGGGGGGCAATCCGGTGACCTATCCAATGCTGTCCACCTCAGAATTCAAAGTTGTCTACGATGGTGGCGAATTCAATCGCACCGAAAAGGCCGGAGGAATCAGGGACTGGGAAGCCGGGCTCAACAACTTGCGCGTTTGCTGGGAAGGCCCGGTCACGGGATACAATTGCGGCATTTGTGAAAAATGTCTGAAAACCAAGTTAAATTTTCTTGCTGCGCACATGCCACTGCCGTCCTCGCTGGCCGGCATGCCGACCGACTCAGCGATATTTCGCACTCGTGCCAAAAATCTGGCTCAGGTCACCTTTCTTAAGGAAATCTACGATATTGCAGTCAGAGATCAAATCAAAGCCTCTTGGGTAGGCGCCTTGCGGATGGCAATCGTCAAGAACATTTTCCTGAACAGATTTGTTGATCCGCGCATGAAACACCTGGAAAGACTGAACCAGAAGTACCCCGTGCTGTTGGCACCAGCGAGGAGAATCTGGCGTGTGGTTAGACCGCGTAGTTAATATCAACGTAGATTTAACGCAGTTTCAGCTCTAAGCATGGAGTCAACTCTCAACATTCAAACGTTTGAAGCAAGACTGCGGATTGATTTGATGACGCAGCATCAGATTGGGATACTTTGTCTGGCTGGGTGACGACATTTTCTGTGCAGATGTATCGCTTGTTGCGACAGCGCAACATTACGGTCGGACTCAAATCGTAGGGTGCCGATTG
>JBEONO010000074.1:0-3712 GCA_040544425.1 Oxalobacteraceae bacterium GrIS 1.18
GAGGAAAACGGGGCAGCGCCGACCAGCTGTAGTGAAGAAAATGGATGCAGCTTAAATTCTCTGAAAAATTGTCTTGCCCAATGGGTCCACTTTAGCTTTAATAAGGCGTATGCAGGTTTAGATAAGAAAGCCCGCGAGAAAAAAGTAGACGACTTTGTTGATGTCAACCCTGAAAAAATTAGCTGGACACGCGCATTGAAGCAGGAGCTTTCTAAAGACAAACAGTTTTCCTATGAGCCAAGCAGTTTGATACCGAGCCTTTATAGGCCATTCACCAAGCAATGGCTGTATTTTGACCGTATATTTAATGAAATGGTTTTACAAATGCCGCGCATATTTCCTAATGCTAAGGCTGAAAATTTGGTGGTCTGTGTGGGGGGCATAGCTGATGATAGTGGCTTTTCTGTATTTATCTCTGAGGCACTTCCTAATTTGCATATGCTGCGGAGTTGTCAATGCTTCCCACTGTATTTGTACGAATCTGCCGAAGACAGCGACCAAATTGATTTTGAAGGCACAGGCGATATGTTTGCCGAGAAAACGAATAAGCCTGCTACTGGTAAAGGCGGTTACACCCGCAAAGACGCCATCACCGATAGCGGTCTGAAACACTTCAGTGATGCCTACCCCAGCGAAAAAATCAGCAAAGAAGATCTTTTCTATTACGTGTACGGCCTACTGCACTCCCCCGACTACCGCGAACGCTACGCCGACAACCTCAGCAAAGAACTGCCGCGCATCCCCGCCGTGAAAACCGCCAAGGATTTCTGGCACTTCAGCAAAGCGGGGCGCGACTTGGCAGAACTGCATTTGAACTACGAAACCGTAAAACCCTACACGGTAAAAATGGAAGTGGCGGGCAAAACCGCATTAACAGACGAAGACTACCGCGTAGAAAAGATGAAGTACGCCAAGAGCGGCAAGGACAAGGATCTCACCACCCTGATCTACAACCACCGCATCACCCTTACCGGCATACCGTTGGAAGCTTACGAATATGTGGTCAACGGCAAGCCCGCGCTGGATTGGGTAGTCGAGCGGCAATGCGTGAAAACCGATAAAGATAGTGGCATAGTCAACGACGCTAATCTGTGGGCGACTGAAACTATGGGTGACGCGCGATACCCGCTAGAACTGTTTCAGCGTGTCATTACAGTAAGCCTCGAAACAATGAAAATTGTTCGTGGATTGCCAATGCTCGAAACGCAGATGCACATGCCGATATATCCAATTCCTGAAAAAAAAGCTGGGGAAAGAGGTGATCAAAATGATGACCGAAGAACGACAGAAGCTTGAATTTCAAGTGATCTATTCCGTACATCTTGAAAGAATGATGTACATCTTGCTTGGGCGCTTGGATCGCTTTTCAAGTTTTACTCAAGTATTGCTAGGTGTTGCGGTTGTTTCAAATCTAGCACCCGTTGTCACCGGTTAATCAATAGCGACCATTGCAGCAGTGCAGTTGGTCTGGCAGCCAGGCGTCAAGGCAACCGAAGCCAAAGGATCGCATGACCGTTGGCAGGCATTGTCAGTGGGAATTGTAAAGCGCACACCCGTAGTGGAAAGCAAAAGTGTCTGCAACGCGATGGAAAATTTGTCTGCATTCGATTTTCAAGTGAGCTTACGAGGAGGCACTTCTTCTGCAAATTCTATGGCTTAGGTGTTGATGCCAGCGCGAAATTGACCCAGTACGCCAGAAATCACAGACCAACTCGAACTCATCGAAAACACTCACTGGATATGCTTTTGACTCAGCTAAAAGTGGGTAACTCAAAATTGGTACCATGGTTTAATTTCGCGCTGGCATTAACAACTATGTACATTCAGTGACATCCGAGAGAAATTCCGTCTTAACAGCAATCTCATACTCCCCAAACTCTGTTTGATCTGAAAATAACACGTTAGCCCTACAGTAAGTTGCCTGCAAAATGACTCGATCTGAAACCGCGTACCAATCTTGTGAATCATAATGGTTGAACGCAAATTCCGAAGCAGCTAATTTACAGGTGCTCCAAGATTGGCCAAAATTTCCAGAATCCAGCTCCGACCTATCGCATCCTCGGTAAATAAAAAAAATCTCTTCAAGTATATAGATGTCATTAGGCTCCAGTATTTCAGTGAGGATTATCTTTGGATACCACCCCTCATTTTCTTGTCGAGTATATAGCTGGTGTAATCCGTTATATGCGAAAGAAACAAAAGCGTGCCTGAGTGAATCCAGCGTTTCAATCGCAAACTCGTTGGTTAGCCTACTAGATAAATTGGAAGAGTACTCATTAATAAATAATTCTGCTTCACCAACTTCATAAAAAGAGATATCACGAACTGCTCCTGCCACTCCATGTAGAATAATTTTCTCAACGTATTAGCTGCCAGCCAATTTCCAGCCAACATGACAGATGCCACTGGCGCATTCCATAAACCACGGACGTGGTAAGCATTTAAAGAGTGTCGTTAAAAATCGTGCTGGCAGCAGCTTGGATAGCACGCTCAATTACTTCCTTCTTCGTAGTGCATCCCCAATGTGCCATCAACGCTAAAACAGCCTCATGCGTCGTTTTATCCAGCGTGACCTCAATACGTACTGCGCCAAGCTGCGCACGCTGTGAGCGGCTGGAACGTGTTCGGGCGATGGCCGGAAGTTGTGCGCCTGATCCGGCAGGGCGACCAGGACGATTAGGTTGGATGATTTTACTCATACGCCAAACAATGCCAATATCGCTTGCCGTTCATTCGCTCTGATCATGCCATCGGGTGACACACCGGATGCGGCCAGTTGATTACCGACCAGTGTTTTTTGTTCCAGCGTCATGACATTGAGCATGGCATGCAGGATGATATCGGCTTTACCCAATTCACTGATCAGGGCATCAATATCGCGCTTATAGCCGGTGTAATCCGCACGGTGCGCAATACCCAAACCGTTGCAATCAAAGCAGACGCCGTGGGTGTGCCAGCCGGTGCCTCGGCATCGATAGCATTTGGCATATTTAGGGGCGGCGGGGGCCGACATAGGCTGGTCGTCACTGTTAAGCGTACTCATTTTATAAACTCGGTAATTTTGAATGCCGTACATTGCACGAAACTGGGCAGTGTTTTGTCATCGAGGCCACCGACTTGACCATTGTCCAAACACATACTGGAATCCTCACCATGCATGCGTATAGAGATGCATTTTTGAATGTTACCCGCCGCTGCACAGTTTTGTAAAACCTCGGGATAAGTCGCGCAAATCGTTTTAGCTTTGCAACTAAATCGTAAAAAATCGTTCTGACTATCAGGGGTGACGCTCCCGAGCATTTTCTTCTGGTCTGAATTCAAATTCTTCACGCCGTGCAAACCGCCATCAATGACGGCGTACACGGCAAAAAGTACGAACAGAACAATACCTACCGTCTTAAAAAAATTAAAATATCCCAGCACCTGGGGGCTTAGCCATGAAAGGCCAGCGTAAAGTCGCAGGCCGACGTAGCCGCATGCCCAGACAATGGCGATACCGCACAGTACAAAATTACCGTCTCCCTCCGAAACGCCGATCACCAGAAGGCCGAAACCGATGAGGGATATGAAAATTGCCCAGCTCGTCCTGTGTTGACGCCAACCGAAAATTGACCCATTTATAGAGGTTATGCCAGTCCAAAATTGACCCAGGTGTTCTACTAGTCCTGCCTAATTTTTAGGCGGGAGATTAAAGGTGATCACAATGGAAATG
>JBEONO010000075.1:0-3429 GCA_040544425.1 Oxalobacteraceae bacterium GrIS 1.18
TTGCCCGATACCGGACAGCATGCTAAAGTGCCAATATACAACATTTTTGGCAATGTCTGCTTAATAGAATTACAATGAATCGCAGCTATCGGCACTTTGCGGACAGATTTAAGTAACTCCAATTAAATGTAAATGAATGATTATTGATTACATTTCAGAATTTGAAGTTGATGCAGACAATATTCTCTGGATCATCATGGAGAACGAGGGAAGAGCAGAATTTCAATATGTCTACCGCACCGCTGCAGGGGTTTATTGGCATCCTATGAATAATGGATTCCGGTTTGACCCAAAGGGTGGCTTGAATTACGAAAAATGGTTCAAGTACAATCTGAACATGATTAAAGGTGAATTAGGTTTGGACATGCGCTCCAGTAAAAAGTTGGTTTGGAAGAATGTCCCCACTGACGTTCAAGCAGAACTACTTCATAAATTAAACGGCAAATAACGCCACATTGCCGTCATTCGCTGCCGCCGCCAATATTCATGAAGAAAGAGTTAGATCGATATGACATATCAACTTGTGTTTCAATTCAAAGGTGATTCACTTGCTGATTTTGACATGATGGTAAGTGTTGAAGAAAAAATGAACGATCAAATCGGAAATTTAGGTGAAGTGGATGGTCACGATATCGGCAGTGGAGAGGTAAATATTTTTGTGATCACTAAAGACCCAATGGCCGCTTTTTTGCAAATGAAGTCTGTGCTGGAAAATTTGAACCTGCTTTCCACCGTTAGCATTGCATATGGAGAGATTGAAAGTGATTCTTTCGCCGTAGTCTGGCCAGAGAACTCAAAACAAGAATTTTCAGTTGCCTAAAACACTGGCGGCCTAAATTAAAAATGCACCTGGCCTGGCAAATCACTTTGTTGTCATAGAGATTTCGTTTTGGTTTGAAACCATTATTTTCGGTAAATGAACGGTAGATAGAAATCAATGAACGCATTCGAGCCAATTGTAAAAGACGAGCAGAACCAGAAACCGGTAACCGCGCTTGGCTACCCGGCTTGGGCGGGACTGCGTAATTTCGACAAATTAAAATTCATTGGGAGTCATAACTAGGATGAAGCAATTATGAAAACGGAATCAATTGCAGAGCAGCTTTTTTTCACAACTATACGGATCGATACAATCTCTGCGGATGGTACACCGGGTTCTGGAACAGGCTTTTTTTTCACTCATAAAATTTCGGACAAGGACTATATATTTATAGTTACGAATAAACACGTGGTTATGGGAATGCGAGAAGGTAAATTAAATTTCGTAACCCATAACGGAAATACTCCAAAACTTGGCGATGGTTTCAGTTTTCAAATTGATCAGCAACAATGGCCAACTTTTTGGTTTGGACACCCGGATAACGGAATTGATATTGCGATTACTCCCCTAATGCCACTTGTAGAGAGTGCAAAACAACGGCATAACGTTGATCTTTTTTTTAGAAGCGTCCCCTCAAGCTTAATTCCAGACTCCAAACAAATTGAAGACTTAGATGCCGTTGAATCGGTAACATTCGTAGGTTATCCAAACGGGTTGTGGGACAGTAAAAATTTTCTTCCGATTGCTCGCCGAGGCACTACGGCAAGTCCCTTGCAAATTGATTTTGAAGGAACCCCAAGATTTATCATTGATGCGTCTGTATTTGGAGGTTCAAGTGGTAGCCCGGTATTTATTTTTAACCAGGGGTCATGGAGTAATAAAGATGGGAACCTACATGCGGGCTCAAGAATATTTTTTGTTGGTGTAATTGCTGCTGTATTTTATCGTACACAGCAAAACCAGATTATTCCGATCCCAATTCCGACTCAAACGAAATCAATAGTTGAACAGCATGAGATGATTGATCTTGGCATTGTGTTTAAGGGACGCGTTGTTGTAGAAACTGTTGAGGCCCTATTACGTCAGCTTAATCTAATCGACGGCACTACCCCGGTAGTTTAATATCAACCTGGGTCCAAATCATTTTGGCTGAACCCGGCACTTTGCGGTCGTTGATGAGTCGATTCAATTTGGGTGATCAGGGATAACAACATGCAGATAGAAATAAATGTAAATCGCGATAGCGTTCACCCAGGAGACGACATTGTTTCTCACTCAAAACAAATAAGAATTTCGAGTTCAAGCACCGTTAAAGAGTTGGTTGAAATGATTCGGCAGTCCGATTACCTTCCAAAGATTGTGGGCGGTAATGCAACTTGGATAGTTGACTGCTTAGGTGCTTACTATGGCGTTATAGCAGTAGATGCACAACAATGGAAAGCACCAAAATTGGCTGTTCAAGAAGGGACTTTGGTTTCTAAATTGTTAGTGGATGGAAAAGCTAATTTATATTTCAGGTATTGGTGTCAGTCAGATCCAGAAATGGTTTACGAATCAGTCATTGAAGGCAATGACCTACCTAGCAAATACTGATGTAAAAATCTGACTGGCTAAAATCGGCACAAATCAGACATTCGATAATCATTGAAAAGTGCTCCGGAAAATAATGCAAAATATCATGAAACTCTTTTTGAAACTAATTTCCATTTTCTATTTAATGCAATTTTCTTGCCCGCTTTCGCCAGCCAAGACGACAGTGTGATTATTGAATAGCGATTTAACGGGGATTCGATGAAGCGATTAGCGAACCAAAAAAAACACCCCGACCGCAATCGCAGCAATCACCAGCCCGACAATGACCAATGTGCTAGGTTGCTTCGCCACAGGTATAACCTGTTCAAGTTGCCGCATCGGCTTCGAATCCGCTGAAGGCGTGGTAGTCATTTCGGTGTCACCCGCTTCATGCAGCAAATCAAGCATTTTGCGAATACCTTTATCAGAAAAACGGTAAGGATCAAAGGAGGACAACTGCTCTTCAGCCAAAATGGAGTTGATCTTTGATTCTGACAGAATGTATTTCATAGACCACACGCCAAACGATAGCTGCGGAACTTCTTTTCGGGAAATAACTTTAAGGTCGCGGTGACGCTCATCGTTGAGCAGCTTGCGGTACAGCGTGTCAATCGCCTCCTCCTCACCCTCGATACACTGAAAAAAACAGCCATCCCCAAAGTACAGCACGCCAACTAGGCCGTTCTTACGATTGTTTGCGCGTGACTTAGCCAAAATCCGCGCCACACCGGGATCGATGCCACCCCCATAGTTGACCGAATTTGAGCTTGAACGACTGACATAAATCAGTTGAATTAATTTTTTCATAGTTTTTATGGTGGCTAGGATGGCTATGCTGATCGATACAAGTATTGCTGCCTGAACTATAGCATATCTCGAACGGTGTTCATCGGCGTGGCAGGCTGCGATGGTGCGCTGGGCGAACGGATTGATCGTGATCTAGTGGGTATTCTGGTCCATCGTGACCGGTCATTCTGGCATCGTGACCGGCCATTCCGATTGAACGTGACCGACCGTTCTGGTTTATCGTGACCGAT
>JBEONO010000076.1:0-3403 GCA_040544425.1 Oxalobacteraceae bacterium GrIS 1.18
TAGACTTATCCACAATTGCTGGTTCACAAAACAGCAACTCGCCCTGGGTCAATATTCAATCGGCAGGGTGGGTCAATATTCAGTCGGCGCCAACAGCGTACTGAGAAACGTGGAAATTACGTATCGCCGATGGTGATCCCGACGTTGTCAAATTCAGACCTGCACAAGTTGATTCCAGTCCACACTCGCAAGGTTAATCCCAAAACGATCCGACCTGCAGATGTGGCTAGGAACCGTGAGGAAGTCGCTGCACCATACCTGCAAGCATTTCATTGTGTCGAAAGCGCCTTAGCATCAATTTCAGCCGCCGAGGCAATTAAGTTGGTTGCCAAATACACGCCGACACAGTTGGCCATGATATATGCCGGATTTTTGTTGGCTACTCAAGAAACATCGTTCCCGTTGTTGCCAGAGGATAAGCTGTACAAAGTGGATGTATCGCTTAAAGATCATGTGAAATCGATTGCCGATCTGGCTGCAGAAGCGCCAATTCTTATCAAGAGATCTTTTGAAGAGATATGGAGCCACATCTTATGTTAAATATTGCAGCCAATCTACGCACCTAACTAACTGGAGAAGCTTGGGCGAAAGCCCAGCTTCCATGAACTAATTCGTCTATAGAAAACACTATTATGAAAACTGAAACTGAAAACAACGTAACAGAACTGACTCAAACCGCTGCAGTGACTATGTCCGTGCCTGCCGCTGGCGGCGCTGCCTGTAATTTGGTGGAAGCACAACCAAAGGCAGAAGTGAATGCAACTACAAGACCCGAATCAGAACAGACCATCCAGCTTTTCACAAAGCTTGAATTTGACCGGCAAAAATTGAAATGCCCAAGCGTTAGCATTTTCTGCGATGGCAGTTTAACCGAACACGTGAATGACGAGTACGCATCTCAGATGACCCGTCTTCTGGGACGGTTTGAAGGTGGTAAAGAGATAGCGCAGGGTGTCTGCAGCCAATTGGTCGGTTTTGATCAGACACAGTTTGACGCTGATATTCTGGCAGGTCGTACACTAGGTCAGCCAGAATTGACATGTGCACAGATCAAGATGAGTGGCTGTGCTTCCTGTCCTCTGGGCGGATGTACGTTGCCAACCGGTGAAATTGCGATTAATCCGCTGGAATTGCAGACTTGGTCAGGCAACCCGGATAAAGTTGGACCTAGAATATTGGCCAAATCTGTCATCGAAGTCGAATTTGGTGGACAAGTTTATATTTTAAATGACATTGTTTACGTGCCTGAAAACGGCGTCTATATAACTGTCAGCGAAGACGAGATTACAAGAAAAATATTGAATCATGTCAGCAGCAACGTGAAGGCCAGTAAATTGGCTGAAATTCTGAAGCTGATCAAGGCTCAAGCTACACCTCTAAATCGGAGTATCCGCCCAAATCCGAATCTGATTTGTTTTAAAAACGGCATTTTCAACGTGGAAACCAGAACGTTGGCTCCACATAGTACAGACCATCTTACGTTTAATGGTATTCCGCACGTCTACATTGCCGATGCGACCTGCGGTGGGTTCTTGGCGTTTCTAGAAAGCATCTGGGGGCGGGATCGTGATTATGCGCAAAAGGTACAGTTGATTCGTCAGTGGATCGGCTACTCCCTGGTTTCTGATTCCAGCTTGCAGCGGATGCTCATCCTCACTGGGCAGGGTGCAAACGGCAAATCTGTCTTGATCGACCTGATGAGGGATGTTGTTGGTGAAGAGAACGCTGCAAATGCTATGCTGGATCGATTCCATATGCCATATGTTCGGGCTACATTGGAGAATAAGCTGGTAAATTTCTCAGCAGACCTGCCAAAGAAAAAGCTGACCGCTGATGGCGACTTGAAAGCAATAGTAGGTGGCGACCTAATTGAAGTGGCGCTGAAACACAAACCATCACGATCCATTAGACCATACGCTCGCCTCGTGGTTTCAACGAATAACATACCAGACTGTCATGATACCAGCGACGGGTATTTCCGCCGATTGATCATTTTGCCTTTTACCCGGAAATTCGCTGGGAATGAAATCAACCCACATCTTTACAAGTCGTTGGTCCCGGAAATTCCTGGCATCATTGCATGGGCGCTTGGCGGGTTGTACGAGTTGCGTGAACAAGGTCACTTCACCATTCCCGACTCGTCTGAACAGGCCGTGCAACTTTATCGTGAAGAGCTCTCGCCGGTTAGGATGTTTGCAGAAGAGTGCTTGGTCAAATCTTCGGATCGGTCAGGCATGTTGCCAAATGAACTGTTTATGGCGTTCAAAGGTTGGTGCAGTGAACGTGGTTTTCCAGCCGGGAATATGATTGCGCTTGGGCGGGAGTTAGGTAATTTAGGGTATGGTCAGCGCAAGTCAGGGCGAACCTGGTGGTTAGTCAATGCAACCGAAATCGGCGAGCAGTATTTTTTGCCAGCACAAGTGATACCCAGTATGCCGGCCGATGAGCAGACCGTGTTGGAGCAGTCCATTTCGACTGATGAACCCATAGACGTGGAAGAGTCGATGGAAATGGCGGCCTAATCAGTCATTGCGGCAGGCTCCATTTAGAAAGTTGCAGTTATTTGTGAATCATCATCCCTATCTACCCAGATTGTTTTAAATTCTGGGAGGGTTGGGAGGATGTTTTCACCAAAGCTGCAAAAATATTTCCAGCACAGTTCGGTAACCCACGAAATCCAAAACAACAAAATTCCTGAAAGCTGATATTCCGTAATACTCCGTCATACTCACTCATCCTCACCCCCTTGAATTCAACATTTAGTAAACGGTACTATCTACCAATAGCGCTTTTATGGCAGACGAGTACAACACTTCTGAATACAATAAAACCTATCCAACCGCTAAAACAATAATGAAGCTTGGCTAAACCGAGCAACAGCGGGTAATTAAACCACGTGAAGTAGGGAAGCTGTTACAGCTTTCAATCTGCGTGCAATTCATTACACATACATGGGTCAAATAGAAGGCGTGGAGCCGGTTATAAGCGAATATATTTTGGATTGGTGCAAAGTAGCTCAAAGCCATCTGAATCGACGTAAATGCAAAAATTTAACTTCGATACGTTTCGTGGAAATGCTCGAATTTAAGGCGTTAGGTGACAAATCAAATGTAATTGTCACTCCGAGAGAAATTGAATTATTTGCAGCAGCCAAAAAGGAATTTTTGCAGGCAGCGTTCCCGAATTTACTCAATGCGCCGCAACCTCGTAATTCATTGGCCAGCAAGATTTATAATCCTGACTCAACTGAAACTCAACTCAAATCTAGGTTCTTTACCAATTTCGTAGATTCACATAGATACTCGAAATAAAGTGGACCCATTGGTCAAGACAATATTTCAGAGAATTTAAGCTGCATCCATTTTCCTCATTGCAGCTGGTCGGCGCTGCCCCGCTTTACTCA
>JBEONO010000077.1:0-3318 GCA_040544425.1 Oxalobacteraceae bacterium GrIS 1.18
TCGATTCCTACATTCGATGGTATAACGAAAAGCGCATCAAGATTTCCCTTGGTTCACTCAGCCCCCGAGAATATAGACAGAGTCTCGGTATTGCAGCATAAACCAGTCCAAGTTTTTATCCGCACCCCCGGTGGGTCAATATTCAGTCGGCGCCAACAGGTTTGTTTCTTAAGAGATCTGACACCTTTTCCACTTAGAATTATATTTCCGGTTTTAAGTCATTCAAATCCAGATAGCAGACGAGTTGTGTCAATATTGATTCCAGCAAGTTTTATCGAAACTAAAAACATTAGCATACCGGTTTTCCTATGTCGAACTGACAGCGGCAATTTTTCTTCCCAAACACCGCCAGTGCTGGAAGCTGCGCGACCAAAATAAGTGGAAATATTCTCCAGAATTGTATCTTCAACCAATTGTGAATTTCCGCAGTCGCCAACATGATAGAACTGCGGGCCATTAGACGCAACATTTGCATAAAAGCGTTTGTAAAATTCGTCAGCAATTCTGACGTTGGTGATGTCACGCTGATCCATTGTTGACCAGGCTAATTGGGCGGACCTGGCCAGTAGCGTAGTAGTCGGAGGACCAACAACTTTAGATAACTCTGCAATGTATTCATCCAACGTAGTGGTTGCATTGAAAATTGGGAAAATCGACTTCTGCGGAAATTGGATTTCCATTGGAAGATTGCCCCGCACACATGAAACCGTTCTATTAAATTCTAGCCGTGATACTGCCAATTCGTCATTTTCGGCCCCAATTGCAAATTGAAATAAGAGAACGAGCCCGGCAACTATCAAACCAAAAGTCGTTTTTAAACTTAACATTAATCTCTCCCAATCTACGGAAATCCAGTATGAATATTGTTTGATACAGTTCTACCGTCAAAATTGTCGGTGGGCGGATATGTTCTCGTCCCTATCTGGATCCCTAAGGAGAATACCATGCTTGATGTCGCATATTGGAGATTGCCGTTCGGGGTAGCGACAAAAAGTGTCGTTCCAGAGATACCAGTACCTTTTGTTCCCTTTGAGTAGCCGGTAATGACGCTCCAATCCTGAGGACTGAACTGATTATTAGAATCCCAGTGGGTATGGCCCGCGCTATCGTACGTCGACCCAACCGCAGAATCGCCAGTTAAGAGCGCGGGAAGATTGACTTGATCCGCGCCAGGCGCGCTTACATTCGGGTATGTACTTGAAAAGGTTCCATCGGATACCTGGTAAACATTCCAACTAGTTTCTCTTTGAGTGATGATTGAAGCACCCAAATAAGAATTTGCTGCCGACGTATGCGCATCAAGTGCAGTGCTTGAACATCCAGCCGTGCAAGTCAATTGACCTGATCGGGTAGCTTGGCCGTCTAAGAATGCATTGGCTACATCGACCACTTGACTGCTGAGGGGGCCACCAGAGCCACCGCCGCCAGAACCAACAACAGGGCCGCCTTCATTGTTTGTCGCATAAAATCACCTAGCCCTATACAACTTACTTTCCGAAATCCAGATTAATACAAATTCCGCCTGACGCTGCCTCAATGTCTTTAATATTGGTCAATCGACTATACGGATACGCACTTTTGGGATTACGCGGCACAAATTCACCTTTGATGGTCACCCATTCCCCTGTCAGACTAGCCGATTTTTCAGGCAGTTTACCAAGAAGCATTATCGAACCATACAAATCAACTTTGGACGCAGCGGAACAATCTTCAAACAGATACGTTCCTTCGGAGGTCAAGATCAGCACACCAGTAAGACTCAAATTTTGTCCGCCAAATGAATCTGGATTAGCTATTACCTCTTTCACGGAATGAATTGAAGATCCATCGTAAATAACACTCGTGCTGCATCCAATCAAAATTAGGTTTGCGCAAAAAATAATCACTAACAATAATTTATTCATCATAGGCTCCTTAAAATCCACCGTTCAATCGTCTAATTACGCCTGGACTAGGCGTCGACATCGCAGGTGTCCATGGAATTGGATCCTGACGGTTTCCATTCGAGTCGAAAGGTGTATAAAAGAAAGCGTTATTTATATATTCCAGGACAATATTTGTACCTGTTGGAGTTTGAATATAGGCGGGCGCATTGGTTATCAAAACTGCTTGACCATCTCCAGGGCCCGGCATTGATCTCAATCCAGTCACATAATTGGCAAGAGCCGGATTTGAATAATCTGAGCGATCAGCCGGTACATGAGTATGGTCAGTAAACAAAACTGATCCGGGGCTCACGTTAAAATCGCAATGAGAATTATCGCAATCCCCGCCAGGAATAGGTACGATATTTCCGTTAGTTAAACCAACCAATCCCTGTTCACTACTGCCAGAGTTAGAAAGCGTACCCATGGCGCTTAACGCCGCTGCGTCTGTCGTTGGCGAACCTACAATGTTGGCTCGCGTAGTTTGCGCTTGCCCAGATACATCCGTTGCACCAGCCGCAGTAAGAGTTGCTGTCGTGTTTGCCGCTCCTTCAGCTCCTCCGGACGCACCACCAGCTGCGCCAGCACTTGCCCCTGGGCCAGGACCACTCCCATACATTACAACAGTCCATCCTTCCGAATCATGTATCTGTTGCGAGGGAGTTTTTTGTTCTGTCTTAGTTGTAGAATCTGTTCCAGTCTTCTCTGGCGTGACTTCCTTAGGACTTGAGTCACTTGTAGATTCGGATCCACCTGAGTAATCTGTGTACCCCTCTCCATAGTCACCGCCGCCACCACCACCACCACCACCAGCTCCTTCCTCATACCAATCATCTACAATGTGATCAAATCCCGTTGGATCAGTCAGGTTCATCGGGTTATTCAACACATAGGAATACCGATTATAGTTTTGTCCGTTCTTAGGGTCAGTAACGTGCGGATCAGGGCTTAAAAACTTACCAATAAGAGGATCATATACCCGACCATTTAGGTGCACAAGTTCCAAGCTTGTGATTTGTTCTGCTCCAGTATAGCCCTTGTTGTCCGTTGTTTCATCGACTTGGGCAGCTTTCGTTGTCGCGATTGACACTGGTGCACCAACCGCGTTGCGACGATTGCCCCACGCATCATATCCCAATGCCTCTTTCAGGTTGCCATCAATATCCGTCATTGCAATGACGCTACCCAAATGATCCGTGTGCGTCCAGTCCAGTTCACTGGCCGCTTGCCCAGGGCGATCAATTTCGACGCCCAATCCCATCGGCCAGTACGTTTTGATTTCAGTGACATTATGACTTACATCGGTCAGGACTTCCTGAGCCCCCCCATAGTACGTAATGGCTGAAGTACCTTGCGTTTGAGTACGACGTTCGTGATTGGGGCCATAGGTAAA
>JBEONO010000078.1:0-3137 GCA_040544425.1 Oxalobacteraceae bacterium GrIS 1.18
TTGTCCAAAGCTGAACAGTTTTATAGTTTAGCTTTTTAATTTTCCGGAGCCTCGCCACATTTTTTGTCCGTTCTACCTTATTGCGACACAACCATTTTGTGTCTTCTTTAGGGTTTTCTCCAAAATTGGGGGGGCCCCATTTCACCTCTTGTCTAATCGTTCCGCAGATACTTACTTGCTGCCTATCCGCAGATCCCACTTTTTGCGCATTTGTTTGTCCAATGCTTTCGCTTATTAAAAAAATCAGCCCAATCGCAACAAGCACGATTTTTAACATTTCCTTATAACTCATGATTTTCCTTAGTAACTAAACGTAACCACACCCGGTTTCCAACCCTCATACCTTTGAATCGCGTTAGCAACGCTATTTATCTGGCTCGACGAAAGACTATTCATATTCGTATCAACTGTTAGGCCGGTCCAAGAAGATACTGTCTGACCATATGCAACAGGATTATTGCCGGCAGAAGATGGTGCCCAAGTGGAAATTGCGGAACCTACAGTCAAATTTTGATAACGGTCAGTTCCAAGATTGGCTATCATTGCGTTCCAGCCAGTTTGGTAATCTGGAAAAATAACAAATGTGTTACTGCCTATCGGATTGTTCCCGCCTACTCCGCTGATCATGTTGCCTGGATTATTGTTTCGCCAATTTATACTTCCACCAGATCTGGTTTGCGAACTTCCATCATCATTCACAATAACAACATTGCCGCTAACGACTGTTCCATATACTGGAGAAGGGTTAGCACTACATGACGCCGGTAATGAAATGTCAGATGGAATGCTTGTTGAATTGGTTTGCCCTCCAAATATAGAGGTTGTGGTCGCAGGTGCCGAATTAGCCAGATTTACCGTGTTTGTCGCATAAGTTAACCGAATTTGCTCTTACAGACAGCTATCGTAATAAGTTGTAAATTACTAAAATCAGCAGAGCCGTATTTATTGCAACGGGAATTATGCACGCGCCCAACGCAAGCTTGTGGGAGAGACTCGGGGCTTTAAATTCCTGTCGCAAAAGAATGTTATAAGAACGTACGCCACCAATAAAAGCTATATCGCTGACTAATAAACCAAATACAAAATTTTCTTTATAAAAACCAATTCCATATCCAAAGACAGCCAACATTAAAAAGAGTGGCCCAAGTACTACAATTATTAACTTTCTCATATACAAAATCCCTGTTGTTTTAACTAGCAAAAAAACGTTACCTTTACAGCACTCTAATGCTGATAGGCATCTTGTAAATTTTGTTGAATTTGATAAATACCAAAGCCGTTGAGAGTTTGCTGAGGCACTATGCCCCATGTTCGAGTCACAGTCATAGCATCGCTAATAAATGGGCCGGATGTGGTCGCGAACATTCTGGTATATGTGTCCACTCGACCTGCACCTAATGCAGTAAATAGGTCAAAAACATCAGCCGTTCTTTGTGCATTAAAACTTCCTGGGTCGACTACGTTGGCGATCGCTCGGCTCAACGAATTTACGTTGGATGGCGTAGCCGTAGATGTCAACCCGATGGCGGCCGCAAAATCTATTGAATTAGTCCCAACTCCATAGGCACTACTTGCAACCAAATATGCTCCCAACGCTTGATTGATACCTTCAGGTCCGGCGGCAGCAACACCTAGCCCAAGAAACACGCCCAATCCATTGCCGACAACACCAAAACCAGCTTTCGCCGCATTCAAATAATTAACCCCACCACTCTGAGCTGCTTGGTCGGCTGAAATACAAGGCCCCATGCACCCAGGAACGGCTGGATTTGGAACAAGAGGATTACCACCTGTGCTTGTATTGTTTGTCGCGCCTCCAGCACCTCCCGACATATCACCAGAACCTCCCGACGGACCACCACCACCGCTGACACTTGCTCCTTGGCCCGATCCATTCCCCCAGACTGCAACTGACCATCCTTCGGAATCATGGACCTGTTGCGTAGGAGACTTTTGTTCCGTTTTAGTAGATGAATCTGAGCCAGTCTGCTCTGGTGTGACTTCCTTGGGACTTGAATCACTTGTAGAACCGGATCCACCATAGTAATCTGTATTTCCCCCCCCATAATCGCCACCGCCCCCACCACCGCCCCCACCGTCAAAATACCAATCATCCACTGTGTGATCAAATCCCGTCGGATCAGTTAGGTTCATCGGGTTATTCAACACATACGCATACCGATTATAAGATTGACCGTTCACCGGATCTGTCACATGCGGATCAGGGCTTAAGAATTTGCCAACCAGAGGATCATATACCCGCCCATTTAGGTGCACCAGTTCCAAACTCGTTATTTGTTCTTCTCCAGTATAGCCCTTGTTGTCTGTCGTTTCATTAATTTGAGCCGTTTTGGTTGTAGCAATTGAGACTGGCGCACCAGCCGCATTGCGGCGATTTCCCCACGTGTCGTATCCTAAAGCCTCTTTCAGGTTCCCATCAATATCCGTGATTGCAATCACGCTGCCCAAGTGATCCGTATGTGTCCAATCCAGTTCACTGGCAACCTGTACTGGCCGGTCAATTTCCACACCCAACCCCATCGGCCAATATGTTTTGATTTCCGTGACGTTATGGGTTGCATCAGTTAGCACTTCCTGGGATCCGCCGTAGTAAGTAATGGCCGTAGTACCTTGCATCTGAGTGCGACGTTCGTGATTAGGACCATAGGTAAATTGGCTGGTATTTGAGGCGCCGTTACCGGAATAGGCCATGATCAATGGCATATCAAAGCTGGTCCAGGTATTTGTGCGGCTGTTCCCAGTTAATTGATTGCCATCGGGATCATAGGTAAATGTGCCAGGTGCGCCGCTAATACTCTTCACCGCATGGGGACCACCACTGGTGCCGCCGGTGTAGACATAGGTCCCAGCGGTCGGATTGGAGAGGATATTCCCATCTACCGAATACGTGAATAACTGTTGCGCTTGATTGGCGACTGTACTGGTGAAGATCCGATTCAAACCGTCGTAGGTAAATCCCTCACTAAAGCTTTGCGGTGTGACGCCACCAGTAATGCCCTGATTCCAGGCTTCATTACGTTGGTTTATAGTGGATCCACGATTTGAGACAGTAACCACCGGGTAGTTTAAGCTGTTGTCTTCGAAAGGATGACAGCAAATGAGTGAAAGCAAAAAAC
>JBEONO010000079.1:0-3066 GCA_040544425.1 Oxalobacteraceae bacterium GrIS 1.18
CGAAGCAAATGAGTCTTATCATCTTGATTCCGTTTCGTTTATAACAACCAATATACAAAAATTGCTAGCGTCGCCGAAAGGCAGCAATGTGCCGTCTGCCGTCAGATGGTTTTTACTGACGCAGCGCACAAAACTGAAATCATATTTCCCCACTCTCAATCATTCTGGTCAACATGGCAATATCCACGCCATAGTTTTTTGGCTCTTCTGATTCATCTCCAGCTTGGTTCTGGTAATAATTCGTACTCACCAAACTCTTAAAACCGACCATATGCCGTCCCAAGCTAGGAATGGATGCTGGGGCGCGGCGTTCAAATGCTGGTCGCTTTTGGCTTTTCTTGTGAGTCCCTTCTGCAAATAGGACCTTGGCGCGCAACGCTTCAAATGAATAGCCGCGACCAAGACGGTCCATTACCCGAATTAGCGAATTTAAACTTTCAGTGTACGCATTGGTGATATGGTGATCGAAATAGGCCAAGATGTGAGGCTGCCAGTTACGCCATGCTTTAATTAAGTCAGAGAATGCGTCTCTAACTTCTTCGGTAACGGATATTTCCCAGGCTGCGTAGCGCGCCAGTGCCTCTTCCTTTGATTGCGAATCGTATATCTTAAAGAAATCTTCCTTTAATCGATATGCAAGACCAAGTTCCGGGTAATTTTTAACCCAGCCAGATAAGTTTAAAACTTCTTGATCGGTCAACTTTGACTCGCGCTTCAACAGCACAAAACGATCGTGCATTAAGCCTCGGCGCTGCTTTGGCGTGAGAGATTCTCTTAAACTTTTCCTAACCTTTTCCATGGCATCACTTGCCATGCGAACTACGTGGAATTTATCAATGACGATGATTGCATCTGGAAGTACCAGATTTACAGCATCTCTGTACGGTGCCCACATATCCATTGCAACGTATTGGATTTTTTCGCGTCCCTGCAATTGGGAAAGATACTTAACGACTGTTTCCTTGTTTCGGTTGTGAAGAAGGTCAACGACCGTGTTATTTTCAATATTCGCAATAACACATCTGTACTGGGTTAAATGAATTTCGTCTATTCCCATCCATTTTGGTGTTTCGAATCGAACAGTTTTTTCCAACTCATTAATGTAATCTCGGAATACAGATCGGACGGTTTTTTCATCAACTCCAACTTCTTCCGCAATACTAGAAAATGTTCGTTTAACAGAATTTTTTTCAATCCACTTAACCAACCGGTTGGTCATTGGGCGTCGCTTGTCAACATCAGGTAAAGTTTCATAGAACGTTTTTGCACAAGATTTACAGCGATAACGCCTCGTGTCTATGTAAACACCAACGCGTTTGCCGTGCATTGGGAGATCTTTGACCATTTGTTCTCGCCTTCCAAAGCCATCAATTTCTGGATGGCTGCAGTGCGGGCAAATTAATGGTGGCAATGTGGCGAGCGCATCAATATGATATTCGTGCTCACCTTCTTGCAGGTGAGTTACTAAATAAGATGGCAAATTAAGAATATTTGCAGACACAACGGCTTAGATTCTAGGGATTCTTCGAGCTCGATTTTCCAGAGGATCGAGATAAGTCTCTTTAACAAATGTACGTATCTTATCGTGGACGCTATGCAAATAAGGAACGTTTTTAATCATATTGTTGAACGCTTGAAATAATATTTCAGCGTCATCCTCGTATTCGTGGTTTACGGCATTGCGCAGCAGTCGAACCTCTTTCCATTTAGCGAGGTCTTCGAGGACACCAAGCTTTTCCATTAATGCAAAGATAGGACCAAAACTCTCACTAGTCACATCTTCTTCAATAGCAATGCCTTTAAATGCTTTTCCTAGTTGTTCTTGGTACGAAGAGAATCGAGAATTAAAAGCAGCGACTGTTTCCCTTTCGTCATTTGTTAGCGATTCAATGTTATTTGAACCAAACTTTCTCAAAGGAGCTGCCATTTTACCAACAGAATAATCAAGATCCAGTTGCATGCGGCTAAGATGTTCCAGTTTTAATGTTAAAATTTTAAGTGTTTCAGTCATCTTAATCTCACACCAGTCTCTTTTGCAATACGGTGAATAGGCTTACTGCCGTTGCCAACAATAAGATCTACGTTTAGATCGAATAAATCCATTAGCTGCGATTGGCATTTAATTTTTTGCATTAAATCTGAAGAGCTTGATTCCACATAAATGTCAACATCACCACCACGCTTCATATCATTAGCTCTTGATCCAAATAACCAAACCATCACTTTCCCGCCGAACTGCTGCGTGATAATGTTCAAAGCCTGATTGGCTGCATCTGAAGATATTCTCATACCGACCTTTCAATCATAAGTTCCGGTATCATCATAGAGAATGAATTTAGGCTTGTCAATCACAATATCCGGTTTTATACACTAATAACAAAATATCTCCAATTTCGAAATCAATCATAAATTCCGGATACCCAAAAATTCTTAATACATTGAACCAAATCCATTAACTCGTGAATTGGGCTTGGTGGTTCATCCTTGCTGTATTTAGAAATAAACCAAAACGGAGCATTTGAAAAGTCATAGTCAAATGCGCTATGAATGTCGTCCGCGCCCATCAGTTTTGTTTGAAATTGTTTGGCAATTAAGTTCTCGCGTGATGCTAATGTGATCACCCCATTAAAGAGACAGATAGAACCAGCACCAGTAATGACACGTTTAATTAGTTCGGTAGAAATGACAATTAAGTCACTTTTCTTTTCTTCAAATTCCTCTTCCATCTCTTGCAACATGAATTCTTCATTCTGAAAATCTTCTGTATTGTTATCGTCGATGAATTTCGAGAATTGCCCTGTCGATAAATTCCACCGCGACATTTCTCTAAACAGATCTGCGACGTTGAAAATAGGAGTCGGTGACTGATATTGATTCGAACAATTGAGCACCCAGAACATTGCTTTCGTAAAATCGAACCCATAATCAAGATCATTGCTCCCCCATTTAATCTGAAATGAGTTTCTGTAGTCTATAGTGGATCCACGATTTGAGACAGTAACCACCGGGTAGTTTAAGCTGTTGTCTTCGAAAGGATGACAGCAAATGAGTGAAAGCAAAAAACGT
>JBEONO010000080.1:0-3063 GCA_040544425.1 Oxalobacteraceae bacterium GrIS 1.18
AAGGAACAATTAAATCATAAGGAGGTGTATCAGGAACTGAAACTGGCGGCATAAAAATTTACTTTTAGGCGACAACTAGCTTGAAAAACTCCGGTCCTGTGCCATTTGGTTTTCCATCTGTCGCAAAATTCTTAAAGATATTTGCCAACACACGCTTTGAAATTCCGGGACCAGAATCCGTAACGGTAATTTTTTGTCGTTCGATAGTGATAGTAATTCTTGCATCCGGATAGCTACTGAAATAGTAGAGTGCGTTTTTCAAAAGATTAAAAATGATATAGATATAGGCCGTTTCGTCGACTTTAAAAATAAAGTCGCTCTTCACTTGAAGCTTAACTCTGTCGCGTTCGATTGGTGATTCAAATTCGTACTCTTCCAAGGCTGTTTCAGTCAGGCTGAGGGCGGAATAATAGGAGAGTTTGGCGGGATCCAACGTTTGGTTACTGACCTCTCGCAGAGTCATGTCAATCACTTGCAGACCACGATCACACGACGTTAAGCCATGTTCAATATGGGAGAAAATTTGGTTGATCGTTCCAGCTGTGATGGTTTGATCCAGATCGCATGTACTTGGAATAGGAAGGACCTGAGCGATATTGTTCATAGCGTATTTCATTTGTTCCAGCGGATTGCGCATTTCATGAGCAATCGTGCCCGCCAGAGAAATAAGAGCCTTGGTTTTCTCAGCAAGAATGCGCCCTTTTTGCATCGTATTGCTAAAAACCATACTGCAAAGCAAAACAACTGGTAGCAATGCAAGATTGGATTTATCGGCGTTTGACAATATTAAAGGATTCTCTGAGGTTGCAATAACCGCCAAGAATGCCGCTGAAATCCCCGCTGAAACATAAATCATCAGCAATAACGGGACATTGATGCATAGCGCCATGATGAAGATCATCATTACCTCTGTCATCATCCACATAGTCGAAAAAGAATTTTTAATTGCCAGGAAAGTGCACACGAACGGCAATGCGTATATCAAGCAAAAGTGCCAGGATAAAATCAGTCCCAGTTCAAATCTTTTTGGCCAATATTTTTGGAAGACCGGTGGAATGCAAAATACTGCAGCGCTCAACCTCAATAAGAGATTGTCGTAAGGTTGTGGCAGGAGATAGGTCCAAATAAAGTAGTAAATTGGGTGCGCTATAGTTCCGAGTAGCCCGCCCCATTGCATGGTAGTCCGACTGCGCTCCAAATCATTAGAGAATGCGGTATGTATTTTAGTACGTAGTAAATTCATGTTGTGGTTGCCTGTAAGATTGTAATTGCGTTTTCAAGAAATGCAGTTCGTTAAGAGATAGCTGCGCCATTCTTCCCTGAAAATGGCTCTGCTTTGGAGCCATATTTTTTAGCAGTCTGTTTGCCAGCAATACTCTCCACTGACGGAGTTCCAGCAACAAAATCTGAAGCATGTTAGTCCGACTGCGCGCCAGATCATTAGAGAATGCTTTGTGTTTCAAGTACGTGTTAGTTCCATGTCGTGGTTTGCTATGCGATTGCAATTGCGTTTTCAAAAAATTCAGCTCGTTTGGGGATAGCTGCACCGTTTTTCCCGGAAAATGGCCCAACATTGAAGCCATATTTTTTTAGTAGTCTGTGTGTGTAAGCAACAACTTCTACTGACGGAGTTCCAGTTATATAATCTGAATTTATACCCTCCTGCCAGGCAACATATCCTTCCGCAAAACAGGTGTAGCAGTCTCGATAACTAGGCAAACGGAATGGGAAGTCGGTATTAAGTTCTAACGGGCCTCGAACAAAACATTCTATGTAAAGTGTATCCATTCTGGATGCGATTTCGGCTTCCAAACTGGCAGCTCGTGGATGGGAATCGTCGATCCAAAATTTTGCTTTCCTTAAATCCGAAGCCTTGAGGAATGGGGTGCTTGTGCAACTTACCAACACTGCGCCGTCAAAGCGTGGAAGAGGAACATTTGGACTAAATGTGTGCATGGATACTTTAAGATTGGTGCCCGCATGCAATCCCGACAAATCCGTCATTTGATTCTTAAGCAAATTCACCTTATCCGGAAGGTCAATTAAAACGAGTTCTTTGGGGTGATTCGAGTGGCACAAATATTGGGCAACAATTGTGCCTAATTTACCTGCTGCTCCAAATACAGCAATTTTTGAAGCTCCAAATTCCAGAGAAACTTCATTACAACAATGCATCGTCCATTCCTTAAGCATTGCTGCAGTAGCCCCATGCCCGGTGGTAATGTGCGGCTCCAGTATTGGTCTTGGAAGCATTCCATAACTGCAGGTGTAAGGTGTAGATGCGCCCATGGCAACCATAGTTATTCCGGCTTTCCTTGCCAGCTCAAGCGCTGGGAAAAATTGTGTTTCACGAAATTGCTTGATACCACTTGACCGACCCAGCCAAAGCTCAAGAGGCACTGGACAGATAATATTTGCGCCGATTACTTGGTCCGCCAAGTAGATTGGAGAGCCAATGAATGGTTCCGTATTCCAAAGTATCTTTTCAAACTCGGGACTTCGTTCTTTCGCATTATAGAAAGGAAACGACAGTGTGCTCCAATCTGTTGGATGAAATAGAAACCCGATACCACCTTTATTTGGAGGCAACGCTTTGCGGATTTCGTCCGCGTGAATAATTCTCTTAAGCCGAAACTCATTGCTTTCCTTTTGCTTTCCTTTCCGTCTTAATTCGTCAATCCTAAAGATATTTGATTTTTTTTCGTTAAGTGCTTCCATGGAAAATCTCCTAGTTAAAAATATTACGATCAGGTAAAAATAAAACTTCAGCTCTTGCTATTAAGTGATCATGTCGCCTCCCTCATTGAAGTAAATTAAAGTCGATAAATATATTCTGAGTTCCGAAATCCTACGCTTGTTCAAGTTCGTGGCTAGCGTAATTTGAATTTTTGTTTGACTCATTCAGTTAGGTGTTATTAAAAAATATGACAAAAAATCAGGCAAGAAAAATCCAGCCATCGTTGGATATATAAAGTGGACCCATTGGGCAAGACAATTTTTCAGAGAATTTAAGCTGCATCCATTTTCTTCACTACAGCTGGTCGGCGCTGCCCCGTTTTCCTC
>JBEONO010000081.1:0-2814 GCA_040544425.1 Oxalobacteraceae bacterium GrIS 1.18
TGAAGATTTGCTATTGTGCCGGTTGATCGATGAGGAATACACGAGCCGGCCGTTTTACGGTAGTCGGCGCATGGTGGTGTTTCTGAGCCGTGCTGACGAAATTGCGCGCATCATGGATGTGCTCAATACCGAAGAATTTGCCAGCCTTCCGCCAAGTCAGATCGTTCCTGCTTTGGCAGATCGAGGCGAGTACCTGGCTTCTGAATCAACGATTTATCGGATATTGAAAGCACATAAAATGCAGAACCACCGTGGGCGTGCGAAGCAGCCATCGACCAGAGTAGTGACCAGTCATTGTGCGACAGGTCCTAACCAGGTCTGGTCTTGGGATATCACGTGGCTGCCAGCTGAAATTCAGGGCAAGTATTATTACTGGTACATGATCCTGGACGTGTTTAGCAGGAAGATCGTTGGGCATGAAGTGCAGGAAGCTGAGTCTGCCGAACTGGCATCCTTGTTAATGCGCAGGGCCAGTTTGGCCGAGGGATTGGCGGGACGCCCGCTGGTACTGCACTCCGATAATGGCAGTTCGATGAAAGGTGCCACGATGCTCGCCACGTTAGAGAATTTGGGGGTGGCCGCATCCTTTAGTCGTCCGCGAGTTTCAAACGATAACGCCTATGCCGAATCGCTCTTCCACACCTGCAAATATCGGCCCGATTATCCAACAAAGCCGTTCAGGAATGTTGAGGCAGCGCAGACTTGGATGCTCAAATTTGTACGGTGGTATAACCAGGTGCATAAGCACAGCGGATTGAAGTTTGTAACGCCTGAACAGAGACACAATGGTACAGCGACACAAATATTGCAGCACCGGGATAGTGTCTACCTTGATGCCAAACATCGGAACCCTGAACGGTGGGCTCGACACACGAGAAACTGGACCTTAAGTGATCAAGTTTGGCTCAACCCGGAACGGGTTCAAATAGGAGAAATGAAGAAGGCAGCTTAAAGGGTTGAGCGACAGGTTGGTTGACAAACACCGAGTTTAAAGAAATCAAATTTGGATTGCAGCGATTTTTTGGGGTCATCACAGTATTTTTGTGCTGCGTATCGATGGTACTTTGGAATTATATTAGGCGATTTGATAGCGGCCAAAGAAAAGAGTAACGATGCGATATTGCATTGAGAAGGATTAGCTCAAGTCAGCTTGATTCTACGTAGGTGTCAATTAATCTCGGACTTAAAATAAATGAAAAATTTTTTAACGTGGTTTGGGGGCTTATTTTTAATCTTCACTATAACGTTTGTCATTTTAATGGCATATGGTGCATACGATAAGGCGAAGTGGGACGATTTTTCTTCGGATTATGCGAGAGGACTTGTAACCGGACTTAATGAGTTGAGCCGAAATCAATTTGATAGTTATTGGCGTGAAAATAAATCGATCACTTCTGAACAGAAAGAGGTCGTTTTAAAATCGGTCTCTGCGCTGGGAACATTGGATAAAATTGATAGCGTCGAGATTTATTCTTATGGCAATAACGTATCTATTGCAGGGCAGGGTGTTACGCATTTTTATGTTTATGATGTTAAGACGACTTTCTCAAATGGCCCAGTGTTATTTAGATTTTGGTTCAAAATTAAAAAAAATAAGCTTGAAGTATTAGATATGCATATAAAGGCCGGAACTAGCATGTAATCGCAATGACGGCGGCTCCAATCTCCATATTCAACATACGAATGTGCGGCAAACAGTGGAACTACGGGAAGCGGTGGTGGTTCACAAAGTGGCGGCGCATTAGATGGCGGAAATTCTGGCCATGTAAAAGATGGAGTTTCTGACGGGGCTTTAAATGTACCCGATGGGACCTTGCACGTTACGATGGATGATGTCGTAATTGAAGGAACCCGGCAACAAGGTTCAACAAGCGGCATGTCCCCTGCAGAGCAACAACTGCTCATAATGGCTAGGCCTGCGATGGTTGGGATTGCAGCCGGTTTCGGTATGAGTGCCTACGGTATTTATAAAGGAAATCAGTTAGTACAATCGCTCTCATCAAAACCAACAATAAATTTTCAAACGACTCACTATGCATCGCGACTCGAAGCAGACGGAGTCAATGTTAATACTGCTCAAACTGATGTGCAGGCAGTAATAGATAACATGGCTGGGAGTCTCGAAGTTAACGCACCTGTGTCAGGTCGTTTGGAAGTTGATGGCGTCTTGGTGGAATGGCGTGCTTATATGTTAAAAGACGGCACGGTGAATGTTGGTTCGATTTTCCCGGTGAAATGAATATGCGCGAATTATCTGAAAATGAAAAAAACTTAATTTCGATCTTTGCCCAAAAACTCCCTAGCGAAGAGAAGGAACAATTACTTGTTGATACTTCAAACGCGATGGCGAAAGAGGTTACTGAGGACGGTTCTGTGGTTAGGTTTGAAATCTCTGGTTATCAACGGCCACCTTATCGCGGCCAGCATCTATTTAGAGTCGAAGGAAAAATGTTGGATAGTGACAGTGTTGAACTATCTGTTTTGCTTTATGCAGATGAGAATAATCGATTATTGGAATTGGAAATTATTCGATGGGACACGAATAGCACTCTCATTAATCCCCAGTGGGACACGCTCCAAATTTATTTTTAGCTCACGAGGCCGCAATGATTTTATTGGGTTCTGTTGCAATAAGCGTCGCATGGCAATGTTAAAATATGGATCATGAAAACTCTGTCAATCCAATTGGAGGAATCGGTCCTCCGTAAAGTACTCAAGCGGTTTATAGTGGATCCACGATTTGAGACAGTAACCACCGGGTAGTTTAAGCTGTTGTCTTCGAAAGGATGACAGCAAATGAGTGAAAGCAAAAAA
>JBEONO010000082.1:0-2810 GCA_040544425.1 Oxalobacteraceae bacterium GrIS 1.18
GTCGTTTAAGAACCTTGCAGAGGGTATTTTTGATGAGGCTTTTGCGAAAATCGTCCATACCAAACTTTACCAGATCCGCTTATTGCGACACAACCCAATTTGGCGCACCCGCTGCACCAGCTGCGGCTCAATTAGGGGCGGCACCAACCCCTCCGAGTACATCTTCTGAATTTTCACTCAACGGAGCTCAACTGGCTGCGGGGCCGGGGTTAATTACTTGGCAGACCGATCCTGAGCATCCATTCGCTGCGACGCCAGCATTCGTATCCTATATTTCAAATACGCCGCAAGAGGTGGCGCTTGCTTCCACGATAATTATGATCTCGAACGGAAATTATCCGATTCGTGAAACAGGAATTGCATCAGACTCATCGTTAAATCTGCCTGGTGGGAATAGAACTATGTATAACATTTACTCAGTTGGCCCGCCGGACAACCCAGGGCCAGAGAGAATTGCCAATAGTCCTGGTTCAAATATTTATTATTATTCGCCGTACCACTACAATCCTGGTCCAGGTGTTCCAAATGCATGGATTCAAATAATATATGGACCGTCACCCAAAGGGTAGGTTGCCTAATGAGTTGTTTTGAGAAAAATAAAGGAGTTTAAATGAGAGGCTACGCGATGCTCTGTAGGTCCAATTCACTGTGTGTCCGTTTCGTGCGGAATAGTGAGATTGAAGACCAATATTTAAATTTTTTGGCGTCAGAGTTGGAATCGTCCGCAATGACCTGTGCTTACGTAAATTATTCTGATGTTGATGAGAAAAAAGAAGGGCTTATTCGCTCAATTGCGGGTAAATTGCAACTCCAAAATTATCCGTATGGGTCCAACGCATTAGCTTCGTTTTGGGATGATTTAATTACGCTTTCATCGCAATCGAATGGCTTGGTCATCGTTGTTGATAGAGCTGATTTGTTATTGGAAAAAAATCAGAACGAATTTTTTGATCTCATCGAATCATTCCTGCTCCAATTCCACCATTGGTATGATCAAAAAAAACCTTGCTACCTATGCTTTCAAATGGATAAGAATGATTCGATCAGGCGGGTTTTTGATGATTTGGGAAAAACAAAGGCCAGCAGTCCAATAGATACAAAAATTTAAAGGCACAGTCGCTCCGGGGTAAATCGCTGCGCGAAGTAACATAACGCGGCATTCTGCAAAATCGCCGCCAGTCGTTACGCAGGCTTCACTTGGTGGCGTGATCGCTGGCGCGCCCACAGGGTTCGCAGAACGGCGCGTTATGTCGGACGCCCCTATACACGACTGCCAGGCTGATTAGATGCGCCTGACGGCCGCATAAGCCTTCCTACCATCCAACAAAATCAAATCAATCATCCACGGGTCTCGGGGCGTAGCCCTGAGTTGACGGTGACGGGTGCGCAGCAACCTAACCGGCGAAATTCTGGGTGGATTAGCGCAGCGTATATACACCTAGCATCCTGTCCTCAATATCGTTCAAAATTATGTGGTAGATTTAATGAGGAATTGTGGACCTTTTAATGCCCCTTTGATGCCTCAGTAATGGTTATTTACGGTATCTTTTATATATCATTGATAGCTTTTTTAGAAACTCTGATGATGTTCTTTGGTTTCATTTAGTGGAAAATTGCCTGTTTATTTCAATAAATTAAATACAAAAAAATAAACGAAATGCGATGGATAATGTATCAAATTTCGGTACTTTGTAGCCACATTCGCTGTAGAAAATCCCCAGAAAATCTTCCTTCGTTTGAGCCCTGTTTGCGCAATAATCCCCGCAATAGCTTCCCATTTAACAACAATTTTTAGTAAAAAATCGTCAGAAAATCGATCCATTTAAGCGAACGAATTGACCATGATTGTTTCAAAATTGCGCATTAATTGTTCATTAAATGTTCCGCAAATCTGCAGCGTTTTTGCGAGCGTAACTGAGGACAGGATGCCAGATAGGGTACTTACCCTATCTGGAGGGTCTTGACCGTTAGGTTGCTGCGCACCCGTCACCGTCAACTCAGGGCTACGCCCCGAGACCCGTCATGGTTGGAAATGGTCATTGCGCTGAATAGATTGCTGGATAGGCAGGCGCAGTCATTGGCAAGGCAAGGCTGGATCGTTGGATGGGTGGATGTTTCTATCTTATTTAAATAATAAAAAAGCCACTGTCTCCGGTAACTACCGGATATCAGTGACTTTTTTTAGCTGCTAAAGAAAAACGGACTACTTCACTATTTGATCAGCGCAGCACATCCAGCAGTGCGATGTCTTTCTTCAATAAATCATTGGCGATCACGGACATGTCCACGCCTTTTTTAGAAGCCAGCGCCGCTAAAAACGTTTGCACATCCGCGTCCAGGTACACCGGCAAATTCAATTTAAGCTCGGGCCGGAAAAATTTGCCGCGCACCCCGGCAGAGAAATCGATCTCATCGGGCATATCGTCGTCATCGGGTTGAATCGTTGTTACATTCATCATGTCACCTTAAAATTAGCGCGGTTCGTCCGCATAATAACGTCGTTCCTGCTTCGTCGCTGGCCGCGCTGATATGATGCGCACCCGTGCGGTCGTTGAACCGGTTACCGTGTAGGTATGGGCGACGGCCAGCAATGCATCCCCGTTGGCATAGCCCAGCGTAAACCAGCGTTCTTCATACTCGCTATGTGCGGCATCAAAAAGCGTTAATGCCAGCGCATCTAAAAATACCGTGGCGGCCTGTTCAAAGGTGACGCCGTGCTTTTTTAAATTGCTCTCTGCCTTATGCGCATCCCATTCAAAATCATAAGCCGTCCCAGTCATGGCGCGCGCCCTTACGAAACGGGGGTTAAT
>JBEONO010000083.1:0-2693 GCA_040544425.1 Oxalobacteraceae bacterium GrIS 1.18
TCGGTCACGATAAACCAGAACGGTCGGTCACGTTCAATCGGAATGGCCGGTCACGATGCCAGAATGACCGGTCACGATGGACCAGAATACCCACCTACCCAACGTCGGTTTTGGGGCTGATTCAATTTAGAAAAGGTAATATTGAGAGAGCAAAGGATTTGTATGAAAACGCAATAAGTATTGCAATTACGAAGCTGGACAAATCTCGTATTCGTCAAAAGTTGAATATTGAATTGGGAATATATTGGAAAAATTTGGATGTTCAACGCTCATTGAGATTTTTTGCAAAGGCAGTTCAGGAAAACGAAGGCGATAACGAACTTAGAAAGCGCGCACAAATATTGATTACCGAATATGTTCCACTGCTGAAATAGATATTCTAGTAATTCCGCCAATCAAAATTTGATTGTAAATGAAAGGGATTCACGCTTATGCCTGTGTCGATTTTTCCTTTTCTGGTCGAAACGGGCGGTAGCGTGGCATCCTAAAAAATCACATCCTTTGTGGCGCAATCAGTTGATATCGGATGGAATAGTTGTAATTTCCTAAAAAATTTATCTCGCCACGTAGGTTTCAACGCAAAGAAAATGTTGGTTTGCGAGAGTGTATGATCGTTGTCCGCCAAAAACGGATTAGTCATAAAAATAAACCAATATTCGCGGGTCATTTAATCATTGTTGGAAATTTTGTCCAATGCATTAACTAAATCCTCTGATCGCAAATGAGAATATCGCTTCAACATTTGCATTGATTTATGACCGCTAATCGAGGCGACCTGCTGGTCACTCAATCCGGCAGTGACCAATCGGCTGACTGTTTCATGCCTCAAATCATGAAAATGAAAATCGGCCATGCCCAGTTTTTTCTTGATCAGTTGCCAGGATTTTGAAAATTGATACGGACCGCGTTTTCCGTCTTTGCCCGGCTCTCCAAAAAAAATCAGGTCGGTGCCGGCAGGTTGTAGTGGATTGCTGATTGCCTGCTTAAATGTGCCAGTCGCCGCTTTGCTTAATGGCACCGTGCGCGATTCGGAATTTTTTGTATCATGTAATCGGACCACCCGGTTTTTAAGATCAACCTGAGTGCGCCGAATGCCGACAATTTCAGACTGTCGCATGCCGGTTTCCAACGCAATTCTGACGATCCAGCCCAACATTGGATTGGAATGCTGATCAACGGCAGTCAGTAATTTTTGCTCTTCATTTTTTTCTAAGCGACGATTTCTGCCATTGCCCGGATTTGGTTTGCGAATATTCGTCACTGGGTTATAGGCCAGACCAATGTGCCATTCGCGGATAGCTACATTGAACAAGTGGCTGAGAAGCGCCAACTCCAGGCGCACCGAATTATTTGCTTTTCCTTGTTCAAGTCGCTTGTCGCGAAATTTTGCAACGAGATCTGGAGTAACAGCAGCGAGGGAATATTTACCAAAGTATGCGGTGATTTCTCTGATCCTGGCGCCTTCGCGGCGCTGGGTGCTTTCTTTCTTTGTGGGGACTACGTCTTTGGTATAGCGCTCCAACGCTTTTGATACGAGCATTTTTTCGGAAGGGGAACGCTGGATAAATACTCCACGCACCATTTCGTCCTCCGCTGTGCGCGACCAGTCTTCCGCGTCACGTTTCGTTCTGAACGTTTTACCGGTTGTCGGCCAGCCAGCGCGTCGAATGATCGCTTTCCATGTTCCTGCGGGTGTTTTTGTAATGGTTGCCATGACGTCCTAAAAACCGTGACTGTACCGAAATTGTACCGCAGGGCAAGAGCTAAAAGAAAAAAGGGGTTACGTTTGCACGTAACCCCTTGAATTCTTTGGCTCCCCGACCTGGACTCGAACCAGGGACCTGCGGATTAACAGTCGGTAGTTTTATTTTAAATAGTTTTATTAATCAGTTACTTACAACGTTTGCCAAACTTAGTAATCAATGTCACCCAAGGGCAGTAAATATATAAACCTGTTTTCTACGGCACAAATTTGGCACAGCTAACAGTTTCGCATTCCTTCCCCTGAAACGCGTGAATAGTACCGATATGATCGTTAAGCCACTTAGTCAACACGTCGTTGTCGGCACCGTACGCCCATTCTTCAACCCGGTCGCGCATGGTGCAAGATAGTCCCGTGGCCACAGATTTAAACGGAGAAATAAGCAATAACTCAGGAAGGCTGTCTTTCTGGCCGACCCATCCATGTTTTTTATATAGAACCGCCATATCGACAGCAGTATCGGCTGCGACAGCACTGAAATGTTCTTCAAAATCAGTTGATTCAACGTCGTGCCATTTTGATGGGCCTAGTAGCGGCCGTCGTGTAGTAGCGTGAACTTCGTCATCGACATCTGGGCCGAATACCATTTTATCGTTATAGGCGATTTTATTTGATAGAGAAAACATCGGGTCGAAACAGCGGCGGTGAACGCGCAGTGGCGAACCCACCCACAAGTCACTGCCGCCGTATTGAATCACATTTGAACCAAACCGATTGCCCCGGTCCGCAAGATGCTGCGCCGAGTATTCGGTCAAAAGATGCGGTTCAGGCGCCTGGCGATATTTTAGGATGGCGTAATCAAGTTGTTTGTCGATCGTGATAATATCGTTGTACTTGGGGGTGCGGATAAAAACTTGGACTGGTTTATGCTGCAATACCGAGACTCTGTCTATATTCTCGGGGGCTGAGTGAACCAAGGGAAATCTTGATG
>JBEONO010000084.1:0-2626 GCA_040544425.1 Oxalobacteraceae bacterium GrIS 1.18
ACCGATGACATTACAATTTAACCGCGTAACACCATTTTAGGCGCATCGGTCACGATCACCAGAATCGTCGGTCACGTTCACCAGAATACGCACTATTGACTGCCAATACGGTTAAAGGTGTGCCTGAGCCACTTTTATCCAGAGTCGCCATTTTCGATATCCCGTCGCCGGATATCGCTCAGCGCAAGCGGATCATTGAAACTGATTTTCAAAAGTTGTGCCAGCGTACAGGAGAAAATGTCATGCTGTGCGAAAATGACGTGATTGCATTGTCCCATCGTATCGATTTGGATTTGCGAACGGTGACCCGGATAGTTCGTAACGGTTTCATCAGTGCACTGAAATTCAGGTATGAAACGGCGAAATTTGAGTTGCCGCCGGCATTAAAACCTGCAATGGGATTTTATTGATCAATATTTAAATGAATCAGGATGAGCTGTACTGTTGCACAGCTCATCCATTCTCCACATGAAGATAATTTTTTCACAGACTGTAAGATATGGACGGTTGAATGAAGTTATTCAATTCCTTGAGTCTTATTTAGTGGATTTCCAGCACCCTGAATTTCGATTGTGCCATTTCTGTATCTGACTTCAATGTTTCCACGCTGGTGATCGACCGGCGCGCTCAATGTGTGGATTGCATAGACGTTTCGTCCAATATGCTGTGCAAAGCCATTCTGCAAATTTTCTAGGGAATTGAGTTCGGCAACAACCGACCCAATATACAACTGGTTGGATTTTTGCGACGGGAGCGTAAATTGGGCTTGTGGGTCGATAGCCAGCACCATCGCTCGCAACTTATCATAGGCACCAATATCCGTTGGTTTGGCAGGGGGCTCGTACTTATTCTGATCCGTGATTGGTTCCATATGACGACCAGCAGTGGAGGGCGAATCTTCAGTCTCTGGTTGAATAAAATTGGATTGCACATTTTGCATTTTCGTATTTACGCCCGGTTTATCGTGCGTACGGTGTATTCGATGTTGTTCAATGATAGCGCGGCATTCTGGGTTGATGATGGAAATTCCCAAATCGTCTGCAAGCTTAGCCATTCGCTCTGTAAAAGCAGGATCGGTGCCGGTTAATAGGAGCTGGTTTCCGAATTTGTGTCTTGCATGTATCAGTGCAAGTCTAATTTCTTCATCGGGCACATAAATTCGGTCAAAAGTAACTCTGTTACCACGATCCGTAAAAAGATGTTTTCCATCATCGCTACCATAAATAATATTACCGTTTCCGGTCACTTGCCACTTTAAATGAGTATGACGAACAAGCAATGCATCCGCTTCATAGGGGCGCATGGCGTTATCATGTGCCGGCCGTATTGCCATTTCATGCTGTTCTTGACGATGCAGGCGGGCCATGAGCTGACGATACTGATCGTCATTGGATAATGCGGATTCTGCGATTTGTTCAGGAGCTGTCGCACTATCGGTCTGACGTTTTATGTCACGTTGTTCTTGATAAACAATGCCGCGCAAAGCAGACACCGCCGCCTGATCGCCAAGATTGGCTTGTTCAAATAGCCAAGTTCGCCAACTCAATGAGTTGAACCGTAATTTGCGCAATTCGGCATCTTGCATTTTAAATTTGGCATCGATCTCTTGTTTGATGCGTCGATTTTCAAGATCGATGGCAATGATTTCATGCAAAAGTTCAGGTGAGCGAGGAAGGTATTTGGTTCGCGCTTCAGAATTTATCGCTTTTGTTGCGAACTTGAGCGCATCAAATTTCAATCGACGTTCAAGTTTAATTTCATTTAGTGCGAATTTATAGTCATGGGAACTCAAGTCGACCAGGCGTCGATATTGGGCAAATCTTTTTCTCAGATCTGCGCGCGCCAATGCACGCTGCGCGGTTCGCTGCTCTCTGGCGGATTTTTTGGTCACCAAATCTACATCGTTAACAACAGATGTATCTACCTGCTGTGTTACATTCATCAACCTATTTTTCGGCAGATTCACCATGTTGAAGGGGGATGGTTTGAATTTCCCCCATAGCGCTTCAAGATCTGTTCGTTTTAGAATACGTAAACATTTGCTCACTGGAATTTGAATGGCATATTCGGAAAAATTTGATGTGGCATCAATTCGTAATCCACCACCAGTATCACTCAGACTAATTTGATGCTGAAACAACCAGTGATGCAAATCGCTCCAACTAGTTAACGTTGCAAGTTGGCTTTTCAATGCTTTGGCAACATCGCGCTTCAACCACGATTCAAGACTCTCTGAATCGTGCCAGGTAGGAAGAATTTCTTCTGTTTTTGTGTCGCGCGAATTTGCGCCAGCCGTGCCTAAATCTGGGTTTAGGACGATTGTTTTATGATTGCTTTTATCAGTTTGAACAATGTAAATGCCATTATCATTTGTCCAACCGTACTTTATTTCGCTTTGCCGAGCCGCCAGGTGCAGCGTATTGATTGCCCAGGTAATATTATGCGAGAGTGAAGTAATTGGATGAATCCGGTTAATCGCAATATGGCAATGGACATTATCGGTGTTGCCATGAATCGCTATAACGTACTGGTGTTTAAAGTGGACCCATTGGGCAAGACAATTTTTCAGAGAATTTAAGCTGCATCCATTTTCTTCACTACAGCTGGTCGGCGCTGCCCCGTTTTC
>JBEONO010000085.1:0-2584 GCA_040544425.1 Oxalobacteraceae bacterium GrIS 1.18
CGCTTGATTACCTTGCGTAGCGCGTCTATCATTGAATGAATCACAAATTTGGTCGGACCGGTAGTCTAACAGCGACGGCTTATTGCGACAGAACCGTAATAAGCGCTGGGCATTCCGGTGCAACGTTAAAATGGCATCGCGCCCTTCGTCAGCCAGTAGGCCCTGCAAGGTCTGGCGCTGACGCTGCAAGATGTGAATCGCCTTGGTCTGCTCACGACTTTCATTCACGCTCAGCACCACGCAACGATTCAATAACTCTTCATCGATATCAATGGCCGTCGTGGTCAGAAATAGCATCACCGGGCCTTCCACTTTATATTCATGCGTAGTGAGTAATCCAGTGGTGGCATCTTTGCCGGTGGACGCCATGCTGACCTGTCCATCACTTTGCAATAACTTCAATGCATAGCTGGCCTGCGCTGCGCCTTCCTCTTCGGCAATCGCCAATATCTTGTGTTTGAGGCTGGTTTCACCCATGTAAAACAAGCTCTGGCCGGTCATGGCTGAGTAGCGGATTTGCGCTTCGTCCGGCATCATCGCCAGCACCGCATCCATCAATGAACTTTTACCGGCGGCGCTGGATGACTGAATCAGCACGGCCAGCGGTTTATCCAATTGGCGCGATACCGCTGCCAGATAGCCCACTAACTTATTGGTCTCTTCACCGACCACGCCGCAGGCATCGAAGTCCACCAGAATGCGCTCTAACAGATTGGGCGATTTCAGTAAGTCCAGCGCTGCGGTCTGCTCGGCTTCACTTAACGTTACGGCCTTGTCTTCTTTCTTCAACGCGGCTTGCAGGTGCGCGGTTTGCAGTTCTTCGACTTTGAGTAATACGCGGCCTAAGTCGTGTTTCAACACGTCCTCGGCTTCGCCCAACTCGATACCGGCCTGTTTGATAAAGGCGGCGCGCGCCTTGGCCTGATACAGGTCGAAACTGTCTACGTGGAAGTGATCATCTTTGGACACCAGCACATTGACTTTCAAGGCTTCGGGGTTGAGAGATTTTTTCCAGCCCCGGATGCGGTAACGGCGTTCGCCATAAGCCAGAATTAAATCGGTGTCGTTTTGTTCTACAGGTGTATCGATGGTGGGAGCTGGTGGCAAGGGGCTGGCGATGGTCGGCTCGGGCATGTCGTCCGACTCCGGCAATTCAACGGTTTCAGCAGCGGCTAAAGAAGAAACGGGGACAGGCGCGTTGTCGATCAGCTCGACTGCATCGACCTGGCGTGCTGGCGGCGCACCTTTGCCCATCCATGCCGCTTTACGAATCAACATGCCCAACGATTTGGCAGCAGGCGTGACTTTTAAAGCATACTCGTTGGCGTCCATATTTTTTGGAAACTGGATACGGTAACAATCAATGCCAGCCGCTATCAATCGCTCGGCCACCTTGTCCGCTCCACGGTCGCCAGCTTCATCGCGATCATAGGCAATCAGGACACGTTTAGTACCATGTGCCTGGAATGCCGCCAGGTGATCCTCCGTAAAACCTTCAATGCCATAGCTGCTGGTGACGTTGCGATAGCCTGCGCACCAGAAGGTCAAGGCATCAATCAAGGCTTCGCAGAGAATGATTTCCGGGTGCGCGGCAACCGCTCGCACATTAAAGACGCCGCGATGCGCACCCGGCAAATAAAGATGCAGCGGTGTTCCCTTGCGCAGACCATCGGTGATTTTACGGCCATAGACTTCGGTGGTGGTGCCGTTGCCATCCTGAACCGGCACGATCAGTGAACCATTAAAGTGTTCGTGACCGGATTCACGGTAAATGCCGATCTGTTCTAACCGGGTGCGGATCTCGGCACCGGCTTTGCGGTTTTTATCCGGCAGACGTAAGCCTAACGTGCGATTCGCAAAGCCCAGCTTGAACGTGTCGATTGCTTCGGCGGCGGCACTGCCGGTAATGCCGCGTGATTCCAGATAGGCCAAGGCTTCGGGACTTTGCTTTAAGCACAGGTGATAGTAGTCAATGACCTGGTTCAGTAACTTGTGGTCGTCCGCATCCATGGCCACCGGCGCATCGAGCATTTTAACGGTGACGTGTTTGATCACCTCGTTTTTGGTAGTGAGCGGCACCGTTCCATTGCGCAGCAGCTCAACCGCATGACGGAAGCTGACGCCGTTGCGTTTCATCACCCAGTCAATTGGACCGCCACCCACACCACAGCCAAAGCAGTGCCACAGGTTTTTAGCCGGAGTCACCACAAGGGAGGCCGTTTCGTCAGCATGGAACGGACACAGACCGGTTTTATCCTTACCGGATTTGGTCAGCGCAATGCCGGCCGATTCGATCAGGCGTTCAACGGATACGTCTTTCTTTAGCTGCTCGATTGCTTCTTCTGGAATTCGCGCCATTTTTTGCTCCCCGGTCTGTTTTTCACTAAAAACCTGTCAATCTTTATTTATATTCGTTTTACGATATATAATATAATCGTTTAAAGATTATTGCGCAAGTCACTTTACGAACCCTCACCTAGAATAGGAGCCATCATATGTTTCAAGTAATGGATACCATCATGCATGATGAGGAAAGCCGCAAAGCCTTCGGGCGGCGATTGAAGGAGTTGCGTAATAAGCTGCG
>JBEONO010000086.1:0-2518 GCA_040544425.1 Oxalobacteraceae bacterium GrIS 1.18
TATTCTTAAACAAACGACATAAAACTCCCACAGAATTATAAATCAGCCGTTTTTTTGCCTCAATCGGCACTTAACCCTCTCCGCACGTCAGATCGTTGAATACAGCAGGTTTTAAGCGGCCCAATTTCCCCTTTGTTTATTGCTAAAAATGAATGTACGCAGGCTATTCATATAGAATGCCAGCCCGTATTTTTCATTTTATGAGTGATTTCAATGGCCAGAATGACTATTTTTAATGCGCTGGAACAGGAGACTTTCGACTCTCCACCAGTGTTCAATAACACCGATCGTTTCAATTTCTTTTTCGCCCCGCTGATGTTTGGTGATTCTATGGAGAGCATGCGAACGCCAACCAACAAGATATGTTTCATCGTAATGGCGGGCTATTTCAAGGCCCGCCGTAAATTTTTTGCAAGGCAGTTTCACCAAGCCGATATTGAATTCGTTGCTCAACAGATTGGTTTTAATCCGGGCGATGTTCGACTCAAAACTTACGGTTACGAAACTTGTGCTAGACACCAGCGTTTGATTTTACACCACTTCGGTTGCAGTGCTTTTGATGCCGCAGCAAGAACATTCGCCGCCATCGAAATCGCGCTGATGGTACGTGTTCAATTCCGGCCAAAGCTAGTTTTACTGGAGATCATCGATCTTCTGATTACCAAGAAAATTACCCTGCCAAGCTATGCTCTCCTGGCCGATCTGATCGTATCGGCGATCAATCATTATCAGCAAGAACTGAGTCAAATTATCAATCACTGTCTTACCGAAAAACAGCGCAATAAACTGGATTCGCTTTTGGAAAGAACCACTGATAAAAATACCGCTGATGAAATCTGGCGCTACCCGCTCACCTTACTGAAAAAACCATTCCAATCCACGCAGCCCTCAAAAATAAAAATCAATTTGACGGACCTGGAAACCTTGCTCGCACTTTATCTTGACCTGAAACCAGTCGTGGATAAGCTGGCATTGCGTTACGAGTGCATTCGTCACTACGCCCAACTGGTGATCAAATCTCAGATACCGCAAGTCTCTCGCCGCGCTGCCAAAGATCGCTATTTATATTTGATTGCATTCATCGTATATCAAACCTTCAAACTACACGATACGCTGATCGATACATTATTGTTTTCTGTCCAGTCCGCTATCAACATCGCCGATAAGGAACATAAGGAATCATACTACCAAGATCGCGAACAACGCGAGCAAAAATTCTTCTCGCTTGCCGACCGGTTGGGAAAAAGCATCACCGGCACCATATCGGAAATCAAGCACATCATTGCCGACCTTGAATTGACCGATAGTCAGAAAGTATTGGCCATTGACATCGCGCTTTCGGCACAAGCATCCAAAGAAGGTCAGGTTGAACAGCAGATCGATTCGTTCAAAGAAAACATGGCGACCATTCATCGCGGGCAGGATTATTATGCATTGCTGGAACAACGATCCTTGAAATTGCAGAACCGTACCGCAGATATTGTGCGGCAAGTGCAATTCGATGCGCATTGCAACAAGCCGGCATTGCTCGAAGCCATCCTGCATTATCAGAAAAAAAATGGCACCATCGATAAGCATGCGCCGGTTGCTTTTCTTTCCGGCGAAGAGCAAGTAGCGGTAGCCGGTCAAGAAAATAAATTTCGCATCTCACTGTACAAGGTGCTGCTTTATATCTCCGTCGCTAACGCCATCAAGTCAGGAACATTAAACCTGATCCACTCGGAAAAATACCGCTCTCTGGATGATTACCTGATTCCAAAAGCCGATTGGAATGCAAACCGCGAAACGTATTTGCAGCGCGCGCAGCTGGAAAAATTTGCCGATTGCGGTGCCACGTTGCAGGCACTCAATGAAGCGCTCGATGCTCAGTATCTGGAAACCAATACACATTTTTCAGACGGAGATAATTCATTTCTATCCTTGCGCGCTAACGGCAGTTTTCATATCAGCACACCGAAGCAGGATGACGTGGAAGCACTTTCCCTGTCTGAATTTTTCCCGGAACAAAAATATATTTCCCTGATTGAAGCTCTTGCTACCGTCGATCAGACGGCTGGATTTCTTGACGAATTCGAGCATTGGCAACCCAAATACCAGGCAGAGAAACCGCTCAAGAAAATTTTCTTTGCCGGCATTATTGGTTACGGTTGCGACATTGGTCACCGCAAGCTTGCGCAAATATCCAGACAGATTAACGAGAACGAACTCGATACCACCATCAACTGGTATTTCTCGTTGGAGAATATACAAAACGCCAATGATCGCATCCTGCAGTTTGTCGACCGGATGGACCTGCCTAATCTTTACCGGCAGCAGCCTGACATGTTGCATACATCCAGTGACGGGCAAAAATTTGAAGTGTCGGTGGATTCCTTAAATGCTAACCACTCGTTCAAATATTTGGGCAAAGACAAAGGAGCCAGCATTATTAGCTTCATCGACATGCGTCATTTATTGTGGCATTCCACGGTGATCACGGCCTCTGAACGTGAGGCTGCTTATGTGATTGACGGCCTTA
>JBEONO010000087.1:0-2503 GCA_040544425.1 Oxalobacteraceae bacterium GrIS 1.18
TGACCGATGACATTACAATTTAACCGCGTAACACCATTTTAGGCGCATCGGTCACGATCACCAGAATCGTCGGTCACGTTCACCAGAATACGCACAATGTCCATCCTGTATGTAGTTCAGGCCGTAATGCCCCCACCCCATAAAAAACAAGACCCGGAAGAATTATCGTTCCAAAGTCAGATATGAATAGTTTTCTTCGACGATAGGCGAAAGCAGCACTAAATATAGCTGCTACCGGAGCGCCAATTACTATCAAGAATAGAATTTGCCTTAAAACTTTAGCCCCCAATGAAAAACTAAATATTTAGGAAAGATTTCGCGCCCTATGAGCGTCGACTAGGTGCCGTTATTTGCCTATTAACCTAACCGCAAAAAATATAAAGACCAAGTGATAAAGATAAAAAACTATGGCAAGGCGCCGACAATTCCTATACAAAGAATCTGTTAATGAATAGGATTTAAACGCACAATTCATCACGAAGCCATACATAAATAAAAATGTCGCTGGTGTGTTGAGAAACGGCATTGGTCGACCAGCTTTTTCATATGCTTCAGGGGCTTCGCACTTAATTCCGCTGATAACAATTTTTTGCAATACCAAAATTGGGATCATGAGGATCATTAATAGAAAAAATAATAACTCGTCCATTTTTTTGTTTCCCGCGGAATCGCGCCGTGTTTCCTAATTTTGGTCTTTGCTCAACTTGAACAAGAGCACGAATGTCCGCTTTATTCTTAAAATCAAATTGTTGGCCAACGTCCGCAACGTGCCGCTAGCTGGCAATTACTCGAATAGTTAACCACCATAAATCTGTACTCCTCGGCAAATCGCAGCAATCGTCGCGCCTGCGGACGGTTCGAATACTATTAGATTGATTTTTTTATTGATCAAGCTATCGAGCCATTCGGACTTTTTTTGCTCGTTAAGCCATGAACCACAATCTGATAGACCTGTAACCCAAGTCACCCAATACTCAAGAGCCTCAGTTGAAAATTGCCCGTCGAGCGATTGTAAGACCCTGCTTACAACATTTTGCATGCTTAGATCTTCGCATCTAAATGCAATTAAACCACCCAAATCTATTTGTGAAGCAGTTCCATTTTCAGCCTTAACCTTGATTCTTCCGCATGAATTCAATCGATCAATCGACACGTCAGTTATCTCTGCATCATGGTACGGCCGCATATTTTTTCCTCAAAGAGATATAACAGTATCGATGACTTCGAACGTCTGCTAAATTTTCAAATTCCAATCATTGGCCAGCGACTGCAAAGTGCCGTGTTGAGCCCTTGGTACTTGACGTCTCATTTTTCGTCATTTTTCTTTGACAGTCTAAAAATACTTGTTAATGATTGAAATAAAGGATCAAACTTCGGCCACACACTTGTACCCTTTGACGACTTTGACCAAAGTGAGTAAGGCGATTTGGTTATTGGTTGATTCGCGGGAGGATCAATCAACATATAAAAAAGCGGTCCAATTAACGGAAAGGCAGTCAATACCAAATAGCCCACTTTAACTATTACTGAATCTGTTTGTCGGCAGATCCGATTCCACGAAAATCCGGTTAAGACCAATGAAATCAAAATCGTTATATAAGCCATAGTTTAAGTTTCAATTCAATTTAAGGATTCTTGCCCGATGACCGCTTCGTGCCGTTTAATGCCAAATCCTTTAGTTCATTTTTTAATGCTTGGTAACCACGGATCAACAACGATTTTCAAAAGAAGTTTGGCAAATACCGAAAGGATTTCATTCTCACCGTCCTCATGCAATTTTCCGGCACTTGAAAGGATCGCACCACCTGTTTTGACAAAATTTTGGCGAAAATTTTTAATTTGCTGCAGAGATGCGGACGCGCTGCAACCGCAATCTTTACATGCCGATGTGCCCGAGCAATTTGCATTTCCACACGCAAGGCAACTCCATTCATAATTCGGCATACACTTATCTTGTTAATTTTCTCGATTGGCTGCAACTCAATATGACCGCTCAGTCCCGTCTGCCGACTTATTACTCTATTGCAGAATTGCAATCGCAAGCCATAGAACCGTTATTAGACCACCCAAAACAAAATAAAATCTTTTGTTCTTTGTGTATCCTAACCAAGCGAAAATTCCCAAAAATCCATAAAAAAATGAATTCATTATCATTAACGTAATGCTATCGATTGACCAGTAATTTGAGCCCGGCAGTGCGATATATCCAATAGACAACGGGAAAAACATTAATGTAAATTTTTGCAGCGATATGGCCAAACTAATAGGAATATGGTGTTCTACTAACTGCCAAAAAAAATTAAACAAAACAGCGATAATTCCGCCAGATAGGAAACTGAATAAATAAAACTTAAAAAAAGTTTTCATCCCAAATTTTTCTATTAATTCAACCTTCAAACGAACGTCCCCTATGTGCCGTCTGCTGCCATATGGTTTATACTGATGCAGTGCACAAAATCGAAATCATATCTCCCCATTCTCAATCATTCTGGTCAGTATGGCA
>JBEONO010000088.1:0-2257 GCA_040544425.1 Oxalobacteraceae bacterium GrIS 1.18
GGCGTTGGTGCACTCCGAACACGAAAAGCGGTTGATGGTACGATACGGCCTCAATGTTACTGATCGACCCGATGCCAAACAAACACAACGATGATCGCCGTCATCATATACCGAAGATGTCGTTCAAGGTTCAGAATTGGCCGGAATATGAAGCAGGATTACGGCGGCGTGGGAGTCTGACGTTGTGGATTGATGATGCCGTACTAGATCGGTGGCAGAGTGTCGGGCCACATGGTCAGGCTCGCTATCGGGATATCGCCATTGAGACGAGTTTGATGCTGCGCATGGCGTTCAAAATGGCACTTCGTCAAACTGAAGGATTGATGGAATCAGTACTGACATTAATGAACCTGACGATCACGGCACCGGATCACACCACGGTCAGCAGACGGGCGGTGGGACTGACGATAAGGAAGTCACCGTCGGCACCAAAGGGACCGCTACATGTGCTCATTGACAGCACAGGTTTGCAGGTCTTTGGCGCAGGACAATGGCTGGAGGAAAAACATGGCGCCAAGTCGCGCCGCACCTGGCGTAAATTGCATCTGGCCGTCGATGCCGACACCGGCATGATTGTCGCGCAGGTCCTCACCGATCAGCATACGGATGACCCATCTCAAGTGGGGCCACTACTGGATCAGGTCGACGAAGAAATCAATCAAGTGATGGCCGATGGCGCCTATGATGGTGCGCCCACTTATCAAATGATCGCACACTATGGTGGCGATATTGAGGTGGTTATCCCACCTCGCAAGACCGCCGTTCCTGATGCTCAATCGCGTTCGCCAAGTCAGCGTGATCGCCATCTTAACAAGATCACGACAGAGAGCCGGTTGGCGTGGCAAAAAGCCACTGGTTATGGCCAGCGCGCTCTGGTCGAAACCACCATGGGTCGTTATAAATCGATCATCGGTCCTCGACTGCGTGCGCGCAGATTCGACGCGCAACAAACCGAGGCGGCCATCGGTGTTGCTGTGTTAAATCGCATGCTCGCTGCCGGACGCCCAAACTCCGTGCGCAGTCAGAAAGTCCCAGCATAAATGATCAGGGGTTGGGGTACTTTTAACTTCAACTTTTAAGTGCACCAACGCCATGTTGGAGGGCATGATCCTCAAGCCCAACATGGTGCTTCCGGGATTGGACTGTCCGACGCAAGAAACTGTAGATGAGGTAGCGTATGCGACTGTGATGTGTTTATTGCGGACGGTTCCGGCCGCCGTTCCGGGTATTGCGTTTCTGTCGGGTGGCCAGCCCAGCGAGCTGGCGTCGGCCCGTTTAAATTCCATGAATCTGCACTTCAAGGCGCGCTTGCCCTGGGAGCTGACATTCTCGTTTTCACGCGCTATTCAGCAATCGGCCCTGGAAATCTGGTCCGGCCAGGATGCCAATGCAGATGCCGCCCAAAAATCTTTGCTTCATCGTGCTCGTTGCAACTATGCGGCGCACCAGGGCAGTTATTTCAATGGGATGGAAAGAGCATGAACCAGGCACCCGGCACCCGGGGCGTCGCTCTGCCTGTAGGTGTGAAAAAAATAGTCAATGACGGTTCCACTCTAAAAACAGTCATGGACTGGTTTTTTGTCGAACGTTGCGTTTGGGCACACTGCGAGCAGTCATTTTTAGACAGCTGCCAGTCAATTGTTAAATCTTTCTTGCAGCTAACAATACGGCCTCAATGGCGGCTATGTGGAAAGCGGCCAGATGCGGAAAAAATGGGCAATGTCGGCTTCATGTTGGCGCCGACTGAATATTGCCCCCCCCCCGGGGATCAATTTTCGGTCGGCGGCAACACAATGTTTATCATGAGCCACTGAACTTTCACAACGAAATCTGAACTGTATTCTTTAGCAGTGTTCGTTGTCGAACAGTTAAAAAATAACTGGAGGTTTATGGTGGTCTCCAGTGCCGCTGAAAATAATTTTGACGGCATGGTGTGAAGTTTTAAATTAAACTAACCAAGGATCAAATATCATGTCATCGACCAATCAATCAAGTACTCTCCATAAACAGGCAGCATCGGATCACCAACAAACTGCTAAAAGTCATCTAGAGGCGGCAGAAATGCATGACCACAACAAACACGATGATGCTAAAGCTGGCTCGATCAGCGCAATGGACTCAAGCAAAGCAGCCCATAAAAGTACTGAAGCTGCTTGCAAAAGTTCATCCCATTAATCGAAGCAAGAGCGTTTTTTAATCTTGACGAAAATTGGTCTTTGAATGAAAAATTCAAAGACTGATGAAAAGATAAATTAAC
>JBEONO010000089.1:0-2250 GCA_040544425.1 Oxalobacteraceae bacterium GrIS 1.18
CGCTTTTTACTTTCACTCATTTGCTGTCATCCTTTTCAAGACAACAGCTTAAACTACCCTGCGGTTACTGTCTCAAATCCTGGGACCACTATAATGGCAGTTTGGGACAGAATACGATGCCATCGAGGTACGAAACACTTAACTGCTTTGCATAGACGATGCTGGCAACACGCTTACGTCCTCTCTACTTTAAGGAAAATTAATCTGATCGATCCATTCTCGGCTGATAGCTCCCAATATGAATCCAACAATTGCACCAATTAAGATTCCGGTCATGGAAAACGACAATATGAGGCAAATTGCAAAACCGGCCGCTAGTCCGATTAGCGAACAAATCAACCGACTAATCAAAATAGGTACTTTACATTTCACCTCAACAACGTACGCTGCACCTACTGCAAATCCAAATATGCCTCCTACACTTATTCGATTCAAAGAATAGGTTCCATTTTCCAGCGCCAATATCCCGCCAACAACGCCAAGAAATGTTCCTAAAACCCATACTGCAAATGGATTCGCAAAAAAACGTTTAATAAATTCTTTTAAATTCGGTCGGATTGACATAATTCATAACTCTCTTTTGTTTGCATGGTTGATTGAGCGCCGACGCGCCTGGTAATCCAAGTTAGCAGTCCAGATCAACACCTTACTTTTATTGAGTACTGTTTTTCGTAACGGTTGCTTATTATTTATTAATGATTAGTGGAACCAGTGGCACCATTGCCCCCACCTCCTGAACCCGAACCGGATGTGGATTCCGTGTTAGAACCAGAGCAATTACTGCTGGCCGTCCAACGCTTATTTTGTGTACCTTTAATGAATATGGTCTTTGGGAAAACTACAAGACCCTGCCATGCCGCCAATTCACTTGTCGTAAATTCGGCAAGGACACCAGCACTAAGGCCTAGCGCACTTTTCCCCAAAGCAAAAAAACCTGGTCCAAATGCGCCCGCAGCAGCGGACACTGCTACAGCTCCTAGATTTACACACCCCAGACTCTTCCCGTCATACAACGTCTCTTTACCAATTTCAAAAGCAGCGCCGATTAATGCTCCTACGAGACCAAATTCACCACTAGGATCAGTGTTGGAAATTGGATTCCCGCCGACATAGGTATACATAGTTTGCGAAAAAAACGGTGGTTATCTATCTGTTTTTCCAGCTACTAATTTTCGCGATAAAATAACCCAAAAAACCAATGCCGAAAAACTCGCCAGCAAAATCAAGAGGTGATATTTAGCAAATCCCCAAACTTTATTTTCCCCATTAATACGATATTCAAAACTGAACTTTTCTTTTTTAATGAAATATCCAACTTCAAGTTCTTCTTTCTTAAACATAAATCCGTCTAATTCAATCTTGTTTATTGAGTTATTTTTATTCCTAACCATATATTCATAGACGCATCTATTATTCAAAGGCTGTTCGCACTTGAGCTTAATATCCAAAATTTGAAAGTCATAATCAAGATACATTTGGTGAACTAGTGCCTCAACAAAAAATAAACACCCTACGATACCGAGTATAAATAAAATATTATGAGGTCCTTTTATGAAAAGTGATTGATTCATAGCGTTACCTGCAATTTTGATTTGATGGGGATTTTGGATTCATCCAATTAGGAACTAAATCCATCCAGGTAAGTGTGTTTGGTGTGACCGTTGTATTTGTCGCCTGCAAACTCACTCCGCCGCCAACTCCTGCTCCAATTGTTAATCCGCCTCCCCAATTCGAAGGACTATAAGGATCGTAGAATCCGTCAACTGAAAGATGTGGGCCAAGTCCAAGGCCAACACTCGCATTTGCAAACGGGCCACCAAAATCAGAAATCGTAGTAGCGGGAGCGGCAGACGTAGAGGTCATGAATCCTAGAGATAATCCAAATGCAGCATCGTCACCGGCCCCGCCGCCTACACCGCGAACGGTATAAGTACCCCAGTTTCCTGAACTATCAAATACAAAGCCACCACCTGAACTTGCTCCAAGCGGTCCTCCAAATATACTACCATTCCCCCCTATATACATGACCCATAGGCCAAGTGGGTCCGTTCCGCTAACTGGGTTGCCTTTGGTATAGGTATAGGTTCCAGCAATGGTAGTTTCACTCACATTCACGGCGTAGCTCTGCCCCGCTGTCGCTGTAAATGTGTAGCTTCCGGAGTTTTTCAAGCTAGTTGTCGCCTAAAAGTAAATTTTTATGCCGCCAGTTTCAGTTCCTGATACACCTCCTTATGATTTAATTGTTCCTTT
>JBEONO010000090.1:0-2017 GCA_040544425.1 Oxalobacteraceae bacterium GrIS 1.18
GTGCCCATACGCGACGGTCGACAAAAAACCAGTCTATGACTGCTTTCAAAGCGGAGCCGACATTGCTCCTTTTTTCACATCTGACCGCTTTCCATATAGCTGCCGTTGAGATTACATTATTTGCGGCAGTAAAGATTTAACAATTGAATAGCAGCTGTCTAGAAATGACTGCTCGCTGTGCGTGCCCTGAACGGCCAGATGGAGTTTCGGAAAGCTGTCATTCAAAATACGAAAACGAGTGAATTGAGAGGTAAGTGGATTTTGGTTAAGGAATGATCTGGCTGCGCAGGCTATAGGCTTCGTCTATCATCGGAAAACGGATCGACTCCCATTACACAGGGCGACGTTCAGCGGCATGGATTAAATTGAAATGCCAGTTACGTCAGGAATTTGTCATTGGTGGATATACTGACCCGCAAGGCGCGAGAGCCGGATTTGGGTCGTTGCTGCTTGGAGTTCATGATGCGCATGGAAAACTGCAGTTTGCAGGTAAGGTGGGGACACCTTACGACGTGGTTTTGTGATAGCTGGAGGCATGCTCGCCCAACCAGAGGGACTATCTCTCATGCGGCGAACTTTGCTACCGCTTCTCCCGGCGCTGTTCGCGGCTCTTCAGAAGTTGCGCTCTCACAAGTCGGATAGCAAGGGTGAAACGGGGAAAAACGTCTAAGGGTTGTACTCCAACATGGGAGGATTTTTTCAGTAGTCAGATTTGGGTTGATGAAAAATTCCTCCTGTGTAGGCTCACTTACAACCAAAAATCTCGCGCCCAGCAAATTATTTGCGCTCAATTAGCCTTTTAAAAGGCCTCACGGTCCTCCATGACCACCTACTGCGCCATAAACCTGTCCAGTTAAGAAGCTGGCTTCACCGGATGCTAAAAGCACGTAGATAACTACGGGGTCAATCAAACTAATTGCGTGGAAAAACGCGGGCGCCATTTTCCACGGGTTGCTCATGCGCTGCGGATTGCCAAGTTGCGTTTTCTCTCTTGCACGACAAGGGCAAATGCATATTCATTTAACATGTTTCTGATTGCGTTCAAAATTTTATTTTAACTTTGCAACATTTGAGTTGCAATGCCAGAGAAAAGACAATAGTCTGCAAAATAGAGTAAATCCTTAACAATCAATCACCCCCCAAATCCTTCATCCGACAGCGCAACACTATTGGACCTGTTATGAACAAAATGACCCCTGATCGCCGCTGTTCAAATAACGCGGATCGACGCAAGTCGGATGGAATAAGTCTAATGAACGAGATAGGTAATTTAAGTGCACCAACTGAAGAATTACCGTTTGCCCGATATCAAACGTTTTCAACTCACGAGAGATCAATGGTCGCTCGCGAATCAGCCTTGTCAATACGTGAAGAAGCGATTGGGGAGCGCGAAAATGACTTACGCAGGCGTGAAAATTTGTTAGCCATATTGCAGGGAAAATCGGCTGCACTAAGAATTCAGGAAATTTCAGACGCGCAGATAGCCAGAGCTATGCAGGACTATCGCCAGTCAAAATTAAAAGAGGCCAATGAACATCTAGTCATAGCGTCAGTTCAATGCCAAAATAGTGCGGATGAAATTGAATTATCAAAAAAAGCATTGACGCATTTGGCCAACCATGATTTTCTTACTAATTTACCCAATCGTTTGCAGCTATATGACCGAATCACACATGCTATCGCTTTTGCAAAACGGCACCATGAGAAATTGGCGGTACTGTTTTTGGATTTGGACCGTTTCAAGAGCATAAATGATCGTTTCGGACATGCTGTCGGTGACCAGCTCCTTCAAGCGGTGGCGCAACGTCTCAACAATGCTATTCGCAGTTCCGATACCGTTAGCCGTCAAGGCGGCGATGAGTTTGTGATGGTGCTATCTGAAGTGAATGATAAGCCGACCCTTGCCCGAAACGTCAAGAAAATTCACACGATCATTACCGCGCCGTACACCATTGAAGGAAACGAACTTCATATCGGCGCCACAATTGGCATCAGCATGTTCCCCCAGGATGGACAT
>JBEONO010000091.1:0-2002 GCA_040544425.1 Oxalobacteraceae bacterium GrIS 1.18
AGGAAAACGGGGCAGCGCCGACCAGCTGTAGTGAAGAAAATGGATGCAGCTTAAATTCTCTGAAAAATTGTCTTGCCCAATGGGTCCACTTTAGACACCCATGAATCTACAACCCGTGCATATTGTCTGGTTGATAGGTGTTCCGACTTTTGGATGCGACTATGAAATAGGCATTGCTCCGCGGTGAGATGTTCTTCGTCGATCAACTTAAGCAACGAATTACGAGTTGGCTCTGTAATTTCAAATTGCACTGGCCGCTTTGTTTTCTTTTGCATGACGATAGCACGTGGCAAAACTTGATGCCCTTGCATGACATCGTGCACGTGTAAATTGACCAAATCGCACCCGCGTAATTTACTATCAATCGCCAAATTAAACATGGCCAATTCGCGGGTACGGACATCAAGTTGTAATCTGATACGAATTGCCCAAATCTCCTTTAATTTAAGTGGCAATTTTTGGCCTACTAGTTTTCCTTTGTTCCAGGGTATTTTATGTCCACTGATCAATTGATTCGATTCCATGATTCATTCTCCTTTTCAAAATAGTGGATAACCATTGTCCGCCTTACGGCGTTGGAGATTAAGAGCAAATACCATAATTTTCACAATCCCCAAACAATATTGCCACTTCAATTTTTCCATGGCACCATACGTTGAATTTTCAATAATCTAAATAAGCCAGTTAGCTTCGTTGAAACGTTTTATGGAGGGAATGCGTCGTGGACTTCCATGCAAATTTTTTATCAGTATCTGCCGAAGGTGACTATTACCAAATTTCATTTGTAGAAAATGACGACGGCAATGAATTAGATGGTCCATAACCGCGCTTGGCTGCCCGGCGTGGACATCCTCCATGGAGAATTAATGATTCGACGTGACATTGTGGTGATTGGTGCGTCGACAGGCGGTGTGGAGGCATTGAAGGCGCTGATTGCAGAATTGCCAGTAACACTACCGGACGCTATATTCATTGTCTTGCACCGAGCGTCGCATATTCCTGATATGTTGATTTCCGTGCTTGAACGGGCTGGCTCGCTTCCCGTCAGTTGTCCAAAAGACGGCGATCCCATTGTTTCTGGTCACATTTATCTAGCTTCACCCGGAAAGCATTTGATTGTGGAGAAGGACAGGATTCAGTTATTAAACGGGTCGAAAGAGAATTTGCATTGTCCAGCGATCGACGTGTTGTTTCGATCGGCAGCTGCTGCCTTTGGGCCAAGAGTTATTGGAATTGTCCTTTCTGGGTACCTCAATGATGGTACTGCCGGACTACGTGCGGTAAAGGATCACGGTGGTATCGCGCTAGTTCAATCACCAGAAGAGGCTCAAGTTAAGTCAATGCCAATGAATGCAATCCAAAATGTCTTCGTCGATCAGGTGTTGCCCGTTGCAGAAATCGCGAATGAAATAATTCGTCTTGTCCGACAACCTCTCTCGTCTTGACAAGGTTTTGCGTTTCCGTGCATTCTCAACTTACCGTTAATCCGATCCCATATTGCGATTAAATATACATTCGTCTGCTCACAATCGGAGGCGGTCAACTTTTCAAGATATGCTTGAATTCAAACTGAATGACCCAAGTTGTGGGCCATGTTTAAACGCAAACTTCACTGGAAAAGACCATTGTTCTTTTTATTATTACCAATTTTCTTGGTAATGATATTTCTTGGTTTTCCAATGCCAGTTGCGCCGCCTCCGCAAATTAAGGCAGGGCAGGAGCAATCATCTCCGGTAAAAAAGAGGCGCAAGAAACCAATCAAGTTATTCAGGAAATCCGATAAATATGATGATGACAGATAGTGTAAATCGATCGCGACTGACTGCAATGTAAAACCTCGACAGGCGGCAATGGTTAAGGCTTGTCAGTCGCCCGCCCTTACGCGTAGCCCGACCAGGCAACGGCAACCTTTGCGGGCGGGCGACTGATAGGACCCCAGGGAGGAAACCGCGGGAAACTGCCATGTACTTAAAACGGGCGACGGCCTATGGGGATTTGGTGG
>JBEONO010000092.1:0-1983 GCA_040544425.1 Oxalobacteraceae bacterium GrIS 1.18
CGCTTGCCGTGTTGCGCAATGCCGTTGACCGCGATGGCCGTAGACAGGTGGCTTTTACCGGTTCCGGTACCACCGATCAGCACCACATTGTGTGCGGCGTCCGTAAATGCCAGCGTGGCCAATTGCTCAATCAATGCACGGTCAACCTTGGACTGACTAAAGTCAAAGTCCCCCAGACTGCGATGGATCGGGAATTTGGCGGCGTGCAATTGATAGCGAATTGAACGCATAGCCCGGTCGCTGGTTTCAGCGCGCAACAAATTTTCAATCAGTTCTTGCGCTTTGGCTATGTCGGCATCGCCGTTTTCTGTCAATTCAGCATAGGCACCGGCCATACCGTGCAATTTGAGATTTTTGAATTCTACGATGGGATCAAACATGAAATGTCTCCTGGTGTAATTGGTCATAGCGCCCGGTATCCGCCACGGGCTCTTCCTGAATTTTTAAATGGGTTTCTACACGGGGCGGCTCACTGATGGGACGTAATCTGCCCAGAACATTGGTGATATGTTCGACGCTGGCCGCTCCTGACTCCAGTACCAGTTCAACGGCAACCAGAACTTCGTCGAGTCCAAATTTGGGAATGGCCGACAGAACCTGCGCCATCACCCGGTCACCGCCTTCTCTGCGTAGCAGAATGGCTTGTAGTTTAATCAGCGGCTGGGGCATGTCGGCAAACGGCGCTCCATTGCGTAACGCCCCCGGTTTGCGTTCAACCAGCAGTATGTAATGTTGCCAGTCATAGCGAACCTGCCCACGTCCCTGCAAACGCACATGGCATGCCACCCGCTCCGTACCTGAATGCACCACAACCTGTTCCGGGTACAAATGGATACTGACCAGTTGATTGGCCAACTGGCACGGCACGGAATAACGATTGCGCTGAACTGTAATCAGACAAGTCGATGACACACGTGCCACGATTTCTACATAGCCATCAAATGGTGCGGGCATAGGCATGAGCTGTAACTGCTCCTGTTCCAGTACATCGGCAACCGTCAGATCCGGGTATTCCGGATGCCGGCATTCCTGCCACAGCTCCCGGCAGCGCTTCTCTAACCAGACATTGAGTTCGTCGAAACTACTGAAACGCTCCTTCTGTGCATCCTGCCAAATACGGCGTCGGCTGTCCTGCACGTTCTTTTCAACGACACCTTTCTCCCAACCAGAGGCGACATTGCAGAAGTCCGGATCAAACAGATAGTGCGCTGTCATGGCAAAGAATCGGGCATTGACGACCCGGCCTTTGCCTTTCTTGACCTTGTCGACCGCGGTTTTCATATTGTCGTAAATCCCGCGCCGGGCCACACCGCCAAAGACGGTAAAGGCGCGGGTATGGGCATCAAACAGCATCTCATGGCTTTGGGTCGGATAGGCCCCAACCAGAAACGCCCGGCTGGCGCAGAGTTTGGTATGGGAAGCAAGGATCTTGCGATAGATGCCGCCAACGACCAGATATTCCTCGCTCCAGTCGAACTGGAACGCTTCACCCAACTGGAACTTGAGAGGCACAAATGCCGATTTGCCGCTGACCTTGGCCGCCTCATCGTGCCATTGGCACAGGTAACGATTCAGCGTGGAATAGCTTCCGGTATAACCGTCGCCCTGGATTTCTTTGAATAGCGCCCGTTTGGTGCGCCGGTCGCGTTTGGGGCGATGTGCATCCGCCTGCACAGCTAGCTGGATTTGGGACTGATAGGGTGTCAATAATCCGGTCATCGTAGGCCGAACGTATTTCGGCACTATAGTTTCCGGGCTTTTTACCCATTTTTTGACGGTGTTGCGGGATAGACTGGTTTGTCTGGCTATTTCGCTCAAGGACAACTTTTCGCGATAATATAGCCGCCTGACTTTGGCATACATGGCCATGGAAATCACCTTTTATCTCCCTGCTTAAAATTTCAGCAGGGTACAGTAATTACCTGGTCAATTTTCAATGGAAAAATATGAGTTTATCTGGTCAATTTTCGGTGCGCGTCAACA
>JBEONO010000093.1:0-1978 GCA_040544425.1 Oxalobacteraceae bacterium GrIS 1.18
GTGAAACAGCAATGCGCCACCGGTCTGGCTAAATGGAAGATACCCAAGCTCATCTAAAATAATCAGATCTAAACGCATCAAGGTCTGCGCCAGGCGTCCCGCCTTGCCATCACGCTTCTCTTTTTCCAGAACATTCACCAAGTCGACCGTGGAGTAAAAACGGACCCGTTTGCCTTTCGACGCAATACCGGCCACAGCGATAGCTGTGGCCAGATGGGTCTTGCCGGTGCCAGGTCCACCAATGAGTACGGCGTTCTGTGCGCTGTCAGTAAATGACAGTGTCGCCAGTTGCGTGACCAGGTCTTGATCTGCCTTGGAAGAGGTAAAGTCAAATCCTGCCAGATCCCGATGCACGGGAAATTTGGCGACATGCATCTGGTGGCGAATCGAACGCATGGCACGGTCGGTTGACTCCGCCCGCAGCAAGTGTTCTATCAGCCATTTTGATGAATCTACTGACATCGTTCCTTGTGCAATTAAATCGGTCCAGGCACTGACCATCCCTTGCAGGCGCAATTCTTTAAGTTCGGCAGTGACATCACGCATGATCGATCTCCTCTACGCCATTCATCGCATCATCTGCATTGTCTGCGTCATCATTATCGTCATCGGTGCCACGCAAGCTATCGTAGCGACTGGTGTTGGCTAAGGGTGCCTCCTTGAGTTCTAAGCTGGTTTCGACACATTCTGGTACTGGCTTGCTGTTAAGTCTCGCCAGCACGTTAAGGATGTGCTCGGCACTGAGCACCCCGGTTTCGATCACCAACTCGATCGCCACCAGCACCGCATCAAGTCCTGCGGTAGGCACGGTGGCCAACACCTGCGCCATGATCTTGTCGCCACCCGCATGGCGCATCAGACCGAGTTTTAATTGCATGAGTGCGGCGGGCATATCGGCAAAGGGTGCGCCATTTCTGAGTGCGCCCGGTTTGCGTTGTATCAGGGGAATATAGTGCTGCCAGTCGTAACGCACATCGCCGCGTTCGGTCCACCTCTCATGGCTAGTCACGATGCTGTCGTTTGCCACGACACTGACCCGATCCGGATAGAGCCGGGTACTGACCATCTGACCGGCGAACTCGCATGGCACCGAGTAACGATTGCGATGGACACTCACCAAGCAGGTAGAAGAGACTCTTGATGGGTTCTCCACATAGCCATCAAAGGGCATGGTCATGGGCATCATTTCAATGCGCTCTTGCTCTAGCATTTCTGCCACGCTGCATTCTTTGTATTCAGGATGGCGCATCTCGCTCCACAGCGAACGACAACGCTCACTGAGCCATGCATTGAGTTCAGTGAAGGAAGTAAATTTCTGATTCTGCGCTTCCAGCCAAATACGCCGCCGGCTGTCTTGAACATTTTTCTCGACGACACCTTTCTCCCAGCCGGACGCCACATTGCAGAAGTCGGCATCAAACAGATAGTGGGCGCACATCACGGCAAAGCGCGCATTGACGATGCGCCCCTTGCCCTTGTTGACTTTGTCGACCGCGGTCTTCATGTTGTCGTAGATGCCGCGCCTGGGAATGCCGCCCAGCGCTGTGAAGGAGCGCGTATGGGCATCGAATAGCATTTCGTGCCCTTGGCTCGGATAGGCGACCAGCCAGAATGCACGACTGGCGCACAACTTGAGATGTGACACCTGAATGCGGCGGTAGACGCCGCCTATGACCAATCCTTCTTCGCTCCAGTCAAACTGGAATGCCTCGCCCAGCTCAAACTTAAGCGGAACAAAAGCATGCGGCGCTTTACCTTCGCGGCCTCGCCATTCCCGAATGAAATTGGTGACCAGACTGTAGCCACCTTGATAGCCGGCTAGCTTGATGCGCTCAAACAAATCCTTGGCGGTGCGCCTGTTTTGCTTGAGCCGGTGCGAATCGACTTTGAGTGCCTGTTCCAACGCGCCATGAAATGCGCCTAGCTTGCCTGTTGCATCACGCCTGCTGTACACCGGCACTGCCACTGGCACTTCCTT
>JBEONO010000094.1:0-1956 GCA_040544425.1 Oxalobacteraceae bacterium GrIS 1.18
AGGAACAATTAAATCATAAGGAGGTGTATCAGGAACTGAAACTGGCGGCATAAAAATTTACTTTTAGGCGACAACTAGCTTGAAAAACTCCGGTCTCTGGATATTTGCGCGACAACGCATTGATGAGCATACTTTTTCCAACTCTAGATGGGCCCACCACCCATTCAATTCGGGACGAAAATCCACCTAGCGCGTCTTCAATTCGTTGGCTTAGGAACTCAAACTGCTCTTTGAACATTGGATGTTGTAGTTCGCAGCTTTCGATAAGTCGACGTAATTCTTTGGCAGAGTTCATTTTTGTTCCTTGCCGCTGACACGGTTTAGTAACGGCATTGCTGGGACGTCATCAAAAGAGAAGGCGGCAAGAGTAGGGACGGTCAATGAAGTCGATTGTTGAATCCCAGAATTCAATGGTTTTTCTGCAGCGCGCTGTAAAGCCTTCGACTTTTTGACCGAGTCCGCAACGATTCGATTCCGTTCTGCGGTTTTTGGCTTTCTTTTGGTGCTCTTGCCAATTGATTCGGCCGAGCGTTCATGAACATCATTTCGAAATTTAGTCTTTTTCGGGTCCTCGGTAATTGCATCGGACTGTTCTTTAAGAGCTATATGCATTTGGGAAAATGAATAGGCGGGCGTGGTGTCGGTGGCGTGTTCTTCAATTAATGGTACCAACGGTAGGCCAGCTCCCTCGTCGACATATATAAGACGATAGTCATCAGGGTCAATCAAAATATTTACGAGTGTTTCACCATATTTTTGTATCAGGTATCCCAGCCTTGCGAAATTATTGGCAAGTCTCTAAAATACCGCTCATTATTTTACAAATACTATATACAGACAAAATATGCCGAAATTAAAACAAGACAATCCTCATGCTGATGAAGAACAAAGTGGCGTAATTACTGCACCTGCAGGTAAACGGCCGCGCGGACGTCCCGCAAGTGGCGTAAAAAACCTTAAGCAGCACCAGGAAAAAAGACCAAACGTCGGCGCGCGGATTTCTGAAGATGAATGGCTCTATCTAAAACATCTCGCTACCAATCACCCACGCATCCAATCACGATCTATGACCGAGTTTTTTAGCGGGATGCTGGTTCAATTTTTAATGGCGAAGCCGTGGCTCAATGATATCTACGATTACGAAGAAACGAGTTTTTTCAAAAAAGCACCGACTCCAATCGCGGCAAAGGACCTCTCCAAGGTTCCGAAATCCAAACCAAAAAATGTAATTCTCCGGACTGTAGATTTCACTCATACGTACTCACCCAGCGGGAAATTAATCCATCAAGAAACCTTGCTTAATCTTTTTAAATACGACTGTAAACTGCTCGAAGAGGAGCCTTTAAAAGTGACCAAGGTGTACACTGGATCACCTGGCCAGATCGCTGCCGCTGCGATGGCTGATGCTCAAAAATACGATAAAGAAAAAAAATACTGGGCAGAGCAAATAAAGATGGACACGCTTGGTAATGAATACATCGCGAAGGGGGCACTATCAGAGGCCAGCGTAATGTATTCTATGCTTCGTTGGATTCTCGATACCGTGTATACAGACAACTTACCATCATCACAGTATCCAAAAGCCATGCAGTTTTCGGCACATTCCCATTTAGACGACAACCTGATTTTCGGGGTGCCGGAGGGGTTCAATCTCTATTCTCTACCGGTTCCGGCAGACGAAATCAAAGAAAAATAAGACTAAGCCGCCAGATTTGGGCGGTTTTCATTTGTGCAATAAAAAATTGGACTTCTTCATACAATCTTATATACTATATGCTGTAAGATTAAATTAATCTAATTTCAACATAACCATATAGGGAGAAAGTCATGACATTACTAACGATAATTAACGAGTCAAAATTGGGTATTCTTAAACAAACGACATAAAACTCCCACAGAATTATAAATCAGCCGTTTTTTTGCCTCAATCGGCACTTAACCCTCTCCGCACGTCAG
>JBEONO010000095.1:0-1948 GCA_040544425.1 Oxalobacteraceae bacterium GrIS 1.18
CGATGACATTACAATTTAACCGCGTAACACCATTTTAGGCGCATCGGTCACGATCACCAGAATCGTCGGTCACGTTCACCAGAATACGCAGTAGGCTTCCTTGTGTATCAAATACGATATTTTTGCTAGCAAGAAGTTGGCCCTTTCAATTTGTCCAGTTTCGGCGAAAACATAAGCAATGTTATTGATTAGTCTCTCTTTTAGCTTCCGATCATCTTCATGGAAGTTATCTAAGATTTTAATCATTTCTTCTGCCAGGGCGAGAGCTTTATCCATCATTCCATTTCTCATCGCATAGAAACTTAATAACGCAGTTGCTGCAAATATTTTTAATTGAAAGACTGCATCTGGATTATTCAAAACAGCTTCAGCTTTGGCGGTCGCCGCCTCAACATCTCCCGATTTGGCAAGCGTGTATACGTGCATAACAACTAAATCCGAGAGTATTTTATCTTTTACAATTAAATTTTCCCCGTATCGAGTAATGATTAGCTTTGTAAAATCAAAAAGATTTTTATTTTCCTTCTCTCCACCAAGAAAAACTGCGGTATTGCGCGCTGCGATAAAAAAATCCGTCGTTGGATTTTCGGCATCGATACTCATTGCATGTTTAAGGGCGGATAACGATTTCTTGAAATCTCGTTTTATGTGATAGGCAACTCCCCCGAGATTGTTCCAAACTGCACTAGATCTTTCAACACTAGCTTGCCGCTTCAATGCCTCAATCGCCTCACTTGTAGATCCCATCGCAAGCAATGCCCTAGCAAGTCTTTCCCAGTGAGGTGACGATTTTTGCTCATATTGGACGTAGTATTTTAATGCGGAAACGGCATCTTTATTTTGACCAATTTTAAATGACAAATCGGCCAACATTATCAAAGCGTTAGAATTTAATGGGTTAAGTGACACGGCACGGCGCAATGCGCCAACCGCCTTTTTGTCTAAAGACAGTTTCGCATAGGCGAGTGCCAAATTTGCGTAGGCCACAGACGATGTTGGCCTATCTTCAATGGCAATTCTAAAACTTGATATGGCTTTTTCTGCAGAACCTTTCAATAAGCGCAAAGCGCCTTGAAATAGTCTTGAGCTATACTCAATTGGATCAATTTCAACTGCCCGCTCAACATATTCACTTGCCTCATCAACTCGATTTTCCCCGACTAGAAGAGATGCAAATCTTAAATTTGCGTAGTGGTCGCTCTTAATATTCAATTTTCCAAATATATTCCTTGCTTCCGTGATCTCCCCTCTGCCAATTAAATTATCTCCTATCCGATGAATAAAGAATTCGCTGTTAGACAGTAACGAGGCTTTATTTAAATAGTCCGCTTCAAGTTCTAAATTGCCGTTAATTGACGCCAGATTCGCGAGTCGATTTAATAGGATCGCTGATTCAGGGAATTTTTCTATTTTAGATTTTAATTTTTCAAATTCGTTTATAAACAGATTATCCTGTAATTTAAATTTGGTGCTAACCAAATCATTGATTGAAAAATTTCGCGAACTTAGCCATTCAATTTCTGCAATATCATCGATTGGTGGCAATATCATTGCCAACAGAGCGCCATCATCTTCAGAGATAACGAGCTTTGTATTTTCTCGTTTCACCGAAATATTTTTTTGATCCTTGGGGATACTTTCGGAAATCATATTATGCCCCCATAACTTTGTTGGCTCTAAACTTGGCATCCTTCGCAATCGCCTTCTGCCTGCGTATTTGCCTCCGATATTTCAATTGGGCTAATCGATGATGATAAAATTTTTCATTATTCAAAATCTTAATGGCAATCCATATTCTCTCGCGTACCCATGAGAGTGATACCGCTCTTTTTTGAAAATTAAAATGAGTCAAAGTAAAGTGGACCCATTGGTCAAGACAATATTTCAGAGAATTTAAGCTGCATCCATTTTCCTCATTGCAGCTGGTCGGCGCTGCCCCGCTTTACTC
>JBEONO010000096.1:0-1890 GCA_040544425.1 Oxalobacteraceae bacterium GrIS 1.18
ACAGTTTGCATCTGAACCACATCGTTTGTTTCGACTTTTTATCCATACTATCCGGTCATTGCGGAAATTCTCGGCATCCTGTTTTTGCAGTCCTTTCCGTATTTCGATATATCGTGTTGAAAGCGTGGAATCTAGTTCGGACAGGTTTCTATCAGTGCAAATCGCCGCTTCAGTCGCATTCTCGGCCTTGCTGCAGTCAAAACTTGCACCAAAGCACGTTGAACTGGCCAATACGAATATCAAAATACATCGCTTAATTTTCATTTTGAGAGAATTTTAGATTCAAATGTTTGCTAAGACTTCAATTTTGGATCACTTGATTTTCGCTGCATTGGTCACTTCGTACCAACGATTCGCGTCGGACTCCCGACAATCAGTATATTTTTTGACTGCGATTTCCAAAAGTGGCTTCGTATATTTCAATCTGGGGTCCTCACTCAGGTCATCCCCTCGGTGATGAAACTCTCCTGCATCGAATGCCAGGTATACATCCCAGGTTATAACTTCCGCTTCGGTCAAAAGTCCGCTGTGTGTCAGATATACGTAAATGTCATTCATCACCGTATCAGCTTCAGTAAATGAGTAGGTACTGTCCAAATAGCCCTTGGCGATTTGAAGCGAAATTTGATCAAGTTCTTCTGGTGAAGGGCGAGCAATACGCAACGCTTCAAGATCGAATGAATCAAGGTCCAATTTATCGCTCATGTCATTTTCAATTAATTTCCCAGCATTTGTAGTTTGCCGTCTTCACGCCCTGAGCAAATCCAATTTTAAGTCCGAGTGACCCGAGCGCAGGTGTCAGTTCTGACATTCACACTACGAGTCAACAAAATGTACGAATTTCAGAACTTACACCGCCATTCGTTGCATTCCATAAATTATCGGATCAGGCGTTATGAACCCCATCGACACTTTACTGCCCCAACCCATTTCGGGAATTTCAACTGGCATACCAGCGCAGATAACCAACTCCTGACCGATCCTTTCAGGTGAAATTGCATACAAGATCCTTTGAGCTGCTTGCATAAGGTTCTATATGTTGATTAAATTTGGAAAAGGGATTCAACGTCCGCTTGGTGCCGCCAACCTTCATTTCAAGCTAGGTTTCCTCGGATCTAATCGACCAAACAAAAATTTACAAGAATTATTCAAAGCTGGAGATTTCAACCTCGGCCCCTTTCTGATCGGTCATTTTTCCTCCTTTTTCATCGAATGAGAATTGTTCTTGAGTTGTAGAAACATCCCCTGTTTTACAGTTTTTTGTTTTTACAGTGAATAGCAAATGCGCTTGTCTCAGTGATCGATCTACCGATATTCTGGGTATCGAAATGGCGGTTGCCATTAAAGGTGGACTGCCGGGACCGTGATAAGAATCCTCGTCCATTGTGGCACACATGGGTTCACCCGATTGGCCATCGACGTATTCAGCACTTGAGCCGATTAGCCTTACCACCTCGACCAACTGATCGCCAGTGCTCGTTTTGTGAAATATAAGTGCTGCAAATTCGTGAGTTTCCACGTATTTGGAACGTATACTTTCCACAACCGCTACCGATGTCAATGGAGAAATTTGGTATGCGTTGCTTAGTGAACTGTCGTCAACCCATGGACCTATCAGTCGTGAATATTTTTTGCTTTCCAAATTTACGATTCCAATACCACGATAATCGATCAGAAAACGCTTGTCATCGATTGGAAGATAAATTGCTTCACAAATATCTCTTCCAAATAATTTTTCAGCTGTGGATCTACTGTCGTCAGAATTTGACGTCAAAAGGAATTCATAAAGTACCTCGCCGTCAGCAGTCTTAAAATTGCATTTGTTTGGTTTGTCTCCATCTTCCGGGATACCAATCGCAACAAATTTCAAAGGCAAAGATGAAGTATTTT
>JBEONO010000097.1:0-1717 GCA_040544425.1 Oxalobacteraceae bacterium GrIS 1.18
TAAAGCGGGGCAGCGCCGACCAGCTGCAATGAGGAAAATGGATGCAGCTTAAATTCTCTGAAATATTGTCTTGACCAATGGGTCCACTTTAGTTGCATTATCCGCTTGACGTGATGTTGTTATGTGTTCGGTGGTATGCGGCGTATGCATTAAGTTTAAGAAATTTGGAAGAGATGATGGCTGAGCGTGGTGTGGAAGTCGATCACACGACGGTGCATCGATGGTCGTTGAAAATCTTGCCAGTTTTAGCGAAGGTATTTCGACGTCGAAAGAGACCAGTTGGTCGGAGTTGGCGGATGGACGAAACCTACATTCAAGTCGGTGGGCAATGGAAGTATCTGTATCGCGCTGTTGACCGACTTGGTCATACGGTGGATTTCCTGCTCACTGTAGCGAGTTTCACTTACATCGTATTTTGGCCGGCATTTATACTTATTTGACATCGTCCGATTCTTTGACGGTTATAACGTCAATCTGGCCAAGCGGATTTTCCGGGGAGTTTTTTCTGGCCTGACGCATACTGGGACGTTATGTTAATCAAATAGTCATCAATTCTTCAGCATTCTTGCATAAAGTTCTTAAAAACAGCATAATGACATAGAACTTTATCTTACTTTAGTGCGAGGATAGCATGTCCACCAAAATTACCATCGATACCGCCATTGCCAAACGGATGGTCGAAGCCAGTGCGATCCGTACGGCAGCCATCATTGGACAGCCCGGTGGCTGGTCGGTCCTACTCAAATTCGGCCTGACCGAAAAAGCGCTGGGCGTGCAGCGGACCGACAAGCCTCGGTTATGGAAATCACTGGACCGCTGCGTGGACTATCTGAAAACGGAATTGCATATTGCGCGCTTCGACCTGCTGGATGCAACCAATTACAGCGACATCCCCATGACCGGTAGCACCAAAAACAGCGCAGCCGAACGTATGCGCGAAGCGCACCAGGCGGCGGCCTATACCAAATGGTTGAAAGCCGAGATCCAGGAAGCAATCGACGATCCACGGCCGAGCATTCCGAACGAAAAAGTCAAACAGCATTTTGAGAAAAAACGGAAAGCCCTGCGGAAACGCATCGCGGCTGAACATGCTTGAAGCTAGTTTGGAAACAGCTCGCGTTAAACGATCGCGATCGAATCTTCGATCATATTGCCGAGGATAATCCCCAGGCAGCACTAGAGCTGGATGAACTCATTGAACAAAAGGCGGATCGTTTGATCGAACACCCTGAGCTATATCGGGCTGGCCGCAAACGCAGCACCCGCGAGATGGTGGTGCATCCGAATTACATTGTGTTTTACCGGGTCGTGAAACAAACGGTGGAAATTTTGCGGGTGAAACATTCCGCGCAACAGTGGCCAACGGCACATAAATAGCCCGCCTAAACTAACTGCGGCACAATAGGTACCCTTTTTATTCCGGTGCCCCCATGCAAATATACTTCAATAACCTATCCGCCATTCAGCAACAAACCATGCAGTTGGACCACGCGCAATGCAAACACTGCAAGCAAACACGTCAATTGATTTCGCACGGCTTCGTCCGAAAGAAACGTTCGGGCGCCGAACCAGAAGCAGTGTAACCGTCCAGCGCTACCACCGTAACCGTCCAGCGCTACCACCGTAACCGTCCAGCGCTACCACCTATGAACGTCAATTAATTTCATGCACTCTTCAGACCTGATCATTATGGAGAGCAACGCATGTCAAGATTTAA
>JBEONO010000098.1:0-1646 GCA_040544425.1 Oxalobacteraceae bacterium GrIS 1.18
GTCGTTTAAGAACCTTGCAGAGGGTATTTTTGATGAGGCTTTTGCGAAAATCGTCCATACCAAACTTTACCAGATCCGCTTATTGCGACACAACCGTACTTTGCCAGGACGTCCGAGTAAAGTACGCGTTTATTCAGGACCACGCTTCGCAATATCCAGTACGCCGACTATGTCACGTGATGAATGTTCATCCGAGCGGGTACTACGCCTGGCAGGCCACACCGCATTCAGATCGGACCAAGGAAGATCAGCGCTTACTTGGTCACATCAAGCAGTCATGGTTGGAAAGCGGTTCTGTCTATGGTTATCGCAAGGTCACTGACGATCTGCGAGCGTTGGGTGAGACCTGCGGCAAACACCGCGTCTATCGTTTGATGAACAAAGAGAAGCTGCGCTCACAGACGGGCTACCATCGCCGTCCGGGCAAGCGTGGCGGCAGCGTTGCAGACTTTGCGCCAAACCATTTGAAGCAGCAATTCAAAGTGGCAGAACCGAATCGTGTGTGGGTTACCGACATCACCTATATCCGTACTCATGAAGGTTGGTTGTATCTTGCTGCAGTACTTGATTTGTTTTCTCGACAGGTAGTTGGTTGGGCAATGGGCGAGCGGATTGATCGCGAGCTGGCATTGAACGCCTTGCTGATGGCGATCTGGCGTCGGCAGCCCAAAGAAACGGTGATGGTGCATTCAGATCAAGGCAGTCAATTCAGCAGTTATGACTGGCAGGATTTTTTGAAGGCGCACAATCTAACGCAGAGCATGAGCCGTCGTGGGAACTGCCATGATAACGCGGTTGCTGAAAGTTTTTTTCAGTTGTTGAAGCGGGAAAGAATTCGTCGCAAGGTGTATCTCACGCGAGACGAAGGTAAGGCTGATGTATTTGATTACATCGAAATGTTTTACAATCCGAAGCGCCGTCACAGTTCTTCCGGACGACTCTCACCAGTGGATTATGAGAAGCAATATTTTGAGAGGCTCGGCGGTGTCTAGGAATTCCGGGCCGATTCAACAGCGTCAATCTGAAGAAGGCCGGGCAATCTTCACCAGAACAGCGGATGCGAAATGCCGTATCTGCTTATATGGCTCATCCGCTGTCGTTGTAGCATTCGCCGAGTTTGAGAGACTGGGCGCAACAATGAACACGCCGGAACAATGCACCGCGTTTACCAATATGGTCGCCATCATGCGCAAAGATTCGACCGGCGATAATCAAATTGGTGTCAGTGATTTAGAGGCGGTACTTTTGGGCGTCCATAAAAAATAGCGCGCCCCCCCTGTTTTAGCAGTTTTCCCTAAACGCCGATTTTCTTCATGCTATATTGATTTCACCAACTGCACGTTTTTAAGGAGTGCGCACCATGAAACGTTTTTTTAAATTCTGCTGGCTCTGCATCAAAGAAACACCACGCGATTATTTTTGCCCGCTGGTCGGCGCGTATAAAGGCATCCAGCACGAATTTCGCGTCGTCCAGCGCGAACGTAAAAAACGGTGGGATGCGTTTTACAAGGAATCGTGAGGCTGCGCGGTTTTTCTGATTTTGAGCATGGATTGTTGGCGCCGACTGAATATTGACCCACCCTGCCGATTGAATATTGACCCAGGGCGAGTTGCTGTTTTGTGAACCAGCAATTGTGGATAAGTCT
>JBEONO010000099.1:0-1543 GCA_040544425.1 Oxalobacteraceae bacterium GrIS 1.18
CTGATGTGCGGGAGGGGTAAAGTGCCAAGCGGGCCAAAAAAACGGCTGATTTATCACTTCTGTGGGAGTTTTATGTCGTTTGTTTAAGAATACCCCATGCTGTCCGAATTCGGTGTCATCTCGCAGATTCCAATAAGCCTGATTACTGTAGCGACCACTGGCGCCAGCGGCACCTTTAAAACCCGCTATGGCAACATTGAATTCACGCACGTCGACCGGACTACTGAAAACATCATGGCGAGCACTTTAGTGATGGATGCGAGACCGTTGAGGGTTGCGAGGAAACGTGAAGCGTATCGAGACCTGGTTGCAGTCGGTCGGAACCTTGGAATGGTGGATATGGATGAGCTTAATGATGATGACGAATGACTTGGTTCCAAAACATGAGTTTGGCACCACAAACCCGGCCGGGTCCACAAGATTTCACGGTTGTGTCGAACATCATTTTGTAAGCGATTGATTATAAATGAATTTAAACTTTATATTGCTTGGTTTGCAACCAAAAAACGCCAGAGGAAACCGCGAGGATTGAATTCGGCCGGAGTAGGGCGCCATGAAAGCTTTGGTGCCGCCGGCCTGGTATCAAGCAGACTTACCCGGCATCCTGAGAATCGGTGCCAGCTGCTGCGCGCTTTGGAAACAGGTACGACATAACAGCAATAAATCCGACGCCAGTCTGTACAACGGTGGCGCCGATGAGTGTCATGACAACATTGGATGTAATCAAGCGGTCGGATGCCGGTATTGGTGGCTTCGCAATCAAATTCAGGTTGTCCTGGGCGAATGCGGCGCGCAAGAAGCTCATGACGTTCCAGTTGAGCCAAATGAAGATACCGCAAACGACAAGGACCATGACACCTCTAAACCATGTGTCCGCGGTAATGCTGCGCGCCTTGGCGGTCTCGAGTGGATTAACTCTACCGACAGAATTTTCTTCGTCACCAAGAGTGAGAATTCTGCCATTTTCAGATTCTAAGTCGGCTAGATGTATAAACTCGGTCTTAATGGGGACGGCGGTAGGCGCACCTGGCGTGCCGGGTGTGCCGGCTTCGTCGCTCATTTCAAGATAACTTTAATATCTTCGCCATTTTTGCGAAGAGTTACGCTACCGTCTTCGTTTTCATTTTTGCTTACGATATTCAGCATAGCAATTGCCTTACGAACGACCTCTGCTTTCGATGAGGCGCCGAAGTGCTCTTTGAGAGTTTCGAGTGTAGCGTCAAGCTTAGTGTCGATTGTAAATGATGTTGTTGCCATAATAGCACTCCTTTGAATTTCAATGTGAATCTATACGAATTCTATACTAGTCCCAAAGCAAAAGTATACGCCATTGAAATCATCTCTTAAGCCATTTCGAATTCCAGGTCGCCTGCGCCAAAGGCTCCAAGTCGGATATATGATAACTTTTAAGGCGTTAGAGTTTATCGAAAATCCTATTTTGGTTCCAAGAGTGTTGGCGCCGACTGAATATTGACCCACCCTGCCGATTGAATATTGACCCAGGGCGAGTTGCTGTTTTGTGAACCAGCAATTGTGGATAAGT
>JBEONO010000100.1:0-1508 GCA_040544425.1 Oxalobacteraceae bacterium GrIS 1.18
TGGAAATCGCTACCCCATGGCGCGTACTGATTTGCTCGATGCGGTACAACGGCAAATGATCAAGATATTTTTGGATCACTACCCAGGCATGTAAACTGGGCGTCGCCAAGCCGCCATCAATGATGGAAGCGGGTATCGCCGCGGCGATAATGGTTTCGCAATGACGACAGGCATATTGGGGACGAATATGACGTTGTACAAAGAACCGTGCCGGTTCGACATCGAGCTGCTCAGTGACGTCTTCACCGATCTTGACTAATGCTTGACCGCAGGCACCGCACGAGCAGGATTCGGGTTCGTGACGCTGTTCTATGCGTGGCAATTCTGCCGGTAGTGGTTTGCGCCCGGTGGGTTTTGCTTTGGCGCGGGGTGCTGGTGCGAGCTGCTCCAGTTCGGCCTGCATGGCATTGAGATCGGTTTCTTGTGTCTCGTCGAACAGATCCCGTTGTTGTGCTGTGAAAGCTTCTGACGTGCTGCTGAATTTAATCCGTTTGTGGTACGCCAGTTCCAGCGTGAGTGCGGCGATTTTAGTGTCTTTGAGATGAATTTCGTGACGTTGTTTAGCAGCCAGATCAGCTTCTTGTTGAAGTTGCCGTGCCTGTTCAGCCCAGACAGATACCTGTGCCGCCAGTGCCTCTGGCGTGGCGGTGCGCGGGTTGAATTGAATGAGTTCGGTAGCGAGATCCATGCTGGAAGTTTACAGAGACTCGCCTACGTTTACAACCAAAAAGAATGGTATTTCGCTATTTTTTTAGTGTGTGTTGGATTTAATTACACGTGCCAGTGCGCCGGTGCCTGTGCGGTCAACCGTTGCCAGTCCACGCCTTTGATGAGCCAGTCCCATTGTGCCTGCGTGATGGTCCAACACCGATCATCACTACCGGGCCAGACAAACGAACCGCGATGCAATCGGCGCTGACAACACCACACGCCGGTGCCATCCCAGATCAATAACTTCAGCCGTGTTTTAGAACGATTGCTAAATGCATACGCGGTGCCATCGCATGGCGTGGTGCCCAGACTGGTTTGTATCCATTGTGACAAACTGTCCAGACCACGGCGCATATCGACAGGTTCGATCACGCAACAAATTTGACTGGGCGAGATCATGCCAATTCATTGAGCAAGCGGGCAAGCCAGGTGATCTGCACATCGGCAGGCAGAGTCAGCTTCCATCCGGTGCCGCGTTGCAAGACGATGGGCGACAGGGTTGATGCCACTGGCGTGTCGGTTTGAATTGCAATCGGCACGGTCGTGAGGCGCGCCGCTGACGACACCTTGCGGCCACGCGTGATCCAGCCGTTGAATGTGGTGGCATTTAATTTATGTTCACGACAATACGCTGCTTGCGTCATGCCAGACGCCTGCCAGCTGCTGACATGTTGCTGCCAGTCTGCTTTGCTTATTAGGGATTTAAATCTTGACATGCGTTGCTCTCCATAATGATCAGGTCTGAAGAGTGCATGAAATTAATTGACGTTCATAGGTGGTAGCGCTGGACGGTTACG
>JBEONO010000101.1:0-1495 GCA_040544425.1 Oxalobacteraceae bacterium GrIS 1.18
CGGTCACGATAAACCAGAACGGTCGGTCACGTTCAATCGGAATGGCCGGTCACGATGCCAGAATGACCGGTCACGATGGACCAGAATACCCACAATAGCCAAATAGTCTTGCTGGCATCAAATGACAATTGAAAAAATTCGTCTTTAAAATTTCGTGCATTGCACGGTTCCAGCAAATCCAACAGCGCGTTACTGATGGGATAATGTTCACCATTTGGCTTGTCGACTTCGTCAACTAATATTACCGGCGATGCGGTTTTATTAAAGGCGAACTGTTTAAGAAGCGAACCTGGACCTGATCGATTAAAGGAGGAATGGGACCCTGTTAAATTAAAGGATGGTTCACCACCATTCATCTTGCTAAAAGGCAGACCTAATACTTTAGCGAGTGCATTGGCAAATGCCGTTTTGCCGATACCGGGTTTTCCCAATAAGAGCATTGGGGTGATATGAAAGTCAGCGGCCGGCAGGTGCGCCATTAATTCGAGTTCACCAGCGAGATAATTGATCGGTTCTGCCATGTTTTCAAATTCAGTTGTTAAGGCCGATACGTCTGATGGATCAACAGTGGGAATCGAGCGAAAACGTCCAGCATCGCCTTTGAGACATTGATAAATCGGTATCCCGGCTTGTTTTGTTCCCATCTCCATATAGTTCATGGTTTCTTCCATTAATTCCAACTGTTCGGAAGAAAAGACTTCAACTTGCCCTGGTTCTGGTTTGGCATTGCGGTTCATATTGAGGCGCTTTTCCATCTGGAATTTTTGCTCATTTTCTGCTTCAATTTTTTTCAGTGCAGCGGCGTATTCTGCTCGCTCAGCGGCCTCTTGAACTTGTACTGCGAGGGCCAGCGCAAGAGGGGTTGGCAATAAAAGTCCACTTCCATGATCCCGATACAGTGTGAAGCCGGACGTGGTGGTAGAATTGTCATTAATCATAATAGCTCTCTTGGTTTTGTTATTGTGACTAGGGTGTGTATAAGGTTCCAGCCTTCTACACACCCGCTTTTGTGTTGAAAATTGCCAAACAGACATGTTGATATAATGTGTACTAACCCCCTTTCAATTCAAATTCAATCGTTGAAATACTTATTTATTTTTCATCAAAGTCGATACCTTGATGAGAAACAATTCCCATAATCCCGGATGCATCTGAGCGATACCACCTTCCCAGTCCTGCCACGTGCGTAACGTTGAGTAAATCAACCGCGCGGCTTCCGTTTGCGTGAGACCAGCCAAATTGCGCTCGTTGCGAATTTCTTCTTTAGTCGGACTTGGAGTTTTTTTCATATTTTTTACTTAAATGAAAGATATCAATTAATTTTCCGCAACTATAGTATACACGGATTCCGTGTACACACAAGCGACTTTCAATTTATTTTTTAAATTAATAAATTAGTAAACTAAAGTGGACCCATTGGTCAAGACAATATTTCAGAGAATTTAAGCTGCATCCATTTTCCTCATTGCAGCTGGTCGGCGCTGCCCCGCTTTAC
>JBEONO010000102.1:0-1450 GCA_040544425.1 Oxalobacteraceae bacterium GrIS 1.18
CGTTTAAGAACCTTGCAGAGGGTATTTTTGATGAGGCTTTTGCGAAAATCGTCCATACCAAACTTTACCAGATCCGCTTATTGCGACACAACCCACAAAATTCACTGTGTGGGTTATTTCATTTAAAGAACCGACATTAATTGCCTATGGTGATGATATCGGAGAAAAACTGCAATCGAGTATTTCTGATATTCAATTAAGCTCCGAATCTATAGGAAATCTAAATTTGATGAAGTACGAACATAAAATTGTAATCGCAACTGGAAAATTATTAACAGGAACTAGCCAAGGCGATGTAACGCCTGTGATACTGGTGTTAAACAAAATTAGATACGCTGAAAATGGAACTTGCGGTGGAGGAAACGTGGTAGTCCATTAGTTTGAAAGTGGCGCGATGATTATTGGTACGATGTAATCAACAACAACTGCGGCAAACACGGGAGCAAGCAATCCGAATAGCAGTATAGCGAGCAACATTTCGACCGCTGTTAGTAGTGCTTTTAATGCTATTGATAATGCTGTAAATAATTTAACAACCGGTCAACATGATTATAATTTCTCGGTTCCTATGGCCGATGGAGTTTCTGCCACAGATGCTTTCAATGTGGGCAGAATGTTTAGCGCACCATTGGCTCCTTACGCACAAACCGGAACTAACCAGGTAAATTTGGCTAGCGTCAGTAGTGGTGTGGCCGCGTTAACTGGGTTATCGTTTCTAAGTAGTCCAAATCCTATAATACAAACAGTAGATCCAAATAATTTGACTATTACGAACGTAGCAATCGCGCCCCATGTTTTTACAGGGTCTGTACAAATGACATTTACTACCGATAGTAATGGAAAGGCTTGGGAAAATTTTTCCGCAACTGGATTCGGACCCAATGCAGCCTTAAATCAAGTAATGGGGCCAATTTTATTCTACAGTTTTGGAATATTAACTAGCATGTTTTCTTCGCCTCCAAGTACCAATAACTACCCGAGTTCAAGTATGAGGGCCAACTGAAGGGTAATATGCGTGGGAAGCCACAGTAGCATCCGGCCTCCCACAATGCTAATCAAATTTTGGACCGAGTAATTAAATGAGAAACTATATAACTTGGGATTTACGATCGACGTTTTTATGGATTGCGGCTTTGAAATTCCAATTCGGTAATTTATTCACTAAGTGGCGCTATTTTGTATTTGCTTCACTTACGCTGACTGCGATTAATGGTTGCAGAGGAGGCTATGTTGAAATACCTGCCACTCTAAACGTTATCGAATTAACCGACGTTACCAAAGTGCAGCTATTGGATGTCGTCACTAATTTCTTAAAAAAGGAAAATTTTAACGATCTAGGCAAAGATAAAGAGATGATTATAGTGGTCCCAGGATTTGAGACAGTAACCGCAGGGTAGTTTAAGCTGTTGTCTTGAAAAGGATGACAGCAAATGAGTGAAAGTAAAAAGCG
>JBEONO010000103.1:0-1421 GCA_040544425.1 Oxalobacteraceae bacterium GrIS 1.18
TTTTTGCTTTCACTCATTTGCTGTCATCCTTTCGAAGACAACAGCTTAAACTACCCGGTGGTTACTGTCTCAAATCGTGGATCCACTATAAACCGTATTGAAACACTTCGGCAGATAATTTTATCTCAAACATCACATTACTCGGTCCGATGTGATCCGCAAGATGAGACACTGATAATTGCGGAGTCTACAAGTTTGGCAGAGTCCAAACCGTTGGTTAGTCGAAACGGAATTATTCAACATAAAATTAATCCAAATAAATTAGTGAAATTTGGCGGTACAGATAATAATCCGCTAAGGCTTCCATCTGGCAATGTAAGCTATCAATGCAAATTAGGCGACTCTCTGTACGAAATAAGGATAGATCCAAATATTCAAAACGGACGCGTTATGGGTGAATGTGGTGGGGGGGAACCTGATATAGCACTTTCATTATCCCGAAACAAGAAACAGATTATCGATTCCTTAGGGTTTCAATATTGTCGCGAAAATCAACAAATCATTAGCATCCAGATACTTGAAAATTCGAATGAAATTAGAACATTGTCGATCTTACCTGTAGGCGTAAATGTTGAACGACATTTCTCGCTCTCTTCTCAACCGACGGATTGGCAAAAGGCAATTTTTGAAGGTCTTCAGGAAGGAAGCAATGACGCCAACCTATTCATCTTGGTAAATCAAAGAAATATCGTAGCAATTAAAGAGGCAGTCCAAAAGGGTGCAAATCCAAATGCGCTGGACAATAATGGATTTCCTGCCATAGCGCACATTGGAAACGGGCGGGAGAAGGCTTATCGACTTAATAAAGTCGTCGAATTTGATCAAAGCAGTACAGAGATCGCCAAAATACTGATTACAGCCGGAGGTGCAGGAAATTTCGTGAATAAATCTGGCACGACGCTTCTTGATTTTGCAATCATATCTAACATGCCTCGCGAAACAATTTTTTTGTTGATTGCGAACGGTGCCGACCCAAAATTGGGAACTCCATTGGTTGCAGCAGCTCGGCGTGCAGACGTTATCCTAATGCAGGAGCTGATTGATAAGGGAGCTCAGGTCAATCAAACGGCTAGAGACGGCATAACCCCTATTTGGATGGCGGCAACCAGTGGTTTTTATCAATATAGTTCGTCCGGCATGGACACTCCACCAATTGCAGAGTACGCGAAGTGCGTCCGACTATTATTAAAAAATCGCGCGCATCTGGTTTTTGACGATGATCGAACTGACATTTCGGTATTAAGGCTAATTAGCCTATTTGGTAACGAGGAAAAATTGAAATATGTTCTGAAAGATTTAATAGCTAACCTTAGTCGAAACGAGGTTGTGGGTATTCTGGTCCATCGTGACCGGTCATTCTGGCATCGTGACCGGCCATTCCGATTGAACGTGACCGACCGTTCTGGTTTATCGTGACCGAT
>JBEONO010000104.1:0-1417 GCA_040544425.1 Oxalobacteraceae bacterium GrIS 1.18
AAGTCTAACAAACAGTTGGTTTTTAACCTATTCATTTGTCGTGTTACCCAGGTTAAGTAGTTGCGGGGTAGTCACTTCGGGCGTAGCCCGAAGTGACTACCCCGCGCGCAAACTTAACGTGCCTCTTCTTCCTTTTCTGCTTTTCCTCCTCCCTTGCGCCCTTGTTCACGCGATTGAATTCTGACTTTGGCTGCCGAACTGCTGTGATGGAAACGGTAGGATTCGTTACCCGTTTCGACGATATGGCAGTGATGCGTCAGTCGATCCAACAACGCTGTCGTCATCTTGGCATCACCAAATACACTAGACCATTCCGAGAAGCTGAGGTTGGTCGTGATGATCACGCTGGTATGTTCGTACAATTTAGAGAGCAGGTGGAACAGTAACGCACCACCAACCTGGCTGAATGGGAGGTAACCTAGTTCATCCAGAATGACGAGGTCCAAACGACTCATCTGCAGCGCAAGTCGTCCTGCCTTGCCGTCCCGTTTTTCCTTTTCCAGTAGATTGACTAGATCCACGGTCGAATAAAAACGAACCCGTTTTCCTTTTGTGGTAATGCCAGAGACAGCAATGGCCGTAGCAATGTGGGTCTTGCCTGTACCTGGCCCACCAATAAATACCGCGTTCTGTGCTGTGTCCGTAAACGCCAATGTGGCCAGTTGTTTGACCAGCACCTGATCGACACTGGATGAGCTAAAGTCAAATCCGGCCAGATCACGATGTACCGGAAACTTGGCCATGGCCATTTGATGACGTATTGATTTCATGCCGCGCTCTGTAAATTCAGCCTGTAGAAGATGTTCAATAATCCATTGGAGCGGCTCTGTGGGTGTGGTGCCCTGCGTTACCAATTCTGCCCAGGCGCTGGACATGCCGTGCAGGCGTAAGGAATTTAATTCTGCTGTGATGTTGTTCATTATTGCTCTCCCTGTGTGCTGGTTGTGACGTCATCCAGCTCTCGTAAGCTGTCATAGCGCTCAGTATTTGCTACTGGCGCTTCTTTTAATTCCAGACTGGTTTCGACAGTCTCTGGTACTGGGCTTCCATCTAATCTGGCCAATACATTCAGAATGTGTTCAGCACTGAGCGCGCCGGATTCGTTGACCAACTCAACCGCAACCAGCACGACATCCAACCCTACAGTCGGCACGGTGGCCAATACTTGCGCCATAATCCGGTCACCGCCTGCATGACGCATCAACCCTTGTTTCAATCGCATCAAAGGCGCTGGCATGTCTGCAAAGGGTGCGCCGTTTCGAAGTGCGCCGGGCTTACGCTGGATTAGAGGGATGTAGTGTTGCCAGTCATAGCAAATCAGCGCACGTTCCGTTAACCGGAGATGACGGGCAACGATGACATCATTGGCGATGACGCTGACGTGGTTGGGATAGAGACGCGTGCTGACCAGTTGACC
>JBEONO010000105.1:0-1366 GCA_040544425.1 Oxalobacteraceae bacterium GrIS 1.18
ACCGAGCGACTGGACTTTAGATGAACAACTGCAGGCTCTACAGGATAGCCATGCGTTATCCGGAGAGCTGCTTCAGGCATGGTGTCGTGAACGTGGTCTATTTCCACATAATTTAACCAGCTGGAAAGCGGCGTTTTGCGCCGGCGGCAAAGAGTCTGCACCTAAGGCAGGTGAGGTCAAATCACTGAAAGATGAAAACGTCAAACTCAAGCGTGAGCTAGTCCGGAAAGATAAAGCTCTGGCGGAGGCGGCGGCACTGCTGGTTCTGCAAAAAAAGTTCCGTGCGCTTTGGGAGGACGAGGAGTAATGACCCCAATCCCGGAGCGCAATATCGTATTGACACTGGTAGCTGAAGCTGTGGTTTCAGGCGCACGTCAGGAACGTGCCTGTGATGCAATTGATTTAAGCGAGCGAACCCTGCAGCGCTGGAAAATTGATCAGGTAACTGAGCAAGCCGACCGGCGCACAGAGCGTGTGCAGACACCCCAGAATCAGCTGAGTCCAGTTGAGCGGCAGCAGGTACTAGCCATTGCCAACTCGCCTGAGTACGGCCATCTGAGCCCGAGCCAGATCGTGCCGCGGTTGGCTGATGATGGAATCTATGTCGCATCGGAGTCAACGTTCTATCGCTTACTCAAGGCTGAAAATATGCTTGTGCACCGTGGCGAAGAGAAGCCCAGGCAAGCGCGTAACAAGCCACGTGCATTACAGGCAACCGGCCCCAACCAACTGTACTGTTGGGACATTACCTATTTGCCGACCGAGATCAGAGGCATCTATTTTTACCTGTATATGTTTATCGACGTCTTCAGTCGGAAAGTGGTTGGCTGGCAGGTATTTGAAACAGAAAGCAGTGCGCTGGCCAGCGAGGTGATGCGAGATATTTGTACCCGAGAAAAGGTCGCACAAAATCAGGTTGTTCTTCATTCGGATAACGGCAGTCCAATGAAGGGGGCCACGATGTTGGCGATGCTGCAGGTGCTGGGAGTCATTCCATCATTCAGTCGTCCGGCAGTGAGTAATGACAATCCATTCGCCGAAAGTTTTTTTAAAACCTTGAAATACTGCCCTGTATATCCACGGCAACCATTCAAGGACCTCCTGGCAGCCAGGAATTGGGTCACTACATTCATGCATTGGTATAACGAAGAGCACCGACACAGCGCCATTCAGTTTGTAACGCCATCTGAACGCCATGCTGGTCTGGATGTGGAACTATTAATTCGTCGTAAGGAATTGTTTGAAGGAGCTAAAGCGAGGAACCCGAATCGCTGGAGCGGTGCTACTCGTGACTGGGATCGCACCAACGTTGTTGATTTAAATCCGGACAAAACTACAAAGGAACAATTAAATCATAAGGAGGTGT
>JBEONO010000106.1:0-1346 GCA_040544425.1 Oxalobacteraceae bacterium GrIS 1.18
ATATAGGCCAGTTGCCGGGTAGACGTTTTCATACGCACCTTCATTTCAATGTCGACATCGCCTATCAACCAGCCAATGTCACTGTCGCCAGCAAAAACCACCGGTTGGCCGACACACGGCGCTGGCCAACCGGTGTCGTGCGCCGACGCCATCAATTAATCGGCCACAAATTCCGCAATCGCCTTCGCGCCGGCCGGATCCATCTCAATAAACAGCAATTCTGCTTTAAAACCGTCGTTACCCCCACAGATGCAGTGGCCCACTTTCGCCGGCACCGAGATAGCCTGCTTTTTACCCTGGTGATACAGGTCGAAACGGACCTGGCAACGTTGCCCGGGCTTGAGCTGCAGCGACATGCCGATGCTCAGCCCACCTGAGCCAATATCGATCGTGTGGATCGCCAGCGGCGCGGCGCCATCGAACGTGACGGTGCCGTGGGCGCGCAAGGGTTTTCGACGTGAACTACGTTGATCCGGTTTCATCGCCCATCCTACCATGCCATACCCCACAGCGATGGTGTCCGGGGAAGTAATTCTGCCCATTCGTGTCAGCAAATCTGCCCATCCCCGACTAGTGGGACGCAAACGTGCCCGGGCACGCCGTTCTGACGCCGGCGATGAATCCCCGACGCCAGCTTTGTTTCGTTCGATGAGCTTGACTACGTGAATACTTATACTGTATATTTGCACAGCCTGTCTATAAACACAGTTAACTTTCACGGAGGTGCCGCTATGCGACCATTGTGTAATTCCTCGATCGAATCGGGAACCAACTTGTTTGAAATTTCTCTGGTCCAGTTCGGTACCCTGAATCGGCCCGCTATGAAGCGAAAAGTGACCGTGTTAGCGTTGACGGCAGCCGGTGCCAAGCGCATCGTGCGATCTTTTTTTCCGCGCAGTTCATCCTATGAAGTGGTGGGCAAAACAGCCTCATTATTTTCCTGACCACCGATCAGGACCATGTTGACACCTATGCGTCACATCGGGGTCTGTCCGATCCTAAAATATGTCAGCTCGCTTGTAGTTGACCTACTATGAAAGCTGTTTCAATTATGGATAATTTTACAACTATCTCCCACTCGCCCTCGTTTTCGTCCCGCTTGTTTCCCGTTACTTTAGAGAAGAAAGCGCTGCCCGTGCGCGATACCAAACCGTCGTGCATGGGTGCCACTGCTCATACTGCGAATCACAGGACGCAGCGTGAAACAAAAACTGGCTCTTAGCACATTTCAATGGGGAAAACGTGTATGTTGAAGTGCGCCAGCTTTGGACCGAAAACGGGAAAAGACATAATACGGGATTGGCCGAAAATGGCGTTTTAGGCGTTCTGAAAAGCTATGTGTTGGG
>JBEONO010000107.1:0-1328 GCA_040544425.1 Oxalobacteraceae bacterium GrIS 1.18
CAAAGGAACAATTAAATCATAAGGAGGTGTATCAGGAACTGAAACTGGCGGCATAAAAATTTACTTTTAGGCGACAACTAGCTTGAAAAACTCCGAAAAGGCATCAAAGCGTCGAGTTTGAAGCGATATGAATCTATCTTAAGAACTCATTTCCCTGATTGGCAGGATCGTTATTTAACTGAGCTAAATAGCTCCGAATTTTCGAGCCATTGCCATAATTTTGCGCAATCGAAAGGTGCTGCGATTGTCGAGATTGGTCGGGGTTTGATCAGTGCTATGATCAGATACGCCAATGCTATGTTCGGTCTGCAGCTCATTAGTCCGTTCAACAAATTAGCAGACGCCGGTTTGATGCCAGATAGGGCAGAACCCAGAAAACGTCGGCTGCAACAAGAAAGTCTCCCTGCCTGGTATCAGGCCATCAAATCACTAGGACCAAAGCAACGAGATCTATTAATCTTGCTTGCAATGACGGGATTGAGGAGAAATGAAGGCTGGTCAATACAGAGGAAACAGGTGGATTTTGTAAACTGCGTACTCCATATACCTGACACTAAAACAGCTCAACCTCATTCTTTGCCGCTTACACCGTTGGTATTTGAGTTGCTTATTCGTAATTGTGAAGGAATGGGTAACGATCAATTATTGTTCGAAGGAGTATCCGCTGAACATTTATCTGATATGGCGGAAAGAGCAGGGGCTCCGAAGTTTATGCTGCATGATCTGCGTAAGATGCTTGCTACAACTGGCGAACAACTTGGCTTTAGTGACGCCGTGCTGCGCCGTATCCTAAACCATAAAGCAAAAAAATCGGATACTCTTCATCGGCATTATGTGCAATTGTCAGTTAATGATATTCACAATCCATTGGTTACAATTCAAGATCGATTAATGGAATTGATGCATAATGAAAAAAAAGACCACTAAAAACCCGATTGTAATAAACCACTTGTTATTTTTATTTACCAATATAAAAATTATGGCGACCGAATACATACCTTATCATTGGCTCAATATTTCAAAGTGTCTTCGTGATCATCAAGGTTTCTTAACCGATATTGGTTTAGGAGCGTTTTCACATTTAGGTGAGATGCTGAGGGTGGCACTGGTAGCGATTATAGAACCCGGTAGAAATCGAATAGCTATAAATGAATCAGAAGGACCTTTTCTTGCAATGGGTTTCATGGAAAGGAAAAATTTAATCGACGTAATTTCAGCGATTAATTTGGCAGAATATAGTGGATCCACGATTTGAGACAGTAACCACCGGGTAGTTTAAGCTGTTGTCTTCGAAAGGATGACAGCAAATGAGTGAAAGCAAAAAACGT
>JBEONO010000108.1:0-1325 GCA_040544425.1 Oxalobacteraceae bacterium GrIS 1.18
GAGGAAAACGGGGCAGCGCCGACCAGCTGTAGTGAAGAAAATGGATGCAGCTTAAATTCTCTGAAAAATTGTCTTGCCCAATGGGTCCACTTTAATGTGTTTCATGAAAATGTTTACCAATTGATGTGATGTCATAACGTGGCCCCAATACTTCGAAAACATCCATCTACTTCGCCCGCAGGGTCACGCATCTTCATTCTCCTAATTTTTTGCTTTGGTGCTCTAGCCTGTTCCCTTGATATTCCGAACGATTCAAGAAATACAAAACATTTTTATCAATCCGCTCACCGAGCAATAGAACCTCATTTTTCTTGGATTCTAGGGCAGCAAGATAATTTTGCTCTTTGTCTTCATGTCCGTTAAGTCGCCAAACAAATGAACTATGCCTAAATAGTACGAGCTGATTATGAACTTCATTTACTGTTTCAAAATAATCCCACAATGCTTTGTGAGAATTGGTGAACAACGACCCAAACCGCTCACCATAAAAATAGTGATAGGCGGTTATAAGTCTCTTTAAATCTTCTTGCTCAATTCTTCCATTAAGTAAGCAGGAAAACCTAGCAATTTTTGTAGCTGCTCGATTAGCGTTGTACAAATCATTTGCTTTCTTCGCACTTTCGTACACCGTACGAAGAGTTGAGACAGCCGAAGGGTCGGTGTGAGTTGTTATTCTATTTAATGTGAGGTTGTTAGCGACTGTATTGTGACCATCTCGACGAGACTGACGCTCAAGCTGAAGCAGTTTCTCCTCACTGGAATGGTCATCCTGCATTTCTAAGACAATCGACTTTGCTTGAAGTGCGTCACCCGATTTGGGCGCCATCGCCATCACTTCCTTAGCAACCAATATAGCTTTATCGTTCTTCAGCGACTGAAGACAAAGCGCTATATTAATTAATAAATTGCGTCTAATCTCAGTTGAACTTTCCGCTATAAGTAGCTTTTCAAAAACCGATAAAGCGCGAGCATCTTCACCTGACATACGAAGTGCCTTGGCGAGATTGATTTCGATGGCACGTATTTCTCGGGTGAATTCCTCCGGTATTAATGCCAACATTTCCATTGCGACGGTTACGAGTCTACGGTATTGATCTGTGGAATAAAGAGATGAGCAATATGCGACGCAAACCTTTAGTACTGACGATGCGTAAGTTGTTTTCGTTTTAAGATTGATATCTTCCAGCATCCGCAAGAGGAGCGAATGAGGATTTCCAGAAATGCCGCCACTACCGGAGTTTTTCAAGCTAGTTGTCGCCTAAAAGTAAATTTTTATGCCGCCAGTTTCAGTTCCTGATACACCTCCTTATGATTTAATTGTTCCT
>JBEONO010000109.1:0-1299 GCA_040544425.1 Oxalobacteraceae bacterium GrIS 1.18
CACAGGTAAGAGGTCAGCCTGCCGCGCTTCCAACCAGCGTTGTGCGGCGCTGGCCTGACACTTCGGGCAATGCCGGTTGCGGCAGGAGTTATAGGCGATATCGTCGTGGGCGCAATGGGGACAATGCAGCACATGACCGCCCAGGGCAGCACTGCGGCATTGCTCAATCGCCGACATGACCTTGAGTTGGGCTAAGCTCAGGTGCGATTGGTGCGTGTGCCGATAGGCCGGACCGTGGGCACGAAAGATGTCCGCCACCTCCAATGTGGGGCGAGGCATGATGGCCGAGGTCGATTCAACGCGGCAGTCGGTCTACCGGACTCACCACCCGACGTAACAGATCTGTCGCTACTTGCGTGTACAGTGCGGTCGTTTCCAGCTTCTTGTGGCCAAGCAGCACCTGAATGACGCGTACGTCGACCTTCTGTTCCAGTAAATGCGTGGCAAAGCTGTGCCGCAAGGTGTGCATGGAAACACGCTTGTTGATCTCAGCGGCTTCGCAGGCCGCTTTGATCACACGACTAAGTTGACGGGGGCTCACATGATCAAGCTTATTGAGGCCGGGAAACAGCCAGCCATTGGGCAGGATCTTCCCCTCGGCGTGGGCGGTGCGCCACCATTCCCGCAAACTGTCAAGCATCACCGGTGAGAGCATGGCGTAACGATCCTTTTTACCTTTGCCTTGCTCGATACGCAAGACCATGCGCTGGCTGTCAATATCGCTGACTTTCAGTGCTGCCAGTTCGGAAACGCGCAAGCCGGCACCGTAGGCCACGGTTAAGGCGGTCTTGTCGCGCAGACTGACCGCGCCACGAATCAGGCGCGTGACTTCATCGGGGCTTAATATGACGGGCATGATGCGTGGCACATCGACGTACTGCATCTTACTGATCACGTCCGGGCGATTCACGGTGAACTTGAAGAAGAAGGTCAAGGCAGTGATCGTTGCGTTGATCGTGATGGCAGAGGTGCCGCAATCAACCAACAATAACTGATAGCGACGGCAATCTTCATCAGTAGCGGTATCGGGTGAGCGACGCAGGTAACTGGCAAAGCGATACACGGCGCGAATGTAACCACTTTGAGTTCTAGGAGAGAGTTTGCGCATGCGCATATCATCGAGCATACGTTGACGCAACGGACTGACGGGTTTAGTCTCGGGATTCATGATTGGCTCCTGGCAAGAAATGAGGTGGAGTACCTCACTTCTCAGAATAAGAAGCCGTTTCAGTCGTTAAATCAACAAACAGTGGTGGCAAGAAACTTTTACCGCGCGAGCGGTTTCGTCCCAGGGCACAC
>JBEONO010000110.1:0-1275 GCA_040544425.1 Oxalobacteraceae bacterium GrIS 1.18
GGCGCTACAAAGGCCAGCCGAGTCGCTGGCCTTTTTGCTTTTGTAAGAAATAAACAGTTATCTGGACGTAGTCCGAGCAAATTTAAATGATGCGTCAATCGATAGTGTTCATCAGATCTTCAATCGTGAACGGTTTCGTTACCTTGTGGCAGAACCTTGCCTGAACGGTCTTTTTGATGTCACCAGGAAAGGCATCTGAGGATAGTCTGATGACAGGAAAATGTTCTGTATTAACGTCATTTTGCAGAGTATCAAATGTATCCGACTTAATAAAATTAGCGCGTTGTGCGGCGAATCGCAGCAAATTTTTCCCAATCCGCCTCACAATTGGGTACGCAATCATTATTGGTCTACTTGCTGCCTTCGTGCGTTTCCGAACGGTGCCATTCTTATTTCCTATCTAAGCTAACTATAGGAAATTTGACGTCGTATTGTTCGAGATAGTTTTCCTAATTTCGAAAATCAGTACAGCCGAATTTCCATTTTTATTTATCAATTTAATGGAGAAAACAAATGAATCAATTACATGATTTTTTAAATTCACCCATAAAGGCGTCGAGCATCATCGGCACCAGCGTGGTTGATCTAAAAGATGAAAGTTTGGGAGATATTAAGGAGATTGTTATAGATCCGCATTCGGGCCGTGTCGCCTATGCGGTCGTGGCATTTGGCGGATTTTTAGGAATGGGCGAAAAATTATTCGCAATCCCGTTCAGCTCGTTCAAGTATCACCAGGACGGCAATAAATATGTTCTGGATGTTCCAAAAGATAGATTAAAGGATGCACCAGGCTTCAACAAAGATCACTGGCCTTCAATGAACGAAGAAAAGTGGAATCGCGATGTCTATGCGTTCTATGAACGCGAACCATATTGGCAGTAATTCCTTTGAATCATCACAATGCATTATCTAACGGAGTATGAAATGAACAAAGATCAAGTTAAAGGCGTAGGTAAGGATATTGCTGGCAAAGTGCAAGAAAATGCCGGAAAATTGGTTGGCAGCAAATCGCAGCAAGTGAAAGGGCTGGAAAAACAGATTGAAGGAAAATCTGAAAAAGCGGCTGGCGATGCGAAAGAAATAATCAAAGATGCTGTTAAGAAGCATTAATCCCTTCATTGCGATATTGTTGACATAGGCAACGTCTATCTAAAAATAGGCGTTCTCTCAAAATGCCTCATACATTTCTGCTGAACAGTTGTTATTGTTTTCCGCTCCTAGAATATGTTCTTAACGCTATTAGATAATTTTCTGCAAATTCCTTCATACAAAAAA
>JBEONO010000111.1:0-1245 GCA_040544425.1 Oxalobacteraceae bacterium GrIS 1.18
AGTAAAGCGGGGCAGCGCCGACCAGCTGCAATGAGGAAAATGGATGCAGCTTAAATTCTCTGAAATATTGTCTTGACCAATGGGTCCACTTTAGAAGAGATTGCAATGAAAACGGTCGTAGCTCCCATAGTTGATCAGGCAAACTCAAATTTGCCATACAGTGTTTTTTCACCTGTATTGAATAACATTGAAGAAGTAATGAATGATAGGGTTAAGATTAAAAACAAAAAAAATGTTGAGTTCAGAGTTCATGCATTGACTAACATACCCTTCAAGCTCGATCAGATTGATTATTTGGCCTTGAAAATTATTCATCATATGGACGCAGCCTATGAGAATCTTCAGATTAAGGATTACGAATCGGCGCTCAAAAAGTATTCAACGATAGCGTTTTTATACAATCGATTGAGGCAAATCGTTTTTCCGTCAGAATTAACGTCAACTTCGATTGATAAGCAGGTAGGTATATTAGAGCACGAAACTGAAATTCGAAGACTAAGGGCAGAAAAGCCACATAATGACGCAATTCAGTACAGAGCTTTAATCAGGCCTTTCGCTATCGAAGTTTTACTTGCATCACCGAAAGAAATGAGAACATCGGTTGACAAAGCAAAAAATTTTACTGCTGGCAAATTGGAGGCAAAATTACGTGCTAGCAATATCCCAGAATTGATGGGTAAAGAACTCAGGGTGAAAAGCTATGTCGACTTATTGAACGAATTAAAAGAAGAACAGCAAGCAAATCCCGAACAACCTAAAATTTTCTATAAGACAAGTGATTTGCCAAAAATAAATAAAAATGCAATATTCGATATTGGTACGAATAATTGTTCTGCACAGTATCTCGACTAATTTTCCCAAGGGCTACGCCCCTGTATGTTTTGTCATATGCAGAATCCATAAAATTTAAGTTGTCAGCAGTAAGCACATTCGTTTGCTGAGACACTTTTATTTAGGATTTAGTATGAATTTTGAAGATTCAAAACAGTCCGGTAGCGCACAAGTTACCCGGAAAACAGTAAAACCAATCCTACCTCAGGATACCGGCAATCACCAAGCCACGCCCAATGATGAATTTATCAAACGTGGCCAAGCTGCCCGTCAGCTCGGAGTTTCAGTTCAAGCTTTGGCTAACTGGGCATGGAAGGGGCTATAGTGGATCCACGATTTGAGACAGTAACCACCGGGTAGTTTAAGCTGTTGTCTTCGAAAGGATGACAGCAAATGAGTGAAAGCAAAAAACGT
>JBEONO010000112.1:0-1180 GCA_040544425.1 Oxalobacteraceae bacterium GrIS 1.18
GCGTTCGGTACCCAAGTGACTGGTGCGGCCGCTCCACGTTGTAATAGGCAAAGTATTGCGCCAGCCCCACCGTCAGTTCCGCCATGTTGGCATAGCCTTTCAAGTACACATCCTCATGCTTCACATTACGCCACAAGCGTTCGACGAAGATGTTATCCAATGCCCGCCCGCGTCCGTCCATGCTGATGGCCACCCCCTCGCGCTTTAGGACATCCGTAAAGGCCGCGCTCGTGAACTGCGATCCCTGATCGCTGTTGAACACTTCTGGACTGCCATACTCGCGCAGGGCGTCTTCCAGACAGTCCACACAGAACGATGCATCCATGCTGTTACTCAGTCGCCAGGACAGCACCTTGCGACTGTACCAGTCAATCACTGCTACCAAATACGCGAAGCCACGTGCCAGCCTGATGTATGTAATATCTGTGCTCCACACCTGGTTCGGCCGTGTCACTGGCACTCCCCGCAGCAGGTACGGATAGACCTTGTGTCCAGAACGTGGCTTGCTCGTGTTCGGCCCCGGTGCCATGCCCGCCAGTCCCATGCTGCGCATCAATCTCTGCACACGCTTGCGATTGACAACGTGACCAGCACGACTCAGAAACACCACCATGCGCCGGCTACCGTAAAACGGCCGATTCGTGTATTCCTCATCGATCAGACGGCACAACAGCAAATCTTCAACGTTCGCATCTGGCGGTATCGTGGCAGTGAGTCTTCGGTAAACTGTCGCGCGCGGCACTTCAGCCAGTTCACATTGCCGACTCAAGGGAAGTTCCTCGGCACCGTCGATCCAGCCCAGCCTGGTCTCAACGCTCACTCCCCCAACTTTTTTTTGAGCCAGTCATTTTCCATCTTCAGGCGGCCGATTTCGCCATACAGACGATCCTCGCCGCTCTTATCCTCGACTGGCTTTGGTCCTCGCTTGGTCTCGAACAGGATGCCGGCAGATTCGAGAATCTCCTTCTTCCACTGTCCGACCAGTTGTGGATGCACACTGTACGCCTGCGCGATTTCGCTGATCGTCTTCAATCCGCGCACCGCCTCCAATCCGATCTTGGCCTTGAACTCCGCCGTGTGTGTCTTACGTTTTTTGCTTTCACTCATTTGCTGTCATCCTTTCGAAGACAACAGCTTAAACTACCCGGTGGTTACTGTCTCAAATCGTGGATCCACTATA
>JBEONO010000113.1:0-1159 GCA_040544425.1 Oxalobacteraceae bacterium GrIS 1.18
TTTTTTGCTTTCACTCATTTGCTGTCATCCTTTCGAAGACAACAGCTTAAACTACCCGGTGGTTACTGTCTCAAATCGTGGATCCACTATAAACTTATTTAACCTAAGGGAGAAATTTAATGAACTGAACTTCTGAGAAAATGGCTGATCTGCGCCTTGATTTCTATCACAAACAATTCTCAACAAATGCATCAATGGAATCGGGATCAGAATCTAAAACGGGTCTCGGGGCGTAGCCCTGAGTCGATTGCGAAGGGCGCGAAGCGACATAGCGTCGAAAACCTGGATGGATCATGCCGTGTGATACATCCAGCATCCTGTCCTCACTCATCCTAAAAATTAAGTGGTAGATTTAATGGAGAATTATTGGACTTCGAATGGGCATTTAATACCTGCCTATGGTTATTTTTATGGCAAATAAATGAATTCTATCGGGAGCTGCTTGTGAGATTATTGGACAAACCAGGATCAAATAAAGGAGAAATAATTGTATTTTCAATAGGCATTCACTGTCTGCCTAGGATTATTTATATGCCAATAAAATGGATTCTATACGGAGTTGCTGGCGAGTTGAATAAACATAAAAAGATCAAATGAAGGAGGATTTATTATATTTTTAATGGGCCATCACTACCTCCCCTATGATTATTTTAATGAAAATAAAATAAAATTTATTGGAAGTTATTGGCTAGATGCTTAAGCAAGCAAGGATCAAATGAGGAAGGATTTTTATTGCTTTCCACTTTAAAAATGAGGATAAACTACCAGAATTTGGCACATATTTAATCCCATTTAATTTCTTTTTTTACATTTAATATTGAAGCAATACTGGAAATCGCTTGGTTGATAATAGCAATTATTAACCAAGGTAGGCGTCACAAAAAAAACAAATATTTACTTTTTGATTGTCCTTTGTTTAATACTCGCCTACGTGAAATATTAAATTGCTGCGTTCCGAGTTCTGACCAGGTTCACCAACGGCGTGCTTTACTCGACACTTAATGTCCATGACAAAAATCACATCCGATCAATACCATGAACCGGTTTTAAAACACCATTAATCGCAATGCGATAATGGCGCTTATCGCACAGTTATTAAAACAATAAAATTGCCGGAAAACCGGCCTTTATTGTTAAAAAATTATTTTTTTGCCTGCGC
>JBEONO010000114.1:0-1118 GCA_040544425.1 Oxalobacteraceae bacterium GrIS 1.18
CTATGTGCCGTCTGCTGCCATATGGTTTATACTGATGCAGTGCACAAAATCGAAATCATATCTCCCCATTCTCAATCATTCTGGTCAGTATGGCAATGTCCGCGCCGTAATTTTTCGATTCTTCCGAATCACTATCGATCAGGTCCTGATAGTTATTCGTACTCACTAAACTAGTGAAACCGACCATTTTCCGACTCAAGCTGGGTCGCGATACAGGAGTGCGTCTCTCGAATGCTGGTCGCTTTTGGCTTTTCTTGTGAGCGCCTTCGGAGAACAATAATTTGGCTCGTAAGGCTTCAAATGAATATCCTCGTCCAAGTCTGACCATAACGCGGATGAGTGAATTCAAACTTTCGGTATAGGCGTTGGTAATTCGATGATCGAAATAAGCCAAGATGTACGGCTGCCAGTTCCGCCATGCTGTAATCAAGTCTGAGAATGCGTCTCTAACTTCTTCAGTTACGGATATTTCCCATACTGCATAGCGCGCTAATGCCTCTTCCCTTGATTGTGAATCGTATATCTTAAAGAAATCTTCCTTTAGTCGATAGGCAAGACCTAGTTCAGGGTAATTTTTCACCCAGCCAGATAACTTCAATGCTTCCTGGTCGGTCAACTGCGATTCACGTTTTAGCAGGACAAAGCGATCATGCATTAATCCTCTGCGTTGTTTTGCGGTGAGCGATTCACGCAGGCTTTTCCTGACTTTTTCCATAGCATCACTTGCCATACGAACTACGTGAAATTTATCTATAACGACGATCGCCTTTGGAATTACCAGATTTACAGCATCTCTGTAAGGCGCCCACATATCCATTGCAACGTATTGGATCTTCTCTTTCCCATCCAGTTGGGATAGATACTTAACGACTGTTTCCTTATTGCGGTTGTGAAGCAGCTCAACGATCGTGTTGTTTTCGATATTAGCAATAACGCATCGATACTGGGTTAGATGGATTTCATCAATTCCCAACCATTTCGGAGTTTCGAACCGAACGGTTTCTGCTAATTCGGTAACATAATCTCTAAAAATATTGCGGATTGTTTTTTCATCGACACCAGTTTCTTCGGCTAATGAAAGAAATGTTCGCTTTATTGCCTGCTGACCAATCCAATTA
>JBEONO010000115.1:0-1108 GCA_040544425.1 Oxalobacteraceae bacterium GrIS 1.18
TGAGGAAAACGGGGCAGCGCCGACCAGCTGTAGTGAAGAAAATGGATGCAGCTTAAATTCTCTGAAAAATTGTCTTGCCCAATGGGTCCACTTTACATCATACGATTTCAGCCCGCGTAGGGCGCAATAATATTGCGCCGCTTGTTGTTGGTTCTGAGTAAGCGTCCAGTGTTGCCGCCGACCGAAAATTGACCCGGTGGGGGTGCGGATAAAAATTTGGACTGATTTACGTTGTTAAACCTAGACTCTCTCGGTACTCAATCGGGCTGAGATAGCCGAGTGACATTTTAATTCGTTTTTCGTTATACCAGCGAATGTAGGCATCAAGTGCTTCAATGAATTGTGCAATTGTCGCCGAACGCCAATCCCGTGGATAGAACATTTCAGTCTTCAGCCTTCCAAAGAATCCCTCACAGGCAGCATTATCTGGCGAGCATGCTTTGCGCGACATGGATCGGATTATGCTCGCCTTCTCAACCCGCGATAACCAACCAGGCCATCGGTAGTGCCCGCCCCGATCAGAATGGACGATCGGCTTGTCAGTTTCATTGCTAACCGTCTCAATGGCCGCATCCAACATCACATTCACCAGTTCAGCATCTGGGCTTGTTCCAATCGACCAGCTCACGACCATACCATCGAAACAGTCGATCATGGGTGACAGGTAAACTTTCCCTGCAGGGATATGGAATTCCGAAATATCTGTGAGCCACTTCTCGTTTGGTGCAGCCGCATGGAAATCGCGATTGATGATGTTCTCCGGGGCAGGCGTTATTTCCCCAATATAAGAGCGATATTTACGGCGTTTAGGTCTGGCTACATGGAGACCCTCTTGTTTCATCAGACGCTGAACGACCTTCTCCGAGATGAACACCCGTTGTCGCATCAAGGTTGCTTGAACCCGGCGATACCCGTAGGATCGGTGATTGCATTCGAAGATATCGGTCATGGTGCGGCGTATTTCCGCATACTTGTCGGCAATCCGCTTCGGTGACCGATGGTAAAAATAGGAGCTGTAAAGTGGACCCATTGGTCAAGACAATATTTCAGAGAATTTAAGCTGCATCCATTTTCCTCATTGCAGCTGGTCGGCGCTGCCCCGCTTTAC
>JBEONO010000116.1:0-1086 GCA_040544425.1 Oxalobacteraceae bacterium GrIS 1.18
TCGCGAGTTCAAACATGAAGTGCAACTGAAGATAAATGGTCATGGGTGGGAAGATGCAGTAGCATCCGGCCTCCCAGACCTCCAAGTCAAAGTTGCCCGAAATGACATACATACATCTTACCCAAGACGAACGATACCAGATTTACATACTCAAAAAAGCCGGACATGATCAAAGCGCAATTGCCCAAATAATGGATCGAAGCAAATCAACCATAAGTCGCGAACTGAAACGTAATTGTGGCGCCAGGGGATATCGTCCCAAACAGGCGCAGGAATTATCTGTTGCCAGGCAGGCCAAGGATAATGCCTCTACTATTCATGCCGACACCTGGTTGTTTGCTGACGCCAAGCTTGCCGAATTTTGGAGCCCTGAACAAATCAGTGGTTTCTTGCAGGCGAATAAACAGCCAGGCATCAGTCACGAAAGCATCTATAAACGTATTTATGCTGACAAGCGACTTGGTGGCACTCTGCACAAAGCCCTTCGCTGCCAGAAGCTACGTAAGAAGCGCTACGGCAATCGTGAACGGCGCGGCACCATTCCGAACCAGGTATCGATTGAACAGCGCCCAGCCATTGTCGATCAACTTAAACGGTATGGCGACTGGGAAGGCGATCTGGTGATCGGAGCCAATCACCGCCAAGCACTGGTCACCCTCAATGAGCGTAAATCGCGTTACTCACTCATTGGCAAGGTTGAACGTAAAACTGCCGATTCTGTTTCAGACACGATTATTTCCCTGCTGACGCCTTTCTCTGAATTTGTGCACACGCTAACAACTGACAATGGCAAGGAGTTTGCGCAGCATGAACGAATTGCCGAAAGCATCAACGCAGACCATTATTTTGCACACCCGTACTGCTCTTGGGAGCGCGGTGCCAATGAAAATATGAACGGATTGATTCGACAGTTCTTTCCCAAAAAATTGCGATTTGAAACGATCAGTTCCGATAACATCATGTGGGCAATTAACAACTTAAACCATCGACCCAGAAAATGTCTCGGCTTTAAAACGCCTCACGAAGTATTTATGAAACAGTTACAATCGCATCAACATGTGGTTGCACTTCGAAATTGAATCCGCC
>JBEONO010000117.1:0-1066 GCA_040544425.1 Oxalobacteraceae bacterium GrIS 1.18
GACCGATGACATTACAATTTAACCGCGTAACACCATTTTAGGCGCATCGGTCACGATCACCAGAATCGTCGGTCACGTTCACCAGAATACGCAGTAGGGGAAAGTGTACGGTTCAAAGTACACACCCTTGCATGTACTTCAAACGAAGTATTTGACAAAGCTGTTTCCTATAAAAAATCAGGAAATACTGAAAAATTTCAAAATCTTCTGGATAGCCTGCTTTGTGATGACGACGTACCATCCGATATTGATTATAGGATTCTCGCCATTGGGCCAAGCATCGTTAAATTTGTTATAGCAGATGGTGGTTATGACGATGCTCACATGAGAAATCACTTGATCACCGACAGTGAAGCGAATGCAATGTCTGGATGGACAACCTATAGTTCAAACGTTAAATCAAAAAAATAAAGAAAACAGCGACATGTATTTTACTGACCAAAAATCTTTTGAGGAATACCGTTCCCCAGCGACGCGAACTGAGCGAATAAAGCGAATGGTAGCGACTAGAGAGTTGGCAATATCTGAGGCGTTTGAACTGTACCGTCAAGGGGATATTGAAGCGGCGCGGTACCGTTTGTTTGATGCAGGTATTGGCTTTGATGGAATTGTCGATTACCTCAATATTTGGGCTAACTGATCAAATGTGCATCAATCACGAGCGGCGGGAATGTATGTTGTCCGCTTAAAATAAAAAATCAAATTTATGACAATGATTTTCTGAGAGACGCAACATACCTGACAAGTTTTATTACGTTCTGTTCAACTACTTTTTTATCTCTGCATTCCTTAACTTCGTCCATGTAGTCAGTAAGCTCTGACGCAAGCGACGCCGGTACAACCATGGAAATTTTAACGAATCCGTCCACTTGGTCACTCGCATTGTGGATTTCTGTAATTTTTTTAATCAATTTGGCTACGAACTGTTTGCTTTTACCAAAATTTGCAGCCGCCTCAGTAAGACCTTGTCCTGTTGACGCGCACCGAAAATTGACCAGATAAACTCATATTTTTCCATTGAAAATTGACCAGGTAATTACTGTACCCTGCTGAAATTTTAAGCAGG
>JBEONO010000118.1:0-1022 GCA_040544425.1 Oxalobacteraceae bacterium GrIS 1.18
CTGAATTCTCCCACCCTGGGATTGCGTGGATGACTGGCAACCCGTTCGCCACGATGCAACAGCTGAATCATCGTCTTGGTCATGCGCGCTTCCAGAACCTGACCAACCAGTGCATGCGGCACGCTGTAACGATGCCGCTCAATATCAACGTGGTAGTCGACATGCACTTTAACGGTTTTAAACCACGCCATTTCATAGGGCTGGGTGGGTAATGCCATCAAGGCTGGCGCATCAATGGAAGTGAATGTGCTGGCGCGACTGCCTGGCAGCTTCTGAAACAGTTTCTGATTCAGCCGGGTCAGCAAGGGAATGATCGCTGCATTCACGTCATGTACGTTGGCAAAGGTGTGATGACGCAACCGCGCCATGATCCAGCGTTCGACAATTTGCACGGCCGATTCTGCTTTGGCTTTGTCCTGAGGATGATAGGGACGCGCCGGTAAGATCGACGTGTTGTAATGCCGGGCGAAATCCAGCACGGTGTCATTGGCACGCGGTTCATACCGATCCGCATTGGCAATCATTGCCTTGGGATTGTCTGGCACGATGAGCTGTGGCACGCCACCGTAAAACTGCAGCGCACGGGCTGTGCCGGTGAGCCAGTCTGCCATCGTTTCGCGTTCCGTGGCATAAGCGAAGGTGTAACTGGATGCGCCCATGGCGGCGACGAAGATGTGAGCGCGCGTGCCATCCGTGAGAGGAATCGTTGGCCCGGCAAAGTCGATAAACAACTTCTCGCCGGCACGATGAATCTGCCGCATGGAGCGTTTGAGCAGTTTTGCAAACCGGTTGTACTTGTCGCAGTATTGGGAATACGCATAGGTCTGCTGATCTGCATGATCGGCACAGTACTCTTCCCAGAGCAGAGCCAGGGTCATGCCTTTGCGGCGCAATTCCTGATGCACACGACCGAAATCGGGTTGAACGTGATTGTGGGGTTTCTTGCCAGGGCCTGCCAGACGGTGCTGCAGTTGAGTCTCGTCAATCTCCTGCACCTGACTCAACGTCAATCCGGCAGCCGA